>NZ_OZ026471.1:0-2038738 GCF_964019775.1 Candidatus Williamhamiltonella endosymbiont of Tuberolachnus salignus
GCAGGCTTCCCACATCGGGTTTGTTGGCGTCAGGGAAATAATAGCTGTCCGGTTTATTGTTGGTGCCACTCGTTCCGGGAAATAGATCATTGACATTAATCTGGCTCCCCCCATTCATCTGGAACTGCCCATCTTTCAACGTCGGCATGGAGATAGTGCCATTATGCACGGTCCCCGAGCTTGATTTGAATGAGTTTGAGAGGTTTTGTCCGAATCCTTGGGCTTCTTTACCCACCGCTGTGATGTCCGGGTCTTGACTACCGTTAGCATAGGAATGTATCGGTAGCGCAGACAGGGTGACTGTCAACAGCGAGGCCACGGCTCTCATAAAATAATGATGACTTCGCATTCTGTTCTCCACTTCAACCTTCCCATGCTATCTGAGAAGACAAAGGCCACCTGTACGTGTAGTGGCCCTTTTTGGGCATAATCAGAAACGCCCGTTCAAATTCGTTACGTGCTGATCAATTGTTGCAGCAGTCATTCCATCGCCAGATGGTGTAGATAGGGTCCTGCCCAATTGTCGGTATAGTTCGCGCCAACCCCCAAGTTAAGGTGGATTCACCAATGACATGAGATGAGTTGGTCTCTGGAACCGGGTGCAATAGCGTAAATTTGTACTGCGTTTTGGGAAGTGTTGGACTGATAACGCCTCTACACATAGCCTCAGACCCCATTGTCTTCCAAGCCAGACCACGACGATGCAATGCGGCCAAAACCCTTGTACCAAGAAGGCTGCTATCACGGATAACCCCTTTCCCACCGTTCTGGTTGCCACTAAATGGATACAAGGTGCCCCATGAGCCTGCACACCAGAAAAGCTGTTTTAAAGGTTTTCCGGCAGTTGATGAGACCGCATCTGCAGTACACGCAGCCGCCGCAATTGGGTTTGCCACTGCCGCAGCTTCTGGATTAGTGAAAAAGGCCAGCTCATCATTATTCCAGGTCGGGTCTAACTCAGACATGTACATGATGTCGAGGTCCATATACCCATCGGCGTTGCACGTCTGCTTGATAAACAAATCAAGCATCACCAACAAAGGGAACGCATAGTAGTGATAGTGCATGAAAGACCCATCACCCCCATCCATATCCCCCATACCGTGATGTCCTTGGTGAGTCCGGTCAAACGGAAACCTGACCCCATTCAAGACAGATGAGCAACCAGGCACTCTCTGAAATTCAACGAGCCGGGCTGGCTCCCACATTGAAGTGGTCACGCCTGGCCGAGGAATACCGAGATTATCCTCGCACATGCACAGTGGGTTGCTGGCGGCTTCGCTCGGAAATGATCCTCCACCGCCACTTATAGGAACCCCTGCTACTTTGATGGGAAAAATACAGCGCCAGCAGATGTCTGTGATCAGCTTGCCGCCGATAACTTCTGCATTCTGGCATCCAGGGTCAGCCGATACCGAGCTAACCCAAAAGACCGCGCTTACGGTCATTCTTCGCAGGATTTTTTGTATCATGGTCAGGCCTTTACGTTATTCAAATGTTTCTCCATAACAGCAGACTTTTCGTGAAAAAAACCTTGCTGACATGACAATTCAAGTCATTTGGCGCTCGCCGGATAGTCTTCGAGGGAACGGAGCCTTCTCGCGTCAAACTTGCAATAACGCCAGACATAACCGCTCAAACGCTCCAGAGAGGAGTTCTTGTCTCCGTAATCATCCCTTGTAAATCATTTATCGACCTCCTCAGCAAGCTCGCGGACAACAAACTTCTTGCCTCTGGCGGTAATTACGCTCGGGGTATGCTCCAACTCGAATCGAGTCATCAGATCCGGCGTCAGCAAATAAACCGGTGAATCAAAGTTGTCAGTGAGATGTTTATAGGCATCCCAGCCTTTTTCCTTATCGAACGCGATAGCGATGTAGGTGATCCGCTGTACTCCTGGCTCCTGCTTGATTTCAGGCAGTTTCTTGGCCAGCAGCTCCATCTGCTTTTTATCTAAAGGGTCGAAAACCACCACGGCTTGGGTGAATGGTCGCGTTCCCGGCTTGCAGACTTCTTTCGGGTCGCACAAAGGGTTGATCACATCACCGGCATGAGCGAACACAGTGCCATCAGGAGTGCTGATGTCACTGGTGATCATGACGCTGGGATCAATTTCTCGGGTCCTGGCTTTAGACGCCCTAGGCAGCTCGTTGAAGTTCTGTTTGGTCCAGAATCTCTCTAGAGCCTGTTTTTTCTTTTCTTCCCAGTCGATATTGACGAGGCGTTTCTTGGCAACATCAATGAGATCAGGCTCGCTAATTTTCTCCACTGGCCCTTTGACGCCAAGATCACCTTTTTCACCGTTATTGACCTCCCGAGCAAGCCAAACCGGATCGGACAAACCGGATACCTGGGCTATCACATTGGGTTGCTCACCAGGCAGCGGCTCATCTTCAAGCAGAACAATCGTGGGAACGGCTGTTATTTTGTACGTTTTGAACAACTCAGGATGAATAATGATGTTTGGCACAGGGTCTTTTTTTGCTGCCAGTGCCTGAATAGCTTTAACGACCTGACCAAGGTTCATCCCATCAGGGATCCCCCGGAACACGATCACCGCATCAGGCTGCCCTGAGACAGCAGTAAGAACATCATCCAATCCCTGCTTCCCCAGCGACAGAGAAGCAAAAACCAGTATTCGATGGTCGTTGTAAATGCCTTTCTCTGATTGTTTACGCTGCATTTCACGTAGAGTTGGGTTGGTAGACTGGAGCTGCTTAAAAAACGCCTTGGCTTCGGCCTGTGCCTCATCCATGTACTGGTTTTGTAATAACGACGGCATCTCCAAGTCGTGAGCTTTCTGAGCAAGTTGCTTTCCTTGTTCAATAAGCACCTTGTCTTGCTCTGTGAGCCGAGACTCTTGAGTTAAGGCACTTCCTGCCAAAGAAAGCATCAGTGCCGACAGAACGGTCTTAAAACAAGGGATATGCGCGCCCAATGATCTGATCATCTTTCACCGTTCCCCAATAGCGTGAGTCGAAGCTGAATGAGCTTTTGCCCATAAACCAGTAATGGCCATCTTTCAGCGTGGCCTTGCCATAGAAATGGCTCTCAGGCAGATTTAGGTTTCCTGCGAGCTGAAGCCCTTCTCCGACGACATCACCGTTGACGGTGATTTTCCATTTATCGTTGATCTCCACTTTATCCCCCGGCATCCCAGTCAGGATTTTGACCATGCGAGTCCCGTCCTTGTAAAAAGGCGGCATGTTCTTAGCGTGGAAGGCGTAAACCGCCCCTCTCTCCAGCGACGGGTCTTTCAAGTCGATGAGGAAGAAGGTATAACCCGGTAGGCACTTACCCTGCTGAGGGTCAATACCAATGCGGTATCGGCTGGCAAAGGCCACACCAGCAGCCCAAAGAACCAGTAACGTGACAACGGCCTTAACCGAGAAACGCTTCCAGGATTCTTTTTTGACGAAATACTTCTTGAGCGAGAATCTCATTTCAACACCTCCTCTGGGAGGTACAGATCACTTGGCGCACCGACAACGGCGCTGGCATCAAGCACCAAATACCCCGCGTCTTTTAGCTTCAAAATCGCGTTATTGGTATTAACCATCAGCTTCTCCAACGCCTCCTGAGGAGACCCTGTCGGATACGCCGACGCCACTTTGGCAAAATCGACCACGACCACAGGCGGGGTTTGATTTAAGCGCTCATGGATGCTTGCCATTTGTTCGTCCATCACGTAGTAGCTACCGCCAAAGCCGCCAGAGGCACCGAGAATGGCAGCGATTACGATTGATTTAATGTCCATTACAGTCTCCCGGTTATGCAGACTGCTGACGGCTTCGCATCACAGCTTTGATCGCCTCAGGAATGCTCATGCCTTGTTTCACAAACTGGTCGATGGCGTTGACGTCCACCGGATCGGTCGAATACAGCAGCTTCTGGAAGTCGCCCACTATCAAGCGTCCTACCCCCATACCGCTCTTCGATTTGATAAAGATTTCTGAGTACACGCCCTGAAGGGTGTGTACCGTCTTGAGTGTGTGAAACCCGCCTTCGGAAAGGCTCAAACGACCGCTGCGTTTAACCGATTCCACGGTTTCTTCGGTTTGGCCGAGCAGGTACATGCTGGCCGAGTTCTCTGCGATGGCACGGCCCACAGCGTTTTCATAAAGGTCGTTAATCGACTGGGTTGCAATAACAACGGAACCGCCGTATTTACGGAATTTCCGGTAGGCGTGTTCCATAAACGTAGAGACTTCACCTTCTTTGAGCAGATCCCATGCTTCATCCACGATGACGACCTTCTTGCGGTTTCGTTCGCCAAGAAAAACTTCTTGCTGGATCTGGTAGATGAGCTGGAGCAGCACAACCTGACGAAGGTGTTTACGACCTTGCAGCTCATCGAGCTCCAATACAGTGAACTGGTTCTGGAAGCTGACGTTATTCTTGCGAGAGAAGTATTTCCCGTAACTACCCTGAGACGTAAAGGCATACAGCTGCTGACCAATGTCTCTTAGTCGTACATCTTCACCTTCGAGACAGTGCTCAGCGATGTCGTCAACCTTCATCTCTTTGCCTTTCTCTTCCCACAGGCGAGAAAGGACCTGCTTCAACGCGGAGGTCTGCCACTCATCCAGCAGGCCTTTAGCTGAGGCCATCGCACACACGAGGCTGACAATCGCGTCCTCTTCGTCCTCATAGTTCTGTATCAGCTCGAACGGGTTAAGACAGACGTGCGTCCCTTCTTCAAAGTGAACAAAGTCTCCATTGAGCATTTCCGACAGTTTCTGGTAAGACTTGCCGGCATCAATAACCCAAACCTGCGCCCCTTCCGACAGATAGGAGAAAATCAGTTCGTTGGTAAGGAACGATTTACCCGAGCCGGATTCGGCAGTGATAACCAGATTTTTGTTCGTGTTACTGTCGTGAAGAGACAAACTCATGAGCTGGCCGTTGCGCGAAATCAGCGCAGCATGGTATGTCCCTGTTCCCTTCCACTCCCCAAACACCGGCAGCACTACAGCAGCCTGTTCGGTTGTCATGGTCTTGTGGCGGAATAGATCTCGTACCGCGTCACGGTCGGTGCAGAATGGCAGGCAGTTGAGGAACATCGGCAGAGCAACGAACTTATCCTCCATCAGCTCGAACCGAGATTCACGCCAGATATTTCGGGCGGCCATCGCCTCAGCTTCAACACGCTCTTTGGTTGGAGCAAACAAAACCACCGAGTAGGTGATCTTGACGGGCTTGGCCCCCTCTTTCATGGACTCATAGAGAATGTCGAAACTTTCCTTTTTGTCCGCCAGCACCGGCACGAACTTGAGCATCGGCCCATACGCTTGGTTTACAGTGAATTGACGTTTGCGCTCCAGAGTGTTTTTCGTACTTTCTGCCTCGGGGAAAAACACATTGGTCACGACCATGTAGTTTTCTTTGATGCTGGAGTTACCGCCGCTCAGATCCCCTGCATAGGTCAACGCATCACCGAAGTAGAAAACATCGGGCAACTTCTTCGCGGACATCACCTTCGCATGGTAATCGCCCAGTCTGATGCCGTTCTTACTGACTTCTACATCGGTGCTGTAATCGAAGATTTGCTCGCAGATGGGCTTATTCATTTCCCAATCCACAGCATCATGTCTCCACGACGCATCCGGCCCCCAGTTCAGGATTGTGCTCATGATCCGGATGTAGTTCACCGCCTTCATGGTGCGAGGGCGCAGGCCAACAGTTTGAAGCGACGATTGGACCTTCGTACGAAGCTGAGCAAGGTGTTGGAGCTCGCTTTCGCTCGGGTTGTTGTTACTGATTGGAACTTTGCACGTAACAAACAGCTTGAGGTCTTGAATCAGGCCGTTGTCGTAGATGCCTTTGTCTGTTTTAGCGAATATGCGATCAGTGGTGTGGTGCTGCAGGAAGTTAATTCTTTCCTTAATGACAGATGTCAGCAGCTCGTGACGGAATCCGTCACGCAAATTTATCATTCGGTACATTTCCTGGTTGATGTCCGGTGATCGGAATAAAACAAACTGGAGCGTGGTTTTCGATGGAAACTCCTGGTTCAGGAAGCCGTTCATCCGCTCTTGAACTTTTTCATCGGCACCACATAGAGGCTCACACATGAAACCAAAGCCAACGCTGTGGTCATCCATAAGGAAGACATGATCGTCTTCGTCATAGGCCAAAACAGGAATAATCCCGGCCGCTCGAAAATGCTCCGGGATCACCGTTTCTTCGAGTTTCTTTTTGATGGTTACGATCATTCAGCACTCTCCAACCATGATTTCAGGCTCTTTGGACGTCCCTTACTAACGCGGCCATCTGGAGCAACAACGAACGGAACGCCTTCAATACCAATGAAGTGGGCTGTCAGCAGCGTTTGGTCATACTGGCCGGGGTCGCAGGTTTCTTTTGAAGGAAGTGTGCCCAAGGTATTATTCATCAGCGCATCAAGCGCATGAGTCTTCTCTTTCGCGCAGTACAAGTTCTTGGCAAGACGGTTAGACTCTGCTCCCAAGGCTGGGATGACGACGATTTTGAAGGTGTACTCACTGACCAACGATTGAGCATCGTTAATGACCTCGTGGCATACAGCACAACGAGGATCAACAAATAACACGACCTCTTTATCACCATGTCCCATCGAGACAGTGTTTAGCGTGGCCACATCCATACCCATGCTCTTGAATTGGATACGCTCTGCCACATCGCGCATCTGGGCTATTGTGTTGAGGGGCTTCTTACTCCACAGGTCGTAAATTTGTCCTGAAATGACAAAGCGCCCATTTTCGGAGAGGAACATGATTTGTCCGTCACTTTGGACGGCACGAACGCCCTTTATGGGCAACTTAACGATGTCCTCTATCTTTGCCGCTCTGGGATCGATGATTTCCAATTTCGATGACGCATGAGCAGTGCCGGTAATAATCCCTAACACCACCAGCGTCCCAAGTAATTTTGTCCGCATGTCTATCCCCTAAGATTGGATTACTCGATGCTGGGCAGTGTATCTGGGGGATGGAGACAGACTCGCCTCTGTAATAGCCCAATTTGGACAACTCCAGCGCGATACAAAAAAAGCCCGGCTTGCGACCGGGCTTTGTGAGCATGGAGCATTAGTTCATCGTGACAGTTTCGGATTTTCCACCAGAATCATCAACCCCGGCCAAAGAAATTGTCGGCATCGTTTGATTGGGGCCCTTGCTGATAGTGACTCGATCTGAGCTGATGCTCTGCAACTCACCGGCAATGGTCCATTCATAGGACTTCATGCGACCATCGGTATCTTCGCAGTTCGCATAGACGATCCAAGAACCAATAGTCTCTCTTGAGCTCAGGCCACATGCTGGCAGTTTATTCTCGGCTACGTTGATGTTCTTATGACTGGACTTTTTACCAAAGGATAAGGGCAGCCTATCTTATCACCTGTTCATGAACGGCAAGGTGTCTTTTAGATCCCCAAACTATTGCTGAGCTGCACAACAGCCGGGATAACCTTCTCTGCATTTTCCAGAGTGGCAGACATGATGGATTCCACTACGGTCGGGGAATTATACAGACCCATACCGCCACCGATACCCATAGCGAAAGCCATGAGACTCTGGCGAGCGATACCCCCCACAACGCCGACCAGGATCATCGCACCCGCAACGATGCGACCCAAAGTACCTTGGGTCCAATCTTTGAGAGTTACCCATACGTCGTCAAACGCTGTACCACCAGTACCCGCGTGGGCCTCATCCGGCACCAGCAGGAAGGCTACCACCATCAACCCGAGGCAGAAGAAGACGGCGGTGTTTTTACTTGAGGCATTCGCCAACTGATTTGCGTTCATCAAGAACATCTCCTATTTAGTTGTTTCAGACTTCGGTTCGTGTCTTACCGTTTGCAGCGGTCTCAAAACCGGCTCACTTTGCGGTCTGCCATCCCCCATTACCCACCTGCGCGGTTCGATTTCGGTGTAGACATACCCTGTCACGATAAGATCACCATTGGTGTCCTCCCAGGGAGCGACCCAAATCCGCATAACCTGCGCCGGTGTGCGAATTGGAACTGGGCGATCCGGAAGACGAGGGGCGACATAGTTGTCAATCACCGGGTCTCCGGAGTTAAATGAGTTCACTGAAACGTCGGAGGAACCTCCGCCATCCGCTTCCGATTTGGCCTCGACTTCCTGCTTCACGGGACGAGTCACATTTCCGTCATGAGTTGCGGCGTAAACGTCTCGCGCTGACATACACTGAACACCATTCGGGATTCCTGGACAGCTATACTCATCGCTACCGATATTGAGCGAAGAACAGCCTGACAAAACAAGAAGCGCTGCACACACTCCCAACATTTTTGCAGAGCTTAACCTGTGTTTCTTTTGAGCCTCGCCTCTGTAACTGCCCTTTCTGGTCAAAATGTTCATTTATTGGTGCCCCCGGTGGAACGAATTTGTAACTTGGTGCCTTTTGTCACGATGATGTCTACTTGTCGGCCAGCATCGACCTCGATGACCGGAAAGATGCCCTCGGCCATGTCGATATAGAATTGAGCGATACGATCCAGCGCTTTACTCGCTCCTTGCACAGCCGACCCCTGCAACATTTGGTTAGAAAACACTGACTGATATTGCGTATTGGACCCAGGGTTGGTGTTGACAACAGGAACTGGATTTACATCAAATGCTTTTGCTGCTCCGCCAAGGAATCCAGCCATCAGGCTCTTAGCAATGATCTGGCCTTGCTTCGATACGACACGTCCACGAACACCTGCTTTGCCATCCTCGCCAACTGCGTAAGAGTCAAGTCTCGCTTCGATAACCCCTCCGTCTTCCCTCACACAAGAGAATGTCTCACCGCGAAGGTAAGCTCGTTCCGAACTTAGATCGCCATAGCCTGAAACGATTAGGAAACACTCCCTGACATCCGCCCGAAATCGGTTGGGCAAGATGGCCTCCTTCTGAATCCGAAGCGTTGATGGGAACGGATCTCGACGGGCACCTTGAGAGGTGGGTGCGTCCATACCGTTGATAAGCACACCGGTCAGGATGGAGCCAGATGGCAGATAGAGAGACTCATCTTCTTTGTTGTCTTTCACTTCAACTTCTGGAGGCTTCTGTGAGTAACTCACAATCTGGATGCCAGGCCTGGTGGCTTCACGACCATCACCTTTGCCAGTTGCAGGAACCCCACCCTTCGAGTCAGGGAGTGGCGCATCACGGAAAAATGATGAGGGATCTTTGTAATCGAGCTTTTTCTCCACAAACTGACCATCACCATTTGAGGTGCCGGTGACATCATCTCGTGCATCCCGAGACGATGAAGCCGTTTTGCCACCAGACGCACCAGTTTCAACCTTCTTCGCGAGCTCCATGTTTTTCTGAGTCAGACGTTCAAGGTCTTGACGTAAGCGAGAAATCTCTCTGCCAACATCACTAGACTTCCCTGCAGTGTCCTTTGTTTCCTCCAACTCCTTCTTGACTCTCTCCAGCTCCTTTTTCAAATCAGAGTTCTCACGAGACACCCTCTTCACATCGGCAGACAGCGAATCTATCCCGATCTCTCGGGTATTTTTATCTGTGAGGACATGTTTGATCGTGTCTTGTCTACCGCGTTTTTCTTCCTTCTTAGGCTCACCAGAGAACATCGTCACGACAGCAAAAAGAACAAAAACACCACCCGCAATCACCACCCAGCGTTTCTTTTTGGGGTCTAGCTCAGTCCAGAATCTTTTGATCATTGACCCCCTCCCAATAGCGAAGGACGCTTAGACGTAGGAGCAATTCCCCGCTTTTGTTTCTTCGCTACATAGAGTTCTGTTTTCTGACCGGGCTCAAGCACGTTGCGAGGCCACGTAGTAACAGCAGCGACGTCCCAGCTTCCACACAGAGCCTCTTTGAACTCGATAGGCTGGTCAGAAACGTTCTGGGCGACACCAATGAAAACGTTCAAGTGATGGCCCATCATGTATTGCCCCTTGCTAAAATTCACCTTAACCCCAGGATGAGAACAGCTCGGCACAGCAGCCCTGGGAGGAATACGGTTCAATGTGTAACCTTGAGGGAGTTCTCCAAGGGCTATTTTGCGGAACACAGAGCGAATGGTTTCGATATAAGGCTGACTCTGTTCCCATGTCTCCGCCTTCGTATTAGCAAAAGCGCCTGTGATCCCTACACCACCATCGAGTTTGAGAAATACTTCTCTGGGCGGAATGCGGCTTGGAACCATCGTCAGGCTTAGCGCTTGAGCTTCTGAGCCTTTTTCTGTAATGAACATCGTCACTGGGTATTGTTTATTCGTAGCGACATAGACCACGTTTTCTTTGATACAAACCTCACCGCATTGACCGTTATCGGTTGCCCCAGTCAGCGATGTGGACACAATCTCCGGATTACTGAACGGCGTTACAACACGATTTGGATGACCAATGGCAATAGGGATGATTTGGTTCACGCCAGGCTTCATAGTCAACACAGGGTTTTCATTCACACTACCCACGACTTCATGAGAGCTTTGTCCTGACGTCACAGGGGCAGGAACGACCTTTTTCATAACGCTTTCCGGGACGACTGGAATGTCATCCGAGGCGTAGGCCAATGATGTTCCAAGTGCCAAGGACAGCGCCAGGAGACAAATTTTAGCGTTGTTCTTCATGCTTTCTCCGGCTCTCTTCTTTGCGATGGAGTTGCTCCAAAACTGTTTTGGTGCGGGGCTTTCCTACATAGGTGTCGATATATTCCAGCACGGGCGCGTAGTTAGAAATCTTGATGGCAAACTCGTAGGAACGTTCGATACGCTCCTCGTTAGAAGAAGCCCCTTTGACATAGGAATATCCATAGACAAAAACCTTGTCGCTCTTGGGCTCATACTCAACAAATCTCGGCTCAAACCGCATGGTCACTCGGTCGTTCTTGATCTGTTGAGCTTGAATTTCGATGGCATCTATCGCGTCTTGATAGATGCTCGGGGAGAGAAGCAGGGTGATCCGTTCCTTAACAAAATCCACAGTTCCCGGAGTCACGTTCCCAAGTAGCTGAGCAAAGGCAAAACCCCAAGCCTCTTTGTACGACTGAGAGGCGTTGTTTTTTGTTACCCAGGCTTCTTCCGTCAGAGTGAACGGTTGCATAGTGACGATGGTTTCCTTTCTGAACACCTGCAGCACCAGCAGGAATACGATAGCGATAAGCCCCCCCTGAAAGACTCGCCCCCACTGGTTTTCTGTTTGGGTCCCTTCCCAGGTCTTGAGATACTTCTTCAGGTTCAAGGCAAATACCTCCGGACAAACGGGTTCTTGAGAGATCTGGCCTTGGTCACAATGAACCCGGCCCAGTAGATCATGTGGAGCAGGTATCCATCCGGATGATTGTCCCTGAATCGGCGATAAAGGTTGGTGACAAGTAACCCACCCAAAAAGCAGATCAGGGCCTTGCCGATGATTACCCCAATAGTCAGCCCCAAAAGCATTGGAGCCAACTCATCTGCGCTCCACAACAGCAGATGCGGGGGTTCATCGACCCGCCGCGGTATAGGCTTCATAGCAACCCTCTTTTTTTCCTATTGGCCTGTATTCTCATTCAGGGTCACTGATTTTCTGCCACGGCTTCGCGCCCTTTTCGGGCACTTCCAGCGACAAATAAAAAAAAGCAGCCTGAGCTGCCCTTTTTGCTTTGACTGGATCGGTTATTGGTTTTTAGGCCCCCCCCTGAATCTTTTTTCGAGTTGACATCCGCAACAAGACCGATAGCGAACATCACCTGACAGAGAAGAAACTGCCAGGAGATGAATGAGCCAGAGGAGCTTTCACTTTCTCTGACGTGAGTTTGTGCCGACATATACCCTCCAAATAATTTGCCGTCATCCGGGGAGTTATCGTCTCTTACATTGAACAATATAGGCACAGTGCTGATACGGCCCTATTTGAGCACCTTGAGGAGATTTATTCGTGATGTGTATTATAAAGAGAGACGAAAAACTTTCACATGTGAAAGTTGAAAGCGGCTATACCCGCTTCTGGAGATTGCTAAAAGTCAGGCCAACCAGTACGCAACACGTCATCATTGTCAGTGGAATGACAACCGGATCGAGTGCTATAGGGATGAAGAATGCGATGAACAAACCCGCCATCAGGTACATCGTTCCGCGAACGCTATAGCGGTGCAGAACCGGACTTGCATAGTCGAAGTTGGTTCGTTTGATTCGCCAGGTCATCATCCCGTCATACACAGCAGGCACGAACAGGATAAGCATATAGGGAGCCCACGCAGCCAGCAAAGCCAGTCTGGTGTAAAACTGGTAGATGACGTTTACCAGGGCTTCCATGCGACCTTTGACCCAAGCGAACCATCCCTGACCCATGTCCTGCATACCTTTAGATTTTTGGCGCTCCTCTTCTGTTGGGATAAGCGTTTGGGTCATCCCTTCGTAGAATCCAGAATCAATGATGCTAGACCGGAACCAGCTGGATGCTTTGTCCTGTATCCAGTCTTTGGCTTCGATTCCCAGACTCTGCTCCACCAGAGCGGATTCTCTTTTGATTGCCCTGTCAGTCCAATCTCCAGGGATCAGTAGCAGTATCACCAGAAACTCAATAGCCAGCAGCCATGCGACCAGCAACCACGGCTTGTTCATAGTCGGTTCTCCTTAAAACGGTTTTCACGCTCTCACAGGTGATGAGCTCATACAGCAAGCCCCTCAATGATTTTTCATTATCATGTGGCTGTGGGTTAATAGATAATTCTCCTGGATGGGTAGAAAGCCACAGGGAGAACGGTTCTCCTGAATCAACGGACCATGAATCACCGCCGAAAGCGACAATTTTAACTTCCAGAGCTCTGCATGTTTCGGTGATGATGGTCTCCAAAAATGCCCCTATTCTGGCCGGATCTTCGTACTTTTCTCTCTGCTCATGAAACACCAGTTGACTGTAGCGATGGAGTGCCTCTTCGATGATCGGGTAAATCACCGGCTCTTTATTCGCCTTGATACCGTCTGTGATGTAACAGCTCAGCTTCTCAATGATGATCTCAGATGCAGGCCAGTCGAATTGAAGGATGCTCAGGATATGGGCGTTCTTGCGTCCACGACTTTTCAACGCATTCATAACCCTGTCGAAGGGGTTCACATCGACCATGATGGCTACCCCGTAATGACTATATTTCTTGTAACACATCACTCTGCTCTTACTGGATCAATATGGGCAGACGGCCTTTTACAATTGTTCCGCCTGAAATCTTGGCTATGTATTCCAGGTTCGGAAGCATCCCCAGCAACTGGGCTGGGAACAGATCTGCTTCTTCCTCCATCAAACGTTCGCCTTGGTTGCCTTCGTGCATAATGGGTTCCTTGCCATCGGAATTCTGGCCCTGAGTCCGCATGACGTACTTGAGGCGTGTCTTGGGCAGGTTATCCGCGATGTATTCCTGAGTTTCCCCATCGACAATACGAAGAGCAAAGGTGTTGTTGATGTTCCCTAGAACCTGGAGTGCCTTGTCTTTGCTGCCGAGTCGAGCAGCGAAGTCGGCAAAGGTCTGGGTTGCAATAAATAGACGAAGTTTCGCGCCCCGACCCTTGTTGAGAAGCTGGATGAACGGGTCGTTGATCACCTCAGCAGCTTCGTCCACAAAGATATTTACAGGCCGGTTGTTGACGCCGTAGTTGTATCTGTCACCTGCAACCGCAGTGAGGTCTGAAAGGAAGATAGAGCCCATCGCACTGCCCACCATGTTATCGGTCAGAGAGTCGAGACCCAGATAGGCCACTTGGGCGTTATTGATGATTTTTGCGGAATCAGTGATTTGGCGCTCATCACTCAGATCAGAAGAGTCTGGAGACAGCAGCGGCCCGAGTTCTCCGGACGTCAGCATATTCATGATTGGCAGCAAGTTTGCAACCATCTTGGAGAAGTGGGTTTGGTCGTGCTGAAACATAGACAACAGACCTTCAAGGTCAGAGTTGGCGTGTTCAGGCTGAATAACCTCGTAGTAAAACTTCATCAATGCGAAAGCGATTTTCTCACGAGAACCGTTTTTGACTTTCTCCAGATAGGCTGCCGCTTCTGTCTCCCAGTCAGACATAACTCGTTCGGAATAGGTTTGAACGGCTCTGATGACCAAGCCTGCCGCGCCTCCTTCAAGGAAACGACGGAGCTTTGTCAGGTTAGGTCTATCATGAGTGATAACCAGCCCCTGAGTTATGTTGTTAAGCGCCTGCCAACCAAACGACTTAAAGGGGTCGGCCCCTGCTTCGGACGGGATCAACGCAGCCAGACGACTTGCGATTTCAGTCACGCGGGTGAAGTTTCGCAGAGGGTCTATACGCACCGACTCTGCCGGGAATGCCGGATGGAATGAGACGAATCTTTCTGGTTGCCCCATAGCTTCACAGGCACGTCGGGCATTGTCTCGCATCTCCTTATCCCCTTTCGGGTCTATGATAATCACCGCTTCCCCGCGTAGGATGGCCTGGGAAATCAAGATGTCGAACAGACGGGTCTTGCCCGAGCCAGTGGTCCCTACGATCAGGGTGTGCCCCTCTGTATGCTTGAGCGGCTGCATCAGCTGCTCTTCTTTTGGCTCAACCCCGTGAATCCAGGGCTGGCCGATTGGCAGCGCTTTTCTCTTACCCCGTATTTTTCGGACAACCTTTTTAAGCGTCGATTCTCTTCCGACGATAGAGGTCCAGTCTCGTTTCAGGATCTCAAACACGCGCTGAGCATGGCGGTTCTCCCAAAGGAAACCACTCCCAAGCCACATGTCTTCCGGCCTGTCCTTGATGTACTTCTGGAGTTCTGCAATGGAAATGAACTCAAGGTCTCGGCCTCTCAAATGCTTCTGGAGCAGGTGAAGTTTGATAGCTTTTGGCAAACGTGCCATTGCCATCACACCGCAGATCCCTGTCATCCAATAGAAAGGCTCCGGAGGCATGGTGCTGACTTGTTCCACTGCCAAGGCCGCGCCGGAAGCCGCAAGCCAGCCTGCCACAGCATTCTTCTCATAGTTGGGCCGCCACGGCATCTCGTAGGCGAGCGGGTCATAACTCATTGTCATGTTTCATCTACCTCTAAATATAATTTTCCCTGACGTTTCTTGAGCAAAGGTCGTCGCTGAGCCCTGCTAAGCAGACCGCAAAGGATGTGTTTACTGATGCCTGTGTTTTCTCCAGCAATCATCTCAAAGGCTTTGTCACTGGTGACCAAGCAGCCGTCCTCTTCCAAAACAGGCGTTACCAGCCATCGGCCAGAACGCTTCTGGATCATGTCCTTGAGCATCTGGATCGCTTTTTGAGGAATGACACCTGACGGAAGGAAGTCCTCCTCCTTGATGTCTTTCGGATTTGTTTTCGCCTTAGGCGGCTCAAATTCCCTCACCTCCTGATCTTCCCTTTCTCGCCACTCGACATGCCCCAGCTCTTTTTCCCGCTCGAATTTGGGTTCTACGGCTGTTGGTTGAGCTTCTCGTTTGGGGAGTCGAGCCAGATTCTGCTTTTCTTCAACCGGCTTACGTTTCTTATCCTCAACCACGGTGTCAACATCGACTTTCTTTTCTTTCGGAGGCTGCTGGGAGGATTTGCCTGTCGCATTTTGTGCTGGAGCGGTTTCCCCAGAGCCAACATCAGTCTTCTGCTGCTGTTGCTGGGGCTTTTTTTGACTCTGTTTTTTCTGAGCAGACTGACTCTTGCTTGCATCTGCCCCAGGAGGGGAAACAAGCTCGAAGGCATCTTGGTATCCGCCCATTGAAGTCTCAGCATCCTTAATGGCCGCAACGACGGCACTTGAAAGTTGTTCCGCCAGAACAATTGCTTTGACGCCGCTGAAATCACGAACTTTGCGACCAGGCATAATTGGGTCAGGAACAATCGCGTTTGCATGGGATAGCTTCGAGAGAACCTCGGACGGAGCACCCAATGACCGAGCACCTTCTGGATACAGGATTACCGCCTGCCCCTTCATCAGGCATAGAACTTCACCCAGAGTCGTTTTCCCTTCCAAAACCGGAATGATTGCCTGCTCAAGAAGTATGGAGGCCTCTCCATAGCCAGCCAATATCTCATTCAGCACTGTTTTTGCATCCTTTCCTTTCTGCTCAAGTTTGTCCGTCTGAGGCAAATCGGACTCAGGCCGTTTTTGTTCTGGCGCGTCAGTGAACAGTGGATTGTCGTTTTCAGCATTACCAAAACCGATCCCAGCAAGAGCCTTCCCGGCCTCTTGTTCCGCTGCTAACATGTCATTGTTTAGAGCCGCTTCGCCTTCCTCCTGCTCGTCATCGTCCTCCTCTGGATCAACGAACTCAATCTCAGCGTCCTCAACGTCTCCAACGACTTCCGCTGTAACTGCCGCAGGCGGCTCAGTGGTAAACACCAGGTCATTCGATTCAAGGCGGAGCATTAGTATCTTCACGGAGCCAGCCGTTTCCTGGAGCATCTCTGGTAGCACTTTCCAGTAACGGTAATACGCTCGTTCACCTTTCTCCTGCACAGTGTTAGGTATAGCGAACCCGCGCTCGATGAGAATATCTGCCAACGTGTCAGGGTCTCTCGGAATGCCAGGGATCTTGTCGTGGCTGATCAAGTCGTAGAGATCGCCAAGATGTTTCCATGCAATGAAAATACCTTGGTTGAGATGCCAAACCTTTGCTCCAGGCTGATTGACTTTCCATTTTCCTGTTTTCACGAGGCGACGGATAGCGTCGAACACATATCGTTCGACAGGCACACCATAAGAGAACTCGTCAACATCAAGACGGCTCTGGCGAAGATCTCTGGAGACGCTCTCTTGGTCAGCACGGAGCATCAGTCTGGTAACAGGCTGGTTGACGCGGGTTCCAGAGATCGCTTCAAGCATAGCTTCCATAATGGAAGGGCCAGACGTAGAGAGAAACTCACGACTCTCAGCCGGAATGATGCGGTCTATCGTAAGCAGAGAGAATTGCTCGTGTCTTTTGTGTCGCTTATCGCGCCACCGAATGAAATAACGGTCTATTTTGTGACGGTTCGCCCAGTCATGAAGTGACTCCGAATATGGATTCCATGTGATCGATCCATCTTTGTCCGTAATGGACACATCTGATAGCGGTTTGCCGACATCATGCAGAAGCCCGGAAAAACAACTGGCAAGCCGCCAACGTGGCTCATTATCACGGCGTTCCCGAGGCGTTCCCTCAATGGAGAATATGACAGACTCCGATGCCTGAGCTGCCCAAAAAGCAACTTCAAGTCCATGCCGGAACAAGCCACCAGCTCCACGGTGATGGTGAGATTCGGAAGCTGGCAAAAGGTGAACAAACGCGGCATACCGGTAAATAACCGGCAAAACAAGCCGGTTGAACTCGTCCACAGTGAAACCGAGAGAGTTCCGCACTTTCTCAATCAGTTCAGCTTGGGTTGCCAGTATCTTGTCTAGTGGGGCCACTGGCAGGCCCTTGGCAAAAGGCGGGTATCGAGGGATTTCTTCATCTTCCACGTCTTTAAGCGGCATAACTCTGTCGCTTGGCGCGGTCTCGATCACTCCACTTCGCCCACCAAATAACTTTTTCAGGGCTCTCATCATGTAAGTTGACCATATTCCTATCGTATTTTTCGTCACTACATGCTCTCAAAACACCTTTAATTCGCACATACGCCTATCTGTCCAATTTGGGCAGTTTGAGAAACCCGCTTTCCTTCTTCCCCCTTTTAGAATGGGTTTATCAAAATTTTTTTGAAGAGGAACGACACAATGAGACAACTGATAGCAATTTTGGGAGTGGCAATTCTGGCTGGGTGCGCCTCGAACACCCATGAACAAAAGCAGCAATCCCAAGTTGTCCCTGCCGAGAGTGATAAACCAGCCCGAGTTAACCGGGAACTTTCTCTGGCGTGGGACAACATGAGTCTCGGTGGTGCTGCCTTGCGCCAGCCAGGTTATATACATGTCCTGGGTGACGGTAATGTCGGTGCGACGATGAACAAGGCCAAAGACAGATCGGGTGCAGAAAAAAAAACTGTTGGAATTAAGGAACAAGGTGACGTGAACGAAGCCATCAAAACCTTCAAATCCATAAGAAAAGGTAAAGGCTACTCATTGTATGAGTTGTCGCGTTGGGAGCGCTACTGCGATAGCGGTAAAGGGATGGACGAGCACGACTGGCGCTTTGTTGAAGATGAGGGTGAGACAAGCATTCCCAAGGATGTTGTAACTGGCTGCATACCGCCAACCCATACCTATCAAGACTATCTGAATGCCTGGACACACTTTTGCTCCAGTCAGGCTGTAACCGACGCAGACCGCCGCATTGTGCGCGAGTCAGTTCGGCCCTATTCAGTGGTGAACCCATGCAAAGCTCTGAAATAAGAAGCCACACAGAGCCTGGCCTAAAGGCTGATATCTACGAGGCTCTATCGTCATTTTAACGAATTGATTCAACACGTTGTTGAGATCAGATTCGGTTTTGATGTCTTTTGCTCATTCGCTAGATATTTGCCGTATCTGTGCTTGCTAGGGAGTCTCGGGTAATCTCTTTGTTTTTGACATTGCTCATATCCTCTTTTATTTAATAAATAATCGGAATATGGGCACTTACACAAATTTTGGTTTGATGATTTTCTCTGCCTGATTTATTTTTAACTTTCCTCTCTGCATCATAATGAATAGTGAAATGTCAGATTAAATTCAGACTTTTACATTCAACCAGAAAAAGAGCGCCGCAAAGTTGAGACGCTCTTTTTTTTTACTTCTTATGTGGAATCCGATACCGCTCCAGCTCGACAGGCCCCAGTCCCTTAAAAGCATCAGGACGTCGCCCCTGACCACTCCAGGGAACCCCGTCTTTTGAGTATTTGGCATTATCAGGTTCTGATTTGCATGTAAACATCTCATTAAGCAGGTTGATGTCAACACCGCACGATTCCATGTCGCTCATTATTCGTTTGGCCTGATCTCGCTTCTCTTTTTCTGCTTCTTCTCGCTTTTTGTACTCTTCCTCCAACTCATTAAGAACACCTTCCATTCTGTCGATAATCTCCCTCACCTCATCTAGCGGAAGCCCTCGCAAGAGGGTTCGTATGCGGCTCTTTCGCTTTAACTCTGCGATTATTAACTCCCTGCGCTCAGCCGCTGTTAGCGCAGAGAACTCCTCGTTGTCTTTCATGTCATACAGATTCCATTAGTTTTCCTTTAAATTTATCACGTTGAGATCTCAGTTTTTTGTCAGCCTGCACTGGCTCGGGTTGAATCTGTGAAGGTTGATTATCTGAACTCCGTTGTTCAAAAGACCCCATGTTGCCAGAAAATCAAAGAGAATAAAGACCCAATAGAACCAGAGCGCGTAGTCGATCACTACGCGCCTTGTGCTGCATATGGGAGAGTTCACGATAGAGTTCTGGAACACTCTGCTCCTGAATACTGGTCCGAGCTCCACAACTATACAAGCTGACTCGCCTTTATGTCCCATAGCCATTTTCAGGTTGGATTGGACTAGCCAATATACAAACCAAGAACAAACTGCTTCATGAAATCCTCCAGAGATTGCTTTTTGATTGTTTTCCTCGTGTTGAAGAGAGGATAAAGCCAATAGCACAACCTGACAGCCTCTGTAACTGCCCAAAAATGGCGTTTAGAAGGTAGACCTATGGGAACGCTGCACGGATAGATTCAAAACAACAGGTAAGCAGCTCTCTTTAACAGTCTTTTGTCACTTTCTACAAGCAGATGGTTAATTTAGTTTTTGGAATATGAGTAGATAGATACTATCTATTTGGAATCTAATAGCTATTATTCGCTTATATATCACGGTCTATTGAATTAGTTTTCCAACATTCCAAATAGATAGAGGGGTATTTTAAAAATTCCAAATATGGGTTAGCCTGGTGGTAAAAGTAGATTCCAGTATTGGAATGAGCATCTTTAAATTCCAGATAGATAGTTATTTGGATAGGAATTGGGAGGGTTTTCAGGTGAGTCTACCAAATGTGCGATGGCTAGATCTGCTAGATCCTAAGCTAGAAGAAGAACGATCCGAGATAACAGAGGATCTGTTGGAAGCAGAAAGTCGCAAGTTTGTTGCAGAGGTACGAAGTAAAATAGATCACGCCTTAGCGGTTCTTGCTGTTGAAGCGCAGCAGGAAGCAGACATGTACTGGAACGCGCACAAATCTGCGCGTGAAGAAGCATCCGAGGTCGAGCAAGGTCGTGTAGGAACTCGTGTTCGTATTCTCGGGGTATCCCTCGTAGCAGAATGGTATCGCAACAGATTTGTAGAGCAAGTTCCGGGGCAAAAGAAAAGGGTTCTATCGACACATATCAAGAAGGGTCGCGGCCACGCCTACAGCATGACGCACTTCAAAAAAGAGCCAGCATGGGCAAAAGAACTGATTCAGCAAGTAGAAAGAAGGTATGCCACGTTAAGACAACGAGCCACCGCTTTAGCCAAAATTCGTCGGGCGCTCAATGAGTACGAGCGACTGTTAAACAAAACACATAATGACGAGATGTGACAACATGACAACATCTGTAGCGGCCACCGAACTGGCGAAACGGGGCAAATGCGAGGCGATGATCAAGAAGTCTGCCAATTATCCGCGCCCTACCCCGGAAAAGCACTCAAAATCAGCTACATCAAGACAAACCTTCTCAGCGAAAAAGAAGTGATCAAACTCTGGAAACGCTACCAATCCATACGTTCTGGTCAGGTAAAGCCTTTCTTTCCTGCCGTGGAAACTTTCACATGTGAAAGTTCAGTGGTGAAATGAGGTTGCCCGAATTGGGCAGCTAGACGGGGTTGCATTTTTGAAAAGTCCTGTACGCTGGTGAGCAAAAGAAAACCGACAGTCACAAAGCAAATTCACCTGTTTGGCGTGCGGATATACCGAAAACGCGGATATCAACGGTGCACGTAATATTTTAGCGGCAGGGCATGCCGTTTTAGCCTGTGGAGGAAGGGTGCAGTCAGACCCTCCGTTGAAGCAGGAACCCACTGAAGTGATTCAAGCCATCGCTTGAACGCAGTAGGAATCCTCTTCCTTCAGGGCGGGGAGGATGTCAATGATAGGAGCAGTTTGACATGACAGAACAAAGCACTAAATCACTACGTCTCCCGGTTATTGTTGCCGTTCTTTTAGGCGTAGTAGGAACCAGCCTCGGTATTTACCAGTTCGTGAAAGGGAAGAATCTGGCGCAAGAAATCGCCAACGTGAAGTCCGCAGTTAATGAAATCAAGGACAAGGACAAAAAAGTCGTCACCTTCAAAAATAAGACAGAGTTCGAGGCGGCTGTGGCAGAAAGTATCAACAAGTTTGTCTCGCAGAAACAGCAAGCAGAAATCGATCAGAAATTCGCTCAGTTCGAGGCTGTACCTGAGAAGGTCGAGGATGGCAAGCACCTCTATGGGGAGATCGGGGCTCGCTTCACGCTGGTGGAGTTCTCAGACTTAGAGTGTCGATTCTGTAAGGAATTCCACGACACGCCGAAGCAGATTGTGGATGCCAGCAAAGGTAACGTTAACTGGCAATGGAAGCATATGCCCCTCGATTTCCATAACCCAGCGGCTCACAAAGAAGCCTTGGCCTCTGAATGTATTGCTGAACAAAAAGGCAACCGTGGCTTCTGGGTCTTTGTGAACGATATTTTCCACCACTCTCAGGGTAATGGTCGGGGTGTTGATGATTTGGCTTCTTTGGTTACGGGGGTTGGCGCTCATCTGGATGAGTTCCGGAAGTGTCTCGCTTCTGGCAAGTATGAAGAAAAGGTGGAAGCTGACATCCAGAAAGCCAAGAGCTATGGCGTCAACGGTACTCCAGCCACCTTTGTAGTGGACAACCAAACAGGCAAGAGCCAGCTCCTCGGGGGAGCTCAAACGGCACAAGCCATCATGGCGGTGATGCGAAAAATGATTATTGAGTCGCAACAAGACGACTCAGCGAACCAATAAAACTTTCACATGTGAAAGTTCACAAATAAAACGCTCTAAGCGCCCTAATTGGGCGCTTCCACCTGCCTAATTTCACGCCGACCACCTCTACCATATCGATCATGGGAAAATACGTGGCGTGAGACTATGAAAAAATCACCTTTGAATTTACTGCTCCTAGCGGCGCTCACGCTGGGGGCTTCACACCAAGTCTGGGCTCAAGACAGCACTAGAACTGGTTTCTATGAGCGAAAAGAAGAGGGCTGGTTCTGGTATAAAGAAGAACCAAAAGAACCAGAGAAAAAGACCGAAGAACTCAAGACTAAGCCTGTGGCGCAAGCGAAGCCAACACCGCCTAAGCCTCCTGCCATTTCACAACCTGTCGGTCCAGAAATGTTCTCGGCAAAATGGTTTAGGGAAAACCTCCCCAAGTACAAAGACCTTGCCTGGAACAACCCGACCGTTGAAAACGTCAGGACGTTCCTCTACTTGCAGCGATTTGCAATAGACCGCTCAGAGCAATTTTCTGATGCAACAGAGCTTTCTGTCGTAGGGGATCCCTTCTTGGATGAAATCACGCGACGTCCTGCGGCCACATTTGCTTCGCAACAGGTTGACCGTGACGCTGGCAACGCCAAAAACAGGCTACTCAAAAGCGTTGCCGACCGCGTAGGTATTTTCTTTTTCTACAAATCAGATGACGACTACAGCGACTTACAAGCTCCGCTCATCAAAATGCTTGAACAAAGAGAAGGCTTCTCGATTATCCCGGTTTCTATGGATGGTAAACCTCTCCCCAGTGGACTTTTTCCTCATTATAAGACCGATGAAGGCCATGCCAAACAACTTGGCATAGTGACTTTCCCTGCTGTTTACCTCGCATCTCCGGATGGTCAGTTCGCGCCGATAGGACAAGGATCAATGTCACTTCCTGAGCTGAACCACCGGATTTTGGTCGCCTCAAAACACAATGGCTGGGTCACTGACGAAGAGTTCAACCGCACCCGTCCGGTACTCAACCTAGAAAACAACATAGCAGAACGCTTGGCCTCACCAGAGCTGGGGTCTGACCTCAAACAGCTTTCAAAAGCGAGCGGAGATAAAGACAACTTTGTGCCACCGGAACAACTCATGAAGTACATCCGTGACAAATTACAGGAGAACTAAAATGGTCACGCACAAAACAGTAAAAAGGAACCTGATTGCTCTAAATGTGGCAACCAGTCTCTTCATGGCTACGACAGGAGCTATGGCATCTAACGGCCTCCAATCTCAGATGGACAAGCTGTTCAATGAAATGAGTAATACAACACCGCCAGGCGTTTATGAAAGCCAGCGGCGCGGTGTGTTAGCGGGTGGCCGATTCACTGCCAAAAACCGGATCTTCGACGAGAACTTGGTTAGCTCTGCCCCTCCATCATGGAAAGCAGGTTGTGGAGGTGTAGATCTGTTCGGTGGTTCGCTTTCTTTTATTAACGCCGACCAAATAGTGCAGCTTCTTCGGGCTGTCGCAGCCAATGCAAAAGGCTATGCCTTCCAACTTGCACTGGATAACGTTTTCCCCGACGGAGCGAAGTGGATAGAGAACTTCCAGAAGAAAGTACAAGCTCTAAATCAACATCTGGGCAACTCGTGTCAGCTCGCTCAAGGGCTCGTCAACGACCTTACAAGTAGTATGGACTTTAAGCACAAGACTGATGCTTCTATCACCGCCACGACTTCCGGCCTGTACGAAGACTTCTTCGGGTCTAAGCAGGAAACCAGCGGCAAGAGCCCTCTAGAAGAGCTGAAAGCCAACAAGCCTGATGAATACAACAAGATGATTGGCAACATTGTCTGGAAGCAGCTAAAGAGCAACAACGCGAACACATGGTTCCAGTACGGGGATAACACCCTGCTCGAATCAATTATGTCTTTAACCGGCACGGTCATCATAGGTGATCTGGTCAACGACCCTAATTCAACTGGATCTGGCGCAAAAACTACACCTCTGACGACTTTGCCCGGCAATAAGATCACCCTTTCGGACCTGATTTCAGGAGGTTCTGTTAAGATCTACTCCTGCGATAGCGATACGACCCACTGTTTGAGTGCTGGGACCACCAACAAAACAGTCGTACTCAAAGGAATCAAAAATCAGATTACGGACATGCTGCTGGGAACCAGCTCCACACCGGGAGTTATCTATAAATACGCAACGAACTCAGGAACCTTGACTGACCCAGAAAAAGCCTTTGTATCTAACCTCCCTGGTGGGATGGGTACCATCGTCCGAAACTTGTCTGTTCTTTCGCAAGACGGCGCTAACCTGTTCGCCACCGAGTCATCAGGAGCGATTGCCCTGACAATGATGTATAGCTTCTCGGAAGAGTTCTTCCGTGCCGCTCGCATTGCGATGGCGAACAGCAAGTCACCCTACAAAAAAGAAGCACTGGAACTGCTCGCGCAATCACAACAGCAAATCCGCGGCGAATACACGATTCTGTCTTCTCAGTATGGCGACTTGGCAAGCCAGATTGAGAAATACAACAACTTACTGGACAATATCCGCAAACAAAAATACATGCTGGCAACTTTGTCCCATCCTCCTGGCACAAACTAAGGGGCTATTGGAATGGGAGAATTTTCAATCCACTCTATCGGTGATTCTGCTTTTCTGGAGCAAATCCTGATTGCTGTATCCATGATCACCGGCACTGGAGACTTCGAGAAAATGGTCAGTATTGGCCTACTACTCGGTGTATTGATGATCTGCATTCAATCCGTCTTTCAAGGTGCGAAGCAAATCAACTTTCAACAAGTTCTGCTCGGTTGGATTCTGTATGCTTGCTTCTTCGGACCTAACACAACTGTGACCATCGAAGACGCCTACACTGGGCAAGTTCGAGTCGTTGCCAATGTGCCTATTGGTGTTGGCTTCGCTGGTGGTGTCATATCCAATGTGGGATACACTATTACCCACTTGTTTGAAACCGGGTATGGAGTGATCGTCCCCAATGTCACGGAAAGCCATTTCTCCGAAACGTTAAAGCTATTGAACGACGTAAGAAGGCGAGCCTATGACACAGGAGTGTTCACAGCTCTTAATTCAGCAAATGGCGGGGGCTACGTTGACGTGAGACGCTCCTGGAATAACTACATCCGTGAATGCACGTTAACAAAAGTCGATCTCAATCTGATGTCCCTTGACGAGCTTATGAACCGTTCCACTGACTCAGCTTTGCGGTTCAACTCACAGCTTTACGGAACCCGGTTATACCTATCTACTGCCAACCCAGATGGCGATGATTTCACCTGTACTGACGGTTGGGTGGCCATGAGTTCTGCAACCGCAAACCTAAGTAGTCCAGTTGTTGTCGATGCTCTAAACAATCTGCTTGGTATTGATACATCAACCGGCGATAACGCCATAACGAAGCTAACCGATTCGCTTCAAGCGATGGGAGCCACCACTACATCCTCAATCGACTACCTGAAAGCCGCCATTCTGGAACCTCTTTATTATGAAGCCGCCGCGGGACGTTATCAGGATCTCCAGGACTACGGCTCTGCATTGATGATCAACCAGGCTATCCAGCAACGGAACACTCAATGGGCCGCAGAACAGTCTATGTTTATGACTGTCGTTCGCCCAATGCTGACTTTCTTTGAGGGCTTCATTTACGCTATCACTCCGATCATTGCCTTTATCATCGTAATGGGTAGCTTCGGTCTCCAGTTAGCCGGTAAATATGTGCAAACCATACTCTGGATTCAGCTCTGGATGCCGGTTCTCTCGATCATCAACCTTTTTGTTCATACCGCCGCGTCTAACGAGATGTCTAGCCTCAGTGCGGGTGGTCTCAACTCTATGTACGCACTATCTTCGACAGGAGATGTACTACAACACTGGATTGCAACAGGCGGGATGCTGGCTGCGGCCACCCCGGTGATTTCACTGTTTATCGTCACAGGGAGTACCTACGCCTTCACCAGCTTGGCATCCAGAATTAGTGGAGCTGACCATGTTGACGAGAAGATGCAAACACCAGACCTGCTGAAGCAAGGCCCGGTCATGCAGAGCCAGCCAGCGTATAATCACAACCAGTTCAGTGGTGCGATTGCGAATGGTTCAGAAAGCATGATCAGTTCCTTTTCGCTTGGCTCAACTTTGGCGTCTGGAGTGAGTTCTGCCCAGGCGCTGCAAAATCAGAAATCTGAGGCATTCCAGAGTACCCTAGGGCGCGGTTTTTCTGATGGAGTGAGTCAAGATCAGGCCTATTCAAGACTCTCTAATGTAGGGCGCAATATCTCGTCTCAAAACACAGCTCAGAGCCAACTGATCAACCAGCAAGCAAAGAACTTCATGGACAAGTTCCAGGTGATTGTCTCCCCATGCCACTTTCGAGCAACTGTCGCGCTATCTTCATATAAGCCTGTTTTTCCCCTTCTTGTCTGCCTTTTTGAATACCTTCTTGAATACCTTCTTGAATGCCTTCCAGTTTTCCTTCCAGTTTTCCTTTTTTCATGCCTTCTTGCATGCCTTCTTGCATGCCTTTTTGCATGCCTTTTTGAATCCCTTCTTCTCTTAATGCTTGAGCCATCGTCATCAGGGCCTCCTCATGTTTCTCTGATTTCTTCGCTATCTCAGTGATAAACTGCATCGGGTTTGTCGCGTTCCCCTCTTGAATCAGATAGTTCATCATCGTCATGACTTGATTATCTGTATATTCATTATACGATAAAATATCGACAATTTCATTGAGTAACTCGCTCATATCCCGTCGCCGAATGTGTTTTTGAACCAGTTCTAATAACGCCATCCGGCGATGCTTCATAATCTCGCCATCGTCCAGTGTCGTCACATCCGCCAGTCTGAAGGGCTGGGTATAAATCCGCTCCGCTAACGCTCTGTCCTCAAAACAATCCAACCAATGGGTACTGTAGGAATAGGGACTTTTCTTACCCATATAAAATAAAACTGGAAACACCAACGGCAGCGTTTTATTCCCCGCGTCCAGATGCTTTTGCATCGCCGACATGCTATACCGCATTAATCGCCACGCACTCAGCTTATCCCGAGTCGATTGCGCCTCAATCAAAATATAAAGATAGGCTTTCCCCTTTTGGGTTCTCAATGAATAGAGAATATCGTTTTGATAGGCCTTCATTTTTTCATCGATAAAAGACCCTGACTCGACTTGCATTGTCGTGAAATCACACAGCGCTTTAATCTCATCAGGCAGCCATATCTCAAAAAAATCTTTCGCCGTCTCTTTTTCACTTAAAAACTGTTTGAATAACGCGTCATGCGGCGTGGGGGTGAATTTTTTGCTCATCTTGATACTGAATCAATTGAAGGGTTTTTCATCAGATTATCACAAAATCCATCACAGCCGTTAAAAGTCCCTTTTCCTCTTCTCTCCCTGTTCTCGCCTACTCTCGCCTGTTTGGCTTTCATCGCCAGGGACGATTCCAGAACGTCTAAGGTCAAATAGCCGGATTCCAGGTCCCTCATATCCTCATGGCTGAGCTGGGCGGAGGCAAATTCCAGCGTCACCCCCACCGATTCCGCGGCCATTTGCATTAGGTACAAATCTGTAGATTAAGGTCATTCAGCCCGCTTTGATTGAACTTCAACATCTTAGAATTGCGGCCACATCCTTTATGTATGTGACACAGTATCCCAAGAGGAGAATGCCCCATTCACAAAAGATATCTGCCTCTACATCGCACCCTCTAGAAAGGACCCACAGACAAGTCTCAGTCGAGAGATATTTCAACAGACGCCCATGTGACGACAATGAGAGTAAAAAATTACCCCTTAAAAAGAGGAGGAAGTTAAACAATGTCGTGGACGAAGAGACCCCTTCGCTGAGCAGAGAACCGGTGAGCTCACAAGCAGACACAGAGAAGAGCCGCGCATTAACCCATAAAGAAGTTGAACAGGAGGGTGAGTCCTCATGAGAATGATAAAAATAAAATAATGAAATGTAATTAAAAAATATGTAACATCATTAGGATCTATAAAACATAGGTCTTTAGTTTAGTATTAATTTATTTAGCATGGTTTTGATATTTCAGAGAGGGCAAAGAATAGATTGGTGCCGACGTATTCAGACCCTCCCACTAAAAAAGAGGGTATTGGATCAAAGCCACTAACTCTCACTTCAGAGCACTTGGATCTAACACTTTTTACGGCTTCGATATAGAAAAACTCAAATAATAACAAGTTTGTGGGGACTGGTTTAGAAAACAGTCACCCCAGTAATTTTTTTCGCCGTAAAATCAGGCGAAGGAAAGAACCCCCCCATCGCAAAAAGAAGATGGAAAGAGGAGATCCCTTTGTAATGGTTATCAACATTGTTGATTCGTGTTCAGAAAAAACGCAACCAGGCAGGTGCGTGGAGTGTTGTAGCACTCCACGCCAGTCGCTTCATTTACTTTTATTACTGTCTAAAGGAAACAAAACCAATGAAAACGACCAAAACTATCTTAACAAAAATAGTTCACATTCTCATAGTGATATTCACTGGAAAAACACCGGCTTTTTTTACCGAAACAGTGGCTGAAGGAACCACGGTATCTGGCGAAATTGTGGCACCGCAGGAATGGGACGGGTTGAATCGCAATCATCAGATAGTGTTCGGCACGGTAACGGATACGATACTGAGGGGTGACAGCCAAAATTATTCTCCACCAAACTGGGCTCAGCAAGATGTATTCAGTGGAGGATATACAAACAATATCACTGTAGAAAATACGGGGAATCAGAGCATCTTTGGGGGAACCGCAGAGAATACCGTAATAAAAGATAAGGGTATAGCGACATTAAAAAATCAAGGCATATTCAAGGACGGTAAAGTCTATAAAGGCGGTTTTTTTAGTGCTCAATCCGGCACTGTAGATAACATCAACGTTTATGAGAACGGGCGATTTGATATCTCTGGTAATGATGATGGCGTAATAGTCGAGGGAGGGGAAATCACTCATGGTGCCACAGGGGTATTTATGGGGAAAGCACGAATAAATAACCTGAAAATTAGCGGTGATGTGGCTGCGGCCTCGCTTAAAGGTGATGTCACCGTCGGCGAGCGCGGGCAACTCAATGTTATCAATAACGGTGAGTTGGACACACGTGAAGCCAATCTGAATCTCTCCGGCCGTGTTAATTTGGACAATGACCCGGATCCCGGAAAGGTATCAAAATTCGGAAAGGTATCCATGAATCAGGGACATTTTTATTTTGACTATTCCATCAGTGGCGGATTCTCTAAAAATTATTCCATTCTTTTTTTGGAGACGCTGAGTGGAACAGGAACCTTCTGGATGAATACCGACATAGCCGAACACAGAGGCGATTTTCTGCTCGTCAGAGGAGAAGCCAATGGCTATTTTGGCGTCAGGGTGACTGACAGCGGTAAAAGCCCTAAAGCAGAAGATAGCCTTAAAATCATCCAGACGGGAGGCGGTGATGCTGATTTCGACCTTACTAATCCAGGCCAGGTGGTAGACGTAGGAACGTACCAGTATCATCTGGTGCCCGATAACCACAAACGAGGCTGGTCATTGGTGTCTCATCAACCTCAACCTTCCGAAAAACCACAGCCGGAGTCAGAGTCGCCACCAAAAGCCTCTGTAATTCCCTCAGCGACGGAAACCGTAGCGGCCTCAAGGCCGATATCGGGTGACACTCTGTTGCCGAAGGAGACTGAGCATTCCGTTCAACCGGGTATCGGGTCTAAGGCAACAGAGCTCAAACCAGCAGTGCCTGTGATGTCGTCTGTTCCTGAAGAAAAAGAGACTGTCTTAACCCCGGTCTCTGGCGAGACGGTAGCACCCGCGGTCACTGATGAAACCCAGACAAGGAAGTTGGCAGCGAAAGCACCAGAGCCCAAACCAGAAGTGCCTGTGGCGCCGTCTGTTCCTGAAGAAAAAGAGACTGTCTTAACCCCGGTCTCTGGCGAGACGGTAGCACCCGCGGTCACTGATGAAACCCAGACAAGGAAGTTGGCAGCGAAAGCACCAGAGCCCAAACCAGAAGTGCCTGTGGCGCCGTCTGTTCCTGAAGAAAAAGAGACTGTCTTAACCCCGGTCTCTGGCGAGACGGTAGCGCCCGCGGTCATTGATGAAACCCAGACAAGGAAGTTGGTGCCGAAAGCGCCTGAGCCCAAACCAGAAGCTCCGGTGCCGCCGTCTGCTCCTAAAGAAAAAGGGGCTGTTTTAACCCCGGTATCTGGAGAAACGGAGACAAAAAAAGTCCCCCCTAATCGGTTACTTTCTCCGCCAAAAAATGTATCTCGCACAAATCGGGCGCCTGATATTCCCTCAATCACCCCTTCAACAGCCGCGGTTTTATCGATGTCTACAGTGGGCCCGTTGATTTATCACAGTGAGATGGCGCAGATTCAGGAAAGAATGTCAGAAACACGTCAGGCAAAAACCGAGGATACTGTATGGGTCAAAGTCATGAATCAACGCCAGAACATCAGTCAAAAAGCAGGAGACGGTTACTGGTTAAGATTAAATGGGCTATCAGTAGGCGCAGACTGTACAATCCGACTTGGGAGGGCTTACACCACTCGGGGGGTCTTCTTCACTCATAGTGACGACAAGCTCAATTTCAGGGGTAAAGCGATTGGCGGTGGAAACGTGAGTTCCTGGTCGGCGGGCACGTATGCGGCTTATTATCATGACTCAGGTTTCTGGCTCGATGGCATTCTGAAAGCAAACCGGTTCTCGCAGGAGATTCGTGGAAAAATGACCGGTGGAGGGGATGCATTCGGGGATTTCAGCACCTTGGCGTTGGGAGCAAGTATTCGAGGAGGGAAAGATATGGTCGCAGGAGAGATGACATTCACCCCATACCTCAGTTTGAGTGGATTAAGAACAACCCGTTCGAGCCTCTCACTTTCAAACGGAATGAAGGGAGATATTTTCGCCCAGCGTTCAGTGCTTGGCAAAGTCGGTTTAAGGGCCCTCTATCAAACGAGAATCAAAGAGGTTTCAGTGACCCCTTGGGTAGATGTGGGCGCTGAGCGAGAGTTCATTAAAAACAACCGGGTTCGGATTAATCAGCGTGATTCTTTTGACAACGACTTAAGTGGCATCACAGGAGTGTATTCTTTGGGTTTATCCGCAAATATAAGCCAGACATGGAATATCAGTGCGACGGCGGGATATAAACAAGGGAAGCATATCGAATCCCCCTGGAGTACCTCACTAGGGATGAGCTGGAAATTTTAACCATCAACTAAACTCCTCGCCGCTCAAGCAGTGAGTAGTTTAGTTTCAGAAGAAATCTCATATCCGATTGGGAATCGTTGTAAAAAATCTTTTTCTGAGACTGACCTATGGGAGTGATACGGCGATAAATTGAAAAAATACTGCCCACAGAAACATTGACATCAATATTGGACGAGCCATCTAAAGGATCCATCAGTACAACATATCTGGCTTTTTCAGCTCGTTCACCTTCAAAAATAACGATATTCTCTTCTTCAGACGCAAACCCTGCGACTTGACCACGGGCTTTCAATTCGGCTTTTAAAATATTGTTAGCATATAAATCAAGCTTCATTTGTACTTCGCCCTGAATATTATTCGCCCCGTGACTACAAAGAATATCGAGTAGGCCCGCCTTACTAATATCTCTTGGCAAAAATACTGACAAACCACTTCTATCATGACTGTCATTGATCATTTCTAGTAAGATGACAGTCATTTATCAAATTAACTCTTGTAAGGCATAGCCAAATCAAGTTCACAGCCCTGCCTGATATCCCCAAAACACTTTGATTTTTAAACACTCAATTTTTCATGCGTAGCCCTTGACTTCCTTAACTTTTCTTATTAAGAATTTCATTTCATTTAAAAAACTTAAAAGTTTTTGCTTATTTATAGTAGTTTTTACATGGATTTAGAATTTAAAATGATTTTTAATGAAAAAAGAGAAATGACTCCAGCCATCTTCTTTTTTTTCGATTATGTCGAACTCTTTTGGGTTGTTGTCATAATACGGAGTGATAGAACTAACACAACTTTTGAATAACGTGATTTCGGGTTTGAAGGATGTGATAGATACCTAATCCTTTTAAGTCAAGGAGGATGTAAATAATTATGGTAATAGTCAGATTTTGGGTAAAACAGCTTTAAATAAAAAAGAAGGGAGTAATATTATGTCTAATCTTTACCTTTCACCTCATAGAGCGATTAGAAACAAATACATTCAGAACGCGATTAAAAGCTCTTCAAAAGAAGAGGCGACTCGTATTGAGATATGGGAAAAAATTAAAGATTGGTTTTGCGGAACTAACACAATTGAAGCGCTGGGTAAACTGTATGATTTAACACACCACAATGATAAATCTGATACTGAATCGGCATTCAAAAAAGTGTCTGCTTTTTACCAACTCAAAAAAATGGCTTGCCCTGGTCATCAAGATAAATTTTGGGCTGATATTGCCGATAACGAAGACGGAACTTATACTTTTTCTTTTTCAATTGAAGATGTGATAGATGAATTTAAAGTAGTCTATGGAAACACTGAAGATGATATTTCTGCTATCAAAAAAAGAGAACTCACCAATGATAGTGAGATTTTAGAAAAAAATACTGTTATAGGTAAAGTAAAATATGATAGCGAGAAAAATAAATTAGAAGGTATTTCTTCAGCAAATCAACGGAGAGTCGGTCTGCATTTATTGGATGAGTCAGTCAAACAAAAAATGGCGATTTATCAGGGTTTGGCACAAAAATGGATTTTATTTCAAATGAAGTGTTTCGATTATTATGCCCAACAACGTTCTTCGTTAGATTCAATTAATGGGCTTAATATGACAAGCGTAATAGGAACGGCAGATGAGTGGATCTATCAGTTTTCTCAATCAATTAACGAAATAAGAACCCGCACGCAAAAAATCCATGCAAAACAGTTTCATGATACGATTAATAATTTAAAAATTAATGCTGCTCCTAAATTACTCGAAGAAATAGATAATTATATATTAGAAAATAATAAAAAATATCCATTAGCTTGTGAACATGTTAATAAATACATTTCTGATAAGGACATGATGATTGACAGGCATAGTCTAATGATGAGTGATTTAAAAGTTATCAGAGAACTGGCTTTAAATTTCAAAATAACGGGCCTGATGAGTGATACTCCAGATGCCGGTTTATTCCTCGAACACCTTCGTCTTATTAAAGACGAAGTTGATATTGTATGGTCATCAATCCATAAAAATGATCCGAAACAGCAGCTTGATCAAGGAGCCTACCGAGATTGTGCTCGTGGCGTATTAAGCCAGCTTTGGAGTTTTCTATCAGCTGGTGATAAAGAAAAAATGCTTGAAAATATGGAGGGGCAATTTGGGCAACGTTTACGAGGTGTCGTTGAGCTGGCAGCAGAAGAAGTAGGTCAAAACGAAGAAGACCGAATATTGATTTCTACAATCTATAAGTACAGCTTTCTCATGGAGGACGTGGTTCTTGCATTAAGAAATGATTTAGGAAAAGAAGAGTTCGTGGTTGGCAATCCGGACAACATCAAGCAATTGAGTGAACTGATAAACTCAGAAATTCAGGCATTATTACAGGTCGGAATAGACTTAAGCCATTATCCGTCGGGGGGTGTAGATAAAACGGTTTTGTCATATTAAGAAAAATTCAGCTTAACCAATCACATTATGCGGTGTTATCTTAGAGATAAAACCACAATATAATGTGGTTATAGCAATTTAAAAATCCTTAATGCGATAGAACCAAAATTATCCCCTGCAGAAAAATTTTATTTTCTGACTGCTTAAAAAATAAGCCACATCCCTTTCGGTTTATATTTTCCCATTAATGCGACACAACCGAAAAATGACATCTCTACCGATTGTGAATGAAAATGAATATTCGCATTAGTTCCTGCTGTCATTGATTTTTATCCGAGTCTTAAATTCGTTTTGGTATTCTTCGTTGGTTAATTGGTGAAGATTATCAAATCGCAACGCCACTTTACAATCCGTCGGGTATTTGAATGTTTGAAAATCTGGCCATGATATTTGCTCATACAATTTTAAAATTGTTTCGCGTTTTGAGGGTTACGAAAGAAGCGATCAAATAATTTATCGATAAGGCTCATAAATTCAGTTTTTTCCAACGAATTCGATTTTAATATTCGGTTTAGTTGTTTATCACTTATATGAGTAAAAATCCGGTTTTGACTAAAAACTGTATTAACAACAGTAGACATACTGTCTTTCTCCGATTATTTATTTTTTACTATATATTAATATTAATTATTGCAGCAATACGTTGAAAAAACAGATTCTGTCGAGGAAAAAGACGGCATCAAATGGTTGCATCAGGGCATGACAAGAAGTGAGTTTTCCTTAAGTTTTTAGCCCGGAACATCGGATAAATATCCAGAAAGCGCATCTGGACAAAGGGCTACTAAGTCTGCAATTTACCTACGATATTCCAGAACAGGAAAAACCCCAGAAAATTGCTATCGGCGGACACAATGAATCAAAACATGTTCTTGAGCACCGAAGTGATTAACCCAAAAGAAATGCATTATTTGGCATGATCCTATAGATTTGATCGGCCCAGTGTGTGCCCGTTGGACTTTGGCGTATTTCAGGGGGAATCTGAGAGTGAAGCCCCACGTGATTTGGTTTTACCAAAGTAATTGGAGCCGCGAAATTTGAGGAAGATCAATTCTTCCTCGACAGGGAATGGACCGGCCGAAATGCCGAGCCAATGAATGTCAGTGTTAACGCAATATACCTGCCCCGTTCTTCTCTCGATTCTGCTTTGATGATGACGGAAAGCAAATTAAGCCGATTATGGCCAGAGCTACTGGTAGCGGGGTTAATCTGAATAAACTGCTTGATCGGTGCGGCTGGCAAATAGAAGCCTGTTCAAACGACGCTGAACCTTTTCTTTTCCAGCTAATTAATGGCTTCCGAAAGATAAGCAATGATGCCTGGTATGTAATACTGGCGTATTACATGAGTAATTCTTGTGTATTCTATTTCACATTCAGCAGGTGTTCATATTCCCGGCGTTCCATCGAGAACGTTACGCCTATCTTTGGAACCACATCTTGGGGCTCTAGCTTTTAGCTCAGGCCTGAACCTCCGAAATTGCTGTCACCTCAGTTTCTGGTGGGCAACCAGCGCATCCAACAAGATCACCCGCGCTCGGGTCAGATTTCAACCGCCTGTCATAATGTGGCCGCCAGTTGAACATTCAGGTAATTCCGTCCAGATACACTTTGCATTGAAACCATATTTAGATTAAATTTAAACTTAATTATAAAAAAGGGGGGATTTGTCATGAGAGTCGAAACAATCAGTTATGTGAAAAAAAACGCCGCCACGCTTGATCTGGCAGAACCGATTCTTGTCACACAGAACGGCGTTCCTGCGTATGTGATTGAGTCATACGATGTGCAAAAGGAGCGGGAAAACGCCATCGCATTACTGAAGCTGCTTACCCTCTCTGAGAAAGATAAAACTGACGGCAAGGTCTACTCAAGAGGCCAGCTGCTCGAGGGGTTATGATATGGGCGTTGTATTTCAATACACTAATACCGTCAAAATCTGTATCGATGATATTTCGAGTTATTTATTACGGCGTATAGAGGCGAAACGAAAAGAGGTTATCACCGCCATTATTGAGCAATTCGAAAAACGAGTGAGTGATTTCCCCCTGGGCTGTCAGATGTGCCCGGAATTGCTTAAAATAGGCTGTGCTCAATATCGTGAATGTAATACGGCAAATGGTTATCGTGTGCTGTATTCAGTCGAAGATGAAACTATTACAGCTCATGCTGTTTTGTCCCAAAAGCAGGACATTCAGCAACTGCTATTTAAGCGTATGATAAGTTTTTAATTAGACGCATAATCAATCTATGACGGGCCGTCATAGGTTAAAAAATGCTCTTGGCATACAAAAAATTCTGTTTCCCGAACTGGGGGGGTTAGCTGATAGTTTTTTAGCCCTTGATAAATAGGCAGTAATTTCAAATAATGAAATACTAGTGTATTACATGTGTCATTCTTGGTTATTCTATTTTACTGTCAGCAAATGCGCATATTCGCGGTGATCCATCGAGAAAGTCACGCTCATCTCTGCGTTGCCAAGTCCAGTGCAAACACCTTCAGATACACCTCCGTGCTTTCATAGCGTTTATGTTGCATATAGTCCTGTACGACTTTCGGGGGAACATTGTTAAAGAACAGCTGCATCGCAAATTGAATAGAATACCTTCATCACTTGCCCTTTTCACTGCCTGTTGTAACCACAGCCCTGCAGTTTTTTTTCTGACATCGAATAATGGCTTACGGCATCCGGGCCGGAATGTCGCGAGGTAACGCTTCAGCGTCCGAAAACGTACACACGGCCGGGGACCATCCAGCTGTACGTCCCGGGGTTAACGTCAGGGCTTCAGTGATCAATTCCCTTGAAGTGATGGATTATGAGCGCCGATTGAAGGCCAGTCATGTTCAATTTAGCCTGGAGGCCTGTGCTTTATCTGACATTGTTGAATTCAATAAACCGGCGGAGTCGGACGTAAAGAATGAAGACGAACACACTGAAAAAACCATTCAGAATAAAATCATTAAAATACTCAGTGAAGCGGTCGCAAGCAGGGCCTCAGATGTGCATTTTCGTCTGGAAAAGGTCTTCTGCAAAATCTGTTTTCGTATCGATGGAAGAGATTCATCAGCCAAGCAAAAGCAGAAGGCTATGAGGTCGTGGTGGTGTCAAAAACGAACCTCTCTCCGAGATGGGCAAAAAATCTTCGGCCGATATCCGAGAGCAGCTTCTCGAGGAGCTGAAAGAAGACATCGACAATCAGCCGCTGTTAAGTGAAGCGCAATTCCAGGCGGCTCTGCATGGCGAAGGGGACTACTCGGAAACCAGCCTCAGGAAGACCCAGATATTTAAGGACCTGAACCTGACCGAGTATGACGGCGAAGATGCGACGGCGCTTTTGAACCAGCTGACCTTGGGGGAAGTCACTGGGGGAACGGTGAGTGCCATCAAAAAATTATCGATTTCCGCGCTGTCTGTGCAGGCCGACAAGCAGTTAGACATTCGCAACCGCAAGTTTGTCACCAACCGTGTAGATTTAAAACATTACAGCAAACGCAAACAACATCAGTCTCAGATTCTGTCGGCGACCGGTCTAGATGATAAACTCAACTATCAAGGTCGAATCTGGACAAGCCAGGAAGCCCAGACAATCCGAAAATGGCTTCTGCGCCCGTGAGGAAGTGTTTAAGTACAGCGGCATCACCGTGTGGTGTGACATTCAAGGCCCTAAAAAGCCCTCTTCGCTGGTTTAATGACTTCCTGAGAAAGAAAAAACCCCCCTGAGGGTTTTAGTTTTGTGCTCCTTAAAATGGTTTTTAGGCGTTTTTAGAGGCATTTGGTTCAAACAGGTTTAACGTCTGAGAATTTCAAAAAAAATTTTTTTAACTTTAAACAAGAGCGCTCGCCGCAGTCTTTGGCTGAGGCGTACCGAAGGAGCTTTGCTCCGAGGAACGAACAGCCAAAGCGAGGAAGCGGAAGATCCTCTTTTGTCGAGGGAAGCACGGTCACTCTTTAGCCAATATTAGGCAATCAGGTTTTTTAGTATTTGAATTTGTGCCTGTTAAAATGATGGGGTAAGAACTGAAGTTATCCATAAGATTTAATGGGGAAAACGTGGTTAAAAGATCAGTTATGTATAAGTTAAATAAGTTAAATAAGTTAAATAAGTTAAATAAGTTAAATAAGTTAAAGGGATTTTTTTGGCTATAGGCATATGAAATATAATAAGTTTTTCGACATGTTGGTTTTTAAATCACAGTATTTAGGTTTTTAAATCACAGAAACGAGCCAATCAAGTGCTGCTAACACCTGACCGGCTCTGACCAACAACCCTAGACACTAGATAGGATTAAGGCTATGGCAGATCATACAATTAATCAGAGAGTAAGCAAATTGAGAACGTTACGTCCCCGTAAAGATGAGTTAGAATTTTTTATTGCTGATGAGGTCGAGCTTTCGAGTTTCAGGGATAAGATGGCAAGCATGGAACCCCCTTTTTTTGCCTTGAAAGGCGGAGATACCAAGGTTAGAAAATACAAAAATGGGAATGTAACCGTTATTGTTAAGGCTACGGCTGATGGATTAGCCACTGTTTTTGATAAAGATGTCTGGATTTATAGTATATCAAAACTACAGGAAGCGATTAATAATCATCAAGAAATAAGTAGAACAATTTGTTTTACGCCTTATGATTTTTTTGTAACCACGAATAGAACAATTAGTGGTAGAACTTATCAAGAATTAGAAAGGGCTTTAGATAGGTTAAAGGGAACAACAATTAAGACCAATGTTTTTTATTCAGAAGAAAAGCAGGAAAGTATTGGCTTTGGTCTTATTGATAGTTGGCGAATTCTTGATGAAAAGAAAGGTAAGCTCGATATTGGTATGGTTGAGGTGACGTTACCTGATTGGCTGTATCAGGCATTGCATAAAAAGAAAATGCTGAAAATCAGTCCCGACTATTTCCGTATCAGAAAAGCAATAGACAGGCGACTTTATGAAATAGCGCGTAAGCATTGTGGTCATCAGGGGGAGTTTACGATAGCCCTCGAAAAACTGCATTTAAAAACGGGCAGCACCGCCTTGTTGAAAATGTTCCGGCATAACATTAAACAACTGGCTAAAACGAATGACTTGCCTGATTATGGCATTCGTTACGATGCCAAAGCGGATATGGTGATTTTTAATAACCGTAATCTCACACCGGAGCAGGAAGAAAAAGAACAACAACGGGAAAATGGTAAGCGAGAAATCTACAAATTGAAAAATTTACTGGATGAAAAACTGGCCGCCAAGCGAGGTAAAAAATGAGCAATATTTATCCGTTCCCTCAAGGTGAACAACGTCAGGCGGTGAAAAAATCAATAAAAACAACAAATCGTAAGAAAAAGTTAAGCAAGGCAGGTCAAATTTTGATGACCGGCATTCTCTGGTTGTGGTTTGCTTTGCGTATCACACTTGCCAATATGTTGCATATCGCCACAGTCTCATTCTTTGCCTTTTTACATGCGTTCAAGGGATTTATTTTTGTGATGGGCGGATTGGGTTGCATCATAATGTATTATCATCTTGATAAGCATTTTACCGCATCGGATAACTATACCATTCCTTTTTTTGGGGGGCTTTGGGTGATGGCTTGTGCAGGTGAGGTGATAACGTCAATGCTTCACTCAACGATGCCTTTTCATCGACTCTTTTCGGTTTTGGTCAGAGAAGAAGAGAAGAGCGACGCTCACTATTAAGATGTCCCTGTTGCAATAGAGCCTGAACTTGTGAAGGGGAGTACACCTCTGCCTCCGGTGCTTTCGGTAACTCATAGGAAGTTTGAGACATCTCCTGAACAAACCAGGTCTTCAAATGGCCTCTCTTCTGAAGTAAGAATTGACTCATCATGTCTTGGAGGGCCGTGAGGTCTTGTGGCAGAATTTCGGTGGGATCTTCCCGCAGAAGTAAATCGGGTGAGGGAGAATACTCAATGCCTCGATGGTTTTCATCTGAAAGCGACTCAGTCCAGTTCCTTATCATGCGAAGACTGTTGTCTGTCCAGAAATTCAGGCATCTCGTTTATTCTTCTTCAATGAAAGATTTACTGTCTCGAAAGGGCATTTTTTCAAAAAATATTACGGATAAACTGAGGCAATCTGATGTGATGTCTGCCAGTATCTTGTCAAATCAGACCCTCAGAGGCCATACGGTGGGCGTGATATTGGAGGTCCCCGAACAAAATATTTTGGCCGCCGCTCCGGATGAAAACATTATTGAACCTAAATTAGACGGGGTGATAAAAATATCCGATGATGAACACCCAGCAGTCAAAACACATGAGTTACAAAAAATTAATCAGATGATTAACGGCGAGCAATTACCACCAACAAACAGCACTCCCCTTTCTTCATTAGCGCATCATGGTCTTTTAAATCAATTATTTTCCTACCCACAACGAGTCTCTGTGCCTGATGATATTATCCATAAAACCATCACGCGGAATACCGTGCTGGTAACGGGACGACCAGATATCAATATTTATCCTCATTATCCTGTCACAGGAGAGATTAAAATCACCGGGCTGTTTTTGACAGGTTTTGATACTTCTGGAAATACAGGAGAGGCACAAGGTTTTTCCTCGTCAGAGCAACTGACATCAAAAAATTTCCAGTTATTACGTGAAGCCGCTCGAGACATTACCCAAGAATTAAACATTGAATTAAAAGTTATCAAAATACGCCCGGGCACTGATGGTTCAAAGGGGTATCAGAGAAATATCACCCCACAAATCAATCAAGACAAATCGATCATGCCTTTAGATATGGCTCCTGATCAAAAAAATTTGGGGGCCTCTTTAATAGAGAACTTAAAACGAGTTTCGAGCTTAATCAACGACCTTTCCTCAAGGAAAGGGAGAGTATTTAAACCCTCTGATCTCAAACTGTTAACAGAGTTTTTTCATCTCTCATCAGGAGAACTCGACTGGCGAAAATTATATCAGACATTGTCTGATCCGCTGCTGTATTCTCAATTTATGAATCAAATACAAAGCCTGATGCAATTGAGTGACACTCACGATCAATTCATGAGCGTCACAGGCCAGTCTTGCCCTGTCTTCTTTAGGCGCTTCGATCGGTATTGCCAGCGGTCTGGCATTATTAACCTTAACAGGAAAAGAGCAAGTCTTTAGTATTCCTGGCGACAAAATTTTGCAGACTTTTCAGGCAAAAATGATACCGGTTATCTCATCTTAAGGCTTTAAGCTTCTAAGGCGTTGGTGCATAGAGGTGTGAAGTTGTTACTTCCTCTTCCCCAAAGGGTTATGACACTATCAACCTTACGGACGGAATGAGAGTGTGAAGCGGCCAACTAAAGTTATGCAAGAGGTCTAATGGATAAAATCAAAAGTGCCCAATGGCTTTAAGTTGGAAAAAATTATTTCATCATATATTCAACGGTACGGCCCCTTCCCTTTGAGAGTAAGCAGCTAGGTTCTGCCGCATTAACTGCCTGTTGATTTTGGATAGTGAGGCAAAAGAATGGATCTGTCTCGACGGCGAAAAAGAAAAAATTGGGGACGTTCAAACCACGATACTCGGCAGGTTATCTGTCGTTGACAAAGCGTTGATCGTGACTGTTAACTCGATAAAGCGAGCAGAAGCGGTACAAAAATATCTTAAGGATTTGCTAGACAACTTATATTGGAAGGATACCCCCCCCCGGAAAAACCTCTCAATGACGCTTACACTAAAACTGGGGGGCGAGCTTAACGCGCGATGCACAGCGTACCCTCAACACCATGAGGGCTGAATAGCACCTGCCATAGCTGAATGCGCCGGGACCGAAACGCTCCGGCGCAGGAATGCAAATAATAAACAAACATGCGGTAAAAACGGTCGGAATAGTTGTTCTGTAGCGACGGCCAAGAGCGGACAAAACGTTCATGCCAAGCCATCAACGTTAGGTCATAGTCCGCCCCGAAATTATGCCAGTCTTCCATGACGAAATAGCGTTCGCTGGCCTTGGCAATATGCTGAACGGAGGGAAGGCGGCCATTAGGAAATATATATTTATCTATCCAGGGATCAAAATTCATGTCGGTTTTTTGGGTGCCAATAGTCTGCAACAAAAACAGACCGTCAGGTTTCAGATTACGCGCTATCACGTCGAAATAGGTATGGTAATTTTTCTGCCCTGCGTGTTCAAACATCCCTACCGAGACAATGCGGTCGAATTGTAAATTCAGATCGCGATAATCCTGTAGCAATATATTAATATCCTGGCCCTCGCAGTGCTTTTGGGCGAACTTTTGCTGTTCAGCAGAGATAGTGATGCCGTGCACTTTGGCACCGTGATACTTTGCAGCGTAATGCGCCAGTCCACCCCAGCGGCAGCCCACATCCAGCAACGATATGCCTGGTCGTAATTGCAATTTCTGGCAAATCATTTCGAGTTTATTTTTCTGGGCTTGTTCAAGATTTGTGGCGTGATGCCAATAACCGCAGGAGTACTGCATGAACGGATCAAGCATTAACGAAAACAAGTGATTGCCGATGTCGTAGTGCTCCTTGCCGACAATCCACGCACGTTTGTGAGATTGAAAATTGGTCACGCGCGCGACTATGACGCGCAGAATGTCCTTAAAGTTTTGAGGGATCTTGTTTTTCAGCCCGGCGCGCAGTACACGCTGAAAAAAAATATCTAGCTGTTCGCATTTCCACCAACCATCCATATAACTTTCACCTAAACCCAGAGAACCATACTGCAACACGCGTTTAAATAAATCAGGATTATTGACGTGGATATCGAAAGGACGCAATCCATTGATCTCAATATCGGCATAAGCAAGTAATTTATCGACAATGTGATACCATGAGTTATCTTGAAAACTCAGGTTTTTAACACACGAGACACTCATATCTTTTCCATTCCTTTTTTTCTGAAAATAACTCGTCAGGAAGAGCCAAGTGTCACTGCACGCGAGCTTTTATATAATAATTGTAGCTATTTAATTTGATGTAACCACTATATAGCTCTAAGAATCCTGATTTTAAATAAGGGATTTGGGGAGAAACGGAACAGTAACCGCCGTTAAGAAGTCATTTTGTCAGGGTCTATTGACCGCCATGCTCAAAGTGTCAGTCTGACTTTGAGTCAGCGTTGGTAAAAACAACGTCCCTTTTTGTTTCAGTGTTCAAAGAGGAACTGAGCGAATGGTTATCCCAGAGCTCACTCTCCATTTTATCATTATTTTTTACAATCAAACCGCCCAATTTGTTGTTGATTAAAACGATGTGTAGATATCTATGTATAAAGACCGAGGTTAATATGATGAGAAATTTTATTTTTTCTTCACCAGGAAAATATGTCCAAGGCAGTGGGGTACTGGATGAATTGGGGGGTTATCTGTCGGCTCTGGGCAGCAAGGCGTTTCTTATTGCAAGTAACTCGGTGTGGACAATCGTTGAAGCCCGAGTCAAGTCGTCTCTGAAAAAGGCCGGCATCCCTTACCGCTATGAATGTTTTAAGGGTGAGTCATCTCAAAAAGAAATCGCCCGCTTGGCCAGCCTGGCATTCAACGAGCCAACCTCTGTCGTCGTGGGACTAGGGGGTGGTAAAACCCTGGATACTGCCAAAGCGGTGGCAGACGAGCTGAAACTCAGTGTCGCCATTGTGCCGACAGTGGCGTCCAGCGATGCGCCTTGCAGTGCGCTCTCGGTGATTTACACAGACGAAGGCGTATTCGACAGCTACCGTGTTTATGGCAAACATCCGGAACTTGTGCTGCTGGACACTGCCGTGTGTGTTCAGGCCCCAGTGCGCTTTTTTGCGTCTGGCATCGCCGATGGTTTAGCGACCTACGTCGAAGCCCTGGCGGTAAAACGCACGAATGCTTTGTCGATGCTGGGCGGAAAGCCCACCATCGCCAGTATGGCCATCGCTGCCGCCTGTGAAGAGACGTTGCTCACCTATGGCTACAGCGCCTATCAGGCGGTGAAAAAGCATATCGTGACACCGGCGGTGGAATCGGTGGTAGAAGCGAACACCTTGCTCTCCGGTCTCGGTTTTGAAAACGCGGGTCTGGCGGGGGCCCATGCCATCCACAATGGCTTTGGGGCAATACAGGGAGAAATTCACCACCTGACCCACGGGGAAAAAGTGGCCTACGGCACCCTGACTCAGATGGTTCTGGAGCCGCGGCCAGATGAAGAAATCCGACGTTATATCCGTTTTTACCGCTCCATCAAAATGCCCACCACGCTAAAAGAAATCCACCTGGAAAACGAATCGTTTGAAAATCTGGTGACAGTGGGGAGACTGGCCTGCAGTGAAAAAGAAACTTTACGTCATCTCAATCCCTTTCTGAGTGCAGAGGACGTGGCGCAGGCACTCATCGCGGTCGATGCATTGAGCAGAACTGTGAGAGATGAATTTTGACCTTGTTTTCAGGTTATCTCTGGCTCATTCATCAGCGATGAAATAATTCGCAGGTTCCATGACTGTCTCTTTTTTTTAATTTCATGAAGTGTCTGTTCTATAGTGTCAACACGTCAGCTCACTGCAGTCAGCTTTTCGGACAATGTTGCCGCAGTAGTACTTTCCCAGTTCATGGTAAATCATGACAAATGATTAACATCATTTCCCTTTTCATGAGAAATCAAAGGCTAATTTAGACTTTTCTGTCGATAAAGATTTTGTATCCAATAAACCTCTGAGGCAACCGGTTACAGCTGCTCTCAGGTATGTCGGACACAAAATCTTTATCAAAAAACCAGTCTAGATTAGCTTGTGTCTGTTAGATTAAGTTTGAACTACTACAACGATTGAAGGTTTCTGGTCACTGCTACGCTCTTGGCTCAGGCCCCATCGTGGCATTTCACAGGAAAACTTCCACTTTTTAAAGCAGTATGTCGCTCTTAAATCACTCGTAGGGTTGAAGGGCGATTCTGAAGCTGCGTTGAGCGCTATCGAAATTTGATACAAGGCCAGAGAATGATGTGATGGCCTTCTTCGAAAGAGATGAAATTAATTCGACTTATATTTTAAAAAGGGGAGCTATGGAAAAATTGTTCATTTATAAATCAAATGATAAATTTGACGTATCAGTAAGGCTTGAAGGTGATACCCTCTGGCTGACTCAAAGGCAACTTTCAGAGATTTTAGACACATCTACCGATAATGTTGGTTTGCATTTAAAAAACATTTATTCGAGCGGTGAATTGCTTGAAATCGCAACTACCGAGGATTTCTCGGTAGTTCAAAAAGAGGGATCAAGGTCTATTTTCAGAAAAATAAAACATTACAACCTTGACGCCATCATTTCTGTCGGTTATAGGGTCAATTCAAAGAAAGGGACGCAATTTCGTCAATGGGCTACAGGCATTTTACGAGATCATTTGATTCAGGGATGGACTCTAGATCGAGCGAGGTTTCAGCGTAACGCAGCTGAATTGGAGGCCGCACTAGAACTAGTCAGAAAAACCGCGCAATCGTCTGAACTGATTTCTGAGATAGGGCAGGGATTTATTGAAATTATTGGCCGTTATACCCAGACCTTTGTTTTGTTGCAAGATTATGATCAAGGTTTTTTGACCGATCCGAGAGGAACCGCTGGGGGCATACTCCCATCCCTTGAAGAGTTAAAGCAATCCATCGCAATTTTGAAAGCCAATCTCATATCACGTGGCGAGGCCAGCGAGCTTTTTGGACTTGAACAGGGCAACGCGCTCTCAGCGCTGCTCGGCAACCTCCATCAATCTGTATTCGGAGAACCTGCCTATCCGACCATTGAATGTAAGGCAGCCCATTTATTTTATTTCATCATTAAAAATCATCCTCTGGCCGATGGCAACAAGCGCACAGGAGCTTTTTTGTTCATCAATTTCTTGAATCGTAATAATGCACTGATACGAAACAGACAGCCTGTCATAAACGACACTGGGCTCGCTGCATTGGCGTTATTGGTCGCTGAATCTATTTCTAAACAAAAAAAAACGATGATCCGCCTAATTAAAAATATGTTAATCGGAACGATGAGGGCATCAGAGTCCTAAAACAAGAGGAGGATAAAAAATTTTTTTTAAATTAAAAGATTTTTAGGTCAAGGGTTTTGACTTTTATGGAACATGACCAGTTCTTGATACATCCATGTAAAATTATAGTGCGCCATATAGGGGACCTTAGCAAGTTCATTTTCTAGACTCTTGAGCCATTGTATCAACTTAACTCGGTGCTCACTCTTTTGAGTGCATTCCCTCGACGTTAAGTGATTAAGAGCAGGGATCGATTCGTCCAATATCTTACGGGTAATATTGATCTAATGACTCGGTTATCATGTCAGGAGCCTCAAGCAACTCAACAGAGGGTAAACTTTCTTTATAATAATGTTCCATCATGACTTGAACGTTTTCGGGAGACAAAGTGGCTCTCCAATGTAAGTTGTCTAGCAAATCCTTAAAATATTTTTGTACCGCTTCTGCTCGCTCTATCGAGTGAACAGTCACGAGCAATGCCTTGTCAACGAGAGATAACCTGCCGAGTATCATGGGGGGGGATTTTATCCATTAGACCTCTTGCATAACTTTAGTTGGCCGCTGTACACCCTCATTCCGTCCGTAAGGTTGATAGTGTCATAACCCTTTGGGGAAGAGGAAGTAACAACTTCACACCTCTATGCACCAACGCCTTAGAAGCTTCAAGCCTTAAGATGACATAACCGGTATCATTTTTGCCTGCAAAGTCTGCAAAATTTTGTCGCCAGGAATATTAAAGACTTGCTCTACCTCTGAAAATCCAGCATTGGTTTGTCTTAACTGGCTTAAGATATGATGGCCGTCGCTCACGGTAATATCCGGGATCAATTGATCTACAATCAGATCTGGTTCATCGCTGGAGTTGAGTCTCACTGTGTGTATTCGCCCTTCTTTATCCATGATGGAAAGATGTCTATAGCTTTTCTCTTCCATAAAATTCATCAGACGAATAGTGACATGTTCTGTGGGCGAATCGAGATGACTCAAAATCACATGCTTTTTTTCCTGTCTTATCTCAATATCATCCAGTAAAAAAGGCAGTAGTAAAATGTCTTGCTCGGGGTCGCCCGTTTCAGGTTGATCATAATTATTGATGCTCACTTCTGTTCCCATGGGTCTGTCTTCGATGATGTACACATCTCTTTCGCCTTTGCCTTCCAGGATATCCTGACCTTTTTGACTGTGTAAGGTGTTTCTATGTTCATCTCCCTGTAAATGATCATCAAACCCCGTTTCTTGGGGGAGCAATCTCAAAAAATCAGGCAATAGTTTTTTTTCGCCTCTGACATCGAGAACCCCAGGGTGTTTCTGATGTGGCATTTTTTGAATGATGACAGGGGCTTTTTCGCTGTCAGTTTTAGGGAAATGAAATGTTTGATCAAATTTCGGGGCATATTGTGCCATTAAAGTGAGCGGCTCAGGTTCTTCTTCATCAGGATTGACCGCGATTTCAGCAGGGAGGCCCGTAAAAATCACGCCATCCTGGGTATAAAAAATATATTGTTGGGTTAACTTTCTTGTTTTTGGCTCAACTGAGCAATAGAGATAAAATAATGTTAGGGTGGTGATGCTCTGATTGTCATTGCGTAATTCAATGACCACATGCTGTTTGATCCTTTTAATACTGATGATCTGCGTCACGGCATAATCTAAAAAAACATGACTGAATTCTTCTGGATCCTCTTCTTCTTCAATGATTAATATCGCTGGCTCGCTACGGGTATTTTGTAAAACACGGTAAGAATCTGTGCCCTTTCCTCCATCCAGCTTGCCGGACTGTGCCACTAAAATGTCATTACCATCAAACCCCATCAGTTTATCTTTCCCTCCCTTTCCATTAAGGATGTTGGCTTGAGCGTTGCCCAAAATCACATCGTCTGTGTCGGCACAGGTCTCTACATGATCAATATTTTTTAATTTGGCGATTTTTTGAGGTTCATGAGTGAAATGAAAAGAGGCTTCCTTTAGATTGACATAGTATCCGCCTTGTGATGGCTTTTTGTTTGCTACTAAAAAATTAACCCCGTTCATACCATCGAATACGCAGGGTTGAGCGGGAGCCGAAGTGCCATTAAATATAAACATATCGGATTGATTTCCTCCCTTAAAGTTTTTGACCCCGGCACCGATGTCAAAAATATTTCTTTTTTCTGGATGACCGACCACTTCATCGTCTCCGTCTCCCAAAAAAAAATAAATCCTGGCAGGGTTTTTAAAATCAGCGGTATTGGATTTTACAACAGAAGCAGAGGGCGATGAGAAACTGGAAGGTTCGACCGGTCTTTTTAAAGATAAAATGCTCTCTGAATGTGCATCAGTGTCAAGGGATATCTGATCATCAGTCGGTGAAAGTCTTTCGATATCGTAAAATTTGTACTCACTGTTTTCTAAACGCAGATCAACATAAAGAGGTTGGTTCTGCCATTTTTGGGTTTGATAGTTTGATAAAATGCCCAGCGCTTGTGAGGGCAGTATTTTATCTTTGATGTTGTTGATGAATAAATATTCACACTGTGGTATTAATCGATTGCCCAGCATAGTCCATCTTTTGCCCGTTAATTTTTTATATCGATACTCTCCCAAAATGATTTTTCCTGAGCTGTAATACACTGCCTCTATTTGTTCATCTGAATCCAATAATGCTTGAAAAGTGTTTTGACACTGCCGATGAAGATTTTTTTTAGCTTCTATTTCTGCCTTGCCTTTGGTGACCTGATTGGTGATCTCAATGTCCACTTCTGCGCCCCAAAATTTCAACCAGCCTGTCCGTAATTTTTGTAACCCCGTTAAGGTAGTGTAGCGCTCGATTTCTTGCACCTGACGAACTGAGAAATAAATGCCTCCCACTACAGCCGTCAAAATCCCTAAGGCGATACCCATCGCGCCGGCGATTAATGCCATTTTTCCTGTTAAGGTTAATAATGCCAGACCGCTGGCAATACCGATCGAAGCGCCTAAAGAAGACAGGGCGAGAGTGACCTGTAAATCTTGTCGAACATCAGGGTCCGTCTCCGTTGTCAGTTCAGTGGCGGCTTTTTGGGCTTGATAAATATCGAAACCGGTGCCCAGCATATTCAAGAAGGCGCCTCCATATCGAGCCAGTTTGAGTCCCGCCGCATATTGTAAACGCTGTATTCTAGAAGCAAATACCCGAACGGCCTGAGAAGAGAATTTTTGAATCAGATGAGAGCCCTGTTTCCTGAAACCTGATTCTATAAATGTACTCTTTACATCGTACAGAAGACCTGCGATGGCCAGTTGAGCTTCAAAGTCCAATGCCTGTTTTTGGGAGGGATTTAATTGCTCGGCAGAGCGACGGCGCCAGTAATGAGACAAGCATGTGACAGATCGTATCCAGGAGAGCCCTTGATGTGCCTGGCCTATCATACTGACTGTATGATAAGTTCTGGACATCGTTTGGCTGACTCTGTTTTTCTGAAGTTTAATGGGCTCATGGGTCGATGAAGACGATAACAGGTTGTTAGTATTGCTGATAAATTGTGTCAGTTTTTTAAAAGGAATTGAGGCTGACAGTTTATCTGCATTCAATTGATACACATCAAATACCACTGCCCTGTTGTCTTGTTGAGGGACATTTTTTAAACGGGTGAAATAGTCATGTAACAGTAATCTAATGGGAGTACTGGTTTTTTCAACATCAGGGATCGTTATTTGTATTTCGCCAAAATTGGCATCATAGAGATACCAGTTCGTTTGTTGATTTTTTCCTTGACGTTTCGCTATCGTTAAAATATGTCCCCCCATACGCAGCTGGTAATATCCTGCTGTTTGACTGGCCAGAATGTTAAAAAACTGAGAGAGGTTCCTGGGGCCTTTTTCCATAAAAACAGACGTGTCTTCCAGCTGATGAATCAGATGCCCAAAAATTTTGGCACCTTCATCATCGAGGGGAGCAAATATTTTTTGTTCGTTTATCTCAGCATGAGTTTGAAATGCGTTGAGTAATTTTAAACGTAAATTCTTATTGTCCAGAGTGAGCATGCTTAAGTAAGCCAAACTGACTTTTTTTGCTTTTTGTTGCGCCAGGTCACTGCCATCAATCATATAAATCGCTTGCATGGAAGGATGAATCTGAAAGTGCCATTCAGGCGTATGACTGTGCTTTTTTATCCGTTCGTTCCAATTCAACAGATTGTCGACGACAAAGTTATCCCAGTCAGCGGTTCTTCTTAAGGCAGACTGGCCTGTGACGCTCATGAATTGATCGTGAGTGTCACTCAATTGCATCAGGCTTTGTATTTGATTCATAAATTGAGAATACAGCAGCGGATCAGACAATGTCTGATATAATTTTCGCCAGTCGAGTTCTCCTGATGAGAGATGAAAAAACTCTGTTAACAGTTTGAGATCAGAGGGTTTAAATACTCTCCCTTTCCTTGAGGAAAGGTCGTTGATTAAGCTCGAAACTCGTTTTAAGTTCTCTATTAAAGAGGCCCCCAAATTTTTTTGATCAGGAGCCATATCTAAAGGCATGATCGATTTGTCTTGATTGATTTGTGGGGTGATATTTCTCTGATGCCCCTTTGGACCATCAGTGCCCGGGCGTATTTTGATGACTTTTAATTCAATGTTTAATTCTTGGGTAATGTCTCGAGCGGCTTCACGTAATAACTGGAAATTTTTTGATGTCAGTTGCTCTGACGAGGAAAAACCTTGTGCCTCTCCTGTATTTCCAGAAGTATCAAAACCTGTCAAAAACAGCCCGGTGATTTTAATCTCTCCTGTGACAGGATAATGAGGATAAATATTGATATCTGGTCGTCCCGTTACCAGCACGGTATTCCGCGTGATGGTTTTATGGATAATATCATCAGGCACAGAGACTCGTTGTGGGTAGGAAAATAATTGATTTAAAAGACCATTACGCGCTAATGAAGAAAGGGGAGTGCTGTTTGTTGGTGGTAATTGCTCGCCGTTAATCATCTGATTAATTTTTTGTAACCCATGTGTTTTGACTGCTGGGCGTTCATCATCGGATATTTTTATAATTCCGTCTAATTTAGGTTCAATAATGTTTTCATCCGGAGCGGCGGCCAAAATATTTTGTTCGGGGACCTCCAATATCACGCCCACCGTATGGCCTCTGAGGGTCTGATTTGACAAGATACTGGCAGACATCACATCAGATTGCCTGAGTTTATCTCTGATGTTTTTTGAAAAAATGCCCTTTCGAGACAGTAAATCTTTCATTGAAGAAGAATAAACGAGATACCTGAATTCCTTACTGTTTCTTTTAGGATCTGTAAAATACCGGGGTGCCCAGGTCTCCAATACAGGAGATAACAACCGAAAGGCACTGCTGTGCTTTTTATGTATCAGCTCACCATTTTTGTTCCAGCCTAAGAGCAGGGTATTCCCAGCTGTCTGAGCAGGATTGGTTAATTGCGTTTTAGCGGTGAGCTTTTTACCAGACCCATGAGCGACAGCCACCAGTTCTGTTCTGGCCGATATGTCGGCCAGAATACCCACGCTTTTCATCTCATGAGCAAATTGGGTGGCAAAATTCGGGGAGGTGGGCCTGGCCAGTTCACATCCTACTAAACTGATCCGGTTTGGAGTACTGTCGATATCATATGTTGTACTAAAATGCTGGTTAAACTTTTTTAAAAGTTGAGCTAAATAAACCGGGTCCATACCAGAGAGAGTGCCAATAACAGCGGGTGTCTCAGATGTATGAACCCCACTGCCATGTCCTACTATTTGCCAACGCAATTTGCCTTCAAGCGTGTTTGGAAAACCCGATACCACCCGATAAGTATTTTTTTGATCGAGTTGAACCAAGACTGAGCCCGGATGTTTTGCCGCCAGGCGCGCGGCAGCCCGTCGAATCATCGGATCATTTTCTAGCTGGATAATCAGTTGTCCCGCATATCGGGTAGAACCGCCATCAGACCTTGTGATGACAGATTGAACCTCCCATTGATCAACCGGTACAAAACCAGTAGGTGTACGTTTTTTTCGACGAACAGGCACGTCAGATTGATGATAAGTCATCAAAGAATCTGGAGATTTTTTTTGGGTCATGGTGATTTTTCATCCTTAAAAAATACAAAAGTTTTGATGGGGGGAGTCTATAAAATAAATGACTGATCATTAACTCTCTTCATTGTTTTCGGTTAACCAAAGAATACCAGTCGGCTAAAGAGAGTCAGAACCTGATTTTTTTATCACAACAAGCTAAAATTAGCCATAATTGATAATATTCCTTAAAGTGACATTCATTGATTTTTATTAACATTCATCCATCACAAGGAAGTGTCCTTATGCCTCAGAAGTATTCAACGACTTTCGTTTCACCACCTCATTTTTTTACATTCAATCAATACGATTATTTTGGCATCAAAACCAGAGACAGAATTGATTTAATCAAACAATTATCTCCCTATTATGAAAATAAGGGGTTATGTCTGGCATTATCGATTCGTTATTTGATTGAAGAACGACATCATCCTATGGTGGGCGGTAAAAATTATCTGTTTTGGTTAAAAAATCTGGTGAACAGTGAAAATGATGTCTCTCTCACAATAAAAGATGTTGAAGATATTGATGCGGTTCAGAAAAAAATCCTCAATCACTATCGTCGTCAACATTTATCCACGGAACTTGAAAAGCTGGTCGCCCTCAACAGCAGCCAGGAGATGGAAATCGCCGCCAGAGAATTAAAAAAGGAGTTAAAAAGTCCTGCAGATTCTCACTCACCTCAAGAAAAAAATTTGAGAAATTATACCCAGGATCTCTTTATTCAAGCCCGCAAAGAGTACGCAGACAATGTGGAATCCAGTGGCTTAAAATTTGATATTCAGCAAACTAACATGATCACGCATTTAAGTTCAGGTATCCCCATTTCCTATGTCGAGTTTCTTCATCAACTGAAAAATTTGAATGAAAATAAATATTATTTAATTTGTATTGGCCAGCATGCCATGGCCGTCAGTTTTATTAAAAAGGATCATAAAAATTACTGGACATTCTTTGATCCCAATATCGGGGCTTTCTCTTTTGAACATTATGAACAATGGCATTATTTTATGAGTCATACTCTTTTTTATAGTGTGATCCCAGGGACTGAAAAAAGACGATATGATTTTTCTGATGTCAATCACATCAAAAATGTGACCCTGACTTACACCCCTTTTGTGACTAAAAATAATGAGCCTTATGAGGCGGCCTGGAAAAACGTATTTGATGAAGAAGAGCATTATTTAATACTTTCTTTGTTCAATTGTCACAAAAAATTTCGTTTTAGTGATGACATTGACGCTCAAATTATAGGCTATACGGAAAATGGGAAAAGGAAAAAAATCACTCAAATTGAACTCAAAATTTTTTATCAAAATACAGAAAAAGTGCTGACACACCCTTTTTATTCATTCAATGAAATACGACAGCTGATTCATCAAAGAACAGACAGCCGAGGTCAATTGATACTCAATGACGACATTCATGGTCCCTTAACTGATCTGGCGCTGCTCAATGATTTACAAATCGCCAAAACCCTCTCTGGCAGAGTCAGACAGGCCATCAAAATCATCAATCGCATTTCTCAGGGGAGGTTGGCTTATGATTTCATTGAGCAAGATGAAGGGATATATCAATTATTAAAAGGATTTTTTAAAAATGACCAGCAGGGTTTGGATAAATACGCTTTGATGTCGGTGATTTTTAATATGAAAGAAAATCAGCAATGGATGTCTCAAGCGAAAAAATTATTAATGATGGAGAGCCTTCACAGTAAATTCACGAATGTCACCGATCAGCAAGCGCTTGAAATCTTTAATCAAGAAAGTATTCTGAAAAAGAAAAATCAATTAGATTTGATTTCTTTATTATTAAAAAAAAATTATCCAGATTTTTCTCTGCATGCCATTGCTCAAACAATTTATATTTTTGATGGCTACAAAAACTCAAATCAAGATGCGAACACTTTGTGTCTTGTATGGATGAAAAACCAAATGAGGGCTCAGGGAGAGGCCGACTTTTTTGCAAATGCCCTGCGCATTCATACTTTACTGAATCATCAAAAATCAGATATTAAACTCAATCCGGAAGATGAAAATCGCTTCAACGCATTTAATGAAAAATTTTCTTCTTTAAGAGAAAAAGTAGAAAAACATGATCCTCATTTTTTTCAAATCAATAATACATTTACGATAGAATTACCTGAAAAACAGGGATTCTATTTCATACTGTCTGGTAAACACATATTAGGATTAAAAATTCAAGAGGAGAAGATCACGCTTTATGATCCGAATTTCGGAGAAATGATACGAAATAAAACAAGTTGCGCTCATGAATTGACTCAATTTCTTAAAGAGTATTTAAATTTTAAAGTCGATGATCATACAACCAGGGGAGAACTCTATGGTTTTAAGCAATCCGAAGGCAATTATCATTTCATCATCAAAGAAGCCCATATCGAGCATTTAACCCCAACCACCCAAACAGAGCTAGACCACTTCAATCAGTTTATTCTCGGTTATACCTCTGAAAAAAATTTGATTGAAAAATTGCCTGAAATGACCATTGAGGAGCTGTCTTTTGCGCCTGCTTTGATGAATAAAATGGGCGGGATGATATCCAATAGAACACTGTCATCATATGATTTTCATCATCCTGCATTTTCTTTATCTGACCTTCAGTTTAATACTGAAAAACTCAAATCTTATTTCTCTCAAACAGAGATTTCTGACCCTCATTTTAAAATAGCCATAGAAATTTTAAGAAAGCAATCACAGTTATCCTCTCAAGGTGATTTTTTAAGGGTGGGGGATATCAACGAAAAAATGGATACCTCTGCTTTAAAAGAATTATTCGCAAAAGAGTCATTTCAGTCTTCTTCCGACTCCTTAAAAAAGCAGGCCATATTAAAAGCGTTATTGTCTCCTGATCATATAAAAACAATGAATCGTCTCCATCATTCAATACAGTTCTATGTTTACTGGCTTGCATTTCGTGAATTTATCAAAACCAGTGAACTTCTACAGAATACGCATTTAACCCAAGAAGAAAGAACCCATTTCAATAAGCAATTTAACCTGATCAAAGCGGATTTAAGTGCGAATATGTTCACGGATTTGGTTGGGATAGGGTTACATGCATGGGGACGGCATTTAAATAAAATGAGTCAACATTTCATGTCTTATTCCTCTATCAAAAAGATGAAATTTGAAATAGGGAGTTTATTAACAGGCTACGGCGCGAATATTTTACAAATTTTTAATGCAGGGTTTGATATTTATCATCTGGGGCAATTATTTAAGGCTTTATCTAATAATCCTGATCGTGATACGAAACAGGATTTGATTGTGCAAGCGGCACTTTCTGGAGCCAGTGCGGCGCTTTCTATTTCTATGGGTATTATTTATATCATCGCCGCCACGACGGCTTCTGCCACCGCGGCGACCCTGGCCTTATTCACCGGTCCTGTCGGCTTGGGGGCAGGTATCGTTTTGCTGGCCGCCAGTCAACTTTATACCGGGTTTCGTCAGTTAGAAAATCTTCAAAAACAGATCCAGTTGACCACCACAGAAAAGTGGCAAAATATGGGCCGCGCGCTCTTGGGGTTCAATATCAGTGCCCCCGTTAAGGAAAGATATGACAAAACCATCACCCGAGATCGGGTTCGTGCATACTATGACGAAAAATTATGCAAACAGGCAGAGGCCCTGTTTGAGCAACCTGCCTGGTCAGATATAGAAGAGTATTACTATAGCTCAGGTGACTTTACACTCACAAAACGCTTTTTTAAAAAAATTATTCGCGTCAAAAATCGTTTGTATGTCCCTATTCACAATCTGTCTTCATATGAAAACATCATGACATTAGAAGAAGATGTTTATCCTGATGAGGTAGAAAGTCAATTAGCGCATTATTCTGTTTCTCAGAGTATCCCCAAAAATCAACTCGACAGTGCTGACAGTGAACATTATTATTTTGAACCCTCGACTTTACATGCAGTCAACGACACCGTTGATGCCAATCTTAGTCCAGATACCTCCGATCAGACCTTGCCAGGTGTAGCACTTTTTAAGATTGGAGGAGGATCCAGGAAGGAACCTGCGACCACCTTATTTCATTTAGGCGACGGGAACGACAGGGCAAAAGGAAAAATCGGGAGAAAAAATATTTTTAAAGGGGGAGAAGGGACAAAGCATTACACGGGAGGCAAGCAAGCAGACGTCTTTTATTTATTCACAGCCGCCCTACCTGGAAAACCGGGCTATTTTGACGGAAATGGCGGAGAAGATCTGATCATCGCGGAGCATGGCTTAAAAGACAGCGGTTATCTAGGATATGCGATTAATTTACAAAAAAACGAAGTGCGTTATATCCGTATGAATCACAAAGAAAATCTATGGCCGTTTTCAGAGAATTTAAAAGAGATTGACCAGATCATACGCCTCAAAAACAAAGAGGACTTATGGCCCTTAGTAGCCAACCTAAAAGAGATTGAGCATATTCATGGACATATGACAACCCGAGATTATTTAGTGGGGAATGAAAAAAACAATATTCTGAACGGATTGGGGGGCAGAGATGAAATCTGGGGTCATGAGGGAAACGACACCTTAATCCTGGAACAGGGCATCGCCAGCGGGGGCCCGGGGATTGATCACACTATTATCCTGAAAAATACCCAACCTCATCCGGTGAATGTCAGCCTTCATGACGACGGAGAGGAGGCCCTCTCTTTGATCACTTTTCAGTACAGATATGATGAAATCAAGGACGTTACGCTTCATCTCAATGATCGTGGACAATATGATATCCAGATACTTTTAAAAGCAGAGGAGCGCCAGGCAACCACTGTCGTCATAAAAAATGCGTATCAATGCGAGGGGGCAGGGAAAAACCAGTGGTTGTCAAGCAGTGCCTATATTTTCAATACATCGGATGGCATCTCCTTATTTTCCCAATTTCCAGAGTTGATTCAAAAAAATGCTCAAGGAGAGGTTCCCTTTATTCCCCGGTTCCAGGCCCAATACACGACCCTGCTCGATGCCCCCCATCAAGACTATTTTAAAATGCAAGAGCCAGACAACATCAGGCTGAGCCTCAACAAAAGCCCTGACGGGGATTTTGTGAGTGTGGGTAAAGACACCCTTCGACTGAACCTCAATACCCAGTTGGTCCTCAACGATACGCCTTTTGATGACATTTTAAATGGCGACAGGCAGGATAATGTGCTGATCAGCAGCAGAGGCAACGACAAATTACGGGGAGGAAAGGGGAAAGATATTTATCAGATTCAAATGAAAGACAGCACTCAGACAGAGCGCACCGTCTCTATCGACAATAAGGATGATCAGGCTGAGCCTGAGGTCGATCTGCTGATGTTACCGTTCAAGATAGAGGACCTTCAGATCGAAACCAGCGGTCAGCATGTGATATTAAGCCCATCGAATGAGCCTCAAACAAACCTCAGGATAAAGCTGCTCGACTTTATTCGCCATCATTCTTATCGACACCTCATGCTGATGGATGTTGAGCAGCAGTTATTTGACATCTCTCTGAATCAGGAGAATCGCCCTTATTTTTCTCATCCACAGAGCCAGGTGAATGCGACAGAAAACGCGGATTTTTTGCGGATTTATGGAGGAGATGTTCTGGCCGATAACACCCTGGATGCCAAGGGAGGCAATGACAATATTTTCGACAACAGTGATCGTTTACATACCCTCAGAGGAGGGGAAGGTGACGACACCATTATTGCCCCGAAAGGCAATAAAAAGCTCTTTGGTGATGCTGGTCATGACCAGTTATTTTCAGGACAAGGGGATGATGAACTCAATGGCGGGCAAGGAAACGACCGTCTTTCAGGAGGGAAAGGAGATGACACTTATTGGATTGAACGTGATCATGGGCTGACCAATATCGAAGACAGTGGGGGAAACGATAAAATAGTGTTGACGGGAATGGCCCTGAACGATCTCAGAGTGGTCAAAAAGGATGAAGATATGTATTTATTTTCAGCGCAGGAAGAGGCCCAAACCCCTTTTTCTATCAAAATCAAAAAAGGAGCCAATTCTTCTGAACATCAAATAGAACATTTATTTGTAAACGGACAACTCGCTTTAATAGAGGAAATCGCTTCGTGGGATGCGAATGAAAAACAGGCATTAATCGATCAGCATAATCACGCTTTCCTGTTTCAAGGTGGGCCTTTCAGTGGATTAGGAGAGCTGTTTAATCGTCATTAATATTACACATTCACCGATAGAGGGGCAGAATATTCGATTAAAAGGCAAACCCATGTATGCAAAAAACATCGAACATCCGTGCCGAAAAGCCTACGGTTTAGAGCAAAATGGATCTGTATGAATATTTCAACTTTTACAGAAAAACGTCAATTGACGCCTTTATAAGGCGAAAATTCAAAAATGATGAAAAAGGAAGATGCACATGAAAAAATCAATACTACTATTCATTACTTTATTCGTAGCTGGAGTCGACTCAGCATTTGCTTATATTGATCCGGGGTCTGGCAGTGCGATTATGAGTGGGATCATTGGTTTTTTTGTGGCCATAGGCGTTCTGGTGAAAACTTTTTGGTTTAAAATAAAGGGGTTTTTGGGGCTATCGAAAAGTAAAAAAAACGACTCTATCAAGCATAGTGACCTTCAAGATAAAGGTGATAAAGATGAGCAAAGAAAACAGAGAGTATATCCTAACGAAATAATTTCGGTTACGAAATAAATTTAATGATTTCAAAAGGGAGAGAGATGAGTCATTCAGTTGATTTTCGCCGTCACGTGCTGAATGTAAGAGAAAAAGAAAAGTGGAGCATAAGAGAAACGGCAAAACGCTTTCACATCGGTGCCACTTCGATTACCCGCTGGCTGAAGCGAATTGAAAAGAACCCCTCTTCCCCCCGGCAGCGTAAAATAGATAAAGCGGCTTTACTCAAGGATGTTGAGCGTTACCCGGATGCTTACCAGCATGAAAGGGGTAAACGTTTCGGGGGGTGTACCAAAGCCATTTGGTAGGCCCTGAAACATTTGGGCGTCACCTATAAAAAAAACCCTCAATCATCCCAAGGCCAACGAAGATATGAGGCAAGCCTTCCAAAACAAGATAGCTGACTATGAAAAACCGCGAAAATCAGTCGTTTACCTGGATGAAAGCGGCTTTGCCCATGATATGCCGCGTTGATATGGCTATGCCCCACGGGGTCAACGCTGTTTCGGTCAACATAATTGGCAGGCAAAGGGGCGAACCAATGTACATCGGTGCGTTACTGGGAAAAGCGCTGATGGCGGTGGGATTGTTCATCTGTTCTGTGAATAGTGATGTGTTTCACGCTGGGGTCATTCAGATACTTCTGCCGAGTTTGCCCCCCGACTCTGTGGTGGTCATGGATAATGCGACCTTCCACAAACGTTTGGACACTCAAAAAGTGATCGATGACGCGGGGCATATCATTGAATATCTATCCTATTGAGCATAAATGGGCAGAAGCAAAAAGCAAAAGAAGAGCGGTCAATTGCAGTATCGATGCTTTATTTTCTCATTACATGACGTAACCGAAATTATTTCGTTCAGCTATGGCACTGTTAACAAAGTAAATTAAAGACCTTAAGACAAGCGATAGCGAAGAAAGAAAAGGGTATTATGTGTAGTGGCATAGTTAATTTGGCCACCTGATAAAAACCAGGTGATAGACTTAAGTTATCAATACAGGTGTAAAAATGGATAAGAAACACAAACTCCCCTACAGCCCTGAATTTAAGCTAGAAGGGGCTCAATGAGTGACAAAACAAGGATATAGGGGGATAGAAGGAGCAAAAGCCACGATAGCCCCTTAGGGCATAACAATACCGGAGAAAAGCTGGCCGGTCATATTGCGATAACCGCCATGACCAACGCCGGAAAAACCACGCTTGAAGCCTGTATGCTCATTCACTTTAGCCGCTGGGATCCGATGATTTTTTCTATTGATTACAATCATTCACTGGAAAACGTGCTTCGGGCCTTGGGAACCCATTATTTTACCGTCTCACCGGGCGTCTATACGGGCATTCAGCCTTTTCAGTTCGAGGATTCTCCGTCTTTACGTCAGTTTCTGTTCGATACAGTGAAGCTGTGCGCGGGTAAAGCCGAGCCCGATGAGGAACGAGAAATTCAGGATGGTATAGAAGCAGTGATGCGGCACAGCGTGATAGAAAACCGCTCATTGTCGCTGATGTTGCAAGGGATACCGAAAAAGGGGGGGAACTGCCTACACACCCGCCTGGCGAAGTGGTGTCGTAATGTAGACGGCCATCAGGGGCAGTATGCGTGGGTGCTGGATGCGCCGGTTAATTTGTTTGATCCCAAAATATTCCGTCGTTTGGCGTTCGACTGTACGAAAATCCTGAACAAGGCCTATTCTGGGAAGCATCCTGAGGCCATGGAAGTGATGCTCAATACCTTCTTCTACCTGAAACGGGCAATGCACGCGACGGAGCCAGGAAGCTTGTTGATCAACGTGATTGCAGAATATTGGGTTCCTCTCTCGTTTGAAAGTACCGCCGAGGCGATTAAGGAAATTTTAAAAGCGGGGCGGACTCGGGGTGAAATTTTGATGATGGATACCCAATCTCCAGAGGATGCGCTATCGACGCAATATGCCCCTGCGGTGATTCAGCAGGTGATCACGCAAATCTGGATGGCCAATAGCAAAGCAAAACGAGAGAGCTATCGGGAGTTCGGCATTGAAGGGAAAGAATTTGACAAAGTGGTTGAGCTCATTCCCTCCAGTCGTGAATTTATGGTCAAGCAGGGGCATCAGGCAGTGATGGTGAAATTTGTCCTGGATGAAAAATTGAAATACTGGTTGCCGCTGCTGTCATCAACGGATGAGAATCTGGCGGTGGCAGAGCGTATTCGCCGTGACCTGAATACGGAAGATCCGTCAGTCTGGGTTTGCGCCTTTCTTGCCGAAATGCAACAGCGTCATCAGCAGGAGAAAACGTCATGACCGACTTGAAAAATCTGAGAAAAAAGACGGCAGTGACTGTTCTGTTGGCGGGGATTTATCTATTTATGCCGGGGAGCCAGGCAGAGATACCGACCATCAGCCCTGCGGAATTGGCCCAGCAAGTGACCCATGCCAAGCAACAGTCGAGGGAAGCCGTAGCACAACTCAAAAAAGCCAGTATGATCATTATCAAAAATTGATTCAAGGGAACTCAAAATTGGGAGACTTTCTTAACGACCCTGTGGTCAACAACCTGATCCCGATGGGCGATTGGGAAGATATTTACAACGATATCGAGAGCCTACCCAATTTACGTCAGAGGTACGGTTTGACTTCCGTTGATCCTGAGGTGCAAAAGGCGTTTGATCAACTCTTAATGAAGGCGGGCACGCTGGAAAAAGAAAAAAAAGCGAGTGATCAGCGGGTGTTGAATGCGCAAAAATTGAGGGCGAAACTGAATGTGGTGCAAACGCCGCAGGAGAAACAGGATTTGTCGTTGCGCTATCAGCAAGAAATGTTAGAACTTCAGATTCAACAGACTCGGTTACAGAACATGAGGGCATTGGCAGAAGAAAAAGAAAAACTGGCCGACCGAAAGCGAGCTCAGGACTTCACCGATTACATGCTCCGAAAGCGGCCCGATCTGCCAAAATAGGATGAGTGGGAGTTGCAGTTCGGCAAGATTAGGCATATGCTAAACCTATGTTTATGAACTGAGGGATGATATGATGAGAAAGGTGGCCATTTTTAAAAATGGGAAGAACCGCGCCGTCAGGTTGCCTGTGGATATGGATTTTGCCGGTGTGAATGAACTGATGATTCAACGGGAAGGGGATACCCTGGTGCTGAAACCCGTTCGCCCCACTTGGATGACCTTACCAGACAACAGCGAGAAGGCAGATGCCGATTTTCTGGTAGAGCGAGAAACTGTGATTGAAGAAGGGCGGTTCTCCCTGTGAAAAAAATGTATATGCTAGATACCTGTATCTGTTCATTCATCATGAGGGAACAACCGTTGCATCTTCTACAACGCTTACAGGCCTGTGTAGACAGTAAAAATCAGATCGTCGTTTCCGCTATCACTTATGCAGAAATGCAATCCGGTGTGATTGGTAAAAAAGCATCACCAAAACATGCCGTTTTGGTTAACCAGTTTATTCAACGGTTGAATGCGGTTCTCCCTTGGGACAAGGCAGCAGTAGACACTACAGTAGAATTGAAAAAACAGTTAAGTGCCGCCGGAACGCCGATAGGCGCGAATGATAGCGCTATTGCCGGTCATGCCCTATCTTGTGGGGCAATCCTGATTACCCATAATCTTGGAGAATTTATCCGCGTTCCAGGACTGATAATTCAGGACTGGACAGAACAAAAAGAGGACTCATGATGCAATATCAAAAAGCAGGACTGTTAGGAATGCTGTTGCTCTCGGTGGCACTGGTACTGTCTGGTTGCAAGGACAAGGGGGAAGCCTTTGTTGGGCATTGGGTTGAGGTAGGCGATATAGAAAAACCCACCTCACTTGATATTAAATTTGATGATGGTGTTTTTCATGTTAATTATTCATGGCATACGCCGTTTATCTTTAAGAAAGGAGATGAAACTTTAAGGGTTAAGAAGCTGGAAGCCAAGGCAGAGTCGGATAATGTACTGAGTCTCATTAACGGTTTTGGGCAAACGATGAGGCTAAATGAGGGGGTTATTAGCTTTGATAATGCGGAGTTTAAAAAAAAAGACTAATCCTGTCTGAATAAGAGGATGGTATGGACGTATATATTGCAAAAACGCTATATCAGGCCATCGACGAGGGGTTAAAAAGCACCATTGCCATAGGGACAGCCAATGTCATGACCCTGACCGGTGTGATATTCGGCACCTGCTGGCTTATCCATTTAACTCTAAAAAGTATTTACTGGCTTTTCCAGGGATTAGATGTGGCATTTCAGGATTTGCTTTTAACTCTCGGTAAGGCCTCGTTTATTATTTATTTTGCTTTTAATGTGGGCTGGTATATCGATATGGTGGTACCCGTGGTTAATGGGCTGCCTAACTGGATGGCGCAGACGCTTTCTTCTTCAGGATTAGCGCAGTCTAATCAGGTAGATACCGTAATATCCACTTTTTTTAACGCATTAAACAATACGATAGGGGCTTTAAAGTTCAGTATTTGGAAAGAAGCCGCCGCTATGTGTCTTGGGTTTCTGGCTCTTCTGTTTTTTCTGTTGGGCGGGATCCCCTTTATCATGGTTGTGGTGGGGACCCTGATTACCTTAAAAGCGGCCACCTCAATCATTCTGGTGGTGGGGCCCATTTTTATTGCTTTTTCTTTATTTGACCAGACGCGGCAATGGTTCTGGGGCTGGGTGTCAGTTATCAGTGGATTTATGCTGACGCAAATATTATTTGGCGTGGTCTTGGCAATTGAATTTAATTTCATTAATAGCGTCATCGTAAAAAATGGAGAAATAAAAACTGATTTATTAAGTAGCTTCGCCATTTTACTTTATTTTGGCGCATTTAATCTGTTAGCGACTGAAATTCCTAATTATGCCGCCTCTATCATGGGAGGTACTCCTTCTGGGGGTGTGAGTGGCGTGGGTGGGATATTGGGACGAGGTACGGGATTAAGAGCGGCGGGGAACATGAGTCAAGCGGCGGGTAAAGGCATCATGAAAGGCGTCAATAAATTAAGGAATAGAAATAGAATTACTTAACTATTATTCCCAAGGATTGATGAGGTTAACCCCCGTTGCTGAAAAATCCTTGATATTTCGGGTAACAATGGTAAAACCATGAACCAATGCTGTAGCGGCAATGAGAGTGTCACTTTCTGGTTTTGGATCAGGTACATGAAGACGGGCGCACTCACGTACAACAGCGACATCCAAAGGTAAAACACGGCCGGAAAAGAAGGGAAACACGCTACCATCAAGCCACCGACGTAAAACTTTGCCCTGAATATTATCCTTGCGCTCGATTCTCAGAACTCCGCGTTCAAGCTCCAGTAAGGTTATCACGGACAAATAAAGTTGCTGTGAATTAACGGAGGAAAGCCAGTTAGTAACACATTTATTGGCTTTGCCATCCCCCACTTTTCGGAGTTCAGAAATCACATTGGTGTCGAGAATAAACATCAAAAAATATCTTTGTCGTGTGTCAGAATAGTTAACCGAGAGGTTTCAAATGGTATCTCTGATAGATAGGGCATCGATAACGCTTCAACGATATTTTTGTGACTGTGCTGTGTCATTTTTCTGTATTCATCGATAGAAAGCAGGACGTGGGTAGGTTTACCTCTGTCTGTAATGAAAACAGCCCCCTGACAAGCGGCGCGTTTGGCTTTCCCTACTTCATGATTGAACTCTTTACTGGTTAGTGTCGTCATAAACCGTTCTCGAAATAAAGTGATGTCCCTATTTTAATATAATGAGGGTGAGCTTTCCAGGTTGCAACTTGACCTTTTGGTGATGAAAAAATAGCCTGTGGGCTTCTTCGAATTTTTTTATTCAATTTTTTGTCGTACTGCATGTCAATCTTTTTGAGGTATATCAATTCTTAGACCTGGCTTTTGTGATTTCGTCTCTGATTTGTTGTTGATACTTTTCAGGGAGTGTATTCAGGGCACTCCCAGCGATGCTTAAATTACGCTCCGCGTATTGAGCGGCCTCTCTGGCTTCATGAACTTCCCCCCAGAGATAGATAGTCGAGAAAAGCATTGTTACAATCATTGCGGTCATCATGATGGCCAAAACATAATTCATGATGGCCGGATTATGTTTTTTAATGCCGGCAGTGGCAGAGTCAATTCTGTCTTCAAGCGTCTGAATTTCGGCTTTAGCCCCTGATAATGATTTTTCTACTGCGGTATCGATGCTACTTTTAACCAGCTTGCCGATGTTCTCTTGTACCTGATGTAACTGAGCCTGAGATGAGGCGGCTAAGACAGCTTGTGTTTCTTCTTTGAGTTTTTCGGCCGTTTTTTCTGCCTCTTCTACGGCAGAAGCTATCATTTTTAATGATTCAGAAAGAGATACTTTAAGGAGGTTGGGGAGTTCTTTAATTTCGTCATGGATACCCCCTACATCGCCCAAAAGCTCAATAATAAGGGCATCACGAGCGGTTCTTGGAGAGATGTTTTCTTTATTCATAAAACTCTTAACCTTATTTATTTGAATAGCTCTAAATACACATCATCAAGATTTCGTTTGACGCTTTTTGATAAGGCTTTTAACCCAAACATATCAGCCCAATAGTGACGATCTTTTTCTGACGCTTTTGTTTTTGATTTTAATAAGGATTTATAATCAGTTTCATCTTTCATTAAAGCATCCACAGTCAGTCCTTTTACAGATAAGGCATCGAATAGCTCATTTTCCCAAATGGCACACTTAGTATTAGCAATGAATGATTTTTCTTTTTTACAAAAACCGATGATAAAAGGAAATTCTTCAAGCACATTGCTATCAACCCGGTTGAAAATCACTCTAATTTTATTAGGTGGTATGCCTATTGCTGATAAAGAATCTAACATGGATATGGACTCTTTTTGTTCTTTTGTTCCGGCCGTGACTGGTACAATAAAAAAGTCAATTTCTTCATGTGAATGATCGAACTTAATCATGTTGTTCATAAATTCTTCAATATTCGAAGCTCCAATATCAATAATGGCATTATCTTCTAACATGATTTTTTTAAAGAGATCTCTAAATTTATTTCCTTTCATTTTTTCAACATCGACACCTAATCCTTCTGCTGTCTCATTAATGGATTCAATAGCAAAGATCGGTGCATTATTCATACGAGGTGATAACAAATGAGCCGCAATAGTGGTTTTGCCTACAGTGCCAGTATAATTTAAGACTGCCACTTTCATATTAATCTCCGTTTTTTAATTCATCTAAGTCAATAGTGCGTGATCTGATTTTTCGTAGCTCATCAGGATTTGAAACATGTCTTTTTTGATTTTGATGAATTTTATTTTTGTTGATTTCAGTAGATACAAATTCATTATTTTCTATAGGATTAACCCCCTTAGGTTTTATAAATTCTTTTTTATTTAAATATTTTTTCTTTGTTCTGCCATACATATTTGCTGCGGTTTTTTCATCAAAACTCATTCCTGTTTCGATATTTATTATGGATACGATAGTTTCCCATGACGCTAATTTTTTCGCTTGCGTCAGTTGCTCAAAGCAGACATTGAAAGCCGCTTGTTTGCTTTTTATATTAGGGTCATTAAGCAGAGAGATGAGGTTATTTATCTGGTCTTTTATTGAATCATTCATTTTGTTTTTTTTTCTATAGTGTGTGTATTAATTATGTTTGAAAAGTGTATGACTGTCAAGTTAAAAAACTTCACATATGCATATAAAGTGTATGAAAAATGTATTAAATTTAATATTTAAAGGTGATTTGTGTATGATTTATGTATGAACATCAAATCACCCCCTATTTTTAATTTATTGAGAGAGGCACGTTGACGATGTTTACAAATTTCTGAGGGATTTTAAAAAAGGCGTGTGCCAAAAGGGAAACGGATTTGAAATTTTCTGTCGCTCAGATTGACTTGTTGGTGTGAGTTTTGATTTATTTTTTGGAGTCAAAAGTGTCAGAGAAAAAGAAAAAAGACAAGGTGGTTTCTTTTCGATTATCCGAAAAAGATTTTTCTCAATTTGAAAAAAAATTAGCGTCTTCTTGCATGAATCAATCTGAATTTTTTCGAGAAGTTTTTTTAAATTCCAATATTCAGCTCACTGTAAAATCCGCCCCTTCTAAAAATTTAGAACGGCTGACTTTTATATTGAATAAATCGAGTCACCATTTAAATCAAATAGCCCATCAATTAAATCAAGCGCACTTAATGGGGAAAATCCCTTTGTCTTTTTATTCTTCTTTGAATAATGCGCTGATTTCTATAAGAGATCTTTTAATCACGGAAATCAAAGATGTTGATTAGAGTGAGGGGATACAATAAGGGAATTAAAGCCTATCTTGAAAAAGGCATTAAAAATGGCCGGGATTATGGCCGGGAAGAATTAGATGAACGGGTTATTCTAGATGGCGACCTGGACTTAACCGAAATCATCTATCAACAAATACCGGACAAAGGACAAGACAGATATCTGACATTCACGCTGTCATTTCGTGAAAATGAGGTTTCAAAAGAATTATTAAATAATATCACTCAAGAATTTCGTGAATTTTTTATGTACGCTTATGAGGATGAAGAATATCACTTTTATGCAGAAGCGCATTTACCCAAAATAAAAGCAATGAAAGATAAAAAAACAGGGAAAATGATTGAACGTAAACCGCATATCCATATTGTGATTCCCAAAAAAAATGTATTGTCGGGCAAAATAGGTGATCCCCTCGGTTCTCATTTTTCTCAATCCGTCAAATATCTGGAAGCCTTCCAGGAATATATTAACCAAAAATATCAACTGGCCTCTCCGAGAGATTCTATTCGAGTTGACCCCACTCAGGCGTCTGATGTGCTCTCTCGCTATAAAGGGGATGATTTCAGGAGCCAGCATCAGTCTTTTAAAAGGCAGCTTATCTGTGATGTCATTGAGAAAAACATCAGGGATCGCGAGGCCTTTTATGGGCATGTTTCCTCTTTTGGTGAAACAAAACTCCGTCATAAAGGAAAGGAGAATGAATATATCTCAGTCAAACTGCCTGGTGAGGCGAAATGGACTCACTTGAAAGAAACGATATTTCAGGATGATTTTGTGGTTCGTCGAGAAGTCAAAAAGCCGCCTCTGGATAAAACGATTATCCGTCACCGATTGTGTGGGTGGCCTCAGCGGGCGAAAGAGATCAAATATGTGAGCAAAGCAACGCCTCAATTTAGGCAGGTTTATCAATTGGCCAGCCCTGAAGAAAAAATTCAGCTCCTGGCCCAACGTCAGACCGCTTTTTACGAAAAATACAGAGAGATTTATGACTTATACCCTGCCGAACGGAAAAGTGATCAGCAGCGAAGTTCTGCTCAAACTGAAAGAGAAAGAGCTGCCTGCGCTCCCCATGGCTTGCAAAGTGTGTCCTGCGGCGATGTGGCAACTGACAGGGACAGTGAATACGCCGAAAATACGGTGTTTTTGCCGGGTCATGCATACGTTCACTTGGGACAGTCAACATCAGGAAGAAGTGCTCGATTGCGATCTGATTTATCAGCAGGAGGAAGAAGAAGAGGAGCCTCAGGGCAACCCGACTTCGACCGGTTTACCGCCGTTTCTGGCGTCCCAACTGTTGAAGACATCGCCCGAAGACAGGGTTTCAGGATCGGAGATGGCCTGGGAGGAAGTCCCGCCGGAACATTGACCCTGCCGCCTTATGCGCGGGATCTGTATCGGGTAGCGACGCTGGAGGAGATAAAGCAGAGAGGAAAGCGACTTTTTGGTGCCTCTGAACGGCCCTTAAAGTCTAATACATTGAGTTCTCTTCGTCGCCTGATGCCCAAGCCAGATAAAAACGCTTCTTTTTTGGCGGCTTATTTTCTGAGACAGCATGAACAGAACTCAATATTACCCGAGCACCGACAAGCAATACGCGCTGTAGACAGGCAGTTTTTTACTGCCCGTCGCCCCATTTTGAGTGATAACAGATTGACCCGTGATGAAAAGACGCAGTCTGTCTCTGTATTGACTTTTGAACGTTTGAAAGCCCATGAGGCTATCAAACAGCTTGAGATTGCTTTTAAACAGGAGAGACCCGACATGGGGAGTGCCGATATTCGCCAGAAGATTAAAGCCACTCGAATTCCTAACCCCTCTCTCAGCGGTGATACGGTGGAAGGTGCCGAGATTCCTCCTGCCAGAGCGCGTTTCGCGCGTCTGATTCAACACTTGAGCGGACACTTCACTGAAAAGCGACTTCGTGATCGTCAGCGGAGGATGTCAGCCAGTGATCTTTACACGAAGCGGGCGAAACTCAGCAAAAATGTGCATTACCTGGATAAAAAGACGGACCGTACGCTGTTTGTTGATATCGGCAATGCCATTGCGGTGCGCAAAGGGGGCATGACCGATTCCGCGGTCGCCGTTGCCTTGTCCCTGGCAAAAGAGAAATTTGGGAGTACGCTCACCATCAAAGGAAGCGATGACTTCAAAAAACAGGTGATTGAGGTGGCGGTCAGGGATCACCTCGACGTGCATTTTACCGATAAAGTGATGAACCGGCAGTTTGAAGAGCGCAAGGAAGAACGGGCGATAGAGCGGGAGGGGCAGCGTGTTGAAGAGCCGACAAAGAGTCGTGACCCCGATCCTGAAAAAGCCTCCGTTGACGATGAGGATCCGTCATTAGAGAGGACTCATGATAACAATCTGGGGTGGCAAAAAAAGGAAAGGCATGTTGAACCGAGCCACCCCGATGAAGAGACGGAGGGCCCCACCCTTTTTTAATCTTTGAGCCAGTTTGAGAGAGCGCACTGGCCTGTTTTACATCATTAAAATCACATTTAATTTTAGGTTTTTATTATGAATAGCAAACTCTTATTAAGTGGGTTGATTTGTGCTGCGCTGATTTCAGGCTGCAGTTCATCTTCGCCCTCCTCTCAGCCGTCAGGTCAATGGCAGAATGTTCATCAAGGGGATGCACTGGTGACCGATTCAGGGAGTGCGCATGCTGAGTCGAAAAGATAAAAAACAGGTAATCGCTCAGGAAAAGAACCTCGTTTATGGCGATGAAGCGCTTTTGGGTCAAGAAAAGGAGATAAGTCAGGCTGTCCATGCGTATACGAACGCCGCAAAATGGTTCGAAAAAAACGTGGCGCAGGAATATCGCCGTCAAGCCCGTCACAGTCAGTATCTGTGTATTTTTTTTGGGGTGCTGGCGTTGATGTCCCTCGGCGCAGTGTTGGGACTGACTCCCCTGAAAACGGTAGAGCCGTATCTTGTCCGAGTGGATAATCATTCGGGTTATACCGATATTGTGGCGCCTCTGACGGCGGGGAAAAAAACCGATCAGGTGCAGGATGAATATTGGCTGTCGACCTATGTTCGTACCTATGAATCCTATAACTGGAGTTCACAAACCTCAAACTATGCGCTGATTAAGCTCTTTTCTTATAGTGACCCGTTCACGGAATACAAAAATTTTCAGCTGTCCAGTAAAGGCTATACCGAAATATTGGGTAAAAATCGGCAAATTCGGACAAAAATTAACCACATTGTGCCCATGAGGGCGGCCATCGGCAAGGAACTTCAAGCGGATAAAGAGATAAAAACCTATCAGGTGCGTTTCACCAAAACCATTCTTGATCGTTACGGAAATCCCGATCCGCAAAGCCAGGTCACCCATTGGCTGGCGACGGTCTCGTTTGATTATCACAATCCTTCGGTGACGCAGGAAGAGAGATGGCTCAATCCCCTGGAATTTGGCGTGCACGCCTACTCAAAAACGCAGGAAGTCAAAGGAGGGTAGTCCATGAAAAAATGGATGGCCGCTACGTTTATTTTCGCTGCCTTCGCGTATGAGGTGCCGGCAGAAACTCTGGGCCGGGGATCTTCCCTGGATAAACGTATTCGGACTGCGCTCTACAGCCCAGATAACGTCTACCGGTTAAATACCATGAAAAACCGGACGTCTACGATTCAATTCCCATCAGGAGAAACGGTCAATCTAGAGAGCGGGCTGATTGCCACAGGTCATCCCGGAGCCTGGGTGATTGGGGCGAATCAAGAGGGCAATATGGTGGTTGTCAAGCCGGAGATGAACGCCATTGAGCCTGACACCAATGTCATCATTAACACGAATAAACGCACCTACCTCATTGAGTTGAGATTAATCGATAATCCGGCGGTCATGACTTACCTGCTCCGTTTTAAGTATCCTGAACCCCCAAAACCGGCAAAAACGCGCTTTAAGGGGAGTCAACTGAACAAAAATCCCTGTGATGGCAGAATAAACCGGCATTATCAAAAGCGGGGAGACATGCCTTTATCGCCTGATGAAATGTGGGATAACGGCACATTTACCTGTTTGCGTTTCCCGACGAATGCCCCGAGTCCTGTTATCTATCAGGTGCTCCCTGATGGCACGGAAACATTAGCGAACGTGCGTTCAGTGAACGATATCATGGTGGTTCATGGGGTCAGTCAACGGTTCAGGTTACGCCTGAACCGTCTGGTTCTTGAACTGCGTACTGAGCAAAACAATACCGGCGGGTACAACTATCACGGGACGACCACCGGTCAAATCAGGGAGGTCAAAGATGTCGGTCAATGAGGATGTATCAACGTCGCCAGAAGGGCAGACTTCGCCAAATCCGCCTCCCCGTTCTGAGGTCAATGCCCCTGGTGGGATCTCTCCCAGAGGGGATTTTGACGCGAGAGTCAAACGCAAAAAAAGGGGGATGACGCTAAAAACCCTTTTGATAGCAGGAGGGGTTGTTTTGACACTGTGCATTGCTGTGATGGTTATCCTCATGATTGCGGCCAGCCACATGAGTCAAAACAATAAAATCGATGAATCGAGGGTGAAAGCGGATGACGCGTTGCAAAGGGTCACTGGCAAAGATGACGACATGGATAAGTTTATGAGAAAAAAAGAAACCAAAGAAACCAATGTCGTTATGCCGCCGCAGGAAGAACAAAAAAAAGGCACCAGTTCATCAGTCACGCAAACCCCTTCGGGTGAGACCTTTCAGACAAAGCCCGCGCCTACGATTCAACCCGTACTCGATGGCGGTATTTTCCCTACCGTGCGACGGTTTCAGTCGAGTGGATTAAGTGCGGCGGATCCTATAGAGGGGTATCCTCACAGGAAAGAAGAGAAAAGTGAAGATGCCGATATTGAGCAAATCAACGCGTTTGTTCATGCACCGCCCGCGGAGTTTCATAGTGGTCGAGATCAAGTGGGAATGAGTATAGGAGAGGGCCGCAGAGGGCGTTTATCGACCCTTTCAGGTACAGGGTTTGAATCGAGCAAAGCCTATGTGATGCCATCACGTCAATTTTTGGTGACCCATAACACCTATACCCGCTGTGCGCTCTATACCAGGATCATCACAGATCAACCCGGTTTAATCGAATGTCGTCTGACTGAACCGCTGTATTCGTCTGATGGTTCTGTGGTGATTGCGCAAGCCGGAGACAAATTGACCGGAGAACAAAAAGTGGAAGTTCGGGCGGGGCAAACGCGCGTATTTACGTCCTGGACTGAACTGGAAACGGCCAGCGGTGTCAGGGCAAAGCTAGACAGCCTGGGAGCAGGTCCGATGGGGGCGAGCGGAACGGAAGCCTGGATAGACCATCATTACAGGCAGAGATTTGGCGGGGCCGTCATGTTGTCATTTATTCAGGATGCGTTGCACTCAGCGGCGAATGCGACCCAAAAAAGTAACCAGGGTTACACCGTCAATAACAGCGAGCAGAACGTAGAAAGCATGGCCAACCAGGCTCTGGAGAACAGCATCAACATTCCTCCTACCGCTTATATTTTGCCGGGTACCGTGATGACCGTCATTGTAGCGCGTGATATTGATTTTTCTTCTGTATTTACGCTGAGGGAACAGAATGGCCGATGAGTTTAACTCGTTGCTCGCGCGGGATTTTTTGGCGCAAAGTGGGGTCACGCAGCGGTTAAGTCGTGACGGTGTGACGGAAGTGGCCATTAATCGGCCCTTTGAAATCTGGACGGAATCAGCCCTGGGTTGGGTACAAGAATCTGTCCCCGAACTCGATTATGACTTGTGCTGGAAGTTGGCCAACAGCCTTTCGACCTATAACCATCGGTTTTTATCGATTCAGTCACCGATAAAAACAGTGGAATTACCCGGAGGCGAGCGGGCGCAAATTGTGATCCCTCCTGCCTGTGAAGCCGGCACCATCTCAATGACCTTTCGTAAACCGTCACTGGAGAGATTCAGGCTGGAAGATTACCTCAGCAGTGGACGTTTTGATAAAGCGAAGAATATCAGTTGCCGACAAAAAACCCTTGAGCCTTTTGAAGTCAAATTAAAGCAACTTCATGCTGAGCAGGATTATGGGGCTTTTTTCAAAAAAGCCGTCCAGCACAAACTCAATATCATTATTTTTGGGGGGACGGGTTCGGGTAAAACCACCTTTGCCAAAGCAGTGGTTGACCTTTTCCCCCCCGACCGGCGAATGCTGACCATTGAAGAACTGAACGAATTAAAACTCCCGTATCACCCAAACCATGTTCATCTTTTGTATGGAGACACGGTGTCATCCAAAGAACTGGTTTCCTGCTGCATGAGGATGAAAGGGGATCATATTTTCCTGGCGGAATTAACGGGGGATGAAGCCTGGGACTTCATGGAGCTCCTGAACACAGGGCATCCAGGTACCATCACCACGGCACATGCTAACGACAGCTTATCGGGATATGCGCGGGTCTGTGGACTGATCAAGCAATCTCCCATAGGGCAGGGACTCGATTATGCGTATATCGAGCGGCGGGTCAGGACTTCGTTTGATGTGGTGATGTACATGGAAGGCACTCACATTCTGGAAGTGACCTATGAACCGGAGGTCAAGCAGGCTTTGCTTAACGGTGGTTCGTTTTGCTCCTCTTTTTAAAAAAAAGGTAACTTCAATGTGGTGGAAAATAGCGATGGCGAGCATTTTTATGATGATGGTTTTTTTTGTGATCGGTTTATTTGTCGGCGGGGGAGTGTATCTGTTGCTGATTGGGGGCAGTTTCGGTCAGGTCACGTTAACAACGTTGATAGAGGCAGGGGCGTTTTCACTGACCGATCGCCAAAAAATATTTTTACCTTGGTCATGGTGTGTGACAGTGGCATTGACTTTTCTCCCACTGGGGTTGACTTTGTTTGCTTTATTGCTGGGAAAGACCCCAAAAAAATCCTTGCATGGCGACGCCAGATTCGCCAATAAAAAAGAATTGAATGCCTTCAAATATAGAGGAAATTACCAGTGAGGAGAAAAGAAAAATCGCTCTATAGCCCGACAAAGCCGCAAAAACGAATAGAGAGATTTCCCCCTATCCTCATAGGAAAACATCCGACTGAGGATGATTTTCTGGCGTCCTATGGTCAAACGTTTGTGATGCTGGCGGCCCCTCCGGGTACAGGGAAAGGGGTGGGGATGGTGATTCCCAATGCGCTGACCTACCCTGATTCTATGGTGATTAACGATCCAAAATTTGAAAACTGGCATTTAACCGCGGGCTTTCGGGCTTCTTGTGGTCAGGAAGTCTTTCGTTTTTCGCCGGAAATGCTGGAAACGCACCGTTGGAATCCGTTATCCCGTTTAAACCGGGATCCCCTGTTTCGTCTTGGTGACATTAAATCGATGGCCAGTGTCCTGTTTGTCCCTGACAACCCGAAAAATGCCAGTTTTTTTAGCGCCTCTGCGGATATCTTCACCGCGTTAGTGTTGTATCTGATGGAAACGCCGTCATTGCCGTTGACGCTGCCTCAGATTTATGAAATGTCGGCGCAGGGCATGGTGTTGGGTGAGTGGGCAAAAAAGGAAATGGAAGCCCGTTCTCAGGGTGATCAGCCGCTGTCGTCAGAATGTCTGCGTGAGATGAACCGCATGGTTTCGTCTTCTCAAAGCAAAACAGGTTGGCCGATCACACAGGATATTCTGAACAAAAGATTATCCTTGTATGGCGAAAAAACGGTGGCTTGGGCAGTATCGGGTGACGACATCAAGTTCGAAGATCTCCGAAGGAAAAAAATGACGGTTTACTTCTGTGTCAACGAGGAAGCTTTACTGAAATTTGGGGCGTTGATGAACCTGTTTTACAGTCAGGCGATTGCGGCCAACAGCGCTATTTTGCCGGAGCACGGGGGGCATCATCCCGATGGCACCCTGATTTACCAATACCAGGTACTTTTTCTGATGGATGAATTTGCTGTGATGGGGGTCATCGAAAAAATGAAGACAGCCCTTGCGCTGACCCGGGGTGCAGGGCTTCGCTATCTCATTATTTTCCAGGGTAAAGCGCAACTGAGGTCGGATGCGCTTTACGGGTTTCAGGGTGCGAACGGCATCATGGATGCCGTGCATATTGAAGTGGTGTATGCCCCAGGGAATATTGAGGCGGCGACCGAATACAGTCAACGATTGGGCAATACCACGGTCAAGGTGTCGAATTTTTCGGAGAATTACGGGGAAAAGAGATCCCGCTCGAGAAGCTCAAGCGTTCAGGCACGGCCACTGATGCTCCCACAGGAAGTGAACGAGCTTCCTTACGATAAGGCATTAATTTTTGTTCAGGCGACGCATAAAACCCCAGCGTTAAAGATGTTGTCCCGAAAAATATTTTGGTATGAGGAGCCTGTTTTCCAGGAACGGGTCAATTTGCCTCTCCCTTCGGTTCCTGCTGGGGAGGTTAATGAAATAGATTCGCTGATTGTCCCCATGAATATCCATAAACCCCCGGTGAACGTCGCGCTGGCACCGCCCCACGATTCAGAAATGGATCAGGAGCAGCAACGGCGGTAGTCCAACGATTTAAAAGGAAAAATTCCCATGAAAAAAACCGTGACTGCGGCGGCCTGCTTGTGTCTGTCAGTCATCCCCGCTGTGTTTGCTGATGAGCGGATAGAGGCACATGATCCCTGCACTGTTTTTTTGTGCATGGCGGGCAAGGTTGAGGGGGCGAATCCCTCTGAATGTTCAGGGGCTGTCAGGACATTTTTCAGCCTCAATGCCTTTAAAAAATTTCGTTTTAATCCCTTAAAAACGTTAGATCTGCGCAAACAATTTCTGGGGCACTGTGCCAGTGCTGATCCTGCTTATGTGAGCAAAATTCTCAGCCAATTTGGACGACTCCGAGGTTGAGTGCCGCCAAAATCAAAAAGAGAAAGTTATTATGCGAATTGAAGCTGTTATTTGCATCTCACTACTGGCGTGTCTGTTATCCGCCTGCAGCAATCCACCGACCTTATCTGAGCCGAAAGGCGCTTTTATTTCTTTTAATCCTGAAAGGCCGTCTTATTTATCGGCGAAAAATACATCGAAAATCAGTCATCAGGTAAATAAACAACCTGAGCGGATGTGGCCAGCCAAACATCCCGCGAAAGATCATCCGTCACTGACGAGTCACCCGCTGAGGGTGACTCAACCCCCGCAGGGGAATACATCTTCTGTTCCTGCTCAACCCACGTTTTTACCCCCAAAAACAACGACGGGGCTCACAGATACACCGCTGACGTCGATGACACTCACGGCTCATCCAAAACCCGCACAAACATGGCAGATAGATAAAGGGGGCACTTTAAAGGAGGGCGTTATGGCATGGGCCATCAAAGCCCCCTGTCTCGGGCCGGGGGTAAAAAACTGGACGGTATACTGGCAAACGCCCGTCCATTATCAGATTGAGGCTCCCTTACATTTCAGGGGAGATTTTAAATCCGCATTGAGAAGTGTGCTGGAGTTATACCAGTCGGCCAGGAAGCCACTTTATGCTCAAATCCATAGTGCTCAATGCCTGATACGCATCACCGATAAACCCCCGAGGGAATGATGGGCTATTTCATCCTTTCTTTTCTATTAGTGACGTTATCGTTGGCGGGATTTTATCAGCAGCAGTCTGCCGACCATCTCAACCGTACCGAAATAGCGACGACCACGACGCAACAGGCGATAGAAACGGTTCACTATATTAACGCCATTAATGATTATCTCTATCTTCATCCCGATGTGATTAAAAATTCTAATGAGATGGTGCTCACAGCGGCGCAAATCGGTATCTCGCCGCATTCGTCGATCCAGCACGTCATTGCCAGCGAACGTGTTTTTGTCTGGCAACCGTTTTCACCGGGATTAATGGCAGCGCTCAAAACTCAAACCCGCGATTCTGCGCTATTGGGTAGCGTCAAAAACCATCGTCTTTTTGATAGTAGTGGTCGGGATATGCAGGTGGTCGTCCCTGAACGTATCCCCGATGGGGCGATGGTTTATCTTAATTAGGAGGAAATGTGGGACTTTTAAATGGAAGAAGGCACCTTTTTGATATCACTGCATCTCAGAAAATTGTACATGATGATGTCACTGACACTGTAGTAAACGATATGATATATCAAATCACCACAGTGATAAAAGAGATAAAAAAATAATGCTAACCTGTTATCGGGCTGGTTGTACGATAACAGAGCTGACTTTTTACTATGATGAGGATATCTTTTTTATGCTGACCATATGGGAAGGATGGTTAGAAATCTCCCCTTTTTCTTCTGACGATATTCGCCTGGCACATAAAGAAATCTGTTTACCCGATATTACAGACATTCTTATTCTGGCGGTTAAATTCGCCCGTCATGCCAGATTATCGCCTTCTTTGTCTACGGATGTGGACTCATCTTCCCTGCTCACGTTTAATTAGGAGAAAAAGATGGGATGTTTTTCGGATGACCTGTTTGATATCTTCATTGAAGAAATTGAACAGAGTCAGGAATGGGATGAATTTTTGCGCAGTGTTAAACAGCACCTGCCAAAAATCACCAGGATTTTTGTTAATTGTTACCGCGACGGCACGGCCGTCACTGAAATGGTCATTCATTACAATACAGAAGAAATATTACTTCTAACGATTCTTTCTGATGATTTAAATTTCCCCCCAGTTTCTGACGAGGATATGAGAGTGAATTATAAGTCCCGCCTGGCTTCTTGTTGAGTTGGATACCCTGCTTTGGGTACCCATTCTGTTTTGAGGCTTCTGAACAGGCGTTCCATAGGAGAGTTGTCCCAACAATGACCTTTACGGCTGAGACTTTGGGTCATACGATAGCGCCAGAGTGGCTGCCTGAACGTCAGGCTCGTGTCATGGCAACCTTGAGCTGAATGAAACCTGACGCCGTTGGGGCGTCCTCTTGATTCATAAGCCATCCACAATGCCTTGCAGGTGAATTCACTGTCTGGGGAAGAAGAGAGGGCCCATCCTGTCGGTTGACGTGCAAACAGGTCTATCAGTACGGCTAGACAGGTCCAACGATTCCCTGCCCAGAGATAGGTCACATCTGATGAGGGGCAGCCACAGAAAACTGACGCGCTCACACGTCAGGAATAGCCTGATGTTCCTGTCTCGCCTTTTTATATTGATGAGTCGCTGGCTGATGGCTGACCCGTTCCAACTGACGCATGACTCTCGTTGCCCGATAGCGACTTGGCGGAATACCCCGTTCTGATACCATGGCAGACATCGTTCTTGCTCCTGACGTACCTGAGCTTGTCACTGCATGGCTCTTCTTAAGTTTCTCTACTCACGGGAAGTGTTCAGGAACTCTGACATTAAGAGAGATGAAGCCTTTTTGAGGATATCTTTCTCCCGTTCAACCTTGCGGAGTTTGGCTTCCAGCTCTTGAATCCGTTGTTGGTCTGCTGTCATTGTTTTACCCTGGGAAATAGTTTGTCCTCTTTTTTCGCTCATTGACCGCCTCACCCCATCACGGAGGGCGATGATACTCACGCCCATGGCTTTTGCTCCTTCTATCCCCCTATATCCTTGTTTTGTCACTCATTGAGCCCCTTCTAGCTTAAATTCAGGGCTGTAGGGGAGTTTGTGTTTCTTATCCATTTTTACACCTGTATTGATAACTTAAGTCTACCACCTGGTTTTTATCAGGTGGCCAAATTAACTATGCCACTACAGTGTGGGATGCAAGGGGTTATTCACGATATCCCCAAAAATCATCGCTAACATTTGCCGGGATAAATCGCCACTGCGCTTGGCGGCGTCAGATCAGTTTTAAGTTTTGAAAATTGACCTCTTCGGCAAAAAGTGACCTAGAAAACAGCATCAGCGCCAAGACATAAGACGGAAGGGGTTTTTCATCTTTATTTTTCCCAATAAGCCCGGTGTGGGGATAAATTTGACATGTAGCTACAAAAAAGCTACATTAATTCAAATTAATCGGAGGTTTTTATGACGGATACTGTTGTACGTGCCAGAGTGTCTTCTGCATCTAAAGTTGCCGCAATGGCTAATGCCAAAGTCTTGGGTATGGATCTCTCGACTGTGATCCGGATGCTTGTTAACCGTTTGGCGGTGAGTGCCGAATTACCCAAAGATTTACTTCAACCCAATCAGGAAACTTTACAAGCTATTCGTGATTTGGAAAGGGGTGTCAAGGTTCACAGGGTGGATACGATTGAGGAACTCAAACGTGATCTCGGTTGGTGATCATGCTAAAAATTGTTTATCAAAGCCGTTTTAAAAAAGACGCCAAACGGTATGAAAATAATAAAAAAGCTCAAAAAATCATTTTAGAAACGATAAACTTATTACAAACTGGAAAACCACTCCCAAAAAGATACAAAGAGCATTCCTTGATAGGGAACTATATTGGCTATATTGAATGTCATGGTATGTCAGATGTATTACTCATTTATCAACGTACCGACACTGAACTAAAATTATATCGGGTCGGCAGTCACTCTGATTTATTTTAGCCTTTGTCGGCTCTGACGAAAGGGTTCGTAGTGCCCATAGCACACCAAAGAGACTTAACGCGGTGACCAGGGCGGGGAATCCGCTCTCCGGGGACAGCAGAAAACGAAAGACGGCTCCGGTCACACCAAAGGCCAGCGTAAAACAGCGCGGCAAACACCGGCTGGCCGCATCCAGATAGATGAACAGGGATAAAAAAGCGAGGAAAACCAGAGAAAACAGCCCCTGTAGTGCGGAGGGCGACAACAGGGCCGATAGAAAGGAGAATCCAGTCAACATCACGCGAGTGACCATCACCATCCTACCGATGGTTGACAGCGGTCGCTCGTGATGAACCTCAAGAAAATGCCGGGCGACCATGACCGCGACGCTTTGCATGAGGACGGCGCAGAGTCCCAGCCCCACCAGACTCACCGCGCTCACGGTGTTCTCCTGTCACCGCTGACCACCGGCCAGTAGCGGGCATAAACCTGTTGGGCATAGTGCAGGCGTTTCTTTTCATGACGGGGGTGGAAGCCCGCGTTATACGACCCCAGACAGGCCCAGTTGACGCCACATGCACGAAGATGTTTCGCCAGTATCCACGCGCCAATCTTGACGTTCAGGCAGGGCTGATGGAGCAAATCCTCAGGGTGGCGAATGACCCCCATTTTCTGGAGTCTGGGGATATGCGTCGAATTCACCTGCATCAGCCCGTCATCTACGCTCAACACCCGACCCCTTTTATCCCGATTAGTGTTTACGGCTTTCGCCGACAGGCGACTTTCCTGCTGTGCGATGGCTTTCAGCAGTGTCGGGTCAATCTGGTATATCGCCCCCGCTTCATTAAAACAAAATGCCTGTGCCGCCGCGCTCATGCTCATGACAAGCCAAAAAGTCATCATTGTCACGATATCCGCTCCTTAAATGCAGAAAAAGAGAAGCCCGCCTTTCCTGCATCGAAAGGCGTTAAACATGAATAAAGAAGGGAGGGATTAATGACTGGATTTAAAAATGAGGGTATTCACGCCGACAGAGCCGTTATCCGGTTGGCATTGCGCCCCGGCTTTTTCTGCGGTGACTCCCCCCACGTTATGACTGCCAGAGATGGAGACCTCCTGTATCATGGCGCTGCCACTGAGTTTCGTTGTCATCACGCTACAGGCTTCCTGCGGGACATTTTTATAGGTCACGGAAAAGCCCTTGTTATGAACAGAGCCTTGTACCTTCTCCGGGGCAATAATGACTTCACCGCCCCAGCCGTTGGTGATTTTTGCCTCGCCTTTGGATTTATCACCGTTAATGGTCATGTTGCCGGGCACACCGCCAAACTGCACCAGGGTGCCCGTCATTTTTGCGCCATTGCTGAACGGGTATTCCCCCTGGGTTTTTAACAGGCCACGAGATTGTGTCACTAATGCCTGTACGTTCGCGATTTCATCGTTGAGCGTGCTTTTGTTAAACAGACTCGACACGGTGCCCACTGCCAGGACAATCGCGACAGAAATAATCGCCAGCACGCCCATCATTTCCAGACTTAAAAATCCCCGATGCAGTGTTGACCCGTTTTTCATACTTTCCTCCTGGGTGGGGTGATGACATCTCACTGAATGGTTTTTCATTTTTACCTCATTTGATTGACCAGGGTACTTAAATCGCTGATGGCCAATAACAGCAGCAACATATAACCGAACACCAGTAAGAAGCAGAGTCCGGTTAAATAACGTGATGTTTTCCTGACCTGTTGAATGGTGATGGCCAACCATCGGTCGGCATACTGCTCAAGGCTGTTTTCTGCGCCCACGCCTTCGGTTAACAGCATCATCTGATTGACACAATCCCGTGAGGGAAAGTGGTATCCGGTACTTTTTAAAGCCAGCCCCAGATGTTCGCCCTGTCGCATATAATGGAGCGTTTCATTGATACGCCTTTCCAGCCAGGGACTGGCGGTTTCACCCAGCATATGGACCGCCTGCATCACCGGGATATTGACCCGTAGCAACGCGGCGATATTCAGCAAAAAGTAAACGCCCTGTACGGCGCGATACACGGACCACGGCGGCAGACGGTCGGCGATTTTTCGCGTTGTCCAATGCCCCATTGAGCAGACGATGAGCCCGCTCAGCGCCAGTAATCCGAACAGCAGCAACCATTCAAAGTGAACCATGAACTCAGACATACCGGTGAGCAGGCTGAGCGCCCCGTTCCATTTCTCACGCGGCACCAGTCTGGCCAGCTTGGGGATAAACTTCTCACACACCATATGCATCATCAGCAACACGATACCGATCAGAAAACAGGGGTAGCCCAGTGCACCGAACAGGGCGGAGACCATGGTTTTTTTGCTTTCGACCATCTGTCTGGCACGGCGCAGGGCATCGGAGAGCTGGCCGGAGAGCATACCGGAACCCATCAGGGTGGCTTCCTGAACCGGCACCCATTCCAGCAGTCCCTTCTCAAAAGCGCCTTGCCCCTCATCCAGTGCAGACAGGCAATCGGTCAACAGCACCGAGCAGGGATGATGCTTTCGGCCAAAATCGGTGACCACGTGACGCATATCCATAAACGCTTGCTGCAACGATTTGTTGTTATCCAGCAGGAAGGCCAGCATGTCGTAGAAGGCAATGCGGTCTCTGGCGGAAAAGGTTTTCTGGTAAATCCATCTCAGTGTGGCGTCAATGCGAGGTTTGACGGCAACAACGGTTGACGTTAATAAGGGCAACATGGTTTTTTTCTCAGGTTGAGGGAAGCGCTTGAAAACGTCTCCACTGTCCCTATATGAAGGGTGTGAGGGGAATGTTTTATTCACTGTGTATTATTAAAGGAGGAGTCTATGGCCAATCGTTCTTTTTCTCTTATCCCTAAATTAAGTCACCACTTGCTCTCTGACCGTTTTACCCAGATGGATAATCTGTTTAGTCGTCTGACCGGCGAAAAACCGCTGGAAGACTCACCCGCCTATAATCTGCTGCAAAAAGACAAAGCGCATTATGAGCTGACAGTGAGCGTACCGGGTTATGTTCGGGATGAACTCGATATTTCCGTGCTCAATAACCAGTTAACCATTACCGGCAAGCCGCACGTTGAAAAAACAGATTCTGTCGAGGAAAAAGACGGCATGAAATGGGTGCATCAAGGCATGACAAGAAGTGAGTTTTCCTTAAGTTTTAGCCTGGAGCATCGAATCAATATCCAGAAAGCGTATCTGGATAAAGGGCTACTCACTCTGGAATTTACCTACGATATTCCAGAACAGGAAAAACCCCAGAAAATTTCCATTGGCGTTAAAAATGAATCCGGTCGTGTGCTTGAACACAACGCCGCTTAACAATGACGCCCATGATTGGGGCGTCATTTATCAATGATTAAATCACAATTTTTTGCTTAACGCCTAGACGTTCAATAATCAAGGTTAACTTGTTTTTTGGGGTTAATGATAAAATTTCACCGACTTTTTTAATTTCTCGTGGTGAATAATTTATGCCGTTAATGCTTTTAATGACATCACCATCTTTAAGATGATATTGATCAAGTTCTTTTTTGTCATTATAGAAAATCTCGAGGTGCTCATTATAATACCTGACACCAATGTGTCTGATGGGGTATTGATGTTCTTTATACAATGAGTTTGTGTTATAGCAGAAAAGCATTTTGCTCGGCATAAAAGCATATTGATTAAATCGTGACAGGAAATTCATCCCTAAAAAATATTGATTGTTGTTGTTTTCTGATATGATCATTTCCCCAACCGGATGATTATTAAAGGTTAAACCCGTAATTATATACTGACTGATTTTAATCAGCCCTGTTGCTTCAGCTGCTGTAACGCTATATTCGATAGGTGTTATTTTCCCTTTTTGTTTTTTTGCGTGCTCAATAAAATCGTTTCCAAAATCACTGCCATTGTGCCCTGTATCAATTTGCATCTTAATAAAATCATTATTTCCATAATCTAGATAAAAGTATGGGGATTTTCCATAGGCATCTTCGTATGCTACACAGTGTGAGTAAGTTGATATTGGAGGTGATTTTCTCGATATGGTTAAACGTCCTTTTTTATTATCAACAAGCCAGTTAAATTTTCTAAAGGTATCAATCCCAATAATACCATCTATATTTGTACCGGATGCTTGAGTAAGAAGACTTAAATCCTTTGCAATCCAGATTTCATTATCACTGACTTCTTCATTACCAATAAACATCTTCACTGGCTTAAGCAATTTAAGATTCTCAACGTCGATTTTATCGTGAACCGTTTTAACGTTAGAAAGAATTTCCTTATGGAATGGATGCAGCGTTGAGTATGAAACTTCCTGTGTTATTTCTTTAGCTGTTCCTTCGTTGATAACGGTAGTACTAGCCCCAGTATCAACTAAAAAACGATATGATTTATTATTGATGGTGACAGGAATAACCAACAAACTACTATAAAACTTTTCATTTAAAATATCATTGGCAGCTTCATTTGATTTCTCTGGTTTTTTAACCAGACATCCAGATAAAGATGAAGTTAAAAGGGCCATAGAGAAGACCGCAAATGTTGTTTTTTTATATATATTCATTACTCATGCACTCATACAATGATAAAGTCATCATAATACACATAAACAACAATGTGTGTAAGTTATTGAGGCAACAACGTATAACTGTCTTCATCGATGGGACAAATACAATGGGCGGCCAGTGGGTCCACTTCTCCTGCATGGATGTAGTGCAATACGTACTGATTACGGGTCATGCCACCTAGTTTACGATGCCAGTAGGTTTTCGCGGCCGCCTTGCTTTTTGTCAGGTACAGTTCAAAAAAGGGGGCATCCGGGGCAATCACTTCTGCCACCACCATCCGCCCAACAATCCCGTGATAACAGTGTGCGCAGCCTTCCACATGGCGCATCAACACCTTTTCAGGCTGACAGTGGTGTTCAATCAGATTGCGATCGTCTGCCTCAGCTGCCCGGCGACCTGCTGATAAGGGACTTTGCAGTGCGGGCATAAGCGCTGAACCAGACGTTGACTTATCAGCCCCATCAACAACTGCGGATCGGCCAGTAGCCGGGCGGATACCCCTTCTATTTCCAGTCGCTCAAGGATATTCAGGCCATCATTGGCGTGCAGGGTCGTCATCACCAGATGACCGGTCATGGCCGCTTTCAGGGCGGTAAGAGCGGATTCCAGATCGCGGATTTCGCCGTTTAAAATGGCATCCGGATCACAGCGCAAGGCATACGACATCGATAACAGCCATGCCCGTTTGATTTCTTCGGGATTTTTCCTGTCCGCAATGATCGGGGTCTGGATTGCGCCATCAATACGGCCTTCGGGTGGGTCTTCAATGGTTAACAGTCGCCGTCTCGGTAACTTATTGATATAGCCCCATAGCGCCAGCCAGGCGGCGGAGGCGGTGCGGAGCGTGGTGGATTTCCCGGAGCCAGTGGGCCCGGATAAAATGATCATGCCTTCGGGACGGCGCAACAGGCGTTTCAGCACCCTAATTTGGTCGGGCAAAAAGCCCAATGATTCAAAATCCGGGACGGCATCGCCCTCCTCCTGAATCAGACGCATCACCACATACAGACCCCCGACGGCAGGCATATGCGCATAGCGTGCGCCAAATATCCCCAGTGGCTTTAAAAACCGTTCAGCAATGCGGCCATCCTGATGAAGATGGGGGTAAAACTGCTTCCCGGTGACGTCAACACATCGACAGAATAATGGTGGACGCCAGCGCCATCCCTTCGTCCCTGTCGATGCAGTCCAGACAGTGCAGTTCACCGTGAACCCGCGCCTCAACATGGCAAAACTCCCCTCCATCACGCCCAACGGTAAAATGCACCTCAGACGCTGATATAGCTTAACGAAATAAATTTAATGATTTCGAAAGGGAGAGAGATGAGTCATTCAGTTGATTTTCGCCGTCACGTGCTCAATGTAAGAGAAAAAGAAAAGTGGAGCATAAGAGAAACGGCAAAACGCTTTCACATCGGTGCCACTTCGATTACCCGCTGGCTGAAGCGAATTGAAAAGAACCCCTCTTCCCCCGGCAGCGTAAAATAGATAAAGCGGCTTTACTCAAGGATGTTGAGCGTTACCCGGATGCTTATCAGCATGAAAGGGCTAAACGTTTCGGGGTGTGTACCAAAGCCATTTGGTCCGCCCTGAAACATTTGGGCGTCACCTATAAAAAAAACCCTCAATCATCCCAAGGCCAACGAAGATATGAGGCAAGCCTTCCAAAACAAGATAGCTGACTATGAAAAACCGCGAAAATCAGTCGTTTACCTGGATGAAAGCGGCTTTGCCCATGATATGCCGCGTTGATATGGCTATGCCCCACGGGGTCAACGCTGTTTCGGTCAACATAATTGGCAGGCAAAGGGGCGAACCAATGTACATCGGTGCGTTACTGGGAAAAGCGCTGATGGCGGTGGGATTGTTCATCTGTTCTGTGAATAGTGATGTGTTTCACGCTGGGGTCATTCAGATACTTCTGCCGAGTTTGCCCCCCGACTCTGTGGTGGTCATGGATAATGCGACCTTCCACAAACGTTTGGACACTCAAAAAGTGATCGATGACGCGGGGCATATCATTGAATATCTATCCTATTGAGCATAAATGGGCAGAAGCAAAAAGCAAAAGAAGAGCGGTCAATTGCAGTATCGATGCTTTATTTTCTCATTACATGACGTCACCGAAATTATTTCGTTCAGCCATGGCACTGTTAACAAAGTTAATGTTAAGATATTCTCTGTTTTTTAGGGGGATAAAGAAATGAAAAACAGGCACTATCCGCTCAAAGAGTGTGATTTTATAAAAATCATCGAACCTCATATTATAAAATATGATAAACGTCCAGGCAGACCTGCAAGCATCAGTCATTATCAGTTTTTTTCAGCTGTTTTGTACGTATTGAGAACGGGTATCCCTTGGCGTGATGTACCTGATTTATACGGTCATTGGCATACGATTTATATGCGCTTTAAAAGATGGAGTGAAAATGGCTTGTTCTGGAACTTGCTTTATCGTTTACAACAAAAAAAGAAAATCAAAATGGACTGTACATGGGTAGACAGTACGACGGTCGCCATCCACCGACACGGCTCAGGAAGCCTTAAAAAAAGGGACCTCAATCGATAGGGCGCGGCCGAAAAGGCGTGAGCACTCAAATTCACGTGGGTCTTTCAGGCCGCTTTCTCCGGAGTGCCTGTCTATCTGAAGGACAGCGCTCCGATATGAAAGCCTTTACTGAGCTGTGGATAAAGGGAAATGGGAGGAAGGTGAGCTACATCATCGCTGATAAGGGAGTTGACTTTTTTGATGTCAGAAAATTAATCCGGGATAGTGGAAAGAGCCCTGTGATACCCCGACGAAAAGGGGCTGTTTGCACCGGCATTCAACCTAATGATAAAGAAAAATACAAAACACGCTCTGCGATTGAACGTTTCTTCTTCAGCATAAAAGAACAAAAAAGACTCGCTTTACGCTTTGATAAACTCGATATCACCTTCTTTTCTTTCTTCGCTATCGCTTGTCTTAAGGTCTTTAATTTACTTTGTTAACACTGCCATAGCTGAACGAAATAATTTCGGTCAGCTATAAGTTCAGATCATGCTATAACCTAATAGCAGATATCCATAAAGATGTGTAGATACCTATGCCTTGGGGTAGGCGATGAAGGGCAACACGATAGGCTTTCCAGGTAAGGGATGAGACAGAACTGTTCTGGCTTAATGAATTCAGCCAGTAAATTAATCCCGAAAGCGTTACTGAACAAAGGAAGTACAAGAAAATGTCTCAGCCAACATTTAAACCAGAATTGAAACGCGAAGTAGCCCATCTGGTTATCGAACAAAATTACCCGTTTCGTCAAGGCAGTGAAGCCATGGGTGTGAGTATCAGCGCCCTCCGTGATGGGGTGAAGCGGTCAATGAGCGAAAAAAGTGGACAAACTATTTCCCAGGGTAAAACAATGACAGCAGACCAACAACGGATTCAAGAGCTGGAAGCCAGACTCCGCAAGGTTGAACGGGAGAAAGATATCCTCAAAAATGCTTCAGCTCTCTTAATGTCAGACTTTTACAATCGATAAGCCTCATTAATGACTGAAGTGAGGATTACCCTAAAACAGAATGATGTGATGTCTTTGGCCTCAATCGAAGTACTGACTATTATCAATGTCATCGGCAGAAAAAAGGCACCCCTGAACGTGAACGCCTGAAAATACGGCTGATGGAATGACACAGAAATAGCCGGGGCGCGGCAGGGTCCCGCACGTTATCGGCCGCGCTGAAGCAGGAAGGAGCGCCCGCAGGGCGCTACAAAACAGCCCAATTGATGCGTGAGGCAGGCATTGAAAGCAAGCCACGCCAGCCTCGTTATCAACGCAGTGGTAAAAAAGCCGTTTATGCTCCTGAACACTTGAATCGTGAGTTTACCGTCAAGGCTCCCAATCAGGTGGGGTGTGGCGATGTTACTGACATTTGGTCCGGTACTTGCTGGCTTTATCTCGCGGTTGTACTCGACTTATATGCAAGAAAAATCCTGGGGGGGGGGCTTTTTCCACTTCTCCCGACAGTCAACTGACTCAACAGGCACTCATGTTAGCTTGCGAATCACGGGGAAGACCGAAAAATGTCCTCTTTCATTCAGACCAGGGGAGTCATTATAGTCGCTTATCGTATCGACCACATCTGTGGCAGTATCAGATAAAACAGCCGGGGAAATTGTTGGGATCATCCCCCCATGGCGCGTTTTTTTGGCTGTTTAAAGTCAGAATGGCGCCCAAAGTAGGGCTACAACACTGTTCAACAAGCACAAACTCATGTACTGCCTTGCCTCACTCATGATGACAATCGAGTCAGGCCGCACAGTGTGAATGATCACCAAACACCATTGATGAAAGCATTTAAACTTTCATGGGTGTAAAACTTCTTGAGTTTTCTCCGAAATTATTTGACCAGAACACTTCCAGGAAGAACTCTGCACCGTCATTGAAAAAACAGGGACAAGATTAAACAAATCGAAAGCTGTCTAAAAAGAAAAACGGCAAGGACATACCGGACAAAGCGCAATTTATAGAAAACCTCGGATTGACAGAAACGGTCGAACTGGCCAAGGAGGCCATCCCGTATCATCGTAAAATTAATGGCAAAACCCTGACTCAGGATGTGCAGCTCACCGCCACCGATGTGAATGCGGTGACGCCACAAATATTACGTCTGGAAGTCCCGGTTGGGGTGCCTCTGCCCTGGCCGACGGACAGGCCACCGACCGGGTGGCTTCTGTGCAATGGCGCCCGATTTGACAAAACACAGTATCCCCTTCTGGCCTCAGCCTATCCTTCAGGACAGTTACCGGACTTAAGGGGAGAATTTATTCGGGGTGCAGATGCAGGAAGACAGGTCGATACGGGCAGAACGGTATTGAGCACACAGGGGGATGCCATCAGAAACATCACGGGCCAGTTCGGGTATGTGAGGCAAGGGCAATGGGCTCCCTGGGTGACCGCCACTGGGGCTTTTTATCAGACCTCGACATTTAGCGCGGCCATCAAAAGAGGCGACCCTGATAACTGGGGCTCCGTCTCTGCGTTTGATGCCTCCCGGGTTGTCCCCACCGCCCACGAAAACCGGCCTCGTAATGTGGCGTTCAACTACATTGTTCGAGGCGCTTGAGGATGGGGGTTTTGGCGCCTCCCTGATTGAGAAAAAAATACACCCTTAACGCCTGGAAAACCTATCGCGTCGCCCTTCATCGCATTGACCCCAAGGCGGGGCAAATAGCCTGGCCAGAAGTGCCGAGGGGGTAGGATGAAGGGACTTGTACCCAGATTTGGGTGCAGGCTCGTTTTATTTTCCTGACCGCTTAAGAATCAGCCCCCCTTTCGCTTCCTCTTTTACCCTCAATACAATCCACCCTTTGTTTTTGCTTATTCAAAGCGCCTCAAAAAAACCCCTCATCTGTTCCCTCCTTTTGCTCATTAGAAATTTGACTTTTTTGTAAAAGCTTATTTAATTATTGAATTGGTCAATATATTAATCAGTCTGTATGACGCGACATCCATCACGAGCCCATCCCTTCCAATAGAGTGAAAAACGATGCGATACAAAAAAATCACACTGCACACCCTCAGGCTGTCTGTGCTGACGATGTTGATACACAGTGGGGGCAGTGTTTCAGAAACACAGATTTTTAATGGAGGAACAAGTCAGTTGACTGAACAGGCTTACCTTGAGGGGATAGAGGCAAGGAATCAAGCTCAAGTGAATAATCGACCAGGACAACCTCTATCCCTATCCAGCGGTGGAAATGAAAAAGCCGCCGTCAAAGCCACTGGAGAGGGCACCTCTGTGATGCTGGAAGGCACTGAAGAGCAAAAAATTAAAGTTGAAACACAAGATACAGGAAGTTCTTATGGTCTTTGGGCGATAGACAAGTCTACCCTGACAGCCAAGCACATGGAGATAACCTTGAAGGATGCCAACGACACCGCGGTCGCTGTTCAGACAGGGGCAAAAGTGGATATTGGGAACAGCACCCTCAGCGGCACCCAAAATAAATTTTATGGTCTTTGGGCCTCAGGACAAGACACAGAGGTCACGGGTCATCAACTGAAGATAAATTCACAGGGAGATGATAGCAAAGCGGTCACTTCTTACAGTGCAAAAATAACTCTCAAAGACAGCACCATCAGCAGTCACGGGAAAAAAGTTTTTGGTATTCTCACATGGGATTCTGCCAAGGTGACAGGCCATCATCTGGACATCAAGGTAGAGGGGGAAAATGTCAGAGCTATAGACGCTAACAGCAATTCCACAGTGGATATCCAAAACAGCACCCTGAGCAGTATCGGGCAAAACGCTTTTGGTATTGTCGCATTGGAGCGTGCCAAAGTGACAGGCCATCATCTGGACATCAAGGCAGAGGGGCAAGGTGCCAACGCTATAAATATTTCAGGAGATTCCACAGTGGATATCCAAGACAGCACCCTGAGCAGTCACGGTGAAAACGCTTTTGGTATTGTCGCAGTGAAGAATGCCAGGGTGACAGGCCATCATCTGGACATCCAGGTAGCGGGTCAAGGTGCTAATGCTATAAACGCTAACGAAAATTCAACGATTCATCTTCATGACAGCCATATTCAAACCCTGGCCACACCCTCCGCGGTGCTGTATTCGGAAACAGGCGCCACAGACACGACAGTGGCCATCACGGGAGGGTCTCTCCATGCCGCCGGTGACCTGATTGTGTCTAAAGGCGGAAAAACGAACATTGTTTTCAGCAAGGTCGTTATCTCCCCGCCGGGCAGTGGACATGCCATTCATTTTACCGGGACAGAAGGAGAAGTCGATTTAACGCTGAACCAGACAGCCCTGTCCGGGAACATCGTGGCGGAGGGTGGGAATAAAGCCAAACTGACCCTGGATTCTGGCAGTACCTGGTCGTTTACCAACAATGCTACTGTAACAAACTTGAAAAATGCAGGAGAGATTGTCTTTAAATCCCCTCATGACACCGCTTCGTTTTCTACCCTCACCACAGACGATTACGAGGGCAATTCCGGGAAAATCCTGTTTCACGCCCGCCTGGAAGGCGACGATTCGCCGGCGAATCAATTGATTATCAATCAATCCTCCAAAGGCACCACCCGTGTGACAGTGCGTAATGTGGGTGGGAAAGGGGGCGCCACCAAAGACGGCATTCGACTGATTGAAGCCAAAGAGGGCACTGACGGCACCTTTGTTCAGGATGGCCCCATCGTGGCCGGCTCTTATCAATACTCTCTACAAAAAGGCAATCAAGAAAACCCAAACGATTGGTATCTGGTGTCCTCATGGTTTGCCCGACCTGAGAGCCTCAGCTATGCCCAGAATCTTCACGCGGCCAATACGATGTTTCACATGACCCTGCATGAGCGCCTAGGTGAAACCCAGTATACCGAGGCCCTGTCCCTGGGATGTGGATAAGGGCGTCAGGAGGTCATCATACCTCTTCCCTGTCTGACAACGACGGGCAATCTCACCGCTATGTGATGATGCTCGGCGGAGACATCGCCCAGTGGTCTTCTGATGGCCTCAACCGTTACCATCTGGGGGTGATGGGCGGATATGGGCATGAGTACAGCAACAGCGCATCATCGTACGAATGAGATTTCCTCGCAAGGGAAGGTGCGGGGCTATAGTGCAGGGGGGTATGCCACCTGGTATCAAAACCGCAAAGCGCCTTCGGGTTTTTACGTCGATACCTGGGCGCTGTATCACTGGCTCAAGAATGAGGTGACGCCTGAAGAGCGGCGTACGGAGTCTTACAAAAGCCGGGGGGTGACCGCGTCTGTGGAGGGGGGATATCTGTTGAAGGTAGGGGAATATGTTTCCCGCTCGGGAATACTGCACAGTTTTTGGGTTCAGCCCAAAGCGCAGCTCACCTGGATGGACGTCAAGCCGGAGAACCACACTGACCAGAACGGCACCCGGGTGACGGGTCAAGGGAATTACCTGCAGAGTCGACTGGGTTTACGGGCGCATCTGCTGGGGCACAGTCCGCAGGATGAAGGAAAACAACGGGAGTTTGAACCTTTTATTGAAGCGAACTGGATTTATCAACCCAAGCCGACGGCCATCAGGATGGACGACAGAAAGTATGAGATTCAAGGGGCGCGTCACCTTGGGGAATTCAAAATGGGCGTGGACGCAAAACTCAGTTCGCGTTTACATCTATGGGGCCATGTGGCTCAGCAAATCGGGAAAAAAAAGTACGCAGACACCCGGGGTACCATCGGGGTCAAATATCATTTTCAATGACCGCCGTGCCCAACTGCTTATATGATGACGGCGTCCGGCTGGAAGGAAGTTTAAGAAAGGAAAGTGACTGGAAAATGAAAGAGTGAAAAAAGCACTGAATGTCCTGATTTTGAGCCAAATCACAGGTCATAATAAAATTTAAGTGATTGTTAAATCACACTTTAAATATCGGCTTTTATCCCATTTTATGGTCTTTTATTGCCTGTTTTTTAACCTAAAAATTTCTTATTCGTTTGTTTTTTAAATAATTTTTATTTAAAATATTGCCTATTCTTGATTATGCTATGATTACGATCATCATAATGGATTATAAAATTCACTTATATGACTGATAGAAAGGAGTAATCCACTTTAGGAGACTCGTTTTGTCTAATACCATTCAGCAGCATCATCAAGAAGTTCAAAGAAACGCTCTTATGTTGTGTCCTTATTGCGACACATTATTGCAGATCCCTCCTTTAACTTACGGCAAAAAAGCGGTCTGCCCTCGTTGCAAAAAAACGCTGACTTCTTATTGGGAAGAACCTCGAAAACAGCCCTTACTTTACGCACTGTGTTCATTATGGATGCTTTTTTTAGCTCAGCTTTTTTCATTGTTGATTATGAATGTGGCGGGTATTGAAAAAAACATTGATTTAATTCAAATCCCAACAGTAATGCTAGAAGATCAATATGCCAGTATGGCGATATTGTTTATCGTGTTGGTACAATTTCTCCCTGCTTTTTGTATGACGGGTATTATTTTGCTCTTTATGCCCATTCCCATTCCTGTTGGATTGAAAATTTTTCTGGCGAAAAGCATCTTGAAATTAAAAACCTGGTGCATGGCAGAAATATTTCTCGCGGGCGTTTTGGTTAGTTTTGTGAAACTCATGACCTATAGTGATATTCATATTGGGTGCAGTTTTACGGCTTACTGTTTTTTTGCTTTCTCGCAAGTCAGAGCATTTCAATGCATCGATCGTCGAATACTATGGCAATATATCGGCGTTACCCCACCACTCAAAAAATCATTCATTCTAGGCCAAACCGGTTTAAGTCAAGGCCTGTATTCCTGCCCAACCTGCACGGCCATTGTCATCTTGCATGAAAAAAAATGTTCGCGTTGCCATACTTATGCTCATGCTCGGCGCCCTTACAGTCTACAATGGACTATGGCACTGCTTTTTAGCTCGTTTCTGTTGTATATTCCCGCAAATTTTATGCCTATGATGATCACCGAAACATTCGGAGATAAAATACCTGCCACTCTTTTATCTGGCATTATTTTGCTCTGGAGTGAAGGCTCTTATCCTATTGCAATCATCGTTTTTATTGCCAGTATTCTGGTCCCATTGTTAAAAATGCTCGGGACAACCTGGCTCTGCTGGGGCATTAGAAAAGGGAACATAGACGCCATTCGCATGCATTTTATTTACGGCGTCATCGAATTTATAGGTCGTTGGTCCATGATCGATATTTTTGTTATTTTGCTTTTATCGACATTAGTACGCATCAATCAATTCGCCAGTATCTATCCTGATATTGGGGCTTTATTGTTTGCTTTGATGGTCATATTAAGCATGCTGGCGGCATCCAGCTTTGATCCAAGACTGATTTGGGATAGCGCAAGCAAATCAAGTAAAGGAAAAGTAAAGTGAATGATTTAAATCCAAACTCCTTTTTAAAAGACGCCGAAATAGAAAAAATCAGACGCTGGTCTCCTGTTTGGATCATCCCTATTGTCACAATACTCATAGGCGCCTGGATATTATTTTATCACTTCAGTCATCTGGGCCAGGAAGTGAGCTTAGTCACTTACAACGCAGAAGGGATTCAAGCCGGTAAAACTAAAATAAAAAGCCGAAACGTGGATGTAGGCATGGTGGAAAAAGTGGTTCTTAGCCGTGATTTAAACCATGTCATCATTAAAGCGCGCCTCTATAAGGGTATGGAAAATTTGCTTCGTAAAGACTCCGTATTTTGGGTCATTAAACCTGAAATCGGCCGGGCTGGGGTGTCTGGATTGAGTACATTACTCTCTGGGGCTTATGTTGAGCTCCGACCTGGCATCAAAGGCGCGCCTCCCAAGAAATTTGAATTATTGACCGCGCCGCCTCTGGCTTCCCCTGATGCAAAAGGCATTAGAATTTTGTTATACAACGATCAAGATCGCCAGATTAACCCTGGAGATCCTGTTCTTTTTCGTGGTTACCGGGTGGGTTCTGTAGAAACCAGTCATTTTGATGTGGCTTCCCGTTTGATGAACTACCAATTATTTATTAACTCCCCTTATGACAGTCTGGTGACCACAAACGTCCGTTTTTGGCAAGATAGCGGGATTGCGCTTGACCTCTCATCACAGGGGATGCGTGTTGAAATTTCTTCTTTACTCACTTTGTTTGGCGGAGGCGTGAGTTTTGACGTACCAAAAGGTCTCGAATTAGGTGAACCTGTAAACAATAAAACCCAATTTCAATTATTTGATAGTAAAGCCAGCATCCAAAATTCACTTTACGCAGAACACAAGGATTTTTTACTGTTTTTCTCTGATTCCATTCGAGGATTGCAATCAGGTGCACCGGTCGAATTTCGCGGTGTTCGAGTGGGAACCGTTTCTGAAGCCCCATTTTTTTTCAAAGAAGCGCCACAACCCCAACCATTTGATCATGACTTTCATATTCCGGTCCTCATTAAAATTGAGCCAGCACGTTTTAAAAGTGGTTTAGGCAAAGACATTAATTTAAAAATGTTAAAAGAAGCAGAACAAAATGGGCTTCGCGCTGCCCTGAAATCAGGCAATTTAATCACGGGCGCCTTATTTGTGGATCTGGATTTTTATCCAAATGCCAAACCTTGGAAAGAGTTTCAAAGTTTAGAAGGTTATCCTTTATTGCCCACTATCAGTGGTGGTACAACCCAAATACAACAAAAAGTGAATGATATCCTGGATAAAATAAATCAGCTCGCCATGGAGCCTGCGCTCAATCAATTCACCCAAACATTGGTTGAAAGTCAAAAAACCATGCAAAAAATGCAAAAAACATTGACGCTATTGAATGAAATAATGGGCAGCAAAGGCATGAAAAACTTGCCTGACACTTTTCAAAAGACGCTTCATCAGCTCAGTGAAAGCATCAAAGGATTTGAACCAGGTTCTCAGGGCTACCATAAAATGATGGGAAATTTGCAGGGATTAAACGACATTTTACGTGAATTACAACCTCTATTACGTACTCTGAATACGAAAAGTAATGCCCTGATATTTCAGGCGCCCCCTTCTCAAGATCCTCAACCCATGAAGGCAAAAAAATAATGAAAAAAATAAAACTGACGCTTTTTATTTTTATTTTTTTACTCAATGCCTGTAGTGATAAAACAGACTTACAAAAAATAATTTACTATCAACTACCTCTGCCTTTGTTGAAAGAGCCGCTTTCGACCGAATATACTCAAACGGGGAAAACGCTCTGGATCAAGCCTGTACAGCTTTCTGATTATTTAGCCAGCTCTGGCTTGGCCTATCAAACTAATGGTGTCCGCTACGTCACTGCCCAACATCATCTATGGGCGAGCCCATTGGATCAGCAATTGCAGCAAGCGTTACTCATAAATTTAAGCCATTCTCTGCCCGACTGGTTTTTGTCGAGCCAATCGATCAATACCGATCAATGGACACTGAGTGTCAGAGTAGACGCCTTTCAGGGGCGTTACGATGGCAGTGTGATCATTTCTGGCGTCTGGTTAATACAACATCATGATCAAATGACGAAACAGCCGTTTTATTTTGAACTGAAACAAATAGACAATGGATACGATGCCTTGGTGTTTACATTGGCGAAAGGCTGGAAAGAAGCGGCAAAAACCATGGCAGCAGTAATAAAAAATCAATCTGAGAAATGAAAAAAACTGAACTTAAAGAGAAAGGATAAAAAAAAGGATGAGGTTAATCCTCATCCTAAGGTGTAATAAAACTAGCTGATCACTGAAACATTTGCAGCAGATGGACCTTTAGCGCCATTTTCAATACTAAATTCGACCATTTGACCTTCACCTAAAGTCTTAAACCCTGAACTGTCAATAGCTGAAAAATGCACAAACACATCTTTGCTGCCGTCAGCAGGAGTAATAAAGCCGAAGCCTTTAGACTCGTTAAACCACTTTACTGAACCTTTTTGTTTTTGAGAAGACATCTTATATTTCCTGTATATAAAAAATATTGCCACCAATGGGCGTGCTAAAGCCAGTTATCGGTCGTTACTTATGGAGGCACTATGAAGGAAATTGTCAGTGAAGAGCTATCGAGGATAACGCTTAAAATGAACTACTTTACTCAAGATGTCGTGCATAAATAGGTCTGTACCACAGGCCGGCGCAAATTCAATCATAAAAAGTTCTATAAAGCAACTTTTTTATTTCACCCCTTGAAGGCAATGGCGCCATTATCTCATTTTATTTTTTTAAATAATGGCACCCAGAGTCATCAAAAATCGATGCTCAAAGCCATTCACCAAAACGTCGAATATAATAACGCTTCATCAACTGAGCCAGCACGCAATAGCTGATTAATGTTGCTGCTAACCAAGGAAAATATTGCCATGGTAAAGGTTGTAAACCTACCAATGTTCCCAACGGGGAAAAAGGAATATAAATCCCTATGGCCATCACCAATCCTGTCGTCAATAATACCGGCAACGCAGCGGTACTTTGAATAAAAGGAATTTTTTGGGTCCTCAACATATGCACCACCAACGTTTGCGAAAGAAGGCCTTCAATAAACCAACCTGATTGAAACAAAGCTTGATGTTCAACCGTATTCGCGGCAAAAATAAACCACATTAAAGCGTAAGTTGTGATATCAAATATGGATGAGGTAGGTCCGATCCAGATCATAAAACGCTTAATATTTTTGGCATCCCATTGACGAGGTTTACGCACAAATTCTTTATCCATTTTGTCCCAAGGCAAAGAAAGTTGAGAAATGTCATACATCAGATTTTGTAATAAAAGATGAATGGCTAACATCGGCAAAAAAGGAATAAATGCACTTGCGATTAAAACGGAAAACACATTCCCAAAATTGGAACTGGCCGTCATATTCAAATATTTGATGATATTCCCAAATGTCTCCCGCCCTTTAATGACGCCCTCTTCCAACACCATTAAATTTTTTTCTAACAAAATAATATCGGCGGATTCTTTTGCAATATCAGTGCCACTATCAACAGAAATTCCCACGTCGGCATCACGTAACGCAGGCGCGTCATTGATCCCATCCCCCAGAAAACCCACAGTATGCCCGTTCGATTGAAGCATTTTCAGCACTCGTGATTTTTGCAATGGCGTTAATTTGCAGAAAACAGTGCGTGCCTCCACCTGCTTCGATAATTCTTCATCTTCCATTTGCTCAATTTCAACGCCACTTAAAGGCTCTCCGGGATCTAACCCCACGTCACGACAAATTTTACTGGTAATAATGGGGTTATCTCCGGTCAACACTTTGACCGACACTCCGTGTTCACAGAGTGTGGCAATAGCGGCCTGTGCACTTTCTTTGGGAGGATCAAGAAAGGTTAACAACCCCTCCACAATCAAATCTCTTTCATCGGCTTCGCTCAAAGGTAAATTCACCCCTTCCGCTCCTAATGCACGAGTCGCCAACATCAACACGCGAAAACCATCCTGGTTATATTCATTGGCTAACGCTAACAATGCGTTTCGTCTCGCTTCATCTAATGGATAAACTGTATCCCCATCGCGTATGTGTGTCACGATGAACAACATTTCCTCAACGGCACCTTTACAGATCAATTTTTGTTTTTGATCCTCATCCTGCACCACAATAGATAAACGTCGACGAATAAAATCAAAAGGTAACTCATCTATTTTGAGATGACCCCGAACCAAATCAATTTCAGGTTTTGCCCGGCTAAATTTAATAATCGCTTGATCCATTAAATTCTTCATACCGCTTTGATGAAAACTGTTCAGCCAAGCCAGCTGTAATACCCTACTGTCTTTATTTCCCCTTACATTTAAATGATGTTCTAAAATAATCCGATCTTGCGTCAAAGTGCCTGTTTTATCAGTACAAAGCACATCCATCGCCCCAAAATTTTGAATGGCATTCAAACGTTTGACGACCACCTTGCGTCTGGCCATCGCAATTGCCCCTTTAGCCAGATTGGCGCTCACAATCATAGGCAACATTTCAGGGGTGAGACCAACGGCCACAGCCAAAGCAAACAAAGTGGCTTCCATCCAGTCGCCCTTTGTGAAACCGTTGATCAATAACACCACGGGTACCATCACCAACATAAATTTAATTAAAAGCCAGCTGACACTGTTGACCCCTTTATCAAAGGCGGTTTGAGCTCTTGTCCCCACAATCGATTTTGCCAAGGATCCAAAATAGGTTTTATCTCCTGTGGCCACTACGACGGCGGTGGCCGTCCCACTCGCCACATTGGTGCCCATTAAACAGATATTAGATAATTCCAAGAGCTGGTTTTCATTATCCGTATTCACGGCATTCGATTTTTGAGTGATACAGCTGAGCGCATCGTATTTTTCAATGGGGATGGCTTCACCGGTCAAAATCGCCTGACTGATAAAAAGATCTCTGGAGTGAATTAAACGAACATCCGCCGGCACCATATCTCCTGCTGACAAATAAATCATATCTCCGGGAACCAGCTCTTGAATCGACACTTCCTGTTTCACGCCTTGCCCATTGAGATCCGATCGCCGCAGTACGGTGGCCGTGGTACGCACCATCGACTTCAACGTTTCGGCGGCTTTATTGGTGCGATACTCCTGCCAAAAACGCAACAGGCCGCTCAACATCACCATGATAAAGATAATTGAAACGCCGGTTAAATCGGCAGATTCAGATCTTTGTAAGGGCAACCAATAATCTGTAAAAAAACTGATCGCGCCCAAAACGATTAACACAAAAATAAAAGGATTATTAAAGGCATAAACCAACTGAATCAACGCATGAGGTGCTTTTTCATGCGCGACATTATTGATGCCTGATTTCTCAAGTCGCTCCTGCGCGTCTTCCTCTGTTAATCCCTGCAAATGCGTATTCAGTTTAGATAAGGTGGAATCCAAGCTGTTTTTAGCCTCTTCCTGGATCAAAAAAGATTTTTTGGGTTTATGACGCCCAAAGGTTTTATCAAGAATTGTGATCATCATTTATCTCGCTTTTTACACTTTGCGTGTATCTGTTTGTGCTCAAAAACCTGTTTGCAATATCCGACAGGTTTTAAAAGCATAAAACATATTTTGGATTTTGGGTGTGTAGAACTCGATGAGCTCCAGAAGTAAAGGAGTGCTGCCTACGCTTTTTTGGGGCAGGCAGAAAATCAAGGGGGATGAGTCAGCCTGCTTTATTTGTGTTTATCAATCATCAATGTATTTTTTTTGTAACAACTTCGCGTATCCATCAGGCTCTCCGTTAAAAATTTTTGCGAGTATAATTTTTGAAGGTATTGATGTAAAGCTGAAATGACCCAAAGTAAATCAGTGTTGAGTTTTTAATAAAAAATGAAATTTTTTATATTAATTAAATAATAAAAATTAAATTAAAAATATAAATAATTTATTTTTAATAATAAATAATAAATAATAATTTTGATTATTTATAATAATAATTATAATAAATTAAAATTCAATTTTTTTAATAAATTTATTAAAAATAAAATTTATTTATCACAACATAAAAATTAATCTCTGAAAATTTTTGAGAAAAATTATTATTTAACACAACGGGAAAATAATTTATGTCTATAACTCAAGATAAAACAAGAGTCATAAAAAAAGTTTTTAAAAAAAATGGAATGGAAAATTCAGCAAGCAATTCGGATGATAAATATCATCGTTTATTGATCACAAACGATCATGCTTTTTATGAGTTGATTCGTAAAAAAATGTTTGATGGAGATATTACAATAAAGCAATATGATTATTTATATAAAGATATTTCTGAAAAAATGGGACAAGTAGCATTAGGAAAAGAAAGCTTTGATATTAAATATATAATAAATTACTCAAAATCAATAAATAAACTGGATAATACACAATCTCTTTTTACAGAAGATGAGTTAAAAAATTTAATATCAAAAGATAATCAATCAAATACTGATAGTAATTTTGATATAAGAAAAACCGACAAATATATAAAAACCAATAATATAAAAAATGTAAAAATCTCTTCATATAAAAGTGAAAATGTTCAAAAAAATAAAAATGATACATTAAATAAAAAAATTATTTTTGATTCAGATGGTTTCTATAAATTTTTAATTAAAAAACGAGAACTTAATTTGCTTGTTAGTACTTATATTCATCATATAAATTACATTTATTCGAGTAAACGTCTTGATTCAAAAGATTTAATTGAAAAATTTAATTATTCTGATAAAAAAATAACTGATTTTTTTAAAAAAAATATCCCACAAAATAAAAATATTTTAAAAGAAATGGCTCACATTTCAAAAAAAATAACAGAAGAACTCGAAAACATGAATAGATCGGATCAAAAAAAAGAAAAAATTATTAATTTTTTAAATAAATCTCTTTCAAAAACCATAAATCAAGAACAGTATAATATGTTATATAAAGAAATATCTAAAAATCTCGTTCATACAAGCATGAGTATTAAAGATATTATAAATATATATAGTAAGCACCTTATTTCTGAGCCAACAAATACAGAATTTAAAAAATTACTAAAAAAACAAGATGAAAAAATACAACCCTATATTTATGAAACAAAAACAGGTTTGAAATTTCAAAAAAAAATATCGATTCATTTTAATTCCAGGCTGGTTTTTAATATTGATATTTTTTCAGGAAAAGAAATATATTCTGATGATTTGCCGAATGAAAACGAAATTCGTAAATCTTTAACAGATGTTTTAATTCTTTTTGATAAAACCTTTGGTTTAAAAACAGATAATATACCTTTTAAAGGCGATGCTAATCAGGCTAATTTCAGATTGTTTCTTTTCGAAGATGCTCAAAAATACAAAGAATTTTTTAATAGACATGAAAAGAACGGCTTTACCAATCACGTTGGTTTTGCACAAGGAGCTGAGCTGAGCTATATTTCTAATATGTATGTCAATACAGAGAAAACTTTAAACGATAGTTTATCAACTATAAAGCACGAATTTGTCCACGCTTTGACTTTTTATGCTACTGGTAAAATGGGTATTAAAAATGTTTTTTTAGAGGGCATAGCCATGTATATTGTCGGATTATCAGAAAGAAAGACATCGACTGATTTTGTCTCTTCTTTTATCCACTCTGTAAAAGGAAAAGTGCCGAAAGATTTAAGTCTAAAAAATATTATGAATCCTGAATATTTTAAGGAAAACCAGCTTAATTCTTACACAATAGGCCCCGCCCTTATTGCTTATTTCGAGGAAAAAAACTTATATTTTATTGAAAATTTATTTGATGCTATCAAATACGATAAAAAAAATTCCACATCCGGACACTACTTTAATCAAATGATGAAAAATATTTATAAGGAAGAAGAAAATAATAATAATGGATTTCAAAAATGGGTTGACTTAAAATTAGAAGCGAATTCAAAGCGGCAAAAAAGATACTTAGATAATCAACCAAACTTATTAAAACAAGTGTGGGCTGGTTTCTATTCTGAAGAGCGAATATCTACTAAAAATCATAGTTCATATTATCCACAAAAACAGTACCCAAGTGAGCTTTATTCAAACAGACAGCCCTAGGTTAAATCAATTTATCCCGCATTATTTTTATAAAAAATTATCTCTGTTTTTTAAAATAAATCAATCAAAATTAAATATATTTTGACTGATTTATTTTAAATAAAACGAAAATGATTCTGATTTTTGGTAAAAACCCTTTTTTGATACTATGATAGTTTATGCTTTTATAAAAGTATAATCAGAAGCTGATTATTTATTAACAAAAATTCTTTGGAGAAATAAATAATGCAAAAAACAGTAGAAAATATTTCATGGATTAAAGAGAAAAATGAAGATTTAGAGCTCACATATCATAAAACAGGCAGCCATATAAAAACTTCATCTAAAAATGACATGATAGATTTAAAATTTTTTAGCGAGTTTTTATATAAACAAAATTGCATTAATCAAGTAAAAAATTATTTTCTTCGTATAGTAGATTACGATATAGATCGTATCTCTACCAGTGATGATGAAAAAAATAACATTACTGAACTATTAAAATCATTAAATGAAAGATGTGAAACTTTTCAAAAACAGGATAAAACGCGAGCGGTATATTTTTCAAATATTCAAGATTTTCTTAAAGAAAATGAAACTTTATTGAAAAATATGGCAACTCCAGAAGCACTTAAAAAATTTATCGAAGATAATTTAGAAAACGGACTCACTCGTGAAAAATGTCATCGTTTATATGAAACAGCAATTGACATGTTTTTGCATAAAACCATGAGCATGCAAAATATTAAAGAGATATATATACAATCCCAGGTTTATTTACCAAAAGGTGGAGAATTCAAACTCTCATCAAAAAATAACGAAAAAACAGATTTAACTTTTCAAAAAAAAATATCGATTCATTTTAATCCCAGGTTAGTTTTTAATATTGATGTTTTTTCAGAAACGGCATTTTCAAATGGTAGCGAACATTTTACTGAAGATAAAATTTATGCAAGCTTAAAACGTGCTTTAGATATTTTTGATCAAAAATTTTGCTTAAAAAATTTTATTCCTGTTACAAGCGATGAACATCAAGTGAATTTTAAATTATTTGTTTTTCAGGAAGACGATAATTATGCTCAATTTTCGATAAAAAATGATGTTGATCCGAATCAATTTTATGCGTTTACAGATCCATCATTAAAAGAAAGTTACATCAGTAACATGTATGTGAATCTGGACAAATGTTATTCTAAAAAAATAAACACGCTGAGTCTGATAAAATCGGCATTTGTTCGTGCCTTGACGTTTTACGCGACAGGTAAAACAGATCTTGGGCCTATTATTATGGAAGGGTTGTCAGAATATATTTCTCGGTCAGAAGAGGGAGACATTTCAAGCGATTTTGCCGCTTTTTATATGGAAAAAGATAAATACCTAAATCTCACAGAAATTATTGATGCGGGTTTTTTTGATACAAAAAATTTTAATGAACCTTTGAATGAAAAAAAATCTTTTCTTTATAGCGTGGCGCCCACCATTATTGCTTATCTTAAAGATACAAACCTGAATTTTATAAATCTTTTGCTAAAGTCGGTAAACAATCAAAGAAATTTAGAGGACAGTGGTCAATTTAATGAATTAATTAAAATAGTTCATCATGAAGAATTAAAAAAAGAAAAAGAAGGAGGCGGATTAAAAGCCTGGATAAAATTAAAATTAGAAGAAGACGATTATTATAATGATTCCTTATTTTCAGATTTAACCTGTCAGCAGCGGTTAGAACAACAACTGGCATCACTAATGATTGATGATGTTAATCAATTTGCTTCATCAAATTTTGTCAATGCTTCTCATTTAGCTGATTCAAAAAAAAAGGAGGCAGATTTAGCACCTGCATATGTAATAAGCTCACCGATTTAAATCAGTTTATCTGACGGTATTTTTCTCACCAGTACCGTCGGAGGTTTTAGGTTGTCTATGGATGACAATCAAGATAATATCTTTTCATTAAAAACTCTTCTCAAATTGAAATTCTATGCCACTTTCTCATTTCTCTGATCTTTTGACAGTCAGTCAACTCAATATCCGTGTTCGTGACATATTGGAAAAAAACATAGGTCAAATTTGGTTGATGGCTGAAATTTCTAATTTTTCTCAACCTTCTTCGGGTCACTGGTATTTTACGTTAAAGGATGAACGAACACAGGTGCGCTGCACTATGTTCCGTAATAACAATCGCCATATTTTTTTCAAAGTACAAAATGGACTGCAGGTGCTTGTACGCGCTTGTGTCAGTCTTTATGAGCCCAGAGGAGAATATCAACTGATTGTGGAAAGCATGGAACCGGCCGGTGAAGGGATATTGCGTCAGAAATTTGAACAGTTAAAAAAAAAATTGGCCGCAGAAGGGCTGTTTGCAGAAAAATACAAAAAACCCCTTCCTGATTCGGTGAAGCAGCTTGGGGTCATTACTTCGGTCAATGGTGCTGCTTTGTTCGACATTTTAAAAGTGTTACAACACCGTGACCCTTCTTTGCCTGTAGTGATTTATCCGACCAAGGTGCAGGGGGAATATGCCCCCTCCCAGATTGTCAAAGCGCTCAGCATTGCAAATCGGCGTGCGGAATGCGATCTGGTTATTTTGGCGCGAGGGGGCGGTTCTCTTGAAGATTTATCCTGTTTTAATGATGAGAGAGTGGCTCGCGCCATTTTTGATAGCGATCTCCCGATTGTCAGTGCGATTGGGCATGAAACAGATGTGAGTATTGCCGATTTGGTTGCAGATCTCCGTGCTTCCACGCCTTCTGCTGCAGCTGAGCGGGTCACAAGAGATAGGAGAGACATCATCCAGAAGCTTGGATCACATCAGCAACGCATGGCAATGGCCATGGATTACTATTTTTCAAAGCTGCGCCAACGATTTGTGCATCTGAGCCATTGTATTGAGCAACAGCATCCACAGCTGGAATTAGAGCGACAAAAAATGCAGTTGATACATTTTAAAATCAGCATGGAAAAAATCATTCAAGCAAAGCTGAAGGGGTTAATACATCAAGAAGCTCACCTCAAAAAAAGCGTATTACGTCGAGCTCCCCAGATCCAGATTTATCAGTATCAAAAGCAAATACAAGAAGAGTTTCATCAACTGAAAGCGGCCATGGAAAGAAAAATACATCATTATGTACAACGTTTTGCGGTGGTATCCAGCCGATTGGAAACGGTCAGTCCACTGGCGACTTTAGCAAGAGGTTATAGTGTAACGTGTTTTTCTTCTGGATCTATGCTGAAAAAAATTGAGCAGGTGCAAATAGGGGATGAATTAAACACTCGATTACAAGGAGGTTGGATAAAAAGCCAGGTTTTAGAGATTAAAAAAAATTAAAAACGATTTTTCATCATTCCGATTATTATTATTCTAAATAACGCCCCCTATTTTTCGTCTGTTTTATTTATCAGTATAAATTTAAATTCATTCTTTTTGTAACCAGGATAGATATTATAAAACTATTTTTTAAAAAATTTTTCGAATGTCATTTTTAATGATATTGATGTAAATTTAAAACAATAAAAATAAGCAAAGTTGTAAAAATCCCTTAATAAAAATTGAGAACATTTAATTTATTTTTAATAAAAAAACAAATCCGAATTACAAATAATTTATTTTAATTTTATTTAATAATTTTTAATTTTTAATTTTTAATTTTTAATACAAATTATTATAGTTAATGTGTATTTTAATTAAGTTAGTTGAAATAAATTAATAGGTGATATTTCTAATCCTTATTTATTGATTAACCAAATTCTCTGAATGTTTTATAAAGAAAAATTTTGAAAAAAAGGAAACAAATAATGTCAACAACAAAACTAACAACAAGAACAGATATTAGACCTATTGAAGGTATTAAAGTTATTGAAGTTATTGAAGTTATTGAAGAAAATGTAAAATCTACAGCAGAAATGAAAACTAAAGTAACTCAAAGCAGAAGAAAAAATTTATTGGATATTTTAAATCAATTGAAGGGAATTTCCCTAGAAATCCAAAATAAATTAACAATCGAAGAATTTAATGCAGAAAAAAATAACGTAAAAAATGCTTTAGAAGAAATAAACAATAAATTTACAGAATTAGATACAAAAGAAACCAGTAGAACAGCTAATATTATAAAATTAAGTATCAAAGCATTCGAAGAAACATTAGAAGAAAAATTCAATTCGTCAAATTCCAATATAGACAAAAAATTTAAGGATATCGATAGAAGATTAAGCAGTAGAATAGACACGCTAATTATTCGGATCAACAGAATAGATGAACGTGTTACAAATAATACAAATAATATAAATAATAATGGGAAAGGTATCGAATCTAATACAAAACTTATTAATAATAATATAAATAAGATAAATACTAACAAAGCAACTACCGAGTCTAACAATACATCTATAAACGCTATACAAGATAAACTTATAGAATCGCAAGAAAAGCTCGAACATACTCAGAGTGAGCTCGAAAAAGTTATGGAAGAAAATAGAAATTTGAAAGAAAGTTTTCAACTTCTAGAAAAAAATGTTTCAAAAAATACAAAAACAACAACCTGGGTTTTAAATGCAGTCAATCCTGTATTAAAGGTGTGGAACAGAACATTGGAATATGTTTCTAAGAATCTCAAAGATATGAAATTGACTCCTCTGGAGCAGGAGACTCTGGATTCTACTGCTTCAGTAAATCGCTCTACTACTTCGACGGACACTTACTCACTTGTTAATGCTAGTTCTGGTTTTGCTCAATCTGAAGAAATCTCTTACTCTGCTAGCAATATACAACAAGAAAAATCGTTTTCTTATACAATGGTTGTTAATAATGTGCCTGTCTCTGCTGTATCAAATTAATATTAATTTAATTCACAATCAATCAGTACTATCGTCAATATTGATCAAATATTAATGAATTAAATAGCCTTATCCGGTATTGTTTTTATCAACATTGCCGGAGCGGTGAAAAAAAATAAATTATATTGAAAATATAAAACCTTGTTTCAATTTGGAGCATTAAAAAATGCTCCTTAAAAAGACTCTTTTAAAGATTTTTTTATTTCCCCATTATTCATAATAAAAGTCACTTCGTCTTTCCAAAATTCAGCAATGAATACATCTTTTATATCTGAAATATCGCAAAACTTTAATTTTTCCGATAACCAACTGTCATTTTTTTCAGTTTCCTCTAATTTATCAATTCTAATTTTACCATCCCATATAATAATAATGGACGGCAAATCATTTTTTTTAGAAATGGCGGTTATTTGGCCATCAGGTTCAATTTGAGCATATTTGAGTTCTTTAAATGAAGAAATACCTTTAGAATGCAATTGGGAAGCGACTCTGAGGATATCGATTTTATTTTTCTTTTCACGAATATTTTCTATTAAAAATCGGCCATTTTTTATAATTGGAATGGGCTCTCCTATTGCAAAAGCGCGAAATAAATGAAATTTTTTACTGATAAAATTAAGAAAAGAAACAAGCAAAACACCAAGCAATAAAACAATAATATACTGATACATTGGGATTTTTTCATTATAAATCACCCCGCCTATGATCCCGCCGAATGCAAAATTACCGATAAAATCGATGGGCGTCATCTGTGATAATTGTGTTTTACCCGCTAAATTCATATGAGTCATCACAATACCAAAACCGATAGCAAATTTAATAATGATCAGTAAATAATATTCCATTATTTTTTCTCTTTTATTTTAAAAAATTGATTTCTTTTTAAATTTAGATCATTTATCAAAAAATGCGATTATTTTTCAGCCTTTGATGACTGATAGGGGATCGAACATCTTCCAGGCGTCAATGACATCAGTGTGGAGCCTGTCAATCGTTGGATCTCAACAGACTTGAGCTCGTTGAGAATATCCTTTTTAGTTATTTTTCGATATTTTTTATATACTCTAATCCTTCCATATAAGGTTGCAAAACCTGTGGCACTGCAATGCTGCCATTTTCCTGTTGATAATTTTCCATCACTGCGACCAAAGTACGACCCACTGCCAGGCCGGATCCATTTAAGGTATGAACAAAACAATTTTTTGATGCCGTTTTATAGCGTGTCTGCATTCGACGTGCCTGAAAATCACCCATATTTGAACAGGAAGAAATTTCTCGATACGTCTTCTGACCTTCTAACCACACTTCTAAATCATAGGTTTTCTTCGCCCCAAATCCCATATCTCCTGTACAAAGCAACATTTTTCGATAAGGTAATTCCAGTTTTTTCAGCACCTGCTCGGCATGCTCTGTCAGTTCTTCTAATGCTCTCATTGAATCTTCTGGACGTGTAATTTGCACTAATTCAACTTTATCGAATTGATGCATCCGTATTAAACCGCGAGTATCACGCCCATAAGAACCTGCTTCAGAACGAAAACAAGGTGTATGCGCCATCATTTTTAATGGCAATGAGGATTCTTCTAAAATTTGCTGACGTACCAGATTGGTAAGAGGGACTTCCGCAGTCGGTATCAAGGCGTACTTTTTATCTTCTGGCCCCAGAGGTTCTATATGAAATAAATCTTCGCCAAATTTGGGGAGCTGCCCTGTGCCCAATAAGCTATCGTGATTGACAAAATAAGGCACATAAAATTCCGTATAGCCATTCTGCTTTGTATGTAAATCGAGCATAAATTGAGAAAGTGCTCTGTGCAGGCGGGCTATAGGCCCTTTCATCACGACAAACCGACTACCGGCCAGCTGGGCGGCAGAAGCAAAATCAAGCCCTGTTAATTTTTCACCCAGCGCGACATGATCCAGCGCAGGAAAAGAATATTTTTTTGGTTGGCCCCATCGCATGATTTCTTGATTATCTTCTTCATTTTTACCTTCGGGTACCGAATCATCAGGTAAATTAGGAAGAGAAAGCTGAAACGCCCGGATTTTTTTTTGTAATTCTTCAAGCTCTTTTTGAGCACTGTCTAATGTAATTTTGAGTTGATTGACCTCAATGTAAAGGGAATCAATGTTTTCGCCTTTCTTTTTTCCTTCGGCGATAGAGGCTGAAAGTGAATTTCGTTTTGCCTGAAGTGCTTCTGTTTTGACCTGTAGCATTTTTCGATGTTGTTCTTGCTCAAATAGCATGCTCAAGTTGAGAGAAAAATATCTTCGAGCCAGTTTTTCAGCAACAGTATGAGGCTCTTTACGCAAAATATGGGGATCAAGCATGTGGTTACCTGCCTATTTTTACCTGAACATTTATTACAATTAAGAAATTTTGAATGACGATCATAACGTGGTTTTTGCTCAAAAAATATCAATTCGAATAAAACGTTTTAGTTTGGATCCAAAATGACTGAAGCAGAATATGGAATCCATGAACTTATGCAGGATTGAGCACATCAATAAAAATTACCTCTAATAAATAACGCTTAGCCAACCACGCCCCTAATGCCTGAATACCATAACGCTCTGTCGCATGATGCCCCGCCGCATAAAAATGCACCCCCATCTCCCGCGCAATATGAATGGTTTGCTCAGAGACCTCACCCGTAATAAACGCATCTACGCCAAATTCAGCCGCTTTCTGGAGATATCCCTGCCCCCCACCAGTACACCACGCAATTCGCTTGATATACACAGGCCCAGAATCACCACAATGCAACACCGGGCGCTGAAGTTTTTTTTCCAATATTTCTTTTACATGAATGGCGTCAGCAGGCACTTCAAACTCACCATAAGGCACCAAAGGATCAATCATTCCGATGGTTTTTATCTCGAGCAAATCAGCCAGTTGCGCATTATTGCCTAATGAAGGATGGGCATCTAACGGCAGATGATAAGCATAAAGATTGATATCATGAGTCAATAATGTTTTCAGACGCTGGCGCTTCATATCACAGACCACCACAGGCTCATTTTTCCAAAAATACCCATGATGAACCAGGACAGCATCCGCATTTTGCTCCACCGCTCTATCCAGCAAAGCCTGGCAAGCCGTCACCCCTGTGACGATTCTGTTGACTTCCCTTTTTCCTTCAACTTGCAACCCGTTGGGCGCGTAATCTTGAAAGCTCTCTGTTTTTAACTCTTCGTTGAGATTTTTTTCTAATTCTTTATTGAGCATGATTGTGTTTCATTTCCTCAGACAAATTTTTAGCGGTGGCAAAAGCGGACAATGTCGCTTGTCTCGCCTGTTTATGATCGACGATAGGCGTAGGATAATCTAACTGTTTGTGATTTTTTTCTGCCCAAGACCAAGGTTGATGAATCTCACTCTCTGGCACGGGGCTTAATTCTGGCAACCAATGGCGAATAAATTCGCCTTTGGGATCGAAGCGTTCCCCCTGAGTGGTGGGGTTAAAAATACGAAAATAAGGCGCCGCATCTGTGCCTGTAGAAGCCGCCCATTGCCAGCCCCCGTTATTCGCGGCTAAATCTCCATCAATCAATTGGGACATAAAATAGCGCTCTCCCAAACGCCAATCGATCAGTAAATCTTTCACTAAAAAACTGGCGGTGATCATCCGTAAGCGGTTGTGCATCCAACCTGTCGTATTGAGTTGACGCATCGCGGCATCTACGATGGGATAGCCTGTTTGCCCTTGCTGCCATTTCTCCAAAAGAGAGTCTGAATGATGCCATTGCACAAATGTTGTCCAACCAATAAAAGGGTGCCCTTTTGACAAACGAGGATAAGCGATTAAAAGATGGCGATAAAAGTCGCGCCAAATCAATTCATTGAGCCAATCAAAAGCCCCCTTATGATCCTCTATTCCTTCTGGAAAAGCCTCGCGTAAACAACCCAGGCATTGTCTGGGCGACAAGATCCCAAGTGTTAAATAAGGTGATAAACCGCTCGTTCCTTTAATGGCAGGCATATCGCGTGCATGAGAATACGCGCTTACCTTTGCATTGCAAAAACGCGTTAATTGTTTTTGAGCGGCGGCTTCGCCTATCGGAAATAGTTCGGTATCAAAATCCAGGAGGGGATAATCAAAAGAAAGGTCAGTCAGAGAAATGCTCACCTGGGGCCCATCACGCTTTTTGGGTACAGGAAGACAGCTCAGATTGGTTAAGAATAACTGTTTTAAAAATGCGCGCCGAAAGGGCGTAAATACCTGATACATTTGACCATTGTCTTTTAAAACCTTTTCAGGCGGTAAAAGCACGGCATCATGGAACCCCTGGCAAATCACCTGATGGCTCAGTTTTTTTTCAAGCGCGTGATCACGGCGAGATTCGTTGATCTCATATTGATGATTGTAAAAAAGTTTATCTACTTTCTGATGATCACAAAAATCGATCAGCCATTTCACTGCATCTTGAAAATCATCACATTCATGGTAATGCAAAGGAATATTGAGCTCAGCAAGCCGCGCTTGCACGGCTTTAAGGTGAGCCAGTAAAAAAGCCGCTTGACGCGGCGCCATATTGTGCGTTTTCCATTGGATAGGTGTTGCAATAAACACCGCCAACACCTTTGCTTGAGAATGTTGACAAGCGGCATTTAATGCTCTGTTGTCTGTGACACGCAGGTCATGACGTAACCAGACTAAATGTGTGGGCATTTTTTCCTCGTTGGATGAAATATTTTATTGATCTCCGTAATAAAGCTTGCCTATTTTTATCGGATCCCGCCCGTGATTTTTTCTGTGCAAATTCGTGTCACGAAGCGAATAAACGCAACCACAGTATTCCTGCTGATAAAAACGCTCGCGTTTGCTGATCTCAATCATGCGTGCAGAGCCATTATTTTTACGCCAATTGTAATCCCAATAGACCAAATTGGGGTATTTGCCCGCAGCGCGGATGCCGCATGCGTTAATTTGTTGCATATCTTTCCAGCGTGAAATCCCAAGACAGCTTGATATACTGTCATAGCCATGTTCAAAAGCATAGAGCGCAGTGCGCTCAAAACGCATATCAAAACACATGGTGCAGCGAATACCGCGTTCAGGCGCTTGTTCCATGCCTTTTGCACGGGCAAACCAATTGTCTGTGTCGTAATCTGCATCAATAATGGGTACATTATTTTTTTGAGCAAAACGGATATTTTCTTCTTTACGAAGTTCGTATTCTCTTTTGGGATGAATATTAGGGTTGTAAAAAAAGATAGCATACTCAATATTCGACGCCTGTATCGCCTCCATGACTTCTCCAGAACAGGGCGCGCAACAAGAGTGCAGTAATAGTTTGCTTTTTCCTGGAGGGAGATTTAATTTTTGTCGCATCAAGAGGGTCATGATGGTTTTCCTTGCTTTACTTTTGATGATTTAAGGGCGCTTATGTTGATTCTTCTTTCTCCTGCTAAAACACTCGATTATGAAAGCCCACTGGCCACTCATCAATACACTCAACCTGAGCTGCTTTCTCAATCGAGTCTTTTGATCGATCTTTGTCGCAATTTAACACCAGAACAGATACGACAGTTCATGTCTATCAGTGATAAATTAGCACATTTAAATGCAAAGCGTTTTAAGGAATGGACACCCGATTTCAATTTACAAAATGCACGCCAAGCGATTTTAGCGTTTAAAGGCGATGTCTATGAAGGGTTACAGGCACAGAATTTTACTTTATCAGAATTTGATTTTGCGCAGCGACATGTACGGATTTTATCCGGGCTTTATGGGGTGCTGCGCCCTCTGGATTTGATGCAACCCTATCGATTAGAAATGAGCACGAAGCTTACCAATCCTAAAGGCAACGATCTCTATGCGTTTTGGCAAGATACTTTAACCGATAAAATCCATCAGGCGCTTAAAGATCAAGGCGACAATATTGTCATCAATTTAGCCTCACAGGAGTATTTTAAAGCCTTAAAACCACAAAACTGGCCGGCGCATATCCTCAAACCCATTTTTCTCGATGAAAAAAATGGAAAATATAAAATGATCAGTTTTTACGCAAAAAAAGCCCGAGGCATGATGAGCCGTTTTATTATCGAAAATCAGCTGACTGATAAAGAAAAATTGCGTGATTTTGATTCGGCCGGTTATCAGTTTGATCCCCATTTATCTTCTGAAACGGACTGGGTCTTTAAGCGTTCAGAGGCATCGATATCCTCGTTTCGGGAATCACAAAAACGCATGGACAGATCCAATGCTTGAACATTTTTTGTTAAATCGCCCACAGAAATGTAGTCAATCCCTGTTTCGGCATAGCTCCGTAAGGTTTTTTGAGTGACATTACCAGAAACCTCTAACAAAGGACGATGTTGAATAGCGTTTTGCATCACCGCTTTATCTCGTATTTCAACGGCTTGTTGCATCATTAAAAGGGTAAAATTATCCAGCATAATGATATCGGCCTGGGTGGATAACGCCTGTTTGAATTCATCTAAAGATTCTACTTCAACCTCAATCGGTAACGTAGGATTCAATGCTTTCGCGTTATTGACCGCATTTTTGATGCTGCCTAAGGCAATAATATGATTTTCTTTGATCAAGAAAGCATCATCCAGCCCGAGCCTATGATTATGCCCCCCCCCACACAGCACTGCATATTTTAATGCGGTACGTAAACCTGGTAATGTTTTACGCGTGTCAAGTAATTTTGTCTTCAGACCTGACAACAACCTGACGTAATCATTGACTTTGCTAGCAACACCAGAAAGCGTTTGTACAAAATTTAAGGCCGTCCGTTCTCCAGAAAGTAAAGTAGACACAGGCCCAAAGAGTTGACATAAAATTTGATGGGTTTTTAAAAGATCGCCCTCTTTGACCAGCCAAGTGATGGTGATCTTTGGATCTAATTGAATAAAAACTTCTTCTAACCAGGCTTTCCCACAAAAAATGCCGTTTTCACGAGTGATAATTTCAGCAAATATGTGTTGATTTTTTGGAAAAAGTTGCGATGTGATGTCCATTTGAGGATTCACTTGCCCCCCGAGATCTTCTTTTAAAGCTTGAGTCACCCTATTGGGGATGTCATATTTGAGTCGTTTTAATAACAATTCCCGCCTCATATCGATATTTTTAAGGCTCTCTGGCATAAACATTCCAAATAATGAAAAAATGGATCGATAAAAATTTTTCGGATGCCTTGGGCTTGCCCCAAAACAAATGCAATAAAAAACCTATTTCACAATTTGATGATAATGATTTTTTATCCAAAAGCTTAAACATAAAAAACAAATCCAGACTGGAATTAAAACGACAGAAATTTGAATACCCGGTGTCAGAGACATGATCACCAAAATACCCACCAAAAAGATCAAGCAAACATAATTACTCAATGGGAAGAAAGGAGATTGAAATTTGGAGGTTAAGCCTTCACTTTGTTTTGCTGCTCGAAATTTTAAATGTGAAAAACTGATCATCGCCCAGTTAATCACCAGAGTAGAAACCACCAGCGACATGAGCAACTCGAATGCTTTGCCAGGAATCAGATAATTAATAAGGACACAGAAACCCGTGCTAAAAGCAGAGACGCCAATCGCAATGAAGGGGGCGCCTTTTTTACCCACTTTGAGTAAAAAATGAGGCGCATTTTTCTGTTTAGCCAAACCAAACAACATTCTACTGTTACAGTAAACGCAGCTGTTATAAACGGATAAAGCAGCCGTTAACACGATGAGATTGAGTATACTGGCCACCAGGTTGCTGTTTAATTGATGAAAGATCAACACGAACGGACTGCCGCCTTCGACGACCTTGCTCCAAGGATAAAGTGATAACAGGACAAAAAGCGATCCAATGTAAAATAAAAAAATGCGATAAATCACTTGATTTGTTGCTTTGGGAATACTGTGTGAAGGATCTTTTGCCTCAGCGGCCGTCATACCGACCAGCTCTAAGCCACCGAAAGAAAACATAATCACGGCCATCGCCATTACAAGACCCGCCACCCCATTTGGGAAAAAACCGCCTTGTGCCCACAAATTAGTGATACTGGCATTTGCGCCTCCATGACCGCTGATTAACAAATAGCCTCCAAAAGCAATCATGGCCAAAATGGCCACAATTTTAATCCCAGCAAACCAAAATTCGATTTCACCATAAATTTTAACGTTCGATAGATTAAGGATGTTAATGAGAACAAAAAAAACAGCGGCTGATATCCATGTTGGAATTTCAGGCCACCAGTACTGTATATAAATACCGACTGCCGTTAATTCAGCCATCCCCACTAAAATAAACATGACCCAATAATTCCATCCTGCTGAAAAACCGGCAAAACGGCTCCAGTATTTATTGGCAAAATGACTAAACGAACCTGCAACGGGTTCTTCGACTATCATTTCACCTAACTGACGCATAATCAAAAAAGCCACAAAGCCAGCAATAGCATAGCCTAATAGTACAGATGGTCCCGCCATCTTTATCGTTTGAGCTATTCCAAGAAATAATCCCGTGCCTATTGCTCCACCGAGCGCAATAAGTTGAATATGCCGGTTTTTAAGTTCACGTTTTAGTTCCATGTTGTTTTTATTGACACTCATTATGACATCCTTCATTTTTTATTGTGATTAGTGATCATGAAGTGTGCCCGTCACCCTCATGTACTTTAATATAACGCTGGTGAAGGCGATTAGGACGCCTTGAACAGACGCCCTTTATACGTTTTGAAAATGCTTTAATATTAATGGATATATTTTTTATAAAAAATAGAGATTTGTCATTTTAATCCAGGAAGTGGTATGAAGAGGTTAGCAAAATTAGCCTATTTCAGTAAAATAACCAATAAAATTGATCATCTGGTTTGAACTTTTATTTATTCAAAGCTCCCTGAGCTACAAAAAATATCAAATATGCAGCACAGCGTGGAATAATAACAGTGATACGAAAAGATTATGTCCGCAGAGATGATTCTGAAATAATCTACAAAAGACAAAAAAAGAAATCAAATCGCGGTGGAATATCACAGGCCTTGGTTACATTGGGTGTTGCATTAGCAGTGATATTGATCGGCTGCTTTTATTTTTTTTCACGAGATAAAGCACACAGAGTAAAGCTGTTAAAGACTCAAAATATTCACACTGATTATTTACTTCCTTCTAAGCCGAAAGAGCGTTGGTACTATGTTAAAGAATTGAAAAATCGTCGAACAGATGTATTGATGTCCTCGGAATCTTTTTCTGATAACAATCCAAAAGTGCAAATCCCTTTGACACATGAACAACATGAATTGTTGAAACAGATTCAGTCTGATATGCGTTATACAGGCACTAAATTGCCCATCGTTTCAGATACCCCACCGCCAAACACTCAGGCAGCCAGGAAAGAGATGATGAAAAAATCCCCAAAAAGTCAATGGCTACAATGCGCTGCTTTTCGTGAAGCTCACCAGGCTAATCGGTTTCGAGTGCAGCTCGCATTAGAAGGCATGGAAAGTAAAATTCATTCATTGGATGGTTGGAATCGCGTGTTATTGGGGCCTTATAAGAACTCATCAGACACCAGCCGCGCTTTTCAAAAATTAAAAAAAATAGGAATAAATACCTGTATTTCTGTTAATGACAGGGGTTGAAAAATGTGACTCTTCGCCCCATCTATATTTGCTGTATTTTTAATATTTTCGTACATCATTTTATTCAACCGATAGTGAGGGTTTTCTGGTGACAACAATTGTAAGCGTGCGCCGTCATAATCATGTTGTCATCGGTGGTGACGGTCAAGTGACTTTGGGCAACACTGTCATGAAAGGCAATGCGAAGAAAGTACGTCGTTTGCATCACGATAAAGTCATCGCCGGTTTTGCAGGGGGAACTGCCGATGCGTTTACTTTATTCGAATTATTTGAAGCAAAATTAAAATTATGCAGTGGCCAGCTAACTAAAGCGGCTGTTGAAATGGCAAAAGATTGGCGTACAGATCGTATGCTCAGACGCCTGGAAGCACTGTTAGCAGTAGCCGACGAAACAGCCTCTTTGATCATTACTGGTAATGGCGATGTGATTCAACCTGAAGATGATTTAATTGCGATTGGTTCTGGCGGTCCTTATGCTCAAGCTTCAGCTCGAGCGCTACTAGAGAACACAAATTTGAGCGCGCGTGAAATCGTTGAAAAATCACTGACCATTGCAGGAAATATTTGTATTTATACAAACCAATATCCGACCATAGAAGAATTAACAATTAAAACTAAGGGATAGATAAGTATGTCTGACATGACTCCAAGCGAGATAGTAAAAAAGCTGGATGATTATATCATTGGCCAAGATGATGCAAAGCGTGCAGTCGCGATCGCTTTGCGTAACCGTTGGCGTCGTATGCAACTTGATACAGAATTACGTCAAGAAATCACGCCAAAAAATATTTTGATGATTGGTCCTACTGGTGTTGGTAAAACTGAAATTGCTCGCCGCTTGGCTAAATTAGCAGAGGCTCCCTTTATTAAGGTTGAGGCAACAAAATTTACTGAGGTAGGCTATGTTGGAAAAGAAGTGGAGTCCATCATTCGTGATTTAACTGACACAGCAGTAAAAATGGTACGTCATCAGGCTATTGAGAAAATGCGAGATAAGGCAAAAGAACTTGCTCAAGAGCGTATTTTGGATATTTTAGTATCTCCTGCAAGGAATTCTTCAGGTCAAGTCGAAGGATCACAAAATACCTCTACTGCTCGTCAATTTTTTCTTGAACCTTTAATAAAAGGTGAGCTGAATGAGCAAGAAATTGAAATTGATTTGGCAGTAACACCAGTGGACATAGAAATTATGTCTCCTCCTGGTATGGAAGAAATGACGAATCAATTGCAATCTATGTTTCAACATATGTCGAGTCAAAAACACAAGATACGAAAAATGAAAATCGGTGATGCATTAAAATTACTGATTGATGAAGAAGCCTCGAAATTAGTTAATCCTGAAGAGCTTAAACAGGTTGCCATTCACTCTGTTGAACAAAACGGAATTGTGTTTATAGATGAAGTGGACAAAATTTGTAGACATGGTAGTAAATCAACCTCTGATGTATCTAGAGAAGGTGTTCAGCGGGATTTATTACCATTGGTAGAAGGCTGTACCGTTTCTACTAAACATGGCATGGTCAAAACAGATCATATTTTGTTTATTGCGTCTGGGGCTTTTCAGGTAGCCAAACCCTCTGATCTGATTCCTGAATTGCAAGGGCGATTTCCTATTCGTGTTGAATTAAAATCGCTGACTCCAAAAGATTTTGAACGTATTTTGACTGAGCCTAGCGCATCTCTTACTTATCAATATAAATCTTTGATGAAAACAGAAGGGATCAAAATTGAATTTACCAAAGATGGCATTACTAGTATTGCTGGCGCGGCAGGTCAGGTGAATGAAAATACAGAAAACATTGGAGCTCGTCGTTTACACACGATATTGGAACGTGTCATGGAAGACATTTCATATAACGCTGATAAAATCAAGAAAAAATCTATTACTATTGACTCAAAGTATGTTGACACACATCTCAGTAAATTGATCAATAACGAAGATCTGAGCCGTTTTATTCTTTAATATTTCTATTTATCTGAAAGACGTGACCTTATATCCCAATCATAAAGAGCCGGGATACAAGGCTGCTTATTCGATAAAATACTTTTTTCTCAAATTTAACGTTTGGCAGGAATAGAGCAACGGCAAGAACATTTTACTCCTAAACGGCCTGCCATAGCACTGACGATTGCTCCTAATAGTAAAGCAAAGAATGACCACAATGCAGATTTAGCAATGGCCTTTGTGGCTTCAGCGGCTTGTTGGAGGGCTTTTTGTTTAAAAATCTGATATTGCTCTTGGGCTTGAACCATTTTCTCTTCTAATTCATTAAAATTTTCATTGATCATTTCTGCACTTTTTTCTTTGGCTTCAATAATATTATCCGCAATTTGATTGACTTCTTCTTGTGTTAAATCGGTATTACTAGAAAGCGCTTGAATTAATTCAGGACGATCAATTTTTTGCGTTATTATTTGACTGCGTTTTTTCAGATGATCAATTAATGTTTGAAAGATCTGATCTGAATCATTAGGATTCATCGCAATTTGTTTTAATGATTGAGCGATTTCTTTCTTTGTTGCCTGTAATTGTTTTTTTAAAAATTCGGGTTTTAAGGTTGGAATATTACTTTTATCTAAAGACTGGATAACATTTTTTTTAATATTTTGAGGGCTCAGTTGAATATCAGTGTTAAAATTTTCGAAAATCCGCTCCCCTGTTTCCATCATTTCTGAGAGACCATTACCGATAGAAGAGCTTGTTCCCGAGATGATATTACCTGTTATTGATGTGATAGAGCCTAAGAGGTTTCCTGTTGCTTTAATAGTACTTCCAATTAACATACCTCCTAAAATGACAGCAAAAAGAAGTGCGGTTGCCCAGACGAGAAAACCATGAATAAAACCATTTCCAGCAGCTAATTTTCCAGAAACAAAAGCCCCGAAGGCCAAGCTGATCATGAGAGAAATAGCAGACCATATTGCTACGGTAGTTGCCACACCTTTAACAGGTTCACTAGATAGAGGATCTGTAATGGAAAATCCTAAGCTAGTACCTAAAGTAGAAAATAAGAGCGAAGCCGATAAAACGGTAATAACACCAGCTAAAATACTGCCCCAAGAAATTCCTTCCATCATTTTTAAATCTTTTTTTATTTCCATACCTAAAGCTCCTCTAATGTGAATATCTATTAAATAAATGTCAGCAAAAATAAGTATAGACAGCATTAAATAATCTGCATGAATTAAAAGTGTTTTTAGATAATAAAATAACTTATCATTCAACAATTAAACTATGACTACTATGAAAAATTATCTAATACCGTACTGGATGTAAGCTGGCCACTAAAGTCTCAATATGAGTACATCTCAAATGTTGGAGAAAATTGCTAAACATTATGTAAAAAAATACGGCTTCTTTTTTAGTTTGTGTATAAATCCTTTTTTTATTTTATGAGCTAAAATATATTGACTCAATGACTTAAGAAAATTTTTATTATCAGTTTTTTTAGAATTTAAATTGATATAAATCATTTAATAAAAAATATATTAAAAGGATTCAATATATGCCGATGCCGAGCACTTCTTCATCTGATTCAAATTATGGCCCGCACTTTGTGATAGAAAATTCATTTGATTTTAGTCAATACCAGGATATTTTTATCAAAACAAAAGATAAAATCGGCAATATTAATCTTTTATCAAAATATTATAATAATAACGGATTATGTATTGCTTTGTCTGTTCGCTATGTAATTGAAGAACGTAACTTTGGTTTAGGGGGCGCGGTAAAGGCTATATTTTATGGTTAAAAAATTTGGCAGAAAGTGATTATGCCGCTTGGCGTAACTTTTATTACGAATTCTCTTCTGAATACGACTCGATCAAACGGGGAGAAATTATATCAATTTGAAGATCCAGAAGCAGGAGAGAAGACTAAAATAGAATATACGCATTTAGTACCAAAAGATAATTCAGGTTACGATGGCATTTGGAAAGAAGCACAATCACAGGAAGAAAGCTATTTCATCAAATCTTTAGTGGAAAAAAAATTCAAGTGAATTTTCATCCCAACGTGACAGGTCAATTCGTGTCTTACTACTTTCAATGCTGAGAATAAAATCCCTGAAATTACCTTTAAAATAACGCATCATAAAAACCAGGAATGCACAGTCATTGCCATATCAGCATTTTCATCAAATACGTGAAGCGGTTCTACGTAGAATTGATAAAAAAGGGCATTTTATAAGGAAAAAATTTAAAAGATTTAATTGTGATGGCCTCTAAAAAAGAATATAAATCCGCCGGAATTCAAATGAATATTATTGCACCTAAATCTGTTTATATTACAAATAATATTTATAATAGTTTCGGACTAGGCCTTATTTGGTTAAATAAAAAAATAAAAGAACGAGTACCTAAATAAAATTTTTTAAAATTATTAACAAGAAATTTTTTTATTAATAATGACAGTTTTGATGTAATGAGTGATTATGATAAAGAAAAATTAAAAGAATTTGAAGATTTATTCAAATCTTTAAAAAAAACATAAAAGAAAAAACCAATAATATTTTTAAAAATACCAGAAATTCATTTTTACCTATGAATCCTGAAAGTTATTTTTTAAGTTCTACTCAATCGAATCATGGACATATCCTGGTTTTAGATATCACTCAAAACGATCAAGGTAATACGATGACATTATATGATCCGATGATTGGCGATATAAAAATAAAGACGTCTGATGAACATAATACTGAATTTCATCAATTTCTTAATGATTATCTGGATTCTAAAGTCATGAATGATAAAACACGAGGTCAATTATATGGGGTTGAAAAATTTCGTGGCAATTATTATTTTAAAATCACGACATTAACTGAAAATACGTTAACTGATTTACATCAATTGAATCATATAGACCAATTTATCTCTGATTTTCGTTCCGATAAACAACGCATTTTTGAATTACCCCCCATGATTTTAAATAAAGTGACTTTGTCTCCTTTCTTAATTTATGAAATGGGGGGGATGTTTGGTCAAAAGGGGATTTCTGTAGAGCACTTTGCTTCTCAAAAAGAGTTATTATCACACCTTCATTTTAACGCGAAAAAATTAAAAAATTATTTATTAAATCAAAAGCTCGAAGAACATGAAATAGAAATGGCGATCACCCTTTTAAAAGAAAAAATAAAAATAACGCCCTCCCTCACTACAATATTAGAAGGAGAAAAAGAAGATAAAAAAATCATCATCGATTTCATAATTTAAAAAAAAATTTTTTGAATAGTCAATTATATAAAAAAGTGAATCGAATCGATACTTTTATGCAAATCTCTAATTACTTTCATGGCATGTATGAAATCATTAAAATTAGACATTTTTTACAGGATAAAGCATTAACCCAAGAAGAGAGAAAAATACTAGAAATTCAACAAGAAGCCCTTTATTCCTCTCTTTTTTTAGCATGAGCGGCGATCTCGTGCAATATAGTCTTCATAAACTACATATTAATCTGATCGAAATACCCAGGCATCAATTACCACTTTATTCTCCTTTTATCCAAATAGGGGGGAATAAGGGGATCCAGTTTCTCCCTTTTATCAAAATGGGGTTAGGTTTATTCATTTCTTCTTTTGATTTTTATCAGGCCTATTTTAATTTTGAAAAAATATCTGACACTGTTGATCCAAAAATTCGGCAAGATTTGATGGTCAATGGTTCTTTATCACTGTTAAGTGGTGGGCTTGGCGTGGCGAGTCTGACCGCGATTGTTGGATACAAGAGTGCTCTTTTAGGCGGAGTAGCTATTCTGGCCACCTCGCAATTATATTCTGCCTTTCGTCAGTTAGAAGACATAAAAAACCATGTTGAACTCAATACAGAAGAGTTTTGGAAAAATTACGCGCGTCTATTTGTGGGATTAGCCCCCACTATTGAATTACAAAATAAAGAATTAAAACAAAAAAGTGAACATGCGGCACGTGAACAATATAATCAAATGTTGGACGTCAACGCTCAAAAAATATTAAAAAATTTATCGCCTCAAAAAATTAATATTTATTTTTATAGTCAACAAGATTTTAAGATAGAAATGAGACCTTATAAATTATTAACTTATAAGAACTGGACTCAGACTTTACCTGGCATTAAGTATTTAACGGAAATAAAAGATAAATTTCATCCTAAAGAAGTCAATCAATTTATTTCTGATAATGTTCATCAATATAAAGATATAGAGATTAAAGATAGCGAATATCATTATCCTGAGCCTTCAGCTTTAACAGCGGTGAATGATCATATCAATGTGAATTAGGATGAGGATGATGCAAATAACGCCACGGTTAAAAAAAACTTTTCGGATGACCCTGACATTTCTCAAGACGAATCGACGGCTTTATTTGATCTCGGTGATGGGGATGATATTGCGGTGGGGTATCGTCAAAGAAAAAATATTTTTAAAATCAGCTACGGCTCCAAACAATATACAGGAGGAGATAAAGCCGATATTTTTTACTTATCAAAGCCGGACTTATTGGCAGAAGCCAGTTATTTTAATGGTTTAGGCGGTGAAGATATTATTATTACTTATGAAGATTTGCCAGAGCATAGTCATTATTTCATTGATTTAACTTTAGGAGAAATTCATTTTCATCATATCAATGATAAAAAATTAATAGCAAAAATAGAAAATATCGAACACGCTTATGGCAATCCAAAAACCAATGATGAACTTAAAGGAAATCATGAAAATAACTATCTGAATGGAAGAGGCGGAAACGATCAAATTTGGGGATATTTAGGAGACGATGAAATATTTGTTTATCAGGGCAATAACTTTATTTGTGGTGGCATAGGAGATGATTTCCTTTCAGGGGGTGTGGGTGATGATATTTATTTAATCAGCTATAACGATGGTCAAACCGTGATTGAAGACACAGCGGAGGTAACGATACTTTAGTTTTATGTCATATTCGTCATGATGAATTAGAGGCAATAACAGAAGGCGAAGATATAGTACTTAAAATGTCAAGGCCTGGATTTAAAAATTCATTTTCAGTCACCATCAAAAAAGGTGCAAAGCTCAATACGGCTCAAAAAATAGAAAAAATACAAACACTGATTCAAGAAAAGAACGGGATACAATTAACTATTTCAGATCTTGAATTTAAAAAAACTCTCTCATTCAATACAGAACAAGCATTTCAGACAGCAGAAAGAGAAAAATTAAAAAATATTCAAATGAGCAATGGTGACGATATCACCCCTGATTTGATCACAACACTTATGTCTGCTTTTAATTCAAAAGACGAAACGCCTATCATACAGGAAATCGCTTCTACTTTTTATAAACCGATCGCTCAAATCGTTACTCAGTATGGATTCACTAAAAAATACTTAATGAGAAAATCTGTTTTTTGAATTGAAGTTGTTAGTCTCTATTTAATACTTCTCAAAGTAGGAGGCTGACTTTTTGATTTTTTTCTATGGGAAGGTATTTTTTTCTTAACTCCTGATGCCTCTTCTGTATTTTTTTCTGTGTCTATAGAAGTGTCGACCAGATTTAAGAAATGATGCGATATCTTCACTTCTTCTGATTCAAATATTTCTGCTTCAAATAAAGTGCCAAATCCATTTTCTTGGGCATAGATGGCTAGTACTGAGCTGATAGGGATCACTATAGAAAAAGGCACACTACTAAAATAAGCATCAAAACAAACTTCTTTGTTAGTTAATGACAAATCGGAAACAACAGAGGGTGCAATATTCAAAATAATTTGGCCATCTTGAACACACTCTCTCGGTACTATGACATCTTCAGAAGTGGCATCTACCATCAGATAAGGGGTCAAGTGATTATCGATTAACCAATCATAAAATGCGCGTAATAGATAAGGACGTCGTGGGATCATAGTTAAAATTTCCGTCATTACTTTATCATTATATCTGTTGTGAAATCGACTTCGAGCGGCGACTTCTGTGGTTGTCTTTTCTTTAATAAACCAGTCACTCGCTATCCTCATGACTTCTATATAGGTTCTGATGACAGTACTCAGGGCGCCTTGAATTCACCGCTTTGGTGAGCGTTTTGAAAGCAGTCTCTTGATGAAAGGGATTCATTTGAGATTCAGCTTCGGTCAAAGACGCAAGAAACGGATCACGATCAAAAATACGAGTCATATAATTTTTTAATTCTTTTACGCCAGACACAAGTTCCTCGAACTTGATATTTAATTCAGGCAAACGCCATAATAGAGGCGCTAAATAGCAATCTATCAAGCTAAATGTATCACTCATAAAATAAGGTTTTTGCTGAAACATCGGAGCCAATGCTAATAATTCTTCTTTTAATTGTTGACGAGCCGATGCCACTTCCGAAGCAGACCCTTTTTGAATTTTATCAAATAGACTGTACCAATCATTTTCAATGCGGTGCATCATCAAACGAGCATGTCCACGAATCATCGGATAAACGGGCATCAGAGGGGGATGGGGGAATCGTTCATCTAAATATTCCATTATAATGCTTGATCGATACAAGGTGAGATCACGATCTACTAAAGTTGGCAGGCTAGCAGAAGGATTAAGTTCGATAAAATCTTTAGGAAGAGGTTCATCTTCTTGAACATATTTAATGACAACTTTGACTCCTTTTTCTGCCAGTACAATACGAACTTGATGGCTAAAGATGTCTGTGGACCCTGAAAAAAGCGTTATTACCGAACATTTATTAGCGGCAACAGACATAAAAAATCTCCAAACTTTAAAAAATAGTTATTCCAAAGACGACATAGTCTACCAGATTTTAGGGATGTTTTGCAGATCTGATCGAGATAGGCTTAATAATAAATACGTGTAAACAACAAAAAAGATAAATAAACCCTAACAGGGATCCTGATAAGGTTTATTTAAATTATTAAAATGATATATAAAAAGTAAGTACTAACGTTTCGAAAATTGTGGACGCCGTCTTGCTTTACGGAAGCCTACTTTTTTACGTTCGACTTCTCGGGCATCACGCGTCACAAAACCTGCTTTACGTAGTTCGGGTCTCAAAGACTCATCGTAAGCCATAAGTGCACGCGTAATACCGTGGCGAATAGCCCCAGCTTGACCTGAGATCCCGCCTCCTTTTACCGTAATATACAGATCAAATTTATTCATCATATTCAATAGCTCTAATGGTTGATAAACAACCATTCGAGCGGTTTCTCGCCCGAAATATACTTCTAGACTGCGTTGGTTTACGACGATATTACCGCTGCCAGGTTTTATAAAAACCCGAGCCGCAGAACTCTTTCGGCGACCAGTGCCATAATGTTGATTCTCAGCCATTGCTATCATCTCAATTAAATGTTCAGAACTTTTGGCTGCTGCGCGATATGATGATGCGTAGCCCCTTTATAAACTTTCAGTTTACGGTACATTGCACGCCCAAGAGGGCCTTTAGGAAGCATCCCTTTAACGGCAATTTCAATGACCCGTTCAGGATGACGGGCAATCATCTCTTCAAATGTGGTTTGTTTGATACCACCCACATATCCTGTATGGCGATAATAAATTTTATCTTTACGCTTTTTGCCCGTTACAGAAATTTTTTCTGCATTAATCACAATAAGATAATCACCAGTATCAACATGAGGGGTATATTCTGGTTTATGTTTTCCTCTGAGACGCCGAGCTAACTCAGTTGCAAGACGACCTAAGGTCTTGCCATCTGCGTTAACCAAATACCAGTCTCGCTCTACTGTCTCTTTTTTAGCTGTAAAAGTTTTCATTGAAACTTACTCAATTAATCATTAAGTCACAGACTGGTGAAGGTTCAATCGTTCAAACCTGTTTTTTCGTTTACACCAGGATTAATTCCGACTCATCTATCCCTTCGAATAGTGGGTGGTATAATTTTGGGAGCCATTGATACTGTAAGGCGGGAGCTGCGGATTATAGATAATTTAATGCTAAAAATCGAATAATTTTTAACCTAAGTTCAGTTTTAAAAACTGAACATTATTTTCAGCGATTCTTAATGATTTAAAAATCATGTGTTTATGGGTTAAAATCAGCGATGAACGGTGCTTCGAGGCAAAGCCAGCCAATCTTTGACGGGTAAAAAATCTTGGTATAAAGCAGCTTCAGGGCTGTTTGGCTCAGGTTGATAATTTGATTCCCAACGAACCAGCGGGGGCAATGACATCAAAATAGATTCAGTACGCCCACCACTCTGTAAACCAAAAAGAGTGCCTCTGTCCCAAACTAAATTAAATTCTACATAACGGCCTCTGCGATAAAGCTGAAATTGGCGTTCTCTCTTCCCCCAAGAAAATATTTTACGACGTTTAACAATAGGAAAATAAGCCTTTGAAAAGCCATTTCCTACTGCTTGGATAAACTCAAAGCAGTTTAAAAAATCGGGCGTATTCAGATCATCAAAAAATAATCCACCAATACCTCTTGCTTCGTTGCGGTGTTTGAGAAAAAAATAATCATCACAGCATTTTTTATATTCTTGATACCGATTATCACCAAAAGGTTGGCAAAGATCGCAGGCTGTCTGATGCCAATGACGAGCATCCTCTTCAAAACCGTAAAATGGAGTAAGATCAAACCCCCCACCAAACCACCAAACGGGAGCAACGCCTGGTTTTTCCGCCATAAAAAATCGAACATTTGCATGACTGGTTGGTACATACGGATTGATAGGATGGATAATGATCGAAACCCCGAGTGCTCGATAAGCATGTCCTGCTAATTCTGGGCGAGACAAAGTTGCAGAGACAGGAAGGGATGGGCCAAAAACTTCTGAAAAATTAACGCACGCCTGCTCAAACACCGAGCCGCCTGAGAGAATACAGCTGATGCCGCCCCCTCCTTCGTTTTTTTCCCATTTTGTTTTTTTACACTCCCCATCGTTTTCGACTTTGTTGATGTCGTCACAAATTTTTTTCTGCAAAAAAAGCAAAAAAGTTTTAATTTCATTTATTGTTTTTAAATTTATCACTGAAATGATTGCCTTTAAAAAACTTTGATAAGCTGAGTTTTATAAACTGGTTTTTTGTAAGGGGGTAGTTGTGATGCATATATTCGTATGTTTTGTGAAAATTCATACCATACATAGGTTTTATAAATAGTCTATTGTATATTTAACGACCATTCAATTAATGACGATCGATAAATTGATTGACTATACTGATTGTCAATATTCATTAAATTACGTTTTGGGGTTTGTTAGCCATGTTTGAATTATTAAAAAGTTTCTTATTTGCCTTGCTCATGGTGCCTGTAATGATCACTATGATTCTGTCGCTGATTTATGGTTTTGGCAAAATTTTCAACTTAATATCACACAAAAATGACCACTCATCTTCGCTTTAAAAAACAAGGAGTCAGGATGCGACAAATCGTTTATGTAGCAAGTTCTGAGAGCCACCAGATTGATGTTTTTCAATTAAATTTAGCTGGCCAATTGACCCTGATCCAAACAAAAAAAGTCTCAGGCCAAGTACAACCTATGGCCATCAACCCGAATACAGGCCATTTATACGCGGGAGTGCGACCTGAATTTTCTGTCGTCACTTATCATATCGCTGATGATGGTCAATTAGAGGAAGTTGGTACTGCAGCTTTACCGGCGGGGCCTACATATATCACAACAGATCCAGCCGGACGTTTTTTATTTTCCGCTTCTTACAGTGGAAACTCTGTCAGTATCAGCCCGATTGATCATCAAGGGATTGTGCAAAAATGGAGTGAACAATTAACCAATTTAGGCGCGCCTCATTCAGTTAATTTCGATCTCACAGGTAAAGTATTGTTCATTCCGTGTTTAAAAGAAGATCGGATAAAGCTTTTTGAGTTGAGCGTAGAAGGGACATTGAGCCCCCATTATCCAGCTGAGCTCATCACATCAAAAGGTGCCGGACCTCGACATATGGCATTTCATCCTAACAATAAAATTGCTTACTGTATCAATGAATTAAAAAGCTCGATTGATCTGTATTTGATCAGGGATAACGGCAAAAATTATACTTTAATTAATACAGTGAACGCTTTACCTGAAGGCTTTGTTGGTCAGCCTTGGGCGGCTGATATTCATATGAAGCCTGATGGGCGTTACCTGTATACCACTGATCGTACTTCTCATATGCTGAGTATTTTTAAAGTATCAGAAGAGGGGATTGTACTTTCCTTAGTAGGCTATCAATCAACAGAGGCACAGCCAAGAGGCTTTAATATCGATCACAGTGGGCAGTTTTTAATCTCTGCAGGACAGCTTTCAAATAAAATTGCTGTTTATCGTATTCATTCATTAACAGGAAAATTGTCACTCCTTTCTCGTTACCCTGTCGGCAAAGGCCCTATGTGGATCAGTATTTTAAATTTAGAAACATCCTAAAAACGTTATCATGAATACAATTCATTCAATGCGATTAGACCGTTTTTTGTCTCATCAATTGGGAAAAAGTCGAAAACAGGTGACACGGGCCTTAAAAGAAAAGCGGGTCATACTAGATTCAAAAGTGATAACGAACGGAGCAGTCAAATTATTACCTGAACAAAAAGTGTTATTTGATCAGCAATTATTGAAATATCCCATAACGGGGCGTTATTTTATGCTCAATAAGCCCAAGGGATATCTCTGTGCTACCCGAGATCCTCATCATCCTGTCGTGAATGATTTTTTTGATGAAACAGTGTCTAGTGAACTGCACGCCGCAGGACGTCTAGATATAGATGCCACAGGATTAGTGTTAATGACGGATGATGGTCAGTGGTCGCATCGTCTGACTTCACCAAAATATCATTGTAAAAAAACCTATTGGGTGACCTTGGCTTCTCCAATTTCTCACGATCCAACACAAAATTTTTTGGACGGTTTGCGCCTTAAAAATGAAAAAACTCTAACGCGTCCTGCACAATTAAAAATTGTAACACCTCAATCGATGGAATTGACCATTACTGAAGGTCGTTATCATCAAGTTAAACGCATGTTTGCGGCGATAGGTCATCATGTCACAGAATTACACCGTATGCAGATTGGCAGTATCAAATTGGATGAAGCACTGATGCCGGGCCAGTATCGTTTACTCACAAAACAAGAAATAAACAGCATAATTTCATTTGAACGTATGGATCAGAGATCACGATGCCTTTAGCTAAAGAGCCGATTGTCGAAAGCTATGCGGTTTTTGGTCACCCTATTGAACACAGCCTGTCTCCCCAAATTCATCAAAGCTTCGCAGAGCAAACCGGCATTCATCATCCTTACTGCAAAATAAAAGTGCCTCACGAAGACTTTGAATCCATCGTCAGTGATTTCTTCACCCAAGGTGGGCTCGGTGCGAATATTACAACGCCTTTTAAAGAACGAGCGTACCGGCTTTGCGATCAACACACAGAACACGCAAAATGCACGGGAGTTGTCAATACATTAAAGCTTTTAGATAATAATCAATTATTGGGCGATAACACAGATGGGATCGGTTTATTAACTGATTTAAAAAGATTAAATCTGTTGATGCCTGGGGATCGTATTTTATTAATTGGAGCTGGAGGGGCAGCACAGGGCGTCATCCCTTCATTATTGAAAGAGGCTTGCGAGCTCGTTATCACCAATCGTACCTTGAGTCGCGCTCAAAAATTGGGACGGTTATTTCAGCACCTTGATAAAATAGAGGTATCAGAGATAGGCGCCCTCGAAGGCAGCTCTTTTGATTTGATCATCAATGCCACCACATCTGGTCTGTTTGGTGAAGTACCTGATTTACCAGCCTGTCTCTTTTTCAACAACAGTCGTTGTTACGATATGTTTTATTCCGCTCAGGCATCTGAAACGATTTTTATTGATTGGATAAAACAAAAAGGAGTGATGCACTATGCTGATGGGCTGGGTATGTTGGTGGCTCAAGCGGCGTATTCTTTTTATCTTTGGCATGGTGTGATGCCAGAAATCAAGCCAGTGCTTTCTTATTTCACTGTTTGATAGATTATTTGAATACGGTCAGTTTAGTATATTATTTTTACTTGATTTTGACCCCAAGCACGACAAAACCACTGCGATTAAACTTTTTTATCACACTCTTTGACAAGCCTTACTATATTTGCGCCATAAACTGAAGCGTCATCCGATACAAACATGGCAATTCCTTTCACTAATTCTCCTTTTTTTAACTTATTTGGAATTAATTTTTCATCTACTGTATCAAGTTTAAATTCTTTTCCATTCGAATCGAAGGCTTTTAAGCATGAAGTTGATAGTTCTATATCTTGTTGACTATTATTTCTTAAAGCAATATCAAATGTTTTTGTATAAGTCTGCTGTCTACCTATAGAAAGAGCTCCTTTTGATTTTTCGGTAGAAAAAACGATGATTTTATCTACAGTTTTTGCCGCCGCTGTCAAACAGCATCCAGCTAATAAAATTGACGCGATAAAAATTTTTTTTCTCATTTATGGTACATTTATATGATTTGTAGAATAATTTTTTTGAATCATCATTTTTGATAAAAATACGTTTTGTTATTTTAAATGATTATAGGAAAAAATTTCGGTTTTGCAACTTGAGCGGTTTTTTCCTTCAACTTCAATCTATTGATCAAAAAAGTATTTTTCAGTTATAAAAAAAAAGGGTGAAACTTAAAGAGGCAGTAAGGGCGAATATATTTCTGTTTAAATATTGATACATTTGTATCATCAGAGAGCAAACAATAATCCAAGTTATTTTATTTTTTATTAAAAATATTTTGTATTTCTCATTCTCAGATATGTTTTTTATTATATTATAAATATTTTTTATTTACTGACGAACTTCGTTTATACAAATGGTACGTTTTGACGCATAGTCTTTTTGAATATGTTTTGATATACAATCATTATAATGATTAACATACTGATTAAACATTTGACGAGCAGAGTCAGGCGATTGATTGATGAGTTTATGAATAAAATTGTAACTTCCTACTTCAAAGTGTTGATAGTCAATAGGAGTATCCCAATCACCACCCCATATGATGAAACCGTGGCGAGCAAAAACATCGATCACATTTTCTGCCATGCCTGCTCGTTGCTTTTTATTTGGACGATTGTTATTTCTGTTTACAAAAAATTTGCTACTGCTGGGCGGAAGTATGTTAGCACTACCCTCCTCGGGATATGATATATAAGGATTTTGCAATGGGTTGATATCAATGGCGACGCCATAGGCGTGTTTCGACCAGGAGGCTCCACCTGTCATTGAACGCCCATTAAAATCGGATGTGTTGTTATCAACCATAGATGCTTCATCATTACCTTGATAATGTTCTATAACCACAGCCTTATGGATGGGAAAACGTTGTTTGAATAATTCAGAAAAAATTCCTTCGACTTGTTCTGCAACAGAATCAAGAACAACAATATTGCCAGTTTTTATCACCCCGTTAAAGTTGACGTGTCTAAAATTGACACGACGTAGACGATCACAGCTCACAGGATTAGAACTCGTAATCGTACCCCTAGTTTGCATATTGGCACATTCCTTAGCTGATAAGATACTGACGCTGGCATTCGCATTAGTACATGATAAAAAAATCATTACAGTCAATATAAGTGTTCCAGTACTGAAGTACATTTTTAAACTCCAATTTTTCTATAAATTGATATGAAATAAACGATAATGTATTCAATATGTTTATTCATGATAAAAATAATTCAATTTTATCATATTGCCCTACAAGCAGTTAATCCAACGCAACCAAAAAATCGCAATAATTAAACGCTGAACACTCCGATGCTGGGATTTAACTCCTGTGATGACTTTAATCGGTATTATTTTGACTCAAAATTGAGGCTTTAAATTAAAAAAAAGAGATCTAGATCTCAAAATTAAAAACTTAAGTTCGATTCACTTTGATAAAAGAAGGTTTTCATTTTAACCTATGCTAATCTTTTTGAATTATCTTTATGTGATATAAAAAATCAGCTCAATCATCAGGAATTTTCTATGGCAGTAGAACGTACTTTTTCTATCATCAAGCCGAAAGCGGTTACTAAAAATGTAATCGGCGCAATTTATACCCGTTTTGAAACAGCGAAATTGAAAATAATTTCAGCAAAAATGCTACTTCTAACGATAGAGCAAGCAGAAGGTTTTTACGTAGAGCACAAGAATCGCGATTTTTTTACGAATTTAATTCAATCAATAACATCAGGCCCAGTTATGATCCAAGTTCTTGAAGGCGAAAATGCAGTCAAACGAAATCGTGAAATCATGGGTGAAACCGATCCTAAAAAAGCCTTAGCAGGAACCCTTCGTGCAGATTTTGGAGACAGCCTGACAGACAATGCACTTCATGGCTCAGATTCCCTTGCATCTGCTGAACGTGAGATTGCTTATTTTTTTAAATTTGACGAAATTTTTTCCAGATAAAATCATTTATTTAAAAGATAAACATTCTGTGATCTATTTTTTAAAAAAGGCGCTCATTTTTTATGTCTCAATTAAAACCGTATTCTGTTTCGTTATCAGATATTCCTGTCAGCATAATCCCATCTGAAAGCGCACTGCAGACTATCAAACCGACTAACAAAAAAATCAACTTGCTGGATTTTAATCGACAAAAACTACGGGATTTTTTTGTCAAAATAGGTGAAAAACCTTTTCGGGCTGATCAAATCATGAAGTGGATATATCATTATTGTTATGATGATTTTTCTTTGATGACAGATATCAACAAACAGTTACGTGATAAATTACAAAAAATAGCAGAAATTCGTGCGCCAGAGGTCGCGAAAGAACAAAGTTCTTCTGATGGCACCATTAAATGGGCAATAAAAGTGGGAGATCAACAGGTCGAAACCGTTTACATACCCGAATCAGACCGTGCAACCCTCTGTGTTTCTTCACAGGTCGGCTGTGCACTTGAATGTCGATTTTGTTCTACCGCTCAACAAGGCTTTAACCGAAACCTGAGCGTCTCCGAAATTATTGGCCAGGTTTGGCGTGCTGCTAAAATCATCGGTTCTTTAAAATCAAAAGGTCAACGCCCCATCACTAATGTTGTGATGATGGGTATGGGAGAGCCCTTACTGAACATCAATAATGTTGTGCCAGCCATGGCTATTATGATGGACGACTTTGGTTTTGGCTTATCTAAACGGCGAGTCACATTGTCCACCTCTGGTGTTGTGCCTGCTTTAGATAAATTAGGTGATATGATAGACGTTGCACTAGCGATTTCTCTTCATGCCCCGACGGATCATATCCGCAACGAACTGGTTCCCATTAATCGTAAATATAATATTGAAACCTTGTTAGCAGCGGTTCGCCGTTACTTGACAAAATCTAATGCCAATCAAGGCAGAGTGACGATTGAATACGTCATGCTTAATCATGTGAATGACAGTTTAGAACAAGCTCATCAGTTAGCTGATTGTTTAAAAAATACTCCCTGCAAAATTAATTTAATTCCTTGGAATCCTTTTCCTGGTGCTGACTATGGACGTAGCTCCAATAGTCGGATAGATCGTTTTGCAAAGGTATTAATGCAATATGATTTCACGACGATTATACGTAAAACCCGAGGGAATGATATTGATGCTGCTTGTGGTCAATTAGCAGGAGATGTGATTGATCGCACCAAACGTACATTAAAAAAATAATAGATGGTGAATCCATATATTATTGAGTATTAAAATGTTTTAAGTATTCCCCTCACACCGTAAAATTTTTTTAAAAAATCAATACGAAAAAGGTCAAGACTAAAATATGACCCTTCATATATTTTGGAAAATTTTTTTGATCAGCTCTTTTTTAATGGGTTGTACACATATATCAGATAAATCACGCGAACAAGCAGCACGGCAAACACGTTTACAGTTGGGCTTAGAATATTTAAAACAAGGTGATTACAAAGCGGCGCGACAAAATTTTGAAAAAGCACTGCTTGAGAATGAAGAGGATTATCGAGCTCAGTTAGGTATGGCTCTCTACGAACAAAACGTGGGAGAAAATAAAGCCGCCCATCAACGTTATCAAAAAATTCTGAAATTAGCACCGTTAAATGCTACGGTGATGAATCATTACGGTACTTTTTTATGTAAACAAGGAGATTATGCTTCTGCACAGGAACAGTTTAGTGCCGCAGTACTTTCAACAGATTATATTGAAATTGCAGACAACTTAGAAAATGCAGGGTACTGTTTTTTTGAAGCTAAGCAATATAAATTTGCTCAAATGCTGATAAGCAGAGCCTTAAAATATGATGCAGAAAAAGGCAGATTTCTCATAGAAAAAGCAAAAAAACAATTTGAATTTAAAAAATACGACCACGCTCAATTTTTGTTAAATGTGCATCAAAGTGTTTTACCTGTTTGTGCTGAAGTTCTATTGTTACAAATTTATTTATCCTATAAATTTGGAGATGAGGACAGCGTACAAAATATCGGCAAACAATTAGCGAGAGATTTCTCACACTCAAAAGAGTATAAAGATTATTTAGCCCATGAAGACTAGATGTATTGAACATAAAATTGCAATAGAAACAATTGGAGCTCGCCTAAAAAAAGCTCGCGAAGCATCAAAATTAACACAACAAACGGTAGCGGATCGTTTATGCCTAAGATTGTCTACCATTCAAAAAATTGAAGAAAACAATCTTACGCCCAGTTTTTTTCTGCTTTTGAGCTCGGTTATATTCGTTCTTATGCAAAATTATTGAATCTACCAGGAGAAGCATTATTATCAAAACTCAATGAAGAAATTTAGGTAATAAAAACATCTAATAAACTTTATTTTTATCTAATAAAAAGAGCAAAGAATGGCATAGATGTCTAATTCTATCTACTTGGTTTATTTTATTCACAATTTTTTGATTAACTGGTGCTTGGTGGTGTCAAAATAATAAAATTCAAAAAACAGAAATTAACAGCATGAATATCGAATCATCAGTAAAATTGTTGACACAAGACTCATTAATAAAAAAAACGACTCAACATCACCGATGACTGAAGTTCAACTACCTCATGCCTCTATTTTGGTTTGGTTCAAAAAAACAACCTGTCTGTCGCCGACAGTAATAATAAAAAGTCAATTGATCCTAAATTACTACTTAGTACACTCTAATATTCAAGTAAATGGCAACATTGGGCGCAATTTTTGACTTACAGGCGTTTAAGGGAATATCATGTATAACTTATCCTCCATCATTAGACGCAAATCGACCCGCATTTATGTAGGGAAAGTTCCTATTGGAGAGAATGCACCGATCAGCGTTCAATCCATGACCAATACAAAAACCACAGATGTGGCTGCGACGGTAGCTCAAATTAAAGCATTGCAATCTGTTGGTGCAGATATTGTAAGGGTTTCTGTACCCACTATGGAGGCTGCGGAAGCGTTTAACCAGATCAAACAACAAGCTTCTGTTCCATTAGTTGCTGATATTCATTTTGACTATCGTATTGCTCTAAAAGTAGCAGAGTATGGTGTAGATTGCTTACGCATTAATCCTGGTAATATTGGTAGTGAACTTCGTATTCGCGATGTTGTTGCCAGTGCACGTCATCACGGGATTCCAATCCGAATCGGTATTAACGGCGGTTCATTAGAAAAAGACATTCAAGAGAAATACAAAGAACCGACACCAGAGGCACTATTAGAATCGGCAATGCGCCAAGTCTCGTTTTTAGAACGCCTCAATTTTGATCAATTTAAAATCAGTGTAAAAGCATCAGATGTTTTTTTAGCTATCCATTCATACCGCCTTTTAGCAACTCGTATCGATCAACCCTTACATTTAGGCATAACAGAAGCGGGGGGGGCTCGTAGTGGCTCTATAAAATCCGCGATAGGTTTAGGAATCCTTCTCTCTGAAGGAATAGGAGATACTTTGCGCATTTCTTTGGCCGCCGATCCAACAGAAGAAATCAAAGCCGGCTTTGATATCTTGAAATCTTTGCGTATCAGGTCTCGAGGTATTAACTTTATTGCGTGCCCAACCTGTTCGCGTCAGGAATTTGATGTTATTGGTACCGTTAATGCGCTTGAAAAACGTCTAGAAGATATCGTCACTCCTATGGATGTTTCTATTATTGGTTGTGTTGTTAATGGCCCAGGTGAGGCGTTAGTGTCTACTTTAGGCGTCACTGGAGCACGTAACAAAAGTGGCTTTTTCGAAGAGGGTGAACGTAAAGGTCGACTTGATAATCAACAAATCATTGATCAACTCGAAGCCAAAATTCGTGCCAAAGCAGCCTTATTAGATAAAAAAAATCGGATTCAAATAAATCAACTTTGATCTTTTCGGAAGTAATGAAAATATGACAGATGTGATGAAAAAGTTACAGGCCATTCGCGGAATGAATGATTGTCTGCCTCCAGATTCCGAATTATGGGAGCAAATTGAAAATACTTTGAAAAATATACTTGCAACCCACTGTTATAACGAAATTCGCATCCCAATCATAGAAACTACAACATTGTTTAAACGAGCGATTGGTGAAGTCACTGATGTAGTAGAAAAAGAGATGTATACCTTTGATGACCGCAATAGTGAAAGTGTAACCTTGCGTCCCGAAGGGACAGCAGGCTGCGTTCGTGCCGGTGTTGAGCATGGTCTTTTTCACAATAAGGAACAACGTTTTTGGTATATTGGCCCCATGTTTCGTTACGAAAGACCACAAAAAGGCCGTTACCGTCAGTTCCATCAATTAGGTGTAGAAGTATTTGGTTTGTATGGGCCAGATATTGATGCAGAACTTATTTTAATGACCGCCCGATTCTGGAAGAAGCTAGGCATTTTAAATTATGTTCAATTGGAATTAAATTCAATTGGTTCGATAGAAGAGCGTGCAAGGTATCGTGAATCTTTGTTGAAATTTTTAGAAAAAAATAAAGCTCAATTGACTGAAGAAGCAATTCATCGAATGCACAAAAATTCATTACGGCTATTAGATTCGAAAGATCAGGTTGTTCAAAAAATACTCGCAGATGCCCCCCTATTGTCCGAATATCTCAATGATGAATCGAAACAGCATTTTTTAACACTCTGTCAATTTTTGAATGAATCGGGCATCTCTTATCGTGTGAATCCATACTTGGTAAGAGGGTTAGATTACTACAACAAAACGGTATTTGAATGGGTGACCAATCATTTAGGATCTCAAGGAGCTATTTGTGCAGGGGGGCGCTATGATGGTCTGGTCGAACAATTAGGAGGAAAAGATTCAACCCCAGCAGTAGGTTTTGCTATTGGGCTTGAGCGGTTAGTTTTGTTGGTTAAAAAGGTGAACCCTGATTTTTACCTTTCTCCAAAATTGGATGTTTATTTCGTTTCTGAAAACAATACTTCTCGAGCTAAGGCAATAAAATTAGCAGAAAAAATTCGTGACAGTTTGCCTCAACTAAAATTAAAGCTGCACTACGGTAAGCAAAAAATATCTAAACAATTATCTTCGGCTAACAAATGCAGCGCGACTTTTGCCTTAATATTAGGTGAGAACGAAATAGCAAAACAAAAAATTGTGATCAAAAACCTTCTTACAGGAGAACAGAATTTATTAATGCAAGAAGATCTTATCTTATTTCTTAATAAAATTTTCATTGAATAAATTTTAACTACAAGGGATGCATTTTGAACAGATCTTCAACTCAAAGTATTGAAACTGAAGCTTTTCGAATTTTTTTACGTAAAAACCGGAAAGCACTTGCACTGGGCCTATTAATAGGCGTACTAGCGCTTTTCGCTTGGCGTTATTGGCAAAACTATCAAAGCAGCTTCGTGTCAATTTCTTCTTCCTCTTATCAAGATATCAGTCAGCTTTTTCTCAATGATAAAGACATAAGTGAGCCAAACATCTCAAAGGCTGAAAAATTTATTCAAAAAAATTACAATAATTATTCGGGATTTATCGCGTTGCAATTAGCGAAAAAATTCGTTGAAAATCAGGCTTTTGATAAAGCGGAGCAACAACTGATATCGGCATTGCTCAATACAAAAGATAACAATCTGCTTTCGTTAATTTATCTACGTTTAGCTCGAGTACAATTACAGTTAAAGCAATTCGATAAAGCTTTAAAAAGCTTAGATAATATATACTCTGATTTTTGGCTAGGCATGGCTGAGAATATACGAGGAGATATTTTATTAGAAAAAAATGATATAGCAGGCGCACGAGCGGCGTACAAAAAAAGTATAGAGTCATCTATTGCTTCATCACAATTATTACGTCTTAAATTGAATAATTTATCCGATTAAAGGAAGTTTTCATGCAATTTTATAAAATATTTTGGTTAGGAATGTTCTGTCTTTTTTTACTTAATGGCTGTGCATTTTTTAATAGCGAAAAAGATGTGGTCACTCTATCACCTTTACCAGAAGTCAAAAATCAATTTACCTTAAATCCACTGTGGAGTACATCCGTTGGTCGAGGGATAGGAAAATACTATTCTCATCTACGTCCTGTCGGAAACGATACATCCTTATTTGTTGCGGACCGTAATGGATGGGTTAAATCGCTAAAACTTGATACAGGCAAGGTGATTTGGCAAACAAATTTATCTCAAAAAACAGGTTTTATCTCTACTAAAAATGATTCTGCCATGTTATCCGGAGGATTAACGGTCGATGGCGATCTTGTCTATGTTGGAAGTGAACACGCTATCCTTTTTGCGCTCAATGTTTCTGATGGCAGAGTTGTTTGGAAAACCCAAGTTGCAGGTGAAGTATTGTCTCGTCCTATTATCAGTAGTGATTTAATATTAATTCATACTGGTAACGGAATAATTCAAGCAATAAATAAAATAAATGGAAGCATTGATTGGACCTTGAATTTAGACATACCAACACTCTCATTACGAGGTGAATCAGCTCCTGCTATCTCATCGGACACCGCTGTTTTTGGTGGTGACAACGGTCGTGTCAGTGCTGTTACGATGGATCAAGGGCAGCTTATTTGGCAACAGGTGATTTCTGAAGTGAGAGGCTCAACAGAAATTGAGCGTCTTAATGACGTTGATATGAGACCTCTCATAGTAAATGGTATTGTTTATGCGGCCGCCTATAATGGTAATTTCGTTGCACTGCAACTAAATTCAGGAGAAATTTTGTGGAAACGTAACTTGGGATCAGTAAGTGATTTTGCAATACATGCAGGTTATATCTATCTTGTAGATCAAAATGATCGACTCCTCGCGTTAAAATCTGATACTGGTATTCCAGTTTGGAAACAAAGCGATTTATTGCATCGTGGTTTAACGGCCCCACTGATTTATAATGGCTACTTAGTCGTAGGAGATTCCGAAGGATATTTACACTGGTTGAATACCGAAGACGGACGTTTTGTCACACAACAAAAAGTCAATCGTTCTGGATTTTTAAGTGCTCCTATAGAAATATCGGGTAGACTGATTATCCAAGCCAGAGATGGTACTGTTTATTCATTTGTACAAAAATAAATTCTAGTATCTAATAAAATAAACGACCGATTAGAGATCAGCAAACAGGAAAAATAGCGGGTACATTATTTTAAAATAACTGATCCCTCAAATTTTTACGCCACTTGGCAAGATTTGACAAAGAATTTAAATGAAAATAAGTCGTGAGAATGACAATGATACCTATTATTGCGTTAATTGGACGCCCAAATGTAGGTAAATCTACCTTTTTTAACAGATTAACCCAGACAGCTAATGCATTAGTGGCCGATTTCCCAGGATTAACCAGAGATCGCCAATACGGCCACGCTGAAATTGAAAACCATAAATTTATTATTATTGATACAGGGGGTATAAATGGAATTGAAGGAATAGAAAATATTCAAAAACACATGACACATCAGTCTTTTTTAGCGATTGAAGAAGCAGACGTTGTGCTCTTTATACTGGATGCCCGTGCTGGTCTGCTGCCAGCAGATTTAGAAATAGCTAAACATTTACGTAAACGCAAAAAAGCCACTTTTTTGGTGGCTAATAAAATCGATGGCATGAACTCTGACACTGCATTGACTGATTTTTATTCATTAGCTTTAGGTAAAGTTTATGGTATTGCAGCTTCTCATGGTCGTGGTGTCGCACAACTGATGAGTTCAGTTATCACGCCTTTTGTACCCGAAAAGCCCATTATTGAGCTCAGTGAAGAGGAACTCAATTCCTCTTATTGGGAAAAGCAAAAAACTGAGGTTGATAAAACAGATTTTTTAGAGAGCAAAAAATTTCTTTGTAATCCTGAGAGTTTACCTATTAAACTGGCGATTGTGGGCCGTCCCAATGTGGGTAAATCTACACTCGTTAACCATATTTTGGCTCAAGATCGTATGTTGGTTTATGACATACCAGGCACCACTCGAGACAGTATTTATATTCCCTTAATCCGTAATAACAGAGAATATATTTTTATTGATACTGCCGGTGTCCGTAAATCCTCAAAAATAAAGGAAAAAGTTGAAAGATTTTCCGTCATAAAAACCCTCAAAGCAATTGAAGATGCCAATGTTGTGTTGTTAGTCATTGATGCAAATGAAGGGGTTTCTGATCAGGATTTGTCTTTGCTGAGTTTTATTTTAAACAGCGGGCGTTCATTAGTGATTACCGTCAATAAATGGGATGCTATTTCTTCAGAAAAGCGAAAGCAAATAAAAAACAGTTTAGATTTACGTTTAGGGTTTATGGATTTTGCACGAACGCATTTTATTTCTGCTTTGCATGGTAGCGGTGTTGAAAATTTATTTAAATCCATTAAAGAAGCTTATGACTGTTCTACAAAACGGATCAACACTTCTTTACTCACACGTATTATGCAATTGGCAAAAGAAGAACATGAACCTCCTCTTGTCCGTGGTCGACGTGTCAAGCTTAAATATGCTCATTCTGGCGGCTATAATCCACTGATTGTCGTGATCCATGGAAATCAAGTAACCGCAATTAATGATTCTTATAAACGTTATCTTATGAACTATTTTCGTCGTTCATTAAAAATAATAGGAGCTCCGATCCGGATCCAATTCAAAGAATCGGAGAACCCTTTTGCAAGTAAACGCAATACTTTAACGCCCAATCAAGTCCGTAAACGCAAACGACTGATAACGCATTTAAAAAAAAGATAAATTAATTAACCTGAGTTTTGGATAAGCGAGTCAATTTTCACTTTAAATGATATGGCTAAACGATTTAATTTTTGATTAAGATATAAAGAATTAATCCGAATCAGTTTACTATGAGTTATTCACTGGATTTTCGTAAAAAAATTCTCCGTATTCGAGAGCAAGAAGGACTGAGCATCAGAGAAACCGCCAACCGTTTTCACAGTGTGCCCTAAAACCATTTGGCGAGCGTTGAAAATATAGAGTCTGACCTATAAAAAAACTCTGCCTCACCCCAAGGCAGACTAAGAGGCGGTGCCTGTTCCAGGAGAAAATAGGCGGCTATCAAAAGCAGGGAAAATCTCTGGTTTATCTCAATGAAAGCGGCTTTGCCGACGAGATGCCCTGCCTCTACGGGTATGCCCAAAAGGTCAGCGCTGCTGCTTTGACACAGATTGGCAGGCTAAAGGGCCTCACTGTCTAACTTGATTGACGCTTTTTATTGGGGTTTACCCTTGTAATGGTCAAGTAAAACCGGACACATTTTTAAGACACATTGATTAATGGTATTCGCTCAAACTGCATGGGTGAAAGATATCCCAGTACACTGTGGGGACGTTTACTATTGTAATAAGCCAAATAATCCAACACACTCAACTTGGCATCAAGATGATCTTTCAGCTTCGTAGTGCAAATATTCATATTTCAGACTGCGGAAGAAGCGCTCTGTAAGGGGCATTATCCCAGCACTGGCCTTTTCCACTGTGGCTTGCCCGCATACCCCCATGACCGACAGATGTTGCCTGTATTCGCTACTGGTGTACTGACTGCCTCTATCTGAGTGGTGAATGAGCCCCCTATCGGGCTTTCTACGCCAATACGCCATTTCGCTACACAGAGCTCAGTCCGCATATGCCTTGCCAGGGCCCAGCCTGCTATCTGGCGTGAATATCAATCCATGACGATAGCGAGATACTGCCAACCCTGACAGGTACGGATGCAGGTGATATCGGTTGGCCACACTTGATTGCGTGGATTCACGGTCAATTGCCGGTCCAGCAGATTCGGGGCAATCTGCTGGTGATGCTGACTGTCTGTTTTCACCCGGTAACGCTTCGGATAACGGGCGATTAATGATAACGAAGCCATTCAACGACGCGTTTTAAAGCGACCGACCTGAAAGCCGGCCTGATTGAATTTCAGTTTCAATCTGCGTGAACCCAGTGTTGGTTTATGTTCACTCAATATCCTGACCGCCGTCCGCTCCAGCGCCCTCATGGCCGGAGACGTTACCTAAAGCACTGCGACTGACTTTCATCACACAACATAACAAGCGCACCGGACAGGTCTTCTTTTGCTCACGAATAAACAGAAATCTTATCCGTTTTCTTTCGCAAGGAAGACCGCCGCTTTTTTTAAAATTTCACGCTCTGCCAAGCCAGGATTTGCCTGTTCAGCGCCTGTCGCCCCTTTTTCAGCACTGACCCAGCGTCTGATAGCACTTAATGAAACCCCCAAACTGTCTGCCGCTTGTCGACAGGGATATTTTTTCTATGACTCACTTTGCCGCGTCTCGTTTAAACTCCAGACTGTATTTCGACCGCTTCACTTTATTGTCCATTTTTTCCTCCTGGAGACATTTTACTAGCAGTCTTTTGAAGTGTCCGGAAATATGGATAAGCGATTTAATTTTGATTAATTTATATATTCTGAAAACAAGGTATCCTCAACCCAGAGGATCAGCTGGTATATATAATTCTCACTGACCCCATAAATTTTACTAATATGGAAATAGGTCCGATATTCGCGTAAATATTCTAATAACATTACTATAGAGTTATTAACAAAGTTATTTAAAGATTTTAAGACAAGCGATATCGAAGAAAGAAAAGAAGGCGACATCGAGTTTATCGAAGTGTAAAGCGAGCCTTTTGTTTTCTTTTATCTTGCCAAAGAAACATTCAATAGCACTGCAGGTTTGATATCTTTCTTTATTCAACGCAGTGGCGGCCTTCAATAAAAAAGCTTAAAATATTTGTTTTTTTGGGGAATAACAGGAATACAGTCATGAACGAGGCCAGCGAACGTCCGAATCACTTTATTCGTCATATCATTGAAGAGGATCTCGCTCAAGGTAAGCATTCATTCATCAGAACCCGCTTTCCACCTGAACCGAATGGTTATCTCCATATTGGTCATGCCAAATCCATTTGTTTGAATTTTGGTCTGGCACAAGATTATCAAGGTGAATGTCATTTACGTTTTGACGATACCAATCCAGAAAAAGAAGAGCAGGAATATATTGAATCTATCAAACGTGATGTGCAGTGGTTAGGGTTTGCATGGAGCGGCGCGGTGCGATATTCCTCAGATTATTTTGAGTCCTTATACGGATATGCGATTGAGTTGATTCAAAAAGGATTGGCTTATGTCGATGAGTTAAATGCCGAACAAATGCGTGAATACCGTGGCACTTTAACAGCGCCTGGCAAAAACAGCCCTTTTCGTGACCGCACCGTTGAAGACAATCTAGAGTTATTTAAAAAAATGCAAGCAGGCGGTTTTGCAGAAGGCGCTGCTTGTCTGCGTGCAAAAATTGATATGGCTTCTCCCTTTATGATCATGCGTGATCCTGTTTTGTATCGTATTAAATTTGCTGAGCACCACCAACTAGGTGATCAATGGTGTATCTATCCGATGTATGATTTTACGCACTGTATTTCTGATGCATTAGAGGGGATTACCCATTCGCTCTGTACGTTAGAATTTCAGGATAACAGGCGTTTATACGATTGGGTTCTGGAGAATATCAGTATCGATTGTCATCCGAGGCAATATGAATTTTCTCGTTTGAATCTTGAACATACCCTGATGTCCAAACGAAAACTTCATCTCTTGGTCAAAGAAAAAAAAGTGACCGGTTGGGATGACCCCCGTATGCCGACCCTCTCAGGGTTAAGACGAAGAGGCTATACACCCGCTTCTATCCGTGAGTTTTGTCACCGTATTGGTGTCACTAAACAGGATAATCAGGTCGAAATGAGTGCTTTAGAAGCTTGTATTCGTGAAGATCTGAATCAAAATGCGCCGCGCGCTTTGGCGGTATTAGATCCTGTTCAATTAATCATTGATAATCGTTCTGATGAAAAAGAGTGGCTAACGGTGCCTAATCACCCGAATAACCCTGGTATGGGGCATCGCCAGATGCCTTTTAATCGTGGGCTTTATATTGACCGAGCCGATTTCCGCGAAGAAGCCAATAAAAAATATAAGCGTTTGGTGTTGGGCAAAGAAGTTCGGCTGCGTCATGCCTATGTCGTTAAAGCAAAGTATGTTGAAAAAAATGCTCAAGGCATGATTACGGCAATTCACTGTGAGTATGATCCTGAGACGCTCAATAAAGATCCCTCAGATGGCCGTAAAATAAGAGGGGTGATTCATTGGGTTTCTGCCGATGACGCTGTTCCTGCTGAAATTCGCTTATACCATCATTTATTGACGGCGTCGCATGCAGACACCTGTCTCTTTTTAGAGGCCTTCAACCCTGAATCATTATTCATACGTCAAGGCTTTGTGGAACCAAGTCTAGTCAACACGCAAGAAGGCAAAACGTATCAATTTGAGCGCGAGGGCTATTTTTGTACCGATAAAGATTCTTCTGAAAAGCGTTTGGTATTTAATCGTACCGTGAGTTTGCGGGGCGAAAGCGCTTTGTATGATCTTTAAATGCATTGAAAACGGGATGAACAGATTTTTGAATCTCATCTATTAAAATTTTACCCTTTAGGTTCATATGATAACGAATTATATTTTTGTCACCGGAGGGGTGGTTTCTTCTCTGGGTAAGGGGATAACTGCTGCTTCTTTGGCCGCCATACTAGAAGCCCGATCTCTGAAAGTCACCATCATGAAACTTGATCCCTATATCAATTTAGATCCCGGCACCATCAGCCCAAAACAACATGGCGAAGTTTTTGTCACTGAAGATGGCGCAGAGACCGATCTAGACCTGGGTCACTATGAGCGTTTTATTCGCACTAAAATGACACGGCATAATAATTTTACAACAGGGGCAATTTACTCTGAAGTGCTTCAAAAAGAGCGCAGGGGGGATTATTTAGGCTCGACCGTTCAGGTGATCCCTCACATCACGAATGCCATCAAAGAACGTATTGTGATGGCAGCGCAAGGCTATGACGTCGCTTTGGTAGAAATTGGAGGCACAGTAGGTGATATTGAGTCTTTACCCTTTTTGGAAGCCATTCGTCAAATGGTGACAGATGTGGGTCGCAGTCATGCTCTTTATATTCACTTGACTTTATTGCCTTATCTCACCACTGCCGGTGAAGTCAAAACCAAGCCAACACAGCATTCAGTCAAGGAATTGCTTTCTATTGGGATCCAGCCGGATGTATTAATTTGTCGCTCAGATCATGAAGTACCCGATCATGAACGCTCAAAAATTGCGTTATTTTGTAATGTAGAAGAAAAAGCGGTGATTTCTCTCAAAGATGTGGATTCTATCTATAAAATTCCAAAAATATTACAGTCGCAAGGGCTTGATCAATATATTTGCGATAAATTTAACTTAAAGTGCCCCAAAGCCAATTTGGGGCACTGGGAGCAAGTGTTATACGAAGAATGTCATTGTGAAGGAACTGTGAGCATAGGTATGGTAGGGAAATATATAGAATTGCCTGATGCCTATAAATCAGTGATTGAAGCCTTAAAACATGCAGGTTTAAAAAATCGGGTCAAAGTTAATATTCAGTTGATAGATGCACAAGAGATCCTAACAGTTGGGATTGAAAAATTGGCAGGCTTGAATGCTATTCTCATTCCTGGAGGATTTGGACATCGGGGAATTGAAGGCATGATTGTCGCTGCTCAATATGCACGGGAAAATCGCATTCCTTATTTGGGGATCTGCCTGGGTATGCAAGTTGCTTTGATAGAATTTGCTCGTCATGTTGCGGGAATGGAAAAAGCCAATTCGACTGAATTTGACCCTGATGCCCGTTATCCTGTGATTGGATTGATTACGGAATGGCAAAACGAAGATGGTGAAATCGCTGTTCGTTCAGAAAAAAGTAATCTGGGGGGCACCATGAGGGTGGGGGCGCAAAAATGTCACCTGGTCAAAGGGAGCTTGACACATCAACTCTATGAAAAGCCCATTATTATAGAGCGGCACCGTCATCGTTATGAAGTCAATAACATGATATTACCCATCATAGAAGCGGCGGGGCTGAGTGTATCAGGTCGTTCCATGGATAAAAAACTCGTTGAAATTATTGAATTACCGCATCATCCCTGGTTTGTTGCGTGTCAATTTCACCCTGAATTTACTTCAACGCCTCGTGATGGTCATCCATTATTTATTGGTTTTGTGAAATCCGCTTTAGCACATCATCAAGATTCACTAAAATAAACATACTGTCGAAAAAATTTGCCTAAAAGGCGATTTTTTCCAAATTATATTGAATACCTACTTAAGGAAAATACGATGTCTAAAATTGCAAAAATACTCGCCCGAGAAATCATTGATTCTCGTGGTAATCCCACAGTAGAAGTAGAAGCCCATTTAGAGGGGGGATTTATCGGTTTGGCCGCTGCGCCATCAGGGGCCTCCACCGGTTCACGTGAAGCGTTAGAATTGCGCGATGGTGACCCTGCCCGATTTTTAGGGAAGGGCGTTCTGAAGGCAGTTAAGGCCGTGAATGGTTCTATCGCACAGGCGCTTTTAGGTAAAGATGCGAAAGATCAGCAACATATTGATCAATTGATGATTGATTTAGACGGGACTGAAAATAAATCTCATTTTGGGGCTAATGCCATTTTGGCCGTTTCTTTAGCGGTTGCAAAAGCAGGTGCTGCTTCTAAGGGAATGCCTTTGTATGAGCATATTGCTGAGCTTCATGGCACGCCTGGTCAATTTTCCATGCCATTACCGATGATGAATATCATTAACGGTGGTGAACACGCTGACAACAACATTGATATTCAAGAATTTATGATCCAGCCTGTCGGGGCGAAGAGCTTTAAAGAAGCGGTTCGAATGGGATCTGAAGTTTTTCATCATCTGGCCAAAGTACTTAAGTCTAAAAATCTGAGTACTGCAGTGGGTGACGAAGGCGGATATGCGCCAAATCTCGAATCCAATGCAGCGGCTCTAGAAACGATGAAAGAAGCCGTAGAAAAAGCGGGGTATGTTTTAGGTAAAGACATCACTTTTGCGATGGATTGTGCGGCCTCTGAATTTTACAATAAAGAAACAAATCGTTATGAATTGAAAGGAGAAGGAAAGACCTTTACATCAGAAGAATTTACGCATTTTTTGGAAAATCTGACCCAAAAATATCCTATTATTTCGATTGAAGATGGGTTAGACGAATCAGATTGGGAAGGATTTAAATATCAAACTCAAGTATTAGGCGATAAAATTCAATTGGTTGGAGATGATTTATTTGTCACCAATACTCAAATTCTCAAAGAAGGCATTCAAAAAAAGATCGCCAATTCAATTTTAATTAAATTTAATCAAATAGGCTCTCTGACTGAAACATTAGCCGCGATTAAAATGGCGCAAGAAGCAGGTTACACTGCGATTATTTCTCACCGTTCTGGTGAAACAGAAGACGCCACCATTGCTGATTTAGCGGTGGGCACCTCTGCAGGCCAGATTAAAACAGGTTCTATGAGTCGTTCTGATCGTGTTGCTAAATACAATCAATTGATACGGATTGAAGAAGCATTGGGTGAACGTGCCCTTTTTAACGGTTTAAAAGAAGTGAAAGGCCAAAGCTAAGAGATAATCTCCTTGACAGAACGCTTTGCTGCCAAGGAGGTCTTAAATTGCCAGGTCCTGGTCTGTTTTGCAAAAGCTTTAACTGAGCTAAAAAATCCAAAATATGAGAAAAAATAATCCTATCAAACGCGCAGTTCTGGTTTTCAGTGGGGGGCAGGATTCTACGACCTGCCTGATCCAGGCTTTACATCAATATGATGAAGTCCATTGTATTACTTTCGATTATGGGCAGCGCCATCGATCTGAAATCGCGATAGCACAAGCGCTGGCAAAAAAACTTCAAGCCACCTCATACAAAATATTAGATCTTCAACTTCTTAACGAGCTCACGGTGAGCAGTTTGACGAGGGAAAATATACCTCTTCCAAAAAAGCAAAACAGCGAAGGCTCGCTGCCTAATACTTTTGTACCTGGTAGAAATATTGTATTCCTGACTTTTTCGGCGATTTATGCTTATCAATTAGACGCAGATGTGGTCATTACAGGTGTCTGCGAAACTGATTTTTCCGGGTATCCTGATTGCAGGGATGAGTTTGTCAAATCGCTCAATCATGCAGTGACATTGGGGATGCAAAAAAATATCACTTTTGTCACCCCTTTAATGTGGCTGAATAAAGCGGAAACTTGGGCTTTGGCCGATTATTATCAACAAATGCCACTGATTCGAAATAAAACACTGACTTGTTACAATGGTATTCAAGGCGATGGATGTGGCGAATGTCTCTCGTGCGAATTGCGTTTAAAAGGTCTAAAATATTATTTGGCTCATAAAGAAGAAGTTACCGAAAATTTGAAGCTCAAAAGCCAACTTTGATAGTTGTTTTTCTGATCCAACAAAATCAGGAATTTAACGTTTCACCGATCAATTCGACAAAAAAATATAGAATTGAATATCGATTCTTTTTTTATTAAAACGATAGAGATTTTAATCATGCAAGACTTACGTTTGATGTTATTGCTTTTTGGTGTGATTACCATCATCGTATTATTTTTACATGGTGTATGGGCGAGGCGTAAAGAACGCTCTGCCCTTTTTTATGATCAGACGACAAAAGATCAAAATCAAAAAGAAGACGATGTTCTGTTACAGATTTTGGATGAAGAAGGTGTGGGCGAAGTCAAAATTCTTAAAAAGGCACCACCAAATGTTGAAAAAAATGCTTTTGATAAGGAACATCATAAAAAAATACCATCGCAAACTAAATATCAGGCGCTTAAATTTGATAGCTCAGTTGCCTGTGTGACTGCCTCGTCTTTTTCACAGATCTCAGAGACTGAGCCTCAATTGCAAAAAAAAAGTGATGATTTATCTCATCGATCTAAAGAAACCCATCATCCATCTATTCAAAAAGAACAAAAGGTATTGGTTTTACATGTTGCTGCTCATTCATCGCGCACCTTTTCTGGAGAAACTCTTTTAAAAAGCATTTTAAATAGTCATTTTCAATTTGGCGATATGAATATTTTTCATCGCTATCTTACTCTTACAGGCGAGCGCATCACTTTATTTAGCTTGGCCAATATGGTGAACCCCGGTTTTTTTGATTTAAAAAAAATGGCTCATTTTTCAACACCAGGCATTTCAATATTTATGACATTGCCCTGCTATGGCCATGCCTCTGAAAACTTTAAATTAATGTTGCAGTCAGCACAAAAAATAGCAGATGAGCTTGGAGGCTTGGTTTTAGATGATCAACGCCAAATGATTACCCCTCAAAAATTAGAAGATTATAACGCCCTCATCCGAAGTACCTCTCATTTATGAAATCCATCCTTGAAAAAATTAACCAATTGCGTGATGTGCTAAAACATCATGAATATTTATACCATGTGAACGATGCCCCCGAGATAACAGATGCGGAATACGACGCTTTGTTGGAACAACTACGGGAATGGGAATCGCAATATCCTGAATTAATGAGCCCTGATTCTCCTACCCAAAAAGTGGGCGCATCGCCTTCAACCGCTTTTGAGCCTGTGACTCATCAAGTGCCTATGCTTTCGCTCGACAATGTATTTGATGAAAAGGGGTTTTTAGCGTTTAACAAACGTGTCTCTGAACGACTTGGAGCGCCATCCTCTGCACAAAAAGCGTCTTTGAACCCACTGGTTCGAGATTCAGATCAGAAAAACAGGAGCGAAAAAAATATTCAAGAGGCGCTGACTTTCTGCTGTGAGCTCAAACTAGATGGCTTGGCAGTGAGTCTCATCTATGAAAAAGGGGAATTAACCCAAGCGGCCACGAGAGGCAATGGTTTTCAAGGTGAAAACATCACGCATAATATTCGCACCATTCAATCAATTCCTCTTCGTTTAAAGGGTAAGGCATTACCCCAACGGATAGAAATCAGGGGCGAGGTTTATATGCCTCAAGCCGGCTTTGAAGAGTTCAACAAACAAGCTCGTGCTAATCATGGCAAAATATTTTCCAATCCTCGTAATGCGGCGGCCGGATCTTTGCGCCAGCTCGATCCTCATATCACGGCGCAACGGCCTTTAAATTTTTTCTGTTATGGCGTTGGTTTGCTTGAAGGCGGGGTCTTACCTCAGAGTCATATACAGCGTTTGATGCAATTGAAAGCTTGGGGGCTACCTGTCCATGATCGAATCACATTATGCACTGGTGCTGAGCAAGTCATGGCCTTTTATCAAGAAATAGCACAAGCACGGGCGACCTTGGGTTTTGATATCGACGGCATCGTGATCAAAGTAGATGATGTTCTATTACAAGAAAAATTAGGTTTTTTGGCGAAGGCCCCTCGTTGGGCAACGGCCTTTAAATTTCCCGCCCAAGAAAAAACCACTCAAGTTCTTGGAGTGGAATTTCAAGTCGGCCGAACTGGGGCTCTGACTCCAGTGGCTCGCCTTGAGCCAGTTGAATTGGGAGGGGCACTGGTCAGCAACGCCAGTTTGCACAATGCAGATGAAATAGCCCGTTTAGGGTTACGTATTGGGGATACCGTAGTCGTGCGTCGTGCAGGTGATGTGATCCCACAAATTGTCAACGTGATCATCGAATCCAGACCTCAAAATACGGTGGAAATCATTTTTCCTCACCATTGCCCTATTTGCAAATCAGTTGCAAAACGTATTGAAGGTGAAGCCGTGATCCGTTGCACAGGGGGATTATTTTGTCCTGCTCAGCGTAAAGAGGCATTGAAACATTTTGTTGCGCGACGCGCGCTCGATATAGAAGGTCTGGGCGATAAAATCATCCATCAGCTAGTAGACAAAAAATACGTTCAAAACCCTGCGGATTTATTTCATTTAACATCAGAGAAATTACTGTCTCTGAAGAGGATGCGAGAAAAATCAGCGCAAAATTTATTAAATTCTTTAAAAAAATCTCAAAAAACCACCTTTGCGCGTTTTTTATATGCGCTAGGAATCAGAGAAGTCGGTGAAACGACAGCCGCCAATTTGGCGTTATATTTTGGTCAACTTGATCTTTTGCGGAAGGCGGACATAGAAACATTAAAAAAAGTGCCTGATGTTGGTGAAGTTGTCGCAAAAAATCTGGTAGATTTTTTTGGAAACGAACATCATCAACAGGTTATTTCTGCACTGGAATCTGTTTTAGATTGGCCAGATCCAGAGCCGATAGAAAAACCGAACCATCCCTTTCGGGATAAAACGGTGGTTTTGACCGGTTCATTAAATGCATTTACCCGAGATGATCTTAAAGCGCATTTGATTTCTTTAGGGGCAAAAGTCAGCGGCAGTGTATCCAAAAAGACAGACTTTCTTATTGCTGGGGAAAATCCGGGCTCTAAAGCTCAAAAAGCCGAGAAATCAGGTATAAAAATAATGAATGAACCTGAGTTAATAGAGTTTTTAAAAGCGTTAAAACCCGAAGAAACTAAGGTGTAAGGTCACTGAGGATGAATAATGTTATAAATGGCATAAAAAGGAAATGCCTCTGGTTTTTCAGCAGCATTTCATAGAGTTATAGGGCACTCCTCGCCCTGAATTTATCGATAATAACTCTACCTAATTTAGAAGCATTAACTTCTATTAGAACATGAGTCAGGTAAGAAAGCAGAATTGAGAAAAATAGTAAAAACATCAACCGACTGAAGCCAAATAAGTGCATGTAGGGGGTAAAATAAGCACTGTTTGATGATATCAACGCCAAAACTATTGTGTGTGTCAAATATAATGGATAGGATATATTTCCGAGAAAATTCAGATATTTGTTTTCTTTTACCTCATTAACTTTTTCTAAAATCACGGATGAAAAAAGAATTAAAAAGCAGGGGAAACCCATACGTAGGATTCCGAGCCCGCCTATCTGTACAAAAAAAACACAGTAAAAAAATATGCACAGCGATGAATAAAACATAATGCTACAAATCGAAATCAATATTTTGTTGTTTGCTCTTGTTCTCATGAATATCTCACATGTAATCATGCCAAGGATAAACTCAATCATAAGCGGCGACGCCATGTTTTTTATAAGCCCCTGCAATCTGTTAGTCACAGTAAAGTTTAATCCGTGATTTGGGTTTAAGGTCAAGCAACCGTTGTATTTTATGTGTAAATAGGCGTATACAAAAAGCATGATTACTGAAGTTACTAACGTTCTGTAGCGATGTGAAATTTTAAGCCCAATCAAGAAGAACATATAGAAAATGAATTCATATGTTAAAGTCCAAGCAGGGTATATAGTACTATACCCGTAAAAAGGTGCGTTATCATTATAATTAATCTGTAAGAAGAACAGAGACTTGATAATTTCTATACTGACGTATGGATACACAACTGCAATATGTAAAGCTAAACAAAATAAATAGACTGGATATATTTTAAACAGTCTTTTAACCGAGAAAGAAAAAATACTCTTGTCATTTTTGGTTGAGTAAACAATGATAAAACCACTTATCATGAAGAACAGGTCAACACCAAAATAGCCGCTAGAGAATAGAATATCGCCCAGGTTTTTTGTTGAATATACGTTATTGAGCATAAACTTGTAGTGAAAAAACAAAACAAATAGCGCTGAGATACCCCTCAGATAGTGTATAGATTTAACCATATTAATTTAGTTGTCACTTCCGTTGTATTATCTTTGATTTAATCGATCACTTTAACCCCAGAAATTTTTGTACCATAGAAGCAGGTTCTCAAAACTTATCCTATACCGGCATAGTCCATTTATGTGATGCTGGTTCTAAAGTTATCATCTCTGAATTTCAATTTCTTATCCCGAACTCAGGTTTTTTTAAATAACCAGTGCTTTCTCTCACCAATAACGAACTCTCTAACAGATAAGATCCCTTTGCTATTTTATGTTCATCTAAATGAGCCAGTAAGAGTTCAGCTGCTTTTTCACCCATTTTATGACGAGGGGTTGATACCGTTGTTAACGCAGGATCAATATATTCTGACAGTTTTAGATCATCGAATCCCATAATTGAGACATCATTTGGAACTGCTATTCCTTGTTTTTTTGCCTGATAGATAGCCCCTACTGCCAAAAGATCGTTGTGGCAAAATATGGCCGTCGGAGGTTTAGGTAAAGCCATTAATTTTTTAAACGACTGAGCCCCTGCTCCATAACCGAAATCAGATTTTATAATATAATTCTTTTGCAAGGGAATGTTGCTACGATGAAGCGCCTGAATATACCCCTGTAACCGATTTTGGCAGAACAGATGACTCTCGATTCCTGAAATACAGGCAATACGTCGATGACCTAATTTATAATGCAGATAATTCGTGGCATTAAAAGAAGCAGCCAGGTTGTCAATATGCACTGTTGGCAGATTAAATTGAGAAATAAATTCATTGACCATCACTATAGGGGGTAAATATTGCCGAGATGCTTCAGTGAGGTTCAAAGGAAAATTAGAACCCAAGAACACAATACCTGCTATTTGTCTTGCAATCGTAAATGGGTTTAATCCGCCTTTATTTTGCGCGGAGTCGTTAATGAGAACTTGATAGTCTTTTTTTAGGGCTGTCTCTGTAATGCCTTTAATGATGTCATCAAAGAAAGTCTCACCGAAGTTGGGCACACACACCAAGATAGTACGGGATTCGGTTCGTTTAATATTTCGGAAAAGCGCATTCGAATAGTAACCTGCGTTGGTAACGGCCCTTTCCACTTTATCCCTGGTCGACACAGAAACTTTTTCTGGGCTCTTAAAAGCTCTGGAGACGGTTGCTGTTGATACGCCTGCTATTGCCGCTATTTTTTTCATCGTACTCATAGTCAAATTTTTCTCTAACTTTTATTCAATGAATAACTGGCAAATCGACTATGGAATATGGAATGAAGGCCTTAAGCTCATATTCTCTTTGCTCGATTTTCAGCAAATTTATTTTATGTGATTTAAAAATCAGCGATGATTAATAGAACAATTAACGCAATATTAAATATTTTTCATTATTTTATATCCCATATTTATCAAAATATGTGATTTAAATTTTCAAAAATAGCTTGTTAAACATCATTTTTATGATCTACGTCGCAAAAAAAAGAAAAAAATAATACAGTTTATAAACATGAGCTCACTAAGCCCTGTTTAAGATCATACTCATGATCCTTTTCGGATACTGATGAAAACGATTAAAATCCAAATTGATATAAAAGATCTAATGCCTGGCCAATCCCAGAAATGGCTTCTAGATATAATCGGGGCATTAACTGATAACGTAATGTCAGTGTGGCTAACGAATCAAAAATGTCGACACCATATTTAAGCTGTAAATTTTTGTTAAGATAACCACTCACAACCACCTGAGAATCGTTTCCCACGCCCTGTGTGTCTAAAGTAAGACGACTGATGCCAAAGGCACCTCCTATTTCTCCAATCAAGTTTCCAGTTTGTAAAATGCCTATGTTGATTAGCATGGAAGTCATTAAACTACTGTCAGTGCCAGAAGACTGATCTATAGCCTGACCTCGAAGAAGGTAAGATAACGCTTCTTGCTGGGATAATACGGGGTCAGAAAATATTTCAATTTTAGGGGCATTCGCCTTCCCTGTGACTCGAATTCCTGCGGTATATCCAGGGGTGATATTTTCAGGATTCCGAATCGCTTCAATATTGAGAAAAGGTTTAGTAGGCCCAGAAAATATTAAGTGGCCTTTTTTGACCAGTAAGTCTTGGCCGTAAGCGTGAAAGCTGCCTGAAGAGGTGTTGATTTGACCCTGTAGACCCATCCCATATTGATCTTGTTGAACCTTAAGGGTTCCTTGTAATTGCGCTTTTAAACCAAATGCATCTAGTTCGACATCCTTGCCAATTTGAATATTTAAATGAGTATTAATCGGAATTGCTGTTTTTTGAGGGATGATGGGTTGTAGTTGATCGTTTAGCATGACTTTATATGAAGAAACATCCACGACGTTAGGTGGAATTTTTTCCGCCTTAATTCGAGCCCATGGAACCTCAATCAAACCTTTGAGTGTCAGTAATTTTGGCCTGGCTTCAAATAGTATATCGGGTGCAATGTCCAGCTTTACTATAGGGGGGAAAGTGACTCGAATCTGATCACCTTTGGCCGAAATGTTGGCACGCCAATCATCGATATGATCCCAGTTCGCATTACCTAAGAGGTTGATTTGGCCTTTTTCTGTTGCAATCACCCCTTTTAATGTCGATTTCGTCCCTTTAAAATTGATCAATAAATGACTGGGAGAGGCCATATTCACTGGCATCCAACTGCCATTAATAGCAAAATGATTTAGCGAAATATCACCGTATAGCAAAGGGTTTTTTGAGTTTCCACTCATATCTAAGTGACTGTTTAAGACACCCGTTATTGTTTCATTTTTGTCTAATACTGTGTTGATAGGTTCCAATGAAATTTGATCGATGTCGATTTTTCCAGATAGTGTGCGTTTCCCCTGCAAATCAGATATTTTCAAATCCCCTTGCATCTGACCATTATTTTTCAATGAGATCAAAGTATTGATTTGAGCTTGATGATGAGAGAGTTGAACGCCTAGCTTTAAATTATTGAACACAATATTGAGAGGATTATCTTCAATATTTTGACGTATTTTAACGTCATGCCCTACGAGCGAGAGTTGAGCTGTTGGCAAATGATCTTCTGCAGTCCATTTCATCTGTGCATCTCCGGTTATGTTTCCAAAGATGGCTGTACCTGAGCTCAAAAATGGTTTGAGCATCGCCAGATCAAATCGATTGAGTTGCATACGCAGTTGCCCGGCTGATTTCGTGGCCTCTATCATATCGGGTAAACACAATTTCGCCTGTATATTCTCCCAACAGTGAGGTTGAATGGTGACTTTTTGAGCATGATGAAAATATTTGATGCCTGTTGGGTGATTTAAATGCCAATTCCAAGATAGGGTTCGAATATCTGTTTTGTTGAGTTTGAGATCCCATATTTGTTTTTGACGATTGAAATCCCCTTTTAAGGCAAAATTTCCTGAGAGAGGCTCGCTTTTTAATTGAAGAGCCAGTTGATGTTGCTTTTCTGTGCCTTTTGCATTGAACATCAGATGATGAAGCATGAAATCAGATTGTTTCAGTTTTTCTACCTGTAGAACTAATTGACCTTTGATGTGATCTAAAGAGTGGAGATTGGCATCGAGCTTGATTTGATGAATGCTGAAATTTTTCCATTTTAACTGATTGGCAATAAAATGCGCCTCTAGCTGAGGTTTTGTTAAGTCCCCTCTTAATTTTAATGCCCCCTTAAGTTGACCAGCGACACTCGGTAATCCATCCTGTAATTTCGGCGCATCGATGTTCACATCTAATGACCATTGGTGAGTCAGATCTCCTTTGATATTGAGTTTATTGTTCCCAAAAGCCATATTAAACGAGGAGATTTTCCACTGTCCAGACCTATCGCCTTTTAAAGAACCAGAAACTTTGAAGGGTTTTTTTTGTACTTCCCCTTCCAAGAGCACATCAGGGATCTGCAATTGCCAACGTTCACCATCGATACTGCCACGAGTAGATATCTTTCCGTTGAATTGAGCTGGCCATTCTGGCCATTGTTTTTTTGTATCGATTCCTTTTAGCGTTAATACGGAGTTCCAACTGATGGCTTTTGACCAATCTATCATTCCCAATAAATCCGCCTGACCTTGAAGAAGCTTTAAGCGTAAAAGAATTATATGAAACTGTTGTAAATTACCTTTTCCATCAAGGCTAAATTCCGCGGGTGGCAGATCTGCACTTTTCATTTTTCCTGTCAATGACAAAGCATAATCTGTGGCTCTGCCATTCAATTGCAGTTGAAGATTGTTGATTTTATATTCGGGATCTCCTTTGAGCGGCCACTGAAGTTGGCTCGATATTAAGGTCATCGTAAGGGGCAGCCCCGATTTGGAGAGCGTGGTAGTCGCATTCAACTGAGCGCTGATAGAACCAGAAAAATCGGCGGTGAATTTAAGTTGTTTTTGGAGTTCGCCGGTTAAATTGAACTGTATTTTTTCTTCCTTTAATAGGGGAGGAATTTTTATCAGGCTGTCAATTTTGAGGGCGATTGGCCATTGATCGGCAAAAGTCGCTTCTCCATGCGCAGAAAAAGATCCAAAAGGAAGGCTGACTTTTAATTTATCCAGCTGAAGATGCTGGTTATCGGATTTTGCCTCTAATTGCAACGAATGGATAACAATATCTGTATCTCCCACGATCCGGAGTTGCTCTGCTGTTAATTTTTTGATTTGAATATTTAAAGGGAAATGAAAATCAGGCAAGGCAGGCAAAAGAGGTTGAGCAAAAAAATCCAAAAGATCTTGATGTATGTTTTTCTTAAAAGAAGAGTTCGTTAAAGGTGTTGTTGCTTCTGTAGAAGAGGTTTGGTCATTGGATTTGGCAGGATGGATAAGTGCTGGAGCTTGTAATTTTTCCAAAGCTTTTGGCAAGCTGACCAGCAGGCCTGAGAGTTGAGGGGATATCAAAGACAGTGTTCGTCCCTGCCAATCTGCTTGTGTACGAAAATGGGCTAAAGATATATGTGTGTCATCGATGGTCACATTCAGGTTTGTTAATCTGAGATTTTTTAAAAACAGGGGATAAGGGATGCGAAGGTCAGTAAATGGTTGATCCGATACTTTTTCAGTAGAAGGCAATTTTTGCGTCTCTATCACCATATCCAGGTCATTGAGTGTGAAATCATCAATGCAAAATTTCAGCGATGTTTGACAAAAGAAATGTAAAGCAAGATGTATTTCTTTGACCTTTACTTCAAAACCCGGCATCTGATATTGAATGCCTTTTAATGTCAGGTCGTTCGATTTTCCTTCAATGTTTTGAATACTGAGCCCAGGCACCCAATAAACGATATTTTTGATTAAAAAATGGAGGCCTCCCGTGGTACGAATCAAACCCCATAAAGTGCCACACAATAATAAAACAACCAAAAAAAAAGCCAGAGTGAATTTTTTTATTCTTCTCATAGCTCAGGCCCTAAACCAATATAAAACTGAAACTTTTTATTTTCTTTATCGCCAATCGGAGTTGCAATATCGAATTTGATAGGGCCAACAGGAGAAGCCCAACGGATCCCTATGCCTACCCCTGTTTTAAAATCACTCTGCCGGATATCGTTGACAGCCTCACCGCTATCAACAAAGGCGGCTCCCCACCAGCGACCCATCACATTATATTGATATTCAACAGAGGCAGTGAGCAGTTTTGTAGCACCAGTGAGTTTATGGTCACTGTCACGGGGTGAGATACTTTTGAGCTTATAACCCCTGATGCTGCCATCACCTCCCGCAAAAAAACGTAATGAAGGTGGCATACGTTGAAAATCTTTGGTTGCTATCCACCCCAGATGCGTTTTCACTATAAAACGGTTTTTTTTTCCTAAGGTCCTTATCCAAACATTTTGAGCTTGAATAATTTCAAAATTAATATCAGAAGCCCATTTTTTATTTGAAATATCGAAAGAATAACGTTGACTGTCCCCCCAATAAGGCATGGCCTCACCACTTTGACGAGTTTTACTCATACTGATCCCGGGATAGAGCAAACCAGTGATAGAATCTACTTTACCCTGGTTGAATTTTTCCAAGCTCCAACGAAAATGAATGGCCGGTTGCCAGCCATTTGAAAAATTCCAAAAACGAGCCACATTCATGGTACTGGTGTTAGATTTAGTATCGTTTAACCTAGAGGTTTTAAGACCTGCCTGTAATAAATAATATTCCTCTAATGCGTTTTTGATTAATGGAATACGATAACTAAAAGCCAAGTTTTGTTCAGCAGCAGAAAGATTGCTTTTTGTTGTTAAGCTGTGCCCTTGCGAATTCACCCAAGGTTTGTTCCAACTTGCCTTGAGACGCGGGCCAATACTGGTTGAGTACCCCCCCCCTAATTCCACATTGTTTTTTGTACGAGGTGTTAAAACAGCGTCTAGTGGTAAAATTTGACTCGTTTTTAAAGAGCCAAAATCTGGAGAAACCAAAGCAGCGCTGAACCAGTTAGTAGCAGAAAGGCGACGATTGAGTTCAGCGGTATTATCCGCACTATAATTATCCCCTATATGAAAAGGCACTAAATTTTGCAAATAGGGTTCTTTAATTTGAGAACCATGAAAGGTCACTTTACCAAAGCGATAGCGTTCACCACTGTCAAAATGAATCTTCCAAAAAGCTTTATTCAGATCTAAGGCGATACGAAGCTGAGTTTCGTTCATTTTAGCATCAAAATACCCTTTGCTCACGGCGAGCCCGTTGAGAGCATCTACAAATTCATCAAATTTCCCTTGATTTAATATTGAGCCTATTGTGGGTGTTTCTTTCAATAACGCCTGATAATCAGGGTCGTTTTTAGCATGACCCGTTAACATCACATCGATTCCAGCAATCAGCACGGGTTCGCCCAGAGTGATTTTGGCCAGCAATACAGATTTTGGGGTGAATTCAAAATTGATGGCAGAATGATAATAACCTAAGGCTTCCAGTGCGAGGGTGATTTCTGCTTTAACCCGTGATCTCAAACGATGGTTGTCGGTGGTGTCTTCTGTGTTAATCATAAACAGGCGAGCTTTAACATTACGAGCCACCTCTCCTCCAACGCCTTCGATGTCCAAAGACAAAGAGGATTTTTTTGAAGAGCCAGAAAAACTACAAAACGAAAGTAGCATCAGACATGATGAAAAGAAAATAATCAGACATCGTGACATCAAGATCCCTATTCAGAACTCATTTTCACATTTATAAGCGGGTTGAATAAAATAACGTTTTTTTTCCCAATGTAATAAAGTTAATTCATTTCCCCAGCAACAGCCTGTATCTAGAGCATAAATATTTTTTGGTGTGCCTTTTCCTTTTAATGCTGACCAATGACCAAACGTAATCGCATATTCAGGCTCCAGCAAACGGGGTAATAAAAACCAGGGATATAGATCACCCTGCACTTTTTCAGGGATTTCTTTGTGAGTCATGTCCAAGCTTCCATCGGAAAAACAGTAACGCATTCTTGTTAATGCATTCGTTATGAACTGCAAACGAGCATCACCCTTTAACTTAGGACTCCATGAGGGAGGCGTCTGGGTATGAGATCTATCTAAAAATAACGGAAGTCGATTACCACGAAGCGCCACCTCTATTTCTTGAGCACAAGTCTGTGCTGTTTTTTTATCCCATTTAGGGTAAATGCCGGCGTGTGTCATGATGAGTTTTAAGTCATCATCTATTTGCAAAAGAGGCTGTTGGCGCAACCAATCCATGAGCTGATCTACATCAGGGGCGGCCAATAAAGAAGTAAGATGATCTTTCGGATTGTTTTTTCTCATCCCCGCATGTATCGCCAATAAATGCAGATCATGGTTCCCTAATACCATACGTAAAGCCTTTCCTAAAGAACGGGCATAGCGCAATACTTTTAAAGATTGAGGGCCGCGAGAAACGAGATCTCCTGTTAACCACAGGGTGTCTTTTTCTTTATCAAAATTCACTTTAGCCAACAAAGCTTTAAGCTCATCAAAGCAACCGTGGACATCTCCGATCAGGTAGTTAGACATATTAAGCCGATATCAGTTTTAGGTTGAAAAAGTGGTTAGAAAAAGTTTTAAACAGACTCTAGTGAAGCCGATTTGCTAAAAGGCAATATTGTTCAACGGACACATTTTCTGCTCTAAGTTTTGGGCAAATTCCTGTTTCAGCCAATTCTTGGTCAGTAAATAGAGCGCCTAGACTATTATGCAGTGTTTTTCTCCTTTGATTAAAGGCTTGTCTTGTCACAAGGTTAAGCCGCTCTATATCTGTGACAGGATAAGGATGCGACAAAGATCGGTGTGGAAGCAATCGAATCATCGCTGAATATACTTTAGGTATGGGGGTAAAAGCATCAGGAGGCACCTCCAATATGGGGATCACCTTGCAATGATATTGCACCATGACACTTAAACGCCCGTAGGCTTTCGTGTTTGGGGCTGCCAACAAACGGTTAACGACCTCTCTTTGCAACATAAAGTGCATGTCATCAATACAGTGAATATCTTTAAATAGATGAAACAGTAATGGTGTAGAAATGTTATAAGGCAAATTACCCAATATCCGGAGGGGTTGCTTAAAAGTCGCTGATAATTCTGAAAAATTCACGGTCATGACGTCTTGTTGATACAAAATTAGCTTATCTTTTAATTGAGGATGCTGATTTAAGCGATCAGCCAAATGACGATCTAATTCAATGACCAGAATTTTATCCATCTGAGCGGCTAGAGGGAGTGTTAACGCCCCTAATCCTGGGCCAATTTCAATTAATGTTTGTTCAGGTGAAGGATGGATCGATGAAATAATTTGATCAATAACAAATTCATCTGTTAAAAAATTTTGGCCAAAGCGTTTTTTTGCAAAATGCCCCTGATAAAGTTTACGGTTCATCGCTTTTAACAATCATATCGATGGCCAGGTTGACTGCGCTGGCGAAACTCCCTACTTTAGCCTTACCTGTGCCTGCTATATCCAACGCAGTACCATGATCTACAGATGTCCTAATAAAAGGCAACCCTAGCGTAACATTGACCGATTGGCCGAATCCTTGATATTTCAATACAGGTAATCCTTGATCGTGGTACATGGCTAAGATCACATCAGCGTGTTTTAAGTATTTTTCATGAAATATCGTATCTGCAGATAAAGGCCCAATGAGTGTCATCCCTTCTTGACGTAACAAATTGAGTGCAGGAATGATAACGTCAATTTCTTCTTTTCCTAGATGGCCGTTTTCACCAGCATGAGGGTTTAGTCCACAAACATAGATGTGGGGATGAGATATCCCAAATTTGGTTTTAAGGTCGTGATTGAGAATACGAATAACTTGTTTTAGGTGATCTTGAGTCACCGCACTCGATACCTCTGATAAAGGCAAATGAGTGGTCGCTAATGCCACTTTAAGTTTTTTGCTGGCTAACATCATCACGACCATTGAGCATTTGCATCGTTGCGCAAAAAATTCAGTATGACCTATAAAAGGAATGCCCGCTTCATTGATGACACTCTTTTGAATCGGCCCCGTGACCAGGGCGCTAAATTCACTGGCTAAAGAACGATCACAAGCTTGCATCAGTGTGTCTATCACATAAGGCGCATTGTTGACATTCAGCATCCCCGCGATCACGGTGGTTTTTACTTTAACGGGTAAAACGCTCAATGTGGAGGGCAGACAGGGCTGACTGTCTTTTTTGGGGTGATACTGTTTCAATGTCAGGGGTAAATTCATCTGTTTGGCTCGTGCCGATAATAAATCAGGATCAGCACAAACAACCAACTCAACAGGCCAATGCTGTTGTGCCAAAGCGATCACTAAGTCGGGACCAATGCCAGCAGGTTCACCAGGCGTGATGAGAATAGGTTTATTGTCATTCATCATCGTGTTCAAGAATTTTAACGTAAGCTGAAGCCCTCTGCTCTTGTATCCAAGTCTCGGCTTGTTCAGAAAACTTACGATTAAACAGGATTTTGTAAGCTTGGTTTTTGATATCTTCACTGTTTTCAAAAATAGTATGCAAATCGTTAATGCGTAAAATATGAAAACCAACCCCCGAGCGAATAGGGCCAATAATATCGAACTTATGAATGACTTTTAATTTTTCAGAAAAAAGGGTGGGTAATTCTTGCACTTTTTTCCAACCCATCATTCCCCCTTTAAAAGCTTGCGAGTCAGCCGAATAGGCGATCGCTAATTTCGCAAAATTTGCCCCTTTTTTGAGTTGAGAGACTAATTTATTGGCTTTTTTTTCGGCTTTATCTATCTCTTTCTGGGAAGGATTCTCTGTTAAAGGAATCAAAATTTGGCTGAGATTTAGCTCCATGTTTTGATTTTTTTCGTTTAAAATTAACTTTGACAAAGAATCCACTTCTTGTGGCAAGATATTGATTCGAGGTTGCACCGCGTTTTTAAGTACTTCTGAAATTAATATTTGATTACGAATTTCATTACGATAAGTACCGTAATTAATATTTTCTGAGGCCAACTTGCTACGGATCTGATCAACAGTCAGACGATTTTTTCTTGCAATATCAGCAATAATTTTATCCAAATCCTCATCAGAAATTTTTAAACCTATTTTGTTAGCTATTTGTAATTGAATGCTTTCTAATATGAGCCGTTCAAGTATTTGATGTCTTAAAATCGCATCATCGGGCAAGGATTGATTTATATTATTCGCATTTATTTTGATGGCTTTTAGCCTATGATTGAGATCGCTCAGAAGTATGACGGAATCGTTCACTATAGCAACGATTTTATTGATTTCTTTTGGTGCTGAAAAAACAGTGAAGTGGCTGCATAAAAGCCATACTAAAACATATATTCTCCAATTTTTCATATTTTTACCTTATCTCATCAAGTAGATTATTGACTAAAGCTGCCGCGAACAGGTATGAGATCCAGTTTGTTAAGCTCTGTGTTTTTATCATTTTTTAAAATTAAAAAGGTTTTTGGTAAGGTAAAGGACCCCATTGCAGTGCTTCTTGTGTACTGAAGCCGTCATTCTTATTTAAGCCACGTAATTGAATATTAATTGAAAATCTATTTTCATACTGACTGCCATTATTGTCGGCATTCCAACCGTTAATGCTATTTTCATAGCCAAGGTTAACACTCCAACAGCAAGTGGTATATTGGATTGAAACCAATTCGCTGGCAGGTTGATGTGCTTTCATATCATAGTAGTAAGCACCGACCAGAAACCAACGATTTTTTATGGGCAAGCTCACCGTAGTACCTACTTGTGAAATCCCTTTCTGGTAATTGGGCCTACTCACATTCGGCAATGAAGCCTGAATATATTCGGGGCTTGCATAACGGTAATTTAATTGATAAATGCGATTATTGTCCTGATGATGATATTCCATAACGGCATCGCTTTGAACAATGCTGCCTAAACGGGTGTCATATTGCATTCCCCCTCTTAAGCTAGTCTGATCCGTTATACGCCAAAAACTGTCACCAGCCCAAACTAAACTACCGATACGACTGCGATCAATTTGAGTATTGCCGCCAGAACGAGAAGGAGAAAAGTAATAAATTTGACCGATAGAAACGTTAAAGCGCTCTAACATAGCATTATCATAAATGCGGGAAGTTAAACCGGTGGTCACTTGATTGGCCGAAGCAATACGATCCAGGCCACTATAGGTACGATCACGAAATAAACCCTGATAATCATTTTGCATCAGAGTTGAATCATAAATATAAATATTATTTTGATTTTTATAAGGTTTATAAATATATTGTACTCGTGGTTCTAAAGTTTGTGTAAAACCAGCGAGTTCCTCCATTGAGCGATCGAATACCAATGTGCCGTCAGTCGTAAATTGTGGGATCACACGATTAACAGAATTTTCTAAATTGTACGAAGACTGCAAGTTTTTATCAGAAAACTGTTTAGGGATCGATTGCTTGTAATGAGTCGCCATTAACTTGGTTTCAATATTAAGATTCCCCCATCTGTTTGAGAGAGGCAAGTTCAACTGAGGCTCTACATGAAAGCGCTGAGTCTTTGGGTTATCAGCACTCACACTCGTAAATCTCGCTGCTTGCCCATAAATATGCATATCAAAAGGGCCGATATCGTTTTTATGATAATTTATTTCTAATTCCGGCTCAGCTCGGTATGCATTTCTATTTCCACCTTCGTTAAATACTTGAAATTTCTTTAATGACAACATTAAATTCCAATGATTTTGGAAATAACCTACATTAAAAATTTGAGCGGCATAACCATCTGTAGAAAAACCATAAGGAGATCTAAGATCAGAAAAATAATCATGATCGCTGATTCTGGTATAATTCACGCCAAATCGCCATACTTTATCCATGACTCCTGAATGATTCCAATAATACAACCAGCGGTGACTATTTTTATTTTTTTCTTTAGAAAGCTTATCATTAGGTAACCATTCAAAAGCCATAGTACCTTGGCCCTGTGGAAACAAATATCTAAATTCATTTTGCCATTGAACCCCTCTTTTACTCAGATATTTTGTCGTGATCGTCGCATCAAAATTAGGCGCAATATTCCAGTAATAAGGTAATGTAAATTCAAAATTATTTTTTTTGGAATATTCATTAGTAGGCACTAAAAAACCAGAATGTCGCTCTTTTCCCAAGTAAAATTGCATATAAGGAGCATAAAAAACAGGTATTTTCGAGATTTTAAAGCGGGCATTCCATATTTTTGTCACTTCTTTTTTTCTATCAAAAACGATTTTTGAACCGATAATATTCCAGCTATTATCCTCAAGAGGACAAGAAGTAAAGGTCCCATTTTTCAAAATGGTATAACGGTTTTGATCACGTATTTGAATCAGGTCCGACTCACCACGACCTTGACGCCCAACCAACTGATAATTTCCTTCATCGATGTCTGCATCTTTGGTATCAATATTGGACCTGGCCTGAGTCCCTTCGAGTTTTATTTCAGGATCAAAGTACTGGACATCCCCAGTAGCCACCGTAGTACGAACAGGGTTATGGAGTGAATTTGGGCTCTGAGTTTTATTTAAGGTCATTTTATTGGCATTTAAAGTGCTATTACCTTGCTTAACAGTGACATTGCCTGAAAAAATAATAGTGCCAGGGTAATCAGCTGATGTCTGATTTGATTGAATATAAATAGGGAGATCATGGTGATTATTTGCAACCAGGGGCTGGTTGTAACGAGGAATGCTTAATGAACATTGTTTTGTGATATCAGAGACGGCTTTTTCACTGTAAAAGAGGAATAAAATGATGGTGATTAAAAATGTTAATAAGCGATTATTCATGCCGTTTTGGTATTTGACTTAATTATTAAAAATAAAAGGATATACAATAAAACGGCTCGAGGTTATATGATTCAATCCATTTCCGCCAGTGCTAACTCAAAAAATACAGCAAAGACTCCATTATTTTTTCTCTGTTTCATTAATCTTATCAACCCCAAAATATGATTTTCTAATAGTGACTAAAACACAATATAATGCGTTTAAAGAAATCTAAAAATTCTTGATGTGACAGAATTTTTGTTATTAAGGCCATTTTGTTTTAAAAGAATTTTTGTCTTTTATATGCCTATTCTCAAATGAGATATTCAACCCTTTTAAAGAACAGTTTTTTTATTTAACCTTGACTTCTTAAATGCCGACAGATAACAAATTCAAAATTATAGTAGATGAAAATATGCCATACGCTGAAACGTTATTTCAACGTATGGGCGAGGTGCAATTAATACGTGGGCGGGAGATTACAAGAGAAAGCTTACAGCAAACAGATGCATTAATGGTTCGTTCTGTCACCCCTGTTGGTTCTGAACTTTTACAGGGAACCCCTATACAGTTTGTGGGGAGCGCGACAGCGGGTACTGATCATATCGATATTTCCTGGTTAAATCAGCAAAAAATACATTTTTCCTCTGCAGCGGGATGCAATGCGATTGCAGTTGTGGAATACGTTTTCTCTGCTCTATTCGTCATGTCAGAACGACAAGGTTTTTGCTTGCAGGATAAAACGGTCGGGATCATCGGTGTAGGACATATTGGATCTCTACTTTATCAACGTTTAAACGCATTGGGTGTGCGTACGTTACTTTGTGATCCTCCAAGAGCAAGTCAAACCCCAGTGGATGATCCCGTTCTAAAATTTTGGCCGTTCGAAAAATTAGTGAATCAGGCAGATATTTTAACTTTTCATACTCCCCTCAATGAAACGGGTTTATATAAAACTCTGCATTTAGTAGATGATGATGTGTTAGCCGCTCTTCCTGAGAATAAAATTTTGATCAACACTTGCCGCGGTAAAGTGATTGATAATCGTGCTTTACTGAAAGCTTTAGAAAGAAAGAAAAAGCTGAGGGCGGTATTGGATGTATGGGATCCGGAACCTGAAATTTGTCTGAAATTATTGGCTCTGGTAGACATCGGAACTCCTCATATAGCAGGTTACACCTTAGAAGGTAAAGCCAGAGGCACTTTTCAAATATTTTCTGCTTTTAGCCAATTTTTAAATCAACCTCAGACCATTGATCTGAATGCTTTATTAGCATCAGCAGATTTTAATCTGATTCAATTGAATGCTGAGATGAATCCAGGCAGATTAAAGCAATTAATACACCTGGTGTATGATGTGCGCCGTGATGATGCTTTGTTACGAAAAAAGGCAGGCATCAAAGGAGGATTCGATTCTCTTCGTAAACATTATCAAGAACGTAGAGAATGGTCTTCTTTTTGTGTTGAATCTCATCATTTAGAAAGTCGATCACTTTTACAAAAATTGGGATTTAGTGTTTCATCTTTGTGATTTTTTAATGGCTTTTATTTTTAATGGCTTTTCGATTAAGGAAAATCATTCATTTCTAATGATAGTTGGAGAGAACCAAATATGTCTGACGGTTGGAATGTTGCCCTCTTAGGTGCAACAGGTGCGGTAGGTCGAGCATTAATAGAAATGTTGCAAGAATGCGCGTTTCCAATTGGCCATTTATATCTTTTAGCTACGAAACAAAGTGCAGGTGAGGTGATTCGTTTTGCGGGAAAAAGTGTACCTGTACAAAATGCCGCTGAATTTGACTGGTCTAAAGCACAAATTGCCTTTTTTGTTGCAGGAAGAAAAGCCACCGCATTTTATGCAGAAACAGCGAGTGATGCAGGGTGCAGGATAATCGACAATAGCGGATTATTTTCGATGGATTCTCATGTTCCATTAATAGTACCCATGGTCAATCCACAAGTGTTGTCACAGATCCCATACCATAATATCGTTGCGGTAGCAGACAGTTTAACCAGTCAATTACTGGTTGCGATTAAACCCTTGATAGAGCAAATGGGGTTATCACGTCTTAATGTGACTAATATGATCTCGGTTTCTGCTTACGGTAAAGCGGCCGTAGACGATTTAGCAGGCCAAACAGCCAAGTTACTCAATGGGGTGTCTCCAGAAAAAAGCGTTTTTAAAAAACAGTTAGCTTTTAATTTATTGCCGCTCGTCAATGATGAAGAAGAAAGTGTTTATGAAGAACGTCATCTCGTCAATCAGATCCGAAAAATACTTCAAGATCCCCATCTACCTATTTCAGTCAGCTGTATACAGGCACCCGTGTTTTATGGGCATGCTCAGATAGTTCATTTTGAAGCATTACAACCTATTTCTTTTAATCAAGTACGTAGTGAACTGGAAAATATTCAAAATATTCAATTATTTTCAGAATATGATTATCCTACCCAGGTAAGTGATCTAGAAAACAATGCTGTCAACATAGGATGTATCCGAAATGATTACGGTATGCCAGAAATAGTACAATTTTGGTCGGTTGCGGATAATATCCGCTTCACAGGAGCCCATATGCTCATCAAAACGGCCGAACTCTTAATTAGGGAACGATTGCATTAGTGACAGAATTCTACTTACCCCCTTTATCGTCTGACCTAAAGCACAAAATTGCACTGGGGATTGAATACAACGGTTACCGTTATTACGGATGGCAACGTCAAGAACATGTGCCAAGCATACAAAGCTGTTTGGAGCACGCATTGTCTAAAATAGCGAATGAATCCATCACGGTGTGTTGTGCTGGGCGTACTGATGCAGGCGTTCATGCGACTGCTCAAGTTGTTCATTTCTTAACCAAAGCGGTCCGAAAAGAAGTCAGTTGGATCATGGGTGTCAACACTTATTTACCCCCCGATATTACAGTTCGTTGGGCAAAAAAAGTGGAAAAAGATTTTCATGCCCGCTTTAGCGCAACAGCCCGCCGTTATCGTTATCTTATTTTTAATGATCGTCATCGGCCTGCTCTTTTTTCAGAGGGACTCGCACATTACAGTATGCCACTCGATGAAAAAAAGATGGAACGTGCAGCACAATGCGTACTCGGAGAAAATGATTTTAGTTCATTTCGAGCCGCTCAATGTCAATCAAAAACGCCTTGGCGTTATGTGCATCATCTCAAGGTGAGCCGTTTTGGGATGCACTACATTATGGTGGATATCAAAGCGAATGCTTTTTTACATCATATGGTCCGAAATATTGTAGGAAGCTTGATAGAAGTAGGGATTGGTCGTCAAAATGAACATTGGATTGCTCAATTATTAGCTTTAAAAGATCGGACTCAAGCGGCGGTAACCGCAAAAGCCTCCGGTCTATATCTGGTTTCAGTTGATTACCCTGCGCATTTTTCTTTGCCTTATCTCCCTTTGGGGCCCTTCTTTTTACATAGAGAATAAAAGGTATCCACAGTGACTTGAGGTCTTTTAATTAACCCATTTTCATTCATCTGAGTTTTTATGGAATTTATCCATTTTTTCATTGATTTTATACTGAATATTGACATTCATTTAACGGAACTCGTGGCACAATACGGTCTATGGGTTTACGGAATACTGTTTTTTATTTTATTTTGTGAAACAGGTTTGGTGATAACCCCTTTCTTGCCAGGCGATTCACTGCTTTTTATCTCGGGATCATTAGCATCACTGTCTTCAAATGAGTTAAATGTTCACTTGATGGTGTGTCTGATGATCATCGCGGCTGTTATCGGTGACACATTGAATTACTACATAGGCTATCTCTTTGGAGAAAGGCTTTTTCGTGATCCAAATTCAAAAATTTTTAAACGAGCGTATCTCGACCTCGCTGATCAATTTTATAAGAAGCATGGAGGTAAGGCGGTTATTTTGGCCCGTTTTATTCCGATCGTCCGGACTTTTATTCCGTTTATTGCAGGTATAGGGAAGATGTCTTATCCCAATTTTACTTTCTATAACATCTTAGGCGCTTTTTTGTGGGTTTTGTCTTTCACTTACGCAGGATATTTTTTTGGCTCTTTGCCTATGGTACAAAATCATTTGAAATTATTGATCGTGCTCATTATCGTACTGTCGATTCTTCCGAGCCTTTTTGGAATATGGCGTCATTGGCGTACTTCAACATTAAAAAATGAAGGTAAGCGCTGAACATTTTTCTATTTTTGTAAAAAAATCAATTACCTAAGGTGAATAATGAGCTGGATTGAGCGAATTTATAATAAAAGTCATATTATCCGCACTCGGAAAGCCAATATCCCAGAGGGCGTTTGGACGAAATGTGAAAAATGCGAGCAAATATTATATAGCGCAGAATTAGAGCAAAATTTAAGGGTTTGTCCCAAATGTCACCACCATATGAGGATATCGGCTCGAGCGCGGTTACATGCCTTCTTGGATGAAGGTTTTAGAATCGACTTGGCGGAAGAATTAGCACCCAAAGATCTGTTGAAATTTAAAGATACAAAAAAATATAAAGACCGCCTTTCTGGAGCACAAAAAGACACTGGTGAAAAAGATGCGCTGATAGTCATCAAAGGGACGTTGTTTGGTATGCCTCTTGTGAGCGCTGCATTTGAATTTTCTTTTATGGCGGGTTCTATGGGCTCGGTCGTGGGTGCCCGTTTTGTTCGTGCCGTCGAACAAGCTTTGCAAGACAGCTGCCCCTTCGTTTGCTTTTCTTCAAGTGGGGGAGCCAGGATGCAAGAAGCGCTGACTTCCTTGATGCAAATGGCAAAAACAAGCGCGGCCCTTGCTAAAATGCAGGAATCGGGATTGCCTTATATTTCGGTTCTGACCAATCCCACTTTTGGCGGTGTTTCTGCTAGTTTGGGGATGCTCGGCGATATTAATATTGCCGAACCTAAAGCGTTAATTGGTTTTGCAGGCCCTAGAATCATTGAACAAACTGTCAGAGAAAAATTACCCTCAAGCTTTCAAAGCAGCGAATTTTTAATCCAAAAAGGCGCCATAGACATGATTGTTAGCCGTCTCGATATGCGACACAAGCTGGCCAGTCTTTTATCTAAACTGACTCATCAACCTGAACCTTCGATGATGCCATGCAAATTGCAAAACATGAGAGAAGACAGTCACTGAAAATGCATGGAGGAGGATACCTAAAAATCGCTCGTGATGCTCATCACTTAGCTATCGCTAGAAAAACAAAAAAGGTGATCAAAACGGATAATGTAGGCGCCACCACTCTCAGTAGATTTTGCAAAGGTCTATTTTTTAAAACAGGTCTGTTATGAATGACTCTTTTATCCCTCACGCGGATGCTTCTTTAGCTCAATGGCTTGATTACGTCGCAAATTTGCATTTTAAAGACATTGATCTCGGTCTGGAAAGAGTCAAAAAAGTCGCTGAAAAGCTAGATGTACTCTCTCCGGCTAAGTGGGTTATCACTGTGGGAGGGACGAACGGAAAGGGGACCACTTGTCGTGTTTTGGAGAGGATTTTAATCGAAGACGGTTACAAAGTGGGGGTGTATAGTTCTCCACATCTTATTTGCTATAGAGAACGAGTCCGTATTCAAGAAAAAATGCTTCCTGAAAAGTGCTTTACTGATGCCTTTGATCAGGTTGAAAAAGCGCGTGGTCAGATCTCGTTGACTTATTTTGAATTTGGAACCTTGGTGGCCTTACTTCTTTTTAAATCACATCAACTGGGCGTGGTTGTTCTGGAAGTAGGTTTAGGTGGGCGGCTTGATGCCACTAATATTGTGGATTCAGATGTGGCGGCTATTACTAATATCGATTTTGATCATATCAAATTTTTAGGTAAAGATCGTCACAGTATTGGTCGAGAAAAAGCAGGCATTTTTCGGACGAATAAACCAGCCGTGGTCGCGGACCCTGACATCCCAGATTCTGTCATTCGTGTAGCGAAAGAAAAAGCGGCTCATCTTCGCCCCATTGATCAGTCTTGGACATTTCGCCCTCAGGGAAATCAATGGATTTGGGAAAGTAAAGAACGCATGTTAATTGATCTGCCCCTGCCTAATGTCCCCTTAATCAATGCGGCCTGCGCATTAGCGGTATTACATTATTTCCCTAAGATAATCAGTAAAGAAGCGATTAAACGGGGCTTGAAAGGGGCTTCTCTTGCGGGACGTTTCCAAATGATCGATCAAAAGCCTTTAGTGATCCTCGATGTGGCGCATAATCCTCATGCGGCTCGTTATCTGCTCAATCATCTGACTCAATTTTTGAAAAACGCAGTCAAACCCGGTGCTAAACTGCATGCCGTGGTCGGAATGCTCAAGGACAAAGATATTAAAGGGACATTAGACATTTTATCTGAACGGGTTGACCATTGGTATTGCGCCACATTAAGCGAACCTCGTGGGGCACCTGCCCAAATTTTGGCGAGTTTTTTGCAGAAATCGGCATTTTTATCTCCTGATGTAAAAAGTGCTTGGAATCAGGCGATGCAAGCGGCTAATCCAGAAGATATTTTGTTGGTTTTTGGTTCTTTTCATACCATTGCTCCTGTGATGTCAGCATTAAATCTCCGGAGTACCGGTGATCAGTAAATTTCAATATCGTTTGCTGGGTGTGGCCATTATGGTTATTCTGGCCATTATTTTTTTGCCATGGTTACTTGATGGCAAAAAAGAATATGACATCACTTCGGTTTCCAACTCTGTATTAAATAGCCCGCCCGGGATGAATCCTTCTGTGTCTTCAGATTCGTCTGCCTTAGTTCAAAGCACTAAAGTGCTTTCTTTTGAAGTTGAAGAAAAAAAGATATCAAAAGAAGAGGCCATTGATTCTACAGATCAAAATAAATCGCCGCCTTCCGAAAAAAAATTGAGGTCAAAACAAGCAATGTCAGAAATCCAGCAAGAGTATGTCATACAGCTGGGGGCCTTCAATGATATGGCTAGAGTCAATCAAATTATCGCAAAATTACGATTATCAGATTATCAGGTTTTTACTTTGCCTCCTGTGCCTGTAAAAGGAAAAATCACTCGGATTTTGATTGGTCCTGATCCTTCGAAAGATAAGCTTGAATCTATGCGACCTGAGCTTTATCGACTCGTTGGTTTAAACGGACAAATTAAAACCTATCAGTAAAAATTCCCGCGTTTTTTTATATTTATCATTTGCCAATGGAATAATTTATGATTTGGATTGACTACATCATCATCGGTATATTGGTTTTTTCAACGGCGGTCAGTGTCATACGTGGATTTATTCGTGAAGCATGGTCACTGGTGATATGGGGTTGTGCGTTTTTTGTGGCAGGTTATTTTTATCCCTATGTGTCAGAGTATTTTACTGATTTTGCTGATCAAAAAATTCGGCATCTGATTGCAATGAGTCTCTTATTTATAGCGATGCTTCTTATAGGAACTATTATTAACTATGTCCTGGATTCTCTCATCAAACGGACAGGATTATCGGGCCCTGACAGAATACTTGGAATGTTCTTTGGGGCGATAAGAGGGGCTTTAATTGTGGCTACTTTATTATTGTTTTTAGAAAACTTTACACATTTTTCACAAAATAACGCTTGGACTCAATCCCGCCTAATTCCAGAATTTCATTCAATGATGAAATGGCTATTAACACTTTTAAAAGAAAAGTTTTCTTTTGTTTCGCCAGCACAATTGGCAGTCTCGAAAGAATAATAAGGAAAAATATTATGTGTGGTATTGTTGGTATTTCCGGTTTCACCCCTGTCAATCAATTGATTTATGATGCGTTAACAGTGCTTCAGCATCGTGGTCAGGATGCCGCAGGTATCGCAACCATTGATGCCGAGGGCCAATTTCGTTTACGTAAAGCCAATGGATTAGTCAAAGAGGTTTTTGATACAAGGCATATGCTTAGACTGCAGGGAAACATAGGCATTGGGCACGTTCGCTACCCAACAGCAGGCAGTTCGAATGTCTCGGAAGCACAACCTTTATACGTGAACTCTCCTTTTGGGATCACCTTAGCCCACAACGGTAATTTAACGAATTCAGCTCAACTCAAAAAAGAGTTAATACAAATTCGTCGTCATATCAATACTCACTCTGATTCCGAGCTTTTATTAAATGTGTTTGCCAGTGAATTAGATCGCTTTAAAGATTTTCGATTGACAAAAAACGATATTTTTTCGGCCATCGCACAAATGCATAAACGCATCAGGGGGGCTTATGCTTGTGTGGCCATGATCATCAATCACGGTATGGTGGCATTTCGTGATCCTAACGGCATACGTCCTTTAGTGATAGGTAAACGCGTTTTGGCTTGTGGTAAAAATGAATACATGGTCGCTTCAGAAAGTATTGCACTAGATACATTAGGATTTGAATTTTTACGAGACGTTACTCCAGGTGAAGCTGTATATGTGACTGAGGAAGGGGAATTATTCACTCAACAATGTGCTGAAAATCCTGAATATCATCCCTGTATTTTTGAGTATGTCTATTTCGCAAGGCCAGATTCTTTTATTGATAAGATTTCTGTTTACAATGCGAGGGTGAGAATGGGGCAAAAATTAGGTGAAAAAATTGCTCGACAATGGCAGCATTTAAAAATTGATGTGGTGATTCCCATTCCTGAGACTTCTTGTGATATTGCTTTAGAGATTGCGCGTATTTTACATCTTCCTTATCGACAGGGCTTTGTTAAAAACCGTTATGTCGGCCGCACTTTTATTATGCCAGGTCAACAGGAGCGTCGTAAGTCCGTGCGCCGAAAACTCAATGCTAACAAGGCAGAGTTTCGAGATAAAAATGTCTTACTGGTCGATGACTCGATTGTACGGGGCACCACCTCTGAGCAAATTGTAGCAATCGCTCGCGGCGCGGGTGCAAAGCAGGTTTATTTTGCTTCCGCTGCACCAGAAATTTCATTTCAAAATGTTTATGGTATTGATATGCCGAGTGTGAATGAGCTGGTGGCGCATGGTCGCAGTGTGAATGAAATTCAAGAATATATTGGTGCTGATGCACTTATTTTTCAGAATTTAGAAGATTTGATCGCCGCTGTTAGGGTCGATAATCCAGAAATCACCGAGTTTGATTGTGCTGTTTTTAATGGTCATTACGTGACCAAAGATGTTGATCAAAATTATTTGACTCATCTCAATGCAATCAGAAGTGGGCAGGCTCCATCAGCAAGCTCCTCTTCTGAATCAGAACATCTTGAAATTTATAATGAAAAATAAAAAGGGAAATGATTCGTGCAGAAACTGATTATTGGTATTTCTGGAGCCAGTGGTGCCATTTATGGAATTCGGCTTTTAGAAGTGCTACAGAATGTGCCTGAAGTAGAGACTCATCTGATTATCAGTTATGCAGGTCGTCGTACTATCAGATTAGAAACAAAATTGAGTTTACAGCAGGTTAAAAAAATGGCAGATGTCGTATATTCTGTTTGTGATATTGCTGCTGCTCTTTCTTCAGGTTCATTTAAAACCATAGGTATGGTCGTACTGCCCTGTTCGATAAAAACCTTGGCTTCTATTGCTCACAGTTATTCCGATAATTTAATGACACGAGCGGCAGATGTCATGCTCAAAGAGCGAAGGCCTTTAATTCTGTGTGTTCGAGAAACTCCTCTACATTTGGGACATTTACAATTAATGAAAAAAGCCGCTGAGCTTGGCGCTGTGATCATGCCCCCTTTGCCCGCCTTTTACCATCATCCTCAAAACATCCAAGACATCATCGATCAAACGGTGAATAGGGTGATAGATCAATTTTCTATTTCATTGCCTCAAGACTTATTTAAACGTTGGCAAGGAGATCATAAGATTTAAAATAAGTGCTTTATATTTTTTAGTTTATTGACGGGAGTTTTTATTTTATGTTGCAAGAGCTTATACCCTTTATTGATCGGCATCCCATTTTAAGTGTGACCTGGGTGACTTTACTCATTGGCGTTATTCTGACTTTTATAAAAAATTATTTTTCTAAAGTAAAAGAAATTATCCCGACTGAAGCCATCCTGATGATGAATAAGCAACAAGCTTTGGTCGTTGATATTCGAGCAAAAGAAGAATACAAAAAGAGCCATATCATTGGCTCTATCAACGTAGAAAAAAATAATTTTAAAAACAATAAATTATATGAATTGGAAAAGCATAAAGCCCGCCCTATTATCATCGTATGTGCCCATGGTGTTTCTTCGCTGACTTTTGCGAAACAGCTGTATAAGATGGATTTTCAAAAAATCTATTCCCTAAAAGAAGGCATATCCGGTTGGAATAAAGCAAATTTGCCTTTGGCAAAGGGTAAAAGCAAGTAAAGAAGCATGTTGTTTATCATCATTTTTATATCAAGGATTAAAAATCAAAATGTTAGAAGAAGAAAATTCACAAATGATCTGTCAAATTTACCGTATTTATACCAAGGATATTTCATTTGAAGCCCCTGGCGCTCCTGAAATTTTTCAAAAGGAGGGGAGCCCTGATATCAAACTTGATTTGGACACCAGTTCAAATCTATTAGCTGAAAATACACATGAAGTGGTATTACGTATCACACTCACAGCCACCATAGAGGATCAAACCTCATTTCTTTGTGAAGTTCAACAAGCAGGGATTTTTTTCATTAAAAATATTGAAAATATGCAATTAAAGCATTGTTTAGGTGCCTACTGCCCGAATATTTTATTTCCTTATGCGCGTGAGTGCATCAGCAACCTGGTTTCGAAAGGATCCTTTCCTCACCTTCACCTGGAGCCCATTAATTTTGATGGCCTTTTTATGAATTATGTACAGCAGGAAGCTGAAAAACAAAACGAATCAGATCCCATCATTATTAAAAATAGCGAACAAGATTAAAATGAGTCTTCCAGATTATCCCTCCATAATGACAGTGATAGGTGCTGGTGCATATGGCACCGCTTTAGCGATTACTCTTGCTCGGCAAGGTTATTCTGTTGTGTTGTGGGGTCATCACCCTCAGCATATTGAGAAATTAGCAAAAGATCGTTGTAACCTGGAGTTTTTGCCTGATGTCTCTTTTCCAGAAACATTAAGGTTGGAATCTAACTTAGAGCATGCTGTGTCTTTGAGCCGTAACCTACTGGTGGTTGTGGCCAGTTACGTTTTTGGAAATGTCTTACGACAACTAAGACCCTATTTACGTAAAGATACCCGTCTCGTTTGGGCCACTAAAGGGCTTGAGGCGGGAACAGGTCGTCTATTGCAGAAAGTTGCCCGCGAAATTTTACCCGATAACCTTCCTTTGGCAGTGATTTCAGGCCCTACTTTTGCTAAAGAGCTGGCGTTCGGTTTGCCTACTGCGATCACACTGGCTTGTTCTGATGCTGAGTTTTCAGCCGATCTTCATCAATTATTGCATTGTGAAAAAAGCTTTCGTGTCTATAGAACCAGTGATCTGATCGGCGTACAGATAGGAGGAGCGGTAAAAAATGTAATAGCTATTGGTGCAGGTATATCAGACGGCATGAAATTTGGTGCCAACGCACGATCTGCTTTAATTACAAGAGGTCTTGCCGAAATGACTCGTTTAGGTGTCGCTTTGGGGGCGGATCATTCTACCTTTATCGGGATGGCTGGACTCGGTGATCTCGTTTTGACCTGTACAGATGATCAATCACGTAATCGCAGATTTGGCATGATGATAGGCCAAGGGATCCCTGTAGAGGAAGCCAAAAATAAAATAGGGCAAGTGATTGAAGGATATGGCAATACTAAAGAAGTATTTGCACTTGCTCAGCGTCATCAAATTGAAATGCCTATTACGGAACAAATTTATCAGGTTCTTTATTGCCAGAAAAATTCTCAAACAGCCGCATTGAGCCTATTAAATCGAAGCAAAAAGAATGAAAACTCCCTTTATTATGGACAGTCTGAAAAAGAATTAGAAAAGATATGGTCTCACATTAAATTAGAAGCAAAAAAGATGGCCGATGCTGAACCTGCGCTAGCTAGTTTTTTTCATGCTACTATCTTAAAACATGAAAATTTGGGCAGTGCCCTCGTTTATATATTGGCCAGTAAACTTTCTTCTGATTCTAGTATGCCTGCAATAGTACTCAGTGACATATTCGAAAAAGCATACTGCTCAGATAAAACGATGATATTGGCTGCGGCGAGAGACATATTAGCCGTCTGTTCTCGTGATCCTGCGGTTGATAAATATTCAACGCCTTTACTTTACCTTAAAGGTTTTCAGGCTTTACAAGCGTATCGTATTAGTCATTGGTTATGGTGCCAAGGGCGATCGGAATTGGCTATTTATTTACAGAATCAAATTTCTATCGTGTTTGGGGTAGATATCCACCCCGCTGCGACTATTGGTTTTGGTATCATGCTAGATCACGCTACAGGTATTGTCATTGGTGAAACCACAGTGATAGAAAATGATGTTTCTATATTACAATCTGTCACTTTAGGTGGCACTGGTAAAACTTGTGGTGATCGCCATCCTAAAATTCGCGAAGGCGTTATGATAGGCGCTGGAGCAAAAGTGTTAGGAAATATTGAAGTAGGCGTTGGGGCAAAAATTGGCGCGGGTTCTGTTGTGTTAGAAGCAGTTCCTGCTCATACCACTGTTGCAGGCGTTCCAGCACGCATTGTTGGTAAGCCCCAAACTGAAAAACCTTCTTTTGATATGGATCAAAATTTTAATTTTTTTATTAAATCTTTATCAAGATGAATACATTGAGTTACACACGCTTGATGCCTCTGAGATATAGGGGTTCAATTTAAATCCAGTAATATGTTCAAATGCTTGTCATTAACTCTTAAAAAAGGGTGAATGCAGAAAGCTTGCTCTGGCCATAGTGAATGACGACGACAGCCAAGACCGTGATTCCAAAACCTGGATTGTTTTTGGCTTTAAAGTTTGCTGAGCAATGAGAAAGATGTCAGTGGCTGTGATGGTTCGAAGCTGTCAGGCTCCAATAAACGCTCAACCTGCTCGTCAAATTATGAACAATTCATGCTATTGCAAACGGGATGCATTCATACAAATACGATGCTTAATCCAGAAATGATTGCAAAAATGGCTGAAAAATTGCAAAAGTCTATTCCTAAAAGTGTGCTGACTTTCGGAGAAGATGTAGAAAAAAAAATTCGCCAGGGATTACAATTTCAGTTGAGCCGCCTTGATTTAATCAGCCGTGAAGAGTTTGATGTTCAAACTCAGGTCCTGTTGAGAACCAGGGAGAATCTGACCTTGTTAGAGCAACGGGTTCAAAAGCTGGAAGCAAAATTATCAGAAAAAAAGGACATTTAGCGCCATTCTCACAAAGAGTCATTTTTGATTTTTTTAATGATTTTGCTGCTTGAAAGTCCATTTTGATAGGGGGATATTTTGATCTGTCCACCTGCCGCTAACACTGCTTTGCTTCCGGCAATTTGATGTGGCTGATAGTCCCCCCCTTTTATCAATACATCCGGTAAAATTTCTGAGATAAGACGCTCTGGGGTTTTTTCTGAAAATGGAACTACCCAATCAACATATTTTAATGCGCTGAGTACCGCCATTCTTTGATCCAATGAATTAATGGGACGCATTTGACCTTTGAGTTCTCGAACAGAATCATCTGTATTGACAGCGACAATGAGACGATCTCCATATTTTTTTGCTTCTGACAGATAAGTAATATGCCCAGCGTGTAGAATGTCGAAGCATCCGTTTGTCATGACCAATTTTTCACCACGAGAACGAGATTGTTGCACCGCATTTTTTAATTGTTGTTCGTTCATGATACCGAGATCTGCTCTTTTACTGCCATCCGATGCATTTTGTAACTCGCTAAAAGAAACAGTCGAAGTTCCTAATTTACCTACCACTACTCCTGCTGCTGCATTTGCAAAAAAAGAGGATTCTTCAAGAGAATGACCAGAGGCCAATGCGGTTGCTAGCACAGCTATCACCGTATCTCCTGCTCCTGTGACATCAAACACTTCCTGAGCCTGAGCAGAAAGATGCAAAGGGGGCTTGGCTTTTTGTAATAAGGTCATACCTTTCTCAGAACGTGTTATCAGTAAAGCAGAAAGATCTAAGTCTTTTATCAGCTGAGATCCTTTATCCACGAGCTCTTGCTCGTTTTTACAATGCCCGACAACAGCTTCAAATTCTGATAAATTGGGTGTTAAAACGGTGGCACCGCTGTAACGTTTGAAGTTGTTTCCTTTAGGATCAATTAGGAGCGGGATTTCAGCTTTTTTTGCCAGTTGAATCATTTCTTGAATCTTGTTTAAAGTGCCTTTCTCATAATCAGAAAACACTACAACAGTCATATGAGGCAATAAAGAATCAATCCGAACTTGGATTTTTTGAGCATCTGATGTGTGAGCATTTTTTTCAAAATCGAGTCGAATGAGCTGTTGATGACGAGACAGGACTCTCAATTTAATCAGAGTAGAATAGGTACTTGATGACACAAGATCACAATCAACCTGAGCTTCAGATAATTTTTGAGTCAGGATTTTTCCACCTTCGTCTTTACCAATCAAGCCGATTAAATGCACCTTTGCACCCAGCGCAGCGATGTTCATAGCCACGTTCGCTGCGCCCCCTGGGGTTTCTCGAATTTGATCCACTTTTACAATCGAAACAGGGGCTTCAGGTGAAATTCTCTCAACAGGCCCATACCAATAGCGATCGAGCATCACATCTCCTACTACTAATATTTTAGCCTGCTGAATATCAGATAAGGTTAATTTCATATTTTTTGACGATCATGATTCAAAGCGAACGAGGCTTTTTTAGTAAGAAAAACATGTTAAAAAAAACGCCCTTAAAGGGGCGTTTCTTGATTCAAAGTGATTGTCTAATCTTCTGAAATAATAATAACTTTCAGCTGTGCAAACACACCATTGTATATTTTGAAATGAACTTCATGTTCGCCCAAAGTTCTCAAAAAGCCATTTAATAATCGAACTTCATTTTTCATAACAGGAATACCTGCATCGCTCAGTGACTTCGCGATATCACGAGTTCCTATGGAACCAAAGAGCCTACCTTCACTCCCTGCTTTAGAAGCAATAGTTAGGCTAGCTAATTCGTTAATAGCGCGCGCACGTGCCTTGGCTTCTTCAATAGCCTTAGCTGCTTTGGATTCTAATTCAGAGCGCCGCTCATCAAAATAAGCCATATTTTTTTTAGTGGCAAGAACTGCCTTCCCTTTTGGCAAAAGGAAATTTCGAGCAAAACCTCGTTTTACCTTTACCTTGTCACCTAATTGACCAAAATTTTCTATTTCATCTAACAATATGACTTCCATTACCTTATCCTCTCAAGTGAATTAATGGAGACTGCTACTACTGATGTTCATCAGTATAAGGCAACAAAGATAGGTAACGTGCAACCTTGATGGCTTGTGCAAGCTGGCGCTGATATTTAGAGCAAGTACCTGTGATACGACTGGGAACAATTTTGCCACTTTCAGTGATGTAATTTTTCAACATGATAATATCTTTATAATCAATTTGCTTTACGCCTTCTGCGGTAAAACGACAGAATTTTCTGCGGCGAAAATAACGTGCCATGAGGCTATTCTCCAAAATTTATGAACTTTATTTTTTCAGCATGCAGCACCAATTTATCACGGATTTGATGGCAGCTGACAAAGCCTTCTATAGTTAGTTGAGTACCAAACCTGATGTTCTGAGTGTGTTTTTTTAACTCATGACCACTCGCCACAACAGGAATACGACACCATGTTTGTCGGTATAATCCCGCTTCCTTTTGTTGAGAACGATGCTCAAGCAAAAACTGACAATGAGGAATGCCAGAAGGGCTGACTTTTTGTATCGGAGCTTTACATACAGTACCAGACAAGAGCCACTTGTTTGTCGTCAACAAGGTCAATTTTCTTCAGAAAATTCATCTGTTTTCTTATCAAGATCCTCTTTATGGTGATCCTTTTGGTTGTCCTCAGATCCTGATGTTGTTAACTCAACGACTTCACGACGTTCGTCTTTCATTTTTATGATAGGCGATTCTTCAGTCACCGCATGGTTCATACGTTTTATAAGATTACGCATCACTGCATCATTGAAACGAAAATTGGTTTCCAATTCATTGATGGCGTTTTGAGGGGCTTCAACGTTTAATAAAACATAGTGTGCTTTATGTAATTTATTAATCGCATAGGCTAACTGTCGCCGGCCCCAGTCTTCAATACGATGAATCTGCCCCCCTGATTGAGTGATCACTGTACTATAACGTTGTATCATTCCGGGCACTTGATCACTTTGATCCGGATGAACCATAAATACAATTTCGTAATGACGCATGGTGTTGCCCCTTTTGGATTATTAAGCCTCTTGCTAAAAAACCAACCGCTGTTCATAGAGGCAAGGAACTTTGTTGATGGGTGGCTGAAAATAGCGCACCACTATACTTGCCGGTATGCATAAATTCAAGAATGGAATCAATTTATTTGAAAAGAAGTCGATGTTTGCTTTATTAACCTGTTAATGAAATAAGAGCACGCCTGACCGGACGAAAACTTCGTCTATGTTGTTCTGTTGGACCAAGAAGCGCCAATTTTTCTAAATGAAAAGCCGTGGGATAACCTTTATGTTGAGCAAATCCATAACCAGGAAACACCTTATCTAAGGCCTCCATTTCTCTATCACGTGTCACTTTGGCTAAAATAGAAGCCGCGCTGATCTCTGGAACCTTGCTGTCTCCCTTAACGATAGAGGATGACGGCATGGACAAAATCGGGCAAATATGACCATCAATTAATACATGATCAGTTTTGATGCCAAGAGCGTTGACTGCCCTTTGCATGGCCAGTAAGGTGGCATGAAAAATATTGATTTCATCAATTTCTTTTGACTCAGCACGACCCAGACTCCAAGCCAAAGCTTTGTGCGTGATCTCTTCATATAATGCCATCCGCTTTTTTTTACTCAATGTTTTTGAATCAGCCAAACCGATAATCGGATTTTTAGGATCCAGGATGACCGCTGCAGTGACAACCGGTCCCGCCAATGGACCCCTGCCTACTTCATCGACACCTGCAATCGATTGAGCTTCAGGATAAATAAAATCAGATGTCATCATTTGATGAGAGCCAGAACAGCTTGCGCCGCTTTTTGATTTGCTCCACAACGGAGACTTTGATGTAAAACTAAAAAACGTTCTTTTAACATTTGGACGTTTTTCCCTCCCTTCAGTAAAGGTAGTAATTCATTGCTTAATTTTTGAGGATCACAGTTTTTTTGTAATAATTCTGGCACTAATCTTTCTCCCACCAATAAATTGGGTAGTGAAAAATAAGGAGTTTTGACAAGCAGTTTTGCAATCCAATAGGTCAAATATTTTAAGCGGTAACTGACAACCATAGGGCATTTTGCCAACATTGATTCCAGAGTAACTGTCCCTGATGCCAATAGCGCTGCATTACTGGCCTCTAGCACTAACCTGGCTTGGCCATTAAAAAGATGCATAGAAAAGTGGGGAGCTATTTTCGCTTGAATACGTTCAAACTGTTTTCGCCGTTGATTGTTGGAAAGCGGCACCAGCACTTTTAATTGAGGCAGTTGTTGATGCAAAAGCATCGCCGTGCGAATAAAATCAGCGCCCAGCAAAGCTAACTCTGCCTGCCGACTACCGGGAAGCAAAGCCAAACATAAGCTGTTTTGATCAATTCCCAAAGCCATTCTTGCTGCTGATTTGTCTGGTATTAAAGGGATTTCATCGGCCATCATATGACCAACAAAATAACAGGGGATATTAAAACGATCGTAAAATTGTTTTTCAAAGGGAAACAGCGCCAATACCATGTCGGTCGCTTGAGCAAGACTAAAGAGACGATTTTGACGCCAGGCCCAAACAGAAGGACTCACATAATGAAGAGTGCGAATCCCTTTTTGTTTTAATTTTTTTTCAAGCCTGATATTAAAATCAGGGGCATCAATACCAATAAATATATCGGGACGAAGCATCATAAAACGACGAGTTAAATCTCTTCGAATATGAATTAAACGAGGTAAGTGATGCAACACCTCAAGTATGCCCATGACGGAAAGCTTTTCCATTTCATACCATACTTCACAGCCCTCAGCCTGCATTAAGGGGCCAGCAACCCCGACAAAAGATACATTGGGAAGCTGAGCTTTCAGTGCTCGTATCAATCCTGCTGCTAAAATATCGCCTGAAGCTTCACCTGCAACCAATCCAATCGTGAATGAACGATTTTGCATTTTAACGAACAATTCCACGGTTTTTATCAGAATTAAGATCGATTTGATTTAAAAAATTCAAAAGTAATATAACGACAGGATGTAACTCCGCTAACTTAGCGAGTTCGAGTTTTGCATCCTCTAAACTTTTACCCTGCTTATATAGCAGCTGATAGGCTCTAAGGATGGCTTTGTATTTTGCTTCAGAAAAATGGCGTTTTAGTCCTACAGTGTTAGGACCAACAAGAGAGGCATGATTACCTTGAGCCAGTATAAAAGGCGGAATGTGTTTTACAACCGCAGAGCAACCCGCCAACATTGCATAGCTGCCTACCTTGCAAAATTGGTGCACAGCCGAAAGGCCACCAATAACCGCATGATCGTGTATTTCAACGTGCCCCCCCAAGGTTGTACTATTAGCTAAAATACAGTGGTGACCAATGAGACAGTCGTGCGCAACATGCGTGTTAAACATTAATAAATTATGATTGCCAACACAGGTTACACCCTCTCCCTGTTCAGTGCCCCGATGAATAGATACACTTTCTCGAATTAAATTCGAGTCACCAATTTCAACCCTTGTGAATTCACCTTTATATTTTAAGTCTTGATTCACTTCACCAATAGAACAAAATTGATAAATGACATTGTTTTTTCCTATTTTAGTTATACCATTAATCACGATATGAGATTTTAATTCCGTACCAGAGCCGATTTCTACCTGTGATCCAATATAACAAAAGGGACCAATATGAGCGCCCTCATGAACAATTGCACCTTTTTCAACAATACTGGTTGGATGAATAAAAGTTTTTTTTTGAATCATTTATTATACCTCTCGACTGCGAGCGCACATCATCGTGGCCTCACAGACAAGCTCTTCATCCACTTTAGCAACACCAGTAAAGCGGGCACAGCCTAGCCTCTCATTAAGAAAATTGACTTCTAATATCATCTGATCTCCTGGGTGCACTGGACGTTTAAAGCGGGCCTTCTCAATGCACGCAAAATAATAAATTTCACCAGATTGCAATTTACCTTTGCTTTTAAAGGCTAAAATCCCTGTAGCTTGGGCCATGGCTTCTAAGATTAACACGCCAGGAAAAATAGGTTTTTTGGGAAAATGTCCTTGAAAAAAGGGCTCATTAAAAGAAATATTTTTTATGGCACGTAAGGATTTATTTTTTTTTAAATCTATCACACGATCTACCAATAAAAAGGGGTAACGATGCGGCAATAAATCTAAAATTTCTCTAATATCTAAAATATCAGTATCAGTTGTCAAAGTACTCTTCCTTTTCTGGAAACTGAGATTATCAACAACACAGCCCGAGATGATCATGAAAAAGATTTTAGGCAGGCCGCAAATTTAAAATTCATAATTTTTTATTAAAGATTAAACAAACATATTAATTTTGTCTGAAATTCACTCCACCACAATCGGTAACGAGTTATGTTATGACTACAAGGGTAGGATAAATCCTCTCAATGTACCTTTATTGATTAATCTGTTATAGATTGCCTATCTATTTTACGCTTTAAAGATTTTAGGCGTTTATTCATACTATCAATCTGCATCACCAACGCCGCTGTTTTGCGCCAAGCCTTATTAGATTGTAATGGAATACCTGAAGAATAAATGCCTGGCTCAGTAATGGGCCTCATCACCATTGCCATGCCGGTAATCACGACTTTATCTGCAATTTCCATATGGCCATTGATGACACTGGCGCCTCCAATTTGGCAATAGCGCCCAATTTTAAGACTCCCTGCCATCACAACACCACCCGCAATGGCGGTGTAGTCTCCAATCGTCACGTTATGTGCAATTTGACATTGATTGTCGATGATAACACCATTCCCAATAATAGTATCTCCAAGTGTTCCTCGATCAATACTGGTAGATGCACCAATTTCTACTTCGTGACCAATTTTTATTGAGCCAAGTTGAGCTATTTTAACCCACTTCCCTTTGTTGTTTGCATAACCGAAACCATCCGAACCAATGACCGCTCCTGATTGAACCAAGCATCTTTCTCCAATTTCAACATCATGATAAATAGACACATTCGCCCATAAACGAGTACCTGACCCAATATGAACATTTTTGCCAATAAAGCAGCCTGCACCAATCACTACTCCATCTTCTAAAACAACACCTGATTCAATAACAGCATTTGCCCCGATACAGACGTTTTTCCCCAAACGAGCCGTCGGCGAAATCACTGCCTGTGGCTCAATATTTTCTGCTGGTGCAGGGGTAGTATCCATTATCTTAGATAAAAGGGCATAGGCCAAATAAGGATCTTTCACCACTAAGGCGGGCGTATTACAAAACGGTAAATCAGATTCCGTTAGTATAATTGCACCGGCTTGAGAATCAGAAAGGTACTTTTTGTAAGGTTTGCTGGTTAAAAAGGTGATTTGATTTTTTTGGGCAGATTGCAAAGGCGCAATACTGGTAATGATCGTATTACCGTCCCCTTGCAATTTCGCATTTAATTGATTCGCTAAATCAGATAATAAAAAATGAGGTCTCATCGGTTTTATTTTTTAGCTTTATTAAGCATTTCTCTTAAAACATCATTAGTGATGTCGCTTTTATCATTTTTATTATAAATCACAGTATTAAAGTCAATCACGGTTTCATATCCCTTTTTAGAGGCAACTGACTTGACAATACTTTTAATATTGCGAAAAATTTTTGTACTTTCTTCTGCTTGAAATTTAGAAGTATCATTTTGAAATGATTTCATATTTTTTATAAAGATGTCACGTTTGTCGTCAATTTCTTTTTGAAGTTTTTTACGTTCCGTTTGTTTCATTGTTGGAGAATTTTTCTCAAAGTTCTTTATTTTATCTTCTAAATCAACTTTTTCTATTTTCAGCTTTGTTTCGCGTTCTTTAAATTTAATTTCGAAATTTTTATCTGCTTCTTTTTTTTCAGGTGAGTTTTGAACAATGGTTTGCATGTCAACAACAGCAATATGACTTGCAGCTTGGGCAGGCAGTGTAAGAGATAATCCTAAAAAAATACTGAGTATCACTAAAAATTTTTTCATATTTATTTCCTATATTTTTAAAAAAAATTTACCAAGTTTTGCCGATATTAAATTGAAACTGTTCTGATTGATCGCCTTCATACTTTTTAATTGGAGTAGCATAAGAAAATGTCAATGGGCCTAATGGTGATATCCATTGCAAAGCGACGCCAGCTGAAACACGAATATTATCCATGTTGCTATAATTTGAAACCCCCGCTGCTCGTGTTTGTTCTGTATCTTCCCAATTTGTGTCCCATACTGTACCGAAATCAATAAAAACAGAAGTGCGGACAGAGTTCGTATATTTTTCACTAATCAAAGGAGTCGGAGTAATTAACTCTAGACTACCTACGGCGAGTGCGTTTCCTCCAATAGCATCCGTAGAATTTTTTATTTTATTGCCATTATCTATATAATATACCGCTTTAGGGCCTATATTATTTGATTGAAAACCTCTGAGGCTGCCTGCTCCTCCAGCATAAAAATTTTCATAAAATGGCATTTCTTTATGACTGAAGCCACTACCGTATCCGATACGACCCCTGAATAACATGATCCAGGAGCGATTTTCGTTTAATGGATAATAAGCAGAAGTATCGAAGATAAGTTTATAAAATTCATTGTTTGAACCTGGGATAGTTACTTTACCAGTGATGGAAGATTTTATTCCAGATGTTGGAAAATATCCACGATCCAGATTATCAAAAATCCAACCTGTATTGAACATATAATCGTGAGTCTTAAAATTAAGACGATCAGTATAGTTTAGATTTTTACCTAAAGATTTAAGATAGCGCCACATTGCAAGCTGAGGTGACATATCAGAAAGGCTATTATATGCATATCCTAAACCCAGGCTGAATGAATTATTTTCATTGATGGGCAAGCCGATATTACTCTCGATACCATAGCTGCTGTTTTTATAACTCGAAAGTTGCGCTTTATCTGCCTTAAAATTATTGTAAAAAACTCGCCCACCCAAGCTCACGCCATCTACAGTAAAATAAGGATCGGTTAAAGAAAATTCAGCATAAGTTTGGTAACTGTTCTTAGTTCCGTTAATACTGACCTTATTGCCTGTACCTAACCAATTATCTTGATCAACGCCTGCCTGAAATCCAAGCCCTCCCCCTGTGCCATAGGTAACACCAAAGTTCATGATACCGGTGTTACGTTCCTTAACTTTATAGATGATATCTACTTGGTCATAAGTATTGGGAACACGTTGAGTTTGTACTTCAACAGTTTCAAAATATCCCGAACGATTGAGCCGGTCTTTACCTAGTTGAACTTGATCGTTGTTTAACCATGCGCCTTCCATTTGACGTAACTCACGCCGTAAAACAATATCTTTTGTCGTGGTGTTACCTGAAAAAACAACATGATGAACGTAAAACCGCTTTCCACAATCTACTTCAATCTCTAATTTTACTGTTTTATCTTTTTCGTTTACTTTAGGGTGAATCTGTAAATCTGGATAAGCATAGCCATAACTGCTCAACATTTTTTTAATGTTATCTGCAATTTGAGTGACTTTGCTGAAGTTATAGAGTTCACCAGGTTTAATTTTGGCTATTTTTTTTGCTTGAGAAATATAATCGGCCATATTTCCACTAACAGTAATATCTTGAAGTTTATACTGGCTCCCTTCAGTAATATTAATTGTCACATAAATACTTTTTTTATTTGGAGTTAAACTGACTTGAGTGGAATCAATTTTAAAACCTGCATAACCACGATCAAGATAAAAACTCCGTAGAGTTTCAAGATCTCCTACTAATTTTTGTTTTTGGTATTTAAGATCACCCATTAAATTCCACCAAGGTACCTCATCACGTAATTGAAAACGTGAAAGCAGAGTCTCACTGCTGAATGCATGGTTACCTATAATATTAATTTGCTGAATTTTTGCAGAGACCCCTTCAATGAAAACGAGTTTCAAGTCAACACGATTGCGTGGCAGACGTGTCGCAATCGCTTTCACCGAAGCGCTATATTTACCCACACTGTAATAAAAATTTTCCAATCCTTTTTCAATGTGAGATAAAGTAGTAGCATCTAATGCTTCACCTACTCTAATTCCAGATGACTTAAGATTTTGTTTAAGCACCTCATCTTGCATTGATTTATTACCTGAGAACGTAATATTAGCAATGGTAGGGCGTTCTTTGACTTTGATGATCAATTTGCCGCCATCATGAGCAACATCAACCTTCTCAAAATTCTCAGTCGCAAATAGTGAACGAATAATTTCAGCAGAAGCGGAATCAGCATCATTTACTTCATCACCAATGTGAAAAGGAATACTGAGAAGAGCTGCTCCGGGAGATACTCTTTGCAAACCTTCGAAATGAATAGATTCTACCTTAAATTTATCTGAACCATGTACTGTGGCGCTGCCAAGAAGCAGCGATGCTATGAATAATTTTTTCATTACCATCGTCGTTATACGTTTTCCTAGTCAGCTTCGAGCCGTTAAAAGCGAGAAAAATCATTATAAAGTGCAATAACTATTAATAACAGCAAAAAAATCAACCCAATCCGATAACTTAAATTCTGTATTTTTTCAGAAATCGGCCTTCCTCTACATTTTTCCATCGCTAAAAAAAGAAGATGCCCACCGTCTAAAATGGGTAATGGAAGTAAATTAACTATACCTAAGTTGATACTGATTAATGCTAGAAATATTAAGTAATAAACGAAGCCATTATTAGCTGAAGCGCCCGCACCTATTGCAATAGAAATCGGACCCCCTAGATAATTAAGGGGTATTTTACCCAAAATTAATTTTGTTAACGTACTCACAGTTAAAGAAATTGTTTCCCAAACTTTTTGGGCAGCATGAGAAAATGCCAAATATAGATTATATCGGCAAGTAACTTCGTATCTTTCTATATCTTTGAGAGGAAGCATCTCTGGCATAATTCCAGCAAATCCTTCCTGGATCCTATTTCCACTTCGACCAATATTGACCCATTTTTCACCTAATTTTAATGTTAAAGTCACCGGTGCGCCTTGCCTTTCAATTTCTAATATCAAAGATTGATTTGGATTTTTTCGTATCAGAGTCAAAAAAGATAGCCAGCTATCCAGGAGATCATGATTCACTCTAACGATCTTATCACCTATACGTAATCCTGCTTTTTCCGCAGGGGAATTCGGCGCAATGTGAGATAATACAGAGGTAAATTGATAACAACAAGGCATGATGCCTAAATTAAATAGTTGATCCTGACTGTTATTCCCTAAATCCCAGTCTCTTAGATCCAGTATTTTTTTTTCTAATTGGCCAGATTTTGTCATAACTACTTCTACTGGAACCTGCTGCTGCCCGACTTTTTTGAGAAGCTCCAAACGAGCTGAATTCCAACAAGGAGTTTTAACACCATCAACCGATTTTAACTCCATACCTATGATCATCCCTGATTTTTCAGCAATAGAGTTTGGTATTACGTCAATGATTAAAGAACGTACATCACGTACACCTATCATAAAAGCGCACAACCAGGCCAGCAAGGCAAAAAGAAAATTAGCCAGTGGACCTGCACTGATAATAGCGGTACGCTGTAGAATGGTTTTATTATTGAAAGCTTGATTTTTTAGATGTAAAGGAACCGTCTGAATACGTTCATCTAACATTTTAACGTATCCGCCCAATGGAATGAGAGCAATGATGTATTCAGTACCCTTAGCGTCCTTAGTTGACCACAGCCGTTTTCCGAAACCAATTGAAAAACGTTCTACATAAACCCCACAACGACGCGCCACCCAAAAATGGCCAAATTCATGCACTGCAACTAAAGTAGTCAGTGAAATGATAAAGGTGAGCATATTCCAAAGTAGATCGATCATAATCATGATAATTCCCACCTACATATGTGGATATTATTCATATTTTCTTTAAAAAACTAAAATATGAATAACATAAAACAGGCAAAAACAGGTACTGCTGCAGTCAAACTATCAATACGATCCAATATCCCACCATGGCCTGGAATCAAATAGCCACTATCTTTGATCCTTACTTGACGTTTGAACATGCTTTCAGTGAGGTCACCCAAGATCGAAGCAAACACAGAAATAACTGAGCAAATGAAAAGCTTTTGATACGTGATCCCTAAGGGAAAATAATAAGCAAATAATAAAGATATGAGGGTAGAGACCAACAGGCCGCCTATTAATCCTTCCCAAGTTTTACCTGGTGATATTTTTGGTGCTAATTGATGCTTACCAAATCTTTTACCAAAGATATAAGCTCCAGAATCAGCTCCCCACACCAACAGCATTAGGTAAAAAAGCCAGACAATGCCAATTTTATGATCTTGTTCATAGGCGTATTGACGCAGGGCCAACATCCCACAAAAAAAAGGGATAATCGTTAATATTCCAAAAATGATACGTAAAAAAGAGGAGTGCTGCCAAAAAACCGCGGAATTCGGATAGGTTAATACTAGGATTAACGCAATAATCCACCATCCTAAAGATAACCAAATAAGCAGACTAAAGCCAAAGGGTAAGAAATGAATGGAGGATTGATCAGTTAAAAAATTTAACAATAGTGATATTAAAAAAATACTAAAAAAAATTATTAAACCAATCCTTTGAGAGAACACAGTCAATCCCGCTAATCTTCCCCACTCCCATGCTGCTAAAAGGCAAATCACCAGGGTCACAATCGCAAAGCATAATGTTGATGATAAAAACACTGCACTGATAACAATCGGAAGTAAGATTAAAGCGGTGATGAAACGATGCTTTAGCAAAAGTTTTCCTTAGGATATATCAACATCAATAGGTACTGTCCTGCCGAAACGACGCTCACGTTTGGCAAACGCATTTAATGCACTTTCAAAAATGAATTCATCAAAATCAGGCCAGAGCACATCAGTAAAATAAAATTCCGTATAAGCGATTTGCCACAATAAAAAATTACTCACACGATATTCCCCGCCCGTTCTGATCATCAAATCTACATCAGGTTGTTCTTTAAGGCTAAGATAAGAATTCATTAATTCTTCATTAATTTGGGAAGGCTCCAGTTGCCCTATTTTAACGAGTGCTGCTAAAGATTGCACACTTTTTATGATGTCCCAACGACCACCATAATTAGCAGCAATGTTAAGTTTTAAACCATTATTATTTTCTGTGAGCTCTTCGGCGCTACGAATACGGTTTTGTAAACGTGGAGTAAAGCGGCTTATATCACCAATAATTTGAAAGCAAACATTATTTTTATGCAAATTTTTGACTTCATTTCCCAAAGTTTGCATAAAAAGCCTCATCAAGGCGGTCACTTCTTTTTCTGGGCGATGCCAATTCTCACTGCTAAACGCATAAAGCGTGAGGGAAGGTAAACGATGATTCACCGCAAAGTTAACCACATTACGTACAGATCTTGCACCTTCTTTATGTCCAAGTATTCTTAATTTACCTTTTTTTTCAGCCCATCGACCATTGCCATCCATAATAATAGCAACATGGCGAGGCCAATGAGAACGCAAACTATCCATCTGAAATTTTTTATATGGCATGAGGTGAAGCAGCTTCTAGATAAAAAAATTTTTCTCTGATATGAACAATGAATATGTGGTGATGATGTTGAAAAACGTCATTGTGGTTTTTCGTATTCATTATCTATTCATTCCTTAATTTTTAATGTATTAAAATTTTTAAAACTATAGCATTTTAATTTTTTAGGAACAAATTAAACGAATTGCTTACATCATCGATATTACGAAGCGTTCTTGAAGGATCAGATAATACTGAACATGATCCATCAGCCATGAAATAGAGAAAGTTGCACAATGAAATCTAAAGAATTTGAATTCTACACTGATTTTTTATAACAAGCTCTGGGCAAGCAAGGGCGACAGGGTTGTCTAAGGCCCTGGGGCAGGCGATGAGTCACGAGCAGATAACCCGTTTTTTATCCAAACGAGAGTACAGATCGAAAGAGTTATGGCAGGAGGCAAAGCCAGTGTTCATGAAATTAAACGTGAAGAGGGGTGCCTTATTTTTGACGATACAATTATAGAAAAAGCGGAGAGAGATTAGAATGACATCATGTGCTGGGGGGCATTATGACCCCAGTAAAAATCTCTCTGTTAAAGGAGTGAATCTGCTCAATGCGTTGTATCATTCTGATTGCGTATCCATACCCGTGGCATTTGAAGTAGTCAAAAACACCGATTTGATTTTGTGATATTGCCACCCGCCAGTGAGGGGGGGGGGAATGAACAAATGCACGTGATGATATAAAACTGCGTGATTAATCAGTTAAAATTCAAATCAAGAAAATATCGAATTTATTGTGCAAAAAAGAGGGATTTTATCGCTTCTCTGAAATAGAACCGTCTAGGGTGTTGAGTGAAAGAAGATAGGAAGCAGGGGCATTTCGTCCGTATTGGTTCACTGAAATTATCAGAGCAACAAGAATGAGTGAGGCTGGTTTAAAGGCTTTAAAAAAGAAGTTCTTCTGATTTCAGGGTATTTACAAACAAAGACACGGCAGCGCGGGCTGATTCAATCTGGTGGACAGTGGAAAGGTTTCATCAATTCTTAAAATCAAATGCCTCACTCGCGAAATAACCTACCCGCCGGATTCAAACACAAAGCACCCACGTATTCACGTTGATCTACTCTGTATTCAAACTGGAATTTTTGAAAATAAAGCACAAGCTTTATCACTTTGCACTGCCTACCAAATTGTTCGTTAAACCGATTCAGCAAGCTCTTACTGAACTTTAAAATCTTTAGAGCTGCCTAACATCATATAATCACAATTGACGCTTAATTAAAGAACTCATTTTTATTTTGGAACTTGCTGAGTAACACAGTGAATATTTCCTCCACCCAGCAAGACTTCTCGAGCAGGAATACCTGTGATTTGATAATCAGGAAATATTTTTTTAAATATCTCACCGGCCTCTGTATCATGAGGATCATTAAGTAATGGAAAAACAATTTGCTGATTAGTATTTAAAAAATTGATGTAAGATCCCGCCAATCGTTCCCCTGGTTGACGAGAAGAACCATTCGCAAAAATACCGATTTTTTCCTTTTTCTTCCTATAAAGAGGCGATGGCGCTGGAATTTTCCATATTTTCAAGGATCGACCTCGCGCATCTTTCGCTTGCGATAGCGTTTCATAAGCCGAAAGTGACCGCGCGTATTGTGTATCCTTTACATCCTCTGTCCAATGCAGGGCAACCTCTCCTGGCCTAACAAAACAACATATATTGTCGATATGACCATCTGTTTCATCATTACATAATCCCTCAGGCAACCATATAAAATGAGTAACCCCTAAATATTCAACAAGGACTTTTTCAATGTTTGATTGTGTTAAATCTGGATTACGATTCTTGTGAAGCAAGCATTCTGATGTGGTCAGTAAAGTGCCCTCTCCGTCAGTATGGATAGAGCCCCCTTCTAATATAATCGGCGCTTTATAAAGCGAATAATTATGGAACTGACTGATTTTTTGGGCTACTTTTTCATCCTTCCGCCAGTCATCATACAGCCCTCCCAATGCCCCTCCCCAAGCGTTGAATTTCCAATGAACCGCCCGAATTTCTGACCCATTTGTAACCATCGTAGGACCCGTATCGCGCACCCAGGCATCGTCGCTGTTCATTTCTACCAAATTAATCTGAGACGACATGATTTTTTTTGCCTGTGACATAAAAATAGCCGGCACACCCATATAAACAGGAGTGGTTTGTGATATTGCTTCCGCAATCTGAGCAAAGGTTTTTTGTACTGGAAGAGCATGATCACGCCAGTTATCGTGGCGATAGGGCCACAGCATCCATATAGCTTGATGAGCCGCCCACTCCGCAGGCATATAAAATCCGTCTTTTTGAGGTGTGTTAGGTAGGTAACATAAAGGAAAAGACATTATCGCCTCCTTGTTTGGGCATCACTGGTATTCAGGGTTTCGTACATTTCGGGTCTGCGGTCGCGAAATAGATCCCATGATGACCGTTGAACAGCAATTTTTTTCAAATCAAATTCATACACTAAAACTGCTTCTTCTGTTTGAGTGGCCTCAGCAACTATCTCTCCGATATGGTTTGTAATAAAAGAAGAGCCATAAAAAGTGATTTCTAATCCCTCAACATATCGACTGAGTTCTTTGCCAATTCGATTGGAAACGACAATAGGTACCATATTTGCTGCAGCATGACCTTGTTGCACAAAGGTCCAATGGGGCTGGCTGTTGATTTCAGGAAAATTTGGCTCAGAGCCAATAGCAGTAGGATAAAAAATAATCTCCGCACCTTTTAACGCAAGGCAACGGGCCGTTTCTGGAAACCATTGATCCCAACAAATTCCCACACCTATTTTGGCATACGAGGTGTCCCATACTTGAAACCCGGTATCTCCGGGCGTAAAAAAATGCTTTTCCTGATACCCTGGGCCATTAGGAATATGTGTCTTTCGGTAAAGATTTAATACAGTGCCATCTGCATTAATGACCACCAGAGAGTTATAATAAACATTGTGGGCAGATTCAAAAAAACTCAGCGGCAATACAACGGCTAATTCAGCGGCCAAAGCAGAAAAATACTTAATCAGAACACTGCTTTCGACATTTTCAGCCAAGCTATAATGTGCGGGGTTTTGATCAATACAAAAATAAGGAGTGGCGAAGAGCTCCTGAATTAAGATAATCTGAGCACCTTGAGCATGTGCTTTTCGTATTAATTTTTCGGCTTTCTCAATATTTTCAGGCAAATTCCAAGAACAAGACATTTGAGTTGCTGCCACTTTGACCTGTGTCATAAAAAACTCTCAATGTAAAAAGTAGGCGGCTTTCTTTTTTGTTTCATAAGGCACGATCTTGTGCTTTGTTTGAAGAAAACCAGCTTTCCAAGATGATGACGGCAGAAGTGGCATCGACACTACTTTTGTTGAGTGCCTGATATCCCCCTTTATCAAACAGGTAAGCACGAGCTTCTGCTGTGCTGAGTCTTTCATCGTGAAAGACGACTTTGATACCAAAACGTCGATATAAAGCATGACCAAATTGACGGGCACTTTCAGTGATCGGTTGTTCTGTACCATCCATATTTAAGGGAAATCCTACCACCACTAAATCAGGATACCATTCTGATAATAATCTTTCGATTTTGATCCAATCCGGAGTGCCATTTTTTGATTTGCAGGCCGTTAATGGTCTGGCGGTTTCTGTGATATTTTGACCGATAGCAACACCAATACTTTTTGTACCAAAATCAAAAGCAATAATATTGGTCCATCGCATTAAGCATGCCCTGCTTGTTGCGCAATATGAAAAATATTAATTCCTAGTTTACTGGCAGCTTCATACCAGCGATTAGGTATTAGGGTATTAAATAAAATTTCTGTATCTGCTTTTGTGGTTAGCCAGACATTGTCTATTAATTCCTGCTCTAACTGACCTTTTTGCCAACCGGTATATCCTACAGCGACCATGATATTTTTAGGTTGTTTTTTTGTACCGAGTGTTTTCAAAATATCTTTTGAGGTAGTAATCATAGTGTCATCTGAAACATGAATACTAGAATTAAATCCTGATTGTGGAGAATGTAAAATAAAACCTCGATCATCTGACAGGGGGCCTCCGCTCATCACAGGTTTATTTAAATGTCCTGCATCATGCACCGACGAGATATTTAACTTTTTTAATAACCTTTCCAAGGTAAAACGAGCAACCGGTTGATTGATCATCAAACCCATCGCTCCATTTTCATTATGTTCACAGACATAAATCACACTGCGTTCAAAATAAGTATTTTGGAGTAGAGGCATAGCGATAAGAAAATGATGCTGTAAATTCATTGTATTTTTCAAAATTAATGTATAAAGATAAAAATTATTTAGGTGAGTTGTAGATTAACCTATTTCAAATTATTATGAGAGCTAACTATTAAAATAAAAATCACTCTTGTTTATAATGATCTTTATTTTGAAATAAATTTTTTTCAATGGCATTCATCAGCATAGCCGTAATAGAAATATGGCACTCTGTTTCAATTTCACGAGCACAAGTAGGGCTAGTGACATTAATTTCAGTTAAATGGTGGCCAATAATATCCAGGCCAACAAATAATAATCCTCTTTCTTTTAACACTGGCCCAATACTATTAGCAATCTTCCAATCACTGTTAGTCAAAGGGCGCACTTCACCTTTACCCCCAGCAGCTAAATTGCCCCGAGTTTCGCCTTGGGCGGGAATGCGTGCCAAGCAATAAGGAACGGGATCACCATCTACGACTAAAACGCGCTTATCACCTTCTGTAATCTCCGGTAAAAATTTTTGCGCCATACATAATTGATGCCCATTTTTTGTGAGCGTTTCTAGAATAACAGAAAGATTAGTATCCTCTTTTGTGATCCGGAAAATGGATTCACCACCCATACCATCAAGAGGTTTTAGAATAATATCTTTTTGTTCTTTATGAAATCCACGAAGCTTGTCCATGTTACTGCTGACCAAAGTGGCTGGTGTGAATTCAGAAAACCAAGAAGTAAATAATTTTTCATTACAATCTCGCAAACTTTGTGGTTTATTAACGACCAGTGTACCTTTGGCTTCTGCTCGCTCTAGAATATAGGTCGCATAGATAAACGCCATGTCAAATGGCGGATCTTTACGCATCAAAATCACATCAAGTTGCTCTAAGGGTAAATTTGCGGTTTCCCCGTGTTCTGTAAAATAATACCAATTTTTTTCATCCTGCTTCACACTCAGCAAACGGGTCCTCGCCATAGCATCTCCATCTCGTAAAGCAAGATCACCCATTTCCATATAATGTAATTCCCATCCCCTATTTTGCGCTTCTAACAAAATAGCGAAACTGGTGTCTTTTTTAATGTTAATGGAAGATATTGGATCCATCACGATACCCATTTTTTTTATCATTTTTTGTCCCTCCCCGTTAGCCTAAATCACCAAAACGAACTTGTAGCGCTGTGATTGCAGTCAAAGCGGTGGTTTCCGTACGTAAGACCCGAGGACCTAATGAAATGGGCAAAAACTCATAATCGGCGGCCATTGCAATCTCGTCGTTGGAGAGCCCTCCTTCCGGACCAATCAAAATTCGGACACGGCTGACAGGAGGAATTAAAGTGTTAATGCGGTTATTTGCTTTAGGAACAAAATTTAACTTTAAGCTATTATCCTGGTGTGCACACCAGTTATGAAGTGGAAGCGCATTATAGATTTTTGGAATTTTATTACGTCCGCATTGTTCACACGCTGAAATCGCGATTTTTTTCCATTGCTGAATTTTTTTTTGTAAACGCTCTCCATCTATTTTGACACCACAGCGTTCCGAAAACAACGGAGTGACCGAATGCACACCTAATTCCACCGATTTTTGAAGTGTGTATTCCATTTTTTCAGAGCGACAAATCACTTGGCCTAAATGTAAATACAACGGAGATTCATTATTTTGCAGTATGGCTTCTTTCAGCTGAACATACACTTTTTTTTTATCTATACGAATAATATTTGCCTGAATAATATCATTACTATCATGAAATAAATACAAGCTCTGCCCTGGCTTCATACGTAAAACCCTTATGACATGATGAGCGGCTTCCTCGCTCAACTCAATTTGTGTGTGAGCAAAGAAAGGATATGGGTGATAAATACGAGGAATGCGCATATACTTTTAAACTATTTTAAAAAATGGGGTGAATACCAAGAACACTGGCTTCTGGTGTATTTCCTGTCAGCAGATCGTGAGTAGAGCCATCGTAATAAATTTTACCCTCTACAATTAATAATGTACGTTTAGCAATACGGGCAGCATCTGCTAAATTATGGGACACCATTAACAAAGTGATTTGGCGCTCTGTACAAATTTCATCTAGTAATTGCAATATTTCATGGCGTAGTGCCGGATCTAATGACGAAAAAGGCTCATCTAATAATAAAATAGGTTGACTTCGTAAAAAACAACGAGCCAACGCCGCTCGTTGACGTTGCCCCCCGGAAAGCTGTGCTGGAAGACGCTGTAAATAATTTTCTATTCCCATTTTTTTAGCGATTTCTACCTGAGATATTTTTTGACTTGGCGTTAATTTTAAACTCGAATTCAATCCTAATCCGATATTTTGCTCAATGGTAAGATGAGAAAATAAATTATTTTCCTGAAATAATATGGATATTGGTCTTTTATCTATGGTGGTGGATGTGTGGTTTTGATTATTTAAAAAAATGAGCCCTTTATCTGCTGTTAAAAAACCAGAAATGAGGCTTAATAAAGTGCTTTTACCTGCACCACTGGGACCAAGAATAGCGACTCTTTCATTTTGCTTTATTTGAAAATTAAAATGCATATGCAACCCATCATATAAATAGATCACATCTTCAAGAATTAACATGGCGCCCTGGTAATTTTTCAATAAAAATAAAGATGAAAAAGCACAATAATAAGAGAAGTAAAGCTGTCACTGCTGCATCATTAATACGATAGGCTCCTATTTGCTGATATAAATAAAAAGGAAGAGTCCGAAAAGGTTCATCATTGTTTGGTGAATTTCCCCCGCCAAATACGGCGACGATGCCAAAATCTCCCATAGATAAGACGCATGCAAAAGCTAATGATTGTGCTAACGGGTGTTTTAAGGCGAGTAATTCTATCCACCGTAATCGTCTCATACCTATTACATTCAAAGATAAACATAATTGATGATAACGCTCAGCTAAATCTTGCATTGGATTTTCCAACACCTTTAATGTATATGGCATCGCCATCAAGGCATTGGTCAGAATAATTAATCCATAAGGAGATTCAGGTAACCCTGTATTATCTTGTAACAATAAAAAAATTCCAGTCGCCAGAACAATGCTAGGAATAACCAGTATCAGCATTCCGCTCATTGTAAGTATATTGGCATAACCTGTAAAACCCTGGGTTTTCAGTTCGCGATGACTCCATAAAAGCATCATGGTGAGTATAAGACAAAGTATTCCCGAACTGATTGACACTTTTAATGAAGTGAAGGTGGCCTGCCAAAGTGCGTCTTGCTTTAGTGCTTGCAATAAACCGTGATGGCAGCCATTGATAATGACAGACAGTAATGGTGGTAACAACAAGAGCAATACTCCACTTATGATCAATATATCAACTATTAATTCCCACAGATTATTTTTTGATTGAATCCATAAATATTCATAATGATTATTAACCGCCAAGACGCCGTTTAGTTTTTCACTTAAAAAAAACAGTCCAAGACAAAACACCATTTGTATCAATGATAATAGAGCCGCTCGGTTTAAATTATAGTCATAGTGTAATGCCTGATAGATAGCCAATTCTATCGTTGTTGCTTTTGGTCCACCACCAAGAGAAAGAACAATAGCAAAGCTGGCAAAGCAAAGCATGAAGATTAGTGCCCCTGTAGGCAAAATTTGACGCCTTAAATAAGGCCACTCAACCCAACGAAAATGCTGAAAACCGTTCATGCCAAGTTGAGCCGACAGCTTTTTTTGTTCAATCGGAATGTTCTTTAGTGCCTGTAGCAATAACAGGGTCGCTAAAGGCAAATTAAAAAAAACATGTCCTAATAGGATGCCTGTTAAACCATAAGGCGAAAAAGTGTATTTCATGCCTAAAATAGAAAATAGCTGGGATAGCCAACCTTCTCGACCATAAACACTTAGTATTCCAAACACGGCGACTAAAACAGGTAATACTAATGTCATCGCACAGAGCCTTAAAAAAAGTTGTTTTCCCAAAAATTGCCTTCGATACAGAGCTCTTGCAACAAAAATAGCGGGTAATATAGACAATAGTGTTGATAATAGCGCTTGCCAGAAGGTGAACCGAATCACATGCCATAAATACTGATCCTGCCATAGAGTTTTGATTTCAGTTAAACAGCTATAACGTAAAATACTAAGGGCAACCGATAAACTTAAAAGAATCAATAGACCTGCTATTACAACACCTGAAGTTAATGAATGAAGATTCAAAGACTGACGGTGGTTTGCCATAAATTTATCCATTTATTGCGATTTTCTGCAGCCTCTTTAGAGGAATAATGCAGTACTTTTTGAGGCTGGATTAATTCATCAAACCCTTTTGGTAGGGTAATTTTTATCACCGGATACATCCAATTCCCGGTCGCTATATGTTTTTGAAACTCAGAGGTTAAAACAAATTCCATAAAACGCTGCGCCAATTTGGGGTGTTGACTTGCAGCCAATTGAGCAACAGTTTCTATTTGTAGATAATGACCTTCGCTGAAGTTCATGGCCGCGTATTGATGATTTTTTTCTTCTATTATGTGATAAGCGGGCGATGTGGTGTAGCTCCAGACAAAATCAGATTCCCCTTTCAAAAATAATCCGTAGGCTTCACCCCAGCTTTTGGTGACGGTCACTGTTTTTGCGGCTAATTTTGTCCAAATTTTCGGGGCCTCAGCACCATATACTTTTTGTATAAACAATAATAAACCTAAACCAGGAGTACTGGTGCGTGGATCCTGATAAATCAATTTCCAAGTTTTATTACTATTGAGTAATTCATATAAACTTTTCGGGGGATCTTTTAATTTATTTTTGTTGTATACAAAAGAAAAATAACCAAAATCATAAGGAATAAAAATTTTACTCTCCCAATTTTTTGGTAAATGCATGCGACTAGTGTCTATTTTACTTTCCACAAATAAACCTGTTTTTTCAGCAGAGATGAGTAGATTATTATCCAACCCTAATACTATATCTGCGGAATGATTCGTGTTTCCCATCCTTAAACGATTTAATAAAGAAACGCCATCTTTGAAAGAGACCCATTTCAATTGACAGTCACAATTTTTTTCAAAAGATTTTTTAATGCCTGGGCCAGCTCCCCAATCTGCTATAAAAGAATCATAAGTATAAATAACTAAAACCGTTTTTTTTGGTTGAGCTTCAATTATGCTTGGAATACATAAAAATAGAAGTAGAAATTTTTGGGGGCTACCAAAAATAGATTTAAAAAAAGGAGAAAAGAAAAAAAATAAAATATTAAAAAACATAAACAGCTCCAAAAATAATCATTTAATGACATGACTTAATTGAAAAATAGGTAAATACATTGCGATAATAAGAATGCCAACAATAACACCCACCACCAGCATTAAAATAGGCTCAATCATTTGTGTGAAATTCTCCGCTAATTCTTGTGTGTGTTTTTGATACCAAGTTGCTAGTTTTTCCAATAAAATATCCAATGATCCAGATTCTTCTCCTACTCGAATGAACTGTTGACATAAAACAGGGAATAATCGATAGGAAGATAATTCATTTTGTTGCGATAAGGCATCAGAAAAAGTAATGCCTTGCTTTATTTTTTCATAAATTTTGTTCACGGCCTTTTGATAAAATAAATTATTAGATGATAGTTCAGAGACTTTCAGTCCTGAAGCCAAACTTAATCCTGCAAGTTGTGTGATAGCAAGTGTACGAAATATTTGAGTCAAGCAATGACCACGAATTAATTTAGAAAAAAAAGGTAATCGAAATAAAAAAGCCTGTTCTCTCTGTTGCCAATTCATTTTTTTTCTCAGTATTTGACAATACACAATCCCTAATAAAATCAGAATTGAAGCGATATATAGTCCATAATTTATTAATTTATTCGATAAAAATAAAAGTGCACGGGTGAACCAAGGTAACGTGGCATCAAAAGAAGCATATATTTTTGCAAATTCAGGTAATACTAGAATTAACATGATAAGACTGACAAATAAGGTGACTATGCATACCAGAAAAGGATATCTCAACGCTTTAGCTACTTTTTTTTGTAATTGTTTTTGCTGCTCTTGTTGTTGAGCTAATAGAAAAAAAGAGTGATCTAAATGACCGGTTAATTCCCCTATTGCCACTAATTCACAATAAAGTTTTGAAAATATTTTCGGGTAGTGGCGAATAGCATCAGAAAAAGGCTCACCTCGACTCACTTCTTGGCTGATGTTTTGTAAAATGCAGCGCCAGATAGGAATATTCATATCTTTAGCCAAAAGCTGAAGACTGTTCACTAAAGGTAAACCTGCTTGTAAAAGAGTGGCTAACTGGCGCGTAAAGTTAATTAAATATTCTTTTTGCCGATAACTTTGAGTCATGCTTCTATATAATTTGACACTTACAGGCTGTAGTCCACTTTGGATGATATTTTCGTAAACGAGATGAGTTTGTGTCTCTAAAGAAATACCTTCTTCTAATGAACCGTTTTTATTAATTGCTTTCCATTTATATAGTCGATGATCTTTCATGGAATCATTCCATTTTAATTTACACAACCAAAAACACGATAAATCTCATCAACGCTCGATATACCTTGTTCAACCAGTGATAAACCTGCTTTTAATAATGTAATATTCCCTTGTTTTTTGAGTATTTGCTCTAATTTTAATGTGTCAGCATTATCAATAAGAGCCTGTTTTATTTCAGTGTTTATTACCAGCATTTCATAAATGCCAATACGACCATAATATCCATCACAACATTGTTCACATCCTTCGGAAATCCAATGATGCAAAGGTTTTGGCCAAATATCTTCAGGATAATTTATTGCGGCTAGCGCGGGCTTCTTACAATGTAAGCAAAGTCTACGCATTAATCTTTGAGCAATAATTAATTTTAAACAGGATGCAAGTAAATAGCCTGGAATATTCATTTGAGTTAAGCGTGCTAAAGTCTCAGTGGTAGAGTTTGTATGCAAGGTAGATAAAACAAGATGGCCGGTATGTGCCGCTTTTAATGAAATTTCGGCAGTCTCATTATCCCTAATTTCACCAACCATAATGATATCCGGATCTTGGCGCAGTAATGTTCGTAAAACAGAAGAAAAATCCAGGCCAATTTTATGATTAATTTGAGTTTGATTGATTCCTTTGATAGGTATTTCGACGGGATCTTCGATGCTACAAATATTTTTTTGATGTTGGTTTAAGTGTAATAAACTGCTGTATAAGGTCATTGTTTTTCCACTCCCTGTTGGGCCTGTCACTAATATTAACCCTTCAGGGAGAGATAGGGTTTTGATAAACTGCGCCAATGCCTGCTGAGCTAGCCCCAATTCATCTAATGTCGCTTTCTGCTCGGCATGTAAAATACGCAATACTATTTTTTCACCATATTGAGTAGGCAAGGTAGCAATACGCATTGAGTAGCAGATATTATTTAACCTCAATGTAAATTTTCCATCTTGAGGCAATCTTTTTTCCGCAATATTTAATTGAGCCATGACCTTCAAACACCCATTTATTCGAGGTGTTAATTCAAACTCAGGTGAGCTAATCTCTTGCAATACGCCATCTACTCGAATCCGAATACGATAACAGTGTTGGTAGGGTTCAAAATGAATATCAGAAGCTCTTTTTTCAATGGCGGCACTTAACGTTTGGTGAATAAACTGTATGACAGGTGCGTCATTTTTTTCATTAAAATTTGATGTTTGAATTTCAAGATGATCGACTGAAGTGATTCTTTCTAAGGACGTTGAATTTGCGGCTGGCTTTAATGTGATGTCATTATTGAAAGTGTTTGATAAATTTTCGCGACTTGAAATATCTTCAGAAGAAAATTGATGAAGTATTTTCTCAATTTTAGCTTTTGGCCATTGCTTTACATTGATTTTGCGTCCACAACAAAAACGTAAATTCATTAATAATTCTTCACTCGGATGTGATAAATTTTCAGCAATTGCAATTGTAAGCGTTTCTGAATCAATATTTAATGCAATTGCATGATGTCGTTGGCATAAAAGATGCAATTCATTGCTGATAATTTCTTGTGTTTCGGTTTCAGTTTCTCCTTGTTTTTGATCAATCAATTTTTTATCTATTTTTTGAGAAGAAATGAGTTGATGTTTCATTAACCATCTCCCACATCAGTAAATCCAAAAAGACTTTTGCAGGATTCTGAAATGCTTAAATCAGCGCTGGTACATACCCCATTCCAATTTAAGCGCCCGTTGCTATTTTTTGTGGCAGTCATCACTACAGTTAATCCTGTTAAGGTTTTATCTCCAACTAATGTAATCACTCCTTTGACGACCGTGATACTCTTAATATAGCGTGTGCTTTCGCCAGTAGGCACACCTTGACTCCCCGCATTACATTTTGTTAAATCCCCTTGTTCTAAAACACAAAGCTCTACTGCCATTTTATAGGGCACTGTTGCTTGCAGCATGTCGGTTACGGCCGCTTTTTTAATATATTTTTGATAAGAAGGTATACCAATACTACTGAGAATGGCAATAATAGCCACTGTCACCATTAACTCAATCAAAGTAAAACCATGTCGATAATTCATTCTTATATCCCTTTTTAATTGTAAAAATTTGAAATCAATTTCAACCGAATACAATCAAATAAATTTCGGTTTTTTTGATTTTACGCATCATGAAAAAAAGGAAATGTAGAATGCACATTTTTTATTGTTATCGAAATGGCTATTGACGAGATCTGTGATGAGTATCACAAAAAATTTTTCTTTTGATACAAAGCGACAAAATTTATGTGAAGGAGATCGCATATACGAAGTAATTTAATTTTTTTGCTCGCATTCCAAAAGGTCTGTAGATAACATACTTCAAAAGAAGGCCTGATGATAAGAAATGATAAATACAGGCTGTTAATCTCATAATAGGTATATTAGTTAGTGCCTTCATTTTAATTCGTCTGCTTTGTGTATCAATTTAATATGAAAAAACTTCAAGATAATACCTTTCAAAATCTTATTTTTAGATTGCAAAATTACTGGGCAGATCAAGGATGCACCCTTGTTCAACCTTTAGATATAGAAGTCGGCGCAGGGACCTCTCATCCCATGACCTTTCTGAGAGCGATTGGCCCGGAGCCCATCGCGGCGGCGTACGTCCAACCTTCACGGCGCCCGACTGATGGCCGTTATGGAGAAAATCCCAACCGACTTCAGCATTATTACCAGTTTCAGGTGATCATCAAACCTTCCCCTGACAATATGCAGGAACTTTATTTAAATTCTCTCCAAGAGCTGGGATTAGATTCTAGTGTCCACGATATCCGCTTTGTTGAGGATAATTGGGAAAATCCGACATTAGGTGCTTGGGGATTAGGTTGGGAAGTCTGGCTTAATGGTATGGAAGTTACCCAATTCACCTATTTTCAACAGGTAGGCGGGCTCGAATGTAAACCTGTCACGGGGGAGATAACTTATGGTCTAGAGCGTCTTGCGATGTATCTACAAGGTGTCGACACTGTATATGATGTGCTTTGGTCAAAAAGTCTATTTGGTCCAATATACTATTCAGATATCTACCATCAAAATGAAGTAGAACAATCGTTCTATAACTTTGAATATGCAGATGTCGATTTTCTGTTTTTCTGTTTTTCACGGTATGAAAAAGAAGCCCAAACGTTATTGTCCCTAAAAAAACCGTTACCTTTACCAGCCTACGAACGCATTCTAAAAGCGAGCCACATTTTTAATCTACTTGATGCCCGTAAAGCCATTTCCGTGACTGAACGTCAACACTATATTTTACGGATTCGCACGCTCACTCATATGGTCGCCAAAGCTTATTATGCCTCTCGTGAGGCCTTAGGATTTCCTATGATCCGAATGAATAAAAAATAAAAAACGAAAGGAAGTAGACATTGATGACGCATCAAACTTTTTTAGTGGAAATAGGGACAGAAGAGCTGCCACCTAAATCTCTTCGTTCCCTGGTTGAATCGTTTGCCTTTTATTTAACTCAGGAGCTCAATAAAGCTCATTTAGATCATGGTGAAGTGACTTGGTTTGCCACACCCCGTCGTTTGGCAGTGAAAGTCGCTTGCTTGAGTACCATTCAAAAAGATCAAAAAATAGAAAAACGGGGGCCAGCTATAGCTCAGGCTTATGACGTTGACGGGAATCCGACGAAAGCGGCAACAGCTTGGGCACGATCTTGTGGCATCAGCCTGGATCAAGCAAAGTCTTTGGTCACGGATAAAGGCGAATGGCTACTCTATTCTTCGGTGCTACCAGGAAAATCAGCCAGCAGTCTTTTGGCAGAGAAAGTCCAAATAGCACTAAGTCAATTACCTATTTCAAAATTAATGAGCTGGGGTATTCATGAAGCCAAATTTGTCCGCCCTGTGCATACGGTCACTCTATTATTAGGTGATGAATTAATTTCTGGAATTATTTTTGGGGTGAATTCTAATCGTAAGATACTAGGTCACCGATTTATGGGCGAGCCTTCATTTATTATCGAACATGCCGATCAATATCCTCAAATTTTGCTTGAAAAAGGCAAAGTCATGGCCGACTTCTTTCTAAGAAAAACGCAGATTAAAACAGATATTGAAAAAGCAGCTGAAAAGATAGGCGCCATCGCAGATATCAGTGACAATTTACTAGAAGAGGTCACGTCATTGGTTGAATGGCCTGTGGTACATACAGCTCAATTTGAAAAGAAATTTTTAGAGGTTCCTTCAGAAGCACTGGTTCACACCATGAAAAATGATCAGAAATATTTTCCGGTGTACAACAAAAGCGGGCAGTTAATGCCTTATTTTATCTTTGTCGCTAACATTCTCTCTCAGGATCCGCCACAGCTCATCTTTGGAAATGAAAAAGTCATTCGCCCTCGTTTTGCTGATGCGCAATTTTTCTTTGAAACCGATCTTAAGCAATCGTTAGAAGAACGTTTGCCTTCTTTAAAAACGATTTTATTTCAGAAAGAACTGGGAACACTTTATGAAAAGGTTCAGCGTGTTCAAGCATTATCGGGCTGGATTGCCTCTCAAATAGGTGCGAATGTTGAATATTCAATCAAAGCGGGGTTATTATCAAAATCTGATCTGATGACAAACATGGTATGCGAATTCCCTGAAACACAGGGCATTATGGGGATGCATTATGCTCGTTATCATCACGAACCTGATGAAGTTGCACTCGCTATTTATGAACAGTATCAGCCTCGTTTTTCTGGCGACAATTTGCCTTCTACTTTGGTGTCCTGCTCAGTGGCCATTGCGGACAAAATGGATACATTAACAGGGATATTTGGTATCAATCAATTGCCCAAGGGGGATAAAGATCCGTTTGGATTAAGGCGAGCAGCCTTAGGCGTTTTGCGTATTATTGTTGAAAAAAATTTGCCGTTGGATTTACAGACTTTAATCAGCGAGGCTGTACGTTTATATGGCAATAAATTAAAAAATTCGAATCTGATCGATCAAATCATTGAATTCATGTTAGGACGTTTTCGCTCCTGGTATCAAGAAGCAGGCCATGGAATTGACAGCATTCAAGCTGTGCTCGCGCGCCGCCCTACCAAACCCGCTGATTTTAATGCACGCATACAGGCTGTCACCTATTTCCGTACCATGAATGAAGCCAGGGCGCTCTGTGCTTCTAATAAACGCGTCTCTAATATTTTGTCTCAATCGCGTGATATTCCAAAAAATTCTATCGACACAGGGTTGTTGAAAGAACCTGCTGAAATAGAATTGGCTCAAAATATTTTAGAATTAGAAAAAAAATTAGCCCCTTTTTTTGTTGCAGGTCTTTATAAAGACGCTTTATTAGAACTTGTTGCTTTAAGAGAACCTTTAGACATATTTTTTAAACAAGTGATGGTGATGGTGCCAGATCAAGATCTGCGTTTAAACCGGTTAGCGTTGTTGAACAAACTTAGGGCTCTGTTTTTACGAGTCGCGGATATTTCTTTTTTGCAGTGAGAAGTCTGATTTGGCTTTTTAAAATCACTGAAAGCGATGATCTCCTAGTGTAGGTAGGGCAGGCGAAAAAATCGGGCCCTGGCAATATGCTCTTTTTATTTACCTTTTTCTATTCCTTCTATATTCCTTATTGCTTTTATATTCCATTCCATCTCTCCCAACCAAAACGTGGGCGCTAATGCGTTTCTCATTAGGAGGTCCCCTCCTTTTTTTGTACCCAGTCTTTGATCTAGCTAAAACACCGATTTTGAACTACCTACCCTCTTTAAATCTCATGAACTGTGATTAATTTTAAGTTTAATCATCATAAAGCGGCTTATGCATTTTTTTTGTGATTTTTTCAAAAACGGAGGTTCCCTCCATACACATCTCTTAATTTTTATTTCATTATCTTAAAAATTCTTAACGCCTGCAGTTTTCCGTCAGAGGAAATGGCCCTCAAGCACTTGAACAATCTAGTCGAGTAATAGACCCCAAATATCAAAAGACGAAGACGACCGATTCAGAGGTTGGTTTATTACAGACAGTTTGAACCGGAATTCAGCTCATACCTAGAACGTCACGCAATCTGATGAAGTGGTCATCCCTTAATAAATCTTAGGCTCGCCACCCTCCCATTGCTCTACATACGGAATACGGAGCGGAAACAACGAGCAATAAAACGGAGTTAAAAGCCATGCAATATCAAAAAATAGCAAAACAAATCATTAGGCGTTTTGCTCTTGCCTTTTTGATGCAAACTGAACCCGTTTTTTCAATAGAGACTATCGAAAATAAAAAAAATTATATTTTAGATAAGGAAACTTACAATGAAGGGATAGACATCAAAGGCCAAAGTACAGTCGAAAATCAGGGCGCTTTATCCGTCAGCACCAGCAGTAAAAAAACGCCTGCAATCAAAGTGAATGAAGGGTCAACCTTGACTTTGAAAGGGGCTGACAATAAATGGATTAACGTGACCACAAGTGAAAAAAAATCTTCTGGGTTGCTTGCCTCTGGGTCAGGCACAGAGATCACGGCCAATAAAATGGATATCAACACAAAAGGCGAAGGTTCTGGCGGGGTTAAAGCGGAATACGATGCCGGTATCATCATCAATGAGAGTAAAATCACCAGCGAAGGCGAGGGTTTTAGTAAAGGTGTTTGGGCCACAGGAAAGCAGTCAAATCTCATCGGCAATTATCTCAAAATCAAAGTCAAGGGTAAAGAGGCCAGAGGGGTCAGCGCTCAAAGCGGTGCCTCGGTCATGATCAATGGCAGCGTCATCCGCGGCGAAGGGGAGGATGTGAACGGTATCTTGGCTTCTGACAAAAATACCAATGTGGAGGGCAATAATCTAACGGTAGAGGTCAAGGGTCAAGAGGGTCACGGAGTCAGAGCTTACAGAGAGGCAACGGTCAATATCCAGAACAACAGCGTGATTAGAACCCATGGGGCATTTTCTCATGCCGCGATGTTGTTCGATAAAGCCACGTTAAACATCAGCGATTCTCATCTGAAAACCACGGGAGTCGATTCAGCGATTCTTTATATCGATCCTCCCCCCAAAAATAACAAAAAAAGGAAAAATAGGGTTGAAATCACAGGGGGCTCTCTAGAAGCCAGTGGAGACCTTATTTTATCTGACGGCGGGGTCACCGACGTTTTTCTTAACAATGTGTTCACGCATTCTCCCGGAAGTGGATACCTTCTTAAGGTCTTGAATTCGGATGTGGCTTATCCCGGAGAGGTCAATTTGGTGATCAATCAAGAAAAAGCGCCAAAAAAAGCAAAAACACTGCGGGGCAATATTTTTGCAGCCCCTGGAAACAAGGCTAACGTGACGTTAAACAAGAGTGGGTTAATCGGCTGGGCCAACGCGACCCATCTGTCCGTTGACCCTGACAGTACGTGGTCGGTGACCGGGCCTTCTACGTTGAAACACCTTAAAAATGAAGGGAAGGTTGAATTTCAATCGCCTGGCGCAACGGGCACATCGGGTTATACCACCTTGTCTCTGGGGAGTCTCAGTGGAACAGGGATGTTCTGGATGAATACCGACATCGCGGGGCACCAAGGGGATTTTATTGACGTCACAGGAAAAGCCAAAGGCGATTTTGGAGTGAGGGTGAATGACAGCGGTAAAAGCCCCCAACCAGAAGATAGCCTGAAAATCATTCAGACGGGAGGCGGTGATGCGAAATTCACCCTGGCGAATGAAGGAGGGTTGGTTGATGTGGGGACGTACCAGTATTATCTGATCCCCGATGACCGCAATCAGGTGCCGGATGAGAGGGAGCGGGTGCTAGATGACAGACAGCGAAGCTGGTCACTGGTATCTCATCAACCTCAACCCTCCCCAAAATCGCAACCGGAATCAGAACCCAATCCACAAACCCCCGTCAGTTCTACACTATCACCAACAGCAGCAGTCAACACTGAACAACTCCAACCTAATATTCCCCATCCTGCTTCATCATCATTAGAACCCAATTCAAATTCAACATTGTTTGTTAACGCTAATACGTTAACCGCCTCTGAGATCGCGACAGGTACGCCAGTATCCGGCGAAATTTTGACACGAGAGATGACTCCACAACCTGAACCACACAGCCTCGATGAGAAACCAGTTCCAGTGGCAGAAGCTTTGACAGAAGCGATTGAGCATAAAGAAAAACAGACTTTAGAAAAAGAAATTTACAATGAAGGGATAGAAGTCACAGGTCAAAATGCAGTCGAGAATAAAGGCGCTCTATCGGTGAGCACCCGCAATCAAAACAGCCCTGCGGTAACAGTGAGTGACGGAGCCACGCTGATTTTGAAGGGTGCTCAAGATAAACTCGTTACAGTGACAACCAGTGGAAACACCTCTCCTGGTTTGGTTGCCTCGGGTACAGGCACAGAAATGACGGCAGATAAAATTCATGTCACCACAAATGGGGGAGATTCTGAAGGTCTCAAATCTGAAGATGGGGCAACGGTCATTGTTACCGGCAGCAAAATAAGCGGCAAAGGGGATGGTTTTTCCGGTCTTTTGAGCGAAGGAGACGCAAATTTGCGGGGCAATAACCTGACGGTAGAGTCAAATGGTAAAGACGGCAGAGGGATTAAGGCTTCCAGAGGCGCACAGGTCAATCTCCAGGACAGTACCGTCACCGGCACGGGTGAGCATTTCTCTGGTATCTGGGCGCATGGAGAGAAAACTCATTTGGAAGGCAAAAATATTACGATCACGTTAAATGATAAAAACGCCACCGGGGTCAAAGCGTACAGAGGCGCTACGGTCGATATGACGGGCAGCCATATTAACGGTCAAGAAGACAATTTTTCAGGTTTGTCAGCTTATCAAGACAAAACAAATTTGACGGGTTCTAACATCCACATAGAGTCAAAGGGTAAAAATGGCAGAGGAGTGAGCGCTGGCAAAGGGGCACAGATCACGATCAAAGACGGTAGTAGTATTACCGGCGAAGGTGAAAATTTTGTCGGTCTTTTCGCCGAAAAAGAGAAAACGAATCTCAAGTCCAACAAAACAACCATAAAGGTTAAGGATAAAAACGGCAGGGGGGTTCAAGTTTCAAACGGGGCGCAGGTCACTGTCGAGGAGGATACCATTAGTGGCGACGCAGAGAATTTTGTGGGTCTGTTGGCCGAGGGAGATAAAAGCCATCTGAAGGCCAATAAAACGACCATCAAGGTCAAGGATAAAAACGGCAGAGGGGTTCAAGCCTCCGATCAGGCACAGGTCGTTATTGAGGAGAGTAAAATTACCGGCGAAGGAGAAGCGGAAGATTTTGTGGGCCTGTTAGCTGAGGGGAATAATACAAAACTGACGGGCGATAAAGTCGAGATAGAAATAAGCAATCAAAATAGTAGAGGGCTTAAAGCGGTCGATGGGGCAGAAATTGACATTAAGCGCAGTACCATTACCGGTACAGGCAACGATTTTTTGGGTATTTTGGCCGAAGGAGATAAAACCAATCTGACGGGCAATAACGTAGAGATCCAGGTCAATGCTGAAGGCGGAACCGGTGTTTTAGCCCAAAACGAGGCAAAGGTCGTTATTAATGACAGCAAGATCACCGGCAAAGGAGAGAATTTTGTCGGTCTTGTAGCACACCAAGAGAACACAAATCTGGAGGGCAAGAATCTGACGATAAATTTAAATCGGGCAAATGGCAAAGGAGTTTCTGCGTTCAGCGGAGCACAGGTAGACATTCGGAAGAGCACCATTATCGGCGCAGGGAGCGACTTTTTGGGTCTTTCATCGGAGGGAGAAAAGACAAATCTGAAGGGAAATAAACTGACGATAGAGTCAAACGGTAAAAGTGGCACCGGGCTTAAAATTGCCAGTGGTGCAAAGATGATGATCAATGACAGTGACATTACCGGCACAGGGGGGGATTTTTCGGGTGTTTTGGCCTACCACGACATAAATTTCGAGGGCAAAAACCTGAATATCAAGGTAACGGGTGCAGACGGCAAAGGGGTCAACGTTTACAAAGACGCAAAAATCTCTATTGAGGGCAGCAGCATTATTGGCACAGAAGAGAATTTTACCGGTCTTTCGGCTCACCAGGACAATACTCAGCTGGAGGTGAATAAGACAACCATAGAGTCACAGGCTAAAAATGGCAAAGGGGTCACCGCGACCAGCGGTGCACGGGTCAGTATTGAGGACAGCAGTATCACCAGCGAAGGGGAAAAATTTTTGGGTCTTGCGGCTTATCAAGAGAATACCCATTTGATGGGCAATAAAATCAACTTCACGCTGAAAAATAAAAATGCAATCGCGGTTGATGTTCAAAATGGGGCAAACGTGATTGTCGATAACAGCACCATGAGCAGTGAAGGAGAGCATTTCCTCGGTCTTTCGGCTTACGGAGAAAATTCAACCCTGACAGTCAATAATCTAACGATGGAGGCGAAAGGCAAAAACAGCAAGGCTGTTGAAGTGGATAAAGATGCAAGGGTCAATATCAAGAACCGCAGTGTGATTACCACTCAGGGTGACTCTTCTCCGGCCATGCAGCTGGCTCAAAAAGGTAGATTACACATCAGTGATTCTCATATCAAAACCACCGGGGAAAATTCCGCGATTTTTTATGCGGCTCCAGGGAAGAGCCAACAAAAGAGCCTGGCTGAAATGACAGGGGGGTCATTAGAAGCGAGGGGGGACCTGATTTTGTCTCAAGGCGGCACCATGGATGTGCTGCTTAACGATGTGTCAGTCTCTCCTCCAGGCAGCGGCTATCTCCTGAATGTGCTGAATTCGGATTCAGGTTATCCCGGAGAGGTCAATTTGTCGGTGTTCAATCCAATAGAAGAAAAAGATCCCACAAAAACACTGCGGGGAAATATTTTTGCCGCCGAAGGCAGCAAAGCCGATGTGACGTTAAACAACAGCCATTTAATCGGGTGGGCCAAAGCGACCCATATGTCGATAGACCCTACGAGTCAGTGGTCGATCACAGGGCCTTCTACAGTGAAACAGCTCAAAAATGAAGGCAAGATTGAATTTCAAGCACCCAGTGCCACGAGTTCACATCCCATGGGCACACCGGTTTATAAAACCTTGTCTCTGGCGAGTCTCAGTGGAAACGGGATGTTCTGGATGAATACGGACATCGCGGGGCACCGAGGGGATTTTCTTAACGTCACAGGAAAGGCGGAGGGCGATTTTGGGGTAAAAGTCACTGACAGTGGTCAAAGCCCGACAGCAGACGATAGCCTCAAAATCATTCAGACGGGAGGCGGTGATGCGAAATTTACCCTGGCCAATGAAGGTGGGGTGGTCGATGTCGGCACGTACCAATATTATCTGGTCGCAGATGACAGCAATAGCTTGCCGGACGACAGCCAGCGCGTGTTGGATGACAGAAAGCGAGGCTGGTCTCTGGTGTCTCATCAATCCCAAATAAAGACAGCAACGAAGGGAACAGAACTCAATCTACCGACGCCTGTGACTGCGTCTTCTAGCGAAACAGGGGCGGATAAAATTGTGACGGAGGGGATGACTCAGCCACTCCAGCCAGACGCTCCCCCTGCGTCGACGTCAGCGCCTCCACCGTTACCACCCACAGTAGACAAAGTGACTGAAGGGGCCATTGCCTCTGCACAAAAAACCCTGTTTGATGACGGCAAAAGCCATATATTGCGCGATAGTCTTTACCTTAAGGGGATAGAAGTCAAAAACAGCACGACAGTCGAGAATCTCGAGAATAATCAACGCGTGCTGTTAGTATCTAGCAGTCGCGATTCAAAAAGTGCGGTTAAAGTCAGTGAGGGGTCGACGGTCACCCTGAAAGGGGCTGAAAACAAATCGACGACATTGACCACCCGTGGCACCGAGTCTCATGGGGTACATGCCTCAGGTAAAGGCACCCAGGTCACTGCCAATAAAATCGGTATCACCACAAATGATGACCGTTCTCAAGGTATCAAAACGGACGAAGGGGCCACGGTCAATATTCAAAACAGCACGATCACGGGCAACGGAGAGAATGCTTACGGTCTCTTGGCTGAAGGGGAAAACACAAATTTGCTGGGGAATCACCTGAAAATAAACATCCATGGTGAAGAAGGAATCGGGGTTGCCGGCAGAAAAGCGCAAAAGGTCAATATCGAGGACAGCGCGATCACGGGCACAAGGGACGATTTTTTGGGTCTCGTGGCAGAACATACCGATCTGGAAGGCAAGAACCTGGAGATAAAGGTCAAGGGTAAAAATAGCAAAGGAGTGACCACGCTTGATTCGAAAGTCAATATTCAAGGCAGCACGATCAGCAGCGACGGGGCGAATTTTGTCGGTCTTGTGGCCTCGGAAGGCCAGTCAAAGCTGAGCGTTAACAAGACGACGATAACAACAAACGGCCAAGACAGCAAAGGCGTCAAAGTTGAAAAGGGGGCAGAGGTTGATATCCAGGAAAGCACCATCACCGGTCACGGAAAGAATTTTTACGGTCTTCTGGCCTCGGCAGATCAATCAAAGCTGAGGGTCAATAAGACGAAGATAACCACAACCGGTGAGGACAGCAAAGGAATCAAAGCTGAAAAGGGGGCCAAAGTCGATGTCAAAGACAGCACTATCACCGGTCACGGAAAGAATTTTTACGCTCTTCTGGCCTCGGCAGATCAGTCAAAACTCGAGGTCAGCAAGACGACGATAACAGCAAACGGTCAAAACAGCAGAGGTTTTCAAGTTCTCGCTGGGGCAGAAGGGATGATTGAGGACAGCACCATTACGAACACTGGGGATAATTCTTACGGTTTTTGGGCAGATAAAGCCAGGCTGACCGGCAAAAAAGTGACTATAGAGGTCAAAGAAGGTCAAAAAGGCAGAGGCGTTATTGCTCGAGATCATGCCCATGTGACGCTGAGCAATGACAGCAAAATTACCGGCACCGGCACCGGCACCGGCACCGGCAAGGATTTTCTCGGTCTTTGGGCCTATGGAAATCAGACCAATTTTGAAGCAAATAACCTGACCATAGACATCAAGGGCAAAAATGGCGGGGGTGTTAGCGCTGCTGGTGGCGCACAGGTCAGTCTTAAGGACAGCAGGATGACCGGTGATGCGGATGCTTTTGTCGGTTTTGTGGCCTCCGACGACCAGTCAAAGCTGACGGTCAATAACACAACGATAACGGCTAACGGTCAAAACAGCAGAGGTCTTAAAGCGGTTAATGGTGCAGAGGTCACTGTTAAAGACAGCATGATGACCAGCACAGGGGATAATTTTTACGGTCTCTGGGCCTCGGGAGATAAGACTCATCTGGAAGGCAATAATCTCACTTTAGATCTCAAAGAAGGTCAAAGAGGCAGGGGGGTTACGGCTCGAAATAATGCTCATGTGATTCTCAATGACAGCAAAATTATTGGCACAGGGCCGGATTTTTTCGGTCTTTCGGCTTACGGAGAGCATGCAATTTTGACAGTCAATAACCTGACCATGAACGCGAAGGGTAAAAACAGCAAAACAGTGGAAGTTGACAAAGATGCACAGGTTAATATTCAGAATCGCAGCGTGATTACCACGGAGGGCGCCTTCTCTCCCGCGATACAGCTGACCCAAAAAGGCCGGTTAAACGTCAGTGATTCTGCTATCAAAACTCTTGGAAAAAATTCCGCGACTTTTTATGTTGCCCCAGGGAATAGCGAACAAAAGAGTGTGGCTGAAATGACAGGAGGGTCGCTAGAAGCGAGTGGGGACCTCATTTTATCTCAAGGGGGAACCATGGATGTGGTTCTCAACCAGGTGTCTGTCTCTTCTCCTGGGAGTGGCTATCTTCTGAATGTGCTCAATTCTAACTCGGGTCAGACTGGAGAGGTCAATTTAGTGCTCAATGACATCAAAGAGCCAGGGGTAGGGCTAGAGAAAAAACAAACCCTTCGGGGGAATATTTCTGCTGCTGAAGGCAGTAAGGCTAACGTGACGTTAAACAGGAGTGAGTTGATCGGTTGGGCTAATAATGCGACCCATGTGTCGATTGACCCTGCCAGTACGTGGTTGGTCACGGGGCCATCTATGTTGAAAGACCTCCATCATGAAGGGAAGATTCAATTTCAATCGCCCAGCGCGACGAGCTTAAATTCGATAGGCATACCGGGTTATAAAAGTTTGTCTCTGGAGAATCTGAGTGGAACCGGGATGTTCTGGATGAATACCGACATCGCCGGGCACCAGGGGGATTTTCTGAACGTGACAGGAAAGGCGCAGGGCTATTTTGGGGTCATGGTAGCGGACAGCGGCAACAGCCCGACAGCAGAAGACAGCCTGAAAATCATTCAGACGGGAGGCGGTTATGCAAGATTCACCCTGGCCAATGAGGGTGGCGTGGTGGACGTCGGGACGTACCAGTATTATCTGGTACCCGATGACAGCCAGCAGGTGCCGGATGACAGAAATCGGGTATTAGATGACAGACAGCGCGGCTGGTCGCTGGTGTCTCATCAACCTCAACCCGCTGAAAAACCGCAACCAGGATTGGAATCCCACCGACAATCCTCTGTTAATGAGTCTGTAACCGAGACAGTCTTGGCCTCAAGGCCCCTATCTGGTGGAACTATATTGCCGCAGGAAAATCAGCAGCGACCTCAATCCGGCATCATCGCTTTGAAGGTGTCAGAATCCCAACCAGCTATCGCGATGACTCCATCAACGGTGTCAGTGATCGAAAAACCCGATACCTCCTCGGCCGTCACCAATCCGCAAACAAATCTCGTCGCTCAGTCGGCATCAAACCCTGATGAACCATTCGGTGTTGATTCTCCGTCACCACCGCCCACAGTCAACTCGGTGACACAAAGTGGTGCTGTTTTTTCAACAATAAAAAGGATTTTTGATGACGCTGAAAGTCATACTTTGACCGAAAACGGGGTTTACAATAAAGGTATAGAAGTTAAAAACAGAACGACCGTTCATCATCAAGGCGCTTTATCCGTCACCAGTAGTAGTGAAAACACTCCTGCGGTCAAAGTGATTGAGGGGTCTACTGTCACTCTGAAAGGAGCCCCGGATAAATTGATCACAGTGGCAACAGGTGGAGCACACTCTCCTGGATTATATGCCTCTGATACAGGTACCGAGATCACGGCAAATGCCATTGATCTCACCACAAAGGGTAAAAACTCTGAAGGGGTCAAATCTGAAGCCGGTGCGAAGGTCAGTATCGGTCTCAGCACTATTGTCACCACAGGCGAAAATGCTTACGGCCTTTCGGCTGTGGGAGATAAGACTATTCTCAATGGCAAAAATCTGAATATAAACGTCAAGGGTCAAGAAGGCAGAGGTGTCTCAGCTAAACATGGGGCAAACGTCACTGTAGACGACAGCAGCATTACCGGCGAAGGGAATGCGTTTAGAGGTCTTTTTGCCTCTGATAAAAAATCAAATCTGACCGGCAATAACCTGACTATAGTCTTAAAGGGTGAAGATGCCATCGGTGTCAAAGCTCAAAAAGGAGCAAGCGTCACTATAGATGACAGCAGCATTACGAACGAAGGAGAATCCTTGAGAAGTTTCTTTGTCTCTCAAGAGAAATCAAATCTGACGGGCAATAACATCAATATCAATGCTCAAGACACCATAGGTGTGCTCGCTTTAAGCGGTGCCTCGGCCACTATCAACAACAGCACCATTAGCGGTGACGGGCAGTATTCTGTCGGTCTTTTGGCTTCCGGAGAGAAGTCACAGCTGTCAGGCAATAACATGAATATCGAGGTCAATGCTCAAGACAGCGCAGGTGTCATCGCTTACAGAGGGGCAACGGTCAAGATAAACAACGGCAGCAAAATAACAACCCACGGAGGATCGTCTCACGCGGCGCTGCTATCTGAAAAAAGCACATTAAAAATCACTGATTCTGATATCAAAACCACCGGGACAGATTCAGCGATTCTTTATGGGTTTACCCCAGAAAACGAAGGAAATAAGAGTTTTACTGAAATCACAGGCGGGTCGCTAGACGCCAGAGGGGACCTCATCGCCTCTAAAGGCGGAAAAATGGATGTGGTTCTCAACAATGTGTCCATCTCTTCTCCCGGCACTGGATACCTCCTTAAGGTCCGTCATTCTGGAGAGGTCAATTTGTCGGCGCTCAATCAAATAAAGGACCCAGAAAAAACACTACGAGGCAATATTTTTGCCGCCGAGGGCAGCAAAGCCAATGTGACGTTAAACAAGAGTGAGTTAATAGGCTGGGCGACCGCGACCAACCTGTCGATTGACCCTGCCAGTAAGTGGTTGATCACGGGACCTTCCATATTGAAACACCTGAATCATGAAGGGAAGATTCAATTTCAAGCGCCCATCGCCACGAGCTCAAGTTCAATGCAAACACCGGTTTATACCACCTTGTTTTTGGAGAGTCTGGGTAGTGAAAGTGGAAAAGGCATGTTCTGGATGAATACGGACATAGCGGGGCATAAAGGTGATTTTCTGTACGTCACAGGAAAGGCGAAGGGGAATTTTGGGGTCATGGTGTCTGACAGTGGCAACAGCCCGACCGCAGAAGACAGCCTTAAACTCATTCAGACGGGAGGCGGTGATGCAAAATTCACTCTGGCTAATCGGGGTGGCGTGGTGGATGTCGGGACTTATCAATATTACCTGGTGCCCGATGACCGCAGTCAGGTGCCGGATGACACTAATCGCGTGTTGGATGACAGAGAGCGAGGCTGGTCACTGGTGTCTCATCAACCTCAACTCTCCGTAAAACCACAGCCGGAGTCAGAACTTAATTCAAAAACCCGGGTTACTCCCTCAATATCTTCTAAAGTTGGAACCGAAATACCAGAATCTAGCGAAATGGTGACGTCTGGGTCAGGATCCGATCGACAAGCCCCGGTTAATGCGCCTGTGACCGAAACAGTGGTCACCTCAAGACGCATGCCTGGCGCAACTGTGGTGCCGAAGACTGAGCAGCAACCTAACAGCATCGTGGTTTCGAAGGGGTCAGAGTTCACGCCAGGAACCCCTGTGACTCCTATAGTAAGTGGAGAAGCAGATAGCTCAGTAGAGGCTCATCCATTGCAAAAAAACCTCGTCGCTCAGTCAGCATTAAAGCCTAATGCATCCTTCGATGTTCATTCTCCGTCGCCATTGCCAACAGTCAACACGGTGACTGAAAGTGAGCCGATTTTTTCAACAACGACGCTTTCAACAATAACGATTCAAGGTCAAAAAAATCATACTTTTAAAAAGAAAAGTTACCATCAGGGGATAGAAATCAAGGGCCAAAGTACTGTCGGAAATACAGGTGATCTCTCAATCAGCACCAGCCATAAAAACCATCCTGCGGTCAAAGTGAGTGAGGGATCCATTGTCACTCTGAAAGGGAATGACGATAAATTGCTGACACTGACAACAATTGGGGCAGACTCCCCAGGGTTGCTGGCCACTGATACAGATACAGAGATCATCGCCAATAAAATTGACATCACAACACAGGGTGAAAATTCTGAAGGAGTCAAAATTGTTAACGATGCCAGGGTCATTATAAATGACAGTAACATTACCGAGAACGGGGAAAATGCTTACGGTGTTTGGGCCGAAGGAGAGAAGACACATTTGATGGCGAATAACGTAGAGATAGAGCTCAATGCTCAAAACGCCACAGGTATCAAAGCTGTTAACGGGGGGATGGTACATATCGTAGAGAGCAGCGTTACCGCCAACGACGATAATTCTGATGGTCTTATCACCGAGGGAGACAAGACCAATCTGAGGGCCAATGATCTGGAAATAGAGATAAATGGCCACAATAGCACCGGTGTCAAAGCGCTCCAAGGTGGAGCGGGCATTATCGAAAACAGCAGCATTATCGGTCACGGCAACGCTTTTGTTGGGCTTTCGGCCGCCCACGAGAAGACCCATTTGATCGGCAAAAATCTCAACATAGAAGTACAAAATGCTCCAAAAGGCACAGGGGTTGCCGCAGCCAACGGTGCATCCATAGATATTGAGAACGGCACCATTATCGGGACAGGAAAGGATTTTATCGGTCTTTTGGCCGCTGACCAGAAGACAAATCTGGAAGTGAATCAAATGTCGATACAGGCAAATGCTGAAGACAGCCAAGGGGTCATCGCTGAAAACGGGGCCAAAGTGACTGTTGAGAACAGCAGCATTATCGGCAATTGGGAAAATTTTGACGGTCTTCGCTCTAGGGGAGAGAATGCGAATCTGACGGCCAATAACACCAAGATAGAGTTACATCGCGAAAATTCCAGAGGCGTCAACATTGAAAACGGGGCTAAGGTCGATATCAAGAACGGCAGCCAGATCATAACCCGGGGTGCCTCCTCTCCGGCGATACAGCTGATCCAAAAAGGCCGCTTAAGCGTCAGTGATTCTGCTATCAAAACCCTTGGAAAAAATTCCGCGACTTTTTATGTTGCCCAAGGCAATAGCGAACAAAAGAGCGTGGCTGAAATGACAGGAGGGTCTCTAGAAGCGAGTGGGGACCTCATTTTATCTCAAGGGGGAACCATGGATGTGGTTCTCAACAAGGTGTCTGTCTCTTCTCCGGGCAGTGGGTACCTCCTGAATGTGCTGAATTCGGATTCGGGTCATTCTGGAGAGGTCAATTTGGTGCTCAATGACATCAAAGAGCCAAGGGGAGGGCTAGAGAAAAAACAAACCCTTCGGGGGAATATTTCTGCTGCTGAAGGCAGTAAGGCTAACGTGACGTTAAACAGGAGTGAGTTGATCGGTTGGGCTAATAATGCGACCCATGTGTCGATTGACCCTGCCAGTACGTGGTTGGTCACGGGGCCATCTATGTTGAAAGACCTCCATCATGAAGGGAAGATTCAATTTCAATCGCCCAGCGCGACGAGCTTAAATTCGATAGGCATACCGGGTTATAAAAGTTTGTCTCTGGAGAATCTGAGTGGAACCGGGATGTTCTGGATGAATACCGACATCGCCGGGCACCAGGGGGATTTTCTGAACGTGACAGGAAAGGCGCAGGGCTATTTTGGGGTCATGGTAGCGGACAGCGGCAACAGCCCGACAGCAGAAGACAGCCTGAAAATCATTCAGACGGGAGGCGGTGATGCAAGATTCACCCTGGCCAATGAGGGTGGCGTGGTGGACGTCGGGACGTACCAGTATTATCTGGTACCCGATGACCGCATTGGCGTGCCGGATGACAGAAATCGCGTGTTGGATGACAGAGAGCGCGGCTGGTCGCTGGTGTCTCATCAACCTCAACCCTCCACAAAACCAAAACCGGAGTCAGAACTCAATCCAAAAACTCCTGTCACTCCGTCAACACCCCCTGAAGTTGCGGTAGTCACAGAGGCATCTGGCGAGACAGTACCACACGGGATGATTGAGCCACCTTCTTTATCAGGTTCATATGCTCAGGTTCCGACGGTGCCAGAACCTCATCAGGGCCCGGCGGTGACTTTGTCTTCTATCGAAACAGGGGCTACCGGAACACCAGTAGCAGTGGCACCGATGACGCCGGAGGTGAGCCAACCTTTACTGCCGATGCCAGAATCTGTGTTCATATCGCCAACAGCATACAATATTGATCAAAGTGGTCCGGTTTCTTCAAAAGAAAAAACAACAGAAAAAACAGAAGACAAAAATCTGTTTGATGACGGTGAAAGCCATACTTTGGCCGAAAACGGGGTTTATGAAAAAGGAATAGAAATCAAAAACCGCACCACAGTGCAGAGTCTGGAGAATCAGGGCACTCTGTCAATATCCAGCCATCAAAATGCAAAAAGTGCGGTTAAAGCGAGTGAGGCGGCTATTGTTACGCTAAAGGGGAATGAGGATAAATTGATCACAGTGAGAACAACTGGAAGTCATTCTCCTGGGTTGCTTGCCTCAGGCACTGGCACAACGATCACGGCAGATAAAATGGTCATCATCACAGAGGGTCAGCGTTCTGAAGGGATCAAAGTGCATGGCGGTGCCACGGCCATTATTAATAACGGCATCATTACCGGAGAAGGGGAGAGTTTTAATAAAGGTCTTTTGGCTTCGGGAGAAAAGTCAAATCTCAAGGGAAATAATCTCGCGATCACACTCACTGGCAATCACGGTGAAGGTGTCGTCGTTGAAAGAGGGGCAGAGGTCATTATAGAGGACAGCTCCATTAACGTCGAAAAGGAAAACTCTATTTTGAATAACGGTATGACGGCCTTTGGAGAGAATACCACCCTTAAGGGCAATAAATTGACCATGAACGTCAATGGGATCAACGGCATCGGTGTCAGCGTGATCGGCGGTGCCAAGGCCATTATTGAAGAGAGCCGCCTTAACAGCAAAGGGCTCAATTTTCAAGGTCTGTATGCCAGTGGACATGGCAGCTATCTGATGGCCAATAAAATGGAGATGGAGGTCGATGTCGGTAACGATACCAATAATAAAATAGGCGCTGGGGCTTTGGCAAAAAGCGCTGGGAAAATAGACATCAAGCACAGCACCCTCACCGGAAAAGGGGAGAATTTTTCTGTTCTTCGTGCAGAAGAAGACAATGCGCATGTCGAGGGCAATACACTGACGATAAATGTCGCGGGCACAAAAGGCACAGGTGTGGCCGCTAAAAACACAGGTGTGGTGATTATCAATGACAGCACCATTAACGGCACAGAAGAGGATTTTGTCGGTCTTTTGGCTCAAAATCAGTCACAGTTAAAGGGTAAAAATATCACGATAAACGCCAAGGGTAAAAACGGCCGGGGTGTGACAGCGCTCACGAATACAGACGTCGTGATCGAGGAGAGCAAAATTATTGCTGAAAAAGAGAATTTTTACGGTCTGGAAGCCCGCGGGGAAAATGCCAAGCTGACGGCGAATAAACTCGATATCAAGATCCAGGGTGAAAGCGGCATAGGGGCCAAAACGGCCAACGGTGCAAAGATCATCATGAATGACAGTGACATTACCGGCACAGCGGATGATTTTTCCGGTGTTTTAGCCCACGAAGACCACACAAGTTTGGAGGGCAATCACCTGAATATCAATGTCAATGGCCAAAACAGCAGGGGCGTTAAAGTTTACAACGGTGGAGAGGTAAAGATCCACGGCGGTCGCATTAACAGTCAAGGGGATCGCTTTTTGGGTCTTGCAGCCTACCAAGAGAAGACCAATCTGGAGGGTAATAACCTGACGATAGAATCGAAGGGTAAAAATGGCACAGGGGTCAAAGCAGACAGTGGTGCGCAGGTCAGTCTCCGGGAGAGTAACATTAACGGCACAGGAGACGCTTTCCTTGGTCTTGTGGCTTCAGGGAAAAACACAAATTTGACGACAAATAATAGACTGAAGATGGAGATAAAAGGGCAGGACGGCATAGGCGTCAAAGCAAACAGCGGTGCAGAAGTCAATGTTAACGACACGACCATTAACGGTATAGGGGATGATTTCCTTGGTATTGAGGCCTACCAAGATGAGACAAATCTAAAAAGCAATAACATGACGATCAACGTGAATGGTCAAAACGGTGCAGCGATCAAGATTTACAAAGAGGCGATGGCCAATCTCCGGGGCACGACCATTATCGGTACAGGAGATTATTTTTCCGGTCTTGAGGCCTATCAAGAGAAGACAAATCTGGAGGGGAATAACCTGAAGATACAGTCAAACGGTAAAAATAGCAGAGGAATCAAAGCACACAATGGTGCAAAGGCAGATATTCACGACAGCACCGTCACAGGGACAGGGGAAGGCTTTCTCGGTCTTTTGGCTTTCGGAGAAAAGACACATTTAACAGGCCATCACTTGATGATAGATATAAATGATGCGAAAAATGGTAGAGCGGTCACCGCGGTCAATGCCCAGGTCGGTCTTAATGACAGCAGTATCACCGGTACAGGCGAAAACTTTATCGGTATTGGGGCCTATCAAGAGAAAGCCAATTTCACGGGCAATAAACTGACAGTCAAGGCAAATGGTCAAAATAGCAAAGGTATTACCGTTCAGGACGGTGCACACTTGAGCATGAATGACAGCACCTTGACAACCCACGAAAAAAATTCAGCGATTCTCTATACGCTTTATAAAGAAGATCCAGACGAAGATGCAGACAATACGAAACGGAAAAGTGTGGCTGAAATAACAAGAGGATCGCTAGAAGCCAGTGGAAATCTCATTGTGTCTGAAGGCGGGATAATGGACGTTGTGCTGAACAATGTCTCCGTTTTTTCTCGTGAAACTGCAGATGTTCTTAATGTTATAAATCAAGGGGATGTTAATTTGGTCGCCAATCAGACAAATCTGATGGGTAATGTTTTTGCAGCCCCTGGCAGTAAAGCCAATGTGACGTTAAACAAAAGTACGTTAGTGGGCTGGGCAAACGCAACAAATCTGTCCGTTGATTCTGGCAGTAAGTGGTTGTCAACGGGGCCTTCAGTGTTGAAGGATCTCAAAAATGAAGGGAAGGTTCAATTTCAATCACCAAGCGTCAATGCAACGGGGACACCGGGTTATCAAACCTTGTCTCTGGAGAGTCTGAGTGGAACAGGGATGTTTTGGATGAATACGGATATTGCGGGCCACCAAGGGGACTTTCTGAACGTCACAGGAAAGGCGCAGGGGGCTTTTGGGGTCATGGTAGCGGACAGCGGCAAAAGCCCGACCGCAGAAGACAGCCTGCAAATCATTCAGACAGGAGGCGGTGATGCCAGATTTACCCTGGCTAATCAGGGTGGGGTGGTGGACGTCGGGACGTACCAGTATCATCTGGTGCCCGATGACAACAACCAGGTGCCGGATGACCGCCATCGCGTGTTGGATGACAGAGCGCGAGGCTGGTCATTGGTGTCTCATCGATCCCAAATAAAGCCACCGACTCACAAGGGAGAGGAACTCACCCCAACCCCTTCTGTGGTGACCGCGTCTGCCAGCGAAACAGGGGCGGGCGAAACTCAGCCAGATGCACACCCTGAATCGTCGTCAGTATCACCCACAGGAGAGAAAGTGGCTGAAGGTGCCATCGCCTTGCAAAAGAACCTGTTTGATGACGGCAAAAGCCATATGTTGAGCGAAAACAGTCTTTATTCTGATGGAATAGAAGTCAAAAACAAGACGACGGTCGAAAATACAGGCGCTGTAACGATATCGAGCAGTCGGGATTCAAACAGTGCGGTGAAAGTGAGTGAGGCGTCGACGGTTACTTTGAAAGGGGCTGAGGACAAACGGGTGACATTGACCCCCAGTGGCAGCGGTTCTCATGCGTTGCATGCCTCTGGGACAGGCACACAGGTGACGGCGAATAAAATTGACATCACAACGCATCGTGACGGTACTCAAGGCGTCAAGGTGGACGAAGGGGCCAGGGTCAATATCGACCACAGCACCATGACGGGCAACGGAGAGGATGCTTACGGCCTTTGGGCCGGGGGGGAGAAGACAAATGTGGTGGGAAATCACCTGAAAATAAAAATCAATGCTCAAAACGGAACCGGGGTTGCCAGCATCGCGGCACAAAAGGTCAACATCGAGGACAGTGAGATAACCGGGACAGGGGATGGGATTTTTGGTCTGGTAGCCCAATATACCGATCTGGAAGGGAAAAACGTGGAGATAGGCGTCAAGGGTAAAAAAGGCAAAGGGCTCAGGGCTATACAAGCGTCCAAGGTCAATATCAACGACAGCAGGATGGTTGGCGAGGGCGAGAATTTTCAAGGTATTTTCGCGCACGGAGAGCGTACTAATGTGACAGTCAATAAACTGAAGATAGAGGCCAAGGGTAAAAATGGCGAAGGGGTTATGGCTTTGAGCGGGGCACATGTCAATATTCAAGACAGCACTCTCAGCAGCGATGAGGAGGCATTTGTCGGTCTTTCAGCCTCAGATGACAAATCAAAGCTGATGCTGAATAACACGACGATAAAAGCCAACGGCCAAGACAGCAAAGGGGTTAAAGCTGAAAACGGTGCCACAGCGGATATCGAAGAGAGCACCATCAACAGTACGGGGGAAAATTTTGATGGCCTTTTGGCCGATAACGCCAAGCTGACCGGCAATAAGGTGACCATAGACGTCAAAGAAGGTCACAAAGGCAGAGGGGTTGTCGCCCGAAATCATGCCGATGTGACGATTCTCAATGACAGCAAAATTAGCGGCACCGGTAACGACTTTCTCGGTCTTTGGGCCTATGGAAATCAAACCAATCTGGAAGCGAATCACCTGACGCTAGAGGTAGCGGGTCACAACGGAAAAGGGGTCTTAGCTCAAAGCGAGGCAAATGTCATCATAAACGACAGCACCATGACCAGCACTGGGGAGGCTTTTGTCGGTCTTTCGGCCTTGGAAAAGAACACCCATCTGACCAGCGAGAAATTGAAAATCAACCTTCATGCTCAAAAAGGCAAAGGTATCGAAGTTAAAGAAGGGGCCAATCTAACGGCCAATCACCTGAATATAGAGGCAAAGGCTAAAGACAGTACCGGTGTCATCGCTTTGAGCGAAGCCACGGTCAGTCTCAATAACAGTACGATTAATGCTCAAGAGAGCCATTCGCTTGGTCTGTTGGCTTCGGGAGATCAGACTCATCTCACAGGCAATCAGCTGAATATACAAGTCGATGCTCAAGACAGCGAAGCGGTCAAAGTTGAAAAAGGGGCCAAGGTCGATATTCAGCAGGGTAGCACTATCACAGGTAACGGAAAGAATTTTTATGGTCTTTTGGCCACCGAAGACCAGTCAAAGCTGATTGTCAATCAAACGACGATAATAGCAAACGGTCAATATGGTAGAGGTCTTCAAGTTGTCAACGGGGCAGAAGGGATAATTGAGGACAGCACCATTACCAGTACAGGCGAGAATTTTCATAGTCTTTGGGCCGATAAATCGAATCTGAAGGGCAAGAAGCTGACGATAGAGTCAAAGGGTGAAAAAGGCCGCGGGGTGTTGGCTACTGATAATGCCCATGCGATTTTAAATGACAGCAAAATGACCGGCACGGGTAAGGATTTTCTCGGTCTTTGGGCCCGTGGAAATGAGACAAAGCTGGAGGCGAATCGCTTGTCAATAGAGGTGCAGGGTCAAAACGGGAAAGGGGTCTCCGCTCAAAGCGGGGCAAGCGTCATGATAGACGGCAGCACCCTGATCAGTGACGGGGATTCTTTTGTCGGTCTGGTGGCCTCCGGAAAAGACACAAATTTGACGAGCAATCATTTAAAAATAACGCTCAATCGCCAACAAGGCAAAGGTATCGAAGTTAACCAAGGTGCAAATCTGACGGGCAATCAGATCAATATCGAGCTTAATGAACAAGAGAGCTCAGGGATCATGGCTTTAAGCGATTCAATGGTCAATCTCAATAACAGCAAAATTATTGCAAAAGACAGCCTTTCTCTCGGTCTTTTGGCCTCTGGAGACAAGACAAATATCACGGGCAATCACATCAATATGGAGCTCAATGGTCAAAATAGCTTAGGTGTCGTAGTTGAAAAAGGAGCAACAATCAATATGAAAGACAGCACGATGACAACTCTTGGAGTATTGTCTCACGCGGCGAGGCTGTCAAAAAAAGGCACGTTAAACGTCACTGATTCGCGTATCACCACCCTCGGGGAAAATTCAGCGATTCTTTATGTAGACTCAGACGATCCCAAACAAAAGAGTAAGGCTGAAATCACAAGGGGGTTCCTGGAAGCCAGTGGAGACCTGATGTTGTCTAAAGGCGCTGCACTGGACGTTGTTCTCAACAACGTGGCCATATCTTCTCCCGGCAGTGGATACGCCCTAAATGTCCTGAATTCCGATTCTGGTCATCCTGGTCATGTCAATTTAGTGGTCAATGAAACAACACTGCCTGGTCGTATTTTTACCGCCAAAGGCAGCAAAGCTCAGGTAAGGTTAAAGAGAAGCGAGTTAATTGGGGAGGTCGATGCCACCAACCTGTCGGTTGACGCTGACAGTCTCTGGACATTAACTGGAAATTCCGTTTTAAAAGAACTGATTCATGGAGGGAAGATAGCCTTTAAACCTCACAACGACATGAGCTCCAATCAAATCAAAGCAATTGATTATTCAACACTTTATTTAGATACTTTGAGTGGGGAAGGTGGCACGTTCTGGATGAATACCGACATAGCACGACACAGAGGCGATTTTCTGCACGTCAGAGGAGAAGCGAATGGCCATTTTGGCGTCATGGTGACCGATAGTGGTCAAAGCCCCGAACCAGAAGATAGCCTGAAAATCATCCAAACGGGCGGCGGTGAGGCTGAGTTCACCCTCGCTAATCAAGGCCAGGTGGTAGACTTAGGAACGTACCAGTATCATCTGGTGCCCGATGACCACAAACGAGGCTGGTCATTGGTGTCTCATCAAACTCAACCTTCCGAAAAACCGCAGCCGGAGTCAAAGTCGCCGCCAAAAGCCTCTGTAATTCCCTCAGCGACGGAAACCGTAGCGGCCTCAAGGCCGATATCGGGTGACACTCTGTTGCCGCAGGAGACTGAGTATCCCGTTCAACCGGGTATCGGGTCTCCTAAAGCAACAGAGCTCAAACCAGCAGTGCCTGTGATGTCGTCTGTTCCTGAAGAAAAAGAGACTGTCTTAACCCCGGTCTCTGGCGAGACGGTAGCGCCCGCGGTCACTGATGAAACCCAGACAAGGCAGTTGGCTCCGAAAGCGCCTGAGCTCAAACCAGAAGCGCCTGTGATGTCGTCTGTTGAAAAAGAAGGGGAGAAAAAAGTCGCCCCTAATCGGTTACTTTCTCCGCCAACAAATGTATCTCGCACAAATTGGGCGCCTGATATTCCCTCAATCACCCCTTCAACAGCGGCGGTTTTATCGATGTCTACAGTGGGCCCGTTGATTTATCACAGTGAGATGGCGCAGATTCAGGAAAGAATGTCAGAAACACGTCAGGCAAAAACCGAGGATACTGTATGGGTCAAAGTCATGAATGAACGCCATAACATCAGTCAAAAAGCCGGAGATGGTTACTGGTTAAGATTAAATGGGCTATCAGTAGGCGCAGACTGTACAATCCGACTTGGGAGGGGTTACACCACACGGGGGGTCTTCTTCACTCATAGTGACGACAAGCTCAATTTCAGGGGTAAAGCGATTGGCGGTGGAAACGTGAGTTCCTGGTCGGCGGGCACGTATGCGGCTTATTATCATGACTCAGGTTTCTGGCTCGATGGCATTCTGAAAGCAAACCGGTTCTCGCAGGAAATTCGTGGAAAAATGACCGGTGGAGGGGATGCATTCGGGGATTTCAGCACCTTGGCGTTGGGAGCAAGTATTCGAGGAGGGAAAGATATGGTCGCAGGAGAGATGATATTCACCCCATACCTCAGTTTGAGTGGATTAAGAACAACCCGTTCGAGCCTCTCACTTTCAAACGGAATGAAGGGAGATATTTTCGCCCAGCGTTCAGTGCTTGGCAAAGTCGGTTTAAGGGCCCTCTATCAAACGAGAATCAAAGATGTTTCAGTGACCCCTTGGGTAGATGTGGGCGCTGAGCGGGAGTTCATTAAAAACAACCGGGTTCGGATTAATCAGCGTGATTCTTTTGACAACGACTTAAGTGGCATCACAGGGGTGTATTCTTTGGGTTTATCCGCAAATATAAGCCAGACATGGAATATCAGTGCGACAGCGGGATATAAAAAAGGGAAGCATGTTGAATCCCCCTGGAATGCCTCACTAGGGATGAATTTAAAATTTTAATCCTCACAATGAAAATGTCGACAACGAACCTCAATGAATCATGATTAAGTCGTTTAGACATAGATATAAGGATTTTACGATTCATCCAGAGTAAATACCGTTAAGGCATCTGAGAGTTTTTTGACACCCGAGACTTCTATGTTCGGTATTGATTTTTTAGGCAGATTATTATGAGGGACAATCGCTCGCTTGAACCCGTGTTTGGCCGCCTCAGCAATGCGCTCCTGGCCATTGGGCACAGGGCGGATTTCACCCGCCAAACCGACTTCTCCAAAAATCACCAGATCCTGAGGTAATGGATGATTTCTCAAGCTTGACACCAAAGAGAGCAATAGTGCCAAATCAGCGCTGGTTTCCGTGATTTTTACACCCCCCACCACGTTCACAAAAACGTCTTGATCCGACATTTGTAACCCCCCATGACGATGCAATACCGCCAATAACATAGACAGCCTATTATGCTCTAACCCTACAGTAACCCTTCTTGGATTCGGCATCATAGAGCGATCTACCAAAGCTTGAATTTCTACCAGTAAAGGGCGAGTGCCTTCTCTGACCACAACGACTGAACTGCCAGAGGTGATTTCATCGGTACGGCTCAAAAAAAGCGCCGATGGGTTGCTGACTTCACGTAAACCTTGCTCCGTCATGGCAAAAAATCCCAGCTCGTTGACTGCCCCAAAACGATTTTTATGATTACGCAAAATTCGAAAACGAGTGTCGGTATCCCCATCCAGCATAATCGAGCAATCAATACAATGCTCTAACACTTTAGGGCCTGCCAGAGAACCGTCTTTAGTGACATGCCCTACCATGATCACGCAGACCCCTTGTGTTTTCGCAAAACGGGTTAAATAAGCGGCACTTTCACGGACTTGTGCCACGCTGCCTGGTGAGGATTGAATGTCTGACATATGCATCACCTGAATCGAATCAATCACCATGAGCTTTGGTTTTTGTTGCTGAGCCAATAAACAGATTTGTTCAATCCCGGTTTCCGAAAGAATATCAAGATGGTTCATGGGCAGACCAAGACGATGAGATCTCATGGCAACCTGCTGCAGTGATTCTTCGCCCGTGATGTAAAGCGTCTTCATCTCTTCCGCCAGTTGAGATAACGTTTGCAATAACAAAGTGCTTTTACCTGCCCCGGGGCTTCCTCCGATTAGAATGGCGCTCCCTGGAACCACGCCGCCGCCTAATACTCGATCAAATTCGAGAAAACCGGTCGAAAAGCGAGGTAATTTTTGTAAGCTGATTTCAGATAATTTTTGAATTCGGTTTTGGCGCATCTCACCCGCATAGCCGCCAATAAAGCGGTCATGAGCAGCAGGGTTTGATAGACGGGTCTCTGTGATCGTATTCCAGGCATGGCATTCACTGCATTGTCCTTGCCAACGAGGGTAATCTCCCCCGCATTCATGACATACAAACGCCCGTTTTATCCCTTTAGCCACTTTTTATTTTTATCCTTTGATGATTTTGCGGTTTGGTTTATTCCTGACACTCCTATACGTTGAGATAAAAAAATCGAAATGTCAGATTAAATTCAAATTTTTACATGAAGCAAACGAAGCCAATAGCGGTGAACTTTAGTTTGCCTAGGACAATGTCTGAGATAAGTCAATTTCATATTTTTTCTAAATCTTCCCGAACTCTTAGAATGGCTTCTGGCACTTTACGATTTTGTAACATATTACGTAGACCGATTAACAGACCTCCTAGTAAAAGAGCGCCTCCTACAATTAGAGCGGGTACGATTCCAACTGTAGTTGTATAAAAAAGTAAAACAGCTGCACTGATTCCGGCCACTGATCCTGCAACCGTAGGGATCGATGTCATTAATCCTAAAAGGCGGCGCGTGAACGTTTTTGGGAGATGAAACTTCTCTATTTCATTTAATTTATCCGAAGCTATTTTTTTGACCTCCTGTATTGCTATTTTCTCCCATTTTTCTGGTATCTTACGAGCGGTTATCTTATCCACTCTCTTCTTGATTATCACTCCATACTCAGTGATTTTATCAGGGCTCATTGATTTGGCGTGAATTTTAATACCGAATCTGTTTTTTGGAAAATAAATGATATCTGTTTTATTTCTTACAATTGCTTTTATAGCTTTTTCTGAATTTAGCTCATCTATTTTATTTTTTATTTCTGAATTAAAAATGTTTTCAATTTCGTTTAGCGTATCCTCTGAAATATTCAATTTCTTCATATCTTTTTTAAATTCTTCAAGAAGTTTTTCTTGATTTTTATTTAATTTCATTGATAACTTCTCAAGGTCTTTAAAATTTTTAGCGTTATTAAGTTCATTTTGATACATATTCATTTTTTGTTCTAAAATTTTTTTATTTTTTTCTGAAAGTTTTTCAACTTTACTGTTAATCTTTTTTACTTCTATTTTAGCTATTATTTTATTTGTTTCTTCTGGAAAGCATTTCCTTAAATTCTTACGTAACGACGACCCTTCTTTAAAAGCTTCCAAGGTTTGTGTCATAAGATCATCAAATTCTTGTGATGTGTCAGGCGGATTCACCCATTGAGCTTTTTTATTCTCTATTCTAACAATTTCAGCGGATAATCTTTGTTGAATTTTTTTTAAACGTGTCGTCTCGTTCCTTTGAAATCGGGCTATCGTTAATTTATTACCAATAGATGAACCATTAATATAATGATTAAGTATCTCCAAATATTGTTTGTTTTTTTGATTAACTTCACTTTTTTTATCATGATTAGATGACTCAAGTACATCAGTTGAGCCAGAAATATTATCTTTATCATTTATTCTATTTTCAAAAATTTTTGCAATCTTATATAATTGGCCGCTTTTGTTAGAAGTATCATTTATTGTTTTGATAATATCATCAAACTCTTTTTTTGTTTTAGGCTCTTTATCTGGAATCCATTCAAATTTATTTTCATTATTTAAGGGTTGAATAAAATCACTTAATCTTTCTTCTAATTTTTTAAAATGTTTTTCGATATCTTTATTATTTAGATAAGAATCATTTATATGTTCTAAAAATTCACCCGCTATTTTTTTAAAAGGATTAATTACATTAATATTTTCAGTATTGGGTCTCATATCAGATGCAGCTTCATTAGTAGAAGCAGGCAGATCAACATGAGTTTCTGAGGATGAATGAGTTTCAGAATCGTCTTCATCATCACCGAATGGGTTTGTTGATTGAGTGATTATTTGATGATTATCGCCATCGTTTTCAGAAAATGGATTATTCCCTGAAGGATAAGGAGATTCAGAGGCAATAGTAAAATTCGGCCGATCAACATGAGTTTCTGAGGATGAATCAGTTTCAGAATCGTCTTCATCATCACCGAATGGGTTTGTTGAAGTAGATTGATTGATTATTTGATCGCCATCGTTTTCAGGAAATGGATTATTCTTTGAAGGATAAGGAAGTTTAGAGGCACTAACTGTCCTATTACTTACTGTGAGTGGACTTAGAGTAGAGTTTTTAGCATCTTGTTTTTCTGATAATGAGTTGTTAAACAAATCATTTCTGCTAAGTGTATTCGCTGAATCTATTCCCATAGTAACCTCTTTATTAATTTTTAAAATAATTTGTTTATACTAAAAATATTTTTATATTCTTTATATTATAAATGATCACTGAAAAAAAATTTTATGGTTATAAAATGATAAAATAAGGAAAAAAACAAAATATAATCTCATTGATTCAAAAACTCTGGTCTCACAACAATCAGCTTATTGGATATATGCCCCTTTTTTGAATGTTTAAAATGGTGATTGAGATCAAATGTTTTGGATTGTATATAAAAAAGCCCTATTGGGCGTTGACACTGTTTCATCAGTTTCATACTATCTCCGCCTCCAAAAAATGACACGCTTGGGGCTATAGCTCAGCTGGTAGAGCGCTTGCATGGCATGCAAGAGGTCAGCGGTTCGATCCCGCTTAGCTCCACCAATTCTATTGAATGATAAAATCAAAAAGACTGTCAGTTTAATAAAGTTCTTTATTCAACATTGAGGTTTGATGGTATTGAGCTCAAAAAACGACCAACCCGACCATTTATTTGCAGCCCCCATTGAAAAACTGGGCGATTGGGCTTTTGATGAGCAGGTCGCTGCCGTGTTCCCCAATATGATCACGCGCTCTATCCCTGGTTACACCAACATCATTACCATGATAGGGATGTTATCGAAGCGGTTCGTAAAACCTCATACACAAATTTATGATCTGGGGTGTTCTCATGGTGCCGCTTGTCTGAGTATTTACCCCAATATTCTTGATATCCCAGGCTGTAAAATCATCGCCGTCGAGGAATCACCCGCGATGATAAAATACTGTCGTGAAAATCTGATGGCACATTGCGATCAGATCCCAATAGAAATCATCGAAGACGATATCTTAAATATCAAAATAGACAATGCTTCTATGGTGATATTAAACTTTACTCTGCAATTTTTAGATCCAGGCCATCGTCAAAATGTATTGAATCGCATCTATCAAGGCTTGAATCCGGGGGGCATATTGGTTTTGTCCGAAAAATTTCACTTTGAAGATCCTGATATTGGACCGCTTTTATTTGATATGCACCATGATTTCAAACGAGCGCATGGCTACAGTGATTTAGAAATCAGTCAAAAAAGCACCATGTTGAAAAACGTGATGCGGATAGATTCAGTAGAAACACATCAAAATCGGCTACGTCAAGCCGGATTTGAACAGATGGATCTTTGGTTTCAATGTTTTAATTTTGGATCTCTTCTCGCATTAAAAACTTCCAGCTCCAATGACTAAATAATGACTGAATTCAGCCATTTTTATCAATGGATTGTTAATAATCCTTTTGAAATCTGGCTCAATACCTTGCCGTCACAACTGACCGACTGGCGGCTTTCTGTTTTAAAAAACCCTAAAGCAAAGGCTTGGTTGAATACTGTTCAGGGTTTGCCCGAACTGCTTCCTTCTTATTTAAATCTATTAGATAGAATACAAGCTGACATTTCCCCTCCCATTTCTGAAAGTTTACAAAAAGGGATTGAAAATCGCTTAAAAGCCTTAATGCCTTGGCGCAAAGGGCCTTTTTCGCTATATGGAATCCATATCGATAGCGAGTGGCGATCCAATTGTAAATGGAAAAGAATATTGCCTCATCTCGATTCATTAGTGGGCAAAAAAGTGCTTGATGTGGGCTGCGCCAATGGTTACCACTTGTGGCGTATGCTAGGCGCAGGCGCTCGTTTAGCGATTGGGGTCGAACCCATGCCGTTATTTTTTTTTCAATTTATGGCGGTTAAAAAACTATTGGGTGAGGCATTAAAAGCACAGATTTTACCTTTAAGAATTGAAAATATAGCCCCAGTGGAAGCGTTCGATACCGTTTTTTCGATGGGTGTCCTGTATCATCGTCGTTCTCCATTAGACCATCTTTATCAATTAAAAAATCAATTGCGCTCTTCTGGTCAGTTGGTATTGGAAACATTAGTGATTGATGGAAACGACCAGCAAGTTCTGATCCCAGAAAAAGAATACGCCAAGATGCGTAATGTTTATTTCATTCCTTCTGTGTCTCTTTTAAAAATTTTTTTGAAAAAATGCGGATTTATTGATGTGCGTCTGGTTGATGTGACGGCCACCAGCACTGATGAACAACGCCGCACCTGTTGGATGACCAGTGAGTCTTTGCTCGATTTTCTTGATCCTGAAGATCATAGCAAAACCATAGAAGGGTATCCTGCTCCTTTTCGAGCCATTTTAACTGCCTGTAAACCTTGAAAGAACCTCTTTCTTTCAAAGACTACTCAAATTTTAAAAAAATCTGATGAGTGAAAAATGAAAAAAAATAAATTTTTCAATAAAGTCGTTGTTATTCTTTTTATTGTGATCGCATTAAGTGCCCTCAATGGAATTTTTTTAGCGGGTCTCAATATGTACCTGCGTTCCAGGTGACGGGCTAATACCTATCGCTGCAATAATTAGACTGGTTTTGCCCGCCAATAATGAGATGAATTAAACAGACACAGATTTGAGATAGGCTCTACGGATTGCCAGACAAAATTTTCCGAATGACATAATGTAAACTCCCGCCATTTTTGAAATAAAGAAGCTCATTGTGGGTATCAATTCGGCAACGTGTTTTTATTTCCTTTTTTTGCGCGTCAGGATAAGTCAGGATGACAGAAATGTCTTGGCCCGGGGTCAAATGAGATAATCCTTTAATATCAATCCATTCATTGCCGGTTAAAGACAGCGACAGGCGATCTGTCCCTGATAAAAATTCTAAAGGCAAGATCCCCATACCAATGAGATTAGATCGATGAATACGTTCAAAGGATTCTGCAATAACGGCTCTGATACCGAGTAATCTCGGCCCTTTTGCAGCCCAGTCACGGCTAGAACCCGAGCCATATTCTTTACCTGCAATCACCACCAAAGGCACTTTTTCTTGCTCGTACAGCATAGCGGCATCATAGATAGACATCTGATGTTGTGAAGGTATATGCCGAGTCATTCCGCCTTCAATACCTGGAACCATTTCATTACGAATACGAATATTTGCGAAGGTGCCCCTCATCATCACCTCATGATTGCCTCGCCTGGAGCCATAAGAATTAAAATCTTTGATATCGACGCCCTGCGCCTGAAGATAGTGACCCGCTGAGCTGTTTTGTTTGATATTGCCGGCCGGCGAAATGTGATCTGTGGTAACTGAATCGCCTAGTATGGCTAAGATTCGGGCTTTTTTGATGTCTGTTATCGGATCAGGTGTGATGCTCATCCCTTTAAAATAGGGAGGATGGCGAATATAAGTAGAGTGTTCCTGCCAAGCATAGGTGGGGGATTTCATCACTTCAATCGACTGCCAACTGGCATCTCCTTCAAATACCTGAGCATACTCTTGGCGAAACATAGTTGTAGTGACTTTTTGAACGGCCTCTGCAATTTCAGTGCTGCTTGGCCAAACATCTTTAAGATACACTGGGTTTCCGGATTCATCTTGACCCAAAGGATCATGATCCAGATCGATACTCATATTGCCCGCCAGCGCATACGCTACCACCAAAGGAGGAGAGGCCAACCAGTTCGCTTTGACCAATGGATGAATGCGCCCCTCAAAATTGCGATTGCCGGATAAAACAGCCGCCACTGTCAATTGGCGAGATTGAATCGCTTGTTCAACATGCTCTGACAAAGCCCCTGAATTACCGATGCAGGTTGTGCAACCATATCCAACCAAATTAAAACCGAGATAGTTTAAATAGAGGCTCAATCCTGCCGCATTTAAATATTCAGTCACCACTTTAGAACCCGGGGCCAAGGAGGTTTTGACCCAAGGCTTCGTTTTAATGCCTTTTTCATACGCCTTTTTAGCCAGCAATCCTGCGGCCATCATCACGCTGGGATTCGACGTATTTGTGCAAGAGGTAATGGCCGCAATAACCACGGCCCCATTTTGCACATTTTGGTGATTTAAAGGAATTTCAGAGGAGGAAAGGCACTCAGTTTGATGACAAAACTGAGCAAAAACATGAGGCACCTGACTGAGTTTGACGCGATCCTGTGGGCGTTTTGGTCCTGCCAGACTCGCTTCTACCGTGGACATATCAAGCTCAAGTCGACTGCTAAAAACAGGCTCATCATCAGGATATCGCCACATGCCTTGCGCCTTTGTATAGGCTTCAACCAAAGCAATTTGTTCATCACTGCGACCGGTCAGATGCAAATATTGAAGAGTGACTTCGTCTACTGGGAAAAAACCACAGGTCGCGCCATATTCTGGTGTCATGTTAGCGATGGTCGCGCGATCCGCCAATGATAAGTGTACCAATCCATTACCATAAAATTCGACAAATTTATCAACCACACCATATTCACGAAGCATTTCTGTGACGGTGAGCACCAAGTCTGTTGCTGTGATGCCCGATCTCAGATGCCCTGTTAACTTTAAACCCACGACATCTGGAATCAACATTGAAATGGGTTGACCCAACATCGCGGCTTCGGCTTCGATACCACCCACACCCCATCCCAAAATGCCCAAACCATTGATCATGGTTGTGTGAGAATCGGTGCCCACAACGGTATCAGGATAAATCACCAGTCGAGAACCTTGTTGTTCAGACCATACCGTTTGACCCAAATATTCTAAATTCACCTGGTGACAAATACCGGTGCTTGGCGGCACCACCCGAAGGCGATGAAACGCCTGCTGCCCCCATCGTAAAAAAGAATAGCGCTCTTCATTGCGGGCCATTTCTAAAAAAACATTTTGCTTAAAAGCCTCTTCATGACCCGATTGATCGACCGTCACAGAGTGATCGATCACCAAATCTACTGGTGATAGAGGGTTGACCTGTGAGACCTCTCCTCCTAATTCTGCTACGGCAGCGCGCATGGCGGCCAGATCGACTATCGCCGGTACGCCTGTAAAGTCTTGCATCAATACGCGAGCAGGGCGGTAAGCAATTTCACGATCTACATGTCCCGCTTTTAACCAAGCGGCCATAGCATGAATATCGTCAGGTTGTACGCTCTGCGTATCAAGATGACGTAATAAATTTTCTAATAATATTTTGAGGGATTTTGGGAGACGGTCGATTGGGCCTATTAATGGTTCAATCTCAGGTAAACTGTAATAATAATAACGACGATCAGCGACCACTAATTCGGCACCGCTTTTTTGTTGTAAATCGGACAAAGACATGAAACCCCCTCAACCTTGTAATATTTCTATTTGAGTTTACATTAAAAATGTCTTTCTACGTATTATTGTCAATTTTTTAAAAAAAAATTAACTACTATTAAAATCAAGATCAGATCATCACCTGGATTGATGATCACTCTATCAATTTTAACTTTTTCACTCTCTTGTTTTAGGTCATCAAAAAGATGAGCTCATCATCAAAAACAAACGAAAATACGATGAGATATCAACGCATCACCCAACACATCTTCTGGCTGTCTGTTTTGACGCTTCTGATATACAGCGGGGTTGGTTTTTCAGTACCAGAAAGGTTTGATGGAAGTAGGACGCATACTTTGAAAGCGGATAAGCTGTTGATAAATGAGGTTGGGTCGCATTAAGTGATGCCAGGAAACATCATAGCCGTAATCATTGAAACTGCTTAATTTATCAAATTATTATGAAGATCATAAGCCACTATGAAAGTTGAATTGATCTCGGAATCTTTTTTTTTGATGAAAAGATCTGTTTAAAATTAAGTGCAGTCATGCCAAAAGAATTTTTTCTGCTTTTTGACGAGCTTGACGATCAATATCTAGTACTTCCTGCACATCCCTGGGCTCCGGCAAGCTGAGCTGGTCCAGGACTTTTTGATTGATCATCGCAATATCCGTAAAACGAATTTTTGTGTTTAAAAAGGCCTCTACAGCCACTTCGTTGGCAGCATTTAATATCGTGGTTGCTGATTGGCCGCTCTTGAAGGCATGTATTGCCAATTGTAGACAAGGATAGCGAGCGGGATCAGGTTTTGAAAAAGTCAATGCATTCATACTATAAAAATCCAAAGAGGGACTGCCCGAGTTGATCCTTTCTGGATAGGCCATGGCATGAGCAATCGGTGTTCGCATATCAGGGGCTCCTAATTGCGCCAGTATACTGCCATCTTTATAACAAACCATAGAATGAATCACAGATTGAGGATGTAGTAAAATTTCAATTTGTTGATCAGACGCATTAAATAGCCAACGAGCCTCGATGTATTCAAGACCTTTATTCATCATAGTAGCCGAATCTACTGATATTTTTTTCCCCATAGACCAATTTGGATGAGCACAGGCTTTTTCGGGTGTGATGCGAGAAAATTCTTCTAAGGGAATATCACGTAATGAGCCACCGGAGCCAGTTAAAATGATGCTTGAAACTCCATTTTCAGATAAAGACAGATTACCTAATTCTCGTTGTATTTTTTGGGGTAAGCTTTGAAAAATAGCATTATGTTCGCTATCAATAGGTAACAGTTGTGCGCCATACTTTTTTACGGCATTCATAAAAATACGACCACAAGTAATGAGAGATTCCTTATTGGCCAAAAGCACTTTTTTGCCAGCACGAATGGCAGCAAGGGTCGGTGTTAAACCAGCTACACCCACTATGGCAGCCATCACTTGATCTACCTCTGTTAACATGGCTAATTCACAAGCCGCCTTAGAACCAGAAAATACTTCTGTTTTTATATTTTTTTTTGCTAATAACAAACGAAGCTCCTGTGCCAATTTTTCATTGGACATAGAGGCATAACGAGGATGAAATTCTTCGCATTGTTTTGCCATCCGTTGAACATTGGAGCTGGCAACCAGGGCGGTGACAGAAAATAAGTGAGGGTTGGTTCGTACTACGGCTAAAGTGCTGCAGCCAATAGAACCAGTAGAACCAAGAATCGCCAGCTGCTTCATAGGTGCCTTAAGGGGAAATCCTCCCTAAGTATTTTTCCGGGTTGCTTTACAAATAATGGAGAAACTTGATATCAAATCTGTTTCAGAGAAGTAAAGAATCTTTTGTTAAACTGTCATTACTTCTTTTTCTTTTTTTGTTAAAAATTCATCAATTTTCTTGATATATCGATCCGTTAGCTTTTGGACATTATCTTGAATTTGACGATCTTCATCCTCGCTTATTTCTTTCTTTTTTAACGTCTCTTTGCTTTTTTTGTTAACAGAAGCCCGTATGTTACGAACGGCAACACGTGCTGCTTCTGCTTCTGAACGTATCACTTTAATCAATTCTTTTCGGCGATCTTCAGTGAGCGGCGGTAAAGGCACTCTGATCAGGTTTGCAGCTGACGAAGGATTGAGGCCCAAAGGAGAATTTTGAATGGCTTTTTCGATATAAGGGGTTAAATTACGATCAAAGACAGTCACTGCTAAATGGCTTGAATCTTCGGCCACTATGTTGGCTAACTGACGCAGCGGAGTCGAAGCTCCATAGTACTCTACCTGAATGCTATCAAGAATACTGGGAGAAGCTCTTCCAGTTCGTATCTTTTTAATTTGACTTTCAAAAGATTCTGTGCATTTCTCCATGCGACTTTGAGTTTCTGTTTCTATTTTACTGATCATTTTTAAACCTTTAATCATTCATAATGAAACGAGCTAGTAAGGTGATGTTGAATTATTCCATTCTTTTCTGATGTATAAGAGTGCCTTCCTTTTCTCCTATCACAACACGTTTCAAAGCTCCCGGTTTATTCATATTAAAGATTTTAATCGGGAGTTGATAATCACGAGCCAAGGTAAAAGCAGCAAGATCCATTATCTTTAACTCACTGTCTAATACATCTTGATAAGTGAGTTCTGGATAAAATTTAGCATGAGGATTTTTCATCGGATCTTCTGAGTAAACTCCATCGACCTTTGTGGCTTTTAAAACAACTTCGGCTTCAATTTCTATACCACGTAAACAAGCTGCAGAGTCAGTCGTAAAGAAGGGGTTACCAGTACCAGAGGTAAAAATAACGACTCTTTTACGATTTAATAATTTGATGGCATCTGTCCAACTGTAGCTGTCACAAACACCATTAAGAGGTATAGCAGACATTAAGCCTGTATTAACACCAGCACGATTTAAGGCATCCCGCATGGCTAAACCATTCATGACAGTCGCCAACATACCCATATGATCACCGACTACTCGATTCATTCCAGCTTTGGCTAACCCTGCACCTCTAAATAAGTTCCCTCCTCCAATCACCAAAGCAACCTGCATGTTGAGCTCAACTAATTCTTTGATTTCTTTTGCTATACGATCCAAAATCGTAGCGTCGATACCAAAGCCTTCCTTGCCTTGAAGTGCTTCACCACTCAGTTTGAGTAATATTCTTTGATATATTGGTTTTGCTGCCATGATCTCAGACTTCCTTTTTACTTATCGCAGCAACTTCATCAGCAAAGTTTGTGGTCGATTTTTCAATCCCTTCACCCACTTCAAATCGAATAAAATTGAGAACAGTCGCCCCATGCTCTTCCAGCCAGTCGCCCACGGTTTTAGTTGGCTCCATCACAAAATTTTGGCCTGTCAAAGAAATTTCACCCGTAAATTTTTTCATGCGACCAGACACCATTTTTTCAGCGATGTCACGAGGCTTTCCAGACTGCATTGCAATGTCTAATTGAACGTGATGCTCACGATTCACGACCTCGCTTGGGACATCCTCAGGATGAACATACTCTGGTTTACTCGCTGCGATATGCATCGCAAGATTTTTAAGGCATTTCTGATCAGCCCCAACAGCTGAAACAAGCACACCAATACGTGCACCGTGTAGATAACTGCCTAATGCTTCCGATTCAAGCATTGCAATGCGACGGATATTGATATTTTCCCCTATTTTCGCTACCAAAGCAGTCCATTGTTCTTCAAATTTGGCTTTTAAGAGCTCAGAAGATGTGATTTTTTCTTTCAGCGCAGTACTGATAATTTCTTCAGCAAAAGATTTAAAGCTGGCATCTTTGGCGACAAAATCAGTTTCACAATTCAATTCAAGAATCGCACCTAATTTTTGCTCTGAAGAAATTTCCAGTAAAATGACACCTTCAGAAGCCACTCGACCTGATTTTTTTGCTGCCTTTGCTTGACCAGATTTTCGCATGTTATCAATGGCCAGTTCAACATCACCCTGCGTGTCAACTAAGGCTTTTTTACATTCCATCATCCCTGCGCCAGTGCGTTCGCGCAGTTCTTTTACAAGAGTGGCACTAATATGAGCCATGTTTTATTCCTCAATGATTTTTTAAATATTCTTGTTTTGCATTATTTTGTTTCTATTAAACTTTCTTCTTTTTGCATCACAGAATTTTCGGAACGACCTTCAGAAATCGCAGCAGAAACAGCATTGAGATAAAGTTTTATCGAGCGAATAGCATCGTCATTTCCAGGAATAATAAAATCGATACCATCTGGATCTGAATTGGTATCTACTATAGAAAATACAGGAATACCTAAATTGTTGGCTTCTTTAACAGCAATATGTTCGTGATTAGCATCAATAACAAATAAGGCGTCAGGTAAGCCTCCCATATTTTTAATCCCCCCCAAACTATTTTCCAATTTATTGAGTTCACGGGTGCGCATCAAAGCTTCTTTTTTAGTCAATTTTTCAAATGTACCATCTTGGGACTGTGTCTCTAAATCTTTTAAACGTTTGATGGACTGGCGAACCGTTTTCCAATTCGTTAACATTCCGCCCAACCAACGATGATGAACGAAAAATTGTGCACAATTACCTGCAGATTCTTTTATTGCCTCACTTGCAGCCCGCTTTGTACCCACAAATAAAATTTTACCTTTACGGGCAGAAATTTTTCTTAATTCACTCAATGCGTTATTCAACATCGTGACGGTAAATTCAAGATTAATAATATGAATACCGTTGCGAGAACCAAAAATAAAAGGCTTCATTTTTGGATTCCAGTAACGGGTTTTGTGACCAAAGTGCACACCCGCTTCGAGCATCTCACGCATAGAAATAGCTACCATAATTAACGCCTCTTTAGTATTGTTGGGGTTATACCTCCACCAGTCCCGTAATACCGACCCAAAATATCTGGGCACCCCGGATTATGTGTCGACCAGTGTGTGTGTTTAACACAGAGTAAGTTCAGTTTTATCCACAGGTAAACATGGTATTCCATACCGCTCAAAATATCCTCGCCTTGAAGGCCGATGTTTTATGAACTCCCTGATAAAAACGCCGTTTTATATCACAAACATGAATTTTGTGCCAGACGCCAAGTTGATTAACCACGGCTGTCCCATTAAAATTTCTGAATTAAACACGAGTTTCGCCCTGCTATAGAAGAATGTAAAAGGCCATGGGAAAATTTAAGGGGGTGATGAGATGGCTGGGCATATAATAAAGATCTTTATAGGGCGTTTCTAGTAAATGAACTTGCGGCATTCTGTATTATGGCTTATGAGTCAAGAGAGCGTCTCAATGGCGTTATGTTTCATTCGGCTCAAGGGTGACAGACACTAGCTGTAAGGTCCTTATTTTGATGTAGATATTATCATCAGAAAACAAGGAGGCCCTACATCTAAGGAACTCGTTTACTATATTTTGAGAGTAAAACCTATGCCAAATCTCGTCTGTCGGTGGTTATAATCAATCAGTGATTCCCCATAGCCGCTAAAGAGCTGAGTATATAAAGCTAAGTTTGATGAAATATTATGGCTCCAGCCAATATTGACTCCGCCGTATCCACTATTCCAATTATACCGAGTTTCTACGCTAATCTCGTTTGCTTCCAACTTGTAGCTTGTTTTTAAACTATAGTAGCCCATATATTTACTGATATCTGGATTGTCTTCAATTTTTCCAACGCGCAGCCAAGGCATAACATCTATTTTCCATTTTCCATTTTGTGCCATGAGTTTCAAAAATACTCGATTCCAGCTTCGGGATGTCTCCTGAGAACGTCCGTTAGATTGATGATTTATGCCTATTTGGATATCTCGCAATACCCATCCTGCTAATTTATAATGGGTGGCCCATCCTAGAAACAACTGTGGTTCATAGTTAGTTTCTCTAAATGGAGAAGATTCTTGTATATTCAGCATTTGCCACCAAGAACGCTGTGTATAAGAAGCCCCTAACAAGGAGTTATCACCGATAATACCTCTCCATATAGGAAATCCAACACTAAATTGGAATAATAATTCATTTTTTTTGGCTTTTTCAGCCCACGAGTATTTGCTTATCGCTTTTTTGTTAATGTGGTTTGTGACGGTATAAAGCAAAAAATTTTTTTCATAAGAGTACAAATGAAAGATATTACCCTCATCATGCAGTAAATTTGCAACAATACCCTTCTTTTTAACTTCCTTATCGCTCATTTCAGCACTTGTCAGTTCCTGTGCATCACAAAGTGAAAAAGCACCTGTCACGAAGCAGATAATTGAATAAGCTATTGGTTTAAAAATAGATTTCGGATAATAGGTCACTTGACAGCCCCTTCCCTGTAAAATTTTGATCCGCTTTAAAAACTAGAATATTTGTAGCCGGAATGTGAACCGCACCTGTTTGTGAGTTGAATCCTGCTCTGGCTGCTCTTGGATTAACCTGAAAGTTGCTAAAAACAAAAATTGTTCGTTATTTATTTAGATTTCTTTCCAAACTTTATTAATACAATTGATAGTTATAAGCTCCGGCAATGAAATTGAACCAGAGTCTAAAGCATTTAGTCTATTTCGATATTTATCTGCAATCATTTTGAAAAATTTCAACATTCCAATGATATTTGGATTATGGCGCTGTTAACAAAGTCATTTAAAGACTTTAAGACAAGCGATAGCGAAGAAAGAAAAGAAGGCGACATCGAATTTATCGAAGCGTAAAGCGAGCCTTTTGTGTTGATCAAAAACGGTTTCAATAATTATCTGCGTAAATCTGACCTGTAATATTTTTCCCTAAGTCAGGCGCAGTCATTCTATCGTCTACATTCCCTCGAGTAAAACGCATGCTGAGTATTTCTCCTAAATGATGGATAATCAATATGTCATTTAAATCCAAAACCCCTCCTGTTGAAGTTTCTCCGAATGCAGTGATGCCTCGAAAACACGATGAGGCTGAGCTAGAAAGAGTTTGCAAACGGCTATGGGGATTGAATCTACGATGGACAGACCGGTGCATGTTCCTTTCATGATTTTAAATAAAGCATGAAGAGCGATTGCATAACGAGGAAGAAATTGAATACAGCGTCAGTATGAAAAAAAAGTCGGAAACTCTTAGCCCATATTTTGACACACATAATGAATATAAAATCATTTGAAGTGGCGGTAGCGAAATTGATGAAAGAATATGACTACAGTCATGAGTTCTGACTAAAGAAATAGAGGTTGCCATGATTCGTTTTTTTACCTATTTATCACAAGATATGCATTAAAAATGGGTTCAAACTTTTTACAAAAATCGTCCACAAAGCATTAAAGCATGGCAGGGGTGGGGAGATTTGAACTCCCAACACCCGGTTTTGGAGACCGGTGCTCTACCAATTGAACTACACCCCTAAAAATGTCTTTTCAGTAAGTATGTCGTCAACAGAAAGGCCGGCTTTAAATGTTTTGGCTGCTTATGTAAGGAGCCTGGCGGTGTCCTAGTCTCACATGGGGAAACCCCACACTACCCTCGGCGCAACGGCGTTTCACTTCTGAGTTCGGGATGGTTTCAGGTGGGTCCACCGCACTTTGGCCGCCAAGCCATATTTTTTTTCTTCAGAATAAGCAAGTCATGCGCTCTAAAACAGTTTCGGTGTTGTAAGGTTAAGCCTCTCGGGTCATTAGTACTGGTCCGCTGAATACATCGCTGCACTTACACTCCCAGCCTATCTACGTCATCGTCTCTAACGTCCCTTACCACAATCTCTTGCGGGGAAGACTCATCTTGGGGCAAGTTTCCCGCTTAGATGCTTTCAGCGGTTATCTCTCCCGCATTTAGCTACCGGGCAATGCCATTGGCATGACAACCCGTACACCAGTGATGCGTCCACTCCGGTCCTCTCGTACTAGGAGCAGCCCCCCTCAATCTTCCTACGCCCACGGCAGATAGGAACCGAACTGTCTCACGACGTTCTAAACCCAGCTCGCGTACCACTTTAAATGGCGAACAGCCATACCCTTGGGACCTACTTCAGCCCCAGGATGTGATGAGCCGACATCGAGGTGCCAAACACCGCCGTCGATATGAACTCTTGGGCGGTATCAGCCTGTTATCCCCGGAGTACCTTTTATCCGTTGAGCGATGGCCCTTCCATTCAGAACCACCGGATCACTAAGACCTACTTTCGTACCTGCTCGAGCCGTCACTCTCGCAGTCAAGCCAGCTTATGCCTTTGCACTCACCTCACGATGTCCGACCGTGATGAGCTGACCTTCGTACTCCTCCGTTACTCTTTAGGAGGAGACCGCCCCAGTCAAACTACCCACCAGACACTGTCCTCACCCCGGATAACGGGACCAAGTTAGAATATCAAACATCAAAGGGTGGTATTTCAACAGCAGCTCCACATAGACTGGCGTCTACACTTCTTCGCTTCCCACCTATCCTACACATTAAGGTTTCATATTCAGTGTCAAGCTATAGTAAAGGTTCACGGGGTCTTTCCGTCTTGCCGCGGGAACACTGCATCTTCACAGCAAGTTCAATTTCACTGAGTCTCGGGTGGAGACAGCCTAGCCATCATTACGCCATTCGTGCAGGTCGGAACTTACCCGACAAGGAATTTCGCTACCTTAGGACCGTTATAGTTACGGCCGCCGTTTACCGGGGCTTCTATCAAGTGCTTTGTTTTGACACTCACACCATCAATTAACCTTCCGGCACCGGGCAGGCGTCACACCGTATACGTCCACTTACGTGTTGGCACAGTGCTGTGTTTTTAATAAACAGTTGCAGCTAGCTGGTCTCTGCGGCTGGCCTCAGCTCCAGAAGCATGTCCTTTCACCTAACGCCAGCGTGCCTTCTCCCGAAGTTACGGCACCATTTTGCCTAGTTCCTTCACCCGAGTTCTCTCAAGCGCCTTAGTATTCTCTACCTGACTACCTGTGTCGGTTTTCGGTACGATTGACTATTACCTGTTGCTTAGAGGCTTTTCCTGGAAGTTCGGCATCAGCAACTTCTTACCCCATAAGGGCAATCCTCATCACGCCTCAGAGTCAAGATGCGCCGGATTTGCCTGGCGCATCCTCCTACACGCTTGAACCGGGACCACCGGCCCCCGGATTGCCTAGCCCTCTTCGTCCCCCCTTCGCAGTAATACTCAGTACAGGAATCTTAACCTGTTGCCCATCGACTACGCTTTTCAGCCTCGCCTTAGGGGTCGACTTACCCTGCCCCGATGAACGTTGGACAGGAAACCTCAGTCTTTCGGCGAGCGGGCTTTTCACCCGCTTTATCGTTACTCATGTCAGCATTCGCACTTCTGATACCTCCAAAACTCTTCTCAGAGCGTCTTCTTCGGCTTACAGAACGCTCCCCTACCATGCGTTTGCACGCATCCGCAGCTTCGGTGCATGGTTTAGCCCCGTTACATCTTCCGCGCAGGCCGACTCGACCAGTGAGCTATTACGCTTTCTTTCAATGATGGCTGCTTCTAAGCCAACATCCTGGCTGTCTAAGCCTTCCCACATCGTTTCCCACTTAACCATGACTTCGGGACCTTAGCTGGCGGTCTGGGTTGTTTCCCTCTCCACGACGGACGTTAGCACCCGCCGTGTGTCTCCCGTGGTCATATTCTTCGGTATTCACAGTTTGCATTGGGTTGGTAAGCCGGGATGGCCCCCTAGCCAAAACAGCGCTCTACCCCCGAAGATAAACCCACGAGGCGCTACCTAAATAGCTTTCGGGGAGAACCAGCTATCTCCTAGTTTGATTGGCCTTTCACCCCCAGCCACATGTCATCCGCTCATTTTTCAACATAAGTCGGTTCGGTCCTCCAATGTGGATTAACACATCTTCAACCTGCACATGGCTAGATCACTAGGTTTCGGGTCTATACCTTGCAACTCATCGCCCAGTTAAGACTCGGTTTCCCTTCGGCTCCCCTATTCGGTTAACCTTGCTACAAAATATAAGTCGCTGACCCATTATACAAAAGGTACGCAGTCACTTCTCATTGCTTCGAAGCTCCCACTGCTTGTACGTACAGGGTTTCAGGGTCTATTTCACTCCCCTCCCGGGGTTCTTTTCGCCTTTCCCTCACGGTACTGGTTCACTATCGGTCAGTCAGGAGTATTTAGCCTTGGAGGATGGTCCCCCCATCTTCAAACAGGATATCACGTGTCCCGTCCTACTCTTCGAGCTCACTCTGCTGCAATTTTCAGGTACGGGGCCATCACCCTCTATGGCTCGTCTTCCCAAACGATTCCCCTAATTGCGCAAAGATGGTGACTCCGGGCTCCTCCCCTTTCGCTCGCCGCTACTTAGGGAATCTCGGTTGATTTCTTTTCCTCAGGGTACTGAGATGTTTCAATTCCCCTGGTTTGCCTCGCAATACTATTTATTCATATTACGATAGTGCATATTCTGCACTGGGTTGCCCCATTCGGGTATCAACGGCTAACACGCTTTTTATCAGCTTACCGTCGCTTTTCGCAGATTAACACGCCCTTCTTCGCCTCTGACTGCCTAGGCATCCTCCCTGTACGCTTCATTACTTAACCTTACAACCCGAAATTGTTTCTGACTTACAATCTCTTGCTTATCCCTTATTTTTAAAGAGCAATTTCTTGAAAACACTGAAGCTGTTTTTAAGATAGTTTTGAACACATCTCTGTGGCGTCCCCTAGGGGGTTCGAACCCCTGTTACCGCCGTGAAAGGGCGGTGTCCTAGGCCTCTAGACGAAGGGGACAGCGTCTTTTTTCATGATTTATCAGATAATGTGAGTGGACACTGATAGTGAGAGTTTATAGTTAAGGAGGTGATCCAACCGCAGGTTCCCCTACGGTTACCTTGTTACGACTTCACCCCAGTCATGAATCACAAAGTGGTAGGCGCCCTCCTTGCGGTTAAGCTACCTACTTCTTTTGCAACCCACTCCCATGGTGTGACGGGCGGTGTGTACAAGGCCCGGGAACGTATTCACCGTAGCATTCTGATCTACGATTACTAGCGATTCCGACTTCATGGAGTCGAGTTGCAGACTCCAATCCGGACTACGACGTACTTTCTGAGTTCCGCTTTCCCTCGCAGGTTCGCATCCCTTTGTATACGCCATTGTAGCACGTGTGTAGCCCTACTCGTAAGGGCCATGATGACTTGACGTCGTCCCCACCTTCCTCCGGTTTATCACCGGCAGTCTCCTTTGAGTTCCCGCCTCTACGCGCTGGCAACAAAGGACAAGGGTTGCGCTCGTTGCGGGACTTAACCCAACATTTCACAACACGAGCTGACGACAGCCATGCAGCACCTGTCTCACGGTTCCCGAAGGCACTTGCGCATCTCTGCACAATTCCGTGGATGTCAAGAGTAGGTAAGGTTCTTCGCGTTGCATCGAATTAAACCACATGCTCCACCGCTTGTGCGGGCCCCCGTCAATTCATTTGAGTTTTAACCTTGCGGCCGTACTCCCCAAGCGGTCGATTTAACGCGTTAGCTCCGGACGCCACAGTTCAAGACCGCAACCTCCAAATCGACATCGTTTACAGCGTGGACTACCAGGGTATCTAATCCTGTTTGCTCCCCACGCTTTCGCACCTCAGCGTCAGTCTTTCTCCAGGGGGCCGCCTTCGCCACCGGTATTCCTCCAGATATCTACGCATTTCACCGCTACACCTGGAATTCTACCCCCCTCTAGAAAACTCTAGCGACCCAGTTTCAAATGCCATTCCCAAGTTGAGCTCGGGGATTTCACATCTGACTTAACTCACCGCCTACATGCCCTTTACGCCCAGTTATTCCGATTAACGCTCGCACCCTCCGTATTACCGCGGCTGCTGGCACGGAGTTAGCCGGTGCTTCTTCTGCGAGTAACGTCAAAAATAAATGGTATTCGCATTTATCGCTTCCTCCTCGCTGAAAGTGCTTTACAACCCGAAGGCCTTCTTCACACACGTGGCATGGCTGCATCAGGCTTTCGCCCATTGTGCAATATTCCCCACTGCTGCCTCCCGTAGGAGTCTGGACCGTGTCTCAGTTCCAGTGTGGCGGGCTATCCTCTCAGACCCGCTAGAGATCGTCGCCTAGGTAAGCCTTTACCTTACCTACCAGCTAATCTCATCTGGGCTCATCCGACGGCGTGAGGCCCGAAGGTCCCCCACTTTGGTCTCGCGACTTCATGCGGTATTAGCTGCCGTTTCCAGCAGTTATCCCCCTCCTTCGGCCAGATTCCCAGACTTTACTCACCCGTCCGCCGCTCGCCGACGTGAACTCAGTAAACTGCGCTCACTCGATGCCGCTCGACTTGCATGTGTTAGGCCTGCCACCAGCGTTCAATCTGAGCCATGATCAAACTCTTCAATTCTTACTTCTTATTCTCTTCGTCTCACAAACATCTCTGTTTGCTCAACATCATAACGTTAATATCATTCCCTCTCACTTCAGTGCACACACACATTATCTGATAAATTTTTAAAGAGCTGCTTCCTAATCACAACATGACCGCGCATTCTACTCACTTATTCTCTCCCGTCAACTCCTTTACATCCCTTTCTTCCATTACAATACACATCTATCATGCTAATTCATTACATTTAACGTCTCGTATATTTTGAGGTTTATAGTTAATTCTGAAATTCTGCAGAAAATCGAGTCAACTGTTGACAAATAAATTCATTGGGCGTGAGAAATTACATTCTATGATGTTTTTTTTGATGATACCTTAACCATGACTGGGCGTAATAATCGACCATTTAAAGTATAACCTTTACAGACGATAGAAGTAATATGGTTAGGTTCATGCATATCTGATTCAACAACTCCCACGGCTTGATGAATATCCGGATTGAAGGGTAGATTACATTCAGATTCAACCACTTCTATACCAAATTTATTGACAGTATCTAATAACGATTTTAATGTGAGTTCAATGCCTTCAATTATTGGATTCGCTCCCTTCTCAGATTTATTCACTGTTTCTAAGGCGCGCTCTAGGTTGTCAATTACAGGCAGTAGGTCATAGGCAAATTTTTGAAGAGCAAATTTATGTGCCTTCTCTATATCTCTTTGAGTACTACGGTGAATATTCTGTTCATTCGCTTTATGCCTTAACAAATTTTCATTCTCACGCTTTAATGCATCCGTTAATTGAGATTCTAATTTTAAAATTCGAGCTTTCATTGTAATAATATCGCTACTTTTTTCACTTTCTTTTTTAATAAGATGAGATTCATCATTTTCTACTGGTGTTGAAGTTTGTTGATCTATCTGCTCTTCTGCTTGTTTTTCTAAATTTATATCAAAACTTTCTTCTTCAGATTGTTTCTCGCTCATCTTAATTTTTCTCCTAATTCGATTTAGCATGCATGTTAAAATTTAAGTTTATTATGGGGATCACTCGCCATGATTCAAGTGAATTAATTACAATCTACAGTAACGATAAGATCGTGTGAGACAATACAAACGAATGAATAAAAAATTTAATAGCATAGGTATTCTTGGTCGCCCTAGAGATTCAGAGGCTTTAGCAACTCATCATATGTTATATCACTGGCTAAAATCTGAAAATTACACAGTTATTGTTGAGCGAGAGATTGCAGATGCTCTTTCTCTAAGAGATGTGACGACAGCTAGCCTAAAAGATATTGGTAGTCAATCCGATCTCGCCATAGTAGTAGGGGGAGATGGTAATATGCTAGGTGCAGCGAGAATATTAGCGCAATATGATATCAAAGTAATAGGAGTGAACCGAGGAAACCTCGGTTTTTTAACTGATTTAAGCCCAGATAATGTACAAAAAGAACTTTCCGAAGTGTTAAAAGGTGAATATCTCACCGAACGACGTTTTTTATTAGAAACGCAGGTAAAGTCTTCTCTAACATTGATTGAGCCAAACAACTCGAGCTGCCCGAGAACACCTAATTTAACTGGAACTGCAATTAATGAAATGGTGTTACATCCAGAGAAAGTCGCTCATATGATTGAATTTGAAGTATGGATTGATGATCTTTTTGCTTTTTCTCAGCGTTCTGATGGATTGATCATTGCTACTCCTACCGGTTCTACCGCTTATTCGCTCTCTGCAGGCGGACCAATTTTAACTCCTACTTTGGAAGCTATTTTGTTAGTTCCTATGTTTCCCCATACCCTTTCTGCTAGACCTTTGGTAATTAACAGCAACAGTAAAATTTGTTTAAAATTTAAAAATTCAAATCATAATCTAAAAATAAGTTGTGATAGCCAAACAGTTTTATCGATTGGAAATGATCAAGAAGTGGTCATTTATAAAAGCGCTCATCATCTCAATTTAATCCATCCAAAAGATTACATTTATATTAATAGACTGAATACAAAACTTGGATGGTCAAAAAAATTATTTTAAAAATAAAAAGCTATTTAAAAACGCAGAGACACAGATATGCTTCTGCTTGTTATGGTGTGTGCCTAAACAATCAATTATGTTATATAAAGTGACAGATAAAGTAAGAGGATAACTATGTCACGAGAAGTGATAACAAAGCCCATATGGGTAACATTAAAAACCTTATTAGCTTATATAAGAGTAGCTTACAATTAATTAAAAAAAATTACTTTATTAAAAGTGCCATATCTCATATCTGTTAAAAGCTTATTTAACATAAGTAAATGCAGTAGTAACGTGCTTGACACCACTCACTTTACTGGCTATTTCTGCTGCAGATTCACCTTCTTTTCTTGTCAGTAAGCCCAATAAAAATACTTCTCCATTTTCTGTTACTACCTTTAATTTTGATGATTTCATCGAAAGTATGGATAAAAGCTGAGAACGAACTTTAGTGGTGATCCATATGTCCGATGAAGTGGTTGCTAAATCAACGGGCCGCCCCTGACGAATTTCATTGTATATTTCACTCACTCCTTCTACCTTAGCAACAATCGCTTTTGCACGTTCCGAAAGTTCAGAGGACTGTGCTTCACCCGTCAGCAAAATTTTACCCTGATAAGCCGTCACTGATATTTTTGCTTCTTTTTTTAATTTTGGATCTTTATTAATTGCATTAATGACACGTAGCTCTAAGGTGCTATCGTCGACCTGCGTTCCTATTGTGCGCGGATCAACCGCTGATTTTGTCGCAACAGCAGCAGCCCCAATCAATACGGCACCTACACAACCCTGCAAAATCACGCTGCTTAACACGATAGCCGCCAAATTTATTTTCATTTTTTCTCCCATTCATGATCCTGCTGAAGAAATAAAATATGATCAATTAAATCACATAAACAGTTCACAACGACCATATGTACTTGTTCAACACCCACGCTACGAGAAGAAGGCACTCGAATCTCAACATCATTTTCTCCCAAAAGACCTTGTAGCTCATCTCCATCATCGCCTGTCAATGCAATAATTTGCATATTACGAGTGAGTGCAGCTTCAACACCTTTAATGATGGCAGGATGATTACCTCGAGTCGAAATGGCAAAAAAGATATCCCCTGATTGACCTAAAGCCTGTACTTGCCGTGCATAAATTTCATAATGCAAATGTTCGTAATTCATCGCGGTAAGCAATATGTTGTCTGAACTTAAAGTGATGGCCGGTAAGCTAGGGCGTTCTGTTTCAAAACGATCGATCATATTGGTGACAAAACGCTGAGCATTAGCTGCGGATGAACCGTTACCACAGCAAAGAATTTTATTGCCATTCGTTAATGCTTGTACAAGGAGGGTTACAGCATAACACAAGGACTGAGGCAAGGCTTCTGCAGCAGCAATTTGGGTTTGAATACTTTCAGTAAAGTAATGTTTGATTCTATCCAACACGTAATATAACCACTCTCATAATAAAAATGATTAGTTAAAAGATCGTATTTAGTTAAATGCGTTTTGAAACCATTCGAATTGATTGCCAGTAATGGCAAAAACGTCAAAACGATAGGATGTATTAAAATGGCTTCCACGTTTTGATAGCCAGATTGCGGCCGCATCACGTAAGCGTTTTTGCTTTTTGTTATTGATGCTGTCGGCCGCACTTCCAAAAAAAGAATTTCGTTTAAATCGAACCTCAACAAAAACCCATGTTTTTTGATCACGCATAATAAGATCGATCTCAGCGCTCCGAAGAGTAACATTAGCCTCTTTAAAAACCAAACCCGCTTTTTCAAGATAACGGCGGGCGATCATTTCATAGCGAAAACCTATTTCTCTTCGACTTAATGTTTTGTCCATCATTTTTGATGATCCTGTTTTACTCTTTATATATCAATTAATTCACGAAACTATGCACTGAGTAATAAATTTTAAATGTTTTTTAACGTTTTTATAATAAAAATCATATAAAAGTGTCGAGTAAAATTTAAATTTGAGATCAGCGTCGTATTTTTAAAAACTTTACTATTCAGTTTCTGATAATCATATATGGCACTATTAATAAGGATTTTCACTCCCGCCCTCTGGCTGACTTTGAGAAGGCGACGTTTTATTTGGCCCTAAAGAATTTTTAAGAAAACCATTTACTTTATGCTCGTCATTTGAAGAATGTTGCTCATTTTATCATCACTAATCCAAAGGGAATAATCTTGGTGCTCAAGTGATCCCTTTTGAGCGAAATAAGCGGCGTTATAACAGGCATTTCTCAATGGCTCGAGAAATAGATCTCTGCGTGTCTGAGAAGAGCAATAAGGACTAACTTGTTGAGAAAAATAAACAGCTTCTTTGACAAAAAATGACGTTAAAAATAGCCTAGAGGTCTTGTTCGGTTTATTAAATATAATTTTTTCTAGAATGCTAAAGTATCACCTAAATCTTTAAAAGAATTTCGGTTTTTTTCTAAATGCGCTAGCGTAGGTTCAACTGGCATACTCTTTGCCTTATCAGACTGAGCGACGGGCTGATTAGGGTTCTGTGGTCATAAACTGTCTTCCAGGAAGAACGCTTTTAGCATCATTTTCATCAAATTTAGAGTCATTGACTGATTTTTTAAGTACAATAACTTTATTTCTCTTTCTAATTTTTTAAGAAAAATTTTTAATAAGACAATGAATTTAAAAGAAATTAAAGCATTAACTAAAGAAGACATGGCAGCGTTAAATGTCATTATCATCGATCAGATGCATTCTGATATAGAGCTTGTCAATCAATTAAGCGCTTATATTATTAATGGGGGTGGAAAACGTATTCGCCCCATGATTTCAATTTTATCGGCTCGCGCATTAAATTATAAAGGCGATCAACATATTATTGTGGCCGCATTAATAGAATTTATTCATACCGCAACCTTGTTGCACGATGATGTCGTCGATAAATCTGATCTGCGTCGTGGGAAAAAAACAGCAAATACCGTTTTTGGTAATTCTGCAAGTGTCTTGGTTGGAGATTTTATTTACACCCGAGCATTTCAGATGATGACTGATTTAGGTTCAATGCGCATCCTAAAAGTGATGTCTTCAGCCACTAATGTGATTTCTGAAGGGGAGGTACAGCAATTAATGTATTGTAATAATGTGAACATTACCGAATATGATTATATGAAAGTCATATATAGCAAAACAGCGCGTTTGTTTGAAGCCGCCTCACAATCTGCGGCCATCTTGGCAAAAGCAAGCCCAGAACAAGAATCAGCACTGCAAAGTTATGGCTGTTATCTTGGAACAACATATCAATTAATCGATGATCTGCTTGATTACAATTCAAAGGGCAATCTTTTTGGCAAAGACATTGGGGATGACCTTGATGAAGGTAAGGCGACTTTACCACTACTACATGCCATGCATCATGGCACAGAAGAACAAAAGCAGATGATTTCATTCGCAATTAAACGAGGAAATGCGCGTCAATCGCTTCCTCAAATACTCAACATTATGAAACAATGTGGATCATTGGGATATACGTTGAATAGAGCAAAAGAAGAAGCGAATAAAGCCATCTCAGCACTACAAATTTTACCTAAAAATTCTTATCGTACAGCGCTAGAGAGCCTTGCTTATTTCGCTGTGAAGCGTTCATTTTAATTTTTTTCTTCAATATATCTGAAAGCAAAACCATCAAAATGGTTGATTAATCGTTACTCAGTCTTTTTATTAACCCTTGAATACCTTCACGAAAAAGAAACGCAATCAGTTTTTCACGTTCAGAATCTGTTAATTGGCGGTACGCTTCTATCCAGATAGTAAATGGATCCTGTTGATTTAAGCTATACTTTTCAGCGTCTTCCTTTAACCTTAACTGTTTTAAAATTGGTTTTGGTAAACTATCAATGTGATATTCAAGTGCCTTCCCCTGAACGCCTAACCGACGCCGATGTTTCCAACCTTGTCGGCGCGCCATTTGATTAATCCCTTGCGTTGAAGACGGAAGCCCGGGGGAATGAATTAATTCCTTAGCCGAAAACCATTCCTTATCCATAGAACTGTTTACCTCTGATTTCATTTAAATGTTTATTGATTTGTTGAAAACAATAAAAATCATCATTTTGTTTTTCAATTCAGATAAATCTCGTCGTTTTTTTTAATTCATTTATTTTTTGAAAAAAACTCAACATTTTGATTTTAAAGATTTTTTTAAAAAATGTATTTTTTTTGTATCATTTTTTTTGTTTATTGAGATGTACTTAACAAAAAACGATTTTTAGAAAAATTTAGGAAATTTTTTCTAAAAAATAATGATATAATTTCCGAATAAAAACCTTTAAGTTCAAAAAATAACTAATGAAAGCAAGTTAGTTATAACATTAATTAACCAGTATCTTACAATAAAGAAGGATAAACAATGATTTTAAGGAAATCTGATTGGCATTCAGCCGATATTATTGCAGCATTGCGTAAAAAGAAAATCACATTAGCAGCTTTATCTAGAAAATCAGGATTGGGCTCTTCCACTTTAGCTAATACATTAATAAGACCTTGGCCTAAGGGAGAATGGCTGATTGCCGAATGTTTAGGGGTCCATCCGTCGGATATTTGGCCTACCCGTTATTTCGATTCAGAAACAGGTCAACCGATTGAGAGAAAAATCAGAAAAAAATTCAAAGAGAGTTTAGAAGAGGTGGATACACATTAAAGGAATATAAAAAAGGATTTATTTATAACATTGTTTTATGAAACCGCTCACAGATATCCCATTCATCTGAGGGCTCTTGGCCTTCGTCCATGTATGCTTGATATTTTTTAGAGCGGTTCTCATTTATTTTGATTAATTAAAGAGTAGTTTATAGCTATGATTTATTTTTAATTTAATAACGCATTTTTAAACTGAAAAAATGATCCTAAATCTGCACGGCTCGATTCAATTTACAAAATTGACTGCATTTTGATTGATGACACTTTGCTGAACAATACCGTTTTATCAATTTTGAATTATTTTTAAAAAATTTTGACAAAAAATATTAACTTGATTCCAGTCAGTATATTCCACTTCTTTACTGGTATCGGTTTCACCCTGCGTTAAACTCATAATGAGCTGAATCAGCATTTTATCCCACCAGCGATAATGCGGATAACGCAACGCCCCGGCAAATACTTCAGATAACAGGGGCTTCCAAGGTGTTTTTAATAGAAATTGACGGACATAACTGTTGGTTTGTGGGGAACACTTCTCTGGCTTTCGAGCCAATAAATTCACGGAAAAAAAAGCCGTCGGCATTTGATTTAAAAGCACAATATGTTGTTTGATGAACTGATTTAAGATTCGGTTAAAACGGCCATAATGTACAGATGCACCGATGATCACCTGTTGATAGGATTTCAGGTTAATGTCCATGGCTCCAGAAAGGGCCTTGATCTCAGATGTCATCGAAAATGATAATTTATCTGCAATAAAAGAGGCAATTTTCTTTGTTTGCCCTTCCCTAGTCGAATAAAGAATTAATGTTTTTGTTTTCATCCCTTTGCTCCTGCCTAAAGTGCCTGTTTTTTTTCATTTGAAGCGGAAATTTTTATAAAACAGGGAGAGTAATATTCTCAAACAGCCCTTTTATTTGTTGATGGGAGTGCAAGGAACACGCTTTATCCACAAGTGTTCGAGTGAGATGGGGGGCGAAACGCTTTACAAAATCATACATATAACCACGTAAAAAAGTATGGCGACGAAAACCAATATGAGTGATGCTGTCATCAAAAATAGCGCGAGCGTCAATACGAATTAAATCACTGTCTTGTATAGGATCCATCGCAATATTAGCAATCACGCCTACCCCTAGACCCAAACGTACATAAGTTTTTATAACATCTGCATCTGTGGCCGTAAAAGCAATATTCGGTGTTAAACCGGAGGCATAAAACGCTTTATCTAAGGTTGAGCGTCCTGTAAAACCAAAGGTATAGGTCACGATCGGATAAGCCGCTAATTCTTGAATGTTAAAAGAAGTTCGGTGGGCTAAGGGATGATCAGGCTTAACAACGATGATCCGCCTCCACCGATAGCAAGGCAACATCACCGCGTCACCATATAAATCTTCATCCTCAGTGGTAATAGCCAAATCCACTTTACCCTTTGACAAAGCGCCCGCTATCTGAATTGGCGAACCTTGATGTATATGTAAGGACACCTTAGGATAATTTTTAATAAACCCTTTGATCAATTTAGGTAATGTGTATCGGGCCTGAGTATGAGTGGTTGCGATACATAATACTCCTTGATCTGGCGCTTTATATTCTGTTGCCACAGCTTTGATTAAACTCACTTTCGCTAATATTTCTTGAGCCATCACCATGATTTTTTTTCCAGGCACGGTGATCTCTGTCAAATGTTTTCCATTGCGTGCAAAAATTTGTATTCCAAGTTCTTCTTCTAACATTTTAATCTGTTTACTGATTCCTGGTTGAGAGGTATATAAACCCGCTGCAGTAGAAGATAAATTAAGATCATGGTTAACAATTTCAACAATATAACGAAGTTGCTGTAATTTCATCTTTAAAATATCCTTTTATAAAGCACAGAGACGCTCCGATTGAGCAAAATCTTTGGTTCTCGCCTTCTTACATTACATTCATCACTCTATTTACGACTTTACAAGAGGTCTTTTTTTACCTTCAACCCATTGCCCATCAATGTAAAATGCACACCAACCTGTTGCTTTTCCTGATTTTTCAGAAGAAATATACTGCTCCTTCGTTTTACGACTAAAACGGAGGAATGTTTTATTCCCCTCTGTATCTTTTAGGGGCGCCTCGACGAGATAATGCCATTTTTCTGGAAGCCTATCTTTAAAACGCTGTAATTCTTCCACTCGGGGAGCTCTGGTTTCACGTGATCGAGGAAAGGTGCTGGCCGCAAGAAACAAACCTGCCGCTCCATCACGCAACACAAAATAAGCATCAGATTTTTCACAGAGTAATTCAGGTAAAGGCACGGGATTTTCTTTCGGGGGAGCCACTTCTCCATTACGCAAAATCTTACGGGTATTTTTGCATTCTTCATTCGTACATCCCATATATTTACCAAAACGCCCCACTTTTAAATGCATTTCATGCGCACATTTGTCACATTCTACGATCGGACCTTCATACCCTTTAATACGAAACTCCCCCTGCTCCATTTGATATCCATCACAGATAGGGTTGTTACCACAAATATGTAATTTCCGCGCTGTATCAAGCAGATAACTGTCCATCGCAGTTTCGCATTTTTCACACCTGCGTCGCGAACGTAATGCATTAGTCTCTGCTTCATCTCCATCAAGAAGATTTAAAATTTCATTTTCTGGGATCAAATTAAGCGTCGTTTTGCAACGTTCTTTGGGTGGTAACGCGTAACTCGAGCAACCCAGGAAAACACCCGTGCTGGCTGTACGTATCCCCATTTTTTGGCCGCAAGCAGGGCAATTAATATCCATTATCACCATTGAATTTGGACGCATTCCCCCTTCTGAGGGATCTTTTTCAGCGATATTCAGTTGCTCGCTAAATTCACTGAAAAATTCATCCAGCACCTTTTTCCATTCTGCTTGATGCTGAGCAATTTGATCTAATGCATTTTCCATACGAGCGGTGAAATCATAATTCATCAATTCACGAAAATTTTCTTCTAAGCGATTTGTGACGATCTCGCCCATCTTTTCTGCATAGAAACGGCGATTTTCAATGCGGACATAACCTCGCTCCTGAACAGTGGAAATAATAGTGGCATAAGTGGAAGGGCGCCCTATGCTGCGTTTTTCTAATTCCTTAACCAAAGAAGCTTCACTATAGCGGCCAGGCGGCTTGGTGAAATGTTGGCTGGGAATCAATTTTTCTAAATGCATAGAAGTCCCGACGGCTATGATTGGCAAAGTCTCCTCCTCGTCTCCTTTGCGCAAAGCCGGCATCACTTTAGTCCAGCCATCAAACCGCAAGGTCCGGCCTTTAGCCCGTAATTGATAGTTTTTTGCCTCTACGATCAAAGTGGTCACATCGTATTGAGCCGGGGTCATTTGGCAGGCCACAAACTGACGCCATATCAGCTGATACAGCTTTCTCGCATCTGGTTCCATGTCTTCTAACTGTTCTGAGAACACGTCAACATTCGAGGGTCTTATGGCTTCGTGCGCTTCTTGGGCATTTTTTTTATTGCCATATTCATAAGCAGGTGAAATTAAATAACGATTGCCAAAATGCTTCTGAATATAATTCCTCACCATGCTTAATGCGTCCTGGCTGAGATGTGTGGAATCAGTACGCATATAAGTGATGTGACCTGCTTCATATAACCTTTGCGCCATCAACATGGTTTTTTTAACGCCAAACCCTAAGCGAGTGCTTGCTGCTTGTTGTAACGTGGAGGTAATAAAAGGTGCGCCCGCTTTACTGCTGGTCGGTTTGTCTTTTCGGTCTAAAACAACATATTGTGCATCTTCTAGATCTTTAACCGCAGCATAGGTTTGCTCTCGATTCAAAGGTTTAAAAGGCTCACCTTCAAAATGACTGACCATCATGGGGATCATGATTTTCTGTGGTGTCAACAGATTTGCCTCTAAATGCCAATATTCTTGAGGCACAAAAGCTTTGATTTCTCTTTCTCTTTCTACGACGAGGCGGACAGCAACAGATTGCACTCGCCCTGCAGATAGCCCACGGGCGATTTTTTTCCACAAAAGGGGAGATACCATATAACCCACAACACGATCCATAAATCGCCGAGCCTGTTGAGCATGAATGCGATTCATATTTAATTCGCCTGGCTTTTTAAAAGCCTGTTGAATCGCATTTTGGGTGATTTCATTGAAAATCACCCGACTGAAACGCTGGGGATCACCGCCAATGACTTCACGTAAATGCCACGCAATCGCTTCCCCTTCACGATCTAAGTCTGTCGCCAAATAGATATGATCTGCCTTTGCTGCTAAGGCTTTCAATTCGGAAACCACTTTTTCTTTACCAGATAAAATTTCATATTGCGCCTTCCAGCCATGATAGGGATCAATCCCCATACGTTTGATCAGGCTACTTTGATGATCTTGAAACATCTTTTTTTCAGTCTTTTGTTTTTTTATGATTTCTGAAGCGTTTTTTTTATTATTAGAACCACTTTTTGGTAAATCGCGGATATGCCCTACACTCGATTTCACCACATAATGACTGCCTAAATATTTATTAATTGTTTTGGCTTTAGCCGGAGACTCAACTATCACGAGCGATTTACCCATAATTTTTTATTACCTGAATTAAAATTTTTAAAAAAAAGGGCAAAATTGATTCCATGCCATAAATTCAAAAAAAGAAAGATTGATTCATGTTTTCTTGAGTTCAAATATATTGATTATTTACAAGCGTCGCCAGATTGTTTTTTAGATGAAGGGTTTTTCTCCTCTCCGCCACCAGCGCAATAATAAACGATCCGCACTTTTTACCATACTGCCTGTTAAGCGCTCTATTAAGCTTTTATGGGTTTGATACGATACACGGATGATTTGATGATTTTCCATTTTTGAAATCAACCAATCATCACTCGTACCTATGCTGTCTACCAGACCTTTCTCTTTGGCTTGAACGCCAAACCAATGCTCACCGGTTGACACGGTGTTGATATCAATCTGAGGGCGTTTTTCCTGTACAAATTGCTTAAACAAAAGATGGGTTTCATTTAATTCTTCACAAAACTTTTCACGCCCTTGCTCTGTATTTTCGCCAAATACGGTTAATGTTCGCTTAAACTCACCTGCCGTATGCAATTCAACATCAATATTATTTTTTTGTAAAAAACGATGAAAGTTAGGAATTTGTGCTACGACGCCAATCGAACCTATGATGGCAAAAGGCGCAGACAAAATATGATCTCCGACACAAGCCATCATATAACCTCCACTGGCCGCAATTTTATCGACCGAGACCACTAAAGAAACGCCAGCTTGACGAAAACGCGCTAATTGTGATGCGGCCAAGCCATAGCCATGAACAACTCCCCCTGGGCTTTCTAAACGAAGAAAAACACTGTCTTCTGTCGTCATCACACTCAATATAGCGGAGACCTCTTCTCTTAAGGAACTGACCTGATGGGCGTCTATGCTTCCGTTAAAATCAATAACGTAAATACAAGGTTTCTGTGAATGGTGTTGGCCCGATGTCATCTTTTGCTTTTTGAATTTTGCTTTAAGCTTTTTTTGTTTTTTTTTCGTCTTATGAAAAATTTTTTGTTCTGATTCACACATTTTAAATAAACGAATTTGTTCTTCTATCTCTTTATATTTTTTCCCTAAATCAAAAAATTTCAGTTCACCAGTTTGGTCTGATTTACGTTGTCGAATATGGATGATGAGTACAGCAAATACCGCAAAGGCACCTAATATGGTGATCATTTTTGCTAAAAACAGGCCATACAAAGAAAGTAATTCCACAAATTTTATCCTTATTAAAAACATGATAACGGACGGCTCGCGTAACCTCGCTGCAAGTTTTTCAGAAAGTAGATTTCATAAAATCTGGTCACTCTAGCATCTGCAACGGTTTACGCAAAGGGCGTCTAAAGGCATCTGGTTTTGTCTATGTACCAGAATCTATCATTTCTGATTTTTTATTATTTTTCATATTGCTCTTGATATTGACGCATGAATTGATATGCATTTTTGAATCGATTTATGTCATATTTTTCAAAATTGTCATCATATTGTTCTTTGACTTTTGCCCAAAGGGGCCATAGTACATACTGTATAAATTTAAATAACAGTATTTTTTGTTTGGATTCCTTAGGGATATTTCTTTCAAAATAATACGTTAAAAATATTTGTTCTTCTTCACTGTTAAACTGACATTCTAGAAAATGCGACGCTAAATCCCACATGGGATCATTCATGCCCGAATATTCCCAATCAATTAAATAGATTTTATCTCCACTTTTAACAATATTTTCTGCAACTAAATCGTTATGACAAGGGCATCTATCTTTATTCAACCTGTCTAAAATTTTTTCTGTTTTATAAAAAAATTCAACCAGCATTTTATTATGATAAATACCATCATGGTCATGTTTTAAATTTAAAATATGTTGATATTTTTTATATTCAGAAAAAGCATTAAATTCATTACAAAATTTAATATTTGATTGATGCAATTGACGAAAACAAAGACTGATATTTTCAATATTATTTTTTTTTCTTACAAGGCCCGGGCTGAATGTTTCTGAATCAGGAATGTATTGAGTTATTTTTATTCCACTTATAGTATCAAAATAAATTGTTTCTGGATTGATACCCATTTTAAAAACTAATTCGCTGTTATTTTTTTCATTATGACGATTAATAAAATTCTCAGTAGCAACACCAGGTACACGAAGCACTAATTTCATTTTTTTCGTTAATATTAGGTAATTTTTATTTGTTATACCTCCGATAGCGGTAATCTTTATGTTTTCATCTTTATTTAAATTCAGTTCTTTAATTAGAAAGCTTTTCATAATTTGATTATTCATTTTTTTATTTATATCTATATTGTAAGTGTACTGAATCTGAACGGTTTTTCTGCACTGGATACCATGTGATAGCGTTGGTAAAGAAACCTCTCAAAAATAATAAAATTTTGCCAATAAATATTGCATCCACATTCTATGAAAGCTACTCTCTGGCGCACTTAACATTTCACTAAAATCAGGTCAATGAGTATTCAACTAAAGGGCATTAACTGTTATTACGGTTCACAACAAGCACTTTACAATATCAGATTATATTGTCCTGAAGGGGAGATATTAGTCTTACTTGGGCCCAGCGGTGCAGGCAAAAGCTCTTTATTGCGAGTATTAAATTTGCTCGAAATGCCGGGTTCTGGAATCTTGCAGATTGCAGGGCATTATTTCGATTTCAATGAAAATTTATCAGAAAACATTATTCGTGAATTACGAAAAAACGTGGGTATGGTATTTCAGCAATATCATCTTTGGCCACATTTATCGGTGATGCAAAATTTAATAGAAGCGCCTTGTTGTTTACTGGGGCTTTCTAAACAGGAAGCGCGTTTTAGGGCTGAAAAGTTGCTGGCTCGTTTACGTTTGCAGAATTTTTCAGATCGTTATCCGTTGCATCTTTCTGGAGGGCAACAGCAGCGAGTCGCTATTGCACGAGCACTTATGATGGAACCTAAGGTCTTATTATTTGACGAGCCCACAGCGGCCTTAGATCCTGAAATTACGGCCCAAGTGGTGGATATTATTCGAGAACTTTCTGAAACAGGCATCACACAAGTGATAGTGACACATGAACTTGAATTTGCCCGCAAAACAGCAACTCGGCTTGTTTACATGGAAAATGGAAAAATAATAGAGGAAGGGGATGGTAATCTCTTTAAACACCCCAAAACAGAAGCCTTTGCCCATTATTTATCACATTAGGCGAGAGTTTATTTCTTCAGGTCTATTTTTAAACATCCACACCATGAATGGTGGAAAACCGTGAATCCATGATGCTCTATCTTATAGTAAGAACAGGAGTTAAAAATGAAAAAATTAGTCCTTTCTGTATTTTTTGCCCTTGTCAGCCTGGCGATCAGTTTGTGTGTGTTTGCTGAGAAAAAAATTCTTCGTTTTGCGACTGAGGCCTCTTATCCTCCTTTTGAGTTTATGAGTGCTCATAATGAAATCGAAGGATTTGACATAGACCTGGCGAAGGCACTGTGTCAAAAAATGCAGATAGAGTGTGTTTTTGTAAATCAGGCCTTTGATAGCTTAATACCAAGCCTTAAATCGCGTCGTATCGATGCTGTTATCGCAGGGCTGGATATCACTCCGGAACGTTCAAAACAAGTGGCTTTCACGACCCCATATTGTAAAAATTCCGCTTTATTTATTATTCAAACCGGTAAATTTGCTGGCATAGACGATTTAAAGGGGAAACGAGTGGGTATGCAAAATGGCAGCACACATCAAAAATTTTTGATGGACGAACATCCTGAAATGATTCCCATTTCTTATAGCACTTATCAAAATGCCATTTTAGATCTTAAAAATGGTCGCTTGGACGCTGTTTTTGGTGATACAGCGGCAGTCAATCAATGGCTGATAAAAAATCCAACTCTGGGTGCACTGGGAAATAAAATTACCGACTCTGATTATTTTGGGGTAGGTTTGGGCATTGCAGTCAAGCAAGCTGATGATTCATTACTCAATAAGTTAAATGAAGCAGTAAAACAAATCAAACAGGATGGAAGCTATGACCGTATTTACAAAAAATGGTTTCCTAAGAGCTGATTTTATCAATGAATGAATTCTTTTCTTTACTCAATGCGACAGGAATGACGCTTTCCTTAGCACTTTGTTCACTGTTAGTTGGGTTATTTTTAGGAATACTTTTCGCGATCTTCGAATCATCAAAATACAGAGGGCTTCGTTATCTCATCCATGGATGGGGGATCTTATTAAGGGGGCTCCCTGAAATTTTAATCGTTTTTTTTATTTATTTTGGATCTTCAGAACTCTTTATACTACTGACAGATGGCTTTACCATAAATTTTTATCTATTTGAATTACCTATCAAATGTCATTCCAATTTCCTTGAAATTAGCCCATTTTTATGCGCTGTTATCGCATTAGCTTTGCTTTATTCTGCTTATGCTGCTCAAATTTTTCGAGGGGCATTCAAAGCCATTTCTTTTGGACAAAGAGAGTCCGGTCAAGCTTTAGGGCTTTCTTCGTTCTTTATTTTTATTCGGCTGATCATGCCGCAAATGTGGCGACATGCCTTGCCAGGTTTGGGGAATCAATGGCTGATTTTATTAAAGGATACGGCGTTAGTGTCTTTGATTAGTGTGAATGATGTGATGTTACAAGCAAAAAATATTGCGGTTCGTACTCAAGAACCTTTTACCTGGTACTGTATCGCCGCCTTGATTTATTTGGTGATCACGCTGATAAGTCAATATTTGATAAAGTGCCTTGAGATTTACACGACCCGTTTTGAACGGAATTAAAAGGCATGTTTGAATATATATTGAAAATACTCACTGGGCTGCAAATCAGTGTGACCTTAACCGCGTTTTCTCTGTTTTTTGCTTTAGGTTTATCTATTGTTTTAACTCTTATTTTGGGTCTACATAGGCCATTTTTATCGCCAATTGTTAAAATTTATCTGACGCTATTTACCGGTACTCCTTTATTAATACAAATTTTTTTAATTTATTATGGCCCTGGGCAATTCCCCTCTCTGCGCAGCTGCGCCTGGTTATGGCACTTTTTATCTCAGCCTTGGTTATGCGCGATGATGGCTTTAACGTTAAACAGTGCCGCTTATACCACGCAGTTATTTTACGGTGCTTTACGGGGACTCCCTGTTGGCCAATGGGAAGCCTGCCAGGCTCTCGGGATGTCAAAAACGCAAGCTTTGCGTGTTTTGTTGCCTTTTGCTTTGAAACGCGCCCTTTCTTCTTATTCAAATGAAGTGGTATTGATTTTTAAAAGTACATCACTGGTATACACCATTACCTTGATGGATCTGATGGGCTACACTCAGTTGATATACGGCAGAACCTACGATATCAAAGCATTTTTAGCCGTAGGTATCATTTATTTCTGCATCAACGGAGTATTGACCTTATTGATGCGTTTTGTAGAAAGGAAGGGATTGGCTTTTGAACGACGTCATTAATCTCAAGTTTTTCATTGACGCGCTCATTTTTTTCTTATCTCTTTAAGAAATGAATTCACATTCATACGTGAAAAAATCACGTCATTCCCGAAGGAATTTTTTATGAAATTTAAACATGGTACTGCCATCACATTCATTTTATTATTTTGGACCCTTCCTGAAGTAAAGGCAGCTCAAGAATTATCAGCAGAAAAAGCACAGACTCTCACGTCTTTTAAACAGATCACATTAAATGGCCGTTTTAATAACCTTGGTGAAGTGGCAGAGGCTGTGTCACGGCAGGCAGATAAACTCTCTGCATATGCTTTTTATGTTCAGGGCATTCACAGTACTAATCGGGGTGGAAATTGGCGAGTCACGGCAAATCTTTATCATAAAGACGCCGCTGTTCTTATAAAGAAAAATGATTATCGAATATTTAATGGCGTGAAAGAATTACCCCAAAAAGAAGCGGAACTATTACTTCCATTTGATACTGTAAATGTGACCGGTTTCTTTCGTAGTCAATCTGACGTTGATGAAGCCATTTCTAAAAAGGCCGCAGAAAAAAAAGCGGATGCTTTTTTTATTATTCGTCAAATAAACGCTAATAGAGGGGGCAATCAAAGTATTACGGCTTATATTTATGAAGCCAATGCGCCTAAACGCCCTGCATCAAACGCAAATTTTATTCCCGCTGATTCAGATGATGGTAAAGCGGCTTTGGCAGCAGGCGGTGGTGGCACCAAGAAGATTTTACCAATTCATGAAGAATCTTCGATGAATCCCTTCAAAAAGGTAGGTCGTCTTTTTGAAAGAGATTCGTCAGTAGGAAGTCGTTACTCGGTAACTTTACCGAATGGAATAAAAATTGAGGAATTAAATAATATCGCGGCAAAAAACATGAAGCCCTTCGATAGAGTGACTTTTACAGGACATTTTTCCAGCATGACAGATGTATCCTATCAGGTGGCCAAACGAGCAGCAAAAAAAGGGGCGAAGTACTATCATATTACTCGTCAATGGCAGAGTAAAAATGGGGGTAATTTGACTGTCACTGCGGATCTATTTAAATAAGATAGAAGGGTGGGCCAGAGATCCTGCGATGAGGTCGTTCGTTCAGATCAATCACATATTCTTTTTCGTTTTAAATTTAGGTACGTAGCCCAAATCCCTTTTCAATCAGATACCAAACCAAAAGATAAAAAACAACAATAAATGTCATTAGTACCCCTATTGTGATACTTAGTGGTACCTCTTTAAAACCTAGAAACCCGTAACGAAACCCACTGACCATATAAACAATAGGATTCACTTTGGAAATCGATTGCCAAAACGAAGGAAGCAATGTGAGTGAATAAAAGACCCCGCCTAAATAAGTTAAAGGTGTCAATATAAAAGTTGGGATCAGGCTAATATCATCAAAAGATTTTGCAAAAAGCGCGTTCAGTAAACCTGCCAAAGAAAACAATACACTGGTTAATAATAAGGTGAGCAAAACCATCGGCCAGGAATGAACCTGAAAAGGAACAAAAAACAACGACACAATACTGACAAGCATTCCAACGCAAATACCTCGCCCTATACCTCCTCCCATATAGCCAATAATAATAATATGGGTGGGTACAGGGGCGACTAATAATTCTTCAATATTGCGCTGAAATTTTGCATTAAAAAAAGAGGAGGCAACATTTGAATACGCATTAGTGATCACAGACATCATAATTAAACCTGGAACAATAAATTCCATATAATTGACGCCGTTCATGTGACCAATTTTTGAGCCGATTAATTTACCAAAAATAACAAAATAGAGCGACATGGTGATCATCGGAGGGATCAGGGTTTGTACCCATATTCGCGTAAAACGATTGACTTCTTTCATCCAAATGCTTTTTAAGGCAATCCAATATAAGCGGATCATGTTTTTCCCCCTTTTCTGTTCACCAGGTTTACAAACAATTCTTCCAGGCGATTCGATTTATTCCTCATACTTTGGATCTGGATCCCTTGTGAACTCAGCTGGCTAAATACATTGTTTAACCCCTGTCCACGTTTGACGTCGACCTCAAGGGTGATATCGTCGATGAAACGATAAAGATAACCTTCCAGATGAGGCGATTGACTTTTTAGTGAGATGTCTAAAATAAAGGTTTCTGATTCCAATTTACTTAATAAATTTTTCATGGAAGTATTTTCTATCAGCTTTCCACCTTGGATAATACCAATATGACGGCAAAGCATTTCCGCTTCTTCAAGATAATGTGTCGTTAGAATAATAGTAGTGCCCTGTGCATTAAGCTCTTGTAAAAAAAACCACATAGAGCGTCTTAGCTCAATGTCTACTCCAGCCGTAGGCTCATCCAGAATAAGCAATTTTGGATGGTGCATTAAAGCCCGTGCAATCATTAAACGGCGTTTCATTCCGCCCGACAAACGAATGGCTGTTTCATTACGTTTATTCCATAAATCAAGTTGGGTCAGATATTTTTTTGCTCTTATTTGCGCTTCTTTGCGAGGTACTCCATAGTAACCTGCTTGCGTCACCACAATTTGGAGCACGGTTTCAAAAGAAGCAAAATTAAATTCCTGTGGAACCAAGCCAAGGTGGCGTTTGGCATGAATACTATTTTTGTCAATATCATCACCAAATACCTGTACTTTTCCTTCTGTTTTGTTTACCAAAGAGCTGATAATTCCGATGATGGTAGATTTCCCTGCGCCATTTGGGCCCAACAAAGCATAAAAATCACCTTTATTAACATGTAAGTTAATTCCATGAAGCGCTTTTGTTCCAGTGGAATAGGTTTTTTTCAGTTGTGATAATTCGAGAGCATAAGTCATAAATAACATTACCTAAAGAAGAAAAAAGTAGAATACTAACCTCCTCGAAAATCTGAAAAACACACAAGATCAGGGATCAAATGAAAAAAATATCATTGGAGATTATTGTAATCTTAAAGCTAAAGCAAAAAATTATTAAGTGCTTGGGATGTGCTGAGAACTGAGAGTCTGTTTCGATTAAAAATGATGGCTGTTGGCATCTTCGCTCAGAGGTTGATGGCATGGAGATGTTTTTTGACCACTGGGTTTAAATTTGACCTTTTGGCCATTGTCAGTAGGTGAGCGAGTCACCCTGATCAAAACAAAGTCGAGACACCTCAAAGAAGGGGTCAATAATCAGATGACTTTATCGAACAAAGCACATCTCTAACGAGTGACCAAATAAGATAGGAGCTTCTTCATGCTCAAAAGTAACATACTCCCAAGCGGATTGATTCTCTAAAACGGCTTTTAATAGCTGATTATTTAATGCATGGCCAGATTTAAAGGCAGAAAAAGCACCAATAATGTTGTGACCGCAAATAAATAAATCACCGATGGCATCCAGCATTTTATGACGAACAAATTCATCTTCAAACCTTAAACCGTCTTCATTGAGCACACGATAATCATCCATCACAATAGCGCAGTCAAAGCTGCCACCCAAGCAGAGACCTTTTGATTGCAGATATTCAATATCTTTTATAAAACCAAAAGTTCTGGCACGGCTAAGCTCAAGGATAAAATTTTGTGCAGAAAAATCAAAACCGTAGCTTTGAGTATTTTCATGAATGGCAGGATGCTTAAAGTCAATGCTAAAATCCAAACGAAAACCGTCATATGGCGATAATTCGGCCCATTTATCATCTTTTTGAACTCGGATGGTTTCTTTTAATTTTAAAAATTTTTTTGGCGCATTGAGTTCTTTGATGCCTGAATTTAGTAATAAAAATATAAAAGGGCTGGCGCTACCATCCATAATAGGCACTTCAGGCGCATCAACTTCTATAATCACATTATCGATTCCGAATGCGGCGAGGGCAGAATTAAGATGTTCAATCGTAGAAATACGTATATTATTTTCATTTACCAGGCAGGTGCAAAGCTGGGTGTCACGTACAGATTCAGGATCTGCAAAAAATTCAACAACGGGGTTTAAATCAACGCGACGATAAATAATCCCATCGTTTGCTGATGCAGGTCGCATAGTAAGAGTCACTTTTTTCCCTGTATGCAGGCCAACACCGGTTGTTTTCACAACATGTTTTAATGTTTTTTGTTTTATCATGCGTACTATCTCGCAGTGTTATTTAAGAACAATCATTAATAATCACAATCTTTATTTCAAATTAACTTAATTCTAACATAGAGATGAATCATTCTAAATTTTCAAATATGACTTCATTAAATTTATTGCAAAATATAAGCCCATCAATCTCAAGGCCTCTACGCGAGAGGCACAAAGGGTATTTTAGTAGATAAAGATACCGAAAGAGAACGGTTTCATAAAAAACTGAGCACACAAAAATCGATGTTTTCAGTAGGGTTTAAACAGGTCTATTGATCTGACTGCTTACGTAAAAAAGCAGGGATATCAAGATAATCCGGTTCTTTTTTGATTTCCGTATCACCTTCATTGCTTAAGTGATGATTTGTGTTCTTTGTCTCTTGAGGCAAAGGTGGCAGAACATTTGTTTGATAATGATGTGTTGATCCGGTCTGCATTTTTTTCTTAGCCGAAGTATTTTCTTGATGTTTATTCATTCCAATACCCGTTGCCACCACGGTAACTCGCAATTCATCATTCATTTCTGGGTGTAAAGAAGTCCCGATCACCACAGTGGCATTGTCAGAAGCAAAAGCGCGTATGGTATTACCCACTGTTTCAAATTCATCTAATTTGAGATCAAACCCCGCTGTAATATTCACCAATACACCGCGAGCACCCGATAAATCGATATCTTCCAAGAGAGGACTGGAAATAGCCATCTCTGAAGCTTCTTCTGCTCTATCTTCGCCACTAGCCGACCCAGACCCCATCATGGCATAGCCCATTTCAGACATGACCGTACGTACATCCGCAAAATCGACATTCATTAAACCAGGGCGTGTAATTAATTCAGCGATCCCTTGTACTGCGCCTTTTAATACATCATTAGCTGCACTAAACGCATCCAGTAGAGAAATGCCTCGTCCCAATACTTTTAGTAACTTATCATTCGGAATGGTAATTAAAGAGTCCACATGCTTCGAGAGCTCGATAATGCCTTGATCGGCAAATGACATACGCTTTTTGCCTTCAAAATTAAAAGGTTTAGTGACCACAGCAACCGTTAAAATATTTAATTCTTTTGCGATTTCGGCTACCACAGGCGCGGCCCCTGTGCCTGTCCCTCCCCCCATACCAGCCGCGATAAAGACCATATCGGCTCCTTCAAGAGCAGCCCTCAGAGCGTCCCTATCTTCTTCAGCCGCGTTTCGTCCAACATCAGGGTTTGCACCAGCTCCTAAACCTTTGGTAATGGTGCTCCCAATTTGAATCGTTTGACCCACAGTCGTTTTACGTAATACTTGAGCATCCGTATTGACAACAAAAAATTCAACACCTTCAATGTGTTCTTTTACCATGTGCTCGACAGCATTGCCGCCACCGCCGCCAACGCCAATGACTTTAATAATTGCTTCATTGGTTATTTCAACTGGTTCAAACATAGTTTTCTCCGTTTCGCATTTTTTTGCGGCTACTTAAAATCATTTTTTGATATTTTATGAAAAAATTAAAAAGAGGTTTTTATTATTCTATATTGATTTTTTTGCCTGATTTTTATGGATTGTTTCAATCTTATGATGATATCTGAATCATTAAAATTCTTTCTTAAGCCATTTATGAATACGTTTTAGTACATAACCCGTTAGAAAACGTTTTTTTATTTCTGATTCGGCACCTAAATGGCATTCTTTACCATAATGTAATAAACCAACCACAGTAGAATAGTCCGGTTTATGTACATAATCGGTCAAACCGGTAATATTAAGAGGCGTTGCAACTCGCACCTGATGAGTATGGAAAATTTTTTGGGCACAGCCTACCAGGCCATTCATCTGAGCAGCGCCTCCTGTTAACACAATACCTGCAGCAAGATGGTGCTTTACCCCCTGATGACGTAATTTATTCTGCAGCTGTAGGATTTCATCCTGAACTAACTGTAACAATTCAGCACAGCGGGGCTCTATGACTTCAGCCAATGCCTGCCTTTGCAAGCTACGGGGCGGGCGTCCTCCGACACTCGGCACCTCCACTTTATCATCTTTTGGAATCATATTGCCTAAAGCACAACCGTATCTCACTTTAATGGCTTCCGCATCACTGGGAGGCGTACCAAAAGCATAGGCAATATCGCTGGTCACTACGTTGCCGGCATAAGGGATCACCTTGCTGTGACGTAATGCCCCATTATAATAAACGGTCATGTCCATTGTACCTGCACCGATGTCAATTAAGCAGACACCCAATTCACGTTCATCTTCTGCTAATACGGCATAACTTGCCGCTAAACCAGAAAATATCAATTGATCAACTTTCAGACCGCAGCGTTCAACCGCTTTTGCAATATTTTTTGCCATATCGTTATGACATGTGATCAGGTGCACTTTAGCCTGCATACGAACACCACAAAGGCCAATCGGATTTTTTATCCCTTCTTGATAATCAATCGCATATTCCTGTGGAATCACATGCAAAATACGGTGTTCATCTCTGACTCGTACAGATTTGGCAGTATGCATGACACTATCAACATCTCCTTGAGTGACTTCCTCTTCTGAAATAGGGACCATACCTATTTCGTTTTGACAGCTGATATGCTTGCCAGATAAAGCTAAATAGATGGAAGAAATCTGACAGTCAGCCATCAATTCAGCTTGATCAACCGCACGTTGAACACATTTTATGACAGACTCAAGATCGTTCACGCCTCCTTTATCCATTCCCCTAGAAAGGCAATTACCTATCCCAATAATATTGATCATTCCATCGGGCAATACCTCACCGACTAATACACAGACTTTTGCCGTGCCTATCTCAAGGCCTACCACTAATTTTTTGTCCGTTGATTTCATCATTATTATTTTGCCTGTATCTCATATTACTCAGGGCGGTGATTTCTTACTCTGCATCTGTACAGGCTGGGTCTCGACAAATATAGGAGACCAATGAACTGCTGCACCATTTTTATACCGTAAATCAATATAATCGATACGTTGATCAGGGTGATTTTCAAAAAATGGATATAATTCAATGAAGCGTTTCAAACGTGACATCATATGAACTTTTCCAATTTCAAGCCGAATCTCGTTATCTAAAATCAATTGCCAGGAGCGTCGTGCACTCATCTCGGCCATTTTTAAATGAAACTGATGCGCGGATAAGAGCTGATCCATAGTGAGATAAGAAGCCAGCATATCTTGTTCACTGCCTTCAGGGCCATAGAGCAACACTAATCTTTCATGTGTCATACGATCATGAGGCACGCTGAATATTGTCCCTTCATGATCCAGTAAATGTAAGTCGTTCCAAACAGCTACAGGCACATAATCTGTCACATGAATATCGAGTTTATCAGGCCAGTGTTTTCGCACATACACCTGTTTTACCCAAGGGAAACGTTTTATTGCCTGTTGAAGCAGGTGAACGTCTTCTTCCATAAAAGAGTGAGCTATGCCTGTTGATAAAATCGCTTGTTGAATATCTTTTTTTGTGGTGAAGCGCCTTTCACCTGTCAACAATAATGTTGAGAGAGGGGATGAATACGTTCGTTTAACCTGCTCAATCGCCCAATAGGATGCTATGCACAAAACAACTAAAAATATCCAAAAAAAAATGATCCCTAAAAACGGCTGATAATCGCGAAATATTCTCTTCTTTTTTTTGATATTACGCGCTTTTTTTAAAACAGCTTGGGACATATTAATGTGCCAATGACAATATTTTACAAACCAGTTCAGAAAAGCTAAAACCTGCTTGGCGACCCGCCATCGGGAAAAGGCTATGGTCTGTCATACCAGGGGCAGTATTGATTTCCATTAAATAAAAATGGCCTTCGTCATCTAACATAACATCTACCCTTCCCCAACCATCACAACCTAATGCCCGATAAGCATTCATTGATAATGTCGCCAATTGTTTTTCTTGCTCCTGTTTTAAACCACTCGGACAAAAATACTGTGTTTTATCTGAAACATACTTTGCTTGATAATCATAAAAGATATCGGATACCTGAATTCGAATTGAGGGTAAAACGGTGTCGCCTAGTATGGCTACCGTCAATTCTGTTCCAAAATGCCATTTTTCAACGAGTATTTCTTCGTCATAATGCCAGGCTTTTTTCAGTGCATCGTCCAGCTGGTCAAGATGCTCTACCTTAGTCATACCAAAACTCGAGCCTTCACGACTCGGCTTCACTATTAAGGGTAGCCCCAATTGATTGATATTTTTTATTAATTTATTAGAAATTCTGTTATTTAATAATAAATCATTTGATGTATTTTGGGTAACATTTGGCCAAATCTGTTCACGATTAAGCGCAACATAAGGGGATACAGGTAAACCAGCCCCCTGAAATATCATTTTGCTGCGATGTTTATCCATCGCCAATGCGGACGCCATCACACCGCTTCCAGTATAAGGAATCTTTAAAAATTCCAGCACCGCTTGTAAATGACCATCTTCACCGTCCCGGCCATGTAAAGCGATAAAGGCTTTGGTAAATCCCTTCTCTTTCAGCTCAGTCACAAGAAAATTTTTTGTATCTATCGGCCTGGCGTCTATCCCTGCTTCTCTTAAACCAGCCACCACAGCATGCCCTGATTGCAAAGATATCTGGCGCTCAGAAGAGGTTCCGCCCAGTAAAACGGCCACTTTCTCAGGCATAATGACTCTCTTTTTGAATCAATGGCGGCACTTTTAGCTCACATTCAGCGAGTGTTCGGGCAACTTTACCAATATTGCCGGCACCCTGAACCAGCACCATGTCGTTCTCTTTTAATTGTTTTGCCAGTAAAGATGGTAATTTTTCGTGATCGGTGACCAAAATAGGCATTCCATGACTGAAATCACGAATACTGTCGCAGAGCGCACAACTACTGATATCTGGTATAGGTGATTCCCCTGCCGAATAAATCTCTAACATCAACAAAACATCCACTTGAGACAGCACGTTCACAAAATCATCATAAAGATCTCGAGTCCGACTGTAACGATGAGGTTGAAAAATCATGACAAGGCGTTTTGTAGGCCACCCTACCCTCGCCGCCTTAATGGTTGCGGCCACTTCAGTGGGATGATGACCATAATCATCGATTAACATCACCTCCCCCTGCTGCCCATTGACAGGCTGTAATGGAAAAATGCCCAAGCAATCAAAACGTCGCCCTGTACCTTGAAAAAAAGACAATGCTTGCAAAATGTGCTCGTCTTCAACGCCTTCTTCTGTCGCGACCGCAACAGCCGCCGCCGCATTCAACGCATTATGACGACCCGGCGCATTCAGTTGTATTTTTAAAATAGGTTTATGAACCCGTTCTAACATAAAGTAGCTTGTAAATTCTTTTTGTTCATAACCGGTGATCTTGATATCTGCATCTTCACTAAAACCATATGTCGTGATATGTCGAGCAATACGAGGCAGGAGTGTACGAATCACTTGATCATCGATACAAAGAATGGCTCGGCCATAAAAAGGTAAATTGTGTAAAAAATTAATAAAAGTCTGTTTTAAATGTTCAAAATTACCCTGATAGGTATCCATATGATCGGCTTCAATATTGGTGACAATCGCAACCAAAGGCTGAAGGTGAATAAATGAAGCATCACTTTCATCTGCTTCAACAATAAGATAACGACTGGAGCCGAGTTGCGCATGCTTTCCTGCGGCTTTGATCAAACCCCCATTGACAAAGGTGGGATCTAATCCTGCTTGAGCGTAAATACTGGCAACCATGGCAGTTGTAGTGGTTTTTCCATGAGTCCCTGCGATGGCAATACCATGTCGAAAACGCATGAGTTCAGCCAACATTTCTGCTCTTTGAATGACAGGAATGCGGGCCTCATGCGCGGCAAGAATTTCTGGATTATCTTCAGGAATGGCACTAGAAACGACCACGACACTCGCATTTTTTACATTGTCACGATGATGATGAAAAAAAATACAGATCCCTAAATGACTGAGCTGCTGTGTGACCACATTCTCGGCCAAGTCAGAGCCGGTAATTTTATAACCCTCGTTTGCTAATACCTCCGCGATGCCGCCCATGCCTGCTCCCCCGATTCCGATAAAATGAATATGTCGGACTCGTTTCATTTCAGGCACCATCGTGCGTAATTTGGTTAATTGTTTTTGATTCATTTTTGACTCTATGAAAAATTATTTGTTTTAATAGCCGCTTTTATGGCAGAGACAACCTGCTCAGTGGCATCGGGTTTTCCCACTGTTTTTGCTTTTTCTGCCATTCTGAGCAATGTCGAGCGATCCCAACTCTCTAGTAAATTGACGATAGTTTTTATGCTGAGTTTATTTTGCTCTACTATTTTTGCTGCCCCTGCTTTCTCTAAAGGCAAAGCATTCCAATATTGCTGACGATCTTTGTGTTGAAAGGGAACAAATATTGCGGGCAAACCTACTACGGCAACTTCGCTGACCGTCAAAGCACCGGAGCGGCAAAAAATAACATCGGCCCAGCAGTAAGCTTTAGCCATACAGTCAATAAATTCCACCACCTTGTAAGGGGACTGCTTTTTTTTCTGATAAGCCAGCAGAACATGTTGTGCCCGATTTTTTCCAACCTGGTGCCAAACGAGGATTTTTTCTCCTAAATGAGCAGTGATAGATGGCATCATTTGATTCAATATATCTGCGCCCTGACTCCCTCCTAAAACCAAAATCCGCAATGGGCCTGAACGCTCAGAAAAGCGTTCATTTGGAAGAGGTAATTTTAACAGCTCTGCTCTGACAGGATTCCCAACTGTTTCTGCATTTGAAAGCGCCCCAGAAAAAGCCTGTAAGCGTTTTTTGGCCATTTTGCTCAGGCAACGATTTGTAAAACCCGCTATCGCATTTTGCTCATGCACCACCAGGGGCACGCCTAATAGCCATGCAGCCAAGCCTGCAGGACCAGAAACATAGCCACCCATGCCCAGTACCGCATCCGGTTGATAAGCCCTAATGATTTTTTTGGCTTGGCATACCGCCCGAAAAATTTCTAGTGAAGACCAGACTTGAGACAAAAATCGTTTATTTTTTAAACCAGAAATTTCAATGAAATCGATTTCAATTCCATGCTGAGGCACTAAAGTGGCTTCCATTCTGTCTTTTGTGCCCATCCAGCGAATATGCCAGCCCTCTTCCATCAGATGATGAGCGACGCTCAGAGCTGGGAAAATATGGCCCCCCGTGCCCCCTGCCAGTACCATCAAGCGTTTTTTTTTCTGCGTCATGTTTTACTTCTCGCAAAGGCTTGGCTCATAGCCAAACGAGTCTCAAAATCAATACGTAGCAACAAGGCAATGGCGATCATGGTCATCACTAAACTCGATCCTCCATAGCTAATCAATGGCAGGGTTAACCCCTTAGTGGGCAATAATCCCGAGGCGGCGCCTACGTTAATCAAGCTCTGAAAGCTCAGCCAGATCCCAATCGCACAGGCTAAAAAACCAGAGAATTGTTGTTCAAATTTTAATGCCCGATAACCAATAAACAAAGCGCGAAAAGAGATGCCAAATATCAGGGCTAAAACCACGATCACTCCCAGATAACCCAGTTCTTCACCGATAATAGAAAAAATAAAATCAGTGTGCGCTTCCGGCAAATATTCTAATTTTTGGATAGAATGGCCTAAGCCTTGACCCCACAGTTCACCACGGCCGAATGCCATTAAAGATTGCGTGAGTTGATAGCCGCTGCCGAAAGGATCCGCCCAGGGATCCCAAAATGATGTGACACGCCGAATACGATAAGGTTCTAAAATAATTAATAAAAACACGCTCAACAGGCCTGAGGCAATTATGGCTAAAAATTGCCAGAGCCTTGCCCCGCTTAAAAAAAGCAACGATAAGGTGGTCATGAACATGACGAGTACAGTGCCCAAATCTGGCTGAGCCAATAACAAAATCGACAGAATCAGCATCACTCCAATAGGTTTGCAAAATCCCCAAAAATGACGGCGGACTTCTTTCGCTTTTCGAACAAGGTAGTGAGATAGATATAAAAAAAACGATAATTTCGCACATTCTGCAGGTTGAATCCGAATGATCCCTAAGGCAATCCAGCGTGAAGCACCATTGATGGAATGCCCTATAAATAACACCGTCACCAACATGGCGATGCTGATTAATAAAAACACATAAGCGTAACGCTGCCACTGTGCCATCGAAATTTGCAAGACGCAGAGAGATAAGCAAAAAGAAAGACCAAAATAAACGGCGCTGCGTTTAGAAAACAAGAAGGGATCTCCGCTTAATCTCTGGCTGACCGGCATGGAAGCCGAGGTGACCATCACAAATCCTAGTGCCACTAAACATAATGTCATCCAAAGCAAAAAACGATCGTAAAGAGCATCATGAGTCGAATGTTTTTTTAATTTTTCAAAAAAAGAGGAGAGGTTCATGCGCCGAGCTCCTTTGCCAGATGGGAAAATTCTTGGCCACGTTGCTCAAAATCAGAAAATTGATCGAAACTGGCGCAAGCAGGTGAAAGTAAAACCGTATCCCCTTTTTTTAAGCGGGATTTTAATAATTTCATCGCTTGTTCTAGAGTTTCTGTGCGTTGAGCAAACTCGGGTCTGAGTGCGGCTAAGGTTTCAGCGTCTTGACCAAAGCAGTAAATTTGAATTCTGTTTTGGTTTAGGTCAGGTTGAAGTATCGAAAAATCAGCCGATTTGCCCTGCCCTCCCAACAATAAATGCAACGTGCCTTGACACTGCACGCTCTTGATGGCAGCAAGGGTACTGCCGACATTCGTCGCTTTTGAATCATTAATCCAGCAAATGCCATTTTTTTCAAAAATCTTTTCGAAACGATGGGGAAGCCCTTTGTATTCAATTAAAGCTTTCAAACTGGCTTCACGAGGGATGTCTACCGCATCCGCCAATGCCAATGCCGCCAATGCATTGAGGTAATTATGTTTACCGATAAGCTTCATGTCTTTTGTGTTCAATACATTTTGATCTGATGCCTGTAACCAAAAATCATGGCCGTCTTGATGTAACCGATATTGCCCCTGATTTAGACCAAAAGACACCTCAAATTTAGTGGCGCTTTTTTGTGTGCCGTTTCTGGGTAAAGTCAGAGGATCATCGGCATTAATGACAGCCGTGTGGGCATTTTGATAAATACGTAATTTGGCCGCTTGGTATTGGTTTAAACCCAAAGGATAACGATCGGCATGATCTTCGGTGATGTTGAGAACGGTGGCGGCTTTGGCAGCTAAAGTATGAGTGGTTTCCAATTGAAAGCTGGAAAGCTCCAATACAATAAGACGGCTTTTTTGTTTTAACAGCTTAAGAGCAGGGATGCCGATGTTCCCTCCCATAGAAACCGGCCAGCCCGCCGTTTGAGCCATTTGCGTTACTAGAGTGGTGACCGTGCTTTTACCGTTAGATCCGGTCACGGCCACCACAGGAACCGGTGGGATTTCACGACAAAATAATTCGATATCCCCAATGATGTCGATGCCTTTTTTTGAGGCTGCCTGGAGCATGGGATGTGCTAGTGAAATACCTGGGCTCAACAAGATCACATCTGCCGTCATAAGCCATTTTTCATTGAATCCACCAAGATGATAATTGACACCGGCGGGTACAGAATTCAAGCAAGGAGGATTCACACGGGTGTCCATGACCCGCGGCACTATTCCTCGTGAGAAAAAAAAATCAAGGCAAGAAAGACCTGTGGATCCTAATCCAACGATGACAATCTGCTGTCCCTGATAATGGGGTCTCATTATCTGACCTTTAGAGTGGCTAATGCGATCAATACAAACATCAAGGAAACAATCCAAAAACGGACAATCACTCTCGGTTCTGGCCAGCCTTTGAGTTCAAAATGATGATGAATGGGTGCCATTCGAAAAATACGTTCTCCCCTCAATTTGAAAGATCCCACCTGTAGAATGACCGATAAGGTTTCGATGACAAAGACTCCCCCCATAATAATCAATAAAAATTCCTGACGTAAAAGTACGGCAATTGTCCCTAATACACCTCCTAAGGCTAACGAACCGACATCTCCCATAAATACCTGCGCAGGATAAGTGTTAAACCAGAGAAAGCCGAGCCCTGCCCCCACAATAGCCGTGCATACCACAACAAGCTCGCCTGCGTGGCGTAGATAAGGAATGTGTAAATAATGTGCAAAATTAATGTTTCCTGTCGCCCAAGCCACCAAGGCAAGACCTGCTGCGACCAAAACAGTCGGCATGATAGCTAAACCGTCTAACCCATCGGTCAGATTGACTGCGTTGCTGGTCCCCACGATGACGAAATAGGCTAATAAAATGTAAAGCAAACCTAATTGAGGCATGATTTCTTTAAAGAAAGGCACCACTAATTGCGTTGCTGACGTATTTTTTCCTATGCTATAAAGAAAAAAAGACAGCAATAAAGCCAGGATGGATTGCCAAAAATATTTCCAGCGAGGAGATAATCCTCGTGCATTTTTTCTGACCACTTTTCTGTAATCATCGATAAAACCAATGAAGCCGTAGCCCACTAAAATAAACAGCACAGACCAAACATAAGGATTTGCAGGATTAGCCCAGATCACCACAGAAATAAAAATAGACAGGAGGATGATTAATCCGCCCATGGTAGGTGTGCCACTTTTAGAAAAATGTGATTGGGGCCCATCATCACGAATGACCTGACCAATTTGTAATTTTTGCAACCAACGGATGAAAGCAGGGCCCGTCCATAATGCAATGCAGAGTGCGGTTAGCAAGCTAATAATGGCTCGAAAAGTTAAGTATGAAAAGACATGAAACCCAGAGTAAAATTTCACTAAATATTCTGCGAGCCAGACTAGCATGATGCCTGCTCCTTAATATCTAAAACCAATTTTTCCATGGCTGAGCTCCGTGAGCCTTTCACTAAAATGCTGATTTCTGAATGCTCTGAGAGCAAATCTCGCACTCGTTCAATTAATTTTTCTCGTTGAGTAAAATGTTCCCCATGCTCAATGCTATCTGTCATGAATTTGCTCAAATAGCCGAGACTGAACACTTTATCGATTCCTGCTTGACGCATGATGTTCCCTATTTTTTTGTGACAATTTTTAGATTGTTCCCCTAATTCTGCCATATCTCCAACCACCATGACGCGATAACCCGGCATGTTTGACATCATTTCCGTGGCCGCGATCATAGAGCCGACATTCGCGTTATAAGTGTCATCTAGCAGTAATTTGCCAGGCCCCAGGATCATCGGGAATGCTCGACCAGGCACAGGTTTGAGTTCTGACAGCGCTTTGGATATGGCCGATAAATCTGCTCCTACCGAAATAGCCAGGGCGCTCGCGGCCAGTGCATTCAAAACATTGTGAAGCCCAGGCAATGGTAAATATATTTTTTGGGATCCTAACGGAGAATGCAAAGTAAAATCCGTGGCCAGTGGCATTTTTGAGAGGTGACTCGCAAAAAAATCGACTTCTTTTCCTTTTTCTAAACCAAAACGCCAGAGTCGCTTTCCACGAAAAACCGACTTCCATTTGGGCCAATCATGGCTGGTGGCATGGATAATCGCAGTCCCTGTCGGTGCAAGCGCTGTTAAAATTTCTCCTTTTGCTTTCGCAACCCCTTTTAAAGAGCCAAAACCGGACAGATGTGCCTGCGCTAAATTCGTGATCAACACATTTTCTGGACGGCTTAATGCGGCGGTATCCGCAATGTCCCCTGGTTGGCTGGCGCCTAATTCTAATACTGCAAAATCATGTTCCGGGGTTAAGCGTAATAGTGTGAGGGGAACCCCGATGCGATTGTTGAAATTGCCTTTGGTGTAAAGAACATGTCCAGATTGACGCAAAATAGCGGCCGTCATTTCTTTGACAGAGGTTTTTCCAGAAGAGCCGGTTAAGGCAACCAGACGAGGGTTGACCTGTTGGCGAACCCAGGCCGCTAATTGCCCGAGCGCTTTTCGGGTATCAGGAACAACAATTTGGGGCAATTTGATGGGTAATAAGCATTCTGCCAATAACCCGACGGCGCCATGAGACTGGGCTTCGCCTGTAAAATGGTGTCCATCAAACTGTTCTCCCTTTAAGGCAACGAATAAAGCCCCTGGTTTGAGAGTACGGCTATCAATCCCTATCTCTGTGATAGGCACGTTATCCCCAATCGAATGACCTTGAAGCACCTCAGCAAGCTCTTTCAAAAAAGTCGGGATCATCTCAACCCTCCATTAAACGCGCGACCGTGGCACGATCCGAATAATCTAATTTCTGGTGTTCAATGAATTGATAGACTTCATGTCCCTTTCCTGCGATTAAGATGACATCTTCTGGCATTGCCTGATTGAGAATATGGGTAATCGCTTCTGTGCGATCCTGAATCACAGAAGCTCGATCTGTTTTTAATACCCCTTTGAGAATGTCAGCGGTAATCATTTTAGGCGATTCAGTACGGGGATTATCGTCTGTGATGACCATCTGATCAGCCAGTGTTTCTGCAATTTTTCCCATTAATGGCCGCTTGCCTTTGTCACGATCGCCGCCGCAACCAAATAGACACCATAGCTTTCCTTGACAATGCATTCGAGAAGCAGCCAGCGCCTGTTTCAGCGCATCAGGAGTATGAGCATAATCCACAATGACGGTGGGCCGTCCGACTTTTTTGAAGACCTCCATTCTGCCAGGGATAGGCTGTAATTTTGAGGCGGCTTTTAATAAGGCATCAAGGGGATATTTTAATGCCAGTAAAGTCGCCAAGGTAAGCAATATATTGTTGACATTAAAAGCACCAAGCAATGGGCTTTTTAATTCCCCCTTGCCCCAGCTTGAATCAAAAAAAATCAAAGCCCCGTTTTCATGATATTGGATTTTTTGAGCAGACAGCCAAGCGCCCTGCAATCCAGAAGGAATCTGATGAGATGTGCTTACTGCGACCGCGTTTGGTAATTCAGGTAACCAACGCTGACCGACTTCATCATCCACGTTAATAATATGATTTTTGGATTCATGATCCAGGAAGAGAGATTTTTTTGCGATTTCATAATTGGCCATATCGCCATGATAATCGAGGTGATCCGGGCTTAAATTGCTGAATACACTCGCTGCAAACGGTAAAGCGGCCACTCGATGTTGTACCAATGCGTGAGAAGAAACTTCCATGGCGGCAAAAGTGGCTTTGTGTGTGAGCATGTTTGATAAAATTTGTTGTATTTCTATTGCAGAGGCAGTGGTATTTTCATTGAATGACAATTGCCCCAAAAGTCCGTTGCCTAAGGTGCCTAAGACAGCGCTTACTTCTCCTAAAGCCATGGTCCATTGCGCCAGTAATTGAGTATTAGTGGTTTTCCCGTTAGTACCTGTGATGCCCACCAAATTCAATTGAGACGCGGGATGATGGTAAAACTCACCAGCCAATTGTGATAAATATTGATTTAAATTAAAAAGATAAACAATAGGTACACCCTGTATTTGATCAACGCTCACATCATCATTCACTACGCCTTCTGCTTCAGCCAGGATGGCTCCTGCACCCTGTGAAAGGGCCTGTGGAATATAATGTCGTCCGTCAGTTTCATGGCCGACAATAGCGACGAATAAATCTCCCGTAGTGACTTCATCGCTTTTTAATGTTATCCCCTTTATTGTGATGGGAACCAGCCGCAGTGCTTCCTTGATCTGTTGTTCCCAAGGAGTAGAAGCAAATAAATCACATAAATTACGATTTGCCACTTTCGGCTCCTGAATGATTAATGACTAATTCAGTATCATTTTGAATTAAAGCATCCGGTGCAATGTTCATTGTACGTAATACAGAGTTCATAATAGACCCAAAGAGAGGAGCAGAGACGGCCCCACCGTAGTATTTCCCCGTTCTGGGATTGTTAATCAGCACCACAAGAGCGAATTTTGGGTTACTGGCTGGTGCGACCCCTGCCGTATAAGCAATATATTCATTAATATATTTTCCGTTGGGCCCCACTTTTTTTGCGGTACCGGTTTTAATGGCAATACGATAGCCTTTAATGGCGGCTTTAGCTCCCCCTCCCCCTGGCAATGCGACGCTTTCCATCATCTGTAAAACACTCTTAACGATTTCTGCAGGCAAAATGCGTTGACCAAAAACAGGGGGATCAACCTTAGTAATAGATAATGGACGATAGATCCCCATGCTCCCAATAGTGGCATACACTCGCGCCAGTTGTAGTGGTGTGACCATCAATCCATAACCAAAAGAAAAAGTGGCTCTGTCTAAATCTGACCAGCGTTTTTTTTGTGAATATAAGCCTTTGCTTTCGCCTACTAACCCCAACAGGGTCGGTTTACCCAGGCCAAATTTTGAATAAATTTCAGCAACCCATAACGGAGGCATCGCAAGGGCTAATTTAGACACCCCAACGTTACTGGATTTTTGTAAAATTTCTGTAATAGATAGTTTGGGATAGAAACTAATATCGTGAATTTTATGACCATTAATATAATAGGGAGTGGTATTCAAAACACTGTCTTTTTCTATTACACCATGTTGTAATGCCGCCATCACGACCATGGGTTTGACCGTGGAACCGGGCTCAAAAATATCTGTAATGGCGCGATTACGCATCGCTTTTTGAGGCGTATTCATTAAATTATTGGGATTGTAAGAAGGGCTATTGGCCATCGCCAACACTTCACCTGTATTGACATCCAATAGAACCGCTGTACCAGATTCTGCTTTATGAGCAATAACTGCTTGATTTAATTCACGAAACACTTGCCTTTGTAATTTTTCATCTATGCTCAGCACAAGATGATCGGCTAAATAATAGTCTACTTTAGAAATATCTTCGATCACTCTACCATCACGATCTTTACGCACCACGCGTTGACCCGGCTGCCCCATCAATAAGGTATTAAAGCTTTTCTCTGCACCTTCAATACCTTGACCATCTATATTCGTTACGCCAATAATATGAGCCGTTGTTTGACCGGCAGGGTAGTAACGACGAGATTCCTGGCGTAAATAGATCCCAGGCAATTTTAACTTTTGAATATAATGACCTATATCAGGACTGATTTGTCTCGCCAAATAAACAAAACGTGCTTTGGGATGACTATTAATCCGCTCAATCAGCTTGGGAATAGGAAGCTCCAATGCATCAGATAAAGCTTTCCATCGGGGGTTAGGCGTAATGCCTCCTTTTTCACTGAGCTCTTTAGGATCAGCCCAAATAGCATTCACCGGAACACTGACCGCTAATGGGCGCCCTGCTCTATCGGTGATCATACCCCGAGGGCTAGGCATTGTTTGCACTCGTAGTGATCTGAGATCACCTTCCTGGACTAATTTATCGGTTTTAATGATCTGTAGATAAGCCAAGCGAAGCTTTAATCCTAAGATCGCTAATAAAATACAACCGCAAAGCAACAAAAATCTCCAGCGAATAATAGAGCCAGTCTGTTCTTTTGCCTGTTTTAATTTTTTTGCCATTTGTATCCACTATCTTGCTTGATCTGGTAGGTGGTTTTTATATTCAATGACATTTTGTTTTTTGATCACTAAATATTCTTTTGATGGCTCAACATGACGCATTTTAAATTTATTGATCGCAATACGTTCAATCCGGCTTTGATCTCCCAGCGCCGTTTCTTCTAAAATGAGATTACGCCATTCAATATCCAGGGCAGTTCGTTCCAAAACCAATTCTTCACGTTCCGAAATCAGCAGGCGGGTCCGCTGGATGTTAGCCACCACTAATAAAGCGGATACCAATACAGCAAAAAGTAATATAAGGGGCATTTTGGCATTTTTAGCCAAATCCGAGCCTATCAGACACACCAATCCCTTTCTTTGCAGATCTTTCATCAATTGATTCTCTCTGCAAAACGGAGTATCGAGCTACGTGATCTGGGATTGTCGAGAACTTCTTTTTGGGATGGCATGGTTTTTCCTATCAATTTCAGTTTAGGTTGCCACATAGACTGTATTTGTATTTCTGTTAATGGTAATCCACGAAGAATTTGAGGCCCACGGCTGTGTTGGCGTATAAAATTTTTTACAATCCTGTCTTCCAAAGAATGAAAACTCACCACGGATAAACGTGCTCCTAATGATAAAATTTCAAGAGCGGCATTCAAAGCAGAGGAAATTTCTTGCAATTCATTATTGATATAGATACGAATTGCCTGAAAACTGCGTGTAGCAGGATGTTTATGATGATTTCGTACAGGTATGACATGACTGATTAAATCAGCTAATTCTTTAGTACTTTTGATAGGGTTAAGTCGATTACGTTCTACAATGGCTCTGGCCAAACGCGTTGAAAAGCGTTCCTCTCCAAAATTTTTTAATACCCAAGCCAAGTTTTCGACATTCACTTTCATCAGCCATTCTGCAGCGGATAAACCACGAGAAGGATCCATTCGCATATCCAATGGGCCATCTCGCATAAAAGAAAATCCTCGCTTTGCGTCATCGAGTTGAGGTGATGAAACCCCTAAATCGAATAACAGGCCGTTAATACGACCCATTAAATCAAGCTTTTTTACATAGTGGGATAAATCAGAAAAAGAGCCTTGTATAAAAGAAAAACGGGGATCTTTCATCAATTTCGCTTTTTTAACAGCCTCCGGATCACGATCAATAGAAATTAATTTTCCTTGAGATCCAAGCCGAGATAAAATGAGAGAGGAATGGCCTCCACGGCCAAAAGTCGCATCAATATAAATGCCATCGTTCTGGATATTTAAACTGTCAACTGCTTCATAAAGCAATACGGTTTTATGTTGATTATCAATCATGATTGATGGTATGACACATCGTTATTTTACAGAGATAAGCCTTTTAATCGTTCAGACAAAGATTCTTGAACGGGTTGTTTAGAGGTGATGTCGTCTTTAATTTGTTGCTGCCAATTTGGCCCACTCCAGATTTCAAATTTATTTAATTGCCCTATCAACATCACTTCCTTACTTAATTGTGCATGTTGACGCAAAGTCGCTGAAATCAATAATCGGCCTGATTTATCCATTTCACACTCACTGGCATGACCTAATAATAAACGCTGAACCCGACGCTCTAGTGGATTCATGCTGGACAAATCAGATAATTTTTTTTCAATGCTTTCCCATTCTAGAAATGGATAAAGTAATAAACAGGTTTGATGAAGATCAATCGTACAAATCATTCGAGATTGTGATTTTTCTTTGAGGATATCTCGATATCGAACAGGAATCACCAATCTTCCCTTATTGTCGAGACTAAGCATAGTCGCACCACGAAACATTTCACTTACTCCTTTATTTTACCCCTCTCAGAATAAAAAAATCATTATTAACTCACTTTACCCCACAAATTGCCACTTTTTGCGAGTTTACGGAGAGTATAAAAACTTTGTCAAGTAAAGAAAAATGAAGGTTGAAGCCGATTGAAATAAAAATGACTTAATCATCCAAGAAATAGTTTAGGGCAATTAAAGAAAAATAAATGATATAAAATGCTACTGAAATACTGGTATTTCAGTAGTAAAAACAAAGTGATATAGAGAGGATATTAGATTGATAAACTAAATTCTTTCAATAATGCTTTCATCCATTGATGACCATTATCTCTATCAGTTGATTCATGCCAGGTGAGATAACATGCACGTGTCGCATTTTCCCAAGGCAGTTCGACTAATTTTAAGTTAAGCGTTTTACTCTGTTCCTGTACCAACCAACGAGGCGCAATTGCGACAAAATAAGTTTGAGATACAATATTGAGCACACTACTCATATCTGTACTTTCATATGCTATTGATTGCGCACTTTCATTAGAAATGTAGTAAGGCTCGCTGAAAGATCCTTTTTTATTCAATGAAACAACAGCATGCGCCTCATTAAACAGATCATCGGAAGAGATGGTATCGCCAATACGTGGATGATTCTTTGAAACTGCTAAAACAAGTTCATCATTAAATAAAGGTATTTGATGAAAATCTGAACGTTCAAATTCAGAATAACTGATCACAAATTCCGTTTCCTGATAACGTAGCTGATGTTCAATGTTATCGTTTAAATAAGATGAGATGACCAGCTGTATATTAGGTGCTGATTGTTTAATACGATTGAGTATTTGTGCGGTTAATCGAACATCTAAAGGACTACAAATAGATAAATTAAATAAACGTGTGCTGGTTTTAGGCTCAAAACCCGCACCTGGCAATTCATTATGTACTAATTGTAACGCTTGACGTACAGGTCCAAAGAGTTGACGGGCCCGCAATGTAGGTTGTATGCCACGCCCATAGCGCACAAATAATTCATCGTTAAACATCACCTTTAAGCGAGCAACGGCGTTGCTCACTGCAGGTTGTGACATACCGAGCGAATGCGCTGCTCTTGTCACATTTTGCATTTGCATGACAGCATCAAACACTGTCAACAAATTGAGATCAACATTTCTTAAATGTATGTCAAATGATTTTTTTTTGGTTACTTGATTAACGGTTACTAAGTTATATTCAGACATGCTTAACTCCAATAAGCTTTAACGCAGATGACCCTGTAAAAGCAAGCGTCGCTAATGCCAACATCATAAAATGAATGACACTTTACATATCTTGCGATTAATAGAATCAATGATCTTTCTTTTTCTATTGAAAATAATTGAATCCCATCCGTGTAGAAAGTATGAATTTTTCTAATCGCCAATAATTTTCATTTAAATAAATCGTCCATAATATAATAAATAAAATTAATTAATAAAAATGATACTACCATAGATAAATTATATAAAAAATTTAAATCAAACATAAAAATTACATTAATTTATCTTTTTTTAAAAAAAATTTACAATAAAACCTATTTATAGTAATAAACTGATTTATTTATATGATTAAATAATAAATAAAATTAAATAATTTAAAAAAAATCAATCAATAAATTCGGTTATTTTATAAAAAATTATTTTTTAAAAGATGAAAAAATGACTTTTCTTTTATTAAAGAAAGTTTATTTACCTTAATGTTATTTATTCATCTTATCTACCTCGTTAAAATCAATAAAAATAATAGTAAGATAATTTGAAATAATATAAGAAATAAAAGCATTAAAGAGATAGTTTTGTTAAAAAAACGGATAAAAAATGGAAAATTCACTCAGGATAATCAAAAAATTAAAACTTATTCTTATTATATTTCAATATATAAAAATCTCACTTTATGGTGATTTAAAAAGAAATTTGATTCTTTTATTAATTCTTAATTAATCATAAAATCAATATATCACTTTTATTTTTTTATTTAATATCAATTAAATATAAGTTTTTTCTTATTATTTCATATAAGAAAAAAATATTTTCAGCCGTTTTTATTATACCTAAAGAAATATTCTCTTCTCTTTTTTCAAAGGATTATGGTTGAATAAAATTCATTTGAATTTGAGATTGCCATTTATTTTCAATAATCTCGAAAAAGGCTGTGTGAAAACCACTGATATCACTAGTTATATTCACACTTATTTTTCCTTTTCTGTTTGTAGACAGCATTATTGAGTCTTCACCATAAGTGTCAGCAATTTTGACGCCGTTATTCACTGAAATTAGCACATCTTGATTTTCTAAAGGTTGATTGCGTTGATCTGTAACCGTGATAATAATAACGTGAGAATCTTTCCCATTAGCGAGAACAGAAGGACGAACAGTTTTTATGTTGCTGATCTTAGGTACGATCCCTACTTCTGGTTTATACTGCCACTCAAATGAGATTTTATCTTTAGAAGGAATTCCCGTGGCACTAGACACTTCAACGGGAACCACCACATTGACTCGATATTTTTTTGTTTTACCGAGCGGTTTCGATTGTTCGTAGCTATTTAGCCTTTTTCCATCTTCATACATCCAAATGATATCGGCTTCATTAACATAAATCTTTCCCCTTAAACCAAGATCACCGTCTTTATCAAAAAATTCGAGCCCTGTATTCAGGCTCGATAATTTTAATTTGTTTGGAATATCTGATGGATGCAACAGCTCATCTTTTTCTATGAGAGTTACTCCATCAGGCTGCAATAAATAAAGAGTACCCTTCACATTAGGCGGATGCCCATGAATAGCGCTGGTTTTTCCACTCAATATCGCAGAAGCAGATCCACAAAATATCAAAGCGAGATAGCCCAATAAAGAAACCCAAGATTTTCTTTTCAAAGAAAAAAAATGATCACAAGCAGAATTGTCATATTCTTTATTGTTTCGAAAAAATCTGCTGAGCATCTTTATCCTCTTCATTCATTCTAAAAAATAAAATTACTTCCAATCCACAGCCAGGTTGAACCCCTGTGCCCCATCTTTAGAATTGGTGATCTTTTTGGCTTCTTCATTATTTGGCACAATGAAATCTCTGTTGAATATTTTCGTTTTAAAACCTTCTGGAGGGGCAGTGATATTATCGCTGGCACTCTGTCCTAATAAACGCCACTCATACTTGACTTTTGAGGTCAAATCGACATTTTTATCAGCACCTGACCAAAGTCTAAATACATAGGTTCCCCCTACTTTTATTTGCTCTTCTTCATTAATCAAGTTTTTACTAAAACTCTTATCTTTTGAGTCATAAATACCTGCTATCGAGCCCTTTAGAGAAAGATTTTTCTCTATCTTATTAGAAATAGAATCGCCATAGGGATTTTTAAAAATATCATTAATCACAAAACTTTCCCCTGAGTTAGGATCCCCCGATTTTGAAGTAGCAGTAATGCTTACTTTGAAGTTAGATGCTCCTTCTGTTGCAGAAGTAATCTCTAATTTACTTTCACCATTTCCGGTAGAATTTGCTGATTTGTTTTTGATGTGAGAGGTAGAAATTTTTTTCGTTTCTCCATTGATAATGGAATACCATATAACTGTTGTTGTTGAATCATCCTCATCTCTATCAGGATCACTATATCTATAACTTAATATAAGTTCGTCACCTATTTTGAAGTTATCTGTCGCCGTAGTAGATAAATCAACCCCATCCTGATTATTTTTATTTTTTAACTTAGGTATTTCTCCTTGAATGTGACGCTTTGTTTTTGTCAAAATTGCACCTACCTCTCCTAAACCAAACGTCAGTAACAACAATGTTAAAGTCATTTTTTTGAATGAAAAATGAGTGTTCATTATTTTTCCTTTTTTTAATCAATAAAAAATATGTCTTAATCATGTAGAGCAGAGAATGAATTTAATGAGTTTTGTGCTGTTAAGAATAAATATCATTAGATTCAACCATTAAACGGAAACCTTGATGAGACTTGATCGGCTCTGAATCATTTTTGATCGGGATGGTGTATTGATCTGTTGTTGCCCCTTTGATGATGAGTTCTTCTGAATTGAAAGACTTTTGAGGATTTACAGGTTCTAACTTCCACTGTATACGCGTGATTTTATCCATGGCTTCAGGTTCGTTTTTATCCCAAATACCGTCATTATTTTCGTCAATCCAGGCACGAAAAAGATAGGTTTTTCCAACTTTAGGATGAGGAGCACCAGGCTTTGTATAATCTTGAGCACCCGATCCCGGGTGAGGGTTATCCTCTAGAAGAAAAATACCTCTATAAATATTTTGAGGTTTTGGACCGTTCATCAGCAACCGTCTTCCGATAGGATTTTTATTGAAAATGACATCCACAATGTTACTTTGGCCGTAATTTTTTATGGATGCAGAAATTTCAAAAGTGCCTGACATGTCACTGCTCAATGTCAACACATGTTCACCTGTTGCTTTTTTCTCTGTACTTAGAACGCGAATACAAGACTCGGTATCCTCAGAGCAATTTTCCCGTTCCAGCAACGGAATTTTGTTATTATTAGGGTCGAGTATGGTCCATTCAGGCGTCATATCCTTTTCTTTCATCGTTTTCTCATGGTGATCTTTTACTTCAAGCTTCAACTGGATTTCACCTTGATTGATGCTATCTTCTCTACTGTCCGCCACTGATAATGCTATTTTCCTTTCATGACGAACAACAATATCCATATAATTTGAAATGGCTTGATGACCCTTAGTGTCTTCTATTTGTATCGCTAATCGATAGGTATTCTTAGCGTCTTTTTCTGAATTCCACTCGGGTAAAATTATTTTCCAGCCCACCGGACTGTTTTTGTCTGCTGATGAAGAGGATAAAGAAAGTTGAGATACATCTCCTAGCCATGACACCGTTTTAATCGGATATTTATTTTTAATTAGTGGACGTATTACGTAAATATCACCTTCTAATATATTTTTATCCATTGCAGGCAAATCAACACTAAGCAATTGTTTTTCTTTGTATTCCATCACAATATTATAATTGCGATCTACAGGGGCTAATCGATTTTGTTTCAGATTTCGAGCTTCATTGAGATTATTGGGGTCTAATTGCGAACTTAATGGTGTCCCAAATTGATAATTTAATGTCAGCCCCAATTTTGTTTCGCGATGATGATTTTGTCCCAGCTTGTGATCAACATAAATACTGGCAAGAGGAAAAGGTCTGTAATCAATACCGATACTAACGGCTTTTGGATTTTTTTGACGCTTTGTTTTATTAAAAAGAGCCACTTCTTTACCAAAATATTGTTCATATTTCATTTTTCCGCCTAACTGAGGGTAATTAGGGAGATAGCCTTGCAGGCGAATATCAAAACCTTCGGCGGGTCGTTCCATATAATCTTCCATATTAAACGAATCACGCCATTTTGTGATTGGCCAATAATAATTAGTGCTTAATTTAAAATAATTTGAGGCGGCTTCCGTTCCAATACTCATACGCTTATGTTGTTGATCGAGATCATAATCAATGAATACGTTATAACCAAGATTTAAAAAAGGATGGAGATCGTCAAAACGTTGTCCTATTCCAATATGACCTATTGTGCGTTCTTCAGACTGAAAGCCTAATTGAGAAAATAAAACATGAGAGTTGTTTTTATACCATGGTGTTAATAATAAAAAACGACTTTGATTAAATCTGCCCTTATTATCAACAGACAAATTAATTTCAGTTTGACCAAAATGATCGAAAAACGTTTTCACATTTTGTTGAAATGGATTAAGCAACTGGTTTCTAGCCATATTTTCAATATAGAATTTGGCTTCTGATTTGATTTTTTCTCGATTGATATTGTTCCAATCTTTATGAATTAGGGGTTTAATCATATTATATACATCAATATCATGATTGACTTGTTCGTTTTGATTGTGACCTAAAGTAGGCAAGTCATGATAAATTTTTATATTTTCCTTTTTTACGAAACTATTACCTTGATAACAGTGAATATGTAATAAATAAAACCAATTACTGATGTCATGTATAGAACTCTGATTTAGAATCAAATTTCTATGATGAATAAAATAAGTCATGTTATTTTTGCAGTATTTTAAATATTGTATTTTTTCAAATGTAATAATATCGTATTTATTAAATAACATCCTACTTATATGATTTTGATTTGCCATTAAATAATTGTTTTACAAAAGAAAAATAAGAAATACTATTCTTAGCATTTCTTTTGAAATTAAAATACACTTCATCTCTAATTTTAACCGAAATAAAAAATAAATATAAAAATTGTCGTTTTGATTGACAAATAAAAATGACATACTCATCATTTCTATAATGTATTTAATAACAAAGCATTAAGTAAACTAATTAGTTTATTATCGTTTTAGTCTATTATTTTGATTTTTTAAAAAAAATGAATACGCTCTCTCAATTTTCAGAAAGAAAATGCTTTTATTTTATATATAATGAATTAGTTAAATTTATAAAATAATCAACTAAAAAATCAATTTCAATGAAATAACACCTCAGAGAAGTAGAATAACATAATATTTATAATTGATATACAGAAAAATAATTTATATAAAAATGAGTTGATTTTGTATACCTCAATTTAAGTTTTTATCTGTTTTACTAATTATTTATCGTAAAATAATCACTTTTTAGAATTAAAAATGGATTTTTATTTATCTATTTATTTTTTACTTATAAATAAAATATAAAAATGATCGTTATTTTTTCCATAAAAAACATAAAAATTTTCATCTTTTATCTTAATTAATTCATCATAACTAGTATTTGGTATACTCTATTTTTTTGATATTTTTTGTTATTTTGAATTATAGATATAACTATAAAACCATTAGTTTTTTTATTATGAAACATCATAAAAAGAAAAAATTTATTGAAAAAAACAAATTGAATTGTCAGTCAAAAGCAAACTACCACCCGAACAATATAATAGTATTGACTGAAAAAAGATTTTATTTGAAGAAAATGATCAAATACTGAGTATGAACGATTCTTTTTATCAAAAATGTCTTATATCTTCTGAGTATTATCCATTATTTGTTGAAACCGTTCTCCTTGATGTACAAAAACTGTATCGTCAGGGACGAAAATATGATTTTATTTCACTGTCAAAAACAACTCATAGGTTGAAAGGGATGTTCGCGTTATTGAATTTGTTTTTAGGACAGGAGCTTTGTGAAGTATTAGAGCAACATATTGCAAATATTAATACATCAGAAATAAAAAAAAGCATTCACCATATTAATTTATTTGTCAGCACTCTGGTGCAGCAGGGTGAGAAAGGTTATGACAAAAATTAACGTCATCGTGGCGGATGATCACCCGATTGTTTTATTTGGTATTCGAAAATCACTTGAATCAATGAATTGGATCAATATTGTAGGTGAATTTGAAGATTCAACTACATTAATTGAAAGCTTACCTAAGCTTAATGCAGAAATTGTGATTATTGATCTTTGTATGCCAGGCGATAAATACGGCGACGGAATTACCCTACTAAAATATATTCAGCGTCATTATTCACATTTGGAATTAATCGTTTTAACTATGAATAATAATCCAGCAATTATTAATATTGTCTTAGCTTTAGATATTGCTGGTATTCTATTAAAACGAGGGGCATTGATAGATTTACCTCACGCGTTAAGATCGGTAAAAAAAGGTAAAAAATTTATTTCTTCTGATGCATTAAGATTACTTGAAAAAATCAGATCCAATGGTGATGGGAAAAAATCTTTGTCAGCCAAAGAAGGGGAAGTACTTCGGCTTTTTTCAGAAGGATCGTTGGTAACAGAGATAGCTCAAAGGCTCAATCGTAGTATTAAAACTATCAGCACTCAAAAAAAATCTGCAATGGTGAAATTAGGAGTGGATAATGATATTGCGTTATTAAATTATCTTTCTTCATTGAAGATAGATTCCAAAAATTAGTATTTAAAAACACTTTCACCCCAGTTTTTAAAGTTCAAATCAGAGAGTTTCTTTTTTTGTAGTCCTTTTCTTTCATTAAAATATCATTTCCTGACACAAACTACATCCTTGCCTGATATCTGTCATACAGATTTGATGTAATAATCTTTTCATTATTAGAAACAAGCGAAATGATGGAAGCACCAAATAGACTACCTGATTAAACGCAAATTGAAGTTATTAAAGTGTAAAAATACGTAAAAATAAAAATTGCACCAATTATAAATGATTTTTCTGGGGGAAATAATATGACAATACGTAAAATTTTATTAATAGATGATAATAAAGAGCTGACTACATCATTAAAATCATTGCTTGAAATGGAATCTTTTGAGTTAATAGTAGCCCATGATGCAAAAGAAGCATTCAGTTTATTAGATAATTCTATTAATATGGTTTTAATCGACACTGCCATACCAAAAATGAATGGTATTGATATATTAAAAGAATTAAGAAAAATTTATGAAATGCCGGTCATTATTTTAGGTAAAACTGACAGCAATTTAGATTTAATACTTTCTTTAGAGTTAGGTGCTGATGATTATTTGGCTAAGCCATTTAATAATCGTGAACTCATCGCTCGTATACGTGCTGTTTTACGACGTACTGCTTCGAAAGAAAAAGAAGAAATAAAAATCAACCCTGAAAGTATCGTCAATATAGATGATCTACAGCTTAATTTAGGAAAACAAGAGGCTCGTTTTTCAGGACAAGTGTTAGATTTAACAGGCACTGAATTTTCTTTATCTTATCTTTTAGCAAAAAATGTAGGGCAGGTAGTATCAAAAGAGCAAATTAGTCAATCGGTACTCGGTAAACGTTTAGCCCCTTTTGATCGTGCCATTGATATGCATATTTCTAACCTTCGTCGAAAATTACCTGAACGCAAAGACCGTTATCCCTGGTTTAAGACGTTGCGTGGGCGTGGGTATTTAATGGTCTCAGAAGCATAACGCTTCATAATTTAGTAAACGCATACTTCGGCATAGATTAGGTTTGATTTATCACCATATGAAACCATATGAGAAAAAACTTGTTAAATATTGTTTTATTCGAACCAGAAATCCCTGCTAATACAGGAAATATTATCCGATTATGTGCGAACAGCGGATGCCAGCTTCACCTTATTAAACCGTTAGGTTTTGATTTGAGTGACAAACGATTGCGTCGTGCGGGACTTGATTATCACGAATTTACTGCCGTAAAGCATCATGATAACTATCAGGCTTTTCTTAATAACGAAGGATTTTATAATACATGCGTTGCTTCATTATTTGCTTTAACAACCAAGGGTTATTCTGCACATAGCGACGTGAATTATCAAAAAAATGATTATTTACTGTTTGGCCCAGAAACTCGGGGTTTACCTTCTAGGCTTCTTGATTCTTTGCCGGCCGAGAAGAAAATAAAAATCCCCATGCAACCTAATAGCCGTAGTATTAATCTTTCTAATGCAGTTTCTATTGTGGTTTATGAAGCTTGGCGTCAATTAAATTATATTGGCGCTGTTTCGTTTGATCCGTTTGGATTCTAAAATTTGAGTTTTTTGGAAGATGCTTTTTTGTCGTGTCGGATGTTGTAGTTATCCTGATTAATGGACCTAAAAAACGAGGCTGCCTATCAAAAATATAAAGATCGGTTATGAGATTTATTCTTGCTAATACCTCCCTAAGACGAGTCAATAGCATTTTTTTAGGAGAAGGCACGGCATAACATGCCGCCTGAATGCCAAAATATAGAGCAATAAACAAAGCCCGTTCGCAATGAAAACGCTGAGTAATAATAATAAAATTATTCGTGTTAAATACTTTATGCGTACGCACAATAGAATCTAATGTTCGAAAACCTGCGTAATCCAGGATGATATCTTGAGGAAAGACTCCAGACGCAATGAAATCACGTTTCATGGTTCTGGGCTCATTGTAGCTAGGCTGGGCGTTATCCCCGCTTAATAACAAATATTTAATTTTACCACTTTTATAAAGTTGAAGAGCCCCTTGTAGCCTGTATTGATAAAATTGATTAATGACTCCTGTTCGATAATATTTTGCAGTCCCCATCACCAAGCCGACAGAACGTGTGGGCAAAAATTGTATTTTTTCGTAGATATGATGAGCCGTTTTTAAACAAATCCAACGGTCAATCAAGATAGATGACATCACTAAAGACAACAAGATAAAAAATAAACTGATGAAGATAGTTTTCCACATAAAAACCTATGAACGAAGCTGAAAAAAAGAGAAAAAACACAGCTCATTTAAAAAAAAATCCTAGGTGCAGTTCAGATGGAAGTCAAAATGAGTAAAAAATCTGTTTTAATTATAGTTAATGCGTATTTATTATGGCGAAATGTCCGAAAGACAAAAAAGAGTTTCAACAAATTTTATAAGGCAGTTCGTTTATAACGACGATACTCTGGCTTCCAATAATTACGTTCAATAGACTGCATTAAAGCCTCTTCAGAAATTAACGGCGCTTTATTTTCTAATTGAGCTGTTTTTCCTACCTCGAAAGCAATACTTTTTGATACTTTATGAATATCATCAATGTTCGGAAGTAACCCCCCCTTTCCTGTCAGCAATAAAGGCGACTGAGAAGCCAAAGCGCGGCTTGCAGCCATAAGGCTTGCAGCCATAAACATCGCGTCTGTAATTCGACAAGCGCCTGATGCTAATACGCCTAATCCAATGCCTGGAAAAATATATGCATTATTACATTGTCCAATCGAGTAAATCTGGTCTTTATAATAAACAGGTTTAAATGGACTGCCCGTTGCTATCAGAGCACTCCCCTGACTCCAGTGAATAATTTCTTCCGGCAAGGCCTCCACCTGAGAAGTCGGGTTAGAAAGAGGCAGGATAATAGGATGAGCGGAATAAAGGCACATTTCATGAATCAGCTCTTGAGTGAATAATCCAGGTTGACCTGAAACACCAATTAAAATATCTGGGCGAGCATTTCGGATCACATCTAGTAAAGAAATGGCCTTTTTATCTAAATTCCAACTTTGAATGCACCCGATTTTTTGTGTCAATTTTTTTTGAAAATTTAACAAATTGGGTAATCTATCTGTCAGCAAACCAAAGCGATCTACCATAAATATTCGCTCTCTGGCCGCCTTTTCCGTTAAACCTTCTGATTGCATCTGTATAATAATTTGCTCTGTAATACCACAACCAGCTGAGCCTGCGCCCAAAAAAGCAATGGTTTTCTCTTTTAATTGGCCTCCACTTGCTGCAATTAAAGTGGCAAGCGTGACTGCAGAGGTACCCTGAATGTCATCATTAAAGCAGCAAAGTTGATCACGATAACGGTTTAATAAACCTGTGGCACTTTTTTGAGCGAAATCCTCAAATTGTAAAAGTACGTTAGGCCAACGACGTTTCACAGCGTTAATAAATTGATCCACAAAAGCATAATATTCATTACCAGAAATACGCTCATGACGCCAACCCATATAAAGAGGATCCTTTAATCTTTGAGAATTGTTTGTGCCGACATCCAGAACAATCGGTAAGGTGTAAGCAGGGCTTATGCCTCCACAGGCAGTATATAATGCGAGTTTCCCAATCGGGATGCCCATACCGCCAATTCCTTGATCACCCAAACCCAAAATACGTTCACCATCCGTAACCACGATGACCTTCACATTTTGTCTCACGGCGTTCTGAAGAATCCCATCCATATCAGCGCGATGAGGGTAAGAAATAAATAGGCCCCGCCCTCGCCGATAAATATTTGAAAAATGCTGACAGGCCTCGCCCACAGTCGGAGTATAAATAATGGGCATCATTTCAGGGAGGTGGCGACAGAGTAAACGATAAAATAATGTCTCGTTAGTATCCTGGATATTTCTTAAATAAATATGCTTATCTATATCATTCGTAAATTCCTGATATTGTTGGTAAGCCCGTTCAGTCTGCTCTTGAATAGTCTCTACGGTTTCTGGCAATAAACCATGGAGATTAAATTGGCTACGTTCTTCTTCTGTAAAGGCACTACCCTTATTCAGTAATGGAAATTCCAACAAAACTGGACCAGCGTACGGAATATATAGAGGGCGTTTATTTTCATATTCAAATTTCATAAAAATTATCCTGACTGAGATGACTCTCAACATTTCAGCATCGCGACTATTTTATCGTTGTCTATACGGTTAAAAAGAGCTTTAAAAGGCTTAATTTCATGATTCAATAAAGGCTCATTGATTGAGTCCCAAGTCAATTCGGTATTCAGGAATGCTTCGCTTCTCTCTGACAAAGCAGGCAGAACAGGTTTAAGATAGGTCATTAATATACGGAATAAATGGATTCCCATTGAGCAAACAGACTGAAGTTTTGCTTCATCAACTTCTTTTTTTGCAAGTACCCAAGGGGCTTGTTCATCTACATATCGATTGGCTAAATCTGCCAGTGCCATGATCTCACGAATCGCTTTACTCGTTTCACGAGTATGGTAGGCATTTGCTATGCGTAGGCCTGCTTGAACAAAAGTGAAATATAACTCTGAATCTGCTAATTCTTTCGATAAAATACCTGCAAATTTTTTATTGATAAAACTGGCATTTCGTGCTGCCAGGTTCACCACTTTATTGACCAGGTCAGCATTCACACGCTGCACAAAATCTTCAAGATTTAAATCGATGTCATCGATATGAGAAGATAATTTGGCTGCATAATAGTAACGCAAACAATCAGGATCTAAATGCTTTAAATAATCACTTGCTTCAATAAAAGTACCACGAGATTTAGACATCTTTGCGCCATTGACCGTGATGTATCCATGTACAAATAGATTGGTTGGTTTACGAAAATCACTTCCTTCTAGTACAGCAGGCCAAAATAAACTGTGAAAATACACAATGTCTTTGCCAATAAAATGATACAGCTCAGTTTTAGTATCCGTCTGCCAAAATTCATCAAAACTGACATTTTCTTTTTTATCACAAAAATTTTTGAAAGATCCCATATAACCAATCGGGGCATCCAACCAAACATAAAAATATTTATCGGGCGCATCAGGGATTTCAAATCCAAAATAAGGGGCATCACGTGTGATGTCCCATTGACGAAGACCAGATGTGAGCCAAGTCTGCATTTTATTGGCCACCTGTTCCTGCAGTGCGCCAGAATGAATCCATTGTGTTAGCATTCCAGTGAATGCCGGCAAATCAAAAAAGAAATGTTCAGACTCACGTATTATAGGCGTTGCGCCAGAAACCTCTGATTTAGGAGCAATCAATTCAGTGGAACTGTAAGTAGAACCACAAGCTTCACAATTGTCCCCATATTGATTGGGAGCTTGGCATTTAGGGCAGGTGCCTTTTACAAAACGATCAGGCAAAAAAAGCTTTTTTTCAGGATCATATAATTGTGAGATAGCCCGTTTTTTAATGTGTCCTTTCGCTTTGAGACGCTGATAAATGGCCACAGAAAGCTCACGATTTTCATCACTGTGAGTAGAGTAATAATGATCATAACTGATTAGAAATCCAGAAAAATCATTTTGATGCTGCTGATTTATTTCTTCGATCATTTTCTCTGGATCGATGCCTGATTTTTCTGCTTTGAGCATAATGGCAGTACCGTGAGCATCATCTGCACAAATAAAATAAACCTCATGGCTTCTCATTCGTTGATAACGAACCCAAATATCCGCTTGAATATGTTCTAACATATGCCCTAAGTGAATGGGACCATTGGCATAGGGCAATGCACAGGTGACCAATATTTTTTTGATAGATTCAGTCATAATAAAAATGGCTTATTTAAATAATAAAGCTGAATGTTAACTGATCAGACTTCTGCCCGCCAGGGATTCATACACGAAGTTTTGCCATGCTGATCTCAATTAAGTTACAAAGTTTTGCTATTAGTTTTTCAAACGCATTTTATTTTTTATGTAGGAAGATGAATATGAAGAGATATTCAAATCAAAACAGCGCCGAGATGCTTAAAGCACAGGTGTCAGACATTATCGCGACTTTTACTCATCCCACTCTGAAAAAAGATTTATTATCCCTGAATGCGCTTCATCATTGCGCTTTTTTAGATCAGGTTCTTCATATAGAAATCATCATCCCGTTTGCATGGGCCTCGGTTTTTGAACAATTAAAATTAAAAACCACTTCAACACTTTTGGCTTGTACTGGCGCTCAAGCCGTTGACTGGAAATTAATTCAGCATATTCGTTCATTACACAGAGCGAATGGACAGGTAGCGGTGCAGGGAATAAGTAATATTTTAGCGGTCAGCTCAGGAAAAGGAGGCGTCGGAAAATCCTGTATCGCAGTGAATTTGGCCTTGGCTTTGATTCAAGAAGGGGCAAAAGTGGGTATTTTGGATGCAGATATTTATGGCCCATCTGTACCTCATATTTTGGGCAGTGCTGATCTACGCCCCACGTCACCGGACGGTCAACATATGGCTCCTATTATTATTCATGGTATGGCGAGTAATTCTATTGGTTATCTCGTGACAGGTGACAATGCGATGGTCTGGCGTGGACCTATGGCCAGCAAAGCGTTATTACAGATGTTAAACGATACTTTATGGCCTGAATTAGACTATTTGATAGTGGATATGCCACCAGGGACAGGTGACATTCAATTAACATTGGCTCAAAAAATTCCTGTGACCGCGGCAATTGTGATCACGACTCCACAGGATCTTGCATTAATGGATGCTGCTAAAGGAATTGTGATGTTCAGCAAGGTGAAGGTGCCCATATTGGGTGTGATTGAAAACATGACGGAGCATCTGTGCGCTCAGTGTGGTTATGTTGATCCTGTTTTTGGGCGTGGTGGAGCAGAAAAATTAATCAAAAAGTATCAAATAAAATTACTGGGAAAAATTCCGCTACATTCTTCTTTAAGTGAAGATGCCGATTCGGGTTATCCAACCGTCGTCAGGCAACCTGATAGCCGATTGAGCGATATTTTTAGGCAATTAGCTTCTTGTGTGGCCGCTGAAATGTATTGGAAAATTAGCGCCATTCCTGATGAAATTCGCGTTCGCCATCTGTGAACAATGATGCTAATCGTATCAATCGATCTGATATAAACTGCGCTTTTTTTGTCTGTTCTGTTCAAATCATCTGTGTCAAACATGACTTAAGCAGAACAGACAACCCCTATTTTTAAAAATCATCGTGCCCGAATTTTACAGGCACGCTCGCGTTACCAGCGCTTACTGAAAGTTAGGCCCAGCTCACCTTGAGAACTACCATAGAGAGCCCCCGACAAAGTCATATTTACTTTGTTTTTGAGGTTTCCCTGTATCTGAGCTTGCCCAAATGCACTCACTTTCTTAGTCTCTTGAGAAGGAACTTCTAGTTTTGAAGCAACTGATAAACCATTCAGTTCAGGCATGTTAGAAGTGCCTCCGCTTGTTTTTTTGAGAAAGCACGAGATCAGCACCAGCTCCTATGCCTACAGAAAACACCTGATCCAGTTGCTTATTGAGCTTAACACCGGCTCGGGCAATATATTTTTCACTTTTGAGTTCATCGTATTCAGTTTTAAAGATCGTGTCTTCTGAATAGGCGTTTCTCTTAAAGCTGCTGTAGCGTAATTCTCCATACGGAGTGAGCTCCAGACTCGGGTCCATTTGAAAAGTATAACGTGCTTGAGTGATAAACGAGAAACCTCTTAAATTGGCATGACCACGACCTTTTTCTGTGTTGGGCTTATAAACTCGTTGCATGTCCAGGCGATCTCTCATATAACCAAGGCCAGTCATTAGCCCCCAACCATGACGATTGTCGTTTTGATCCCAGCCCATATAAAAAGCCATAGCGGGGACAATATTTTTTGCAGCAATCTGTTTGGAAACCCCGTTATTAAGGTTCCGGTCTAAAACGACGCCGAAATACATACCCTTCGCCAGAGATTGAGTGAAATTAAGATTAATGGAAGCACCTTTGGTGTCTTTGGATCGACGCCCGCTGATCCCTCCTTGAATACAGCTTTGCCCTTGGCTTACTTCACAGCGGCGTTCAAAAAGACCAGTTAAACGATAGCCTGCCATTGTTGGCTGATCGTTTCAGATAAACCTTCCTGGTTATTATTCAAATCTATGGAAGTTACCTTTGCTTCTAGAACTACTTCTGGAACTACTTCTGAAAAATTCTTAAAAGGATTCCAAATTCTTTTCCAGAAATTGGAGCTTGAGTAATTAGCAAAAGCAGACTCGCTGATCCCTAGTAAAATACTAAATAAAGTAGACATTAAAACAAAATGTTTCAATTTTTTAAAAATCATTTTTTCCCTTAGTCATTTTTTAAATTAAAATTAAATTTTATTAACAACTGTTTAATAAAATATATTTTTTGATTTATTAATAAGAGCACCAAATAAAACTTCCTGAGAGTGGACTCGATCACACTTGAGCAAAATAGACAGTTTTTCAATTTTTTCATGTACAAATCTCACATACCCTCTCTCAAAACCATATCTGGTGATATGATGCGCCATTTTTTACAAAACGAAGGGATAAAATGTGGCTTAAACTCTATCAAGGATTATTTTATTTCATCCAACCGATAATTTGGATGCGTTTATTGTTACGCGCACGTTTCACACCGGCTTATCGAAAGCGATGGTCAGAACGTTACGGATTTTGCAAAAAAAAAATCACGCCAGGCGGTCTTGTGATTCACTCAGTCTCAGTCGGTGAAACCATCGCTGCTATTCCCCTGGTAAAAGCTTTGCAGCAGGCTTATCCTTCATTACCCATTACGATGACCACCATGACGCCGACAGGCTCTGAACGCATTCTTTCCGATCTCGGCTCTCAGGTTCATCATGTTTACTTGCCTTACGATCTTCCCTGTGCCATCCATCGTTTTTTGGACACCCTGAATCCTAAATTATTTATTATTCTGGAAACAGAACTTTGGCCCACCCTGATCACTGTACTCTATCAAAGAAAAATTCCTCTGATCATCGCCAATGCGCGTTTATCAGAGAGATCTGCTGCAGGCTATCAAAAAATAGCGCCCTTAATGAAAAGCCTCCTGGAGCGCTTGACATTAGTGGCAGTACAGAATGAAGAAGATGGAAAACGATTCATACAATTAGGGCTAAAGCCCTCTCAAATAGTAGTGACGGGCAGTATTAAGTTTGATATTCACCTGACACCAGAACTGAAAATGAAGGCTGGCAGTTTAAGCAAACAATGGGCCACCGATCGTTTGATTTGGATAGCAAGTAGTACCCATGAAGGTGAAGAAACTTTATTATTAGAAGCACAGCGGCAGTTGTTACAAAAACATCCTGATTTATTGCTGATTTTGGTGCCCAGACATCCAGAACGTTTTTCTAAAGTGGTCAACCTGGTCAAAAAATCTCATTTCAACTATATAAAACGCAGTTCAGGTGATTTTCCTTCAAGTACCGTTCAAGTGATCATCGGTGATACTATGGGTGAATTAATGTTGCTGTACGGTATCGCTGATCTGGCTTTTGTCGGTGGCAGCCTCGTTAATCATGGTGGACATAATCCCTTGGAGCCTGCGGCTCATGCGGTTCCAATTATTATGGGCCCACATACATTCAATTTTAAGGATATTTGTACTAAGTTAGTACTTGCTCAGGGTTTGATTCAAATCGCTGATGTGGCCTCATTAGTGAAAACGGTCGATCTATGGCTGATAAATCAAAATTGTCGTCATGAATATGGGCAAAACGCCATGGAGGTTTTTCATCAAAATCAAGGAGCATTAAAACATCTGTTGTCTTTATTGAAGCCTTATTTGCCAGAACCGCCAAGAGATTCTCATAGATGAAAGAAAAAAAACGCCTATCTGTGGTTATTTTGACCAAAAATTCAGCCGATTTACTAAATGAATGCCTTATCAGCGCTTCTTGGGCTGATGAAATCATCATTCTTGACTCAGGGAGCGAAGACGACACTCAAGACATCGCAAAACGACATAATGCAAAATTTTATACTCAAACAGATTGGCGAGGGTTTGGACAACAAAGGCAATTAGCACAACAATATGCGCAAGGACAATATATTTTTATGTTAGACGCAGATGAACGAATCACGCCAGAACTCAAAACCGCGATTCAAACTATTCTGACGAAAACGCATGCTGAAAAAAAATCGCAAACGGTGTACAGCTGTTGTCGTCGAAATTTTTTTTTAGGACGGTTAATACGTCATAGCGGTTGGTGTCCTGATCCGGTAATTCGATTATATCCTCGATTACAGTATCAATACGGTGATGAAGATGTTCACGAATCGCTCAATTACGGCTCTGCAAAGGTCGTGCGCTTAAAAGGAGATTTATTGCATCTCACTTATCGAGATTTTTTCTCTTTTCAAAAAAAACAGCTTGATTACGCCAAAGCCTGGGCCTCAGAGCACCATAAAAAAGGCAAACGCGTTTCTTTTTTATCTATTTTTATTCACTCGATGGGCGCCTTTGTAAAAACTTTTTTACTCAGACTCGGTTTTTTAGATGGTCAAGCAGGGTTATTACTTTCTTTTGTAAACGCACAGTATACTTTTAATAAATATGCCATTTTATGGTCGTTGCAACGTTCAAAAAATAGGGATTAAAAAACGCTGATGAGCATTCGAGTGATTTATCCAGGCACATTTGATCCCATCACTAATGGTCATTTAGATTTGCTCAGCAGAGCCTGTGCCTTATTTGATCATGTGATACTCGCTATAGCAGAGAGCCCGAATAAAAAAACGCTTTTTAGCTTGAACGAACGTGTAGATTTGGCAAAGGGCGCGACGGCCCATCTCAATAATATTGAGGTCACCTCATTTCATGGATTATTGATTCATTTTGCCCAACAAAAAAACATCCCTATTTTACTTAGGGGGATTCGTTCTCTTTCAGATTTTGAACAGGAATGGCAACTCTGCCATATGAATCATCGCATCATGCCTGAGCTGGAGACGTTATTTTTAATGCCTTCAGAAAAATGGTCTTTTATCTCCTCTTCATTAGTCAAAGAAATTGCCCAATATCGAGGGGATGTCAGTGCTTTTGTGCCTGATTGTGTTAAAGAAGCGTTATTGCGTTAGGGGTTAACGCTATTAATATGGTTTTTCAAACATATTTGTATCCTGTACTGTATGGAACTTGAGCTCAACCATGTCGAGCGCCAAAACGGAAATTAAAACCTTTTTATTTATGTAAATAATGATGCAAATAAACTTGCATCTCAGATTCAGGAAGTTTATGAAACAAAGTTCAACGATTAAAATTTCATTTTTTTCATTCAGAAGAATGAGGGGAAAAATCCTGTTTTTTATTGATTCATCAATATAGACTTTTTTCAAAAAAAGTATTTTTTAACATAAGGAAACATCAATCATTTTTGGAGAATTTACAGCGAAATTCACATCACTTACACAAACAATTCAATCATTTTTTACCCCAACGACTACCACAGAGCCGCTTCCCAATCGAAGCGCTTACCCAGCTCGTCACATAATAGGACAGGACCTCAGAAAAAACCCTAAGAAAGTTTATAATAAAATAAACAAAAATGGCAAAGAGATTGAAGTAATTAAAGTGATTAAAGTGGAATAGATTGAAGGTGAAAATAAAAAAGTGATTAAAGTCATTGAATCTCATAAAAAGCACGAAAAACAAAAACAGATCGGTGAAGTAGAAGTATATGAAATAAAAAGAGATAGCGTTAATAAAATTATTGAAGTTGATTCAATAAAAATAGAACCTGATTTCACACTTAAAGAAATAGATAACCTGTTAATAAAAAAAGGTATCCGTTTTGATGGATCTGAATTAGCTGGCCTTGTAGACGAGTCAGACTTATTTGAAGCAAACAGTAAATTGTCTTCTAGAAAGCCAATACAATTGATGTCGAATTTTTATCGTGACAATCAAATAGCGCCTGTTTCGAGTCATCTTGCTCAAGATGTCGTTCAAGGAAATCCGATTTATGCTCCTCCAGCCTCTAAATTTTAAAGAAGCGGTTTAAAGATAGGTTCAGCACATCGAATAAGGCATCACAGTGCTGTTTGAATAAATAGAAATATGAAACGGGCAACCTGACGATTCTCCAGATTGCCCGTTTTTTTTTGTTTAAAATATCAGTTTTCTGTGGATATAAGTTTCGCACAGAACTGATTTGGGTGAGCTATAAAAGCACGAGGGAGGTACAGACACCCCTTCATTCTACCCCTTCGGCGTTTTGGACCAGTGTATTTCCCTATTCGGATTTGCCGACAGGGTGTGTTAATCTTCGAGGCTCAGGCCGCTATGACGATATCATTAAAGACAATATTGAGGGGCCAGTTTTCGTGGGCGACGTGGAGTTGTCCGTACAGTATGAAACACCAGGATAAACAGAGTATGTATAGTAATGAAGACATTGAATCCGCGGTGAATGCAGAAATTATCAGCTCTCAGACGGCTTATGCATTACGTAAGCATATTGAGAGTCGACAAAAAACATCAGCAGTAGATGAAGAGCATTTTCGACTGATCACAGGTTTCAATGATATTTTTGTCGTGATTGCCAGTCTTTTATTATTAGTATCCACAGAAATAATTGTTGGCAAACTTCATGACAGTCTTGGTCTATTAGCATCTGCCACTATGGCATGGGGGCTGTCGGAATATTTTATCCGCAAGCGGTGTATGGCATTGCCTGCAATAATACTATCATTGGCTTTTGTGATCAGTGTCGGCCTTTCGTCTGTTTATTTGGTTCAAAACCCTTCTATTAGATTGTTTAGTATCAGTTTACTGATGAGTTTGGCTGCATGGTGCCATTGGCGACGTTTTCATGTCCCTATCACAGTGGCTGCTGGTACAGGTGCGGTCGCTTGTGGATTTTTGTATACTTTGTGGTTGGAATTTCCAGAGATACAAAACAATATACCGTTGTTTTCAATGCTGATTTTTTTGATAGGGTTACTTGTTTTTAGCTTGGCTATGTATTGGGATGCTTTGGATATTCAGCGTCAAACTCGTCGCACTGATGTCGCGTTCTGGCTACATTTATTGGCCGCGCCACTGCTGGTACACCCTGTATTCATTATGATTGGAGTGACTTCGGGAGAGTTGGGGTTATTGCAAATGGTTTTGGTATTGATCATTTATATTCTGATAGCATTACTTTCTTTGACGATTGATCGGCGAGCTTTAATGGTTTCTGCACTTGGCTATGTGCTATATGTTTTTACGTCATTATTGAATAAAACAGCTGTTGAATTTACCAAAAGTTTTGCAGTGGTCGCATTTGTGCTGGGCGCAGCATTATTATTGTTGTCAGTATTTTGGCATCAGAGTCGTCGGTGGGTGTTATGTTTACTGCCATCATCCGTGGCACGCTACATCCCCCCTTGTAAGAGAAAGTGGCCATAATTAAAGTATGCTGGGTCTGTTAAATTCATCCGTAAAGGTAATGGTTCAACTGGTTTCCGATTTTACCTCTGAATATTTAGATAAAATATCCGTAGTCACCAGATCATTGTAAATTGAGAAGTCTGCCGCCAGAATTTAAGTTTTTTTATTGCAGTCCGAAAGCTTTTTCGGTGGCAAGTTCGTTGACTGTGTTTGGGATCTCATCCATAAAAAAATCGGCTCATGGTCACCGGCAGTCTGCTTGAAGGCATCATATTTTTCGATAAACTCTGTTGTTTCCGGGAAACTTGTGCCGAATAACTGCCGGCTTTTTTCAGGTCAACCCGGGACGATGAAGCAATTTGTTCATACCAGTTACGCCATAAATCAAGCCGTACATCTTCTATTTTTTAATGATCCTCCAGTGACCTTCAACCAGGAAGTTTTGAATGAAAAATATCGAAATTCGAGGTGCTCGCACTCACAATCTGAACAATATAACATTGACCATTCCTAGAGATAAATTGATTGTGATTACAGGATTATCTGGCTCTGGCAAATCTTCGTTAGCTTTCGATACTTTATATGCTGAAGGTCAACGCCGTTATGTGGAATCTCTTTCGTCTTATGCGCGCCAATTTTTATCATTAATGGAAAAACCTGATGTCGAACACATAGAAGGTCTCTCCCCCGCTATTTCTATCGAACAAAAATCAACTTCACATAATCCTCGTTCGACTGTGGGTACGATTACTGAAATTCATGATTATCTGCGTCTATTATTTGCTCGAGTGGGGGAACCCCGTTGCCCAGAACACAATTTATCGCTCACAGCTCAAACCGTGAGCCAAATGGTAGATCATATCATGGCCCAACCCACAGGGCGTCGTTTGATGTTATTAGCGCCATTAGTGAATAACCGAAAAGGTGAACAGGCTAAAATTTTAAAAAATTTAGTGACCCAAGGCTATCTTCGCGTACGGATCAATGGTGAGATACATGAGCTGTTAAATATACCGACATTAGATCCACACAAAAAACATTCTATTGAAGTGGTGGTTGATCGTTTTAAAGTGCGTCCTGATATGGCTCAACGTTTGGCAGAATCTTTTGAGACCGCATTAGAATTATCGGGAGGCACCGCTGTTATCGCTGATATGGACTCTCCAAAATCAAAAGAGCTTCTGTTTTCTGATAATTTTGCCTGCTCTCTATGTCATTATAGTATCAGTGAACTCGAACCCCGCTTGTTCTCTTTTAATAACCCAGCTGGTGCCTGTCCAAGCTGTGATGGGTTAGGCGTTCAGCAATTTTTTGATCCCCAAAAACTGATTCAGAACGAAGAACTTTCCTTAGCCGGTGGGGCAATTGTAGGTTGGGATCGCCGTCATTCTTATTATTTTCAAATGCTCAATTCTTTGGCAAATTATTATCAATTTGATATTCAAACACCCTTTCGGGTTTTAAAAAGTCATATAAAAAAAGCGATTTTATATGGTTCTGGAAACGAAACTATCAGTTTCAAATATGTGAATGATCGAGGTGATACCACAATAAGATGTTATCCATTTGAGGGTATTCTCAATAATATAGAGCGTCGATATAAAGAAACTGAATCAATTGCCGTCCGTGAACAATTGGGCAAATTTATCAGTCATCGTTGTTGTACCTCCTGCCATGGCACTCGTCTACGTAAAGAAGCGCGTTACGTTTTTATAGAAGAGAAGAGCATTTCAGAGCTTTCTGATCTCAGTATTGCCGAAGCATTGCTGTTTTTTGAAAGCATTCAGTTAATTGGGCAGCGCGCTCAAATTGCAGAAAAAATTTTGCAGGAAATCAGAGACAGACTGAAATTTTTAGTCAGTGTGGGACTAAATTATCTTTCACTTTCACGTTCTGCTGAAACCTTATCGGGTGGTGAAGCCCAGCGTATTCGTTTGGCAAGCCAAATCGGGGCGGGTTTAATGGGGGTCATGTATGTATTGGATGAGCCTTCTATCGGTTTGCATCAAAGAGATAATCAAAGATTAATCAATACCTTGATTTATTTACGTGATTTAGGAAATACAGTGATTGTGGTGGAGCACGATGAAGACGCTATTCGTACCGCCGATCATGTGATTGACATCGGTCCTGGTGCCGGCGTTCATGGAGGAAAAGTGGTAGCTGAAGGAACAGTGGAAGATATTATGGCGGCGGCTAAATCTGTAACGGGGCAATTTCTCAGTGGGCGACGAAAAATTATCATTCCATCTCAGCGTGTTGCAGCAGATCACAAGAAAGTACTTAAGTTAACCGGTGCCGAAGGCAATAATCTCAAAAACATCACTTTAATATTGCCTGTGGGTTTATTGATTTGTGTGACGGGAGTGTCGGGTTCGGGTAAATCAACCCTGATCAATGACACCCTTTATCCTATTGCTCAGCGTGAACTCAATGGTGCCACTGAGACTCAGCCTGCTCGTTATCGTAAAATTGAAGGATTAGAACATTTTGATAAAGTGATCGATATTGATCAAAGCCCAATTGGCCGCACACCTCGATCGAATCCAGCCACTTATACGGGTGTTTTCACGCCTGTTCGTGAGTTATTTGCGGCGGTTCCTGAATCACGGAGCAGGGGTTATAAGGCGGGACGTTTTAGTTTTAATGTGAAAGGGGGTCGTTGTGAAGCCTGTCAAGGAGATGGACTGATTAAGGTAGAGATGCATTTTTTGCCTGATGTTTATGTGCAGTGTGATCACTGTAAAGGGAAACGTTATAACCGTGAAACTTTGGAGATCAAATATAAAGGAAAAAATATACATCAAGTACTGGATATGACGGTTGAAGAATCTTTAAATTTTTTTCAAGCTGTGCCTGTGTTAACAAGCAAATTACAGACGTTAACAGAAGTGGGTTTATCTTATATTCGTCTGGGCCAATCAGCGACGACGCTTTCTGGAGGAGAGGCGCAACGGATAAAATTATCGCGTGAACTTTCAAAACGTGCGACAGGAAAGACGCTATATATATTGGATGAGCCAACAACGGGATTACATTTTGCGGACATAGAGCAATTATTATCGGTATTACACAGACTCCGGGATCAGGGGAATACGATTGTGGTGATTGAGCATAATCTGGATGTGATTAAAACAGCAGATTGGATTGTAGATTTAGGGCCTGAAGGCGGTAATGGGGGTGGGCACATTTTGGTTTCAGGCACGCCAGAAGAAATCGTAGAATGTACAGATTCTCATACTGCTCGTTTTTTAAAGCCTTTATTACATAAAAAATAAATCATACTTTCATTTTTACCTACATAATATGGACAAATATTGATTTCACCTTTTTTATAGAGATATTTAAGGCAAATGGGGTTGGCTTAAATACTCTTCGCTCTGCATTTCCTTCAGTCTTGATACACAACGCCGATATTCAAATGTAAGATGTTCCCCCTGATAAAGTTCAGATATAGGCACTTGAGCAGAAATGATTAATTTCACCTTTCTTTCATAAAATTCATCAATTAAAGCTAAAAAACGTCGTGCAGTATTGTCATCGGTTTTTGCTGCCGGCCCTATCCCCATGACGACTACATTATGGAGTAGAACTGTGTGATATAAGCGGGATAATAAAACGTAATCAGAGGAACTGCGAGGCTCTATGCATAAAACAAAAAAATCAATCGCTAATAGACCTTCTGTGACACGAATCGCTTTCAAAAAACGGTGATTGATATTAAGTAAACACACCTGATCTTTTTGTTTTTTTGCCAATTTTATAAATAAATTGGACATGGCCTCTTCTGTTTTTTGATTTAATGGCGTGAAATATAAATAAGCGTTTTTAAGCGCTCGTTGTCGATAATCGATGTCTGAATCAAGATGAATGACATGACAATGTTTTTTTATCAAATCAATTGTGTGCATAAAGCGTGCGCGCTGTAGTCCATGATAATAAAGCTGATCGGGAGGAATATTTGAAGTAGCAATCAGGGTGATCCCACGAGAAAACAAGGCTTTTAATACTGTTGCCAATAACATGGCGTCAGTAATATCAGAAACAGAAAATTCATCGAAACAGAGAAGATCAGTTTGTGCTTTAAATCGGTCTGCTACTATTTCTAAAGGGTTTTGATGTCCAGCCAATTGCGTGAGCGCATCATGAATGATTAACATAAAACGGTGAAAATGGAGTCTCAATTTACGTTCAGTTTCTAAATGATGAAAAAACAGATCCATTAACCAGGTTTTACCTCGACCAACTCCTCCCCAAAGATACAAACCTTGTACCGGTGTCATCACCGTATTTTTTTCTTTACGAGAGAAACAGTTTAATAGTTTCCGGAATCGAGTATATTGAGTGGGTAATACAACAGGTCGATTGATCAGTTGACAAGCAATGCTCTCTAGCTCAGAAACCGCTTTCAATTGTTTTTCATCAACCTGAAAGTGTTGATCGGCTATCTCTTTTTGATAGTGGAATGTAAGATCATTTTTTTGCATGAAAATTCCATTCAAAGCCATCAGCAGTTATAGTCAATATCATTAATCAACATATTTGATTAAACAGTAAGATCAAAGAGGCCATCATGACTTGGGAATACGGATTAATCAGTTTCATTCTAGGTGTCGCTGTCGGTGCCTTGGGAATGCGTTTTTTAAACCCAAAACTGCGTGAACAAAAAATACTACAAACGCAATTAGAAAGAAATAAAGCTGATTTAGAACAATATCGTCAAGAATTAATAGATTATTTTGCACACAGTTCTGAATTACTCGATAATATGGCACAAGACTATCGTAAGTTGTATCAGCATATCGCAAAAAATTCGAACCAATTATTGCCTGATTTGCCATTAAAAAATAATTTATCACATCCGCCTTTAACAGAAGTTGATTCCATCAATCGTGCAGAGAAAATAAAAATCCCCCCGCGAGATTATTCTGATGGATCATCCGCTTTTACAGAAAATTCTAAATAATAAATTATTTATTGTCCGATTTGTTCTTCAATTTTCTTGATATCTAACCAATGTTTAAAACAATATGCTTAAAAAATTACTCTCTTCTGCTATTTTAGGGGTGGTTATTGGTGGGATTATTTTAATATTCACCTCCAAGTCTCCTTTCTCTTTTATTAAAAAAATCCCCTTTTTTAATTTTACTGACAATAAAACCCCTATTAGTTATGCACAAAGTGTTCAGACCGCCGCACCGGCAGTAGTGAATGTATATAACAGTAATATCAATCGGGCTCCTGAGCTGGGCTCTGGTGTTATTATGAGTCCCAAGGGTTATATTATTACCAATAAACATGTGATTAATCATGCAGATAAAATTATTGTGGCTTTACAGAACGGACAAATTTACGAAGCTTCGCTGGTAGGTTCAGATAGCTTAACAGATTTGGCGGTATTAAAAATTGATGCAGACAACCTTCACGTTATTCCAATGAATCAAAATCGTATCACTCATGTTGGAGATGTCGTCCTGGCGATAGGCAATCCTTATAATTTAGGCCAAACAATAACCCAGGGTATTATCAGCGCTACAGGTCGTGTGGGTTTGAGTGGCTCAGGGCGTCAAAATTTTTTACAAACCGATGCCTCAATTAATCAGGGTAATTCCGGGGGAGCCTTAGTGAATACCTTAGGTGAGCTGGTGGGTATCAATACGTTATCTGTTGATACCGCCAACAGCTATGGCCAAGTACCAGAAGGAATAGGATTTGCCATTCCAGCCGCTTTAGCCATCAAAGTGATGCATAAGTTGATCCTGAATGGGCGTGTTATTCGTGGTTATATTGGTATCGCAGGGAGCGATTATCCTCTATTTCATGATGATGATAACCAAAATCATTTCCGTGGGATTAAAGTCAATCATGTTTCACCCAATGGGCCTGCTGCTCTATCCGGAGTACAGAAAGGCGATATTATTTTAAGTGTGAATAATAAACGCAGCCATTCTACTATTGAGACCATGGACCAAGTAGCAGAAATCCCGCCTGGTAGCCAGATCCCTATCGTTGTTCTACGTAATGGTCAAAATATCACGTTAAACCTCACTATTATTGAAAACCCCTATAATTAGGCCTATTTAATCTATCTGCTTGATCAAATTTACCCAAAAACCGTTTAGCCGCCCGATTTTGAAAAAGGGCTATTGATAGATTGGCAACACGCCAGCTAATGACAAAATCTGTGACACAGCATTGATCAAACCAAAAAAAATAATAAAATAAATCATTATTTTACCCCCCGGCGCCTGGTAAACCGATTTCTTAAAACGCAGACGGCTGGCTCTGACCATTAATGCCGGAATGATCACTGCCCATAAAGTAGCGGCCAAACCAGCAAAACCAATGGCATATAAAAATCCGTCAGGAAAAAAGAAAGCAGCAACGGTAGGAGGTAAAAATGTCACTAAAGCAGATTTCGTGCGGCCCCAGCTGTCATCAGAAAATGAGAAAAAATCAGAGATATAATCAAATAAACCTAAAGAAACGCCTAAAAATGAGCTCACCAACGCCATATAAGAAAAAGCATTTAATAATTGACGAGTGATATCGGTATCAGAAAAGCTATCTATTTGTTTGAGCAAACTACTGATATTCCCACCTTCTGTGATCACCTGTTTAAAAGATTCTCTCGGAATATTTCCCTGTATGACGTATTGCCAAATTAAATAAATGATTAATGCTATCAAGGTGCCAAAAAAGAGACTTTTTACGACACAATCGCTGTTTTTATGATAATACTTAACCAGGCCAGGCACATTGCCATGGTAACCGAAAGAACTTAATAAATAGGGTAAACTGATCAGTGCATAAGGCAAGTATTGCGTGGGCTCAATATTCTGAGGAAAGAGTATAGCCGTCTCTACACGAAAAAATAGCTGGCCAACAGAGAGAATAAAGGTAATCACCATAGCCCCTATTAAAAAGGTACTTAAGCGATCGACCATTCGAGTCGATAACCACACGATAAAAGCCACGACGACAGAGAAACACATACCTGCAGCAGATTGGCTAACATTAAAGATCCCAGAAAAAGTATGAAAAATAATGGAACTGCCCGCAGAAATATAAGCGTAAATCAGAATATACAGAACAAAAGCAATAGAAAGCCCGTTGATGCAGCTCCATATTCGACCTAATAGATCTTTTGTCATGCGATAAAAACTCGCCCCGACAGAATAATGAAGATTCACCTCTAGAATCATCAAACCAGAAATGAGCATGCATGCCCAGGTATAAATCAGCAAAAAGACAGATCCATTGAACCAGACACCCGCCGTAACAATAGGAATAGAAAACATGCCTGCTCCGATTGTAGTGCCGGCAATAATCATACTGCCCCCTAATAGGGAAGGTATTTTTTTTATTGGATTGATGGACATGCTTTACTCCAGAAAAATCAGTTTTTGATTATCTCGTTTTTATTTCGTTGTACTATTTAATAGTGTGTCTTTAAATAAACATTGTAAATCAAAAAATAGGTTAGACTTACTTGAAAAACCGTAGTAAAGGCAAGCCAGTTATTCGTCGATTTTGAAATAAAGGTCTCTTGTATTAATTGATACTTTTACTAGTGATGTCATTTTTTACCTTCCAGAGTAGGGAGAGTCTATGTTCCAGTTGTCAATAGAAAACATTCATTTGGATTGCCATGCTTCAAACAAAATTGAAGCAATAAAACAAGTGGCAAAAGCATTAGCACTAGCAGGAGAAGTTGACGAGAGTTATGTCAAAGATATGATCCAACGCGAAGAACAAATTTCAACCTATCTTGGCAATGGAATCGCTATCCCACATGGCACAACTGAAAGCCGTGCTTTAATAAAAAAAACAGGGATACAAGTATTTCAATTCCCCAAAGGAATTGAGTGGGATGTCGATCACATTGCTTATATTGTGATTGGAATTGCCGCTCATTCTGATGAGCATCTGTCTTTACTAAGACAACTAACTTACGTACTAAATGACAATGCAGTCGCTAAAAAATTAGCTCAAACCAAGTCAGCAACAGAATTAAGATCGCTATTAATAGGAGAAACAAAAAATCCTGATCTTTTCTTTGATATTTCGCTGATTGCTTTAGATGTGCCCACAGAAAATATGACCACACTAAAAGCATTAAATGCGGGTCGTTTAAAAGAAATCTCCTCAGTGGATGAACACTTTGTCAGTGAAGTGATTCTTCAATCGCCCGTCCATCTTGGAGAAGGTATTTGGTTAAGTGATACCACAAAAGGTAACCTTCTCAGTGCTATCGCGATAAGCCGTCCATTAACTCCTTTTAAACATGATGATCAGGAGGTGAGCTTGCTGCTGACTGTATCTGCAGCCGACGACAAACCCAAGAGGGTTTTAGCTTACCTGGGCCAATTATTGTTAACAAAAAAAGCCGGCTTATTGTTAAAAGCGGATGCCAGCACTTTGCTATCTTTATTGACAAGCGATTATATAGACTCTACTCAAACGGTCAGTGCAGAATTTGTGATCCAAAATAAACATGGGTTACATACACGCCCTGCCACCTTGCTGGTGAATCTGATCAAACAATTTAACAGTGAGATCAACGTTGCTAATCTAAATGGCACAGGTAAAAAAGTGAATGCCTGCAGCTTAATGAAAGTGGTCGGATTAGGGTGTAAGCAAGGTCATCGCTTACAGTTTACTGCTCAGGGTGAAGATGCTTCTACGGCATTAAAGGAAATAGGCAAGGCGATTACGTCTGGTTTAGGGGAGACATTGGCTTGAAAAAAAATCACATTCTTACTTTTACATTGAACCCTGCTTACGATTTGATGGGCTCCTGCAAAAAAATAGAATATGGCGAAGTGAATCGTATTCAAACCCATGGCTTATATGCCGCAGGAAAAGGCATCAATGTTGCTAAAGTACTCAGAGACCTCGGTATGCCAGTCACTGTCAGTGGTTTTTTGGGGGAAGAAAATAAAGAAGGATTTTCTTCAAAAATATTAGGGATGCCCGCACAGTTTCACACTGTGCCAGGTAGAACACGTATTAACATGAAATTAACTGATGCAGAGAACATCAGCACGGATTTTAATTTTTCTGGTTTTGAAATCAATTCGAAAAATTGGGAGGATTTTTATTCTCATTCAATGAATATCTTAAATAATGTCAATCTCGTCGTGGTGAGTGGCAGTTTACCTATAGGGATTGATATTCATGATTTTAGTCTATGGATAAAGGCAGTTAAAGAAAAGTGCCCTCGTCTGGTATTTGACAGCAGTGGGGAAGCATTAAAAATCGGTTTAAAAGTATTACCCTGGCTTGTAAAACCGAATCTCTCTGAATTAAAAATATGGGCGGGCGTTGATTTATCTCATTTTTCAGATGTCGTGGCAGCAGCCAAAAAATTGCATCAAGAAGGCATCGAACATGTCATCGTGTCTCTGGGGGATGAAGGCGCTATTTGGATTTATAAAGATGGAGGGTATTTTGCCTCTGCTCCTGCCTGTAAAGTGGTCAGTACCGTAGGAGCTGGAGATTCGATGGTTGCGGGTTTAATTTATGGGTTGCTTACAGGTAAAACTTATGCACATAGCTTACGTCTGGCCACAGCCATATCCTGTATCACTGTCAGTCAAAGCGGTGTCGGTATTGATGATATTGATAAGCTCGATGCCATGATGGCTCGAGTCAATCTACAACCCTTGAGTTAATTGGAGATATCATGAAAACATTATTAATCATAGACAGCCATTACGGGCCAGCCAGCCAATATCTGGCTGAATGGATGTTAAAAACCAGCGCAGATAAATTACAATTGCATTTTGTAGAAAAGCCAGACGATGCAGAGTTGATTATTGCCGTTGGTGCAGTTAGAGACGAATTTGGTGTATTTGAAAATAAAAAATTATTTACAGGCTCATTAGAATCAGCACTAAATGATCCTGACGTTTTTTTAAAACAGGCTCTATCTGAAGCAAAAATGTATCAAGCTGAAGCAAAAATGTATCAAGCCTCTGAAAAAACCCCCGACCTTTCTCACCAAACAAAACGTATTGTTGCAATCACAGCCTGTCCTACTGGTGTTGCTCATACCTTTATGGCTGCAGAAGCGATTGAATCAGAAGCCCACAAACGAAATTTTTGGGTCAAAGTGGAAACAAGAGGTTCGGTCGGTGCCGCTAATACTCTCACGGCCGAAGACATTGAAGCCGCTGATTTGGTTATCGTTGCTGCGGATATCGAAGTCAATCTGGATAAATTTCAAGGAAAACGGTTGTACCGTACTTCCACATCTTCAGCATTAAAAAAAACCGCTCAAGAGTTCGATCATGCTTTAGCCACATCAGAGATTTATCATTCTCCTTCCCAGCACGCAAAACCATCTCACAGCCGGACAGATCAAGGTCAGGGTATATATGGTCATTTGCTGACCGGAGTGTCTTATATGCTTCCCATGGTGGTTGCTGGTGGGTTGTGTATCGCGCTTTCTTTTATATTTGGCATCAAAGCATTTGAAACGCCAGGGACACTTGCCGCCGCCTTAATGCAAATCGGGGGCGCTTCTGCTTTTGCTTTGATGGTGCCCGTGTTAGCCGGTTTTATTGCTTTTTCTATTGCTGATCGTCCCGGTTTAACACCGGGACTGATTGGGGGCATGTTGGCGGTCAGTACAGGCGCTGGATTTTTAGGGGGCATCATTGCCGGTTTTCTTGCAGGTTATGTCTCAAAAATCATCAGCACGAAATTATATCTCCCTTCTAGCATGAACGCGTTAAAACCTATTCTTATCATTCCATTAATAAGCAGCCTTATTGTTGGTCTTATCATGATCTATCTGATCGGCGAACCTGTTGCTCAAATCATGGCAGCGCTGACAAGCTGGTTAGAAGCCATAGAAACGGCTAATGCGGTTCTGCTAGGTGCGATTTTGGGAGGAATGATGTGTTCAGACATGGGAGGACCGGTGAATAAAGCGGCTTATTCTTTTGGGGTTGCTCTCTTAAGTTCCTCGGTTTATGCGCCGATGGCGGCGATTATGTCCGCAGGGATGGTGCCCCCACTGGCGATGGGGCTAGCGACATTTCTGGCTAGGCATAAATTTGAAACCAGCGAACGAGAGGCAGGGAAAGCCGCTTTGGTGTTGGGTTTGTGTTTTGTTTCTGAAGGTGCGATTCCCTTTGCAGCCAGAGATCCGATGAGAGTATTGCCCTGCTGTATCGCCGGAGGCGCTTTAACAGGGGCGCTCTCGATGATGTTTGGCGCAAAATTAATGGCACCCCATGGTGGATTATTTGTTTTAATGATCCCAGGTGCGATTCATCCTGCGATCCTTTATTTAGTGGCTATTTTGGCCGGCACAGTATTGACTGGAATACTTTATGCTATTTTAAAATCGCGGAATGCGCCTCTGGTTACAGAGGCTTAATTTTAAAAAAATTTTTAAGAGTGATTTTTTAAAGTACTGGGATCGTTTTCATCGATCTTTAACAGAGACATTTTTGATTATGCCTTCTACAGAAAAAGATAAAGAACCTTCAACGTTTTCAGAAAAGCGCTCTAATATTAAAAAATCTCATAAATTAGATGAGGTTTGTTACGATATTCGTGGCCCTGTCTTAAAAGAAGCGAAACGTCTTGAAGAAGAAGGGCATCATGTTTTAAAGCTCCACATCGGCAACCCAGCGCCTTTTGGTTTCAATGCGCCTGAAGAAATTCTGGTCGATGTGATTCGTAATTTGCCGACGGCTCAAGGTTACTGTGATTCGAAAGGGCTGTATTCCGCTCGTAAAGCCATCATGCAACATTATCAAGCCCGAAACATGCACCATCTCACAGTAGAAGACATCTACATTGGGAATGGCGTTTCAGAGCTGATTGTTCAATCGATGCAGGCGTTATTAAATAATGGGGATGAAATGTTGATCCCTGCGCCAGATTATCCCTTGTGGACGGCAGCGGTTTCTCTTGCAAATGGAAAAGCGGTTCATTACCTCTGTGATGAAGGCGCTGACTGGTTTCCAGATCTGTGCGATATTCGTCGTAAAATTACGTCTTCTACGAAAGGGATTGTCATTATTAATCCCAATAATCCAACAGGATCAGTATATAGCAAAGCTTTATTATCAGAGATTGTAGAGATCGCCCGTCAGCATGATTTAATCATTTTTGCAGATGAAATTTATGACAAAATTCTTTACGATGGCGCGCAGCATCATTCCATTGCGGCTTTAGCGCCTGATTTGTTTACAGTGACGTTTAACGGATTATCGAAAACCTACAGAGTGGCAGGATTTCGACAAGGTTGGATGGTATTACATGGGCCTAAAAAACACGCAAAGGACTATATTGAAGGTTTGGAGATGTTGGCCTCGATGCGTTTGTGTGCCAATGTGCCGATGCAACATGCGATTCAGACGGCCATAGGGGGCTATCAAAGCATTAACGAATTGATTAAGCCCAAGGGCCGTTTGTACGAACAAAGAGAAATGGCGTGGCATCTGATCAATGAAATTCCTGGATTATCTTGTACTAAACCCGCTGGCGCACTTTATATGTTCCCCAAATTCGATACAAAACGGTTTCATTTGTACGATGACCAAAAAATGGTGTTAGATCTTCTTTTACAAGAGAAAGTCTTATTAGTGCATGGAAGGGCTTTTCATTGGCCTGAGCCCGATCATGTGCGTATCGTTATTTTGCCCGCCGTTAATGAATTGGCTCAGGGTATTAAAAAACTAAAACGATTTTTGTCTTCTTATCGTCAATAAATAAGACTTTTTTCAAAACTGTAGCCCAGCAAAACTGTTTACTAAAACGCGCAATAAATCAATCACAGCCCGGTTGTGGTTTTTTAACGAGGTCTATTATTTTTTCTCACTAAGGAACCGAGAATGCCAGTTATTACCCTGCCTGATGGCAGTACACGTCATTATGAACAATCGCTTTCTGTGCTTGATGTCGCTCTCGACATTCATCCTCGTTTAGCCAAATCCTGCATTGCGGGGCGTTTTAATGATCAATTGATCGATGCCTGTGATTTGCTCAGTGTCGATGGAAAACTTCAAATTATCACCCCTTCAGATGGCGAGGCGGTCGAAATTATTCGCCATTCTTGTGCTCATTTATTAGGTCATGCGGTAAAGCAACTCTGGCCAGAGACAAAAATGGCCATAGGCCCTGTGATAGAAAATGGCTTTTATTACGATTTAGACATTGAAAGCCCTTTGACGCAGGAAGATTTAGAGCTTTTAGAAAAACGAATGCACGAACTGGCGCATAAAAATTACACAGTGATCAAAAAAAAAGTCAGCTGGCAAAAAGCGCGAGATACTTTTTCTAAACGAGGTGAATCTTACAAAATCGCCATTTTAGATGAAAATATTGATAGCAGCGATCAGCCAAACTTGTATTTTCATGAAGAATATATCGACATGTGTCGTGGCCCTCATGTTCCCAATATGAGCTTTTGCCATTACTTCAAATTACAGAAAACCTCTGGTGCCTATTGGCGAGGTGATAGTAAAAACAAAACATTGCAACGCGTTTACGGCACAGCCTGGAGCGATAAAAAACAACTTGATGCTTATTTAAATAGATTAGAAGAAGCCACCAAACGTGATCATCGAAAAATCGGTAAGACACAGGATCTGTATCATTTCCAGGAAGAAGCGCCAGGCATGGTGTTTTGGCATGAAAACGGTTGGATAGTTTTTCGTGAATTGGAAACTTTAATACGTGAAAAACTAAAAGAGTACGAATATCAAGAAGTGAAAGGCCCATTCATGATGGATCGCGTGCTCTGGGAAAAAACAGGGCATTGGGAAAATTACAGCGAACATATGTTCACTACCTTGTCTGAAAATCGAGAATACTGCATCAAACCTATGAACTGCCCAGGACATCTCGAAATATTTAAGCAAGGCCTGAAATCCTATCGTGATTTACCCTTGCGGATGGCTGAATTCGGCAGTTGTCATCGTAATGAACCTTCGGGAGCCTTGCACGGCTTAATGCGCGTCAGAGGATTTACTCAAGATGATGCGCATATTTTTTGTACAGAGAAACAAGTACGCAAAGAAGTCAGCAATTGCATCAAAATGACTTATGATATCTACCAGACCTTTGGCTTTAAAAAGATCGCTGTGAAGCTATCGACCCGTCCAGAAAAACGGATTGGTTCAGACGAAATCTGGACGCAAGCAGAGGAAGATTTAGCTTCTGTGTTAAAAGAGCAAGGAATGACCTTTGAATTACAGCCAGGAGAAGGCGCTTTTTATGGTCCAAAAATTGAGTTTACGCTCTATGATTGTTTGGATCGTGCCTGGCAGTGTGGTACGGTTCAGCTCGATTTTTCATTACCTGTTCGTCTCAATGCATTTTATATTGATGAAAACAGTGAACGTCAGGTCCCTGTGATGATTCATCGTGCGATTCTCGGTTCAATAGAGCGTTTTATAGGGATCTTGACAGAAGAGTATGCCGGTTTTTTCCCAGTTTGGCTGGCGCCAGTGCAGGTGATGCTGATCAATATTACGGAAAAACAGTCTGATTATGTCAAAAAAGTAGCAAAAAACTTGCAACAGTTGGGCGTTCGGGCAAAAGTAGACTTGAGAAACGAGAAGATTGGCTTTAAAATCCGCCAGCATACTTTATATAGAATTCCATATATATTGGTTTGTGGTGATAAAGAGGTTGAATCAAATCAGATTGCCGTTCGTACTCACAGTGGCAAAGATTTGGGATCTTTTTCTGTTAACGTATTCGCAGACAAGCTACTGGAAGAAATCAGTAGCCGTTGTCTTCATTAACTTGGAGGAAAAAAGTATTAAACCCGGAAAAAGAGTTCCATTAGCGCGTCCTAATCGTATTAATAAAGAGATTCGCGTCCCAGAAGTCCGTTTAACGGGCATAGAGGGAGAGCAAATTGGCATTGTCAGTATTGCTGTTGCTCTACAAAAAGCGGAAGAAGCCGGCGTCGACTTGGTAGAAATCAGTCCGAACGCAGATCCGCCTGTTTGTCGCGTTATGGATTACGGCAAATTTCTTTATGAAAAAAGCAAATCAATCAAAGATCAGAAAAAAAAGCAACGTGTCATTCAGGTGAAGGAAGTGAAGTTTCGTCCTGGCACCGATGAAGGGGACTATCAGGTTAAATTACGCAGCCTGACTCGCTTTTTAGAAGAGGGAGATAAAGCAAAAATCACTTTACGTTTTCGTGGGCGCGAAATGGCACATCAACAAATTGGGATGGCCATGCTGGAACGTATTCGTAGAGATTTATGTGAATCTGAAAATAGTATTGCTCTTGTCGAATCTTTTCCTGCGAGAATTGAAGGCCGGCAAATCAGCATGGTGCTTGCACCAAAAAAAAAGCAGTAGGGCTAAAATCGAAGTGACAGGTTGTGAGGTCATAGCCTGTTCGCCTTGTCTGTTAACATAACAATTGACTCAAAGTCATCAAAAGTGAGTGATATTAATGCCAAAGATTAAAACAGTGCGCGCAGCGGCGAAGCGCTTTAAAAAAACAGCCAGCGGTGGCTTCAAACGTAAGCACGCGTATCTTCGTCATATTCTGACTAAAAAATCCACCAAACGTAAACGTCAGTTACGTCCTAAAGGGTTGGTATCTCAAAATGATATCGCTTCAGTCGTAGCCTGTTTGCCTTACGCATAACGTATTTTTTATGTTGAATATATAGACTAGGAGAAGCCAATGGCTCGAGTAAAACGCGGAGTGGTTGCACGTGCACGCCACAAAAAAATATTAAAACAGGCAAAAGGCTACTACGGTGCACGCTCTCGTGTATATCGTGTTGCTGTTCAGGCGGTCACCAAAGCAGGGCAATATGCCTACCGTGACCGTCGTCAACGCAAGCGTCAATTTCGTCAACTCTGGATCACACGTATTAATGCAGCCGCTCGTGAGCACGGTCTGTCTTATAGCTGCTTGATCAATGGTTTAAAGAAAGCCTTTATTGACATTGATCGTAAAATGTTAGCGGATATTGCGGTTTTTGATAAACCCAGCTTCGCGGCCTTGGCCAAAAAAGCAAAAGAGGCTTTAGTGTAAATTGAGATCAACAAATCGTTTCAAAAAGGGAGCTGGTCTCCCTTTTTCCGTTGAGCCATTTTAAAATGAATGGCATTTTTTAAATAACCTTCTATTTGTGGGCCCTGCTTCCTTCATACTCTCAACATCAAGAGAAAATAATGACAGATCTTTCAGATTTTGTGGCGAATGCTCAAAAAGAAATAAAAAACGCTCAAAATACGGAGGCATTGGATCTAATACGAGTCTCTTATTTCGGCAAAAAAGGACATTTTAGTACTCATATGGCCTCTTTGAGTCAGTTGTCCGTTGAAGATAGGCCTGCCGCAGGTCGTGTCATTAATCAAGCCAAAAAGCAAATACAACAATGGCTTGATACTCGAAAAAAAACACTACAATCTGAGTTGTTAGCGCGGCGTTTGTCTTCTGAAATCATTGACGTCTCATTGCCGGGTCGCCGATTACAACATGGCGGGCTCCATCCCGTGACACTGACCATTCAACGCATTGAATGTTTTTTTAAAAAATGGGGATTTTCCGTCGAATCAGGGCCAGAGATCGAAGACAGCGAACATAATTTTGATGCCCTCAACATTCCTTCTCATCATCCGGCTCGTACAGAGCAGGATACCTTTTGGTTTGATAGCGAGCGGCTATTAAGAACTCAGACTTCTGGTGTCCAAATTCGTACCATGAAAAAAAAAGGCCCTCCCCTTAGAGTCATCGCGCCTGGCCGCGTTTATCGTCATGATTACGATCAAACGCACACCCCCATGTTTCATCAAATGGAAGGATTGATCCTCGATTCAGACATCAGTTTTGCGAATTTAAAAAACACCTTGCAGTGTTTTTTGCAGTATTTTTTTCAAAAAGAGCTTCCGACTCGTTTTCGTCCTTCTTATTTTCCCTTTACTGAGCCTTCCGCAGAGGTTGATGTCATGACCCAAAATGGCGAATGGCTTGAAGTGTTGGGCTGTGGCATGGTGCATCCGAATATACTAACCCACCTGAATATTGATCCTGAACATTATTCAGGTTTTGCATTTGGAATGGGGATAGAACGTTTAGCCATGATAGCTTACGGTGTGACGGATTTAAGGGCTTTTTTTGAAAACGATGTCCGTTTCCTTAAACAGTTTAAATAAGGCATTGATTTTTTATGAAATTCAGCGAATTTTGGTTACGGGAATGGGTGCAGCCTGAAATCACTACAGAAATATTAAGCGAACAACTCACCATGGCCGGTTTGGAAGTAGAAACCGTTGAACCTGCCGCGCCTCCTTTTTCTGGTGTGCTGATTGGTCATGTGCTGGAATGCCATCCTCATCCGAATGCTGACAAATTAAAAGTCACTAAAATTCATCTGGGACAAGATAGATTATGCGATGTTGTCTGTGGTGCCCAAAATTGCCGGCAAGGCTTAAAGGTCGCGATCGCCACAATAGGCGCTGTGTTGCCCGGATCCTTCAAAATAAAAAAAACAAAACTCAGAGGCGTACTCTCTGAAGGCATGCTGTGTGCTTTTGATGAACTTGGGATCCCATCAGATGAAACGGGCATTATTGAGTTGCCTGAGAACGCACCAATTGGGATGAATTTTCGCGAATGGCTGCATCTCGATGACAATATTTTTCAAATCAATGTGACCCCTAACCGTGCTGATTGTTTAAGTATTTTAGGCGTGGCACGTGAAATCGCCACGATCAACCGCGTACCTTTGCTCGGACCCAATATCAATAAGGTCACAGAAAAAATTCAGGAAAAAAGATGGATTAGGGTAGAAGCCCCTGAGGCTTGTCCTCGTTATCTGGGACGAGTGATAAAAGGGATCTGTGTTAAAGCAAAAACGCCTTTCTGGATGCAAAAAAAACTTGAGCGTAGTGGCTTACGTTCGATTGATCCCGTGGTAGATGTCACTAATTACGTACTTTTAGAACTTGGACAACCGCTCCATGCGTTTGATTTAGAAAAAATCAAGCACGAAATTATTGTGCGTTGGGCAAAAGAAGGGGAAGAACTCACTCTACTTGATGGCCGTGCCCTACATCTGAATCCGAAAACACTGGTGATTGCAGATCACACCAAGGTCTTGGCATTAGCAGGGATTTTTGGCGGTCAGAATTCTGGGATCACTCAAAAAACCGAACACCTTTTTTTGGAATCCGCCTTTTTTCACCCGACAGCGATTGTGGCTCAGGCTCGTCAGTATGGGTTGCAAACAGAGGCGGCTCATCGTTATGAAAGAGGTGTTGATCCTCAATTACAATATAAAGCGATTGAGCGTGCGACTCAGTTATTGATAGAGATTTGTGGAGGCGAAGTCGGTCCAATTATTGATGTCAGCAGCCCAGCCATGCTCTCTAAAACACAACATATCACCCTGCGCAGCACAAAATTAGATCGTTTACTGGGGTATCAGATTGAGTTTGATCAGGCACTGGATATTTTGCAGCATCTTGGTTTTCAAATTCAGGAAAAAGAACATACGCAAGGGGCCTATCGTTTGCAATTGAGGCCGCCTAGTTGGCGTTTTGATATCGCTCTCGAAGAAGATGTGATAGAAGAAATCGCCCGTATTTATGGGTATCACCGTATTCCGGAGACACCCATAAAATCTGAGCTATCTATCGGGTCATCTTCTCAAAACGAATGCGCCCTCACTCGATTTAAAACATTGTTAACAGACAGAGGGTACCAAGAGGCCATCACTTACAGTTTTGTTGATCCTAAAATTCAATCCCTCTTGCATCCTGATGAAGACGCCCTTTTTTTACCCAATCCGATTTCTGCTGATATGTCTGTCATGCGATTGTCGCTCTTAACTGGCCTTCTTTGTGCCGTCGTTTACAACCAAAACCGCCAACAAACCACTGTGCGCCTTTTTGAAAGCGGGTTACGTTTTATTCCGGATAGCTCTCAACCTTTAGGAGTTAAGCAGGAGCAAGTGCTTTCAGGCATGATCACGGGGCAGCGTTTTCCCGAACATTGGGATTTTTCAAGCCAGCCTCTCGATTTTTACGATATGAAAGGGGATTTGGAAGCACTTTTAGATCTGAGCGGAAAATTACCTGTGATTCAATTTAAAGCGGAACCTCATTGTGCTTTACATCCAGGGCAAAGCGCCGCACTGTATCTCAACGAAGAAAAAATAGGATGGATGGGCCTCATCCATCCGAAATGTGCTCAAGCGTTAACCCTCAAAGAGAGCCCCCTCGTGTTTGAAATACAATGGAGAAAATTAACAGACTCTGTGACACCATGTGTTAAAAAAATTTCGCGTTTCCCTTCTAATCGACGAGATATTGCGATCATTGTTGATGAGAAGATCCCTGCGGAAGAAATCTTAAAAGAATGTAGAAAAGTTAGCGTAAATCAGATAGTTGACATAAACTTATTTGACCTTTATCAAGGTGAAGGGGTAAGCAAGGGCTATAAAAGTCTTGCTATCAGTTTAGTGTTGCAAGATTCGGAGCGCACGCTAGAGGAAGATGAGATAGCTGCTACCGTTTCGACATGTGTATCGGCTTTAAAAAAGAAATTTCAAGCATCCTTGAGGTAATTAACATGACCATTACTAAAGCTGATATTTTGGATGATATATCTGAAAAATTCGGTTTAGAGCCGAAAGAGAGTAAAGATCTTTTAGAATTATTTTTTGAAGAAATACGTTGTATTCTAGGGGATGAGGAGTGCTCTGCGCTTAAATTTTCTGGTTTCGGTAATTTTAATTTGAGAGATAAAAAAGCACGCCCGGGCCGTAATCCAAAAACCGGTGAAGATGTTCTTATTAAAAAACGCAGAGTCGTTACTTTTCATGCAGGGGAAAAATTAAAAACGTTGATTAAGAACGGTAATAAAAAATGCAGTAAGTTAAAAAATAATCAATAGATTGGTTGAGCATGAGTGAAATTTCTCAAAGCATACCTGAGCGGGTCAGCTGGGTACGACAAAATCATTTTGCCATTATGTTGCCACCTGATCGCTTGGCTTTTCTTGTAGCGATTGCGACTTTAAATATCGAGCGATTCGATGGAGAAATCAGCGAAGGTGAGCTGATAGACATTTTTTATCTGGCCAATAAAGACGTCACACAAGCTCATGAAAATCTCTTGATTCGTGCCAATAATGCCATTAATGATATGGTCCACCAGCGTTTACTCAATCGTTTTACAACTCAACAGTCAGAAGACTGTGCCATTTATCGCTTAACCCTTTTGGGTATTGGCATCACGGATTATTATATTCGTCAAAAAGAATTTTCAACATTACGTCTTTCGATACAACTGTCAGTACTGGCCAAAGAAATAGAGCAAGCAGCGAATGCTTCAGAAAAAAATGAAAAGGAAGAAGCTCACTGGCGCCAGTATGTTTTCGCTATTTTGAAATACTCTGTATCAGACATGTTTGATCATATTGACATGACCCAACGAGCTATGGACGAGCAGCAAAATAGTGTCAAAGAAGAGGTAGCTGCCCTGTTACATCAAGACTGGCGTACGGCGATTGCCAGCTGTGAGGTACTGCTGTCTGAAACGTCTAGCACCCTGCGCGAGTTACAAGATACTTTAGAGGCAGCGGGAGATCAGATTCAAACACACTTGTTACGGATTCAATCTGCTGTGATGGATCGCTCTGAATTAGAGTACATTGATAAACTGATTTTTACTTTGCAAGCCAGACTAGATCGCACCATCAGTTGGGGTCAACAATCTATTGATTTGTGGATTGGTTATGATCGTCATGTGCATAAATTTATTCGAACTGCGATTGATATGGATAAAAATCGAGTCTTTGCGCAAAGATTGCGTCGTTCGATACAGAAATATTTTGATCATCCTTGGGCATTAACCTTTTCTGATGCTCTGCGTTTATTAGATATACGTGATGAACAATCATCCAGCCTCTCTAATGTAGAGTCCATAGGAGAGCTTCCCTCTGAGCTCAAATTTGAAGGATGTGATCTGATCCGAAGCCAGCTGAGCAGCCTCATTGAAGAGGCCTTGATGGTGTATCAGCAAAAAGCGATTCCCCTTCATTTAGGGCAAATACTACGGGATTATCTTAAAAAATATCCAGTTTCTCAACATTTTGAGGTGGCTCGGATCCTGGTTGATCTCGCCCTGCAACTTGGCGTGGCTTCAGAAGATTTTTCTGGATTATCAGCTCAATGGTTGCCCATTAATGATTATGGAGCACAAGTGCAGGCACATGTCATCGATCAATATTGAACACATTATGCCAGTGAAACTGGCACAGGCTTTGTCAAACCCCCTATTCCCGAATTTAGACAGCCAACTACGTTCAGGAAGACATGTAGGAATGGATGAATTAGAAAATCACGGTTTTTTGATGGATTTTCAAGAACCATTAGAGACATTTTATCGTCGATATCACGTTGAATTAATTCGCGCACCTGAAGGTTTTTTTTATTTACGGCCTCGTTCCAGTACCCTGATCCCCCGCTCCGTGCTGTCAGAATTAGATATGATCCTGGGTAAAATTTTATGTTATCTGTATCTCAGTCCTGAGCGTTTGAACAATCAGGGCATCTTTAGTGAGCAAGAGCTTTATGAAGAATTGATCACCCTTTCTGATGAAAAAAAACTGTTCAAATGCATCAACCAACGCTCTACTGGCTCCGATTTAGATAAACAAAAATTACAAGAAAGAGTGAGAACCTCTCTTAACCGTTTGAGGCGGCTCGGTATGGTGTATTTTATCGAAAATGACAAACAAAAATTTGTCATCAATGCGGCTGTTTTTCGTTTTGGCGCGGATATCCGTCATGACGAGGATCTCCCAGCAGCACAGTTACGTTTGATCCAACAAGGTGAAGCCGTTGATCTTCTGAATCCCGAGAAAATGCAGGTTTTCACTCCTAATGACCTCCCTGATGAAACCCCGAATGAACATAGAACCCAGACAAAGGATGAAGAAGAATGACAGCACGGGGTAAATTTCATTCACTGACATTGATAAACTGGAATGGTTTTTTTGCACAAACCTTCGATTTGGATGTACTCGTCACCACGCTTTCTGGAGGCAATGGCGCGGGGAAATCAACTGTCATGGCCGCCTTTGTCACTGCATTAATCCCCGATTTAACGTTACTGCATTTTCGTAACACCACAGAAGCTGGTGCAACAACAGGATCAAGAGATAAAGGTTTGCACGGGAAATTAAAAGCGGGGATCTGTTATTGCATTTTGGATGTCTCGAACTCAAAACAGCAACGTCTATTAGTGGGGGTGCGCTTACAACAAGTCTCAGGACGCGATCGTAAAGTCGACATTAAGCCTTTTAGTATTCAAGGATTATCCAAAGACATTAAGCCGACAGAAATATTGACAGAAAGACTCGGTGATTGTCAGGCAAGAGTGATTTCTTTGATCGAACTCAAATCTAGACTTGAAAAGCAGGAAGGGGCCGAATTCAAACAATTCCAGTCCATCATGGATTATCATTCGTTTATGTTTGATATGGGGATTATTCCAAAACGAATGCGCTCATCGGCTGATCGCAGCAAATTTTACCGTTTGATTGAAGCCTCTCTCTATGGTGGAATTTCCACTGCCATCACGCGCTCATTGCGAGATTATCTTCTGCCAGAAAATATCGGAGTGCGTAAAGCATTCCAGGATATGGAGTCTGCATTGAAAGAGAATCGTATGACATTGTCTGCCATTCGTGTGACTCAATCGGATAGAAATTTGTTTAAGCATCTCATCTCTGAGGCCACTTCTTATGTTTCAGCAGACTATATGCGTCATGTCAATCAGCGTCGTGTCTTGATTGAAAATGCATTAATTCTGAGGCGAGATCAGCAATCTTGTTTAAAAAAATGGCATTCAGAGCAGGATCTTTATCGAGAAATGATGCAAGAATGGACGGGAGGAAGTGATTTAGAAGCGGCTTTAGAAGCAGAATACCAGTCGGCCAATGATCGATTAAATCTGGTACAAACAGCCGCCCAACAACAACAAAAAATCGCCCGTTATCAAGATGATCTTGAAGAGCTGTCGTCTCGTCTCGAAGAGCAGAATTTCATCGTCGAAGAGGCGCATCTTCAGAAAATTGGCAATGAAACCCGATTTGAATCGGCGCAGAAAGAGGTGGACTGTCTCAAAAGCCAGTTGGCAGATCATCAACAGGCTCTAGACTTACAACAAACACGTGCGATTCAATATCAACAGGCACAAGAAGCTTTGGCACGGGCTCAAACTTTATGCCAATCCGATATCCATATCGATAATTTAGAGAAGTATCTGGCCATTTTTCAGGACAAAGAAAAAGCGGCCACGCTGGCTTTATTAGAAATCGAACAAAAAGTCCAGATTTCAGCAGCGGCTAAAAATCAGTTTGAACAAGCCTATCAGCTGCTCATAAAAGCGGCAGGAGAAAACGTGCCTCGTTCACAGGCTTGGCAAAAAGCACGTGAACTTCTTCGAACTTGGCCGTATCATCAACATCTGGCACAAACACAGCCTTCTCTGAAACGACATTTATCTGAACTCGAGCAGCGTTTAGAGCAGCAACAAAATGCGGAGCGTCTGTTCAAAGCATTTTGCCAGCGTCAAAAACAAAACTATCCTGTCGAAAACTTCCCTGATCTGGAATCAGAATGGGATCAAATCCTGTTAGACTTGAACCAGTACAAGAGCAGTGAGGTTGAACGACGAATACAGATTTCTCAGGAACAAGAGCAAATTAAAGAAAAAATAAAAAAATTGAGAATACAGGCTCCTATCTGGATCCAAGCGCAGGACGCGCTGAATCATCTGAGAGATCAAAGCGGAGAAGCCTTAAAAAACAGCCAGCAGATGATGGAATATATTCAACATCAAGTCGAAAATGAACGAAAACTCAGCTTTGAACGCGATCACATTGCTGCTCAAAAGCAAGCCATCAACGATCAAATACATCAATTACATCATAATGGGGCAGACAGCACACAATTACAGGCTCTTGCAGAACATGTTTCAGGGGTGCTGCTCTCAGAAATCTATGAAGATGTCTCTCTAGAAGATGCGCCTTATTTTTCTGCTCTCTACGGACCATTACGAAATGCCATTGTTGTCCCTGAGCTTTGCTCAATACAAAAAAAACTTCAAAATTTGCAGAATATTCCGGAAGATGTCTATTTTATTGAAGGGGATCCTAATGCGTTTGATGAAAGTACGTTTTCTGTTGAAGAGCAAAAAAACGCTGTTTTAGTGAAATTGGCACAGAGGCAATGGCGTTACTCCTGTTATCCGAAAGTCCCCGTCTTTGGTCGTGCCGCGCGCGAAAATCGCCTCAAAGAATTAGAGGTTGAACATGATCTTTTGGCACAAACCTACTCTAAGCTGTCGTTCGATGTACAAAAAATTCAAAGAACCCATGAAGCTTGTCACCAGTTTATTGGGCGCCACTTATCGGTGGCTTTTGATGAAAATCCGGAAGAGGCATTACAGTTATTAAATGCCCGTTCTCGAGAAATAGACACTGTATTGCACGCACAGAATGACAAAGTCAAAGATCAACAACAACAGATCGATCAGATTAAAACCGCTCTTTCTGATTTGCGTCAATTGCTGCCTTTGCTACCGCTGTTGAAGGAAAACACCTTACAGGAGCTGATACAGGTCGCACGTGAAGAACTGACCAAAGCTGAGTATGCTCAACGCTACCTCAAACAAAATGGCGATCATTTAGCTCAGTTAGAACCTTTGCTGCCCATCTTACAAACAGATCCCCAACAAAATGAGCTTTTACAGAAAGAGTATCTTCAGGCTCAAGAAAAGCAAAGTCAGGTTCAACAACAGTTGTTCTCCCTAAAAGAAGTCATACAAAGACGCACCCACTTTAGTTACGAAAAGGCCAGTGAGATAGGCATAAAAAATGCCTCTATGGACGATCAATTACGTGAATGCTTGTTGAAAGCCGAGCAGGCGTGCCTGGAGTCTCGCGAAAAACTCCGAGATTCTCAGTCTGAATACATTCAATATCATCAAGTTTTATCGAGCCTAAAAAGTGCTTATGATGCCAAACAAGACATTCTAAAAGAGCTTGAACAAGAATTAGAGGCTCTAGGCGTACAGGTTGATTCTAATGCTGAAATCAGGGCCGCTGCTGATAGAGATCAACGATATGCCGCCCTTAGTGCTCATCGTTTAGCTCGTCGTCAATTAGAAAAACAGCTCGCTCTTTTTGAAATTCAATTGGATCATTTTAAAAAAAAATGCATGGCATTACAGAGAGATTACCGTCAAATAAAGACACAGGTGAACCAAAGCAAAAAAAGTGGGTTTACTGTGATTAGAATGGTCAAAGATAACCAAATAGAAGCCAAAATACATAAGCGTGAAATGGCGTATATGCACAGTGACGAATTGCGATCAATCTCCGATAAAGCGTTAGGCTCATTAAGATTAGCGGTCTCAGATAATGAGCATCTCAGAGATCTCTTACGGTTATCAGAGGACACGCATCGTCCTGAGCGAAAAATTCAATTTTATATTGCGGTTTATGAACACTTACAGGCTCGTATTCGGCAAGATATTATTCAAACAGCAGATCCTTTAGAAGCCATTGAACAAATGGAAGTTGAACTCGCCCGTTTGACCGAAGAATTGAACCTGCGTCAACAGACATTAGCAATCAGCTCAAAAGGCGTCGCGAATGTGATTCGAAAAACCATCCAAAGAGAACAAAATCGCATCCATATGCTCAATCATGGTTTAAAGAGTGTTTCTTTTGGTCAGGTCAAAAGTGTTCGTTTAAATATTCAGTTCCATAAAACACATTTTAGTTTATTGACCGCGCTTGCTGAGCAGGAAGAAAGACATCAGGATTTATTCGGGAACCCTAAACTCACCTTTTCTGAAGCTTTGGCAAAATTGTACCAGAGACTGAATCCACAAATAGATATAGGTCAACGTTTACCTCAAGCATTGGGTGAAGAACTACTCGATTACCGTAATTATCTCTCGCTTGAAGTCGAGGTTAATCGTGGTGCAGATGGTTGGCAGCGTGCTGAAAGTGGAGCATTATCGACGGGAGAAGCCATAGGCACAGGAATGTCGATTTTAGTCATGGTCGTACAAAGCTGGGAAGAAGAATCGCAACGTCTAAGAGGCAAAAATATGGTACCTTGTCGCCTCTTGTTTTTGGATGAAGCGGCACGTTTAGATGCCAAATCTATCGCTACTTTATTTGAATTATGCGAGCGCTTAGAAATGCAGCTCATTATTGCGGCACCAGAAAATATCAGCCCAGAAAAAGGCACCACCTATAAATTGGTGAGAAAAATTTTTCAAAATAACGAACACGTTCATGTCGTTGGTCTAAAAGGTTTTGCCGGAGAACTGTCCTAATGCTTTTGACTCTTCAGAAAAAATAAAAATAGATTGATGAGTATAAAAAATCTCTTACAGTCAATGCTGTTGTGTTGGTCATTATATAGCTTCTCTGTGATTTTAATGTTGACACCTCAATCGAGCTCAGCGGATCATCCTTTTAAAGGCATCGATTCTATCGATGAACGTGAACGGGCTTTATTAAGCCAATTACCTGAACAAATCAAACTCTATTCCTTATCAACATTATCTGAGCTTTATGAAAAAAATGCGCGGGAACCCCTCTGGCAAGACCCGCTGGCTATCCAAGATTTTGAGCAACAACTTTTGGAAGTGGCCCTATTAAAGATCAATCCGCAGTTTTCAACATGGCTGGAATATCTATCCGATCCCAACATCACAGGAATAGCGCGTGACATCATTTTATCTGATGCGATGTTAGGGTATTTGTATTTTATCTCCTCCCTCACTTCTGAAGAAAAAGTTTGGTTATACAGACCTCCTTTAAATTCAGACAGACAGGGCTACCAGATCATGCGGGCCCCTGAAAATAAAATTACCTCATGGCAAGAAGCCATTCATAAAAACGAGACCTATCATTATGTGAACTCATTAGCACCACAGCATCCTCAGTATCGTAAAATGCAGACGGAATTACTTAAATTACTTTCGGATAACTCCCCTTGGCCAAAATTGACTGAACGTGTTTATTTGAGAGAGGGGTACAGCAGTAAAGATATCTCTAATGTGAAAAAAATATTATACCGTTTGGGGATAGGCAATATGTCACTCACAGACGTAGATTCACAGGTCTATAGTCATGATCTCGTCATGGCAATCAAACAATTTCAAAAAAATCGAGGCTTACCTGCTGATGGTATCATTGGCATTAGGACCAGAAACTGGCTCAATGTGTCACCCAAAATACTGGCGAGATTACTGGCGCTCAACATGCAAAGATTGCGTTTCACTCCGGCTGATATCCAAACAGGGATTTTAGTCAATATCCCTGATTATTCACTCAATTACTACGAAGAAGGAAAAATACGGTTATTTTCGAAAGTGATAGTGGGTCGTCCTGATAGAAAAACCCCTGTGATGCAAAGCGCGATCAATCAAATTGTGATTAATCCTGATTGGAATGTGCCTCATTCCCTAGCAAGAGAGGATATTCTGCCCCAAGTCATCAAAAATATCGATTATCTCCAGGAGCACAATTATCGCATACTCTCCAGTTGGAGCCAAAATGCGGAGGTCATCGATCCCGAAAGTATCGACTGGGAAAATATTTCAATAGAAAATTTTCCCTATTATCTCCGTCAAACCTTAGGACCCAACAATCCTCTTGGGCATTATAAATTTAATATGCCGAATCGATATTCCATTTTTTTACATGACACTCCTAATAAAGCGATGTTTCAACGATACAGACGAGCAGGCAGCTCAGGGTGTGTGCGTGTGCAAAAAGCCTCTGAACTGGCGCGCCTGTTACTTAAAAAGACAGGTTTAACCGACGCAGATATATTGAATTTTCTCAAAGAAAATAAAAGCACCTACCGGAACACGCGGAAGCGTATTCCGGTTTGGTTGTATTATCTCACCGCCTGGGTTTCAGAAGACGGAGCCACTCAATTTCGTACCGATATTTATCATTATGATCAAAGTGTTTTATAAGTTTCCTGTTATTTGTCCCATATCCCATAGCTGCGTAGCATGGCCTCCGATTTGGGTTCACGACCGAGGAAACGTTTAAAGAGCACCATAGGTTCTTCTGAACCGCCTTTAGAGAGGATTTCTTCAAGAAAAGATTGACCCGTTTTAGGGTTAAAGATGCCTTCTTTTTCAAAACGAGAAAAGGCATCTGCTGCTAATACTTCTGCCCATAAATAGCCATAATAACCCACCGCGTAGCCGCCCGAAAATATATGTGTAAAGGAATGTGGGAAACGGGTCCACAGAGGCGTAGGTATGACAGAAATTCGTTTTTTTACTTCACGCAATTGAGCCAGAACCTGTGTTCCTTTGACAGGATCATATTCATGATGTACACAAAAATCGAATAAGGCGAATTCTAATTGACGAATGATAAACAAGGCCGATTGATAATTTTTTGCCGACAAGAGTTTATTTAACATCTTTTCTGGTAGGGGCTCAGCCGTTTCATAATGCCCTGAAATAAACGCCAAGGCTTCTGATTGCCAGCACCAATTTTCCATAAATTGACTGGGTAATTCTACCGCATCTCTAGGTACACCATGTATCCCAGAGATGCCTGCTGTTTCTATTGTGGTGAGCATATGGTGTAACCCATGACCAAACTCATGAAAAAGGATAGTGACTTCATCATGAGTGAACAGGGCCGGTTTGTCTTCGACAGGACGACTAAAGTTACAGACTAAGTAGGTCACTGGCTTTTGTAAATGACCATCACTAAAACGCAGTCTATCAACACATTCATCCATCCAGGCACCAGCACGTTTGTGTTCTCGTGCATAAAGATCTAAATAGAAACTACCGTAGTGCTCGTTATTTTTTTCATTCAACACTTTAAAAAAACGCACATCAGGATGCCAGGTATCAATATCATGGCATTCTTTTATCTGAATACCATAAATACGGCGTGTGACTTCAAATAACCCCTCCAAAACACGTTGCTCTGGAAAATAGGGCTTTAATTCTTCATCACTGATAGCGTATAAATGCTGCTTTTGTTTTTCAGAGTAATAAGCAATATCCCAAGCGTGTAACTCATCCACACCATAATGCGCTTTTGCAAAAGTACGTAATTGTGCCAGCTCTTTTTCCGCTTTCGGACAAGCAAGTTTGGCGAGATCCTCTAAGAAATTGCGTACCTGTTCGGGCTTTTCTGCCATTTTAGTACTTAAAGATTTTTCAGCGTAATTTGCAAAACCCAATAAATGCGCTAATTCATGACGGAGGGCCAGTATTTTTTCCATGATTTCGCTGTTATCCCATTGACCAGCATGGGGCCCTTGATCTGATGCTCGAGTCGAATAAGCCTCGTAGATTTCTTGCCGGAGTTGACGGTTATCTGCATAGGTAATAACAGGTAAATAGCAGGGCATATCTAAGGTTAACAATGCCCCTTTTTTTTGTTTTGCTTCCGCTTGCATTTTGACCAGACTTAAAGCACTTTGAGGTAATCCAGTTAATGAGGCAAGATCGTCAATTTGTTTGGTCCAACCCATGCTGGCATCCAAAACATGGTTACTGTAGGCAGAACTTAATTCGGACAAACTGGCGACTATTTCAGCATAGCGTTTTTTGGCCTCAGGTTCTAAACCAATGCCTGATAACCGAAAATCACGTAACTGATTTTCAACTGATTTACGTTGAGGAGCACTGAGCTCAGAAAAGTGTGCGCCTGATTCTAAATTGAGATAAGCCTCATACAACTTTTCGTTTTGGCCTATCCAAGTACTGTACTCAGATAATAATGATAAGCATTGCTCATAGGCGGCTCTGAAATCTGTGTTATTTTTAACCGAATTGAGATGGCTGATAGGCGACCAAACACGGGACAACCGGTCATCTGCTTCTGCTAAAGGCTGGCAAAGATTATCCCAAGTAAACATTTTTTTTTGGGCAATCAAATTTTCTACCTGTTCACGACATTCATTGATCACTGTTTTTATTGCAGGCACAATATCTTCTGCACGAATTTTTGAAAAAGGGGGAAGATAAAAATGCGTTAAAAGTGGATTTTGCATAATATGCTCTGGTAATTTGATGTTGATGATGTTTGTTGAGAAGAGATCATCGATTTTATTGATTTAATGGAACTCCAATACGTTTAGCCACTTCTTCGTAGGCCTCAATGAGGCCCCCTAAATTTTGTCGAAAGCGATCTTTGTCCAGTTTATTTAAGGTTGTCTTATCCCATATACGGCAGCCATCGGGTGAAAACTCGTCCCCCAAAATGACCTCTCCTTTGAATAAACCAAACTCCAATTTAAAATCAACCAAAATTAAATCCGCGGCATCAAATAAGGGACTCAATACGTCGTTTACCTTGTAGCTTAATTCTTTCATTTTGACTAAATGAGCGGTGCTGGCCCAACCAAAAGTCTCACAGTAAGATTCAGTTACTATTGGATCGTGCAGGCTGTCATTTTTTAAAAATAGATCATAGATAGGAGGATCGAGTAAAAGGCCTTCTTGAAGAGCTAACCGTTTTTCTAAAGAACCTGCGGCTCGGTTTCTTATGACAGATTCGAGAGGAAACATATCCAATTTTTTAACCAGAAGTTCATTCTCTGATAGTAAACGTTCCAGTTGTGTTGGAATACCCGCCTCTTCCAGTTTCAGCATAATAAAATGGTTAAATTGATTATTAATGATGCCCTTTCGATAAAATTGTTCTATACGTTTACCATCCAGTGCGGAAGTATCATTTCGAAATTCCAACACAAGAAAGTCAGGGTTTTCGGTAGCGTAGACCGTTTTTGCTTTTCCACGGTAGACTTCAGACAATTTTTGCACTTTTTATCGCTCTATGAAAAAAAGGGGGTAAATGATATGGTTTATTTTTCTGTTTCTGTTTCACTAAAAACCGCCTTTAAAACCGGCACCAAATCATCATTCTCAGATTGAATTAAAGTCTGTCCGTTAGAATTCATAAACTGTAAACTGCTACGATTTTTTAAATCCCCCAGCTGTAATTTATACTCACCTGGTTTTAAATCCGGTTTTTTGATACCCATCTTTTCCCACTGTTCATCGCTGACAGGTTTATAAATGACTGAGAAAGTTCCTTCTGAGCGACGGCTTTCTGTTATTACCATTCCTATTTTCTTTATCGCTAAGGGTAAACGTTCCCAAACGGCTGCATAAGATGCACGTATCACGATATTGGGCAATCCATTTTCATTACTACTTGATTGTACGTCTAAACTTCCTGCTTTATGTATGACTCGTGTGTTTTCTGCATCTACTTGAGTTTGGTACAAACCTTCGATAATGGTGTTCAATACTGTATTGTTATAACGTTGGATATAATTAGGATCAGTTATTTTTTTCTCTCCCTGATGTAGATCAAGGGTCTTTAGTATTAATCGTTTTGGGCGTTCATTTTGTTTCACACTGATTTCATAACGCCCTGAAAATGGAGGATTTTCATTCATATTGTTCCATGTAATCCAATCAGTTGTTAGTGTTTGATCGCGATCATTCTGATTGGCAATAGGGAGATTTTTTTTCTTTATTATATTGAGAACTTCTAACCATAAATTACCGGGGCTATCCTCTAAAAATAACGTGCTAATTCCATTAGCATATTGACTCTGGGAAGCCTCAATTAAAGCTAAAATTTGTACAGGCGGACGAATATCGACTTGTTTTCCAACAGGCTCTTTTTGTGTCACATCAGGAACATAATAATTGCTATTTTTTAGAGGTAACATCAGACCTTCAGGTGATTTAAGTGATGTCAGTTTAGGAGTATTAAGATAATACTCTTCTCCTTTCATAGCTGATTTCGTCTCAGATTTCATCTCACGTTTAGCATTTGAATTTTTTGCACAGACCGTTAACAATAAACTTAAAAAAATGATCAGCATTTTTGGGTTCAATTTTATTTTCATAAGTTTTTGTAATAACATTTGCAATTTCCTTAAAAAATTAAAGTAAACCAGCACTTTTTAATGCCGCCATTACTTTAGGTTTGGCCGATTCAACTAAACGAGTCATAGGTAATCGTAGAGTATCAGTCGTGATTAACTGTAACTTGTAACAAGCCCATTTAACTGGAATAGGGTTTGGCTCAATAAATAAATGATGGTGTAAGGGCAACAGCTTTTGGTTTAAAATTCGAGCTTGAGAAAAAAATCCCTCTTGAGCCAACGCACAGAGCTCATTCATTTTGGCAGCTGCGACATTCGCTGTCACTGAAATAATACCTTTCCCACCCAGTTCCATAAAGTCTAAACCAGTTGCATCGTCACCGCTTAGAAGAATAAATTTTTCATCACCAATCAAAGATTGGATCTCACTGACACGATTTAAATCACCAGTGGCTTCTTTAATACCAATAATATGCTTAATTTTAGATAGCCGTGCAACCGTTCGAGGCAGGAGGTCACAACCAGTACGTGAGGGGACATTATAAAGAATCTGTGGGAGCTCAGTGCTTTCTGCAATCGCTTTAAAATGCTGGTATAACCCTTCTTGGGTGGGCCGATTGTAATAGGGAGTCACCGTTAAACAAGCAGCGACAGCTGTATTATGGAAACGTTGTGTCAAAGAAATGGCTTCTTCTGTCGAATTAGCCCCTGTACCAGCAATGACAGGGATTCGACCTGATGCAAATTCCAAGGTTTTTAATACAACATACACGTGTTCATCATGATTTAAAGTTGCAGATTCGCCCGTTGTACCAACGGAAACAATCGCTTGCGTTTTTCTCTCAACATGATGATCCACTAATTTTTTTAGACTGATTTCATCCAAACGGCCTTTGTTGTCCATAGGAGTAACCAATGCCACAATACATCCGCTGAAAACATCTGTTTTAGTTAGCATTAGTCATCCTCTAAAAAGGTAAATATAGACAGACAAATGTCTTTAAAACTTGAGCAATAATCCAGATCTGCTATTGCTATTTTTAGAAGTAAAAAATATAAAAAAACCGAGCAAGCCCGGTTTTTTATCTATAGATACATTTATGCATTTGTATGTGTGGTAGGCTCTGGCTCTGATACAGATCGATCAAGCAATTCAATATAAGCCACAGGTGCATTATCTCCTGCCCGGGAACCACATTTTAAAATACGGGTATAACCACCCGCTCGGCTGACAAAACGAGGGCCAAGTTCATTAAACAATTTCACCACAATGTCGTTATCACGAATACGGGCGAACGCCAATCGACGATTAGCAACGCTATCCGTCTTGGCAAGAGTAATTAATGGTTCAACAACACGACGCAATTCTTTAGCTTTTGGTACAGTCGTTTTGATTATTTCATGACGAAACAAAGAACTAGCCATATTACGAAACATAGCACGACGATGGCTACTATTACGGTTGAGTTGACGACCACTTTTACGATGTCGCATGGAACCTTATCCTTCTCAGTAAAACATTATCTTGTGAATCATTGCTCATCAGAAAGATTTGCCGGCGGCCAATTTTCTAGGCGCATGCCCAAAGATAGAGCTCGCGAAGCCAACACATCTTTAATTTCAGTAAGAGATTTTTTACCCAAGTTAGGCGTCTTAAGTAACTCAACTTCGGTACGCTGTACTAAATCACCAATATAGTGAATGGCTTCTGCCTTCAGACAGTTAGCAGAACGAACAGTTAATTCTAAATCATCGACAGGACGCAACAAAATAGGATCAAATTCTGGCTTTTCTTCCTTCAGCTCTGGTTGACGAACATGATGTAGGTCAATGAACGCCTCTAGTTGCTTAGCTAATATGGTGGCAGAAAAACGAATCGCTTCTTCAGGATTTATCGTACCATTAGTTTCCATATCAATAACTAGTTTGTCTAAATCGGTTCTTTGTTCTACACGTGCTGCTTCAACAACATAAGCAATCCGCTCTACAGGACTATAACATGCATCCACCAGCAGACGACCTATTGGGCGTTCATCTTCTTCTAGATTCATTCTAGAAGAAGCTGGAACATAACCACGGCCACGTTGAATTTTGATTTTCATGCTAATAGAAGCATTTTCATCAGTCAAGTAGCATATGACATGCTGCGGCTTTACTATTTCCACATCGCCATTATGAGTAATATCAGCAGCAAGCACAGGGCCTATTCCAGACTTATTCAAGGTAACAGTAACCTCGTTTTTACCTTGAACTTTCACCTTCAATCCTTTCAGGTTAAGCAGAACTTCTAAAATATCTTCCTGCACACCTTCTTTGGTACTGTATTCATGCAGCACACCATCAATCTCAACTTCAGTGACGGCGTAACCCTGCATAGATGAAAGCAAAATACGACGCAGCGCGTTACCGAGAGTGTGACCGAAACCACGCTCTAAAGGTTCAAGGGTTATTTTAGCGTGACTCGGACTGATTTGCTCGATATTTACCAAGCGCGGTTTTAGAAACTCTATCTCAGAACCCTGCATTGTGTCCTCTCTTTGATACTAAACTTTACTTGGAGTAAAGCTCGACGATCAGGTGTTCATCGATGCCACCAGATATAACGGCACGTTCAGGAATAAACTTAAACGTACCGATCATTTCAGAAGAATCAATCTCCAACCAACTCAGCTCTTCACGTTGGGCAGACAGCTGAAGAGATTCTTTAATACGAGATTGTTTTTGTGCTTTCCGTCTGACACTGACTCTGTCATTAGGAGAGACTAAAAAAGAAGGTATGTTAACAACACGATCGTTAACCAGGATAGCTTTATGGGTAACCAGCTGACGTGCCTCAGCACGCGTTGCCCCAAAGCCGATGCGATAAACGACATTGTCCAAACGACGTTCTAGCAGTTGTAACAAGTTTTCACCCGTATTACCCTTTAAACGCGCAGCTTCTTTATAATAACCATGAAATTGACGTTCTAAAACACCATAAACACGACGAACTTTCTGTTTTTCACGTAGCTGCAGCCCATAATCAGACAGCCGAGGTTTACGCGTGCCATGTTGCCCAGGTGGTTGATCAATTTTACACTTAGTTTCAATCGCACGAACTCCGGACTTAAGAAATAAGTCCGTGCCTTCACGACGGCTCAGTTTGAGCTTAGGACCCAAATATCTAGCCATTTTTTTCTCCAACAAAACTAAAAATCGGCTCTATACCCGACGCCTTTTGGGCGGACGACAACCGTTATGAGGAATAGAGGTCATATCAGTAATACTAGTAATTCGATAACCCGATGCATTAAATGCGCGAACAGTAGATTCACGCCCAGGACCTGGGCCTTTCACTATGACTTCCAAAGTTTTTATACCATAATCTTTTACCGCTTCAGCACAGCGTTCTGCTGCAACCTGTGCCGCAAATGGCGTAGATTTACGAGAACCCCTAAAACCAGATCCTCCTGCTGTTGCCCAAGCTAAAACGTTTCCCTGACCATCTGTGATGGTAACGATAGTATTATTAAAAGAGGCATGAACGTGAGCGATACAATTAGGGATTTGCCTCTTTATACGTTTATGCGCACGAATAGGTGCCTTTGCCATTATTAATCCCCCCGATTATTTCTTGATGGGTTTACGTGGCCCCTTTCGGGTACGTGCGTTAGTCTTGGTACGCTGCCCCCGAACTGGGAGACCACGTCTATGACGCAAACCACGATACGTTCCAATATCCATCAAACGTTTTATGTTCAAGGTTACTTCACGACGTAGATCACCCTCGACAGTATATTTTGCAACCTGCTCACGTAGTTCTTCAATTTGTTTTTCAGACAACGCACTGATCTTAACAGCCGCAGAAACACCTGTTTTAGCACAGATATCCAATGCAGTAGTTCTACCTATCCCGTAAATTGAAGTTAAAGCAATCACGGCATGTTTTTTATCAGGGATGTTAATGCCTGCTATACGGGCCACTATGCACTCCTACTATTTATAATTAATACTGTATTGAAAGCCCGTTTCAGGATACTCAAAGGGCATTAAACGACACATTTAAGAATGAGAGATAAAGCTTACCCACTCAGTTTTTGAAAAAATACAAAACATTAATCAACCTTGACGTTGTTTATGCTTTGGTTCATCACTACAAATTATTCTAACGACACCATGACGTTTTATAATCTTACAGTTCCGACACATTTTTTTAACGGAAGCACGCACTTTCATTTTAATTCTCCGAAATTTTCTCAATCGGCGATTTTAGCCTTTCAGGTTTGCTTTTTTCAAAGCAGACTCATACTGACTTGACATCATTAGAGTCTGCAACTGAGCCATAAAATCCATGATAACTACAACCACAATAAGTAAAGAAGTACCACCAAAATAAAATGGAACTTTCATAGCATCACGCATGAATTCTGGTATAAGACAGATAAAAGTAATATAAATTGAACCGATTAATGTAAGACGTGACATTACTTTATCTATATATTTTGATGTTTGCTCTCCTGGGCGAATACCTGGAACAAATGCCCCTGATTTTTTAAGATTATCTGCAGTTTCGCGAGGATTAAACACTAAAGCAGTATAAAAAAAACAGAAAAAAATGATGGCCGATGCATAAAGCAACACATAAAGGGGTTGACCAGGTTGCAAGTACATAGAAATAGCGGTGAGAGAGCTCCAACCTGTTCCATCACCAAACCAAGATGCTAAAGTAGCAGGAAACAATATGATACTCGAAGCAAAAATAGCGGGGATCACGCCAGCCATGTTTACCTTTAATGGTAAGTGCGTACTTTGCGCCGCGTAAATACGACGACCTTGTTGACGTTGAGCGTAGTTAACGACGATACGGCGTTGACCCCGCTCGATAAAAACAACAAAAAAAGTTACTGAAAATACTAATGCTATAACAATCAGTAACAGCAAAAAATGTAAATCACCTTCTCTAGCTTGTTCAATAGTATGACCAACAGCAGAAGGTAATCCTGCAACGATACCAGCAAATATGATAATTGAAATACCATTACCTATACCGCGTTCAGTAATTTGCTCACCCAGCCACATAAGAAAAATAGTTCCAGTGACTAAGCTAACAACCGCAGTAAAGTAAAAAGGAAAACCAGGCGACAACACCAAGCCTTTCATTCCAGGCATATTGGGTAAACCGGTTGCAATACCAATAGATTGAATAATGGCCAATAATAAAGTGGCATAACGAGTATATTGACTTATTTTTCTACGACCGGACTCGCCTTCTTTTTTCATTTCTGCTAGTACTGGATGAACCACTGTTAGCAACTGAATAATAATGGAGGCAGAAATATAAGGCATAATGCCCAAAGCTAATATAGAGGCACGACTTAAAGCACCACCCGAAAACATATTAAACATTTCAATAATCGTGCCCTTTTGCTGCTCAAGCAATTTAGAAAGCACGGCTGAATCAATACCAGGAATTGGAATAAATGAACCAATACGAAAAACAATAAGAGCGCCAACAACAAACAAAAGACGACGTTTAAGTTCACCCAAACCGCCTTTAGTGCTTTGAAAATCTAGTGCTGTCTGTTTTTTGGTCATCTGCTGCTTATTCCTCAATTTTACCACCAGCAGCTTCTATAGCAGCACGGGCACCTTTAGTGACCCCTAATCCACGAATAATAACAGGGATTTCTATGGTGCCTGAAAGAATAATTTTTGCATATTGAGACTGATAAGGAATAATTTTACATGCCTTCAAAATATTGATATCGACAACATCTGTTTCGAGTAAAGCAAGTTGAAATAAACGAACCTCTGCTGTTACCATTGCCTTACGAGAGATAAAGCCAAATTTCGGCAAGCGGCGATATAAAGGCATCTGACCACCTTCAAAACCTCGACGTACACCGCCTCCAGTACGAGAATTTTGTCCTTTATGACCACGTCCGCCCGTTTTACCCAGACCAGAGCCGATACCACGACCTACGCGTTTTGGAGCCTGTTTGGCACCCTGAGCAGGCGATAAAGTATTTAAACGCATTGGTTACCTTCCTCAAGCAGTTCGACTTTAATCATATAAGAAACTAAGTTAAGCATACCGCGAATGGCAGGAGTATTATTGAGCTCTACGTGACGATTAATACGTCGTAAACCTAAACCATCCAGAGTCGCTTTATGCTTTGGTAAGCGGCCAATCCTGCTGCGAATAAGAGTCACTTTAATAGTTTTTCTCATGGTTTTATTTACCTAAAATCTCTTCGAGTGATTTACCACGCTTAGCTGCGATCATTTCTGGGGATTTCATATCTTTTAAAGCCTTAATAGTGGCACGTACCACATTAATTGGATTAGTAGAACCATAAATCTTCGCTAATACGTCGTGAATGCCTGCAACCTCTAGCAAAGAACGCATTGCACCGCCAGCAATAATACCTGTACCTTCAGAAGCAGGCTGCATAAATACTTGAGAACCAGTATGAGAAGCTTTAATAGAATATTGTAAAGTATCAGCATTTAGAGAAATGGTAATCATGTTACGGCGGGCTTTTTCTATTGCTTTCTGAATTGCCGCAGGCACTTCACGAGCTTTAGCATACCCAAAACCTACTCGTCCTTTACCGTCTCCTACGACTGTCAGTGCAGTAAAACTGAAAATACGACCACCTTTTACAGTTTTAGATACACGGTTTACGTCTATCAGCTTTTCCTGTAGTTCACCAGCATGTTTTTCTTTTTCGATGAGAGCCATTTTCACTAACCTCTAAAACTTAAAAATTAAGGCCAGCTTCACGAGCATTATCTGCCAGCGCCTGGACTCTGCCATGATATTGAAAACCAGATCGGTCAAAAGATACTTTTATAATACCTTTTTTCAATGCTCTCTCGGCAATAATTTTACCAACAAACGCGGCGGCTTCTTTATTTCCGGAGTATTTAAATTCCTGATTGATCACTTTTTCTACACTAGAAGCAGCAACCAAAACCTCAGAACCAGTTGGTGAAATAATTTGTGCATATATATGACGTGAAGTCCGGTTTATGACTAAACGAGTTGTACCTAATTCTTTAATCTTTTGTCGTGTACGGGTCGCACGACGGATACGGGCTAGTTTCTTATCCATAGTGTTAACTTACTTCTTTTTAGCCTCTTTGAGACGCACGCTTTCATCGGCGTAACGAACACCTTTGCCCTTATAGGGTTCAGGACGACGGTAATTTCTAATATCAGCGGCAACCTGAGAAATAAGCTTTTTATCAGGACCTTTAAGTATGATTTCAGTTTGAGTTGGGCACTCAGCAACAACACCCAACGGCAGTTGATGATCAATCGGATGAGAAAACCCTAAAGCAAGCTTTAGGATATTCCCCTGTATTGCCGCACGATAACCTACACCTACTAATGAAAGCTTTTTAGTGAAACCTTCGGTTACCCCAATAACCATGGAGTTAAGTAAAGCACGAGCGGTACCCGCTTGAGCCCAACCGTCTGAAACCCTTTCTCTTGCCGCCAGAGTTAATATATTTCCTGTATAATTAATATTCACAGCTTTATGAACTGAAATAGTTAATTCACCATTTTTACCTTTAATCGAAATAACCTGATTGTTGAGTTTCACCTCTACACCAGCAGGAATGACGATGGGAGTTTTTCCAACACGAGACATTCTATTCCTCGAATTAAGCTACGTAGCAGATAACTTCACCACCAAGACCAGCTTGGCGAGCTGCACGATCAGTGATAACACCTTTAGAGGTAGAAATAATAGCAATTCCCATACCACCCATGACCTTAGGCAGTGCATCTCTTTTTTTATAAATACGGAGACCAGGGCAACTAATACGGTCAATTCTTTCTACTACCGGTTTTCCTTGATAATACTTAAGTATTATTACCAAAGTTGGATTAGTTATGTCACCTTCGACACTAAAACTGTTAATAAAACCTTCTTCCTTTAAAACTTCAGCTATAGCGACTTTCAATTTAGATGAAGGCATGGTGACTCCAACTTTGTTGGCGGCTTGACCATTACGGATACGAGTTAACATGTCCGCAATAGGATCTTGCATGCTCATTTTATCTTTAACTCCCGTGATTTAATTAATAGAATTACCAAGATGCTTTTTTTAGGCCTGGTATTAGACCTTGTACTGCGGCTTTACGAATTTTACTACGGCACAATTTAAATTTTCTAAGTACACCGTGCGCTCGGCCTGTCTGAGAACAACGGTTACTTTGTCGACATCGACTAGAATCCCGCGGTAAACGTTGCAACATCATCATAGCAGACCAACGTTCTTTATCTGATGAAGTAATACTAGAAATAATAGTCTTCAACTCTAGACGTTTTTCACAAAATTTCTTTTCCAATTTAATACGAATATATTCTCGAGCGATAATTGATTTCTTAGCCATATTAGTAATCCGCTTTTATTTACGGAATGGAAATTTAAAAGCAGCCAATAATGCAAGCCCTTCATCATCAGATTTTGCAGTAGTGGTAATGCTAATATCCAAACCAAAGATTTTAACAATCGCATCGTAATTAATTTCAGGGAAAATAATTTGTTCTGACACGCCCATATTATAATTACCACGACCGTCGAAAGACTTTTTAGATAAGCCACGAAAATCACGAATACGTGGTATGGCAATAGAAAGCAAACGCTCTAAAAATTCCCACATACGTTTACCACGTAAAGTCACTTTACATCCTATGGGATAACCTTGACGTATGCTAAAACCAGCAACCGATTTGCGTGCTTTAGTCACTAAAGGTTTTTGAGCGGAAATTGCTGCTAAATCCGACATTGCGCTATCAAGCAATTTTTTATCAGAAACAGCCTCGCCAACTCCCATATTCAAGGTGATTTTTGTTACCCGAGGGACTTGCATGACAGAAGCATAGGAAAATTTACACATCATCTCTTTGATTACTATATCTTTATAGTAATCATGCAATCTTGCCATCATGTTACTCCAAATTAATTTCTAACTTTTATTTATCTTAGCAATGGCTTTACCGCTCGATTTAAAAAACCGAACTTTTTTACCGTTTTCATATTTAAAACCTATTCTATCAGCTTTACCGGTGTCTTCGTTGAAGATAGCAACGTTAGAAAAGTCGATCGGCGCCTCTTTTTCAATAATACCACCTGGTTGATTCTGAGCCGGAACAGGTTTTTGATGTTTTTTAACCAAATTTACGCCTTCAAGAATGACCTTCCCGTTTTTCAAAATTTTTTTTATTTTTGTTCGCTTCCCTTTATCTTTTCCGGTAAGCACAATAATTTGATCGTTACAACGAATTTTCATTGCCATAGCTCGCCTCTTAAAGTACTTCTGGCGCCAAAGAAATAATTTTCATAAACTTTTCATTACGTAATTCACGGGTTACCGGCCCAAAAATACGAGTACCAATAGGCTGTTCGGTATTCTTATTTAAGATAACACAAGCATTAGTATCAAACCGAATAATGGAACCGTCTGGACGACGTACACCCTTGCTTGTGCGCACTACAACTGCTTTTAAAACCTCACCTTTTTTCACCTTGCCACGAGGGATTGCTTCCTTAATTGAGATAACAATAATATCCCCAACACACGCGTAGCGGCGACGCGAGCCACCTAAAACCTTAATACACTTTACGCTACGTGCACCTGAATTGTCGGCTACGTTGAGCATACTTTCTTGTTGGATCATTTTAGTGCTCCAGTAACATTAACTAATTTAATACCTAAAAGCTTATTAACATTTTTCAAAATACAGTTAGGAGTTTTAGGGTCGCTACTAAGCTGTGATATTAAGAAAAATTTCAAAATCAAAGTTGTTATTCATTTCAAACTTATTTTATTGATTGAATCAAGTAAACGATTTTTTTATAACGCCAACAAAAGTCCAAGCCTTTGTCTTTGATATCGGACGACATTCACGGATAGATACAATATCACCTACGTTACACTCATTATTCTCGTCATGTATATGTAATTTAGTAGTGCGCCTGATAAACTTTCCATAAATAGGATGCTTAACAAAACGTTCGAAGGCAACCACCGCAGATTTTTGCATTTTATTACTGATAACACGGCACTGAAGGGTACGAGTATTATTATTCATGATACCCTCACTTTTTCAGTCAATAAGGTCTTAATACGAGCAATATCACGACGTATCTTTTTAAAAAGATCAGTTTCTTTTAGCTGACTTGCTGCAGCATGCATACGCAAATTAAATTGCTCGCGTAAAAGCTTCAAAATCTCTCTCTCTAGCTCTTCTATACTTTTTTTACGCAGCTCTTTTAATTCCATTTTTTTACGCAGCTCTTCTATACGCAACTCTTTTAATTGCATTACATCACCGTTTTAGTTACAAAAGTGGTTCCAACAGGAAGCTTTGCCGCGGCTAGTTTAAAAGCGTCACGAGCAATTTCTTCAGAAACATCACCCATTTCAAATAAAACTTTTCCTGGTTGAATTAAGTCAACCCAATATTCTACATTACCCTTTCCTTTGCCCATGCGTACTTCCAACGGTTTTTGAGTAATCGGCTTATCTGGGAAAACACGGATCCAAATTTTACCTTGACGCTTAATACAACGCGTCATTGCTCGACGAGCAGATTCAATTTGACGGGCTGTTAAGCGGCAACGACCAGAGGCTTTCAAACCAAAGTGACCGAAAATAACATCAGTCCCATTAGCCAAGCCGCGATTACGGCCTTTGTGCATTTTTCGAAATTTTGTTTGTTTTGGTTGCAACATCAGCGATTCTCCTTACTTCGGCCTTTGCGCTGCTGTTGTTTAGGTTGTTCAGCCTGTTTAAACGGAAGCACGGTACCCAAAATTTCACCTTTAAAAATCCACACTTTAACTCCAATAACACCATAAGTAGTATGTGCTTCGGAAGTATCGTAATCAATGTCTGCTCTTAAAGTATGTAGCGGAACGCGACCTTCACGATACCATTCAGTGCGAGCAATTTCAGCCCCACCTAAACGACCACTGACTTCTACTTTAATACCTTTAGCTCCAGCTCGCATTGTATTTTGTACTGCACGCTTCATAGCTCTACGAAACATTACTCGACGTTCTAGCTGTGAAGTAATACCATCTGCAACTAATTTTGGATCTAATTCTGGTTTCCGAATTTCATAGGTGTTAATTTGAGCAGGAACACCGGCAATAAGAGCAACACGCTTACGCAATTTTTCAACGTCTTCACCTTTTTTACCAATAACAATACCAGGTCGTGCTGTGTAAATAGTGACACGAATGCTTTTTGGTGGACGCTCAATAACAACATGAGAAATTGAAGCTTTTGACAATTCCTTCGTCAAAAACTGACGAACTTTAAAATCTCCCTGCAAATTTTCAGCAAATTCTTTCGTGTTGGCATACCAAGTAGAGAGCCAATACTTGATAATACCTAGCCGAATAATTTTAGGATGTACTTTTTGACCCATTACTCGTCTCCAGAGTCTCTGCCATCAGACACAACAACAGTAATGTGGCTGGTGCGCTTCAATATACGATCTGCACGGCCTTTGGCACGTGGCATTGTACGTTTCATGGTAGGGCCTTCATCTACGAAAATTCGCGTAATTTTCAGTTCATCAATGTCAGCACCATCGTTGTTTTCTGCATTAGCAACAGCAGATTCTAATACTTTTTTAACTAAAACCGCGGCTTTTTTATTAGTGTAACTTAAAATTTCCAGAGCTCTCGGCACTTGCTTACCGCGAATCAAATCCACTACGAGGCGTACTTTTTGAGCAGAAGAGCGGGCGTGGCAATGTTTAGCGATAGTTTCCATCTCTTTCCTCATCTTAGCGTTTTTTTGCCTTTCTATCAGCGGCGACGTGGCCACGATAAGTACGAGTGGGTGCAAATTCTCCCAGTTTGTGGCCAACCATCTCGTCAGAAATAAACACCGGGACATGGAGACGACCATTGTGGATAGCAATAGTTAAACCTATCATTTTTGGAAAAATCGTTGAACGACGAGACCAAGTTCGAATTGGTTTCTTATCCTTATTATTTTCTGCCGATTTTTCTACCTTCTTCAGCAAGTGTCGGTCAACGAAAAAACTTTTCTTGAGAGAACGTGGCATATGGTTTACCCTCTGATTATTTTTTACTACGGCGACGTACAATAGATTTATCAGTACGCTTGTTGTTACGCGTTTTCTTACCCTTCGTTTGAACTCCCCAAGGGGTGACGGGGTGCTTGCCGAAATTGCGGCCTTCACCGCCACCATGTGGGTGATCTACAGGGTTCATTGCTGTACCGCGCACTGTAGGACGAATTCCTCTCCAACGCTTAGCGCCTGCTTTACCTAAAACACGTAACATATGTTCAGCATTACCTACTTCACCGAGAGTTGCTCTACAATCTGAATGGATTTTACGAATTTCACCGGAGCGAAGACGAAGGGTAACGTAAAAACCCTCACGCGCAATAATTTGAACATACGAACCTGCAGAACGTGCTATCTGAGCACCTTTACCAGGTTTCATTTCTACGTTATGCACCGTGGATCCAATTGGAATGTTACTCATGGGCAAGGTATTTCCTGCTTTAATTGCAACATCAACACCCGATTGAACTTTGTCGCCTTTTTTTAAATCTTTTGGGGCCAAAATATAACGCCGCTCACCATCTGAATATAAAAGCAATGCGACGTTAGCTGAACGACACGGATCATATTCCAAGCGTTCAACCGAAGCAGAAATTCCATCTTTATTGCGTTTAAAATCAATCAGACGGTAATGCTGTTTGTGGCCACCACCAATATGACGAGTAGTAATACAACCCCTGTTGTTACGCCCACCGGTTTTGCATAACTTTGTAAGCAAAGGACGATATGGTTTACCCTTATGAAGCTCAGAATTGACCACTTTAACAACATGGCGACGGCCTGGAGATGTAGGTTTACATTTAACGACTGCCATTATTAACTCCTCCAGCTTATTCTTGACCCGTGACTAAGTCCAAGTTTTGGTCTTTTTTCAAGGTAATGTAAGCTTTTTTCCAATCGCTACAACGACCAATACGCTGACCTCTACGTTTTGTTTTTCCTTTAACTATTAAGGTGTTAACAGCAATAACATCAACTTTTAAGAGACATTTTACTGCAGCCTTAATTTCTGCTTTAGTGGAATTTATTAGCACTTTAAATACGACGGTATTTTTCTTTTCTGTTAAAAAAGAAGATTTTTCTGATATATGTGTTGCTCGTAATATTTTTAATAGATATTCTTCAGAAGTCATGCCAACATCTCCTCAAGTTGCTTAACCGCATTCCCCGTCATAACCACTTTATCGAAAGAGATTAAACTCACTGGATCAATACCTGCAGCATCACGAACATCAACTTTATAAAGGTTACGAGCCGCTAAAAATAAATTTTCATCCACTTCTTCTGTTACAATTAAAACGTCTCTCAGAGACATTTCTTTTAATTTTTGAATCAATAATTTGGTTTTAGGTTTTTCAACAGAAAATGTCTCAACAACGATTAAGCGGTTTTGACGCACTAATTCAGATAAAATACTTTTTAGTGCGCCTTGATACATTTTTTTATTTACTTTTTGGCTATGATCCTGAGGTTTTGCAGCAAAAGTAATGCCGCCAGATCGCCAAATTGGGCTTTTTACAGACCCTGCGCGAGCGCGTCCTGTCCCTTTTTGACGCCAAGGCTTTTTACCTGAAGCTTTAACTTCAGCTCTGCTCTTTTGAGCACGGGTGCCTTGGCGGGCGCCTGCCGCATACGCAACAACAACCTGATGGACAAGCGCTTCATTAAAATCACGACCAAAGGTAGTTTCGGAAACAGTTAGCGCGCATTCCGCGTCTTTCATTACTAATTCCATTCCTATCTCCTCGACGTTACGCTTTGACAGCCAGTTTTACGATCACATCTTTCCCCACTGCTCCAGGAACACCCCCTTTGATTAAAAGTATCTCGCGTACAACGTCTACACGCACTACTTCTAAGTTCTGGATTGTGACTCGTTCATTACCTAACTGGCCGGACATTTTTTTGCCTTTAAATACTTTTCCGGGCGTTTGGTTTTGACCAATAGAACCAGGAACACGATGAGACAATGAATTACCATGACTAGCATCTTGTGTACGAAAGTTCCAGCGTTTCACAGTACCTGAAAAACCTTTACCTTTTGATTTTCCAGTAACATCGACTATATCGCCTGGCTTAAACATTGACACTTCAAAAGTATGACCTAAAAAAACAGTTGCATCTTGTTCAGAGACACGAAATTCCCACAAACCACGACCAGCTTCTACATTTGCTTTGGCAAAATGCCCTGCTTTTGGTTTGTTAACTCTACTTGCTTTTTTAGTGCCCGTAGTTATTTGTAAAGCCAAATATCCATCGCTATCCAAATTTTTTATTTGGGTCACTCGATTTGCTTTTATTTCAATTACGGTAACAGGAATTGAAATACCGTCTTTGGTAAAGATACGAGTCATACCCAATTTTTTACCAACTAAACCCTTCATCGTTTCAACCTCTTCGTTGCTCAATGACTTGACTAACCTAGTTGAATATGAACGTCTACACCTGCAGCAAGATCTAAGCGCATTAAAGCATCAACTGTTTTTGCTGTTGGTTCAATGATGTCAACGATACGTTTGTGAGTCCGTATTTCATATTGATCGCGCGCATCTTTATTAGCGTGCGGAGAAACTAAAATAGTAAAGCGCTCTTTATGAGTTGGCAATGGAATGGGACCACTCACCTGAGCACCTGTGCGCTTCGCTGTCTCTACAATTTCGGTTGTCGACTTATCTATTAAACGATGATCAAATGCTTTCAAGCGGATACGAATTCTTTGTTGTGTTTGGGTCTGCATTAGACCAGAACTCCGATTTTTTATAAAAAAAATGTTAGCCACACTCGCGTATAAAAATGACCGAAAAACGAGCGTAACTCTTTGTTATATAACCTTCGAATTGAAGGTATTGTTCTTAGGCTGATACTTAAATCCTTTAAGGAAGCGCATTATACATAACTGTTTTTAGAAAACAACAGAATTCAAAGTTATCAAAATAAATTTTGATCATTTCGTAAAAATGTCCTTTATTTTGAAAAAAAATTGAAATTTTATACCGGCATAAGGCTTTGATTAAATCCATCTACAATAACGTGCGCTTGCTGCCGAGAACAATTTTCAATACGCGCATTAATCCCATAAATCTCCCACAACATTTCTGTTGTCAGAACTTCTTCAGAGGGACCACTCGCTTTTACTCCGCCGTTCGCGACAACAATCATTTGATCGGAAAAACGTAACGCATGATTAAGATCATGCAATGCAATAAAAACAATAATGTTTTTTTGTTGAGCCAGGCTACGAATAAAATTGAGTACTTGTAATTGATGATACATATCAAGTGCACTGGTCGGCTCATCCATCAGTAATATCTCTGGATCACGCGCTAAAATTTGCGCAATAGAGACCAGCTGGCGTTGCCCACCGCTTAATTCAGTGAGATAGCGAAAAGCCAATCCATTAATAGATAATGACGACATTAAGCTATCAATCAAGATCAACTCATCGTTATGCACACGCCATGAAGGGGTAAATTGTTTTCGTACCAAAAGCAAGGATTCATAAACCGTTAACCGTGCATTTATGACGGCCTCCTGTGGCATGTAACAGACGCCAAAATGCCCTTTTTTATTACCCGTTAAATGAACCTTTCCTTCACCCTCTATGATCCCCGCCATACGTTTAAATAAACTTGATTTTCCCGAAGCATTCGGCCCAACCACAGCCACCACCTGCCCTCCTAGAAAAAAGGAGGTATTGATTTTGCTCAACACTTGATGAGTCCCATAAGCCACCCCTACTTCTTCTAACCGTAATTTCACCATGTATTTCGCCTACTATGTAAAATTAATGTGACAAAAAAAGGGATGCCAATTAATGAAGTGACGACACCAATGGCTACTACTATTCCTGGTATCAGTAGCTTGCTCACAACAGAGCTAATAGAGAGCAATAAAGCGCCCGTCAGTAATGAAGCCGGCATAAAAAATCGTTGATCTTCACCTATCAACATACGAGCAATATGAGGCCCGACTAAACCAACAAATCCAATAGCACCCACAAAAGAAATGGGTATCGAAGCCAACAAACTCACTAATAATAAAATCTCAAGACGTATATTTTTAACATTGATACCTAGACTCTGTGCTTTTTCATCACCCAGCCTGAGTGCTGTTAATGCCCAAACCCGCTTGATTAATAAAGGAAGAGTGAGTATGAATATTGAAAATACCACGGCGACTTTTGGCCAAGTGGCTTTCATTAAGCTCCCCATGGTCCAAAAAACAACAGCAGCAACGGCTTGCTCATGAGAAAAATATTGAACTAACGCCAACAAAGAGTTGAAGGTAAAGACCATTGCAATACCGAGTAATACCAAAGTTTCCGCACGCCCGCCCCGTCTCAAACTTAATAAGTAAATCATACAAGCAGAGAATAACGCCATGATAAAAGCATTAATAGAAATCATATATTCAGTTAATATTGGAAATAGTCGTAGGCCAAATACAAGCCCAAGAGCAGCACCAAAACTCGCCGCTGCGGCAATCCCTAATGTAAAAGGACTCTCTAAGGGATTATTTAAAATGGTTTGCATCTGTGCTCCAGAAACCGATAAAGCAGCCCCGACCAGTAATGCCATTAATGCCATTAATGCCATTGGCATTCGAATATCCCATAACACAACTCGTAATTGTACCGGCACTGTATTAGGCATGATAAGGGCTTTTGCAATATCCCATAAATCATAATTGGCTGGACCCAAAGCCAAATCCAATAAAAAATTCAATATCAGAAGCAGGGCAAGAAAAAGTAATAAACATATTTTTTTCCTGACCAAAATTCGATAGACATGAGATTGAGAGAGATCCTTTTTAATAATATTTAAATTCATATTTTTTAATGATTTAAGGCAATAAAATAACCGGGTTCATACGGAACAGGTAAAAATCGTTCATGAAATTCACGAAAAGTCGCATTGGGATCCAATGACTGAAAAAGGTTTGGGTGAAACCATTTAGCCAGCTGCTGAATGGCAATAAAATCATAAGGGCTATTATAAAATTGATGCCAGATAGCATAAAACTCGCGATTTTTTACCGCTTTAGTGCCAAAATAGGCAGGGCGATGAATGACAAATTTTTCATAGATTCGAATATATTTTTATTTTCAAAATAACGAGCCCAACAGGTAGCCGAAACAACCAACCCCAGCGCTTGCAATCCATAGCAAAAACCTGTAGTCAAATGACTCTCTTTATAAATATCGATGATATATAAAGAAAAAGAAGATTGTGGGATCATTCGGCTGACCAGTAATAAACCCAGAATCATCAGTAATCCAAAAATATAAGAACGAGGATATTCGTCAGAAATTGGGGGGATGCTTTTATCCAAACACGGTTTTTCTTTTAAGCAAGATAAAACACCGGGGGATTGCGGCAAAAAAATCAAGATGCTGATGGCAGAAAGCAAACATAAAATCGCCGCTATCATGTTGATCCAAAAAAAACTCAAATAATCGAGAATGATCCCACCAACAAGCGTGCCGAGAAAAGATCCCACATTAGTAGAAATCTGTAAGTAAGCAAATAAACGAGGTCTTTTATCAGAGGGAATCATGCTAACACCGTAAGCCTGTGCGGGGGCGATGTATCCGGCACAAGCCCCCTGTATAAAACGCAGGATCAGAATCACCATGATGTTATCAGTCCAAGCTAAAGCAAACTGTGTCAAAGACAAGCCTAAAAGCGCGCGCAGCAGCAGCATTTTATTCCCCATCCGATCGCCCATTTTCCCCCAAAAAGTACTGGTTAACATGATGCCAACCATCGGGAGCACATAAACCGCCGTGCCGGAAAAACGCAACTCGGATGTCAAGCTGAGGCTTTTTAAATGTACGGGCCAAAAAGGGCCGCTCATTTCCATGGCCCCCATGGAAACTAATTGTACGACAAACAAAAAATGCATTAAGCAGGATACACTGCCTATGAATTTAGGCATATCAAACCTGTTATTTTTTTGCTATGCATTGGGCCAGTGTTCAGGAAAATAATCTAAAGCACTCTGACACGAAGAAAAAGATCCCATATCATCACGAATCCAGGAATATATTTCTTCAATATAAGGTAAATCAAGATTCAAGCGTTTTGCCATCGCCACCAATAAAGACAAACCATAGTTCACGTCTTCATGAAAAGCACGGTGAGTTTTATCAAAAACGTATCCCTTTTGGTCAACGGGGATCAATGGCAGAGGGATCCTCCGATAGGCTTGATTCGTACGTAGCACGGATAATAAAGTCTGATTTTCAATGATCTGCTCCGCATAAGCTTCCCTGATTTCTTCTAACAAAGGGTTAACAGAAGACAAATCAATCCGCAAAATTTTTTCTATGGCTCGGCATAATAATTGATTCTCTTCATCACTGCGCTGCAAAAAATAAACCGCTAATTCAGGGCAATCTTCCCACCAGCAAAGTAAAGAAGAAAAATGGGTTTTATGCCTTTGCCCATAAGGACCAATATGCCCATAAATCACGGAGCTGTGCATGATAGGATTTCCAGGTGTGAGTGTGATCGCAAGATAATTTGGCAAAATCTCAATAGGCATGCCATAAAGCGATTGTAAATAAGCCAATAAATCGCACGGGCTTCCAAACTCTCACGTTGATGACAGGCAATATAAAGGTGATTTTTTGCACCTCCCATTCTGATCGATTCTCCTAAGCAGAGATCAAAAGCAATATGGGGGACATCTTTCATACCCCAAATAACCACATTAGGGCGTTGATTCAATACCTTTTCTGCCAACCAATCAAAACCGCAAAACCCCGGGATCGCACCGACAAAGACGGTTTTATGAGAGGGCAAATGAGGCGCTATTTTTTTTAATAAGTCAGGCCGAATATGGGCGGGTACCGTAATAATCACCATATCGGCGTCTTTTAAAGTCTCTTCGACCTGACAGGAAACGACATCAGGGCGAGCCGTCAAAATGCTGCCTTCTGGTCGTATTGCTTTTATTTCTCCCCCGTTTTTTTGAAAATGTTTAACCAACAAGAGGTTTTCGGTCAGCAAAGAAACTTTAACGTTTGGGCGTTGTTTAAAAAGAACCGCTGATAAATGCCCTGTGCGCCCACCGCCACAAATGACGATATTTAATTTTTCATTCTTCACAAAGCATCCCTTAATACTTCTGTTTTAAAAAACCATTCGTCAAGTTGTTGCCATATCGTTTGATCAAGAAGATCTCGTTCTTCTAACCATTCTTCATTAAAAACAGTGTTGAGATATTTTTCTCCACCATCGGCCACCGCGATCACAATATTGCCCGAAATTTGATTTTGATAAATCAGCTCCAATGCTTTATAGATCACTCCCCCTGTTGAACCGCCTACCAAAAGGCCATATTTTTTAGCTATGTAACGGGCGGTTTCAAACGCTTGAGCGTCGGAAACCTGTTCACCCATATCAATCGTACTGTAATCAAAGACCAAACCTACGGTATCTCCGCCTGGTGTGCCCGTACCTGATTGATAATAAGGATGTCCTGGTTTTCCGAAAACAATAGAACCTACAGGCTCAACCGCAATGATCGTTGTATTGGGGTTATGGACCTTTAAACCATGAGAAATCCCCGTCATCGAGCCACCTGTTCCTACACAACCCACATAAGCATCCACTTTTCCAACTTGCTGCACTATTTCTCTGACAAAATCACCATACCCCCCTGCATTGGCAACGTTGTCTGATTGATTCATAAAAACAGCGCCTGGGATTTCTTTTGCTAAAGCGGCGGCAAGATGTTGTCTCTCCACCACGGCGACTTCATTTTCTTTATAGTTCCCTGTTACATAATTGAGCTCCATTCAATTCTCCTCCATAGGGATAAAATGAAAGCGGCGGTTTTTTATGATCATAATCTGCCGGACTGTGCTCCTTTAAGTACGCCTGAGATTTGTGTTGATCAACGTACTGTACTGGTAAGCCTCCGCCAATATTCATGATCTGCGCTTTAATACCAAGCGACTGAGCCCTTGTTATCATGGGATGCAACTCACGAATGGCCTCAATCCGTGTTTTACAGTCATAACCACTGAGATGAAAATGAAAACCTAAAAAATGGCATTGTTTTTTTAGAGATGCGAGTTTGTCTAAACATAACGAAAGATCTTCACTTTTCATTCCAAAACGGCTGATTGGCAAAAAACTCGGACGATAGCGCAGCAACACACGAACCTGATGTGCAGGCTGAATATGAGCAATTAACGCTTTTATTTCTTCGAATTCTTCGGTTGAATCAATCGAAATACACGCATCATGGGTGATGAGATCGGTGAGAAATATCGAAGTTTTAGAAGGGCCACTGGCAAAAATTTTTGAATAAGGGATCCCCGATTTTCGCGCCGCGCGCATCTCATAAAGACTAGACACATCAGCGCCAATGCCACTTTTTGCGGCGGATTCCAGCAAAGCCTGTGATTTATTGACTTTCACCGCATAAAAAATCAAATGTCGATGTAATTGCTGCAATGCTTTACGTAGAGCCGTGAGATTATTGTGTAGATTTTCTGGCCAAATGAGGTTGAGGGGAGAACCATATTTTTTGACGTAGGCGGTTAATTTCTCTGGGGTTGTGTTGCTCATTATCAGCAGAATAATAAGAATTATCCTTTTTATTGCCTATAGGTTGGGCACTGGGTTTGATGATTTGGAACAGACTCAATGTACTGATCGTTTTCCCTGCGTCTATTTTTATCCCAACTTCATATTGACGACTTTTATAAGGGGGTAATATTTCCCCTGCATTTCTGGCATCATTTGGAACGATATCGCCTTTACTTAATCCTTCTATGTAATTTGAGCCAAGGCATCAACAGTCATCAAAAAAATGAGAGGCGTGCTTTTATAAAAGCCACTAAATAATGCTAAGCATTTTTTTAACATACTATGCAATGAAATTTAATGGGTTAGTTAATTCATGTTGAAGACGATAGTTTTGATATTGAGATAAATGCATGCTCAATAATGAGCGGGTAGAGCAAGGTTCAGAAAGGAACATTTTTCGTTCTCTTTGCCATAAAGAATTCGAGACTCGTTTTTTTAAGGCATTAAAAACCTGATCTGTGACCTCTCTGAGAATTTTCCAAAGAACCGGGGTATCTAGATCATAATGAGATGTCAAACAGAGCGCCAATTCATGCAAATGAGTCAAAAAGCAGGCATCTACGACAAAAGTGCGTACTGGTTCGATATCATCAAAGAATACGGTGGGCAATATCCCTGGATAGGAATAAGGCTGTAATGCATAACCTCGTTCATGCAATAAAGGTGCATAAGTTCTTCCATCGCCAAAATCACGGATTAACAAATGACGTGCCATGCCCTCATCAGAAAAAAGAATTTGGGTGTTTTGTTGATGTGCTTCCAAACCAATGCCATACAAAAGATAAAGGCTGATGACAGGATGGAGCACCACCTGAGCATATTGCCTAAACCAGTCTTCAACGCTTTGTTCAGAAGAAGCAATTAACTCGGTGATCAAGGGGTTATTATTTTGAGGTAAAGAGGTCAATAAAGTCGCCACCGTAATCGGAAGACAGTTTTCATAACATTTTGGGGCACTGTAAGCTTGACGAAAAACCACTGATAGATATTTCCCCTCAGCATCGTCCTGCCTTTCTTTATGCTTGTAATGAAAAGCTATCTGTTCCTCTAAAATCGACACACTTTGATTAAAGCCATCTTCGTTATGTAAAATTTATTTAATCAGCTGACTGATGCGAGGCCCCATATGTATTGATTTGGCCTGTAGGCTTCGCATTTCACTGGTCATCCATATGGCGACAGGTAATTTAATAAAAGGGGCGTTTTCGGGTGTTAGAGGGCGCATAGTACGAAAAGACATGCTGGGTCTTGTTTGAAGATCAGGGCCTTCAAGAATCAAAATACCTGAGGCGATGTCATCAGCATAATGTTGCTGAACACAAGCAGTGAGATGCCATGAATGGACAGGTAAGGTCAACCATTCTTTTTCATCATGTTTTTTATGATTAAGTTGCTGTTTCCATTCCTGCCACAAAACAGGAAATTGCTCAGCAAACCAGCCTTGGTAATTTTTTTATCTGGCATTGTTTCGATATAAGCCATGTCTGCCCGTAAAGCGGCGATACGTACAGGAACTATGGCATCAAATTCTGGTGATAATAATTCAACAGATTCAGGGCTTAAATTAGATCTACATTTCCATGTGGGATAATAAGGATGACCTTCTAATGACCCCCACTGATCCAGTAAAATAGCGGCATAAGAAGAGGAGTATTGATGATTTTTTTAGAAGTGAGATTATAATCGCGGCTGACTCGTTTACCAGCAAGCCTATTGCTTGTGCTCGTATAAAAGAATTCAGACACTTAAACCATTTTATTGCTTTAGAGAACGGCTAAACGCTTTCAACTTGTTTCGTTTTGTGTTCTTGGCTTAATCATGATTTTTAACTTTTTTTATTAAAAAAAATAAATATAGCATTGTATTGATACTTAAATTAAATATGATAACGATTATCATTCTTCTATTTTATATCGCATATTATTGCGTTAAGTATCAGGTCATATGCATTTTATTTCAGGTCATTCTTATCATATTATCGGTTTTTCGAAAGACATCAGCCCCGCTTATCGGCAAAAATTACTGTCACTGGGTGTGCTTCCAGGTTTATTTTTCACTGTGATTCGAGAAGCTCCGATGGGGGATCCTCTTCATATAAAGATAAATAAAATCAATTTGGTATTACGTAAATCCGATTTACATTTTTTAAACTTTACATAAATTCCCTTAAAAATTTCATGAAAAAACTCACCATCGGTTTAATCGGCAATCCAAATACAGGAAAAACAACGCTTTTTAATCAATTAACTGGCGCTCATCAACGTGTGGGTAATTGGGCAGGTGTCACAGTAGAGCGTAAAGAAGGTGAATTTAATACGTCTGAGTATCAGGTGACTCTGGTTGATTTGCCAGGTATTTATTCGTTGACCACGATTTCAGAGCAGACTTCATTAGATGAAAAAATTGCCTCTGAATATATTCTAGATAATAAAGCAGATTTACTGATCAATGTGATCGATGCATCTAATCTAGAACGCAACCTTTATTTGACACTGCAATTATTGGAATGGGAAATTCCCTGCATTCTCGCGCTTAATATGTTGGATATCGCTCAAAATCAACATATAGATATTGATATCGCAACGCTTTCGACTCAATTAGGCTGCCCTGTGGTCCCCTTAATATCAACACAGGCAAGGGGCATCAAAGAGTTAAAACACACAATAAATTCTTTTCAGAGCGACGTCAGGCAGATCAAGAAAAAAGATGATTTGGTGAAATATCCTTCCTGTTTAATCAGCGCGCTTAATCAATTGATTGAAATCATTCCTCACGACAAAATACCCGAACAAAAACGTCGATGGTTAGCATTACAAATGCTTGAAGGGGATATTTACAGTATCTCACAGGCCAAAAAATCAGGCGCATTCGAAGCCGAATTAAACAAAATATTAGAGCAAAATCGCCATAACGATTCTGATGTCGTGATTGCAAACGCCCGTTATCAATCCATCAAGAGTATCACTGATGCAGTGATCCGGACTGAACAGCTCTCTGGGCATCGCACTACGGAAGTGTTGGATCGCTTTATTCTGCACCGTTGGCTTGGGGTACCCCTCTTTTTATTTGTCATGTATCTGATGTTTATTCTGGCGATTAATGTAGGAGGCGCATTTCAACCGCTCTTTGATATCGGCTCCTCTGCCTTTTTTATTAAAGGCACTCAGTGGTTGGGCTATCAGCTTCATTTTCCTGACTGGTTGACCGTTTTTTTGGCTCAAGGCATAGGAGGAGGCATTAATACTATGCTGCCGTTAGTACCGCAGATTGCCATGATGTATCTTTTTCTTTCTTTTTTAGAAGATTCAGGCTACATGGCACGAGCTGCTTTCGTGATGGATCGATTCATGCAGCTGATCGGATTACCCGGGAAGTCGTTTGTACCATTGATTGTCGGTTTTGGGTGTAATGTGCCTTCAATTATGGGCGCGCGCACTTTAGAAGCGCCTCGTGAACGATTGATCACCATTATGATGGCCCCTTTCATGTCTTGCGGTGCCCGGCTTGCCATATTTGCCGTTTTTTCTGCCGCATTTTTTGGGAAATCGGGGGCCAGTGTCGTTTTTTCACTTTATTTGCTTGGGATTGCGGCCGCAATTTTGACCGGATTACTCTTAAAATATACCTTGGTGCAAGGTGAAGCCTCCCCCTTTATTATGGAATTGCCGATCTATCATGTTCCCCATCTCAAAACCTTACTTTTACAGACTTGGCAGCGTTTAAAAGGATTTGTGATCCGCGCGGGAAAGGTCATCATTATGGCCAGTATTCTGATTGGAGGACTAAACAGTTTTTCTCTTTCGGGTAGAACAGTGGATAATATCAACGACTCTGCTTTAGCTTCTGTGAGTAAAGAGTTGACACCTCTATTGGAGCCGTTAGGCATCAAATCCGATCATTGGCAAGCGACGGTCGGTTTAATTGCGGGTGCGATGGCCAAAGAAGTGGTGGTAGGCACATTAAATACATTGTACACCGCTGAGCGGATCCACAATGAACCCTTTGATCCGGACGATTTTCATTTGTTAGACGAATTGGCTGGTGCCATAGATGAAACCTGGGAAGGACTGCGACACAGTATTAACAGCAACGTACTGTCTAACCCTATCAAAGCAAGCCAGGGGGATGGAGAAATGACTCAAGGATCGATGGGCGTCATGAGCCAAAAATTCGGATCCGATATTGCCGCTTATAGCTATTTGATTTTTGTTCTTTTATATGTACCCTGTGCCTCCGTGATGGGTGCCATTGCTCGAGAAACCCATCGAGGGTGGATGATTTTTTCGATTTTATGGGGCTTGAATTTAGCTTGGTCTTTCTCCACCTTGTTTTATCAAATCGCCACTTTTTCTCAGGATCCCAAACGAAGTACACTCACGATCATGGCACTTTTTGTGATCAATGGGCTGATTATCCTGGGTCTAAGACGTTACCCTCTTTTTGCAAAACCAACGAATGTGTCATGACGGATTTATTTAAAATACGCAATGCGATTGCGCTAAACGGCATGATGGATGCAGATCAGCTGAGTCGACTGCTTCACACGCCTTTGCCTTTCATGGAAGCCATGTTATCGCAGCTTACTATCATGGGTAAGATAGAAGCTGTCGAAGAGGAGCAGACTGGCTGTAACAGCCGCTATTGTAAAAGTTGTTCACACAATCCGGGCTGTCATAAGAGATATTATAAAATGAGCGGGGGGTTAAAGTAATTCAAGTTTAATCTGAAGGCAGTATATTCTCTTTTTGCATGAGCATTTTTTAAGGTTGTGTTGCATTAAAGACGATAGATCCGAAAAAAACCCTCTGCTGTTTTTTAGGCATCTAAAAGATAAAATTGAGCGGTGTATAACAACCTCTCCCGATTCGGATGTTGAAGTTGTCCCTTTTTTAACATACATCATCTCGATGTCTGTGCAGATCTGTGATTGCCAGAATGATTTAAATCTCATCATAGGGCGTATTCGTCGATTGATATTTCGATGGCCCTGCTTTATCAGATTGTTCAGATATTTACTCTGACAGATGGGCTAAAACTAAAAGTCAAAGAAGCGCATTGAGTGTGATATTGATTCCTTGTTTGAGGCAGAAATTGTTGCGATTTTGGCACCTCTTTGTTTAAGAGGTTTTTGAGACCCAACGGCTTCATTGTTCGATGCCGAAAGACCCGCCATCGCTTGTGCTAATTGTTCAACTTTTAATATCTCCACTCCCACTTTGATCAAATCCAGATTGAAATCTTCCTTTGAGTTCTCTGCATAATGATTGAGGATCCTTACACTGTCACCCGAATCAGGTTTATCTGGAAAAACAAATCTTGCGCTTCTGTTTGACTCAATGTCTCTGGGAATCCTTTTAAAAATACGCCATCACTGGTCTGCAAAGTATAATCGTGTTTGAGTTGACGCTCACCGTTCTGCGCCAATTCGCTGTACAGGTTTTTTAATCTCACTTGCGTCTGAGTCTGGTTATCATTACGCAGAGCGAATACAACATTTGTTCCCTTTTTAAAGAAAGGCTTATCAAATTCTCCAACCTGTAATGCAATATAATATTGCTGGAATACGGAGGTATAGTTTTTATAATCACTCTCCACGACCCTCACTTTCGCTGATGTCTTTAATCTGGAAATTTCTTTTGGTACATCTTCAGGCCGCACGCGGTCTACCACCGTATCACTCTGGGCAAGTCCGTCCTCTATCAGATCTCCATGCAACCCGCTGGCTAATGCAATACGACGGCCATTCGCGACAATTTTCTTATAGTGTTGAGATTTCAGTGAAATGTTCCCGCGACTGCTATACATTCTCTCTATTTGGCCATGCCTGAGTAATAGGGCTTGGGCTTGCTTGGTGAGAAGCGACTGATACCCTTTCCTTTTAATACTTATTCCAAACTGGATTTAATGAAAATTTTGGCTCTTAAATGCACGCTGAGTGTATCCCCGATACAGCTGACGGGGTCGAGCAATTTTAAGTCCTTCATCATGCATTTCTTTCCAGTGTGAAATCCAGCCAATCGTTCTGGCCACAGTAAATATCACAGTAAACATCGAAGTCGGAATACCTATTGCTTTCAGGATAAGCCCGGAATAAAAATCGACATTAGGATAGAGTTTTTTCTCAATAAAGTAATGATCGTTGAGCGCAATGTGCTCTAATTCCCTTGCTACTTCGAACAAAGGATCTTGTATATTGAGCTCATTTAACACTTCATCACAGGCTTCTTTCATCACTTTTGCTCTGGGATCATAATTTTTGTACACTCTATGACCAAATCCCATCAATCGAAAATCATCATTTTTATCTTTAGCCCGCGCTATAAATTTAGGAATATTTTCAGCTTTACCTATTTCCTCTAGCATTTTTAAGCAGGCTTCATTGGCTCCTCCATGAGAAGGGCCCCATAAAGACGCGATCCCAGCGGCAATACAAGCAAAAGGATTGGAGCCAGAAGAACCCGCTGTACGTACTGTGGACGTGGATGCATTTTGCTCATGATCTGCATGCAAAATTAAAATGCGATCCATCGCACGCTCCACAACAGGGGTAACCTGGTATTCTTCACAAGGGGTTGAAAACATCATATTTAAAAAATTAGCGGCGTAAGAGAGATTATTTTGAGGAAAAACAAAAGGCTGACCGATAGAATATTTGTAGCACATGGCCGCCATGGTAGGCATCTTGGACAATAAACGAAACGCACTGAGTTCGCGATGATTTTGATCATGCACATCTAAACCATTATGGTAAAAAGCCGCCAGAGCACCTGTGACACCACAAAGTACCGCCATTGGATGTGAATCACGACGAAAGCCACGAAATAAATGTGTGATTTGATCATCGATCATCGTATGGCGGGTGATGGTTGTTTTGAATGTCGCATATTGTGCTGGGGTAGGAGGCTCACCATACAACAAGATGTAACACACTTCTAAATAAGTGGAATGATTCGCGAGTTCTTTAATAGGGAAACCACGATGTAGTAACACACCTTTTTCACCGTCGATAAAGGTAATTTTTGATTCGCATGAAGCCGTTGAGGTAAATCCTGGATCAAAAGTAAAATACTTTTTAGAAATCAAAGGGCGCACATCGATGACTTGGGTACCTAAAGTAGGTGAAAATCGTTCAAGTTCAATCAAAGTTTCTCCATCAATAATCAGCGTTGCTTTTTTATCAGACATTCCTAATCTCCTTAACATATTTACTTTCATATTTAAGATAAACTTCTTTTAAACACATTGCATGTCACTTCTTTTCACGGTTTTACAAATAGTCTCAGTGTAGACAATTTTTATATCATTTATAATCACATTAGTATCACAAGATACCCTTAAACATCGCAGTGAATTTATTTTGAATATCATATGGTTATGTAAATTTATTCATTTTCATTTTGAATACTTTGAAATAAAACACTATTTTCATATAAAATGCAGATGAATTGACTGAAAAATGATTCCAATCAAAATATGCCAATCAGATACTGTTATTAGGTCTGCGTTATCATACTTCTTATGTGGATAACGAAGCTCAGAAATGATAAAAATGGGGTAAAAATGATAAAAAAACAAAGACCGATCAATTTAGATTTAATGACGTTTCGGTTTCCTCTAACGGCAATTGCTTCGATTTTGCATCGTATATCAGGCGTGATTATTTTTTTTGCTGTCGGTTTCTTTGTTTGGCTTTTAGGTGTTTCTCTTTCTTCACCAGAAGGCTTTATAAAAGCCTCTACCATCGTCGATCATTTTTTGATGAAATTGATACTGTGGGGTTTTCTCACGGCCTTGTTTTATCATCTTTTAGGGGGCATTCGTCATTTGTTAATGGATTTTGGTTGTATTGAAGAAAACCTAAAACTGGGTATCCGCTCTGCTCAGGTGGTGATGGTTATCACAGTTTTACTGTCGATTTTAGTGGGAATCATCATATGGTAAGCAACGCTTCTGCTTTAGGGCGTAATGGAATTCAAGATTGGCTACTACTGCGTGCCTCTGCGATTATTATTGCGCTATATGTTTTTTACCTGTTTGGTTTTTTTGCGATTACCCCGAATGTAACTTACGAAATTTGGCAACATTTTTTTGCCGCTGCTTTCACTAAAATTTTTACCCTTCTCACTTTATTCTCGATTCTGATTCATGCCTGGATTGGCCTATGGCAAGTATTCACCGATTATGTCAAATCATTACCTTTGAGACTGTTACTACAACTGCTGGTGTTGGTCGTATTGATGGTCTATGTATTTTACGGAACGATGGTCGTTTGGAGTGTTTAAATGAAATTGCCTGTAAGAGCATTTGATGCTGTCGTCATTGGTGCTGGGGGTGCCGGCATGCGCGCGGCCCTGCAAATTTCTCAGCAGGGGCTCTCCTGCGCGCTGGTTTCAAAAGTGTTCCCGACCCGCTCTCATACCGTATCTGCCCAAGGGGGGATCACCGTCGCATTAGGCAATCATCATGAAGACAACTGGGAATGGCACATGTATGACACCGTCAAAGGCTCCGATTATATTGGAGATCAGGATGCAATCGAATATATGTGTCAAAACGGCCCTGAAGCCATCATTGAATTAGAACACATGGGGTTACCCTTTTCTCGGCAGGATGATGGGCGTATCTATCAGCGCCCTTTCGGCGGGCAATCTCTGAATTTTGGCGGCGCTCAAGCCGCTCGCACAGCGGCTGCGGCCGATCGAACCGGACATGCTTTGCTGCATACCCTCTACCAACAAAATTTAAAAAACAACACCACGATTTTTTCTGAATGGTATGCATTGGATCTGGTCAAAAACCAGGATGGCGTTTTTGTTGGATGCACCGCCATCTCCATTGAAACGGGCGAAATCGTTTATTTTAAAGCGCGTGCCACCATTCTTGCGACGGGGGGGGCAGGGCGAATTTATCAATCGACAACGAATGCGCATATTAATACGGGCGATGGTATTGGTATGGCGTTGCGTGCTGGGGTCCCCGTGCAAGATATGGAAATGTGGCAATTTCATCCAACAGGCATTGCAGGGGCTGGCGTTTTAGTGACTGAGGGTTGTCGGGGCGAAGGCGGATATTTACTAAACCGTCATGGCGAACGTTTTATGGAACGCTATGCGCCTAACGCAAAAGATCTCGCGGGGCGTGACGTGGTCGCACGTTCTATCATGATTGAAATTCGTGAAGGCAGGGGCTGTGAAGGGCCTTGGGGGCCACACGTCAAATTAAAATTAGATCATTTAGGCAAAGAAGTGCTCGAATCACGTTTACCCGGTATCCTGGAATTATCTCGAACCTTCGCTCATGTCGACCCTATCAAAGAGCCTATTCCTGTTATCCCAACCTGCCATTATATGATGGGCGGGATCCCTACTAAATTCACAGGCCAGGCCATCACTGTCAATCCAAATGGGGAAGATGAAGTGATACCCGGCTTATTTGCTGTAGGTGAAGTTGCCTGTGTTTCTGTGCATGGCGCGAACCGCTTAGGGGGTAATTCTTTACTTGATTTGGTGGTGTTTGGTCGAGCGGTTGGGCTTCATTTATCAGAATCCTTAAAAGAGCAAGGCGAAAGTCGTGATGCCAGTGATGCTGACCTTGACGCTGCTCTAGAACGCATTCATCGTTGGAATAACACACAATCAGGTGAAGATCCCGTTGAAATTCGTCAAGCATTGCAAACCTGCATGCAAAATCATTTTTCTGTTTTCCGTGAAGGTGAATCGATGGCTGAGGGATTAAAAAAGCTCAACGTCATCCGAGAGAGACTCAACCATGCACGCCTGGAAGATACTTCGACTGAATTTAACACCCAGCGTATTGAATGCCTGGAATTGGATAATTTGATGGAAACTGCTTTTTCAACGGCCGTTTCTGCCCATTTCCGTAAAGAAAGTCGAGGTGCCCATAGCCGGTTTGATTTCACAGAACGTGATGACATCAACTGGTTATGTCACTCATTATTTTTACCACAGACACAAAGTATGGCGCGTCGTAAAGTAAATATGGAGCCCAAACTCAGACCCGCATTTCCACCTAAAGTGCGTTCTTACTGATGATTGGCCTGTTTCGATTTTTAGCACAATAAAAGTATAAGAGAGCTGTAAAAATGAAAAAACGCATGACGCTCGAATTTTCAATCTATCGTTATAATCCTGATGTCGATGATAAGCCACGAATGCAAGATTATAGTCTGCCATTCGAAGAAGGCAGGGATATGATGTTGCTCGATGCCCTCATTGCGTTAAAAGAAAAAGATCCCACCCTGACTTTTCGCCGATCCTGTCGTGAAGGTGTTTGTGGTTCAGATGGCATGAACATGAATGGCAAAAATGGGCTGGCTTGTATTACACCGGTGTCGAGCCTGATTAAAGCCAATCAAAAAATGGTCATTCGCCCTCTCCCTGGTCTGCCTGTGGTGCGTGATCTCGTGGTGGATATGGCCCAATTTTATGCCCAGTACGAAAAAATCAAGCCTTACCTATTAAATGACGGGAAAAACCCGCCTGCCCGAGAACATTTACAATCTCCTGAAGAAAGAGCCAAATTAGACGGGTTATATGAATGTATTTTATGTGCTTGTTGTTCCACTGCTTGCCCTTCATTTTGGTGGAACCCCGATAAATTTGTGGGCCCCGCAGGGTTATTAGCCGCATATCGTTTTTTAATCGACAGCAGGGATACACAAACGCAAACTCGTTTAGAGGGTTTAGATGATGCATTCAGTGTTTTTCGTTGTCATGGCATTATGAATTGTGTCAGTGTTTGCCCTAAAGGCCTCAACCCAACACGCGCCATCGGGCACATCAAATCCATGTTATTAGAACGTGGTGCTTAATTATAAAAATCAAAGCTTTCAGCTTTAAGGATCATCATGCAGAACGGGCTAATGCAGGCTTGGTTGAATTCTTCCTATCTGGCAGGAGCTAATCAATCCTATATAGAACAACTCTACGAAGATTTTTTAATCAATCCCAATTCAGTAGAACAAAGCTGGAAAACCATTTTTGAGCAATTTTCATCCGCCGAAACGGCCAGACCATTACATTCAGAAGTTCGTCAATATTGTCGAGATTTAGCAAAAAACAAGGCGGGTTTATTATCTTCCTGTAACGGCTTAGATCTCGATTCCAAGCAAGTCAAAGTATTCAATCTGATGAATGCTTTTCGCTTCCAGGGCCATCAAAACGCGCATTTAGATCCTCTCGGTTTATGGGAGCGCGAACCCGTTCCTGATCTTAATCTAGCCTATCATGATTTAACTGAAAGTGATTTTGAAAACAGTTTCAACATCGGTTCCTTTGCTATTCCAAAAAAAACAATGACATTGGCAGATTTATACACTGCATTAAAGAAGACGTATTGCGGCTCGATAGGCGCCGAGTATATGCATATCAACAATACTGAAGAAAGGCTCTGGATACAGCAACGCATCGAACCTATCATGGGGCAGCCTCAATTTGATCCTGAGGAAAAACGGCGTTTTTTAAGTGAATTGACGGCTGCCGAGGGCTTAGAGCGTTATTTAGGGGCCAAATTTCCAGGAGCGAAACGCTTTTCACTCGAGGGCGGCGATGCTTTGGTTATCTTGCTGAAAGAACTGATTCGTCACGCAGGTCAGCAGGGCATGAAAGAAGTCGTTCTGGGTATGGCGCACCGTGGTCGTTTGAATGTGTTGATCAATGTATTAGGCAAAATGCCTCAAGATCTTTTTGATGAATTTGCAGGCAAACATAAAGAGCATCTCGGCACAGGGGATGTCAAATATCATCAAGGTTTTTCCTCTGATATTGAAACAGAAGGGGGCCTGATTCATTTGGCGTTGGCGTTTAATCCGTCTCATTTGGAAATTGTCAGCCCCGTTGTCATCGGCTCTGTACGAGCGCGTCGTGATCGCCTCAGTGATAAAGCAAGCAATAAAGTATTCCCCGTCACGATCCACGGGGATGCAGCAATCACTGGGCAAGGCGTGGTGCAAGAAACCTTAAATATGTCTCGAGCCCGAGGTTATGAAGTGGGCGGAACAGTGCGCATCGTGATTAACAATCAAATCGGTTTTACCACCTCAAATCCCCAAGATGCCCGCTCCACCGAATATTGCACTGATGTCGCCAAAATGGTACAGGCACCGATTTTTCACGTCAATGCGGATGACCCCGAAGCCGTGGCTTTTGTCGCTCGTTTGGCCCTGGATTTTCGTAACACTTTTAAGCGCGATTTTATGATCGATTTGGTGTGCTACCGACGACATGGCCACAATGAAGCGGATGAACCGAGCGCGACTCAACCCATCATGTACCAAAAAATCAAAAAACATCCAACGACTCGGGAAATCTACGCACAAAAATTAATTCAGGAAAATATCGTCACTCAAGAAGACGCGACCGAAATGGTCAATCTTTATCGAGATGCTTTAGATCAGGGTAAAGGCATGGTGAAGGAATGGCGTCCCATGAAGCCCCATTCTTTTAATTGGCAGTCTTACCTTAATCATGAATGGGATGCTCAATACCCTAATACAGTTAAAATGGGCTCTTTAAGAGAGTTGGCAAAAAAAATCAGTCTTATCCCTGAAAAAATCGACATGCAATCTCGAGTCGCTAAAATTTATGCAGATCGCGCAGAAATGGCCGCAGGGAAGAAACCCCTCGATTGGGGTGCCGCCGAAACATTAGCCTACGCCACCTTGCTAGATAAAGGCATTTCCATTCGTTTATCAGGTGAAGATTCAGGGCGTGGCACCTTTTTTCACCGGAATGCCGTGATTTATGATCAAAAAAATGGCTCAACATATGTACCTTTAGAAAACATTCACCAACACCAAGGTGACTTTAAGGTCTGGGATTCGGTTTTATCTGAGGAAGCAGTACTGGCTTTTGAATACGGTTATTCGACAGCGGAACCTCGTACTTTAACCATTTGGGAAGCCCAGTTTGGTGATTTTGCCAATGGTGCTCAGGTGGTTATCGATCAATTTATCAGTTCTGGAGAGCAAAAATGGGGTCGTATGTGTGGTCTTGTGATGTTATTACCACACGGCTATGAAGGCCAAGGCCCAGAGCACTCTTCAGCACGTTTAGAACGCTATCTGCAACTTTGTGCTGAGCAAAATATCCAGGTCTGCATTCCTTCTACGCCTGCACAGGTTTACCATATGTTGCGTCGTCAATCATTAAGACCCATGAGACGCCCGTTGGTGGTGATGTCCCCGAAATCGTTGCTTCGCCATCCTTTAGCGATTTCATCTCTTAAAGAATTAGCCGAAGGCACTTTTTTGCCGGCCATCGGTGAAATGGATGAGCTAAACAGCGATTCTATCAAACGTGTTGTGATCTGTGCCGGCAAAGTGTATTACGATCTGTTAGAACAACGTCGTAAAAATCAGCAAGATAATGTGGCGATTATTCGTATTGAGCAACTTTACCCTTTTCCCCATCAAGCAATAAAAATGCTTTTTGAGCCCTATGCGCATGTGCATGATTTTGTTTGGTGTCAAGAAGAACCTCTGAATCAAGGGGCCTGGTATTGTAGTCAACATCATTTTCGAGAGGTGATCCCTTTTGCTGCTTCCTTACGTTATGCGGGCCGGCCGGCCTCAGCCTCTCCCTCTGTGGGTTATCTCTCAGTGCATCAAAAACAACAAAAAGATTTGCTTAACGACGCTTTAACCATCGAATAGCGCTTTGCTCGTGCAAAATCGTCACTACATAGGAATGAATAATGAATAATACAGATATTCTGGTGCCTGATTTACCTGAGTCTGTGGTAGATGCCACTGTGGCCACTTGGCATAAAAAACCAGGCGAAAGGGTTCAACGCGATGAGGTTTTAGTGGAAATTGAAACCGATAAAGTCGTTTTAGAAGTCCCAGCAAGCACTTCTGGTATCCTCGATTCGATAGCAGAGGATGAAGGCGCCACCGTCGTTTCACGCCAAAAACTGGGTCAAATGCGGCTAGAAGATGTCTTTTCTGAATCTACGTCTCAAAAAATACAGAAAAGCACATCGACCTCTGCCAATGAAAAAAAATCCAGTGAGAAGCCAGCGTCAGATGTCACAAACGAATCACAAACAATAGAGACTTTAAGCCCAGCCATTCGTCGCCTGATTGCTGAGCATGAGCTTGATGCTCGCCTGATCAAAGCCACGGGCCCGGGTGGGCGTATGACTCGTGAAGATGTCGAACAATATTTATCCGCTCAAAACGATTCAAAAAAGATCCCCTCTCAACCTATCTCCCAGAGCGAAGCTTCTGATATTTCAAAAAATACCGCTTTTTCTGCTGCTGCAGAGCAGATGGGCATACATCGTAGTGAAAAACGTGTCCCCATGACGCGCCTGCGTAAAAAAATCTCTGAACGCTTGCTGCAGGCAAAAAATAACACGGCCATGTTAACCACTTTTAACGAAGTGAATATGAAGCCCATCATGGATTTACGTAAAAAATATGGTGAGGCTTTTGAAAAAAGCCATGGCGTACGTTTAGGCTTAATGTCTTTTTATGTGAAAGCGGTGATAGAAGCCCTAAAACGCTATCCTGAAATTAATGCCTCTATTGATGACACGGATATTGTGTATCACCATTATTTTGATATCAGTATTGCGGTTTCTACGCCACGTGGTCTTGTCACACCTGTTCTGCGTGATGCGGATACCTTAAGCATGGCGGATATTGAAAAACAGGTTAAGTCTCTGGCGCTGAAAGGGCGTGACGGTAAGCTCAAGGTTGACGAATTAACTGGGGGGAATTTTACCATTACTAACGGAGGGGTTTTTGGTTCACTCATGTCTACCCCCATCATTAATCCTCCTCAAAGTGCCATTTTGGGCATGCATACCATCCAGGAGCGCCCAATGGCAGTCAAAGGTCAGGTTGTGATCCTCCCAATGATGTATTTAGCGCTTTCGTATGACCACCGTTTGGTGGATGGTCGTGAATCTGTAGGTTATTTGGTGACCATCAAACACATGCTTGAGGATCCCGTTCGTTTATTGCTTGATCTATAAAACATAGGGCTGAAAACAGCCCTGTTCAGCCTTACTCAATATTTCCTTTAGAATTAAAATCTGGGGAATGGCTCTACGTTCAGCCCGCCTCATCAACACTGTACATGGGATAACATAATGAATTTACATGAATATCAAGCAAAAGAATTATTTGCTCGACGGGGCTTGCCTGTTCCAAAAGGGTATGTCTGTCGCTCAGCGGATGAAGCAGAAAAAGCGACCACAGAGCTTGGCGGAGATCTTTGGGTCGCAAAATGTCAAGTGCATGCAGGAGGCAGAGGGAAATCGGGGGGGGTCAAATTATGTAACAACCCGCAAGATGTCAGCGCTTTTGCCGAGCAGTGGTTGGGTAAAAATTTGGTGACCTACCAAACCGATCTGCAGGGTCAGCCTGTTCATCACATTTTAGTAGAGGCTGCAACAGATATTGCTCAAGAATTATATCTTGGCGCTGTGATAGACCGCAGTTCAAGCCGTGTCGTTTTTATGGCCTCTACCGAAGGCGGCGTTGAGATTGAAAAAGTCGCAGAAAAAACCCCGCATCTCATTCACAAAGTGACGATCGATCCTTTGACGGGACCACAGCCTTTCCAAGGGCGTGAACTGGCATTTCAACTGGGATTAACTGGTAAAAAAGTCAGCCAGTTCAGTCAGATTTTCATGAATTTAGCAAAATTGTTTTTAGAATGTGATTTAGCGCTACTAGAAATTAACCCTTTGGTCATCACCAAAAAGGAAGAACTTATTTGCTTGGACGCAAAATTAACCGTAGATGGTAACGCCCTATATCGGCAACCTGAATTACGTCAGATTCATGATGTCACGCAAGAAGATGCCCGTGAAGCGCACGCGGCGCAATTTGAATTAAATTATGTGGCGTTAGAGGGCAATATTGGGTGCATGGTCAATGGCGCGGGCCTTGCCATGGGCACAATGGATATGGTGAAACTGTATGGTGCTGAACCTGCTAATTTTTTGGATGTTGGCGGGGGAGCCACCAAAGAACGTGTCACAGAGGCTTTTAAAATTATTTTGTCTGACGAAAAAGTCAAAGCGATTTTAGTTAATATTTTTGGGGGGATTGTACGCTGCGATTTAATTGCAGATGGCATTATCGCTGCCGTTGCCGAAGTGGGTATGCAAATCCCCGTCGTGGTCCGTCTTGAAGGTAACAATGCCAAACCAGGGGCTAAAAAATTGTCTGACAGTGGCCTTAATATTATTGCCGCAAACAGTTTAACCCATGCGGCAAAGCAAATTGCTGCAGCAGTGAAGGAAAAATAATGTCTATTTTAGTGGATAAAAATACCAAAGTCATTTGCCAGGGTTTTACCGGCAGCCAAGGCACTTTCCATTCAGAACACGCCATCGCTTATGGCACTCAAATGGTTGGGGGCGTCACTCCAGGTAAAGGAGGAACCACCCATTTAGGCTTACCTGTATTTAATACGGTCAAAGAAGCGGTTTTAAAAACTGGGGCGACGGCTTCTGTTATTTATGTGCCTGCGCCTTTTTGCAAAGATTCGATTCTTGAAGCCATCGATGCGGGCATAACTCTGATTGTTTGCATTACGGAAGGAATTCCGACGTTAGACATGCTGATCGTCAAAGAGAAACTCAAACAAAGCCATGTGAGAATGATAGGCCCGAATTGCCCGGGGATTATTACGCCTGGCGCCTGTAAAATTGGGATTATGCCTGGTCATATTCATCGTCCGGGCAAGGTTGGCATTGTGTCACGTTCAGGCACATTAACTTATGAAGCCGTCAAACAAACCACCGATGTTGGTTTAGGTCAATCGACCTGTGTGGGTATTGGAGGAGACCCTATTTCAGGCTCTCATTTCATTGATATTTTCACGTTGTTTGAACAGGATCCTCAAACAGAAGTAATTGTCATGATAGGTGAAATTGGTGGAAACGCAGAAGAAGAAACCGCAGATTACATCAAAAATATGTCATTTAAAAAACCGGTCGTGGCTTATATCGCAGGAGTGACAGCGCCGAAAGGAAAGCGTATGGGACATGCGGGCGCCATCATTTCAGGAGGACGAGGAACCGCGGAAGAAAAATTTTTAGCCCTGGAAGCGGCGGGGGTAAAAACGGTCCATAGCCTGACCGATATTGGCCAAGCGGTGATCAACATTTTATCATAATCGATCAAGAAAATACTGAGGTAACGCGTGAGCAACGCGTTACTTTATGGATTAAAAATGAAATCAATATTAGCCTGAATTCATCCCCCTCTTTCTATCAAAAAAATTTTTTTCGATTCAACCCTATTATAAAAAAATTCTTTTTTATTTTTAATATGATTTTTTTATCAGGGAAAAATTAAAAAATAAACCGTTTTAACTAAAGCCGATTGTTAATTTTATTTAAAATATTTATAGATTAGCGAGAATCACGCCTCATCCCAAAAAAAAATCATACCCCCTTCAGAGCCATTTTATCTTTTGGCTGCTTAAAAAAAATTACATTTCTTTTTCTTCATGTTTTTACTCTTAACGAAACACAACCTCACACTTTCATTATGCAATGATATTGCTTCATAACAATCAGCTATATCACAAACAACTTACAAAAAATAACATGATGAAAAAATTTAACCTTTTGGTATTACCTTCTTTTGTAAAAAAAATCGGGAAACTGTCTCTCTTAACTACATTAATCTCCTGTGGAGGAGGTGGAGGTGGTGGTGGAGGGAGCGGGGGGACATATGCTCTTCCACCAACACCAAGTGTTCAGATTAACCCTGATAAACAACCTGAGAGCTGGGAACGAATTTTTGTTGAGGATTACCTAGACCAGACTAAAATCAAAAAAGTGCATCAACAGGGACATAAAGGTCAAGGTGTTAATATACTGGTCATCGACAGTGGAGATATACCTGATGTTCCAGAGCTGGACAAAAAAAAAATCAATGAGATAAATCCCTCCACCACTGCAGAAAATCAGAAGTTTGGGCATGGCGCATCAGTAGTATCGATGATTGTAGGCAATAAAACAGGTAATTTTGCTGGAGGAGTGGCGCCTGAAAGTCATGTTTTTTATGTAAATCATAAACCTAATAATGTAAATAAAGCAAAACTCATAAATATTGAGGAGATTGGGGAGCTGGTGTTAAATAACAACATAAAAATCATTAATCACAGTTATACTCTTGACAATTCTGCATATGGGTTTGGAATAATTGCAAAAAAACAACAGCTTATTGCATACCTGGAAAAATCAGTCAACGATTTTCAGGTTTTACACATTTGGGCCGCGGGAAATGACTCTATTATTCGTCATCCCTACACAGGTGGGCTACCTTATTTTCGTCCACAACTTGAAAGAGTTTGGATCGCGGTAGTTGGAGTGTATCCCGATGGAGAAATAGACAACGGTTCTGTAAAATGTTACAGAGCAAAGAATTTTTGTATTGGGGCTCCTATGCAGCTTTGGATGAGAGGTGAAATGTATCGCGGCACAAGCTATAGCGCGCCTATTGTTTCAGGGATAGCCGCATTGGTTTCGGGAAAATACCCTTGGATGACCGTAAATAATCTGCGCCAGGTAATCTTAACCTCAGGTTCTAACGCTCATAAAAAAGAACTCAGTGACGATACAGGCTGGGGAGTGGTGGATGCCGAAAAAGCCATTAATGGCCCAAGTCTATTTGATAAAAGATTAACGGACCTCCAGGGCGTCACTGACGAGGAAAAATATTCTTTTGTGGCGGATGTCACCAACCAGGCTGGTCAAGGCTATGTTTTCAGCAATAATATCGACGGTGATGCAGGTTTGATAAAAAAAGGCGAGGGGGAATTGATTTTAACAGGAGAAAATTCCTACACAGGAGACACTCATGTAAAAAAAGGCCGGTTATCACTTCTTGGGGGAGTACTGAATTCAAATGTCACTATTGATAAGGAAGCTAATTTTAAGATCGCAAACGGAATGGTCAATGCTGATATTACCAACAATGGCTTTCTCTTGACTCGTAAAAAATTTTCTCCAAATTCAACATTATCTCTTGATACAAGCATTGTAGACGGCACATTAACTTTAAATGAAAATTCTACTTTGATCAGTGAGAATGGTAGCGTGCTATTTGTAAACAAGAATATATTCTTAAATAATCCTAAACTTAACGTGCTTGTTGATGAAAAAGAAATTGCCCTCAATAATTATATAGCATTACTTTCCAAAGGAATTTTGAATGGAAGATTTTCTTCAATAGAAGGCGTCGACGAACGTAATCAACCAATAAAAACACATGATTTTACAATTGAATATGGAAGCGATGGTCAAACTGTTATTATCATAGTAAAGGACAAAGAAGGAATTGGTTATGAAGCAAGGAGAGCAAAAAGAGAAATCCTGGGCAATGATGATGAAACTTACAATGCGGTTGCACAATCCTTAACGAGCTCATTGAATAAAGCTCCAGACAGGCAAAAAATGGCACAGGCCAGACCAGAAATACAACGTCTCTTAACCACATCAGATCCAGAAACACTGGGCAACATGCTGGACAGTCTTTCCGGTCAATTGTATGCCTCAGGTTTAGCGTTAAGTTTCCAGCAATCCGCGATGATCAACCGGGTTTTAGGCAATCGTTTAAATCAAATCACACAAAATTCAGCCAGCTCTGGCATGTGGTTTGACCTTTACGGAGGAAAAGGGGAACTGAAACAAACGGGCTTTGCGACCGGAAAAACCGATTTTTGGGGCGGTCAATGGGGCGCAGACACCCGCATCAATGACAATTGGGTTATAGGCGGTGCAGTGTTGGCGGGGAGGGGGCAAGCCAGTTTTGACCGTTGGGGTGGGCAGTCTACATCACGTAATATCGGCGTGTCTGTCTATAGTCGATATGGTCAAAACCGAGGCTGGTACACTGCAGGGCGTTTAGGTTGGGCCTCTATCAACAATAAAACGGAACGTAAAATTCTGACCAATAATGAAAAAATGATCGGCGCAAAACATAAAGATAACCTATGGTCAGGGTATCTAGAAACGGGCTATGTCATGCATCGCAACCAATCTCGCATCACCCCGTTCGTTGGTTTGGCCTATGACCGGATCACTCGCGGCGCTTTTGCAGAAAAAGGCGACGAATCTGCCTTTGCTCTAAAGGCCAATGCGGCGAGTTACGATCAAACTTCTGGCTTACTGGGTGTCCGTTTTGCTCACCGTTTTGACTGGGCCGCGGGGTCAAGCTGGGTCCAGGCTTACGGGCTTTATCAACGGAGCTTAAAAGCAGACGATTTGAGTTATAAAGCGACATTTGTCGGTTTCCCTTCTGTACATCATTGGGTCAAAGGGATCGACTTACCCAAACACTCTGGCTGGGTAGGGATTGGCTTCAATACTCAATCCACCCCTGTTTTCAGCTGGCAAGCGGGTTACAACGCACAAATGGGAGGTTATGGAAAAATCAATCACCTGTTGAATTTAGGTTTTCGTATCAACTTTATCTAATACGCACTAAAACAGCGATGTTCGATTACCTGCCAATGAGGCCATTTGATTAAAATATAACGGATATCAATCGCTTGAAATAAATGAAAACCGCTGAAACCCGCTCTAGAGCGGGTTTCAGTTTTTATAACACATATTCAGGATGCTATTTTTTTTTATATGGCTATAATCCGCCAGTAAGTTAACCAGACAGTCGCCGCTTCTTTTGATGTTTATTAAAAAAACAAAAAATAGAAGGGGAGGAAAGTCCGGGCTCCATAGAGCAGAGTGCCAGGTAATGCCTGGGAGGCGTGAGCCTACGACAAGTGCAACAGAGAGCAAACCGCCGATGGCCTGAAATATGAGGATCAGGTAAGGGTGAAAGGGTGTGGTAAGAGCACACCGCGCGTTTGGTAACAATCGTGGCAAGGTAAACTCCACTCGGAGCAAGACCAAATAGGGGTTCACATAGTGCGGCTCGTACTGAACTCGGGTAGGTTGCTTGAGCCATCAAGCGATTGCTGGCCTAGATGAATGACTGTCCACGACAAAACCCGGCTTATCGGTTAACTTACTTTTCAAAAAATCACATGTCAGCAAAGTCCAATCGATCGCTTCAATTCCTTTTTGAGTGGATGGTTAAAACAAGCTTAAAATAATGTATTGGCGACATCTAACCAATCTTCTTTAAATTTTTGGCGTTTATTGTCTATAGAAATACACTCAGAAATGGGAGCATGCCGCATTTTGCCATTCTGAACGCCCACGCAGCAACTCAATATTGCCTTGTGATCAGTTTGGACCAATAATTCCACTGCGTAAGCGCCCATTCGAGAAGCCAGGATACGATCGTAAGCAACAGGGGCTCCACCTCTTTGTATATGCCCTAATACTGTAGGCCTGGTTTCTCTTTTTGTCTCCTTTTCAATATATTGAGATAATTCATTAATATCACAAATACGCTCAGTGATAGTGATGATTGCGTGTTTTTTGCCTTTGGCAATACCTGCCTTAATTTCTGTGATCAACTCTTTACGATCAAAGGGGACTTCTGGTATCACAATAAATTCACATCCCCCTGCGATAGCCGCGGCTAAGGTCAAATCGCCACAATGACGCCCCATGACTTCAACAATAGAAATACGTTGATGTGAAGAGGATGTATCACGTAGGCGGTCAATCGCTTCGACCACTGTCTGCAACGCAGTAAAAAAGCCAATGCTGTAATCTGTGCCTGCCACATCGTTATCAATAGTCCCAGGTAAACCGACACAATGGATACCGCCTTCTTTTGCGAGCAATTCAGCCCCGGCATAAGATCCGTCTCCCCCAATCACTACCAGCGCATCAATCCCATGTGAGTTCAGATTTTTGATGGCCCTTGCCCGGTTTTCTTTTTGAGTAAATTCAGGGAAACGGGCAGAGCCAAGAATCGTGCCACCTCGATTAATAATATCGGATACGCTGTAACGATTGAGTTGTTGTATCTGATTATCATACAAACCTTGATAGCCGTCGTAGATACCAAAAACTTCTTTATTTTTAAATAAAGTAGAGCGGACAACACCTCGTATTGCGGCGTTCATACCTGGTGCATCCCCCCCACTGGTTAATACTCCTATTCTTTTAACCATAGCTCTCTCTTATTCTAGATATAATGAATCATTCAATGATACTGAAATATTCAGTTTGAGGAGAAAAAATATATCGATTTAGTTTATTTAACACGAGATACGTATTCACCAGAACGCGTATCTACTTTGATGATTTCGCCGATTTGGACAAACAAGGGCACTTTAACGACGGCGCCTGTGGTTAAAGTCGCCGGTTTCCCCCCTGTGCCAGCCGTATCGCCTTTCAAACCTGGATCGGTGTCAACGATTTGAAGCTCCACAAAATTAGGGGGCGTCACAGAAATGGGTTGTCCGTTCCACAATGTCAAAATACATTCAGCCTGTTCGACCAGCCATTTCGCGCTTTCACCTGTTGCTTTCACATCCGCTGCCAATTGTTCAAAGGTGTCATTATTCATAAAATGCCAAAAATCACCGTCGTTATAGAGATAAATTAAATTCATATCGACGACATCTGCACCTTCAACGCTGTCTGTTGATTTAAAGGTTTTTTCCAGTAATTTCCCTGAAATTAATTTTCGAATACGAGTTCGAACAAACGCCTGGCCTTTGCCTGGTTTAACAAATTCACTCTCAATGATAGAACAGGGTTCACCGTCTAACATGATTTTAAGACCCGAACGAAATTCGTTGCTAGAATAAGTGGCCATCTATGATCCTTTTTGAAACGGATAATTAAAGTTAACAATGAAAAATATGGTCACTGACACTCACCCAACCAGAGAAAACTGGTTACAAGAACTTGGCAATGTTATCACTGATCCTCTCGCATTATTGTCTTTTTTAAAGTTGGAGAAGAACATAAAATTAAGACAAGGCGCGCACGCGCGTGCTTTATTCCCTTTGCGTGTGCCCATCGCGTTCGCAGAGAAAATGACACCTGGAGATCCCAAAGATCCCCTCTTATTACAGGTACTGACGTTATCTGATGAATTCGTTCACACCTCTGGTTTTAGTGCCGATCCCTTATACGAACAAGCAGCGGTTTTGCCTGGCCTGCTTCATAAATATCGTAATCGCGTATTGATGTTGATTAAAGGAGGTTGTGCAGTCCATTGCCGTTATTGCTTTCGCCGTCATTTTCCTTATCAAAACAACAAGGGATCTCAAGTCAATAGAGAGCAGGTGTTCAATTATATTAGAAAACACACTGAATTAGATGAAGTGATCTTTTCGGGGGGCGATCCTTTAATGGCCAAAGATCCTGAATTGGCTTCTTTAGTCACCGTTTTAGAATCCATTCCACATATTAAGCGGCTCCGTATTCATACCCGATTGCCTATCGTGATCCCTTCTCGCATTACAACAAGACTGTGTGAATCTTTTTCAAATTCTTCTTTGCAAATATTGATGGTGACCCATATTAATCATCCTAATGAAATGGATCAGACCGTTTATAACAGTATGTACCGCCTAAAACAGGCGGGCGTGACCTTGCTCAATCAAACCGTTTTATTAAAAGACGTGAATAATAACGCCGAAATATTGGCTCAGCTAAGCAATAGATTATTTAACGCCGGAATTTTGCCTTATTATCTCCATTTGCTAGACAAGGTGCAGGGTGCCGCGCATTTTATGGTGGAGGAACACGAAGCACGACAAATTATGAAGGCACTTTTAGGTCAAGTATCAGGTTATTTGGTGCCGAGACTCACCAGAGAAGTCGCTGGTGAGCCCAGTAAAATACCGATTGATTTGCAGTTATTATCATATTCTGCGCCATAAGAGAGCGGGGGGGTTACGAAAAATCCAGCACAGGTGATTTTGGCAAACAAAAAAGTTAAGTGCGTTCCATACAGGCTTTTAGCGTATTTTGCAACAAGCTGGCCACCGTCATGGGGCCGACTCCGCCAGGAACAGGCGTGATCCATGCCGCTCTGGTTGCAGCCATATCAAATTCTACGTCCCCTACCACGCGACCATTTTGCAATCTATTAATACCAACATCTATCACAATCGCGCCGGGTTTGATCCAGGTGCCAGGGATAAAAGAGGGTTTCCCCACTGCCACCACCAGTAAATCCGCGTTTTCAACATGTTGCTGGAGATGTTGAGTGAATCTATGTGCGACCGTGGTGGTACAACCGGCCAGCAACAATTCCAGGCTCATCGGCCGCCCCACAATGTTAGAGGCGCCCACGACCAAGGCATTCAAGCCACAAGGATCGAGATCGTAGCGCGCCAGTAAGGTCATGATGCCCAGAGGTGTGCAGGGGCGTAATTTCGGTATCCTTTGACATAAAGAGCCAATGTTATAAGGATGAAACCCATCGACATCTTTATCGGGGCGTATCTGTTCTAACATGTTCGCGCTATCAAAGCGTTCCGGTAGAGGCAACTGAACCAAGATGCCATCTATCTCAGGATCTTGATTAAGCTGCTTTATTAAAGACACCAGTTCTGCTTTAGAGGTTGTTTCTGGCAACGGATAACAATACGAAACAAACCCAACTTCTTCACAGGCCTTACGTTTATTCGCCACATAAATCTGAGACGCGCTATTTTCACCGATTAATATCACCGCCAGACCAGGGGCACGTTTCCCTTGTTTGAGGCGTTTTTGTACGCCATGAGCGACTTCATTTTTGATTTGCTGCGCGATGGCTTTACCATCCATAATTTTGGCTGACATGTCGAGAGACTCAGTATTTTACAACTTGATGATCGGATAAATTAAAAAGAAAGCGGTAACTTTCGTAAAAAATCGGACAAAGCTCGATAATCCGCCGGTAAATTCCTGGATAATAAAGGCAAATTTGCTCTTTGTGCTAACTCAGGCGGTAAGTCCAGTCTCAGTTTTAGAATGGGCTCTATCTTGTCTTTAAATTTTGCAGGATGAGCCGTCCCAAGGAATATGCCGGATTCTCCTGCTTGAAGCTGATCACGTAACAAACGATAAGCTACGGCTGCATGGGGTTCAGAAAGACAGCCTAATTCATTGAGTTCCAATAAGGTCCTTTCAGTCGTTTTGTCGTTCACCACGCCATATCCCAATTCTTTCAATGACCAATTTTTAAAACGAAACAAGGCCTCAATTCGGGGCCAGTTATTCGGTTCACTGACATCCATGGCGTTCGACAAGGTGGCTTTGGTTTTTTCAGGCCGCCATTGCCCCTCTATCAAAAAACGAGGGACGGTATCATTGACATTGGTCGAGGCAATAAATCGTTTGACCGGTAAACCCAAGGCTTTTGCCAGTAAACCGGCGGTCAGATTTCCAAAATTGCCACTTGGCACAGAGATCACCAGCTCGCTACGCTGGTTAGGAGGGATTTGAGCCACGGCTTCAAAATAATAACAAATCTGGGCAATAAGACGGCTGATGTTGATCGAATTCGCAGAGTTGAGCTTAAGGGTTTTTCTTAAAGAAGTTTCTTCAAATGCCTGTTTTACCATGGATTGGCATGCATCAAAATCTCCCTCAATCGCGAGGGTATGAATATTCTGTCCTAACGTACAAAACAGCTTTTCTTGAAGCGGGCTTATCTTTCCACGAGGATACAAGATCACCACCTGGATATTTTTCAACCCCAAAAAGGCGTTTGCCACTGCAGCGCCGGTATCTCCCGAGGTGGCTGTTAAAATAGTGATCGGATCGTTTTTACCCACTATCGACAGTATTTGCGCCATCAATCGCGCACCAAAATCTTTAAAAGCCAGGGTCGGGCCGTGAAATAATTCTAATAAAGCGATTTTGTCATCTATGCGAACGAGTGGCGCAGGGAAAGAAAACGCGGTTTTGATGGCCTGAGCCAAGGTGTTTTGAGGAATTTCATCACCAATAAAGGCGGATAAAATAGGGAGGCTCCGAGTGATAAAATCCTGCTCGAGCAACGTGGCCACTTCTTTTTGGGTGAATTCGGGTAATGTGGCCGGAAAAAACAACCCCTGCTGTTTCCCTAAACCTCGCTGCACCGCCTCCGTAAAGCTGACCTGTTCATTCTGATCTTTCAGATTATAAAATTTCATTGTGTTTTTATCCTACTGATCGTGCACCCAGGCTATCCAGGCGACAGATATGTACAAAACCTGCGTCGTTCTCTAAATAATGATGCTGGAGCCAGTCTGAGATGCTCGTGGCGGTTTTCAGGTTGGGACAAACGCTAAACAGAGTGGGGCCGGATCCAGAAATACCGGTTGCTAATGCGCCCATTTCTTTCGCTTTTTGACGAGCGGTTAAAAAAGAAGGCAGCATGCGTAAACGATAGGGTTCTGCAATGACATCTTTCATTAATTCTGCCGCTAAATCAGGCTGCTGGCTGTAACACGCATGAATAAAACCAGCCAAATAACGCCCGTGATCCACACAATCGCGTTTGGAATAGTGGGCGGGCAACACATTTCTGGCTTTAGCCGTCGAAATTTTAATGCCTGGATAAGCGAGGACCCAAAGCCAATCAGAAAAAAGGGGAATGCTCTGGCTGATCCTGCTTTGTGTGTCTAATATGAACTGCAGACCGCCTAAATAACAGGGCGCCACATTATCATAATGAACACTGCCTGAAATCAGGCCTTCCATTTCCCCCATTAAAGAAAGCAACGCGTTTTGATCCAGGGGATGCGCACAATATTCATTCATGGCCACCAAGGCCGCAACCACAGAACACGCGCTGGATCCCAATCCTGACCCCACTGGCATATTTTTCTCTAACCGCATTTGCACCGGCACATCTTTGCCTATTTTTTGGCAAAAATTTTTCCAGCACCGAAAGACGATATTTTTTTGGGGCTCTTTAGGTAATTTATCGGAAAAAGACCCTTTAATCTCCAGATCAAACTGTTCTGCCGGGGCGATGCTTAAACAATCGCCGAGTAAGGTGCCGTCAATAGGCGATATCGCCATTCCTAATACATCAAAACCCACGCCCAAATTACCAATGGATGCGGGTGCAAAAAATTTCAGCATATTTTAAACGTCCTGCTTCCAGGATAAGGCCCGTAACAGATCCGCAAAAACCCCCGCGGCCGTGACATCATTACCAGCGCCATATCCTCGTAACACCAAAGGCAAGGGTTGATAGTAACGACTGTAAAATGCAAGTGCATTTTCTCCGTCTTTAATTTTATAGAGAGGATCATGGCTGGAAACCGCTTCTATTCGTACTTTACAGATTTGATTTTCAATCAATCCAACATAGCGTAAAACCTTTTCTTGTGACCTGGCGTCTGATGCTTTTTGTTTAAAATCCGCATCTAATGAAGGCAAACGTTTCAAAAAGGTGTCAACATCCCCTGAAATATCAAAGTTAGCGGGCAACACCGACTGAACCTCAATGTCGCCTAGCTCAAGCTGGTAACCCGCTTCCCGGGCCAAAATTAAAAGCTTGCGAGCCACATCCATCCCCGATAAATCTTCTCGAGGATCCGGCTCCGTATAACCTTTATGTTTTGCGTCAAGTGTCGCTTCTGAAAGGGTCATGCCTTCATCGAGCTTCCCGAAAATAAAAGAAAGAGAGCCTGATAAAATGCCAGAAAACTGGATCAGCTCATCGCCGGCATTGAGCAAATTTTGCAAATTTTCAATTACAGGTAGCCCCGCGCCGACATTGGTATCATATAAAAATTTGCGACAGGATTGAGCGGCTGCCTTTCTTAATTCATGATAGTAGGCCATAGAATCCGTATTGGCTTTTTTATTGGGTGTGACGACATGAAAACCGTTTGAAAGCAATGTCACGTATTGGTTTGCTATGAGTGTGCTGGAAGTGCAATCTACGATGACAGGATTCAATAAACGCTGCTCTTTAACCCAATGCGTCAGCTGATTGAGGTCAGACGAAGTGTGGGCTTGTGCCAATTGCTCCCGCCAATCGTTCAAATCAATACCATGCAAATGCGTTAACATGACTTTTGAATCAATGATCCCACAGACACGCAAATCAATCTGTTTGTGCTTGAGCCAGGATTGCTGACGACGAATCTGTTCTATTAATGCACTGCCCACCCCACCGACACCAATAATAAAAACTTCCATGACTTGATCGGTATGAAAAAGCATTTGGTGACACACTCTGGCACCGGTGGTCGCCACCTCGTTTTTGACCACAGCAGAAATAGAACGTTCAGAAGAGCCCTGAGCAATCGCAATAATATTAATATTCGCTCGCGCTAAAGCCGAAAAGAAACGAGCACAAATGCCTTTCAAGGTCCGCATGCTATCTCCAATCACAGAAATGATAGCCAGATCTTCCATGAGGTCTAATGGATCTAGAATGCCTTCTTTTAATTCTAAATAGAATTCTTCTTCTAAGGCCAGGCGTGCATACAATAATTTGTTCCCAGGGATACAAAAACTGATGCTGTATTCAGAAGAAGATTGAGTGATCAAAATAACGGAGATCCCCTTACGCGACATCACTGAAAATATTCTGGCGGCAATATCGGTCATTCCTTTCATCCCAGGCCCAGATACGTTAATCATCGCGACATGATTGAGATTGGTAATGCCTTTAACAGGATATTCAGTATCACTGGCTTGTTGATGGCTGATTAGGGTACCAGGGGCTTGAGGATTGCGCGTATTTTTAATGAAGCAAGGAATTTTAAATTGCGCGATCGGGGCAATTGTACGCGGATGTAATACATTCGCACCAAAATAAGACAATTCCATTGCTTCTTGATAGGACATCGATTTCAACAGTTTTGCATCGGGAACCAAACGGGGATCACAAGTATAAACCCCATCCACATCCGTCCAGATTTCACAAAAATCTGCTTTTAAGCATGCGGCTAACACTGCGGCAGAATAATCTGAACCATTACGACCCAACAAAACACATTCTCCCTTCTCATTACCCGCAGTAAAACCGGCCATAAAAATTACATGATCTTTCGGAATCGCCATTTGAGAGATACGTAAAGAGGATTCTGCAATATCAACAGTAGATTCAAGATAATCCCCGTAAGCCAAAATTTTTTCTACAGGATTAATGACAGTAATAGACGCCTCTTTGGCCTGAAAAATAGCGGCCATAATAGCAATAGAGAGTTTTTCACCGAGGCAGATAATAGAGGCTTTCACGCTGTCAGGACACAATCCGAGCAAAGCAATTCCATCTAATTTTTGTTGAATCTGAGTCCATTCTGCCTGTAGCATTTTTTTAAGGGGATCGTAAGGCAATGAAGGATGAGCCGCGTTGAGCCCCTGTAAAAGATCAAAAAAAATGCTTTCAGCTTGTTGTAAATATTGAGAGACAGACTGACCAGAAAAGGCGATTTCAATCATGGTCAAAAGATGATCAGTGATTTTAGCGGGGGCAGAAAGCACCACCGCCACCTGGCCATGAACACGGTTACATTCGATAATATCGGCCACGCGTAAAAATTGCGACGCATTTGCTACTGAGGTTCCACCAAATTTCAGGACACGCATCTTTTATCTTCTTATCCATTTTGAAAGAAACGAATGATGCCAGATTTCATGGATTCTTCAAGATGAGATATTTTTCTATAAATGGATATGTGAGATAAAAATACAAAGCTCAAAATAAAATTGATTAGTAAAAAGCAAAATGAAATAAAAATTAATAATAAAAAATAAAAAATAACGCAATTAAATTAATTACAAATATAAGTTGCAGCTTTAAATATTTAATATAAAAAGGTTTGCTCATTTAACATTAAATATTTTAAATCGATTAAAAAATAAAAAATTATTTTTTAATATGAATATTTTTATATCTTTCGAAGATATAATGTTATTATAATACGTGTATTTTTTAAATAACTTATTGAATAAACAAAACGAGTTTAATCTCATGTATTTTTAAAAATCTATTTAAAATTTAATTTTAATTCATAAATAATAATATATTTTAAATAAAAAATATATTTAATCATTTTAGTAACAGTAATAAATTCATTTTATTATCAAGCACAGAATGTTTACATTCTTGTGTCTATTTTTTGTCATACAAAATTTTAGGTAAAAAATATGCGGGCGTTGCAAATTTTGATAGTAGAGGACGAACTCGTCACTCGTCATACATTAAAAAGTATTTTTGAAGCAGAAGGTTATCTTGTGCATGAAGCAAGTGATGGTGAAGAAATGCAAGTGATTTTATCAAAAGAAAATATCAACTTGATTATTATGGACATCAATCTACCCGGTAAAAACGGTCTTCTTCTAGCTCGAGAAATTCGTGAACAAAAAAATGTGGCGTTAATCTTTCTTACGGGGCGTGATAATGAAGTCGATAAAATTTTAGGCTTGGAAATTGGTGCAGACAACTACATCACCAAACCTTTCAATGCTCGAGAATTAACCATTCGAGCTCGTAATGTACTTTCTCGCACTATGCTCATCAGCATGCAACCAGAAAAAACTCAACGGATTGAAAGTTATCTATTTAATGGTTGGAAACTGGATATTAACAGTCGTTCTCTGATAAATCCTGAAGGGGAGATGTATAAATTGCCACGTAGTGAATTTAGAGCGCTTCTGCATTTTTGCGAAAATCCAGGAAAAATTCATTCACGTGAAACCCTACTTAAAAAAATGACAGGGCGTGAACTTAAATTAAACGATCGCACGGTGGATGTGACGATTCGCCGTATACGCAAGTATTTTGAGCTCTCTGTTGATAGAATGGAAATCATCGCTACCATCCATGGTGAAGGATATCGTTTTTGCGCTCATATAGAGACGATTGAAAACTCTTCTGATAAGGGCTTAAACGAAACATAAAATAATGAACAGTGCATTTTAATATGAAAATATTTTTGATATGAGTATGCATACCCGCCCTCAGCCCCCTGAAAATCAGGAGCAACTTTTGCTTCGAGCCCAGAGGATATCAGGTTCCTCTTTAGGGGAATTAGCCTGCCTGGCCAAATGGACGGTCCCACCTGATTTAAAAAAGGATAAAGGCTGGGTAGGTTTATTGCTGGAATATTATTTGGGGGCACGAGCAGGCAGTAAAGCTGAGCAGGATTTTGCAGATATAGGGGTTGAGCTCAAAACCATTCCTGTTGATGTTAAAGGTCAGCCTTTAGAGACGACTTTTGTGTGTTACGCCCCTTTAACTCGAAATACAGGGATTATTTGGGAAAATAGTCATTTACGAAAAAAGTTAGCAAAAGTTTTATGGGTACCCATAGAAGGTGAGCGGCAGATCCCGCTCACCCAAAGGCGTGTCGGTACCCCCTTTTTTTGGAGCCCAAATCTTGATGAAGACAAAGCACTACAACAAGATTGGGAAGAGCTGATGGAGCGAATTATTATGGGGCAAATTAATCATATCAGTGCCCACCATGGTGAAGTGTTACAACTACGTCCAAAAGCCGCGAATAGTCGTATTTTAACAGCAGCAACAGGCGAAACAGGCCAACCTATAATGACTTTACCAAGAGGGTTTTATTTAAAAAAAACCTTTACTGCCGCGATATTAGCGCGATATTTTTTACTATAAGAAAGTTAGAAATAAAAACGACTACCGAAATCTGATAAATCTAAGGTAAATCACGGATGTTGAACATGACTCAATCTAGATAAACTGATGGCCATAAATACAGGAGAAATGGGACAACCTACAATGACTTTACCAAGAGGATTTTATTTAAAAAAAACCTTTACTGCCGCGATATTAGCGCGATATTTTTTGTTATGAATGATTGAAGATTTTTAAGATAATCAAAAATCAGGGTCAAAATTTATAAAATTTAAGCGTTATTTGAAAGCTTTTTCAGTATTAAAAAGTTTACCCTTGTAAAGGGTTAGGTTAGTAAAAAAGTGCCGTCACTATTTGACTTCTTAAACCATGATAAAAATACAAGGAAATTTATAAAAATGTTAACCCCAGTAAGTTCATTATTTTTTAATAGATCAATAACAATTAAAAAAAATCTCTTCAATAAAGAAGAAACAAAGATGTCTGATTGTTTTAAATATGCATCCAATGTTTTTAAAAATAAAGCTACAGTTAACTTGATCAACAACATCTCATCAACAGATCCAGCTTTAGAGGATCTAGTCGCACGCCGCATATTCAGTGATTTTCGTGAGTACTCTAACATAAAGAATGAAAAAGAATTCATGGATATCTTACAGGCTATAATTGGTGAGAAATATAAAATAGGAAATGCTGAGTTAAAAATTATGGAATGCCCTATCAATGAAGGCAATAAAAACGAAAAAATAATTATTAAATTTGAATTGCATGACAATAAAAAGAATATATCTACTCAAGGATGTGTATTTTTTGAAAAAAAATCAGGTAAAGATAAAAGTAGTAATTTTGTAGAATTTAAATTAACCATCAACGATAAAAGATTTTTAAATAAAAAAAGTCACTTAATCGATTTTTTTAAAAATGTATTTAAAAGAATTTTTGGGTATAAGACAAAATTCGAGCTTATTAATACAAAAAAGAACCAATAGAACAAAATATTAAAAATTTTTTAGAAAAAGAAATGCAGGAGTAAGTTCAAAAACGAAGTAAAAGAATTAGAATTCATAATTAAAAAACCAACAGAAGAAAAAAAATTTTACTTAAAAATCAGCGGAAAATATAACTATTTATTTTTACAATAAAATCAACTTATAAATTAAAAATAAAAATGCAGTGATTATTTTACCTATTAAACCATCATTAAAACAAAATGCAGGCATATTTATGCAAAACTTAACACAAATATATTCATCACCTTCTTATAAACCAATAATATTTACAAAAAATCTTGTTAAGAGTAATCTTGTGCAAGAATTAAAAAATATTAAAAATGAAAATAATTTAGAAATTCCTGATTTCTCAAACATAAAAGAAAGCTTAAACTCCATCATTGGGGGAAAATATCAAATAGAAAAAGATACAAATCTCACAATTAATCCCGATGACTTTGGTTTCAATGAAGAAGATGGAGATGGATATATTAAATTTACTTTGAGTAAAAGTGATACTAGCAACAATAAAGAAACCTCTACTACTGGACTTGTTTATTTTGAAAGAAAACAAGGTAATGAAGTTGAATGCCACTTAGCTATTGATGATAAACGTTCTTTAAATAAAGAAAGTAGTTTGATAGATTTTTTTAAAAATGTATTTAAAAAAATTTTTGGCGATAAGACAAAAATTCAGCTTATTGATCAGAAAAAAGAATTAGTAGAAGAAAAAATTAGCAATTTCTTTAAAAACAAAATGCAAGATGAGTTAGAAAAAAACGAAAAACAACTAGAATCCATAATTACAAAACTAACTGCAGAAAACAACAATCTAAAAAAATTTAAAGAAAATGAATTAGAGAGTAAGGAAAAATTAAACACTCTAATAAGCGCATTGAAAGTTGAGCGAGCTGAATTAGCGGAAGGCGTAAAATTTTACCAGAAATTTTTTAATAAAAAGGAGATACTTAGAAAAAATCGGGCAACAATTCAAGCAGATTCAAACAAAGAATTATCAAAATTAAGTCAAAGAATGAACTTTCTGTTTGAACAATTTAATAATTTAAAAAAATCTCAAGAAAAAACAGCTTCTTCTGTCGTACAGAGTCTAACTGAAAAATTAAGTTCAAATGAAACTCTGAGTGATGTAGAAATACAAGAAAAATTAGATATTGCATCATCCATTTGCATGAACGCAATAAAAAAAGAATGTAGCTATATTTTAAATGAAATTAAAAATATAACGAATCAACTCGTGGAGTTAAACAATAATCAGAAACCAATTGATCAAACCACAAACTTATTAAATTTAAAAGCGAATCTAAATATCTTATCTGCTCAGATTAAAGAGCATTCGGACAACACCGAAAAACACATCATCCCTCTACTAAAAGAAAAAATTCAGTTAAATATTAAAAACGCAATATTGCTTAAAGAGCTTAGTTCTCAAGTATTGAACATGGGAAATGTTGCAGCAGACGTAGATGGGATGTCATCAATTAAAAAACTAACTGCTGAAAACGAGGATCTAAAAACAGAAAACAAAATTTTACTTGAATCTCAAAAATCAACCGAAACTGTTGCTTATACATTCATGCACGAAAATCAAATTTTAAATAACATAATAAAAAATTTAGATTCTCAAATAGAAATCTTACGTGAAAGAAACAAAAAACTAATTCAAGAAATAACTACAATCATAGGAAATGAAGATATTCAAGAAGTAAACGAAATCGTAAAATGCTGGAGGAAATCAAGAGAGTGATTGGAAAATTTATCACGTTATCAATCTGATTTAAGGCAGCACAGAAGTAACGGACCAAATAAAACTGATGAGTGAAGCACAGAAAAAAAATAAATTTTAACAAACCGAGCAGCTTCGAAAGCTTAACTTCAAGACTAGAGCTAAACAAAAGCAGTTGTTTGACACAATAAACCTGTTGCTTAATAAAAAAAACGTTTTTAGGTATTTTTTTAGGGTCATTTTTTATTATCTAGTGTGAAAAAATCACTTAAAGTCGATTTAATAGGATCTGTTTCCTAATGTCACATGGTTTATTATTAGGCAACAAGTTTAATCAACTATTCAACTCCTGCAATTCCACCTTAGGCTTAATGCTTAAGGTGGCACCAATAGAAGCACAAATAATAGCCGCTAGCCCAAACCACTGAACCCCTGTTAAATACTCATTTAAAAAAACCACACCAGAAAGCGCCCCAAAAGCCGGCTCTAAACTCATCAGTGTTCCAAACGTTCTTGCAGGCAGGCGCGTTAAAGCCACCATCTCTAATGAAAAAGGCACGACACTAGAAAGAATCGCAATCGCTATCCCAAAAGGCAACACCTCAGATGAGCATAAAGCCATTCCATTATCAATGATACCAATGGGACAAAATAAACAGGCGGCTATCAATGAACCCACTGAAACCGCGCCAGGGCCATGATGCACCCCCGTTTTTTGACCAAAAATGATATATAATGCCCAACAAGCGCCAGCCGCCAAAGCACAGGCCGCAGAAAATAAATCCACCCCCCCTGTTTTTTGATGTAATGGCAGCAAAAGCCATAACCCTAGAATGGCAAAGCCAAGCCACACAAAATCCACAATACGACGAGAAGAAAACATCACAACCGCCAAAGGCCCGGTAAACTCAAGTGCAACCGCAACCCCCAGGGGTAATTTTTTTAATGAAAAATAAAAGAGAAAATTCATTCCACCCAATGCAAAAGCATATAAAAATAACGCCATGCGATCCCCGCGGGGGAAGCGTATGCGCCAAGGCTTAAAGATGAACAATAAAATGAAAGCGCCTATGCCGAGCCGAAGAGAGGTCACCCCTGGAGCGCCAACAAGAGGGAAAAGCCCCTTTGCCAAAGAAGCGCCGCTTTGCAGCGAAATCATGGCAATCAATAAAGCGCCAATAGGCAACACAAATTTGGAAACGCGCAATTGAGTGATCCTTTTGATGTGATTAAAAATTGCCTCCACTGCTTTTTGCAAGAGGTCTATCTCATCGTGACGAATTCTTCAGCAACTGTGGGATGTATCGCAATCGTTTGATCGAAATCTTTTTTAGTGGCCCCCATTTTCATCGCCACTGCAAATCCTTGCAATATTTCATCTACAGCAAAGCCGATGCCATGAATGCCCACAATCTTTTCTTCTGATCCCAAACAAACCAGTTTCATGCGACAAGGTTGCCGGTGGCTTCCCATGGCACTATACATCGGCGTAAAAGATGAAGTGTAGACCTTAATTGCTTGCGCATCATATTTTTCTTTTGCTTGTTCCTCTGTTAGGCCCAGCATCGCGATGGGAGGATGACTGAAAACGACCGTGGGCACCTGAGTATAATCCAGGTGTTCATCAGGTTTATGGTTAAAAAGCCGTTCAGATAGCCGCCGACCAGCCGCAACGGCAACAGGCGTTAATGCGGCTGCCCCTGTGTTATCGCCGACCGCGTAGACACCAGGCTGAGTGGTATTTTGAAATTTATCGACCGCAATATAGCCTTGATCGTTCATGCGAATGCCGGCCGCCGATAAATTGAGTTGATCGATTTGCGGGTCACGCCCAATCGCCCAAATAATTTCATCTACTGTCAGTGCATCCCCTGTTTTTAATTGTAAGGTCAAACTGCTATCTGGATTTTTGATCACCTGTGCCGCTTGAGTTTCAGTGTGCAGTTTTAAGGTCGAATTGTGTATGATTTCAAGCAATGTGCTGACAATTAAAGCATCAAAATGACGCAAAGGGGCCTCATGACGCACCAGCAAATGGGTTTCAACTCCTAAGGCATTGAGAACCCCCGCAATTTCAAGTGCAATATATCCGCCCCCCACCACAGCCACCCGTTTTAGCGGCTCTTTTAAAGCAAAAAAACCATCGGAGTCAATCCCGTATGCTGCACCGGGAATATCAGGATGTTTGGGCCGTCCCCCTGTGGCAATTAAAATATGATCTGCGGTCGCTATTTTTTTAGCTGGATGGTCTTTTTCAGTGGCAATTTCAACGGTATGAGCATCGATAAAACGCGCCTTCCCTTTAACGACATCCACTTTATTTTTGGCTAAACCCCGTTGATAAGATTGATGGATTCTTTCAATATAAGCAGTTCTATTTTTGATTAAAGTTTGCCAACTAAAGGCATTTAAAGTGGTATCAAAACCATAATCCGGCCCATATGAATGGATCATCTCGGCAATTTGTGCGGCATGCCACATGATTTTTTTAGGGACGCACCCGACATTCACACAGGTGCCCCCAAGCGCTTTGGCTTCCACCAACAGACATTTTTGACCATATAACGCCGCTCGATTGACAGAAGCGATACCTCCACTACCTCCTCCAATCACGAGATAATCATAATGTTCGTTCATCAATATTTTCCTGAAATGTTATAGAGCACCTGTTATATCAGATGTGCCGTGTCATACGGCCAACCACCGTTTCTTACATGAATAAACAACGAGCTTAGCGATGGCTTTTGAATCGATTTGCCGTGTTTTCCGCGAAATGAGACATCGTGCTGACACACCTTACATAGCATCAGTTGAATGATTTTTAAATTCATTCCTTCCCAACACACCTCAGATTACAGCCTCAAAATTTCCTTCACAAAAGGGATGGTGAGTTTGCGTTGTGCACGAATGGATGCCTTATCAAGCCTATCTAGCGCCATAAATAATGACGGCATTTCTCTATCAAGGCGTTTTAACATAAAGCGTCCCACCTCTTCTGGCAACTCAAACCCTCGTAATTTTGCCCGAAGTTGCAAAGAAAGCACTTTATCATCATCTGATAAAGGCTGTAATTTGTAAATTTGCCCCCAATCCAATCGAGAAGCCAAATCAGGTAAATGAAGATGTAACTGACGGGGCGGGCGATCACCTGTCATCAGAAGGCAGGTGTGATCTTTTTCCAAAATGCGATTGTAAAGATGAAATATCCCCATTTCCCATTCAATATCACCGACAATATGTTCAATATTATCGATGCAAATCAAGGCAAGCTGCTCCATTCCTTCAAGGACTTCTACGGTGAAATAGGCGCGTTTGTCTAATGGCACATAACCCACCGCTTTTCCTTGTTTTGAGAGTGTCGAGCAGGCGGCATGTAGTAAATGGCTACGTCCTGAACCTTGTTTAGACCAAAAATAAATATAGCGACCATGAGAATCACAAAGGGCGGATTCAATCGCGGCCAATAACGCGGAATTGTCGCCAGGATAAAACCCCGAAAAGGTGGCATCATCTGGAAGGAAAAGGGGAAGTGGGAGCTGTGTAGGGTTATTCAAAAACACCTCACGAAAGCAGACCGTTGCAAAACCACACAAAGAGCGGGGCTTTCACCGCTCCGAATATGCAACACAGTTATCAGTCGATTTTGCAACAGATGAAATGAAAAACAGAATTTTTACCTGACACCCAGAAACAAAAGTATTTTAACATAGATAAATTTGACATTGTGTGAGATACAATCAGGCTCAACATCTCATCGTTTCTCTCGAAAAAATTTTTCATCAATTGCTCATTTTATAATCTGTTCGGTGCTCAAGAATGACCTGTATTTGTTTGGCCGCAACCTGCTGGGTGCACTCACCAATCTCAAAATCACTATTAAAAAGCTCTTTGCCTGTGTCTGTTAGATCATTTTTTTCCGTTATTTTTTGTATTGTGCTTACTGTTGAAGATGCATCATACATCCAATAATTTCCATCTTTACGCTTACAAAGCGTAACAAGATGCCCAGAAGTATTTCATTTTCTCAATAAAAACAATCGAGAGTCGAATTTGTCTAACTTAGCTTTGAATGAAAAAGTTTCTAGATCAAGTCGATTAGGCGGTTTTTCATATAAAAGAACATTAAACGCATTCGGCGACGAACTTTTATGTGTAATGAAAGGCCCCTGCACCGTTTTCGTGTAGTCGGAGTCATTAATAAAATAATCCCGTATAAGACTACAGTAATCTGACTGTAGGTTGCCTTCTGTAAGATGACTCGCTTTTAGGCCTCCCGTGAATTCGGGATCTAGGGCAGTCAGTACCTTATTACAAAACGTCGCTAGACCTTCAGAACAATTTTGGTTGTATACCTTGAGATAGTTTTTTACCCCTTGATCAACATCACTTCCTGTCAATTCTTGTGTAAGTTCTCCGATTAAAATTTGTTCATTTTCTTCAGGATCGTATTTAATAGATAATTCACGTAATTTATTCTGTTTTTCTTCCTACGCTTTTTTACGAGAGTTGTCTATTCACTCAGTGGATTTTTGTCAGCGGAATTTTTTGACTGAATTGAAACTATCTTGACAGAATCATTGCTTGCCTCTCTAAATTGAAGCTGAAATATTTTCTGAGAGGACGATTCGACTACTTTTCCATTTTGATTAATGCATATTCACCAGATGCATTTCCAGGCACAAGGATTTCATCCTTATTAAGCTGTATCATAGGATAATGACTCGCTTTTGATATATGAGTCATAAAAAATTTCCATTAGAACAAAAAAATAATATCTATAAAATAGATTTTTTGAATAAATGATAAAAAATGCGCAGTGAAATCTGTTATTTGAATGTGGCCTGCAACTTCTGTGTTACTGATTTTTTGTCATCTCTTTTATATCAATCAGCGCACTCGGGTTTTTCATGTATTTTGTATCTAATGATTCAGACTGGTCATGAATTTATTTATCCTGGAAGATTAATAGATATATTATATCTATTTTTCATATCAAAATAGAAAATATTTACATACATTTACGATGAAAGATCTTTACTCTTAAAAAAATGAAATAAAAACTCAAAATTTGCGATCCATCTCTCAGATTCAGGATCTGAAAACATGGTTATTAAAAATGTATGTCATGATGAGAGGAAATAGAATTGAGATGTGATTAAAAAACAGGAAAGAACAAGGATGAAAATATGGCCAGGTCAATTGCCGCCCAGAGAAAAATTATTGAAATTTGGTGCAAGTGCACTAACAGACTCAGAATTGCTCTCTATTTTTCTGAGGACAGGAACACCAGGTCTGCATGTCAGTGAAATGGCAGAAAAACTGATTGTAGAATTTGGTTCGCTCTACCATCTCATGTCGGCTGACTATGAAACTCTCTCGGCACAGAAAGGAATGGGTAAATCTAAATTTACACAAATTCAGGCTATATTAGAGTTAGCAAATCGTTGTTTTTATTCTAATTTATTACATGAAAATGTGATGCTCAATTCAAAAATCACCCAAAAATTTTTGCAAAATCTTCTTTCTCATCGGGACAGAGAAGTTTTTTTAGTTTTGTTTTTAAACAACAAAAACAGAGTGATTAGTTATGAGGAACTTTTCAGTGGCACGATTGATACTGTTGAAGTGCATCCAAGAGAAGTATTACGAAAGGCATTAACGGTGAATGCTGCCGCCATTATTTTAGCCCACAATCATCCATCAGGAGAACCTGAACCCAGTCAGGCTGATCGTCTGATCACCACTCAAATCATAGAAGCCTCTGCATTATTGGATATTCGGGTTTTAGACCATGTCGTGATTGGTCATGGAAAATGTGTTTCTTTTGCGGAACGAGGGTGGATATAAAAATATTTTTACTATTTCGCATAATTATTTTTGGGTATTGAGACTATCATCTTCAGCGCGTATAATGCCGCGTTTTGATCATTTTAACGAAAGCACAAGTCAGTTTATTAAGGAACTGAAGCTGGTTTGATTTTTTGGAGATAAATATGTCCCGAGTTTGTCAGGTGACGAAAAAACGCCCAGTGACCGGTAATAGGCGTTCTCATGCTATGAATGCAACCAAACGCCGTTTTTTACCGAACTTGCATCGTCACCGTTTTTGGATTGAAAGTGAAAAACGTTTTATCACCCTGCGGTTATCTGCCAAAGGTATTCGTATTATTGATAAAAAAGGTATCGAGGCTGTTTTAGAAGAAATCAAAGCCCGTGGTGAAAAGTATTGAGGAGCTAACATATGGCTAAAAGTGTTCGTGAAAAAATAAAATTGGTTTCCTCTGCTGGTACAGGTCATTTTTATACCACCAGCAAGAATAAACGTACTCAAACAACAAAATTAGAGTTTAAAAAATATGATCCCGTTGTTCGTCAGCATGTGATCTATAAAGAAGCAAAAATCAAGTAACTGTTTTGAATTGAAGCGTAAAGCCCACTGAGTCAAGTCAGGCTTCCGTTTGAATACAATAAAATCCCCGCTCATTATTGCAAATAAAATATCAAAGATACTATCCTGTTGTTTCTGCAGCAGGATTTTTTTTATTCAGGTGCAGGTGTCTAACAATCAAAAACTCATATTCTATTAAGCTTGTTGTAAAACCCTGGAAAAGACAGAGCTTATTGTCACTTGTCTCTTATTTTGTTAAACATAGGCTCACACATGAATCATACTTATTTCACCTTTCCTAAGTTCGATCCCATTATTTTTTCTATAGGCCCGATTGCTCTGCATTGGTATGGGTTGATGTATTTACTCGGTTTTATTTTTGCACTTTGGTTGGCGATAAGACGTGCTAATAAACCTAATAGTCATTGGAATAGAATCGAAGTTGAAAATTTATTATATGCATGTTTTATGGGTGTTTTTATTGGTGGCCGCTTAGGTTATGTCTTGTTTTACAATTTTTCCGCTTTTTGGGATAACCCTCTTTATTTATTTAAAGTCTGGGAAGGTGGGATGTCATTTCATGGCGGATTAATAGGCGTCATCTGTGTGATGCTTTTCTTCGCCCGTCGCACTCAACGGCATTTTTTTCAAGTTTCTGATTTTGTTGCACCTTTGATCCCATTTGGTCTAGCGGCAGGTCGTTTAGGTAATTTTATTAATGGAGAGTTATGGGGGCGCGTCGCAATCAATACACCTTGGGCCGTATTATTCCCTGGTTCACGTAGTGAGGATATCTCTTTTGCTGCCGGTGATCCTGAATTACAGAATTTATTGAATCAGTATGGTGTTTTGCCTCGTCATCCTTCGCAAATTTATGAAATGATCCTTGAAGGCATCGTGCTATTTATGATTCTCAACCTTTTTATTCGCCGATCCCGTCCCATTGGGAGTGTTTCTGCATTATTCCTGATAGGCTATGGTATTTTTCGGGTGATCGTTGAATTTTTTAGGCAACCAGATCAACAAATTGGTTTATTCGACGGTGTTATCAGCATGGGGCAAATTCTTTCGATTCCTATGATTTTATTTGGCTTTATAATGCTCATTTGGGCATATCGCCGTTAGTATATTTGAAATAATTTTTATGAGGCAGTATGAAACAATATCTCCATTTGATGAAAAAGGTTTTAAACGAAGGTACTGAAAAGGAAGATCGCACGGGGACAGGGACCGTATCGATATTTGGGCATCAAATGAGGTTTAATTTAAAAGAAGGGTTTCCTCTGGTCACCACTAAAAAGTGTCATCTGCGATCTATTATTCATGAATTATTATGGTTTCTCAAAGGTGACACCAACATCGCGTATTTACGTGAAAATCAAGTTTCCATTTGGGACGAATGGGCTGATAAAACAGGCTCTCTGGGACCCATATATGGCAAGCAATGGAGAGCTTGGGGCACGCCCGATGGCCACCAAGTGGATCAGTTATCTCAAACTCTGGAACTATTAAAAAACAACCCTGATTCGCGACGTATGATTGTGTCTGCATGGAATGTAGGCGAATTAGATAAAATGGCCTTGGCGCCCTGCCATGCTTTTTTTCAGTTTTATGTGGTAAAAAAGACTTTGTCCTGTCAATTGTATCAGCGTTCATGTGATGTTTTTTTGGGTTTGCCTTTCAATATTGCAAGCTATTCGTTATTAATGCATATGATTGCCCAGCAATGTGATTTTTTTTTAGGTGATTTTGTTTGGACAGGCGGCGACATCCATTTATATTCTAACCACCTTGATCAGGCGCATCTTCAACTGACGAGAGAACCAAGATCATTACCTCATTTATTGATCAACAGAAAACCAGATTCTCTCTTCGATTATCATTTTGAAGATTTTTCATTAGAAAAATACAACCCTTATCCTGCCATTAAAGCGCCTGTGGCCATTTAAAAATGGAACATAACAATATATTGATTTTTGAACATCGTCGTATTGAGACAGATGCACAAGGTTATCTCAAAAATACTGACCATTGGTCTGAAGCTTTAGCTCTATTTTTAGCAGAGCAAGAAGGCATTGTATTAACACCAGAACATTGGGAAATGTTGTATTTTATTCGCCATTTTTATAAAAAATTTAATACATCACCTGCGATTCGTCTTTTAGTCAAAGCGCTGCATGAAAAATATGGTCCAGACAAAGGAAATAGCCGTTATCTTTATCAATTATTTCCAAAAGGCCCTGCGACACAAGCCAGTAAAATCGGGGGGTTACCTAAGCCTGTAAAATGTATTTGATGAATATGTAGATATCATTGATATTATTACTAAAACTGATAAAATTACCGGCCGCATCTGAGGTAGATTTAAAAAATATCACTTCTAATCAGTCCCTGTAGTTAAACGGATATAACAAGCCCCTCCTAAGGGCTAGTTACTGGTTCGATTCCAGTCTGGGACACCACATGTTCACCGTATCTTTCTTGCTGATTTGCGTACTGAATCAGTAAATGAATCAAGGTTTGTTTTTCTGGATTATCTTCGTATTCTAAAAGCATCTCTTTTAATTTGAGAAGATACTCTTTGATGATTCCAGGGCTGAGCACCGTGTTGAAATGCGCTTTCCAGCGCTGTTGATCTTTTTCACTCAAAGTTTCAGGATAATTTCTGGCACGAAATCGAAAAAACAGGGTTTCCAAACGAGGATCCTGAAATACTATTTTCAAGTTCGGCAAATTCTCTGGTAACGTTTTTTGAATGGTGCTTATCGCGGCCCGATCGAAATCATTAAAAAAACCGTCGTATAATTGTGCGTCTACATTATTCACTTTTGGAAAAGGTTTTTGACCGTCAAAAATGGCCACCATCTTTTCTCTGATGTCTGGATAACGCCGCAGTAGTTCTAGATTTTTTAAACAATGTTGTTGATCAATACCTAACCTCTGTGCATTTTCCCTTGACAGGGTTTTGGCCGGCGCCAATATGGGGCATTTATTGATATGGACCAATTTTAAAGGGACTTGAGCACATTCACTGCCTAATTGATCTCTGGGTGTATACAATCGTTCCCGAAGCACATCCGCCTTTAATGATAATAAAGGCGTGATATCCCCCGCTAAATCACAGACAATCACCGCATTTTGATTGTCTGGATGCCAGGCAATAGGCAATATCCAACTCGTATGGCCTTTTTCTGGGCTAAACATGCCTGAAACATGGACCAAAGGGGCCATATCCCCAATATGAATCAATGTGTTGATTTTATGTTTGCTGCGATGTGCATAAAAATAATGAAATAAACGAGGTTGAGCTGATTTTAATAATTTTGCTAATGCCATGGTCGCATAAACATCAGAAAGTGCATCATGAGCTTGAGTATGTTTTATCGAGTTTGCCTTCGTTAAATGCTCCAATTTAAAGGAAGGCAAGCCTTGTTCATTTTTAGGCCAAATGATGCCCTCTGGACGCAAAGCGTAACAAGCGCGCGTCAGATCAAGCAAATCCCAACGCGAATTACCGTTTTTCCAACTGTACGCATAGGGATCATAAAAATTACGATAAAAAATATGTCTGCTGAATTCGTCATCAAAACGAATGTTGTTATAACCAAGAATACAAGTATTGGGTTGACTCAAAACACGATGAATCTGATGTGCAAACCGTGCTTCATTAACGCCTTCTGATAAAGCTTTTTGCGGGGTGATCCCTGTTATCATGACGGCTTCAGGATCAGGGAGATAATCTTGAGCCGGCGAGCAATACAGTACCAAAGGATCTTCAACCGGATGAAACTCTAGATCGGTACGAATACCGGCAAATTGGGCGGGGCGATCTAATCCGGGGTGTTGACCGAAAGTTTCATAATCATAAATATAGAAAGTCAGGTTTTGAGACATCTTTAACGCCTTACAAAATTGATGTAAACAATATCATTCTGGGTTAATCATTCCCCTAAAAGAGCGCAGACACTAAAAAGAAATTATAAAAAAAGTTCAATCAAAGAATTAAGAAACCACTTCCCTTTCTCAGTCACCTGCCAATATTGAGTATCCTCTTTTAAATAGCCCAAATTTAATGCTTGATCCAAGGCTGAACGAATATGGCTTTCTTTCACCCCTGTTAAATTTAAAAAATCCGCTCTGGGGGTAGGTTCTAACAGACGAAAACGATTCATAAAAAATTCAAAAGGACGCTCTGCCAAGTCGACATCATATTGTTGATATTGATATTGACCCTGCATAAAACCACGAGGATGCTTTGTCTTCACCGTTCGTATCATCCGCCCATCATCAAAAGTCAATTTACCATGCGCACCACACCCAATCCCCAGATAATCGCCAAATCGCCAAATCGCCAAATCGCCAAATCGCCAAATCGCCAATAATTTAAATTATGCTGGCATTGATGTTCTTTTTTTGCATACGCCGATATTTCATATTGTTCATATCCCGCTTTTTGAAGACATTGATGACCTTTTTGAACAATGTCCCAACTGCTGTCTTCATCTGGTAAAGGCGGCGGACGCGAGCTGAACGCCGTGTGCGGCTCAATCGTGAGTTGATACCAGGAAAGATGAGGCGGAGATAATATCATCGCTTGCTCTAAGTCTTTCAGTGCGTCTTCTAAGGTTTGATCGGGCAGGCTGTGCATCAGATCTAAATTAAAGCTGCTCAAAGAAAGCGTTTGTGCCAAATGAGCGGCTTTTTTACCTTGCTCAGCATCGTGTATTCTGCCCAGCGCCAAGAGTTTTTGATTGTCAAAACTCTGTATGCCGATGGAAATACGGTTGATACCCGCTTGCTGATAGTCAACGAAACGTTTCGCTTCAATGGCGCCAGGATTGGCTTCCATTGTGATTTCCGCGTCTTTTCTAATATCGATACGCGCCTTAACACCATCAAGCAGTTGTTGCATTGCCTGCGCGCTGAGCAGACTGGGTGTTCCCCCTCCAATAAAAATAGTCTCAATAGCCCTGCCACTTGTCAGAGGAATATCTGCTTCTAGATCGGCCAATAAATGCGCCACATATTCTTCATGAGGCAGCTCGCCTTTCAAGGCATGCGAATTAAAATCGCAATAAGGACATTTTTTGATACACCAGGGGATATGAATATAGAGGCTTAAAGGAGGGAGTTTAGACATTTCTCATCACATCCAGGAATTGTCGTAATGCCTCGCCGCGATGAGACATCGCCGATTTTTCTTCAATACTCAATTCAGCCGCTGTTCGTTTTAATTCGGGAAGATAAAAAACAGGATCATAACCAAATCCTTCGGCTTTTTTGGACTCTTGACAAGAAGAAGCGATCATGCCTGACCATTTGCCATGAAATATCCCTGGGCTGGCGTCAGCCGGGTGTTTTAAATAGACAAACACACAATGAAACTGTGCGCCACGTTCCGCATTGGGGACCTCTTTCATTTCGTGCAGTAATTTTTTGATATTCTCGCTATCGCTGGCGTTTAATCCGGCATAACGTGCAGAATAAATGCCGGGCGCGCCATTTAAGGCATCGACCGTTAATCCTGAATCGTCTGCAATGGCAGGCAATCCTGTCATCTGTGCGGCATAACGCGCTTTTAAAAGCGCATTTTCGATAAAAGTCAGTCCTGTTTCTTCTATAGAGGCAAGATCATATTCCATTTGAGGAATAATCTTTAATCCAGATCCCTTGAACAAATCTTTAAACTCAAGCACCTTTCCTTGATTCGTGGTGGCCAAAACGATTTTTTGCATCAAATTATATCCTGAATAAAAGTATTTATAATATCAGCCAAAGCTCGCCTAGCAGATCCATTCCCAAATAATTCATCAAATACAAAATCAAAATCAGCAGCATCCCTGAAAAATCAATGCTCCCCATGGCAGGAAGGAAACGCCGAATCGGTGACATCAAAGGCTCAGTCAATTCATAAAGCAAATCATCCATAGGGCTGCTGCCCTGACTTATCCAACTTGTGATGGCTCTGATAATGATGATCCAAAAAACAAGATGTCCGATGGCTTTGAGCAAAGAAACAAAACCAAACAGCAAATTATACTGATTTAACACGATGCCACCCCCTTGAATAAAGAGCAAAAGGGGATATTTGAGTGCCATTAAAAAAAAAGCGATCAATAACGCGGCAGTGTCAATTTTTTTTGCAGAAGGGAGAATACTTTGTATCGGGTTGACAATTGGGTGTGTCATTTTAACGATAAATTGTGAAAATGGATTATAAAAATCACATTTTACCCAGCGCATCCAAATACGTAATAACAGTATCATGACATAAACATCAATGAGGGTTTTAGCAAAAAAAATCAGTGTTAGCATGAGTTACTTTATCCTTAATTATTTTCAAACACTTTTTATGACCACTTTACAAGAATCAGTGTATTATCCACATCCTCTATTTAAAGAGGTTGATTGAAAAATCATACTCTTGGGTAATATATTGAGCAACAGCAAACCGCATGGCACGGTCTTTTGATCAAATAGCCCATCATAAAGTACTGGAGAGAAATACCCAGGCTCTGTATAATTCCCCGCACAATTTTTGGTCATTTTTTTATCTCGGTACACCTCTCATGCAACGTCTTAAAAAAGAAGCCCTAACATATGATGATGTCCTTCTTGTGCCGGCACACTCCACTGTTTTGCCTCATACTGCAGATTTAAGCACAAGGTTGACTTCCACTATTGATCTCAGTATCCCTTTATTATCCTCTGCGATGGATACAGTGACTGAACACGCCTTGGCCATTGCATTAGCCCAGGAAGGAGGAATGGCATTCATTCATAAAAACATGTCGATCGAAAAACAGGCCAACGAAGTACAGAAGGTCAAAAAGTATGAAAGCGGCGTAGTGAATGAGCCTCATACCATTAGACCAACGACCACTTTGCGTGAAGTGAAAGCACTGACTCTTCGTAATGGTTTTGCGGGTTATCCAGTGGTCAATGACCATTATGAATTACTCGGTATTGTGACCGGCCGTGATGTGCGTTTTGTGATTGATCTCGATCAGCCCGTCACTGCAGTGATGACGCCTAAAGAACGCCTGGTGACCGTCAAGGAAGGCGAAGCTCGTGAAATTGTTCTTCAAAAAATGCATGAAAAACGGGTAGAAAAAGTCTTGGTCGTGGACGATACCTTTCATCTCCGTGGCATGATCACGGTTAAAGACTTTAAAAAAGCCCAAAGTAAACCCAATGCTTGCAAAGATTCACTGGGTCGTCTTCGTGTTGGTGCCGCTGTTGGAGCGGCGCCTGATAACAAAAAACGGATTGATGCTTTAGTGAAGGCAGGTATTGATGTGTTACTGATCGATTCTTCTCATGGTCATTCTGAAGGCGTGTTACAGCGCATTCGTGACACACGCAAAAAATATCCTGAACTTCAGATTGTTGGGGGGAATGTGGCGACAGCAGAGGGCGCGCTTGCTTTAGTTGACGCAGGTGTCAATGCAGTTAAAGTCGGGATTGGTCCAGGATCCATTTGCACCACTCGTATTGTAACAGGCGTGGGAGTGCCGCAGATTACCGCTATTTCAGATGCGGTGACAGCCCTTGAAGGCACTGGCATTCCTGTCATTGCAGATGGGGGAATTCGATTTTCCGGCGATATCGCTAAAGCGATTGCCGCGGGGGCTTCTTGTGTCATGGTGGGCTCGATGTTTGCGGGTACTGAAGAATCACCAGGGGAGATTGAACTCTATCAAGGCCGTTCCTTTAAATCTTACCGTGGGATGGGATCACTCGGAGCCATGTCTAAAGGCTCATCTGATCGCTATTTTCAATTAGATAATGCCGCTGATAAATTAGTACCTGAAGGTGTCGAAGGACGGGTTCCCTATAAAGGTTTGTTGAAAGACGTTGTGTATCGTGAAATGGGGGGGTTACGCTCCTGCATGGGATTAACCGGTTGTGCCAGCATTGATGAACTTCGCACTAAACCTGAATTTGTGCGTATTACCAGTGCAGGCATGCGAGAAAGTCATGTTCATGATGTGACCATTACCAAAGAATAACAGGCCTGTCTAAAACTAACTGACTGTATCTGTTTTAGACATTTTCTTACACCTCTGAATGCTTAAATTGCCTGTATTTGCGACGACTTTTAACAGGTTTTATTCATGCCAACTCTCACTTATTTTTTTGGAACAAATCCCCCATGATAAAAAATATTGATCGTCATCGTATTTTAATTTTAGATTTTGGCTCGCAATACACTCAACTACTGGCCCGGCGCATCCGTGAAATGGGTGTTTATTCTGAATTATGGCCTTGGGATGTAGCGGCTGAGAGTATTCAAGCATTTCATCCTCAAGGCATTATCCTCTCTGGAGGGCCAGAAAGCGCCACTGAAAATGACACTCCTCGAGCGCCAGACATCATCTTTACTTTAGGGGTGCCTGTTTTAGGGATCTGTTATGGTATGCAAACTATGGCGATTCAATTAGGCGGAGCCGTTTCGAATACACATCAAGGCGAATTTGGTTATGCCCAGCTGGCTCTGAAAAACAAGAATGCCTTAATAGATGGTCTTGAAGATTTTGTGAACGCCAACAACGAACCCTGTTTAAAAGTCTGGATGAGCCATGCGGATAAAGTCACAAAGCTTCCAGAACATTTCACCTGTATAGCCAGCACAGAAACTTGCCCTATTGCGATCATGGCACATCCCGAAAAACATTTTTATGGTGTTCAGTTTCACCCAGAAGTGACCCATACCCTTCAAGGGCAATCTCTATTAAAACGTTTTGTGCTACAAATTTGCCAATGCGAACCCCTATGGACGCCTCGGAATATTATCGATCAAACGCTTTCAGAGTTAAAAGATCAAATCGGTGACGATCAAGTGATTCTTGGTTTATCTGGCGGGGTGGATTCTGCTGTCACGGCAATACTTTTGCATCGTGCGATTGGAAAAAGTTTAACCTGTGTTTTTGTGGATAATGGTTTATTACGTTTAAATGAATCACAGCAGGTATTAAATATCTTTCAAGATCAATTTGGCCTCAATATCATTCATGTGTCGGCGGCCAATCGTTTTATGAATGCATTAAAGGGTATCCAGGATCCTGAAAAAAAACGTAAAGTCATTGGCCGTGTTTTTGTAGACATTTTTGATGAACAAGCCGCAAAACAAAAGGGGGTGAAATGGTTGGCTCAGGGCACGATTTATACCGATTTGGTTGAATCTGCGGCTTCTGGTACTGCGAAATCACACTTGATCAAATCTCATCATAACGTAGCGGGTTTACCCAAAGAAATGAAACTCGGTTTGATCGAACCACTGAAAGAACTATTTAAAGACGAAGTACGTCAATTGGGCTTAGAACTGGGTCTTCCTCATGCAATGTTACACCGACATCCTTTCCCGGGGCCTGGTTTGGGTGTTCGTGTTTTAGGCGAAGTGAAACAGGAATACTGTGATTTATTACGTCAGGCGGATGCGATTTTTATTCAAGAGCTTCAAAAAGCGGAGCTATATCAAAAAGTCAGCCAGGCTTTTGCGGTTTTTTTACCGATACGCTCTGTTGGCGTCATGGGGGATGGTCGTAAATATGAATGGGTGATTGCGTTACGAGCGATAGAAACCGTAGATTTTATGACAGCACATTGGGCTGAACTTCCTTATGATTTGTTGGGGCGTGTCTCAAACCGAATTATTAATGAGGTTAAAGGCATTTCTCGGGTGGTATATGACATCAGTGGAAAACCCCCTGCCACCATCGAATGGGAGTAAAAATTCTCACGCATACCCGCCCAAACTGCTGATGGTTTCGCAATGATCAGTTTGGGAGCCTCAACTATCCAGACGGATCGTACAGAACCTACGGCCAATTTGGCTTTATCAAGGTTTATGATGTCTTAGCCTCACTTTTACAAAAATCGGTGAAATAAAAAAAGCATCATAGCGGCAAAAAAACCGGCAATGACGTCATCAAGCATAATGCCAACGCCGCCTCGTATATGACGATCAATCACACGGATAGGAAAGGGTTTCCAAATATCAAAAAGCCGGAAGAGAAGAAAACCCACCGTGATCCATAACGGAGTGTGAGCCTCTTTCGGTAAGAGGCTGAGTGTGATCCATAAACCCACGAATTCATCCCAAACGATACAACCAGGGTCATCAACGCCCATCTCTTTGGCGGTTCGGCCACACAGATAAATCCCAAAGCCAAAGCTGAGGATGAGACAGATGATATAAAAAGGGTTGGGCAGAGCTATCAATACAAACCAAAATGGGATGGCCGCGAGCGATCCCATGGTTCCTGGGGCAAAAGAAGAAAGACCGCTTCCAAAGCCGGTTGCGAGTAAATGGACAGGATTGCTCATACGCAAATTTTTTTCTTTAAACACGGCTATTCTCTGCGGTAAGTATCAAAATGATCGTAACCTGTAATATTGGAGATCTTCATTGAAACCGGCTCTCCATCACGAAAAAATGTGATTTTTTCAGAAAAGTCCGACACAACTTCACCCACCTTTGTATAAAACACTTCAGGGCCTCTGCATCGCTGAAACAGGTTTTCTAAAATGTGTGAGTATTGAGGTGAGAGAGTAAAACAAAGCTCGTAATCCTCGCCCCCACTCAAAGCCCAACGCAGGGCTTGTTCATGATTTGAATATGTTTTTAAAGCAGGCGAATAAGGCAATTGAGATAATTCAATATGAGCCCCGCATTGACTGGCATTTAAAATATGTTGTAAATCAGAGATAAATCCATCTGAGATATCAATTGCTGAATGGGCTAAACCGTTCAACGCCTTTCCTTGAAATATCCTCGCTTGTGGGCGTAAATGGCGCTTAATCAAAAAACGCTTGTCAGCCTCATCGCTGATAGTCACGGTATTTTTTAAGATGGCTAAACCGGCGGCGCTGTCACCTAAAGTGCCTGTGACATAAATTCCATCGCCTTTTTTTGCTCCGCTGCGGGTTAATCCTCCCTTTTCAATCAATAGGCCCTGAATGGTTAAAGTAAGGCTTAAAGGCCCACGGGTGGTATCTCCGCCAATTAACTGCATGCGATACGCTTCAAGTTGTTCAAAAAGCATATCGCTAAATGTTTGTAACCAGGGTTCGTCGATACGCGGCAAAGTTAACGCCAAAGACAACCAGGCAGGCTCAGCCCCCATGGCCGCCAAATCACTTAAATTGATCATAAAGGCTTTATAAGCCAAATCAGCGGGATCAATATCTGGTAAAAAATGCACCCCGGAAACCAATGTGTCCGTACTGACCGCGATTCGCCTTTTTTTTTCAGTAGAAAGTAAAGCGCAATCATCTCCTATGCCGAGCTCGACATCCTCACGAATAAAACTTTTTCGATTAAAATAGCGAGAAATCAGGTCAAATTCACTGCGAGGCATCTGTACTCCAAAAATTTCAAAAAGATCATCTCTCTTTAAATACAACCTCAACAAACTGATTGATAAGGCCCATTTTGTGATCTAATTTGCATTCTTTTTCGAATAATGGGCGCCGCTTTATCCAGGACACCATTAATGAATTTATGACTGTCGTCAGCACCAAAGGTTTTCCCCAATTCAATCGCCTCATTAATGGTGACTTTATAGGGCACATCATCACGCTTACTCAATTCAAACATCGCCAAGCGCAAAATGGCTTTTTCTATTTGACCTAATTCCTGGAATTGACGAGAAAGATAAGGGGTCATCAAGGTATCCAGAGCTTCCACATCAGAGGCAACACCCAATAATACATGACGAAAATAAGCGATATCTGCTCCTTGCGTTTCTTGATCGGCCAAGAAGGATAACTCAACTTCTGCTATATCATTTTGAGATACTTGCCAGGCATAGAGGGCTTGTACGACACATTCGCGTGCACGGCGACGAGCAGAAGGGTTCACAACGTTCTCCTTTAAATGTTTGTTGAATGATTAAGATTGATGGTTTGAATGAGATTGATCATTTCGAGGGCGGCTATAGCGGCATCTGCGCCTTTATTACCGGCTTTCGTGCCGGCACGTTCAATGGCTTGCTCAATATTCTCTGTTGTCAGCACACCGAAAGCCACAGGGGTATCGGTACTGATTGCAATCTGAGATAAACCGGCGCTGCATTCACCCGCCACATAATTAAAATGAGTGGTACTACCACGGATCACGGTGCCTAATGCCACGACGGCCTGGTAATTTTTTGTTTGTATTAATGTTTTTACGATGAGAGGCAACTCATAAGCGCCAGGAACCCAAACGACGGTGATATTTTCTTCGTGAATCTGCCCGATACGTTGCAAAGCATCGAGTGCTCCGCTGAGCAGGCTATCATTAATAAAACGATTAAAACGCGCGATAGCGATGGCGATTTTGGCATTTGGAGCCACCAAAGTGCCTTTGATGATTTTGATTTTATTCATGAAAATAGACCTTTTTTATTTTAATAGGCACATTATACCTGTGTTTTATATATATATGCACTTAATTCATAGAGCCTCTGATAAATTGATGATGGCCAAACGATTTCAATTGAGTTAAGAATCCGAATGAGTTTACTATGAGTTATTCACTTGATTTTATTGAAAAAAATTCGCCGTATTCGAGAGCACGAAAAACTGATTCTCATAAAGACTGACAAGCGGTTTGAAATAGGGACAGATACTCTGACCTGCTGGTTATGGAAACAAGGGATGAGGCGTTAAAATGACATTACCGGTATCACTGTCTGTAAAATGTGCTCTCTATCCACATGGAATACTTGCTCTGCCTCTGAAAATTCAGGCGTGATTTGCCTCAATTGGCTTAAGATATGATCCCCATTTTTCGTGCTCATATGAGGGAACAAGTGATCTTGAACGAAGTCGGGTTCATGTTTAGCATTGACGCTCACTGTGTGCACACGCCCTCCCTTATCTATGATGGAAAGATGTCTATAGCTTTCCTCTATCATAAAATTCATCAGACGTAGATTGACATGTTCTGCAGGGGCATAGAAATGACTTAAAATCACATCGTCATCATCTTGTGTTATCCGAAGATCCTGCAGTAAAAAAGGCAACAGTATAATATCTTGCTCCGGCGACCCCGTTTTAGGCGCATCATAATTATGAATGCGCACTTCTTCCGTGGGTCTGTCTTCGATGATGTACACATCTCTGCCTCCTTTGCCTTCCAGGATATCTTCGCCTGTTTTGCTGTGTAAGATGTTGCTGAGCTCATTTCCCTGTAAATCATCATCAAAACCCGTTTCTTGAGCGACCAATCTCAAAAAATCCGGCAATATTTTTTTTTCGCCACTGATATCGATCATCCCTGTTTGTTTCTGCCCGGACATTTTTTGAATGATGAAGGGTTTTTTTAGGCTGTCGGTTTTAGGCAGAGACAATTTTTGATCAAATTTTGGTGCATATGTTGCCATTAAAATGAGAGTCTCAGATTCATCTTTATTGGGATCAAATGCGATTTCAGCAGGTAAGCCCGAGAAGATCACGCCATCCTTGGTATAAAAAATATATTGGCTGGTTAACCTTCGTTTTTTTGGCTCAAACGCGGAATAAAGATGAAATAACGTTAAAGTGGTGATACTTTGATTGTCATTGTTTAGTTCAATGAACAGATGCTGCTTGATTCTCTTTATGCTGATGATTTGGGTCACGGAATAATCCAAAAAAACATGACTCAATGTGTCTGGATCGTCATCTTCTTCAATGATTAATAACGCCGCCTCGCCGTCGGTATTTTGTAAAACACGATAAGAATCTGTGCCTTTTCCTCCATCTAATTTGCCGGCCTGCGCCACTAAAATATCATTCCCATCGAACCCCATCAATTTATCTTTCCCCCCCTTCCCATTCAGGATATTGGATTGAGCGTTACCCAAAATCACATCGTCCGTTTCTGCGCAGGTCTCTATATGATCGATATTTTTCAATACGGCGATTTTTTGATGTTCATGGGTAAAATAAAAAGCGTTTTCCTGCAGATTGACATAGTATCCGCCTTGGGATGGCTTTTTGTTCGCTATCAGAGCATCAGTCCCTTTTACTCCATCGAATACGCTGGGTTGAGAAAGGGCCTTAGTGCCATTAAAAATAAACGTATCTGATTGATGTCCCCCCTTAAAATTTTTGACCCCATCACCGATGTCAAAGACATTACTTTTTTCTGGGTGCCCTGTCACCCCATCGTTTCCGGCTCCTAAAAAAAAATAAATTTTAGCGAGATTTTTAAAATCAGAGGTATCGGATTTTACAACAGAAGCAGAGAGCGATGACGAACTGTAAGGTTCGACCGGTCTTTTTAAAGATAAAATGCTCTCTGAATGTGCATCAGTGTCAAGGGATATCTGATCATCAGTCGGTAAAAGTCCTTCGATATCGTAAAATTTGTACTCACTGTCTTCTAAACGCAGATCAGCATAGACAGCTCGATGCCCCAATTTTTGGGTTTGATAGTCTGATAATATGGTTTGAGCCTGTGAGGGCAGTATTTTGTCTTTAATGCTGTCGATGAATAAATATTGATTCAGGGGTATGGATGGGCTGCTCAACATAGTCCATTTTTTCCCCGTTAACTTTTGATAGGGATGTTCACTTAACATGATTTCTCCCATGCTGTAATACACCGCCTCTATTTGCTTATCTGAATCCAGTAATGCTTGAAAATTTTTTTTGAATTGGTCATGAACATTTTTTTTAGCTTGTTCTTTTGCCTGTCCTTTCGTAACCTGATTAGTGACCTCGACGTCAATGTCTGCGCCCCAAAAACTCAACCAACCCGTCCGTAATTTTTGTAACCCCGTCAAGTTGGTGTAGCGCTCGATTTGTTGAATTTGACGAACTGAGAGATACATTCCCCCGACGACAGCCGTCAAAACGCCTAAGGCGATACCGACCGCGCCACTCACTAACGCCATTTTTCCAGCTAAGGCGAGTAATGCCAGACCGCTGGCGATAGTGATCGAAGCACTTAAAGAAGAAACGGCGAGACTGACCTGTAAATCTTGTCGAACATCCGGATCAGTGACCGTTTTCAGCTCAGTGCCTGCTTTGTGGGCTTGATAAATATCGAAAGCGGCACCCAGCATATTTAAGCAGGCGCCTCCATATCGAACCAGATTCATTCCAGCTGCATACTGAAAACGCTGCATTCTAGATGCAAGCACTCGAAAAGACTGAGAAGAGAATTTTTCAATCAGGTGATGCCCCAGTTTTTTCGAACTTAATTCTAAACATACACTCCCCACATCGTACACAATGCTCGCTATGGCCAGTTGAGCTTCCAGCTCCAATACGTGTTTTTGAGAGTGATTGAGTTGTTCGGAAGAACGACGACTCCAGTAATGAGACAAAAGTGTTAAAGATCGGATCCAGGAGATCCCTTTATTGACCTGACCCAACATACCGACTGTACGAAATAGCTTTGAAAACTCAAGGCTGTTCTTGTTTGTCTGCGTTTTAACCGGCTTAAGGGTCGATAAAAACAGGGACTCTCTATACTCTTTGCTGATAAATTGCTTCAATTTTTTAACAGAAGGAGATGTCAAAATCTGAGCAAAATTTAACTGATAAACATCCAGTAAAAAAGCACCATTTCTTGCAGAGAAGCTCCTTAAACACGCAAAATAGTCATTTAACATCGATTTAAGAATGTGACTTGTGTTTTGAGCATGATCATCAGTGAAAACCATTTCGCCAAAATTCGCATCATAGAGATACCAGTGGTTTTTTTGATCTGTGCCCTGACGTTTGGCTATCGTTAAAATATGTTCTCCCATGCGAAGCTGATAATACCCTGCCGTTTCATTAGCCAGTGTGTTAAAAAATTCAGCGAGTTTCTGCAACCCTTTTTTAATAAAAGCCCCCCTTTCTTCCAGCTCATGAATCAGACGCCCAAAAGTATTGATATCTTGATCAGTGCTATCAAAAAATATTTTTTTGGCGTGGATTTCAGCATGAGTTTCAAATGCCTTCAGTAATTTTACGCGTAAATCTTTATCGCCCAGTCTGAGCATGCTTAAATAAGCTAAACTCACTTTTTGCGCTTTTTGTTGTGCCACATCACTGCCGTCACCCATATAAATCCCTTGCATAACCGGATAAATTGCAGGATGACTCGCTATCCTGGGAGTGTAGATTTTTATCAGGCTGTTCCAATGCATCATATTGTCGAAGACAAAATTTTGCCACTCAGAGAGGCGTTTTAAAGCAGTTTGGCCTGTTAAGCCTCTGAATTGACCATGAGTGTCACTCAATTCCATTAAACATTGAATTTGACCGATAAACTGAGAATAAAACAGGGGGTGCGACACTGTCTGGTTTAATCTTTTCCAGTCGAGTCTTCTTGAGGGAAGGTGAAAAAACTCCGTTAATAGTTTGAGATCATGAGGACCAAATGAGGTGTGATTGTTAGAGGCAATACCATTGATCAAGATCCAGATTCGCTGTAATTTTTCAGTTAAAAAAGAACCAGAAAAACTGATATTTTTTTGATCAGGGGTCATCTCTACGAGATCTATCGGTCTATTTTGATTGATTTTTGGGGTGATATTACTTTGAGCACTTTTATCTGAATCCGCTTCCCGACGTATTTTGATGATCTTTAATTCAATGTCTAATTCTTGAGTCATCTCTCGAGCAGCTTCACGTAATAATGTGAAACTCCTGGACCCCTCTTTATTTTTAGGGTCATCAGAATCTATAAAAAACAGGCCGGTGATTTTAATGTTTTTTGTCACAGGATAATGGGGATAAATATTGACATCCGGTCGTCCCGTGACAAGCACGGTATTTCGCGTGAGGGTTTGATGAATAATATCGTCAGGCGTACTGACTCGTTGTGGATAGGAAAATAATTGATTCGATAATAAACCATGACGGACCAATGCAGAGAGAGACCTGTTCTTTGTGTGCGATAATCGGTCTTCAATGGCATTAATCATCTGATTGGTTTTTTGTAGCCCCTTTTTTTTGATGAAACGAATTCGTGCGCCTGATGGTTGAAACATACTTTCTAAATTTGGCTTAAAAATGCTTTCATGAGGGGCCGCGGCCAAAATATTTTGTTCGGGGACCTCCAATATCACGCCTACCTTATGATCTCCAAGGGTCTGATTTGAAAGAATACTGGCTGAAATGAAATCAGATTGGCTGAGTTTTTCTTTAATATTTTTTGAAAAAACGCCTTTTCGATCCATTAAATCTCTGATTGAAGAAGGATAAATGAGATACTTAAACTGCTTATTTTGTATTTTAGGATCGGTAAAATGCCGGGGAGCCCAGGCATCTAATACGGGGGATAGCAACCGAAAAGCACTGCTGTGCTTTTTATATATCAGTGCGCCAGTTTTGTCCCAGCCTAGCAGTAAGGTATCCCCTGCCGTCTGAGCCCTATTAACTAATTGCGTTTCACGGGTAAATTTTTTACCAAAACCGTCATGAGGAACAGACACTAATCCTTTTCTGGCCGATATGTCTGCCTGAATGCCCCTACTTTTCATCGCATGAGCAAATTGAGTGGCAAAATTTTTGCCGTTGTGATCGATCAGCCGACATCCGACTAAACTGATTCGGTTTGGCGTACTGTCGATAGTATATTTTTTACTAAAATGTTGGTTAAACTTTGTTAAAAGTGTAGCTAAATCATCCGGTTTGATGCCAGACATGGCTCGAATAGCATTCAATTTTCCATCTGCATAAACTTCACTGCCGTGTCCTACGACTTGCCAGCGCAATTTTCCTTGAAGCGTTTTGGGAGAGCCCGATAACACGCGATAATGATTTTGTTGATCGAGTTGAACCAAGACTGAGCCTGGGTGTTTTCCCGCCAGTCTCAAGGCCGCATTGAGCACAGTCGGATTGTTTTCCAGCTGAATAATCACTTGCCCCACATACCGAGTCGAACCGCCATCAGACCTTGTTATGACAGATTGAACCTCCCATTGTTCAACAGGTACAAAACCCGTAGGCGTTCGTTTAATACGGTGAGTATGAGCATCAGATCGAAGTTCAGGAATCAAAAAAGAGGGGGATTGTTCTTGGGTCATTGTGATTTTTCATCCTTAAAAAATAGAAAAGTCCTGAGGGGGGGCATTTTTATATTGTATGAATATCAATCACTACAATATTCAGAAAACGATTTACGACTGATTTTTATCAAATTTTCACGGCTAATTTTTTCATCATTATTTTTATCAGATTTTTCAAAAATATCATTTACCATATCAATTATCTGATTTTTATCTAAATACTGACTACAGTCCTCCTTCTAATATTTTTGTGAATTCTTTTTAACCACCACATATGAAATGCTGATAAGCGTGCTGTGTCGCTATTCTGCCGCGAGGTGTGCGCTGAATAAACCCTTGCTGGATTAAATAAGGCTCCAGGACATCTTCAATGGTCTCGCGTTCTTCACCAATGGCCGCAGCCAAATTATCTAATCCGACCGGTCCTCCCTGAAATTTTTCAATAATCGCCAACAGTAATTTACTGTCCATATAATCTAATCCTTCTTTGTCAACATTCAACATCTCTAAGGCTTTGATCGCAATCTCAGTGTTAATTTTGCCTTCGCCTTTCACTTCAGCAAAATCCCGCACCCGTCTTAAAAGGCGATTAATAATTCGAGGAGTGCCTCTTGAACGTAGTGCCAATTGATGAGCGCCATTTTTAGTGAGGGGTAATTGCAAACAGCGTGCACTCCGAGAGACGATATGTTCTAAATCTGCGACAGAATAAAATTCCAGGCGTTGTACAATGCCAAATCGATCTCTCAAGGGAGAGGTCAAAGATCCCGCGCGTGTGGTGGCGCCAATCAATGTGAAGGGGGGTAAATCCAGTTTAATAGAACGCGCGCCGGGGCCTTCTCCTATCATGATGTCAAGTTGGTAATCTTCCATCGCGGGGTACAAAATTTCTTCCACTACAGGAGATAAACGATGAATTTCATCGATAAAGAGCACATCTCTGGGTTCAAGATGCGTTAATAATGCCGCCAAATCTCCCGCTTTTTCTAAAACAGGCCCAGAGGTGGTGCGCAAATTCACTCCCATTTCATGGGCCACAATATTGGCCAGTGTCGTTTTACCCAACCCTGGAGGGCCAAAGATGAGTAAGTGATCTAATGCATCCCCACGTTGTTTTGCTGCCTGAATGAATATTTGCATTTGATCACGAACATGGGATTGCCCTACGTATTCATCGAGCCGTTTTGGGCGAATAGCGCGATCTACCAAAGCTTCATTTTCATTTAAAACATCGGTTGAAACCAACCTGTCTATTTCAATCATGGGGCGCCTTTTTTGCCTTTAAGCAAGAAAATATTATAAGGTGGAGCGTAAAGCATGCTTTATTAAAGCTTGGGAATCTAAATCTGGCTGAGCGATATTTTTGATCAATTGAGCCGCTTCCTGCGGTTTATAACCTAGTGAGATCAACGCCGATATGGCTTCTGCTTCGGCCGATTTTGCTGAAAGATCAGTAGAAACTGATGACAACATATGATCGGCTGTGCTTTTAAATAAATTTTTATTTAAATTTTTGATACGATCTTTCATTTCCACCAGCAATCGCTCTGCCGTTTTTTTTCCAACTCCAGGTAATTTGATTAAATTTGAAATATCTTCTTTTTCCAGCGCACAGATAAACTCTTCTGAAGACATGCCAGATAAAATCGCCAACCCAAGTTTTGGCCCAACACCATTCACTTTAATCAGTTCACTGAACATCGCCCGCTCTTTAGGATGATGAAACCCATATAATAATTGAGCATCCTCTCGCACCACAAAATGCGTAAAAATAATCGCTTCTTGCCCCAATTCTGGAAGCTGATAAAAACAGGTCATAGGAAGTTGGATGTCATATCCCATTCCTTGAATATCTAACAATATCCAGGGCGGCTGTTTTTCCAAAATAATGCCTTTCATTCTGCTTATCACTGCTTGAGATCCCCCCGGTTTTTATGCTTAAGGTCTTACGGATATGGTGCATGAGGATTGAGTAATAATGCCAGTAAAGCCTCTCGAATAAACATCCCATTCGCCGCCTGCTGAAAATAATAGGCATAAGGTGTTGTGTCTACCTCTGGTGCTATTTCATCGACTCGTGGTAAAGGATGTAAAATTTTTAAATTCGTTTTTACCTGACCAGGAAGAAGATGCTTACCCTCTAAAATGAAAGCGGTTTTAAGATGACGATGCTCTGGTTTCAGGCGTTCTTGTTGAATACGGGTCATGTAAAGAATGTCAAGCTGAGGCAGCACTTCTTCAATTGTGTGATGCACGCTGTGATTAAGTTCCTTCACAAGGGGACAAGGCATTGACAACTCTGGAGGCGAAATTAAAAAAAATTCATTATTTGGAAATGTTGATAGTGCTTTTGTGAGCGAATGAACCGTTCGACCATATTTTAAATCTCCGGCGAGACCGATTTTGAGATGGCTTAAGCGCCCCTGTGTTTCTTGAATACTGAATAAATCCAGCAAGGTTTGTGTGGGGTGTTCATTCGTACCATCCCCCGCATTGATGATGGGGACTGGGCAAAAACCGGCAGCATATTGAGGAGCCCCTTCTTTGGGGTGCCGGATGATAATCGCATCTACATAGCTGCTGATCACACGTAAGGTGTCAGACAGGCTTTCACCCTTACTGACGGATGTAAACTGGTCGTCTGAAAAACCCACCACAGAAGCCCCAAGACGATGAATGGCTGCTTCAAAAGATAATCGAGTGCGGGTAGAGGCTTCAAAAAAACAACTGGCGATAACGGTATGTTTTAAAAGATTCACGGGCGGTGTGTTTTTAAAATACGCCGCCGTATCCATAATGTGCTTTAACTCGAGCTGACTCAGATCAGAAATTGAAATAATATTTTTACGATATAAAGAGTGGGTCAATGAAGCCTCCTGATGAAAACGAAACGTTTAAGTCACACATCTCAATTGTAACGATTGGTTTTGTCGTCATTCTTTTCTTTTTTCCAATGTACGGTGGCGTAATTGAACGTTTTTCCCACGGGAACGAAAATAATCGGCTAATTGCTCAGCAATATAGACCGAACGGTGTTTGCCTCCTGTGCAGCCAATCGCAATGGTGAGATAGCTCCTATCATTATTTTCCAGCATGGGAAGCCACTGATTTAAATAATGAAGGGTTTGATAAATAAAATGATGCACTTCAGAGTGCCGTTTTAAAAAATCCACAACAGGTTTATCCAAACCTGTCATGGATCGTAATTTGGGATCCCAATGAGGATTGGGTAAAAAACGAACATCAAAAACGTAGTCTGCATAAATAGGAAGGCCATATTTAAATCCAAAAGATTCAAATACCATACTTAATTTTCGCTCTTTTGTTCCCAATGACCGAACACGGAGCATTTCAGACAGCTGATGCACTGACATTTCGGAGGTGTTGATGATCAAATCAGCGCGAGAGCGTAACGGCTCTAACAAGATATTTTCTTCGTCGATGGCTTTTTCTAATGACAGGTGATTACCAGAAAGCGGGTGTAGGCGTCGTGTCTCACTGTAACGCTGGATCAATGTATTGTGGTTAGCATCTAGAAAAATTAATCGCGTTGAAAATTTTTTGTTTAATTTTGTGAGCACCTTTTCAAATATTTCAGAAGATCCTGGCATGTTTCGGACATCTATGCTGATGGCCGCAGGGGTGTTTCTGGGCATCAGGCTACTGGCCAGATTCGGTAATAAAATAATGGGTAAATTATCAACACAATAAAACCCCATATCTTCAAGAGCCCGTAAGGCTACAGATTTTCCAGAACCAGAACGGCCACTGACAATCATCAGAACCATAGGGTGGCTCTCTTGTTAATGTAAAAGGCTATGTCGATATCCTCACTGATTCGACAGGATATAACAGTTGTACAATATGTCGTTCAAGTGTTAATGATCAAACTATCGTTGACTCAGTGATGATTTCATAAAGCTCTCGATCGTTTTCTGCAGCACGTAAACGACGACAAATGGCTTTATCCGCTAATTTGTCTGCCACTAAAGATAAAATCTTTAAATGCATTTTATCCTGGTCCAAAGGGGCCAACAAAGCAAATATCAGATCGACAGGTTGATGATCAACCGCGTCAAGCGCAATCGGTTGAACCAGGCGAATCAACACCCCCACTACGTGGGTGTCTTTTTCTAATTTACCGTGAGGTATCGCAATCCCATTGCCAATACATGTGCTACCCAAACGTTCTCGTGTTAAGAGCGCATCAAAAATGATCTGTGAGGAAATATGAAGCTGTTGAGCTGCTAACTCACTGATAATTTCTAAAACCCTTTTTTTACTGGTGCAATTGGCAATTTTTGTGCAATCCATGCTTAATATTGGACTCAGTTGTATTGAATCATCATTGGACATTTTATTTTCACTGTTTTGTCTTTACTTTTGTCAGATTACCGCTAATTTTAGCTGTCATTTGATGGCTTTCTTCATGTTTATTAAAGGCGAAACTCCTCCCCTAAATAAACCTGTTTGACCTGTTGATTGTCTAAAATATCATTTGGTGCACCATGTGCAATTAAATTGCCCTGATTCATAATATAAGCCCGTTCACAAACATTGAGCGTTTCCCTGACGTTGTGATCCGTAATTAGTACGCCTAACCCTCTATCTCGTAAATGTTTGATGATTTTTTTTATTTCAATGACAGAGATAGGATCGACCCCAGAAAAAGGCTCATCAAGTAAAATAAATTTGGGATCTGCTGCCAGTGCGCGTGCAATTTCGACTCTTCGAGATTCTCCTCCTGAAAGCGAGCGGCCTAAATTCGATTTCAAATGACTGACCTGAAACTCTTCCATCAGATCCGCCGCCCGTATTTTACGGCGTTCAAAAGAAAGGCTTTTGTTTATTTCTAGAATAGACATCAAATTATCGTAAACGCTAAGACCACGAAAAATAGACTTTTCTTGTGGTAAATAGCCGATACCCCGGCGTGCACGTTCATGTAAAGACAATAAACTGATGTCTTGGTCATCGATGATGATACTTCCTCCATCTAGAGGAATGATGCCGACCACCATATAAAAAGTCGTGGTTTTGCCTGCTCCATTAGGGCCTAATAAACCCACGATTTCACCTGAATTCACCTGCAAACTAATATCTTCAACGACCTTACGACCTTGATATGCCTTCGCTAAATTTTTTGCGATTAATCTGGACATTATGGTGAGTCCTTTTGAGCCGAATTCTTAGGCGCTTGATTTGTTAATTGAGAGGGTAAAATTACAGAGTAAACCGGTTTTCCCTTAGAACTGAAGGCGTGCATTTTTTTTTGTGGGATAAGATAAGTAATACGATCTGCTTTAATGTGACTGTCTAACTGATCTAAATAAGCGTTACCCGTTAATACCAACAATTTATCCGAGAAGGTATAGCGTAATTTTTCACTGTGACCTTTGAGGGGTTTTCCGTTATCTTGCATTTGATAGAAGGTGATGGGGTCACCAAAACCATCCACCACGGTTTTTTGAGGATCTCCGTTAGGGCGAATCACCACTACTTTACTTGCAGTGATCTTGATAGAGCCCTGTTTAATCATCACGTTGTCTATATAAGTATTCGTATGATTGAGAATGTCTAAAGATTGCTTATCAGATGTAATAATGACAGGCTGATCGGTATCATCGGTTAACCCAAAAGCAGGGAATTTTAAAGTGAGCAATATACCTATCAAAAATAGCTTATGGATTTTCTTTTTGTATTTCATAGTTTGTTTTTACCTTTTCAACCAAATTCGCTTTTTTGCTTCGTAAATTTCCTCGCATTTTCATACCGCTAGAAAAAAAATCAACACCGTAAAGGTTGACTGAGTCATTCGAAGAAATATCCTGGGTAACCAGGTTAATTTTGGCACTTTCTGTGGTGATTTTTTTTAAATATGAGCTCTGTATTAAATGGTTTAATTCAACATCAACATATAAATAAAGCATTTTATTATCATCAGTCAATTTTGCTTTATCCGCTTTCAGAGACCAATCAGGCTGCAAAATATCATCAAATAAAACCATAACAGGCTTTGTAAACCAAGTGATATTTTCAGGCCCATTAGAATCGCCTGCTTGTTTTTTATGAACATAACGCGCGGCATTTTGAGCGGTGATGGTATAGCTGAGAAAACCTTCGAGGTTATAAATATCAGTGCGTATCTCTTGAGCTTGATAGATAGGATCATTCGGGCCAAGAGTGATTGTACTGTCTTTTAAATCTGGATCAAAATAATCCAGCAGATTCCAACTTAAAAAAATGATAACAATCACGGATAAAAAAAGAAAAGCCGCTCCTTTTATTTTTTGGCTCATTTCATTTTGTCATTCATATAAATGCCTCTTTAGCGCTCGTGAGCTTTTTTTGAGCCAACAAAATTAAATCACAGAGTTCACGGACTGCACCATGGCCACCCAAGGTATAGGTGACGTAATGTGCTTTTTTTAAAAGCCAGGGATAGGCATTTGAAACGGCCACAGATAGCCCCACTTTTTGCATCACGGGCCAGTCGATTAAATCATCTCCAATATAGGCCACTTGTTGATCGTTGAGAGACAGGAGAGATAGGAGCTCCCGATAGGGTATCAGTTTTTCTATGGCGCCTTGATAAAGGTGATCAATGCCCAAGGTAAGCGCCCTATCTTTGACAATTTGAGAGGAACGACCTGTGATCAGTGCGACTTCAATCCCGGCATTTTTTAAACACCGAATGCCGTGGCCATCATGTATATGAAAGGATTTGAGTTCCTCGCCCTGGTTCCCCATATAAATTCGACCGTCGGAAAGCACGCCATCGACATCACAAATTAACAGCCGAATCTGTGTCGCTCGCTGAACCACTTCTTTTTTAACGATTCCGTAATGCGTTTCTAGCATATGATTCATCCATTATCTCGTTCATTAGATTACTCCGGATCTCAGCATGTCATGCATATGCACCACCCCCACCAAACGGCTTTTTTTAGACACCAACAAAGCGGTAATATGATGTAATTGCATTAAGTTAAGGGCCTCCACAGCCAATAAACCAGGTTTAACCTGTACCGGATTGGAAGTCATCAGGTGATTAATGTGCGCCTTGTTCAAATCTATTTGTTTATCAAACACTCGGCGTAAATCCCCATCAGTAAAAATCCCTTCAATTTTCATATTGTGATCACAAATCGCGGTTAAACCCAGCTTTTTTTGGGTCATTTCCAACAAAGTATCACGCAAAGAAGCATTTGAATAAACGAAAGGAATGTCGCTTCCAGTGTGCATCATATCACTGACCCGAAGCAGCAACTTACGGCCTAACCTTCCCCCAGGATGAGAGCGTGCGAAGTCTTTTTCAGTAAATCCTCGAGCTTGCAAAAGGGCGACCGCAAGCGCATCCCCCATCACCAAAGTAGCCGTCGTGCTGGTGGTGGGCGCTAATCCCAACGGGCAAGCTTCTTGAGGAACTTTAATACACAGGTGAATATCTGCCGCTTCTCCCATCGTGCTGTTGGGATCTGCTGTCATACAAATCAAAAAAATATGTTGGCGCTTTAACAAAGGGATCAAGGACAAAATTTCATTCGCTTCACCGGAATTTGAAATCGCTAACACAATGTCACCCTGACTTATCATGCCAAGATCGCCATGGTTTGCTTCACTCGGATGAACAAAAAAAGCCGGTGTTCCGGTGCTGGCAAAGGTAGCGGCTATTTTACAACCTATATGCCCAGATTTACCCATTCCCATGATCACTAACTTGCCCTGACAAGAAAAAATGTGGGCGCAAGCCTTTTCAAAATCTTCATTGATGTACTGCTCTAATTGAGCCAAACCGGCACATTCAATTTTTAATACTGCTTTGGCAATTTGTTGATAATTTACCTGATTGAGTAATATCATACTTATCACTTATTAAAGTACTCATGGCATACATTTGATAGTAAGGTGAAAAATTTTATACTAAACTGTTTAAGAAGCCTACCATGTAACATGGATTAACCGCATCAGCACACCGCGCTCTGGGTTTATCAAGGGTTTTTAAAGAACTTTAATAATTGAGAACTCAACATAAAAAAACAAAAGCAGCAAGATCAACCAAAATGATTTATAAATCTCATTGAATCCAAACTGAAGGTATGTATTTTACACACGACGAATGAGTGATAAATCTAATTTAATCGAAATGAAAGGTGTACATTTCACACGTGGCGATAAGGCGATATTTTCTGATATCAATATCACTTTCCCCCGTGGAAAAATGACTGCCATTATGGGCCCTTCTGGAACAGGTAAAACCACTTTACTACGTTTGATAGGCGGACAGCTTTTGCCTGATAAAGGAGATATTTTATTCGATGGAGAAAATATCCCTCACTTATCTCGCAAAGATCTCTATCGTGTTCGTAAAAAAATGAGCATGTTGTTTCAATCTGGCGCGTTATTTACTGATCTGAATGTATTCGAAAATGTGGCATTTCCTCTACGTGAGCACAGAGCTTTATCCGAAGAATTGCTGCGGAGCACAGTGATGATGAAGTTAGAAGCCGTGGGTCTCAAGGAGGCCGCTTGTTTGATGCCTTCAGAGCTGTCTGGTGGCATGGCCAGACGAGCGGCATTAGCGCGTGCTATTGCGCTGGATCCCCAGCTCATCATGTTCGATGAACCCTTTGTTGGACAAGATCCCATGAATTTAGGCATATTGGTGAAATTAATCAGAGAACTCAATCATACATTAGACATGACCTGTATCCTGGTGTCACATAATGTGACAGAAGTTTTGAGTATTGCCGATTACGCTTATATCTTGGCAGATCAGCACGTTATTGCAGAGGGTTCACCAGAACAACTGAAAAACAATCCCAATCCCCGTATTCGAGAATTTTTGTACGGTATTTCAGAGACTTGTATACCTTAAAATACCCTTAAACTTGATGGAATCTTCATGTCAATCATAGAAAGTGTATCATCTTTAGGGCGTAAAGGGATTGACGCCTGCTCTACCCTTGGACGAGCAGGATGCATGTTGTTGAATATTGTTTTCGGCAAGCCGGAACCTCGTAAAAATCTCCCTATTTTAATCAAACAGCTATATCGTGTTGGCGTACAATCTATTTTGATTATTGTCATTTCGGGTTTATTCATCGGGATGGTGCTGGGTTTGCAAGGATATTTAACGTTAACGACCTACGGTGCAGAAGGCAGCTTAGGTATGTTGGTCGCTTTATCGTTGTTCCGTGAACTGGGCCCAGTAGTTTCGGCTTTATTGTTCGCAGGGCGGGCAGGATCCGCGCTGACGGCTGAGATTGGCTTAATGAAGGCCACGGAGCAACTTTCCAGTTTAGAAATGATGGCGATTGATCCCTTAAGACGGGTTATCGCTCCGCGCTTTTGGGCCGGTGTCATCAGTTTACCATTACTGGCCGCTCTCTTTATCAGCGTCGGTATCTTTGGGAGTAGCATGGTAGCGATTGACTGGAAGGGTATCGATGCTGGGTTTTTCTGGTCAGCAATGCACGATTCCGTGATGCCTTCTGATGTCATCAATTGTTTTTTTAAAAGTGTGTCATTTGCAGTGATCATCACCTGGATCTCGGTATTCAATGGCTACGATGCCACACCCACCTCTGAAGGGATCAGCCTGGCAACGACCAGGACCGTCGTAAATTCATCATTGGCTGTACTGGCTGTTGATTTCTTGCTCACTGTATTGATGTTTGGGAACTCATCATAATGAATACAAAAAAATATGAAGTCTGGGTCGGTTTATTGATGTTATTAGGGATCAGCGCGATCCTGTTTCTTTGCTTGAAGATCGCGAATATTCACTTAATAACACCACAATCTACCTATGAAATATATGCTAATTTTGACAATATTGGCGGCCTGAAAATGCATTCTCCTGTTAAAATTGGTGGCGTGGTCATAGGCAAAGTCTCTGACATTTCGTTGAAGGGGCCAAATTATACGCCTCGCGTCACCATCGATATTGACTCACAGTACCATCACATTCCAGACAGCAGTTCATTAGCCATTCGTACTTCTGGCTTATTAGGAGAACAATTTCTGGCATTGAGCCTGGGTTTTGAAGATGCAGAAATGGGAACGACTATATTAAAATCAGGAGATACCATTAAAAACACCTCCTCCGCTTTGGTGCTTGAAGATCTGATCGGTCAATTTTTATATAAAAGTGGTGAAAAAAGCAGCATACATAAAACCTCCAATATCTCACATCATTGAAATAGAGAATCCCCCATGTTAAAAAAATATTTTTTTATCGTTTTATTGATGCTGGTGCCTTCATTAGTTCAGGCATTAGATAAAACAAATCCGTATACACTGATGGCAGATGCAGCGAAAAAAACCTTCACGCGACTCAAAAACGAGCAATCCAGGATTAAAGCCGACCCCAATTATTTACGGACCATCGTTCAAGAGGAGTTATTCCCTTTTATACAAATTAAATATGCAGGGGCTTTGGTATTAGGCACCTATTACAAAGGCGTAAAACCTGAACAACTTAAAAACTATTATTCAGCTTTTAGTCAATATTTGGAACAAGCTTACGGCCAGGCTTTAACCATGTATTATGGCCAAACGTATCGTATTGCACCTCCTCAGGAGGTGGGATCGGCCACCATGATCCCTATTAGAGTGACAATCATTGATCCTGATGGCCGCCCTCCTGTCAGATTAGATTTTCAATGGAGAAAAAACACCCAAACCGATCATTGGCAGGCATTTGATATGCAGGTCGAAGGGGTCAGTATTATTACTACGAAACAAAATGAATGGGCTAATATCTTGCGTGAAACAGGAATAGATGGGTTAACAAAACATTTAACCCTGCTTGCTCAGCAGCCGATTACTTTAAAATAACTGATCATCACTATGCAAAAAAAAATCAAAGACAGCTTGCTCGATGCTTTGTCTCTTGAAGCGCTTTTTATCACCGAACAGGGTAACCATTTTGAGGTCATTGCTGTGGGTGATTTATTTTCAGGAATGAGCAGTCTCAAAAGACAACAGACTATTTATGCCCCCCTAATGAAATACATCACCAATAAAAGTATTCATGCGGTCAGCATCAAAACTTATACAGTGCAAGAATGGAAAGAGTTTAAAAAAACCTCTGTTTGATCGAAAAATTTTAAATGTAAAGAGAATCAGCATAATGAAAAAATTTCGCATTCAGGGGCCTTGCTCTCTCTCGGGAGAGGTGATGATTTCGGGATCAAAAAATGCCGCCCTGCCTATATTGTTTTCTACCCTATTGTCAGAAGAACCCATTGAGTTAAAAAATATCCCAGAACTCAAAGATATCGACACCACGCTAAATTTACTGAAACAGCTGGGGGTCAAAGCAAAATATCAACCCCCTGATTCCATTATGATTGATGCGAAAGCGGTTAATCATTTTTGTGCGCCCTATGAATTGGTCAAAACCATGCGCGCCTCTATTTGGGCATTGGGGCCTTTGGTTGCCAGGTTCGGTCGAGGGCAGGTCTCTTTACCTGGGGGATGCGCTATAGGTGCAAGACCAGTGGATTTACATATTTTTGGATTAAAACAGCTCGGTGCAAAAATACAAATAGAAGAAGGGTATATTAAGGCGTCTGTTGAAGGTCGTTTAAAAGGGGCTCATATTGTCATGGATAAGGTCAGTGTTGGGGCCACCCTCACCGTCATGAGTGCCGCTACATTGGCTGAAGGCACCAGCATTATTGAAAACGTTGCCCGAGAACCTGAGATTGTTGATACAGCCAATTTCCTCAATATTTTAGGGGCCAACATTCAAGGTGCTGGAACTGACAAGATCGTCGTGGAAGGAGTCAAGCGATTAAGAGGAGGTGCTTACAGTATTATGCCTGATCGGATTGAAACAGGGACCTTTCTTGTCGCAGGCGCAGTTTCAAGAGGTAAAGTTGTCTGTCGTCACACTCAGCCCGCTACCTTAGAGGCCGTATTGGCTAAATTGCACGAAGCTGGCGCACAAATCGAAGTCGGCAAGGACTGGATCAGCCTGGATATGAAAGGGAAGCGTCCAAAGGCGGTGAATGTGCGTACAACACCTTACCCCGGTTTCCCAACCGACATGCAGGCCCAATTCACTTTGCTCAATATCGTTGCAACAGGCACAGGTGTTATTACTGAAACCATTTTTGAAAATCGTTTTATGCATGTCCCTGAATTAATCCGTATGGGCGCCCAGGTAAAAATTGAAAGCAACACCGTCATTTGTCATGGTGTGGAGCGCCTTTCTGGAGCAGGAGTCATGGCGACCGATTTACGTGCTTCGGCCAGTTTGGTGTTAGCCGGTTGTATCGCTCAAGGAATCACGATAGTGGAGCGAATTTATCATATCGATCGGGGTTATGAGTGTATCGAAAATAAGCTAAGAAAACTGGGTGCTCATATTGAGCGGATCCAAGGCGCTCAGTAGCCAGAAATATCACCTGTTTTGGCTCGTCATATTAAGGAGCACCTTATTTATAAAAGGTGATCAGACAATTAAATGAAAGACATAAAAAAACTGATTGAAAATAATAAAATTTGGTCAGATTCGATGAGTCAAAAAGATCCTGATTTTTTTCAACGTTTATCTCAGGTGCAAAAGCCGAATTTTCTTTGGATTGGTTGCTCAGATAGCCGTGTCCCCGCCGAACAGTTAACCAGTTTGGAACCAGGCGAACTTTTTGTACATCGTAATGTGGCTAACCTGATTATTCATACTGATCTCAATTGTCTGTCTGTAGTGCAATACGCTGTAGAAGTATTAAAAGTGGCGCATATCATTATTTGTGGTCATTACGGTTGTGGAGGCGTCCAGGCAGCAATAGAAGATAAAGAATTAGGCTTAATAGATAACTGGTTATTACATATTCGTGATCTCTGGTATAAGCATCGTTTGATATTAGGGGAATTACCACTCAAAGATCGGAATAATCTGCTCTGCGAGCTCAACGTGGTCGAGCAGGTTTACAACCTTGGGCATTCTACTATTGTGCAATCTGCATGGAGACGGGGTCAAAAAGTCATGTTACACGGTTGGATTTATGGTATGCACGAAGGCCGTGTGAGAGATTTAGGCGTATCTGCCAATAGCAGAGAAAGTGTCGAAATGGCTTATAGCAACGCCATGTCCGTCAATAAATCTCGAGATATCTAAATTTAAAAGAAAAATGCCCCATTTGATGATTGAACAAAATGATTCCCGTTTATTTTAAATACCATTGAAGCCAGGTATTTCTACACTGTGAAGCAATTGACTGTTGTCATAAATCGATAAAGCCACTTGTTCGTATTTGTCCGTGTTTTGGCATTTTTGTAACCGCCTTTTTTGCCATTTTCAACCCCACCCCACCTTTATCATGACTGTCATTGATCAAATTAACCCTTGTAAGACTTAACGAGATATTTTATCGAAATCTTCAGGGGCAAAACCCTACAGCAGTTTTATATTAAAAATTAATTCATTCACTATAATTGATAATCAACAACAATTTCATCAAAATAAAATTTTGTCCCTAAAAAAATCTGAAACGAAAGCGCTCACTCATTTCTCGGAGCGCTGTCATCGAATGCAACATAAAAAACCCTGAGTTTTTACAATCAAAATTCATTTTTTAAAGAGGAAAAACTGATGGCGACTCAAAAAATATTTGCACAACATAATTCCAGGATTGATTTGTCTGCATTAGGAAATAAAAATCAGATTCAAGTGGTGATATCAGGTCCAGACCTAAAACTAACCTCGCCCCAAGGCAGTGTGACCATTGTGAATGGGGCGATGTATTCCAGCTTAAAAGACAGCCAACTGTCTTTTCAGTTTCAGGATGGTTCTTTAAAAGGTAAAGACTTACTCAGTCAGGTGAATCTTGAGAATATCGACTTTAAAAGCGCCGATGCTTTTTTAGTCGATCATGTTCAAAATAAAGTGCTTCAAGAAGAACAGGAAGCGCTGAAACAAAAAATGAGACAGGCCGAAAAAGCAAGAGAAAAAGCCGAGAAAGAGAAATCAGAAGCCGAGAAAGCCGCGTTAGAAGCGCAGGAAGCACAAAAATCCTCTCAACAAATTGAAGAAGCGCTCAATGAATTTTTAACGCAAGCGAACACCAAAGCGGCCTTGGCTCAAATCACCCCTGATGAAAGAGACATCTCTCTGGATTCTGCCTCTTCTTTACATAAAGAATCGAGTACAACGGTAGAAGTTGCCCAGGTCAACAAAAACGCCAACCGAAGCAGTGGATTAAACAACCCGGCCCCAAACCCTAAAATCGATTTAAAAATCAGTCTGGCGCTTGACGACAAGAGTAATAGCAGCGGGCAAAAAGATAATTTAACGAACGTGACTTCACCTAAATTAGTGGGCACCACCATGCCAGGCACTGAGGTGACGATTCAAAAAGGCAGCACAACATTAGGGAGCACCAAAGCGGATGGTCAAGGTAATTTTACCTTTACTCCCACTGATTTAACAGATGGCCCCCATGAATTTATGGCACTGGGAGAATATAAAGGGAATAAAGCCCAGGCAAAATTATCTCTCGTGATTAAATCGAGCACTCAAACCCCTACTTTTGAGATGAATTCAGAAGACATTGCACTCACGCAAGAGGAGCGCTCTGACATTTTTTTGATTAAAAATGTGACGCCGACCATTCACGGGAAGGCGGAAGCCAACACGCAAGTCAGCGTTTATAATAAAAAATCAACCGATGATAAAGAAACACGACTAGGCACAGTGAGCGTCGATGAAAAAGGAGTATGGAGCTATTCTTTTAAAGACAGGCAACTCGCGCAAGGGGATAACAGTATTAGCGTCGTTGCAGAAGACAAGGCCAAAAACATCGCTGCTGCCAAAAAAACCATTAATCTGGATTCAATCCCTCCATACGCTCCCACCATTGAACTTGCAGAAGAGTCTCATCCTAAAATCCATGAGGGTCAGACTTTCACTCGATTTACAGATCCAGTATTAAAAGGAACATTAGAAGCCGGCGCAAAAATTGAACTTTATTTAAACGGAAAAAAGATAACAGAAGATATCTCTGTCACAGAAGGCAAATGGTTTTTTAAACCGAAAAAGAAGTTAGCGGCTCAACAGTATACAATAACGGGGGTTGCCATCGATGAAAGAGGCAATCGCTCAGACGAGAGGACAGAAGAAAATAAACAAGGCCATGGTGAGTTCACTTTTACGATTGATGATAATGTGAATATAGGTAGCTTCAATGCCAAAATTGTAGACAAGGACAATACCTCACTACAAGTAAAAGACAACCATAATCATACAATAACGAGTCACACAAATCCTGGATTTGAAGGAGAAGGGAAGCCGAACAGTACTATCATTTTTTCAAATAATGAAAATGAAAGTGATAAGCAGGAAATTAAAGTAAATGAACAGGGAAAATGGAGTCTTGCAGGGTTTAATACACCATCTAAAGGTGGTTCTAATCTTCTCAAATTTGATATCGCCGATCTGTATGGCAATAAAGGCCAATTCGAATTCCAATATGAGATCGATACCATTGCCCCTGAGTCCCCAAAGAATATTTCATTAAAAGAAGATTTTAAAACTATAGGTAAAAACAACACACAGACCACAGCAGAAAAACAGCCCACATTAATAGGAACAGGCGATTCATTTAGCTGGGTTTGGATTTATGAAGATTCCGGTTTGGATTCGGGTCCGAATAATATGGGAAAATATTTAGACAGGGTCAAAGTGGAGAGCGATGGCCATTGGGAATATAAGTTTCCAGAATCTCTCACACCCAAACTCCATACCCTGAAATTTAAAGCTCAAGATGCCGCGAATAATTTTTCTACAAAGTCGGAGTTTCAGTTTAATGTTCAAACCAAAGCCACGATTTTAGAAGCCTATTTAAGCGAGGAGAGTCGTTCTAATCAACACCTGGAATGGAAAACAAAAAAAACCAGCAATCTAAAAATTGAAGGAAAAGCAGACCCAAATGCCAATATCACTATTGATATAAATGGATCAAAAAATAATGTTGAAGCCAATAATGAAGGGAATTGGAATACTGATATTGGTGATTTATCGGCGGGGGAATACCCTGTAAAAATAACATCTACAAGCCAAGTAAAAGATATAGAACCTCTCAATATCACCCGTGAGCTTTGGATAAAAACCCGTATTGAGTCTGCCACGATTGAGATTATTGAGGAAGGTGGGCTTGTCTCTAAACGAGACGAGACGATCATCACCAGTAGCACAAAGCCTAGATTTAAAATTACAGGAGAAGCGGGAAGCGATTTTATCGTCACCTTTGAAAAAAACGGGACAGAAGCAGAAGCAGAAGTAGAAGTAGAAGTAGAAGTAGAAGTAGCAAAAGAAGTAAAAAGTAAAATATCACAAAGTGGAGATTTCATAGTTGAGAATCTAGACCTGGAAAAAGGTCTATACCAAGTGAAGGTTAAACTAAAAGACGATGTTGGCAACGAATCCGAATTAAGCTCGCCGTATGCATTTACAATCGACACAGATGGAATCACCCCAACCATAGAACTGAAAAATTCGACTGAATTCCCTGGTGAATCCAATAAAAACATCACTAAAGATGATATTTTTCAATTCAAGGGCCAAGCCGCGCCAGGGGCAAGCATCTCTCTACGCCAACATGATGAAGATAAAGACGGCGAATCAGTAATATTAATGAAAGATATTTTAGCGAGTGAGGTAAATGGAGCCTGGGAGGCTGAATACAGTGCGAGTAAGGATAGTTTAAAAGACGGGGAATACACTTTTTCTGTCCAATCCAATCATTTAAAAAAACAATTGGATTCAGATAAATTAATAGTCACTCTGGACAGGGAAACGCAGATTGGAAAGATTGAACTGGTACAGAATGCAGATGATAAAGCATTAAAATCTGACACGACTAAAAGTCAAAAGCCTAAATTCAAAATCACCGTGCCAGACGATGTTCGAAAAATAGAGCTTTGGGCGGTTAAGAATAATGAAAATAGATTCGATACAGAAAAATTCACGTTCACCAAAACAAACGCCAGTATTACTAATAGTGACAAAAACAGGCTATGGGAGATGACTCTTGATTCAGACTTAGAAGCTGATAAAAATTATACGCTCCATGTTGAGGTCACTGACCATGCCTCAAACAAAAAAAATAACTGGGACGACGCAAGCCAACCCTACCGATTTTATATCTCAGGAGCATTAACCACGCCTTCGATTGCTTTTGATAATGACACTAAAACAGGGAAATATCTCGATTTTACAAATAAGACAGAAAAACTCGGCTTTATTGTGTCGAACGTCAAAACTGTTGAGGGTCAAGATCTTCCGACTGTTCAGGTGGAGATAAAATCGCTTCAAGAGGAGGGGGACTCAGAAAACATAACTGCGAAGCAGAGAGAAGATAAAAAATGGGTGGCTTTTACAGAAAATACATCCTTTTTTTCTAAAGGCAAATATCGAGCCACTGTGACAGTCACTGATGTTAAAAATGCAAAAGCATCAAATACATTTGATTTTCATGTTAAACCTTTCATTCAACCCACTGAAATCGAACTTGTTGATGAGAGTAGTACTGAGGGCAAGAGTTCTGTGAAAGCACCTGGATCAATGACACTGACTTATAACAGCCCACAATTCAAAATCACATTTGATAAAGAAGACATGGATTCAGTCAATATTAAGCTTGAAAATTCTTCTGATGGTAAAACAATTGAAAGCAAGCCATTAACAGCAAAAGAAATATCAAATGGTGAGTATATTTACGAACCAGGCATTCTCTTTAATCAAAAAGATTACATCTTAACCGTCACCGCTATAGACAAGGCCGGCAATCAAAACCCTAAGGCGCAAAATTTCAATATCAATAGCAGTGAGCTTCAGAAGGTGGATATTGCATTGCATGACGACGATAAAACAGGGGATAAAAAATCAAACTTCACTAAAAACAAAAACCCCATACTGATTTTTAGAACGCAAGAAGACAATATTGACAGCATAGAAATTTATAAAAAAGTTGAGGGGGGCATTGAAAAAATACATACACTGGAATCCACTGGGGGTTTCGATCCAAAGAAAGACGAAACCTGGCAGATTTCAGACAACATTTTCGACAAAGATGGGAAATATATCATCAGCGCCAGGCCCTATAAAGGTAAAAAACAAGGCCCTACAACTGAGATAGCCATCGATTTTTATCAAAATGCCCCTGGAGTCCAGGATATTCAACTCAATGCAGAAAGCAAATCGACATTCGATGAAAGTGGGATTTATACCAACAACTCCAAACCCGGTTTTTTGATCACCGTTCCTGACGGAGACCAACAACGGGTATGGAAAATGCAGGTCTTGGTGATAAAAAAATCTGATGACAATACATTAGAGACAATAGAAATAAGGGATACTCTATTTCCGGGTAATAACACCCAGCCAGTGAACACTCAAAAATCCTGGTCTAAAGGAACTTACGAGATCGTAGTGACACTCACCGATAAAGCAGGCAATCCGTCAACACAAAAAACACAGACAATTTATTTTGATGATACCAAACCTAAACCCGTTATCCATTTTCACCCTGAGGCGTCTCCCGACAAGTCGGGCGAAAAAAACATCATAAAAAATCAAAACAGAAAATTTGTTATCAAAGGCACAGAAGAGAAGCGGATAGAAGCATCTGATGAGATTGAAGTGACCTTGACTCAGATTAATAAAACGTCTTCGAAAGAAACACTTTATCACAGCAAAAAGAATGCCACTTTATTTAGTTATAACGAGGGGAAAAAAGAACAGACGTTTTCTTTAGATGAATCAAACGCCTGGCCTAAAGGCGACTTTCAACTGAACGTTAAAGTCACCGATCGATATGGAAATACTGGCATCTCGAAAGAACCCCTCTCATTCACCATACAGGATAGCGTAGAGAAACCCGAAATTGGTCTTATCGATGACGATGACACGTCGTATCATAAGAAAACTGACGTACATATCACCAACAAACCTAAACCCAGGTTCAGTCTCACTAACCTCGACGAACACGCCACCAGGGTGGACATTAAGACGACCCCACCCGTTGTTGAGGGACGGCAATTAAACGACTCTTTTGACAACCTGGCTGAAGATAGTACAAAAAAAGAACAGCTAACAAACAGCTTTCAATTGCAAAAAGAATGGTCTGACAATGGAGATTATAAGCTATCGGTCAACACCTTTGTGGATGCCGAACCGTCTCCTGAAACAACACTCACAGTCCTGTTTGACAATAAATTAAAACAGCCCCAAATTACCTTGGACGAAGAAACACGAAAGAGCTCATCTGCATCTGAATCTGGGGCCACCGTGGCCTCTAAAACGCCCAGATTTAATCTGTTGGATATTGAAGACGATGTCAAACATATTTTACTGCAGGTCTATAAAAACACTGCGACAGAACACTTCGAAAAAATTGAGTTTGATATAAAGGATTTGGAAGACACTAGTAAAAGAGAGGATATTGAGAGAAAAGGAATCAAGAAAACCGATAGTGGCTATACTTATCAATCTTCAGAATGGCAAGACAATGCGAAGTATAAAATCAGCCTCACCGTTACAGACCGTGCAAGCAATACAAATCAGGAAAACCCGGCTGCATTCGAGGTCAACATTGACACCGCGATCGCCAAAATACCTTCAATAACACTGAATGAGAGTGATAACCAGGCATTTGATAAAATTAAAAAATTCATCACAAAAAACCAAAATCCCTCTTTTAAACTGGACAATATTGATGACAGGGAAAAAACAATTACCATCACCATTTATAAGCTAGGAAATACAAAAGAAATATTGGCTTCGCACACATTCCCTAAAGAGACAAGAACTTTCAATGTTAATCAGTTGATACTTGCTGATAAAAGTCAACTCAGGTCACTGGCAGATGGACAATATACGATTCAAGCCGCAGTCACATTAAAAACAAAAATATCCAGCGCCCTTGGAAGCTTAGACTTTACGATTGACCATGCTGACGCCCCAACCCACACCATCGAGCTTATTCACAATACCGGCACCATTCAAAAACCTGTCACCAATAAAACGACTCCGAAATTCCACATCAAAAATATCGCTTTCGATCGCCTGGATCGGGATAACCCTGACAGTATTGTGGTCACTTTTCAAAAAAAGAATCGTGCAGACCAACAACCGGTCATACAAAATCTTGCAAAAAGTGACATACCAGATAATAGTGATGAATTTGATTTCACCACCTCCACAGCATTAGAGCAGGGCGAGTATACCGTCACGGCCAAGGTGACCTACCAGGCGGGTCAAAGCAAAAGCACAACACTTGCGGATCTGAACATCTACACCACACCGCCTCAATCGAGGATTGAATTTGAAAATACTGAAAAAGTCCGCACTGAAGGCGGCAAAAATAAAGTCCAAAAACAGGATTTGAAGTTTAAGATTTCAGTCAATGACGATACAGCGATGTTAAAAAAAAGCTCGAGTAAGGTTAAGGTGTCTTTAAAAAAAGGGGATGTAAAAGAAGGACCCGAAATAGAGGCTCTCTACAATAATACAGAAAATGTATGGAAAGTGGATTTATCAGAAAAATCAATCTCTAAAGGAGACTACACCATAGAGGCTAATGTTACCGATAAACATGACAATACCGGAACATCTGAGCCAATGAATTTTTACATGCTCGACGGGCTTCTAAAGCCCGAGATTGAGATTGAGACAAATGATCATACCCCCTATGATCCAACCGAATACAAAGATAACAAAAAGATAACCAATAAAACACAGCCCACATTCATTATAAAAAATATAGATCCTGAGGCTGAGTCAGTGACTTTCTCCGTATCTAAAAAAGGAGTGGAAATACCTTTTGCTACAAGAAATTACAAAAAAAATGAGGGCGGCTGGCCATTTTTTAGTAACACGGAGAAAATCAAAGTCGAGTTTCAAGACGACGGCGACTATGACATTAAACTCGATGTAGTAGGCGTGGGTGGGGTACAACAATCTGCTAAGGCTCTTTTACTCACCTTCAATGCCCAGGTAGATCCCCCTCGAATCTCTTTAGAGAGTCAAAAAGATGTCGCCGCACCATTAACCAGTGAAAAAAAACCGACTTTTCTGATTGAGCAGATTGGTGAACATGTCAGGGAAATTAAAATTATTCGTGAAAGCCAGGGCGAGGACCCCGTCAAAAAAGAGTTTATATGTAAAATCAACGACAAAGGAGAGGTACAAACTCTCAATAATGATTTTGGAGGAAGGCTCACGAAAGATCCAGATAATACAGGAACCTACAGATTTACTCCTAAAGATGACTGGCCGGACGGAACCTATAAGGTCAGAGTTGAAGTGACTAATCGAGCCAAAAAATCCGCAATGTCAAACGAAGACAATATAATCACTCTTACCATTGACAACAACCTCCCCGAGGTGCCCACCATAGAACTCGAGCCGGCCCATAACAGCACTTATCCAGTTTCTCTTAAACAAACAGAAACATGGACCCAAAATAACTCCCCTAAATTTAATATTACGGTGAAAAGAAATGATGTAAATCCAGTCACAAAAGTCCATGTCAAAGTAAAAGACCCCGGGGGTAATGAAAAAATAGAAGAAGCCACAAAAAAAGACGGAAAATGGACCTTTACGCCTGGTACTTCATTCACCACAAAAGGTGCTTACACACTCTCCGTTCAATCCGAAAATCAACTCGAACGTACAAGTCATTTTTCCAGCGACATCATCGTTCATTTTAACGCTGATCCCCCTAAAAAACCCGGAATCAGATTAGACAGTGAAAGCATCACAGGCATAGATAATCCTACAGAGATCACCAATAAGCCATCCCCTAAACTCTCAATCACAAACATTAATACAATACAGGATGCGGTTGATCCAGACGCCGTCGAAGTCACCCTCATTAATGACTCAAAAAACCAAGCACTGGCTACGAATGCAATAGCGAGGTACGATAGTACAAATAACACTTTCTTTTACGTACAAAGAAATCTCTCAGAAGGCAACTATACCGCTACCGTTAAAGCCACCAATAAAGCCGGTATACCCTCTGAAATATCTGACCCATTTAGGTTTGAAATCGATACCACGGCTCCCAATCCACCCGAGATTGAAATATTGACAGGGTCATACGTAACCCATCAAAAACTTAACAAAGTACTAAAAAATAATAATCAACTCCGCTTTTTAGTTAAAACTAACGCAGAGATTAATGATCTAAAATATATTGAGGTCAGCCTTGATGGTAATAAGTTAAATAAAAACCTCTTAGACCCAACAAACAAAAACGGATTGCTTTCCGGTATGAAGTTGTATAAAAAAAACGTCTGGGAGTTTACTTATAATCATCCTTTTTCATTGGGTACCCATAATTTATTAGTCACAGTCACAGACAAAGCGGGCAATACAAGTAATGCGCAGGACCAATTTATGGTACTGGGCGAATTGCATCCCCCCAAAATAGAAATGCCCGATAACACCAATGCGGCGGGGCCCACCAGCACGCCTCATATGATCAACAAAGTCAATATGGGTCAAATTAATAAGAGAAACTTAACAATCAGCCTGGATGATCATACGCTATTTCCTTATGTTGAGATGAAGGCGGAACTCATCCCTAATCAAAAGGGCAGTTCAAAAACCACTACTATAAATCTCAGAACTGAAAAAGAAGTCTGGATGGGCGAGATACCCACTAAGCAGCCTGATGGTGAATATACATTGAAAGTCACCGCCACAGATGTGTTAGGAATTAAAAAGGAAACAAATGTAGAGTTTGTGGTTGACACGACCCCTCCCGAAACACCTACTATCAAACTGAGAGATTCAGTTACAAAGCATGCTGAATCCAAAGCAACACAAGAAACAACACAAGAGAAGCCAAACTTTGTGATTGGAAGCATCCCAAACGATATCTATAAGATAAACATTAAAATTACAGGAGATGATTATGATTATGATTATGAGGTAGATAATCCGAATAATGTTGAAAACAAATTAAAAGAGTGGAGTGGTATTCAAAATGCTTTAAAAGATAACCAAACATACTCAATCACAGTCACTTTTACAGACAAGGCAGGAAATACAAGCAATAACAAGGATGATCCATTCCAAATCAAAAAAATCGTCCCATATACTTTCATAGATCCGACCCTCATACTCGATCCGGAGACCGACTCAGGCACTCAGGGGGATTTCAAAACGAATCATAACCAACCTGTTTTACTCTTTAAGAACATGAGCGATGCCGCGGTGAATGAGGTTAATCTGAAGCTTGAAAATAAAATAGATAAAAAGACTTATACATATTCTTTAAAAGACTTCGAGCCTATAGATGTTAAAAATAGCAAGGAATACAAAATTGAATTGATAAAAGAAAGTTCTCTTACAAAAGAAGCCCCCTTTCCAGAAGGAGAATACAAAGTCACTGTAGAGTTGACTTATGCCAATAATGAACAATATACGAAAGCAACAACTTTCGAGAAACCCCTGACCATCAACCGAAAGAAACCCGAAGCAGTGTATGATGTTAAGTACACTTTCAAGGACGGCGATCAGGACCAGGGGAAAACCATCAACATAGAAGGAAAAAAACCAAAAAACACAGATATTTTTATTCAATTTCATGGGCAAACTGAGATAAATATAAAAAAGCAAAACGGAGATTCGTTATTCTCAGATGAGACATTCATTACTACCCAACCTTGGGGGCAACAGAAAAGCTTTACCCTCTTCGTTAAAGACGATATCGGCAACCAATCCGAGAATACTCAGGTCGAAATACCACTCCCGCCCAACATCACTAAATATAAGGATTTAGGTAAGTATCTTGAAATCTACATTGATAACAGCGACAAAAAAATAAAAGAAGGCGATAAAATTATCATTAAAGAACAAGGCACTGAATACCAATATACAGTGATTAGCGATAATTTAACAAACAATAGTTTTCAATTTACAACTAACAACGCATTCACAGACAAATTTACTGCTTATGTCAGCCGGGCAGGGCACGAAAGCGAACAAATTCAAAGAACCATACCTAAACCGCCTCAAAATGTTGAATATACCTTCTCAGGAAGCAGTAGTAACCTCTTGGTGGTTAAAGGAGATGTAAAAAAAGGACAAACACTAAATATAAGCAATAATAATGAGGATTTTTCTGCAAAAAGTTACGAAGCTACTCGAGATCAAATTTTGATAGCGATAAAGCCACTTTATAAGAATTTAAAGAAATTTAACGTGTTTGCTTCAACTGCAGATGGAGGAGAAAGTCAGATTGTTGAAAAAGAAATACCCGATGTCTTTATTTATTGGAATTTTATCACAAAACAATATCAGGCTGGATTTCATTTAAAAGATGCTGCTCAATACATTTCAGAAAAACAGCCACGCGAAGAAATCGGTTTCAATTTTGATCATGTATTAGAGATGCGAAACGGCCACGCACCTGTGAATTATGTCTACTACAAGAGATTGACAGACCCTGATCAACCTTATCAAGTGATTGAGTTTGATAACCAGGTAGATTATGAGTTGACAAAATACCTCTATATAGATGCAGAAGAAGGGCAGACAGCGGGGCGTCATAATCATTATGGCGATCCAGAAAATACCTGGTGGCGTTTCAGATACAATGATATTGATAGTGATTCAAAAGAATTAAATAAAGACAAGTGTACAATTAAATTTATCCATAAAAAACAGGTTATGAAATTTTTATCTGGATCTGATGGGCAGTATAACGATTTGGGTATATTAGCGTTACAGGCAATAAAAAAAGAGGATGAAAACATAATTGAAGCCCGATGGGATATGCGGCCTAAAAAGATTTCTATTAAAAAAGAGGACAACATTGATGGAAAAAAAGTGTATTCGATCCGAGTAGAAATCGATCAAAAATTGCAAAAAAGAAATCTAGAATTGATTTTCACAAATGCTTACAACAAAAAAGAAGAGATTATTTCTAGCGACTATAACACAAATACACGAGAATTTACATCAAAAGTAAAAGGAGGCTTCGAAGGGCAAGGGAGTTCAGGAAGCCACAAGTTTGTAAGAATTTTTCTCAAAGATAGAGATTCAGGTGTTATCTCTTATTTTAAAGAGGTAGAGATTAGCACAAGAAGTACAGATGATTATGAAGAAATTCGAGAAGACTCTGATCTATGCTCATTAACAATGTTCCCAGGTTCGCAAAAATATTGCCATAATGATAAAACACATAGTAAGCGTAGTTTAAAAGAAGAAGCTCTAGAAGAAGTAGCATTAGAAAGAGCCCCCGAAGCTTTGTTCTCTGAAATCAACGAAAAAGAAAAAGATAAAATCGATACAAGCCTACCGCTCACAAAATTCAGCCCCCCACTCACAGAGGGAATCGATCAACCTACAGAAATTGAGGCACAGCAAGTCAACCCGACTCAACCCCAAAAAGAGGATATCCCTACTCAGCTGGTGGAGGAACCGAAGGCGGCCGCCCCACAAAATCCGATTGAGCTCAACAACCCCATCACATCAGAGGAAAACACCACTGCGGATCTCACCCCCAGCTTCACACTCAACGCCCCGAAAGAAGCGCCCGATGCCGTCAAAGCACTGGTCACCCTGGATAATCGCCCCGAATATGCGCTTGAGCTGATTGACAACCAAGGGGTATTCACTGTCGAAATGCCCTTAGCAGAAGGCCCACATCAACTCAAGGTGAAATTTATCGATCCGGATGGGGATTGGATCCGCCTGGATAAAACGTTCACCATCGATGCGTCTTCTGAAAGAATACTGAGCAGCCTGGAAACCCCAGACAGATATCAAATCGACCTTTCAACAGGGTCAAAAACGAGCCCGTCAAAAGAAAATGCGGATATTTTAATGATGACGCCTGTTTTACATCTGCCTGAGCATGAGGAGGAATCCATATATTATGGATAAAAAAACCACACAGTTACAAAATGTACTGTTTTAAGGCAGACATGATTTTATCAACAAAAATCGCTTCCATTTTTTTTGTCTCTGAAACGATCGACATTTGATGGTCACCATAGCCCCCTATCAATAGGGGGTCTGTTGGGCCAAACAAAGTGAGATTAGGTTTACCCAACGCCGCCGCCAGGTGGCTTAAACCCGTGTCAACAGAGACCACGGCTTGAGCGGAAGCCAGAATGTGGGCGATGGCTTCTAAATCACAATGGGGTAATACCTCAACTTGAGAAAAACCCTCAGCCAAACGGCAGGCCCGTTGATATTCGGGCTCCGTTCCCCAGGGTAACTTGATTTTTATAGGGGCCCCTCCTTTTGTGATCTGCTCAATCAGGTTTCGCCAATGTAGTTCAGGCCAATGCTTTGCCTCTTGTGTCGTTGAATGAATAAAAACCAGATAAGGTTCATTTTGAGTGTTTTTTGAAACAAATACAGAACGGATGGCATAGTCACCACGACAAGACGGTTTTGAATAGCCCAGGCTTTTCGCCAATAAATCACGGAGCCTTTCGACCGCATGCTGGTTTTTATCCACCCGGTGGCGCTGATGATAAAACGCACTGGCAAAAGCTTCACGCGCACTTTGGCGGTCAAACCCATGCTTGATGCCCCGCGCAAGGCGCGTGATCAAGGCCGCACTTTTGAGTAAACCCTGGGCATCTATCACCACATCATAGTGCTTTTTTTGTAATGCATGTTTAAAAAGCGCCCGCTCTGCACGCACGGATTTGCTAAACCAGTGTTGACGCCAACGTCGAATGGCCACTGGGATGACTTTATCTACGGCGGGGTGCCAAGTGGGGATTTGAACAAAATTCTCTTCGATGACCCAATCAAAACGAATTTTTTCGCGCGCGTTCATAGCATCCGTCAACGCGGGCAACGTGTGTAACACATCGCCCATAGAGGAAGTTTTGACTAACAGAACCTGCATCAATCGAGTTTATTCCTGTGCTTCATCAGGGTAAGAAGCATCACACAATGTTTGCAAAGCGGCCATTACCTGCTCGGGTGTGATCCCAATCAAACTGTCATGATACCCCTCCGAATCGTCGCCTTTTCGAATTTTATGATAGCCGCTGATCAAACGGATGACCTGGGCTTTTGGGGATAAAGGGGGCGTAAAATCAGGGTTACTCGGCCCATACAACGCGACCAATGGCTGATTTAAAGCCGCCGCGATATGCATTAAACCCGAGTCATTCGTCACTATCGCGCTACAAGCCGCAATCAGGTCGATTGCCTGTTCAAGCGAAGTGTGGCCGGTGAAATCATGACAGTGTTGTTGCGCTTTTGGGTTGAGGGCCGATCTGATCTTGTGCCCTGTGTGTTTATCTTGTGCCGATCCCAATAAAACGATCTGATACCCCTTCTCAATGAGTGTTTGCGCTAAAGCCGCATAATGATAATGGGGCCAACGTTTTGCCGGGCCAAATTCGGCCCCTGGGCAAAACCCTATCAGCGGGGTGTCATTTTTTAAAGAAAAAACCGCTTTGACCTCTGCCACTGCTTTTTCTGTGACCTGCAACTGAGGCCACAGAAAAGGTTGAGGTAAATGGGCCGCCGATAACGCCTGGATTTTCATATCAGCAACATCATCAGCGAGTGCCACATAACGTTGCACCATCATCGGGAATGCGGCGGGGTTTAATATTCGCCAATCGTTTAACAGGCCGTATCGCATTTCACCACGCCACCCAATCCGGTGCGGAATACGTGCAAAAAAAGGGATCAACGCCGATTTAAATGAATTAGGCAATATATACGCGCGTTGATAACGCTCAGAACGCAATTGAATACCAAGACGTCGCCGCTCAAAAAGCGCCAACTGACCGTGACCGATGGGCATCGTCCATATCTGCGCCACCTCTGGCATCCTTAACAGTAAGGCACGGCACCACTCCGGCGCCATCACATCTATTGTTGCATTGGGGTGACGCACTTTCAGCGTGCGATACAAACTGTGAGACATCATCATATCCCCCACCCATGAAGGCGCGATCACCAATATTTTCATCTGGTTTTTCAAAAAAATCCCTTGTTAACCTCAGCCGACAACGGTGATGGCATATTCAAAAATGGCATTGGCTCAAGTTTGCCTGTTTTTTCATCTGAATATGGCTTATTGAGTTATTTTTAAAAATGATTTTGTTTTAAATGTGGTGAATGAGCGTTTTTTGATATTTTTTGTAAGATAAAAAAATTATATTTTCTCATAAGGTTTTTTAAACATTTTGTATAATTAAAAAGAGAAAATGCGATTATGGGGATGGAATGTAGACTAACAAAATACACAAACGCAACAAACGAATCTGTTTTTACAGATAAAAGCGTTAATGAAGCATCATTATCTGATGGTAAAGCAAAATCTGGGGTCAAAAAATTATTTCGTCAATCTCTTAAGCTTTTGAGAAATACTTTTAAAATGGTACCAAAAATAAAAACAAAAAAAGGGTCTTATTCATTATCAGATGATAAATCAAATAAAATGACCTCTATACCTAAGCCTACAGAAAATTATTCCAAGAATGCTGACGAGGGTTCAAATATATTAAGAAATACATATAACGAGCCCATTTTTGCATCGCGTCCTGATTCGCTAAAAAAATCAGAAGAAAAAACGGCAAAACCCATAGCAGAACCCATATATGAGGAGCCTTCTAATCTAAGAGAAAATGGAGAAACACAACCTACTGAAGCTAGCGCTCGAACTCCACTTACAGATAATCAAATAGAGGAATTGTATGAGAAGGGATTGTATGCGAGGGTTAAAAAAACAAATAAAACACTCAATTCTCAAAATACGAGGAGTAAATCGGCTACCCCTTCTGAAAAACCACCTCCTGTTCCTCCGAAAAATGTGGCTTTAACAAAGGAGTTGCTTCGTAAGAACCTGCATTTTTTATCGGATAGTAAAAGATAATGCGTGTTTTTTTTGAGAAAAGAGGAAACCGAAATGATTAATACAGAGCATCTATTTAAAAAATAGCCATTTATGTAAAACGATATTGGGGCTATGAGTCCAAGAGCTGCAGAACGTATCGGATCATTTTTCATCTTGATTTTTTTGGTGCCAAAAACGCCAAACATATTTGAATATGTTCTCCCTTTGCTGTTGTAAAGCCATAATCGCGCTTTTTCGTTAAATGAATGCCTGGATAATCTTTTTTGACATCATTAAAATCGGCGGTCTCACAGTTTTCTCCAGAATGACTTAAAAATAATGCACCTGAATTTTGAAGATCATCCAGAGAAATATGCGCATTGTAAATATTGGGTTTGTTTTCATTCGACCATTTTGTCGTGATGAAAGGATGATCGGGGGAATAAAAAGTCAACCATTGAGATAAATACCCTCCTCCTACATATTTTAAAGGGGTGTGATATTCGTTTTTCCATAATTCATTCAATTGAGCGCTCACCTTTTTGATAAAATCCAGTTTTTTACCTGCACCTTTAATATTATTATGCAAAACGAGTATGTAACCAGAACACACTAATATAGAAAAAAATAATAAACATAAATTCATATTTCGCCATTTTTTAATTTTATCCACATTTAAAAAACACAATGTCAGTGATGAGGCTAATATAGCAAAAGGTTGCATCCATTCAGTGATTCGCCCCCCTTCATTAAAAAGGAAATAAATAAAAATACAGAAAACAGGAGATAAACAAATAAAGACAAAATGTTTTTTTTCTTCTGTATTGGGATACGCTATTTTTGCGCCTAAAGGCAATAAAATCAGTAAAATAATGATAACAGGATAAAACACACATAAAAAAGCAATGATAACTGTAAGATTTAATGCGGGTTTTATTTGAGATTTCACCCAATTAAAGGCAGCAAAGTCATGCTGATAAAGCCAAATGAAATTAGGGGTTATGATCAAGATAAAAAGTAATATAGAAAAATAGAATTCTTTATATTTAAATGCTTTTCTTCCTGTCGAGGTGAATAAAAGAGAAATCAACATAAAGGGTAAAAAAGCGAATGAAGAATATTTTGACATTGCCGCTAACCCAGAACATAAGGCCAACAAAAACCAATATTTTTGATGATCGTAGAGGGCTTTAATAAAAAAAAGGAAAAGATAAGGCCAAAACATCACCAGTAAATAATTGTCGTTATAAGGAAGAATATCAAAATTAATAATGCCCGTTAAATTCAGGCTCATTAAAGAAAAGAAAGCGAGGATAGGACGACCAAACAGTCGTAAACCCAGCAACCAAACCCCCAGCATACCCAAAGAAACCGCTAAAAAATGAGAGGCATACCAGTAAAGATCAAGGGCGACCCACTTTTTCAGCAATAATGAAGGAAACATAACAAGGCTAACCATATAAGGATTTTTAGGTGATCCAAATTCCAGGTTATTGGCCCAATTTAACGCTTCAACAGCATCATAAGGCACACTGGGATTCAAAAAATAACCTGCACATGTCCAAATAATCGCATAAAGCGCAAGATAAAAAATGATAAAAATCTGTGGAGTGGAAGATGGTTCTAAAATTTTCATAGTCTCTGTCCTTTAAAATGTAAAGCAAATGAGAATCAAGACGATCACTGCTTGACACATAGTGGCCGCTGTATCGCATAAAGTGGCCATACCTCCATTTTTTATACAGCTAAAAACATTTTTTACAGGAGAGAAAAGGGGATGTCAGAACCTAGCTACAAGAGATTTCTGTGGCATGAATCCTTAACTGTTTGGGTATTTCAAAAACGATATTTTCCTCTTGGCCCATCATTTCAATCGATTCATCAGCACCTAATGATTGCAACGTAATAATGACTTTCTGCACTAACACATCAGGTGCCGAAGCACCTGCTGTCACACCAATATATTTGATGTTCTTTAACCAGTCAGCATGAATGTCTGCATCAGAATCAATGAGATAAGCAGGTTTGCCCATTCGTTTGGCCAGCTCCGCCAAACGATTTGAGTTAGAGGAATTTTTTGAACCGACCACCAGCACCATGTCGCTTTTTTCTGACAATTCACGGACTGCCTGCTGCCGATTCGTCGTGGCATAACAAATATCGTCTTTACGGGGCCCAATGATTTTAGGGAATCGCTTTTGAAGCGCTGAAGTGATCTCGAGGGTATCGTCAACAGATAAGGTGGTTTGGGTCATGAAACAGAGGTTGTTTTCGTCTTTGACTTTTAATTGATTGACATCTTCCACAGATTCCACCAAATAAACCCCTGCGGATGCGTTATCATATTGCCCCATCGTGCCCTCAACTTCAGGATGCCCCGCGTGCCCAATCAAAATGGCTTCTTGCCCTTTACGGCTGGCACGAAGCACTTCCATATGCACTTTAGTGACCAAGGGGCAAGTGGCATCAAACAGTATTTTTAATTGACGTGCCTTGGCCTGCGCCTTGACTGCCTGCGAAACACCATGAGCAGAAAAAATCAGCACGGACCCATCCGGCACCTGTGAAATATGTTCAATAAATATTGCCCCTCTCTTGCGTAAATCTTCGACAACATAGCGATTATGGACAACCTCATGGCGCACATAGATGGGTGGACCGTATATTTTTAACGCACTTTCTACAATGCTGATCGCACGATACACACCCGCACAAAATCCTCTTGGGTTAGCCAACAATATTTTCATTTTTTTTACCGTCTTGAGGATCAATTTTTAATACTTCAATATCAAAATTCACAGAATGTCCTGCTAAAGGATGATTAAAATCCACAGTAATAGACTCTGCCATCACTTCATACACAATCCCAGGCATTTCACGGCCATTGATCGCCGTGAATAAGATGACTGCCCCGACCTCAGGTAGACCTATATTTGAAAAATCCTCTCTGGAAAAATATTGAATCAAATCAGGATTTTTTTCACCAAAAGCGGCAACTGCGGGGAGTGTAAATTTTTTTTTATCATTGACCTTTAAGCCCAATAATTGGGCTTCTAACATGTCAGATAAGCTTTGATCACCCAAACAAAATAAAGCAGGTTTGCCCGAAAGACGGCTAGATTCGGCGATAGAGCCATCTTCTAAAGTCAGCGTAAAATGCAGCAGAACGGCACTGTTTTTTTCTATCCGATTTTCCAGGCTATTGCAAATATGGTCTTTTTTGATGGAAACGGTGTCAATATATTGATTGAATTTGATTTGATTCACATCAGAAGATGAAGCAGGAACTGTTTTTTTAATATCCCCGTTTTTGTTCTTGCCCGAATTTGGAACGACTGGTGACATCTTATTTCTCTTTTTGAGTGATCTGTTTTTTTGAAGCCGGATTTAAAAATCCTTCTAAAAATATGAATAAAGCACCGATACAAATAGCAGAATCAGCCAAATTAAAGGTAGGCCAATGCCATTGGTTGACATAAAAATCAATAAAATCGATCACAAAGCCATTCGCTATTCGATCACATAAATTTCCAAGGGCACCCCCAATGATGAGAGCATAAGCGGCGTTTATCCATTTATTTTCTGTTGAGCGATACATTAATCTCATCAGGATAGCGATAATCAAAACAGCGACCAGAATAAAAAACCAACGTTGCCAACCGCCGCTGTCTGCCAAAAAACTAAATGCGGCCCCTGTATTTTGAGCATAAGTCATGTTCAAAAAAGGAATCAAAGGCCGTGTTTCATATAAATCAAAATGATGAATGATCCAATATTTACTGGCGAGATCTAACACCATGACCACGACAGAAAGCCACAACCAACGCAATTGAGTCATACCCATCGAACGGTTTATTTTGTTCATTTAAGCAAACTTACGTTCTTCACCGGGACCGGCTACGTTACTCACACAACGCGGACAAAGTTCACCCTGTTCGCCTACCGTGTAATGCCAACACCTGGGGCATTTTTGCCCTTGTGCTTTATTGATCGTGATTTTTAATTCGTTCATCAATTGTTCCGTTTTTTGTGCCTTGTCATCTGCCTCTTTATAGTCAGCAACACGTACAGAAGAAGTGAGTAATACAAACCGGAGCTCGCTTTGCAAGCTGTTCAAATCGCTTGCCAATTCAGGCTGAGCATATAAAGTCACTGAGGCTTCCAGAGAACTTCCAATCTGTTTATTTTTACGCGCTTCTTCCAAAACTTTATTCACTTCACTACGCACCCGCAATATTTTTCGCCAAAATGCATCATTCATTAGAGGATGAGAAGGATCTTTGTTCTCCTCTAAGGTCAATAAATGCGGATACCATTCTTGAGTAAAAACAGAAGAATATTTTGCACGATGCGAATCATGACCAGGTAAATATTGCCAAATTTCATCAGCAGTGAAAGAGAGGATGGGCGCTAACCAGCGAACCAGGGCGTGTACAATATGGAATAATGCAGTTTGACCACTACGGCGAGCCAAGCTGTCATTTTTAACAGTATATTGTCTATCTTTAATGATATCGAGATAAAAAGATCCCATTTCGACGGAACAAAATTGCATTAAACGTTGTACCACAAAATGAAAATCGTAATGTTCATAAGCTTTGATGATATCGGCTTGGGCATGTGCCGCGCAGCTCACAGACCAACGATCTAACATGACCATGTCTTCTGGAGACACTAAATCTGTTGCAGGATCAAAATCTTTTAAATTGGCTAAAAGAAAACGCGCCGTATTGCGAATACGTCGATAAGCATCCGCAGAATGCTGCAGTATTTCGTCTGAAACCGCCATTTCACTCGTATAATCCGTTGAGGCTACCCAAAGTCGAAATATATCTGCACCCAGCTTATTGGTCACATCTTGAGGCGCCACCGTATTGCCGATAGATTTAGACATTTTTCGCCCTTGGCCATCGACCACAAAACCGTGCGTTAACACTTCTTTATAAGGCGCTTTGTTTTTCATTGCGGCAGATAACATCAGCGAAGACATAAACCAGCCGCGATGCTGATCAGATCCTTCCAAGCACATATCAATATCTGTATTGAGCCCATAACGAGCCTCTACAACAGAAGAATGCGTGGAACCAGAATCAAACCAAACCTCCAAAGTATCCGGCACTTTGATATAATAGGCCGCTTCTTCACCTAACATTTCCTCTGGCGATATATTCCACCAGGCTTGAATGCCTTCTTTTTCGACTCTTTGTGCGACTTCTTCCATTAATTCTTGAGTTCGAGGATGCAAGGCCTCCGTTTCTTTATGAATAAAAAGAGACATGGGCACACCCCAGGTACGTTGACGAGAAATGCACCAATCTGGACGATGGGTCACCATGGATTCAATGCGAGCCTGACCCCAATGAGGAATCCATTTGACTTTTTGAATTGCTGATAATGCGTTTTTACGTAAAGTCTGCTTTACCATGCTGATAAACCACTGCGATGTGGATCTAAAGATCAAAGGCGTTTTGTGTCTCCAGCAGCAAGGATAGCTGTGCACTAATTGTTCAGCATGCATGAGTGTGCGGTTGTCGCGCAAAATCTCGCGCACAACGTCATTTGCCTTAAACACAAAAAGGCCATCTAATCTGGGATCGGTATTTTGTAAATAACAGCCATCAGGCCCGACAGGGTTGAAGGTTTCAATCCCATATTTTTGACAGATCACGAAATCATCGGGCCCATGTGCCGGGGCGGTATGTACGGCACCGGTTCCTGCGTCCACTGTGACATAATCTGCTAAAATGATAGGCACATCAAAATCCATAAAAGGATGTTTAAAGCGCAGATGCTCCAAATCCCTACCTGAGCACTGGCCGATCACTTGCCATTCTTTTTCTCGATTTTGTTTAAAAATACGCCACATCGCCGTTTCTATTAAATCTTCTGCCAGAATAAAATAGTCATCGGCCATGCGTACCAGTTGATAAGTCACCTCTGGATGAAGTGCAATCGCTCGATTTGCAGGTAAAGTCCAGGGGGTAGTGGTCCAGATAATGACAGAAACAGAGGCACTTTCAGAATCAACACCAAATCGGGCGACAACGGCTTTGGGATCGACCGCAAGAAAACGGACATCGATCGACAAAGAGGTTTTATCATAATATTCCACCTCGGCTTCTGCCAAAGAAGAAGTACAATCTGTACACCAATAAACCGGCTTAATCCCTTTGTAAACATGACCGTTTTCGATAATTTTGCTGAAAGCGCGAATAATATTGGCTTCTGTTTGGTGATCCATCGTTAAGTAAGGGTGATCCCAGTCACCTATAACGCCCAGTCGAATAAAACTTTTTCTCTGTTTGTTCACTTGTTCCGACGCATATTCGCGACAGGCCGCATGAAATTCGGACAAGCTGATTTTTTCATTGGCCTTGCCGAGCAATTGTTCCACTTTTAATTCAATCGGTAATCCATGACAATCCCAGCCCGGGATATAATGTGCGTCATAACCCGACATCCCTTTTGATTTTATAATGATGTCTTTGAGAATTTTATTCATGGCATGACCAATATGAATATCCCCATTCGCATAAGGAGGGCCATCGTGTAATAAAAACGATTTTTTGCCTTTTTTAGCGGCGCGAACAAGGGCAAATAAATTTTCATTCTCCCAGCGTTTGAGCATCTCGGGTTCGCGCTGGGCTAAATTACCCCTCATTGGGAAGCCTGTTTCTGGCAGGTTGAGGCTATCTTTATAGTTATTTTTATGACTCATATGATTCATTCCATTCTCAACAAAAAATTAAATTTTGGGTTTTAGCTTCAACCCAAAAAAGGTTCGAGCTGCAAGCACGTCAAGCGAAATTTGCTGTCTGAGCGCGTCAAGTGAAGTAAAACGTTGCTCATTACGTAACTTTTGACGAAATACAATGTCAACGTAGAGGCCATAGACTTCCATAGAGAAATCCAGCACATGTACGTCAATTTGATGACAAGTGCCAGAAATGGTCGGCCTGCTGCCGATGTTTGCCACACCAGGCAAGACTTCGTATGTTAAGCCATATACTTCAACGACATAAACACCTTGAACTGGCATGCGTGAGGACTTTACAGGCAAATTAAGGGTAGGGAACCCAAGCGTACGCCCAAGTTTGTCTCCATGCACTATTCGACCAGAAATACAATAAGGATGACCGAGCAAGTCTTCTGCAAGAGCCAACTGATCCTTCTGTAACGCTTCACGGATAACCGTGCTGCTGATACGAAGTCTTTTATAGAAAAAGCCTTCTATGCTGATGATCTGAAAATCAATTTTTTTGCTGGCTTGTGTTAATAGTTTGATATTACCCTGACGTTTTTTACCAAAACGAAAATCATCCCCTACGACTAAAAGATGAACTCCTAACTGTTTAATGAGAAACTCAGCGATAAAATCATCCGCTGTATAAGCAGCAAAAGATGGGTCAAATTTGACGCATAATACATAGTCTATTTTAATTTGACTCAAATACTTCAATTTATCCCTTAAATAAGTTAAACGCGGGGGGGCTTTTTCAGGTGAAAAAAACTCTAGGGGCTGGGGCTCAAAAATCATGACCATAGTAGGCAAATGCCGTTTCTGCCCTTCATGTTTCAAACGCGCCAGCAATGCTTGATGCCCCCTATGGACGCCATCAAAATTACCAATACTCAGCACACAACCATGGTTTTCTGGCCGAATATTATGCAGACCACGAATGAACTTCATGACCGATTGAAACCGCTCAAATTCGCCATTAAAGCTTCTGTCAATACCCGATCTGAAATCATAGTCGAATTTGAATGAAAATGTTTACGCTATATGATTTTTAATATCAATCAATTGACCTGATTGATTAAATTTAAGAGTTAAAGTTTGTTGCGTTACTTTTTCATGCCCTACCTGCTGACGAAATATATAAAACCAGGTTTGAGTACCAAAAGGGTCTGTCAACATAGGGCTGCCTAATGTAGACATCACTTCGTTTTGTGTCATTCCTTGATGAATTTTATTGACCTCATTCTGAGATAAGTAATTTCCTTGATTGATATCAGGTTTATAAACCCATTGATTAAATCGAGAACAACCTGAAACAAATATCATAAAAAACAAAATGGGATGGATCAGCATCTTAAAGCACATGGTCATAGATTCCTTAATAGTAATGATAGTGGAGGTGATTCTCTTGAAAAGAGATTTACATAACAAGTAATTCTTTTGCATTCGCCAGTGTATTTTTTGTTATTTTTCCTTTTCCAAGAAGACGTGCCAGCTCTTCTAGACGCGTTTTTTTATCTAATAAATGAACATAAATATCTGTTTCTATTGTATCACTTTGTTTTTTAAATAAAAAATGTTGATGCCCGCAAGCGGCAACCTGTGGAAGATGAGTAATACAAAGTACCTGTGTCGAGGCGGCTAATTGTCGCAACAAGCGACCCATTAAAGCCGCCGTAGATCCACTGACACCCACATCTATTTCATCAAAAATGACAGCAGGGATCTCCATTTTACGTGCAGTACTTAACATCATTGCCAGGGCAATCCGTGATATTTCTCCTCCCGAGGCCACCTTAATCAGGGGCTGTAATGGTTGACCTGGATTCACTGTGACAAAAAATTCAACACGAGTCGCACCATAAATATTGAGGTGTTTGGGATCAAAATAGGTGTCAATGCTGAATTTTGCATAGGGCATCGCCAGATTTCGCATATTTTCAGTGATTAAGGCAGACAGCTCTTTAGCATAAAATTGCCGTTTTTCATGTAATTCATGGGCTATCTCTAATGCTTGCTGATACTGTTTTTCTGTTGCTTGAAGAAGATCTTCCTGATCTATATTTTGCTCAATCAATTGTTGTTGTTCATCCAATAAGTGTTGATGTTGATCTGCTAAACGTTCTGGAGAGACATGATGTTTACGAGCCAAATCTAAATAATTGGATAAATGTTGCTCTAATGATGCTAAGCAATCCGGTTCCATATTGATTTTTTGACTGTAATGACGGATTTCATCACTGACTTCTTTAATTTGAATGATCGCTTCTTTAAGCATATTTAATAAATTATTAAAGTAATGATCCATAGCACTTAATTCTATCAGCTGTTTTTGAGAAAAATAAAGCTGACTCAAAATACTCTGGTGTTCACTTTCACACAGCCCTTGTAAAACTTCTTGGCTCATTTTCAATAATTGAGCTCTATTCGCTAAACGTTTATGCTCCGCTTCTATTTTTTCATACTCTTCTGGCTTTGGATCCAATGCATTGAGTTCTTTAAGATAATATTCCAAAAGCTGATGACGGGCATCATTTTCCACCGCTTTTTTCTTTTGTTCGGCCGATCGTCGGCAGCTGTTATGCCAGGTTTCATACGCATTTTTCATCTTTATGAATAAATGGTGCTCTGCTGAATACGCATCCAATAATTGTTTTTGATGGTCCAGTTTCAGCAAACAGTGATGGGTATGCTGGCCATGAATCTGTATAAGAAGCTGGCCTAATTCTCGTAATTGAGACAGAGGAACAGGTGTGCCATTGATAAATCCTCGAGAACGTCCATCAGCACCAATAGTGCGACGCAGTAAGCATTCATGATCTTCGTCTAATTCTTGATTTTTTAACCATTGCATCGCCAAACTCTTATCCTTTAGAGAAAAGCGAGCGCACATATCTGCACGAAGAGCCCTCGAACTTACCATTCCAGATTCTGAACGGCCGCCTAAGCACATATTTAAGGCATCAATTACGATAGATTTTCCTGCACCTGTTTCACCGGTGATACTGGTCATCCCCGATTGAAAATCAATTTCCAATTGACTCACAAGAGTAAAGTTACTGATCGTTAATTGAATCAACATGTCCAATTCCTTTCAAAATAAAGATGGTGTTCGCGTCACAAATGGTGAGTCAAAGCCAAGATCCCAAAATTTGCTTCAATAAAAAATGATTTGATATTAAAAATATTTTAATGAAAATCATAAAAATCAAGGTAAAGTAGCTGTCGAATTTGATGTTAAACTAATTAAAAGTCTTATTAGTTTTTATAATAAGTAATTTAAAAATGCCTCATTTACAATAAGGATATAAGTTATGTTGCTCTCAGCGCAAAAAATGGATTCAACTTTTGAATGGTTTCTTTCTCATTGCAATATTCGTACATATCCGCCCAAAATCAATCTTGTAAGTGAAGATTGTGAATCTCAAACACTTTATTATATTGTAAAAGGTTCTCTCATCTCCCTGATGAAGTCTCAAAACGGTGAAGAAATCATATTGTCTCATTTAAATCGAGGAAATTTTATTGGGGAGATCGGATTATTTTTAGCCGCTCAACCCCAGGGTACTTGGATACGAGTGAAAACCCCCTCTGAATTAGCTGAAATTTCTTATAAAAAATTTCGAACCCTCGTCCAAATTAATCCCGACATATTAATTCGTTTATCCGCACAGATGGCAAGTCGATTGAAAACGACATCAGAAAAAATAGGAGAACTGGCATTTTTAGATGTGGCGACACGTGTTGGGCAAACATTGATAAAACTCGCGCATCAACCCGATGCCATGACTCATCCCGATGGGATGCAAATTAAAAGCACTCGTCTAGAAATTGGTCAAATGGCAGGTTGTTCTCGTGAAACAGTTGGGCGGGCTTTAAAAACATTAGAAAGACAAAATTTAATTTCAGCTCATGGCAAAACGATTGTTGTTTTGAATCCCTGGTTAAAATATCTCTCAGGCCAAGACACCACCATTCAGGCTTAAGAAGTGACGGTTTTACCCGTAGAAGGGAAGATGTGACAAGGAGAGCTCGCAGACCCGCCGTTGAGGGTGGCACAGGAGCGGCCTCGAAGCACCATCTCCTATGCCAATGAAGATTATTAATATGGCACAGTCAAATTCATTGCGGATGGCCCTTTTTGACCATCCTAAATTTTATTAACATCCACTGCGGATGGCCCTTTTTGACCATCCGCAATTTCAAATTCGACACCTTGACCTTCGGCTAAAGTTTTAAAACCGCTATCTTGAATTGCAGAAAAGTGAACAAATACGTCCTTACTATTATCGTCTGGAGTAATAAAGCCGAAACCTTTAGATTCGTTGAACCACTTAACTTTACCTTTAATTTTTGCCATCTTGAAAATTTCCTTTAAATTATTTAACTCAACTACGGGTATTTTAAATCAAAAAATGAGCCTTGTTGGTCTGCTGAAGGCACTAAGAGAAAAAGCCGGAAGGGAAGTAATCTACAACACTTACGTTCTTGCCTAAAAGTTCTTGCTCAAAAACCACAATTAATCGAGAACGCTATCTCGTTTTACTCAGAGCCCTTATTTCATACAATTCATTCATTGGCAAGCCATTTTTTATCATTAATCAACTTACTTTGCATATGAATAAAACTGTAAACAAAACTCTGATTATTTTAATCATCCTCCCTATTTAAAGAGAGCGACCTTTTCCTGAGGAATTTTTTACTAAGCTCTTGTAGCGGATTTTTCTAAAGTTGAACAGGCTGATCCGGCTACTAAAGAGGCTCTTCTCTATCGTACGGCGATGTATGATGGAGTTGAGTTACTGAAGACGCATCCGTTATGTGTCAGGGTCGCAATGCAGATTTGTACCAAACTGCGGGCAGTCGAAACCGATGTAAGGAAGACTTCTGGTACTGTTTTGCGCGATCAGTATATGAACGTCGTATATACCCCTCCGGAAGGAGAAGAGAAGATTCGCACGTTACTGTCAAACTGGGAGCAGTTTATCAATGAACAGAACGATATTGATCCACTGATTAAGATGGCCATGGCACATTACCAGTTTGAAAGCATTCATCCGTTCCCTGCTGGTAACGGATGTACAGGAAAGCTCCCCAAAATTTACACCTACGAACTGGTTAATATGCTGTTCATGCAACCCTGCTGCAGAATAGAAAATCTAGTAAGCGGGGATTGCACAGCGGCAAACAGCATCGCTTTATCTTAAGCAACTGGTAAAAATCGGGATACTAGAAGAAGTGAATGCCGGTCGTGGAAAACTTTACATTAACACTCGCCTGCTGAGGGAGCTGAATGATTGATGAAAGTGTCAGTACTTCAGAACAAGATTTGACTCGCCAGGCCGATATTGAAAAGATGACTGTTGCCAACGGCTTTTATATGGCACTGTTAAAAAAGTCACTTAAAGACATTACGACAAGTGATAGTTTTTTTAATAGACCTGTGACCTATATTAGGTCCCTAGAAAGGCTAATATAATGATTCCTCGCCTTTAGGCCTCGTTTTAAAGCGCCTATGTTGCCACATATATTGTTCGGGCGCCTTTTGAATGATGTTTTCAATGACCTTATTCATAGAAGCGGCGGTTTCAGTTTCATCTTGAAGTGGAAAATTGTTCAATGCAGGCGATATGGTCATTCGATAGCCTTTGGCGTCAGGCAATCTGACCAGGTGATAAGGCACACAATTTGCACTCCCTTTGCTGATCAACAGATGAGTACCCCTGGTGGTAGCCGCTTGTTCAACTGCAAAAAATGGGACAAAAACACTGCTGCGAGGGCCATAATCATGGTCTGGAAGATACCAAAGTATTTCACCTTTTTTTAAACAAAGAATCATTGTTTTTATATGATTTCTGTCTATCAACCCTTTATTGGATCTTGTCCTGCCATAAATCTGGATCCAATTAATCACTTTATTATTGTGCGGCCGGTAAACACCAATAGCCTGCTTGTGCAGGCCAAGAATACGAGCGGCAAATTCTAGCGTCAGAAAATGTACACCTATTAATAATATCCCCTGTCTACTTTTTTGTACTTTCTCAACACATTCCAAACCAATCAATCGACTCCAATGCTTGACACGCCAATCTGGCCAAAACCAAGCCATGCCCGATTCAAGAAGACCTATTCCTAAGGCTTCAAAATTTTTTTTGACCATTTTTTGGCGCTCAAAAAGAGAAATTTCTGGAAAACAAAGTTCTAGATTACGAGAGGTAATATTGACTCGACGTCTAAGAAAATACATGGATAAACGTCCAATACACGTCCCCAAACGATAAATTATGGGGTAAGGAAGGCATACTAAAAGATAAAGAAATCCCGCGCCAAACCAAGTGAGCCAATAACGAGGATGTAAGAATGAAAGATGAAAATGAGGAGATTTTTTTATCATCGAACCCGTGGTCCATTTAAAAAATTATTTAATAATTGATGACCGTTTTCACTAAAAATGCTTTCAGGATGAAATTGTACCCCCTCTAAGGGTAAAGTGCGATGTCGGATACCCATGATTTCATCCATACGACCTTCTTTTTCAGTCCAGGCTGTTAATTCAAAATTTTCAGGTAAAGAATCGGTTTCAACGACCAGTGAATGATATCGAGTCACCGTTAAGGGGTGATTTAACCCCTGAAAAATGCCTTGATGATTGTGCTGAATCAAGCTTGTCTTGCCGTGCATTATTTTTCTGGCTTTGACGATGCGAGCTCCGAAAGATTGAGCCAATGCCTGATGCCCCAAGCAGACACCCAGAATAGGTAATTTGCCCGAAAAATGCTGTATCGCAGCTAATGAAATCCCTGCTTCATTAGGTGTGCAGGGGCCAGGAGAAATGACCAGATATTTCGGTGCTAACCGCTCAATATCTTGAAGCTTTACTTCATCGTTACGTTTGACCAGTACATCAACGCCTAATTCACAAAAATATTGATATAAATTGTAAGTAAAAGAATCGTAATTATCTATTAATAGCAACATGGAAACCTATTTATATATGCATTCATTAAATTGGGTTCTAATACAACAGAAAGCGGTTAATATTCGAATAAAGTATTTTAAAAAATCCTGGAAAATAGTTAAAATCAGTCACTTTTTTTAAATTTCTTCAAAATAGAAATGGTACGATTTATTAATTTTTCAATAGGCTCTTTATCAGCTGTTTTTAAAGCATTACACTCATTCATGTAATTTTGAATATCATTGATCTCTTTTTCTAAAATAGTAGCGTTAATAAAAATAGGACTATCAGCAAACTGTAATTTAAATGTTAGTTTATTTAAATTATTTTTAAAATATTGAATCATCACATCTGTTAATTTATCAGAAAATATATTTAAATGAGTAACAATATTTTTATTAAGAACATTTTTTAAATCTATAAAAATAGTTTCAAAATTTTTTTTGATGTTTTTTTCTGTATTGCTAAATAAATCTGTAGTATCATTATCATAAAAAATAATACTATTTATTAAATCTTCAATATGTGGCAATTCATTTTTTAATTCTTTTATTTCTTCAGATATATCCTCTTTTTTCGATAAGCTATTGTTTATTTTTTCCAATTTATTGAATAAAAAATCAATGATTTGTACTGTAATTCGAATTTTTTCTTTTTGAAAATCAGACTCTGTGTAGAAATTTTCTTTAATTAATCTGATATGATCTTCATGTTCTCCTTTTATTTTTATCGGAATTATTTTTAGAGAACAATTATCATAAAATATATTAAAAAAAGCTTCATAATGATTACAATTTATTACTGCAGAAAATTTTTCTGTTTTTGTTAAATTTTTAATTGACTCAAACGAATTATTTTTTAGTTCAATTAATGCTTTTAATGCGTTTAAATCATTTGATGATGTATAAATTTTATTATAAATTCGATTGAGTTCTTTTTTATTTAAATGAGTCTCCCCTTCAAATATATTTAAAAAATCTTTAAAAGTTATTTGATCTTTATCAACTTCATCTGCACTCGTATTCATAGTACGACTTTTTTTTATATTTTGAATCCTTGATAAAGAACAAGACAAGAATCCACCCGTTGTATTTGCAGCCCTTGTTGATTTATTAATTATAGTATTAGATATAGTATTAGATATTGATTTAAACATTTTTTATCCTTAAATTATTTTTTAATAAAGTGATTATCATAAAGTACTATTTTAAAAACGTCTTTTTTAATTGATTACATTTTATAGAAATTAAAAAATAAGACAGTAGTTTTTATCAAAAAACAGAAAAATGCGTTCATTTTTATACAATTTATCCCATGAGATTGGACATGAATTTACTTTCTTCAGGCAATTATTATGATTGCTTGATTAGGTATCAATGCCATAACATCAGGCTTAATATTTATAACTTTAATCGTATAGTACATTTAATGATTTTATAATACATACGTAAAAAACCTTAAATAATTTAATGTTTTTAAACCATTGACTTAAGTGTGTTTTAGCTAAATTAAAAAATAGATCACAGACAATTTATGGAAAAACGATTTATACAGGCAAATAAAGAAGCACGATGGTCATTTGGGTTAACCCTTGGTTATTTTTTTTGTTGGTGGATCCTTTTTTATTTTTCTGGTCACGCTGAATATAGGGTGTATTTAATGGGTCATATTGATAGCATCACGGGGTTACCCCTATGGTTTGAGGTAGGCTGTATTTCTCTCCCTTTAGTCTTTATCGGGCTTTGCATCTTAATGGTCAAACTGATTTTCTCCGATATGCCGCTTGAAAAACTTAAGGATCAAGATTGATTGATATTGATATGATTTTGCCTCTGATGGCTTATTTATTTATCCTTTTTTGTTTATCTTTTTATAGTGTCAGAAATCAAAAATCTGAACATTTCCTGAAGCAATATTTTATTGGCAATCGTTCCATGGGGGGCTTTGTATTAGCCATGACTTTGAGCGGCACTTATATTAGTGCAAGTTCTTTTATCGGGGGTCCTGGGGCGGCTTATCAATATGGGTTGGGTTGGGTTTTACTCGCCATGATCCAGCTCCCTGCAATATGGCTTTCTTTGGGCATATTAGGCAAAAAATTTGCTATTTTGGCGCGGAGTTACAACGCTGTCACTTTAAATGACATGCTGTATGCACGTTATAAAAGCCGGCTTTTAGTCTGGCTGACCAGTGTGAGTTTGTTATTGGCATTTATGGGGGCCATGACGGTCCAATTTGTGGGAGGCGCCCGGCTGCTAGAAGCGACAGCAGGCATTCCCTATCATATCGGGTTATTGATATTTGGTATCAGTGTCACTCTATACACCGCTTTTGGCGGTTTTCGCAGCAGCGTACTCAATGACAGCTTACAGGGTGTGATTATGCTGTCGGGCACCATTTTGCTTTTAGTGGCGGTAGTGCATAACGCCGGAGGATTAGCAAAAGCCGTAGATACCTTATTTCATATTGATCCTGCGTTGATCACACCTCAAGGCCAGGATCAAATACTGAATATCCCCTTTATGGCTTCTTTTTGGGTGTTGGTGTGCTTTGGAGTCATTGGTTTACCTCATACGGCGGTTAGATCGATTGCTTATCGTAATAGCCAAGCCGTTCATAGGGGGATTATTTTAGGTACCGTTGTGGTGGGCATCATGATGTTTACCATGCATTTATCGGGGGCTTTAGGGCGCGCTATTTTACCCGATTTAAGTGTTCCTGATGAGGTGATCCCAAAACTGATAATGCGGGTGTTCCCACCTTTTGCAGCCGGTCTTTTTCTTGCCGCCCCAATGGCGGCTATTATGTCGACTGTGAATGCACAGCTATTGCAATCCTCCGCTACCTTGGTCAAGGACATTTATCTTAACCTCAAGCCCAAACAGCTCAACAATGAAAAAAAATTGAAATGGATTTCAAAAGGAACCACTCTGTGTTTCGGTCTTTTACTCATACTGACAGCGTGGCGCCCACCAGATATGATCATATGGCTTAATTTATTGGCTTTCGGGGGAATGGAAGCCGTTTTTTTGTGGCCTTTGGTACTGGGATTGTACTGGCGTAGAGCTAATGCCTATGGAGCCATCAGCTCAATGATAGTGGGTGCCCTTTGTTATATTTTATTGACGATATTTAATATTCAATTTTTAGGATTCCATCCTATTATGCCAACACTCATTTTGAACCTTTTGGCTTTTTTGATGGGCAATATCTGGGGCGATAAAAAAACGCTCACACTTCATAGAGATAAAACATGCCTTGGATACAAATCAAAATAATCACATCAAAACAGCATGCCAACCTGTTAGAAACGCTATTGTTAGAAACCGGCGCTGTCTCTGTCACTTTTCAGGACGCAGGGGATCAGCCTATTTTTGAACCTTTGCCAGGCGAATTGAAATTTTGGGATGACATTGAAATAGCAGGTTTATATGAAGCGGATACCAATTTACATGAACATCAAACGAAAATCGCCACGGCCATCAATAAAATAAAGGCCATGTGTGAACCAGGGCAACATTTTATTTATAAAATTGAGCATTTGGAAAATAAACAGTGGGAGCGAGAATGGATGATTCATTTTCATCCTATGCGTTTTGGGCAGCGTCTTTGGGTTTGTCCGAGTATGCAAGCGGTGCCAGATCCGAGTGCAGTGAATGTAATACTAGATCCCGGATTGGCATTTGGCACAGGAACACACCCGACCACGGCGCTTTGTTTAGAATGGCTTGATAGCCTTGATTTACAAAATAAAATCTTAATTGATTTTGGGTGTGGATCAGGCATTTTGGCCATAGCGGCGCTCAAATTAGGGGCGAAACAAGCGATTGGGATTGACATAGATCCTCAAGCGATTGAAGCAAGTCGGGATAACGCACAACGTAACGGAGTTTCTGAGCATCTGGTGCTCTATTTATCTGGACAAGAACCGAAAAATCTTCAAGCAGATGTGGTGGTTGCTAATATTTTAGCCGCCCCTTTGTGTGAATTGGCAGCCGTGATCGCCGATTTAGTTAAGCCTGATGGGTATTTAGGCCTTTCCGGTATTTTGAACACTCAATCTGATAAAGTTTCTCAGGCATATCAACACGCCTTTTGCCTTTATCCTATCGCTGAAAAAGAAGAGTGGTGCCGTATCACGGCCGTAAAAAATAAAAATGATGGAATATGAATTTCTGAAAGAATGAGGAATATCTGATTGTTTGATATTGAAGGAATCCCTGCGATGAATACTGATTTTTTTTTAAAATGAGTTGACGCTCATTTTGCATATACGCATAATGCGCCCCGAAACGCTTAATGAAGGTCTAAGACCATAAAGAGCATACATAAAAGATGGCTACGTAGCTCAGCTGGTTAGAGCACAGCACTCATAATGCTGGGGTCACAGGTTCGAATCCCGTCGTAGCCACCATTGCGGGAGTGGCGAAATTGGTAGACGCACTAGATTTAGGTTCTAGCGCCGTAAGGTGTGCGAGTTCAAGTCTCGCCTCCCGCACCACTTTTAAACCGCTGATAATAAAAGCAAATGGGGTATAGCCAAGTGGTAAGGCACCGGGTTTTGATCCCGGCATTCCCAGGTTCGAATCCTGGTACCCCAGCCATATTTTTGCACCATCCTTATTTCAAAAAAATCCTTCATGACGCCACGCTAGTTACTTTATTAGGGTATACGTTTGGGGTATAGCCAAGCGGTAAGGCATCGGATTCTGATTCCGACATTCCCAGGTTCAAATCCTGGTACCCCAGCCATCGTGATCAATCGCTTATCTGATTCCCATGCTTTCCCTTTACGGAGACCGTGGACACTTTAAAATAAATTCCTGGCCGAACCCTTCAAGCTTTAGAGCGTAAAATGCTTTACTCACAAGCATTATGAAAAAATGCCATTCGGTCAATTCAGTATTTTTTTAAAAACGAATATTTAACTTTTCCAATGCTCTAGCCAACTGAATCTTTAGCGCCACGAGTGGCTATCGTTAAAGTGCCTCAAGGCTGTTAAATCAAGTTCTGTTGACTCGTGCCTACTCGCTAACATGGATGAAATGTTGTAAAAGAGGCATCACTGAAGACATTCTAAAAAACTGGATAAATAAAAAATTCAATAAATCAATGCGTTATTTGTATGTGAAGTTTTTTTAGATCAGATCGCTCTGAGTGAATAGGCACTTCCCTCGACTGAGGACCTGTACATCGTTATAATGAATCGTGACAAAATTAGCGGGTCTAAAAACCCCTTTGCGTTATCTTTTTCTATACATCATAGAGCCTAGACCGGTTTCATTCGCAATCTTTATGATTTATGTATGTACACAGAAAAATAAATGAGTTTCATTAATAAAATGAATGAAATATTGTATTAGTGTTTTCAGTCTCAACTGCTTGATGAACATACTGCCTTGTTTATACGTTGACCTGAGACAAAATTTTAAAAAATCCGTATTGAGGTAAAAAATGCAAGTTTTGGTTGAAACAACAGAAGATCTTAAAAAACGAGCAACAATCACATTATTTTCTGATGACATTGAAAAAGCCATTAAAGATAAGGTAGTTAAAACGGCTAAAACAGCAAAAATGGACGGCTTTCGTAAAGGAAAGGTCCCTATCAACTTGATTGAACAACGTTATGGTGAATCTATTCAACAAGATATTTTGATCGATTTTATGCAAGATCATTTTTCAAAAACCATTCTTCAAGAGAAGCTTAACCTCGCTGGCAGACCTCAATATTTACCAGGAAAATATATAAAAAATGAAAATTACACTTATTCAGTGGAATTTGAAGTGTATCCAGAGATCAAACTTAAAGATTTAGAATTAATTGAAGTAGAAAAACCTATAGTGTCACTCAACGATGATGATATCGATAAAATGTTAGAAAAATTACGCCACCAAAAAAAAACCTGGCAAGAAATCCCGGATCTCCCTGCTGAAATGGGAGATCGCGTGACCTTTGACTTTACTGGCTCTGTTGACGGAGAAAAATTTGAAGGCGGTACTGCTTCTGATTTTGTCATGAACCTCGGTGAAGGCAACATGATCCCAGGTTTTGAAGAGGGTATTGTGGGCCATAAAATGAGCGAAGAATTTAACATCACATTAACTTTCCCTGATGAGTATCACAGTGAGTCTTTAAAAGGCAAAGAAAGCCAATTTTTGATTCATCTTAAAAAAATAGAAAAATTTCAATTACCTGAAATTAATGAAGAATTTATTAAAAATTTTGATTTACCTGAGGAATCCTCCATAGAGGCTTTACGTGCTGAAATACGTAAAAACATGCAAAGGGAACTCACAAAAGCCATTCGCAAAAGAATTAAAGAACAAACCATTACAAGTTTATGCGATTTAAATAAAACAAAAGTACCTCTTTCTTTAATCGAGGAAGAAATTGATGCCTTACGAACAAAAGCTGCATCTTATAGCGATAAAAAAGACATCATAAAAGAGCTGCCTCGTTCTGTATTTGCTGAAAAGGCAGAAAGTCGGGTGCTTGTAGGGCTGTTATTAACTGAAGTCATCGATCAAAACAAGTTAACTGTTGATGAAAATAAGGTCCAGGTTTTTCTTGAAGAAATCGCTGAGGCTTATGAAAACCCTAAAGAAACAATTGAATTTTATAAAAATAATAAAAAGTTAATGAATAATATATACAATCTTGCCTTGGAAGAAGAAGCCATTCAAGTGCTTTTAAAAAACGCTAAAATCACGGAAAAACCAATCTCATTTAGTGAGTTTATGAAGCAAATCCATGAGACTGATACGGCTAACGATTGATTCAGTCGCGACTGACTCGCCTTAGCGTCTTCGCTATTTTAGAGAGAAAATTATTCTTTTTGAGTATATGAAATCAAGCCAGATTCTGCCAAGAAGTTAATTCTGAACTAAAACTACGCCGCAAAAAACTAATTTTTAGGAGAGGATATGTCATCTTTTGACGAACAAAATACACGCTTACCCAGCATGACTTTGGTGCCTATGGTGGTAGAACAAACTTCACGTGGAGAACGTGCTTACGATATCTATTCCCGTATGCTAAAAGAGCGTGTTATTTTTTTAACAGGGCAAGTAGAAGAGCATATGGCGAATCTGATTGTGGCGCAGATGTTATTCTTAGAAGCAGAAAATCCTGAAAAAGATATTTATTTATACATTAATTCTCCAGGGGGCGTGATTACAGCAGGGATGTCTATTTATGACACCATGCAATTTATAACACCTGATGTCAGCACGATCTGTATAGGGCAGGCATGCTCAATGGGGGCCTTTTTATTAGCCGCGGGCGCAAAAAGTAAACGTTATTGCTTACCTAATGCCAGAGTAATGATTCATCAGCCACTAGGCGGATTTCAAGGCCAAGCGAGTGATATTGAAATTCATGCAAAAGAAATATTAAAAGTAAAAAAACGTATGAATGACTTAATGGCAATACATACCAAAAAAACATTAAAGATAATAGAAAAGGATACAGAACGTGATCACTTTTTATCTGCTGAAGAAGCGAAAAAATATGGACTAGTGGACTGTGTATTAACTGAACGCAAGGATGTTAAAAATTTTAGCAAAAAATAATAGTCTCCATGAATACAAACATAGAGAACAATCATTCTATCGCTGAAATTTTTGAGTGAAGAATTCTACAAAAGAGGTTTACTGATAATGAGTAAGCGCAAAAGTTCTGGAAAGCTGATTTATTGCTCTTTTTGCGGGAAAAACCAGCATGAAGTGCATAAATTGATTGCAGGCCCGGCAGTTTATGTTTGTGACGAATGTATTGATTTATGTAACAACATTATTCGTCAAGAAATGAAAGAAATTTCTACTAAAGAATCAGAGGCTTTACCCACACCTCATCAAATACGTGCCCATTTAGATGACTACGTTATTGGTCAAGAAGCTGCAAAAAAAGTGTTATCGGTGGCTGTCTACAATCATTATAAAAGATTAAGTCACTCTATCCCTGATGGTGTTGAACTAGGTAAAAGTAACATTTTACTGATTGGTCCAACGGGAAGCGGTAAAACCTTATTAGCAGAAACCTTAGCGCGTTTCCTTAACGTTCCCTTCACGATTGCAGATGCCACAGTTTTAACAGAGGCAGGTTATGTAGGAGAAGATGTCGAAAATATCATTCAAAAATTGCTACAAAAATGTAACTACGATGTTCAAAAAGCACAGCTGGGTATCATATATATTGATGAAATCGATAAAATTTCACGTAAATCAGATAATCCTTCGATTACTCGAGACGTATCAGGTGAAGGAGTACAACAGGCATTACTGAAACTCATTGAAGGAACAATCGCATCTGTACCTCCTCAAGGTGGCCGTAAGCATCCCCAGCAAGAATTCTTACAGGTTGACACTTCAAAAATTTTATTTATATGCGGAGGCGCCTTTGCCGATCTTAACAAGGTGATTGAACAGAGGCTCAATACAGGTACCGGAATTGGTTTTAACGCTACAGTCAAAGGGGCCCGTGAAAAAACAAATGAAGATAAAATATTGTCTCAGGTTGAGACCGAAGACTTAGTCAAATTTGGCTTAATCCCTGAGTTTATAGGGCGCTTACCTGTTATTGCTGTATTAGATCAACTAAATGAAGAGGCTTTAATCCAAATTTTGAAAGCGCCTAAAAATGCACTGACAAAACAATATCAGGCTTTGTTTCACCTTGAAGGGGTTGAGCTTGAATTTCATGATAATGCTTTAAAGGCAATTGCCAAAAAAGCCCTGGTTCGTAAAACAGGGGCTCGTGGTTTAAGATCTATTGTTGAAAACACTTTGTTGGACACCATGTATGATTTACCATCCACAGAAAATGTTTCTAAAGTAGTGGTCAATGAATCTGTGATTATTGGCCAGTCCGTTCCCTTAATGATTTTCGAGCAAAATGAGACACAAATTTCAAAAAAAAATAATTAGGGAAAATATATCAAAATTATTTTTTTGAAGTTTCATAAAAAAATGAAAAATGGATTATCACTCCTAAAAATAAAATAAAAGTCCTGCTTTAAATCATAGACTTTTTTTAAAACCGTAGTGATGGCTGTGAATTCAAAGCGCAGGAGCGTCCGACCGGCTTGTTCTCATAGAAGTCAATGAAGGAAATGCTCAGAGGACTTTAGTTTATAAAAAACGAGCACCTCAGAAATCACAATCTGATAGGTTTTTAAAAAGGTCTAATTATACAAAGACAAAACTATAGAGAGACCTTCATGAACCTTAAGCGTTCCGAACGCGTACAAATTCCCGTCTTACCACTGCGTGATGTTGTGGTTTTTCCTCACATGGTGATCCCATTATTTATTGGTCGAGAAAAATCCATTCGATGCCTAAAAGCAGGAATGGATTATGGTAAAAAATTGTTGCTTGTCGCTCAAAAAGAAGCGGCGGCTGATGAACCTTGCATGGATGATTTATTTTCTGTAGGCACTGTGGCTTCCATTTTGCAAATACTGAAGTTGCCTGATGGCACAGTAAAAATTTTAGTAGAAGGACTAAAGCGCGCACGTATAACAGCTTTACGTGAGGATTCAGGCTACTTCTCAGCTGAATTTGAATATATTAATCCAAAAGTCATAGAAAAGCTTGAGCAGGAAGTATCCGTACGAGCTCTGATGAGTCAATTTGAGGTTTACGTTAAATTAAATAAAAAAATTCCATCCGAAGTATTGACTTCTTTAAACCTCATTAATGATGCGGAACGTCTCTCAGACATGATTGCCGCTCATATTTCATTAAAATTAAATGAGAAACAAAATATTTTAGAAATGCCCGACCTCACTGAGCGTTTTACACAGCTGATGAATATCATGGCATCAGAAATAGATTTATTACAGATAGAAAAACGCATTCGTGGGCGTGTTAAAAAACAGATGGAAAAAAGCCAGCGCGAATATTATCTGAATGAACAGATGAAAGCCATTCAGAAAGAAATAGGCGAAATGGACAATATTCCTGACGAATACGAGATGCTAAAACGTAAAATTGAAGCGGCAAAAATTCCCAAGGAAGCACGTGAAAAAACAGAATCTGAACTGAAAAAATTAAAAATGATGCCTCCTATGTCTGCGGAAGCCACCGTTGTGCGGGGTTACATTGACTGGATGCTACAGGTTCCCTGGCACAACCGCAGCAAAGTTAAAAAAGATTTAATAAAGGCACAGGCAGTGCTAGATACCGAACATTATGGTTTAAAAAGAGTTAAAGACCGCATTCTTGAGTATCTTGCGGTACAAAGTAGAATCAGCAAAATTAAAGGCCCCATTCTATGTTTAGTGGGTCCTCCTGGAGTAGGCAAAACGTCATTGGGCCGATCTATTGCTCATGCAACGGGCCGTGAATATGTCCGAATGGCACTGGGAGGAGTACGCGATGAAGCCGAAATACGGGGACATAGGCGCACTTATATTGGTTCCATGCCCGGTAAACTGATTCAAAAAATGGCGAAAGTCAAAGTAAAAAATCCCCTCTTTTTATTAGATGAAATTGATAAAATGGAGACAGATATGCGTGGAGATCCTGCCTCTGCGCTATTGGAAGTACTAGATTCAGAGCAAAACGTTGCTTTTAATGATCATTATCTAGAAGTAGATTATGACCTTTCTGATGTTATGTTTGTCGCCACATCTAATTCATTAAATATCCCTTCTCCACTACTAGATCGTATGGAAGTCATTCGCCTTTCAGGTTATACAGAAGACGAAAAACTCAATATTGCGAAACAACATTTATTATCAAAACAATTTGAGCGTAATGCGATTAAAAAAAATGAGCTCAACATTGAAGATGGCGCAATTCTCGGCATCATTCGTTATTACACGAGGGAAGCGGGTGTACGAAATTTAGAGCGTGAAATATCCAAAATTTGTCGAAAAGCCGTAAAAATTTTATTGATGCAAAAAAAAATAAAGCACATTGATATTAATGAAAATAATTTAAAAGATTTTCTTGGTGTTCAACGGTTTGATTATGGTCGTGCTGATTCAGAAAACAGAATTGGTCAAGTGACAGGATTGGCTTGGACAGAGGTAGGTGGCGACTTACTGACAATAGAGGCCGCTTCTCTTCCAGGAAAAGGTAAACTGCTTTATACCGGCTCCCTCGGTAAAGTGATGCAAGAATCTATTCAAGCTGCTTTAACTGTCGTACGCTCTCTTGCCGGAAAACTCGGTATTTCGAGTGATTTTCATGAAAATCGCGATATTCACGTACATGTACCAGAAGGAGCTACTCCAAAAGATGGTCCCAGCGCGGGTATTGCAACCTGTACTGCTTTAGTCTCTTGTTTAACTGGTAACCCTGTAAAAGCGAATGTTGCCATGACAGGTGAAATTACTTTACGTGGTTTAATATTACCTATTGGTGGTTTAAAAGAAAAATTACTGGCGGCTCACAGAGGCAATATTAAAATCGTTTTAATCCCCGATGAAAATAAACGTGATTTAGAAGAAATACCTGAAAACATCATTTCTGATCTTGAAATTCATCCCGTAAAATCTATTGATGATGTTTTAACATTAGCTTTGCAAAAGGCACCTTTTTCTACTTCTTCTACTTCGAGTGAAGTGACAGTTAAGAGAACTAAAGTTTTAAAAACTAAATCTGCATCTAAAGCACGAAATTTAAAATCACAACAAGAGTAAATACGTAAGTCAAATTCGATCCACGCTGGGAAGTCATATTTTTGACTGTTCCGGCTATTTTTTTATTTTACAGTGGGTGGCATCCATATGATGGAATATTTTCGAACGTCTACTAAAAACCTTACCTTAAAAATTATATTGTTTTTTATCGTGTTGTCTTTCATTGCAGGTGGTTTGGGTAGCTACTTCATAGGGAGAGCGACCGATTATGTTGCTAAAGTGAATGGTGAAAAAATAAGTCGGGCACAATTAGAACAGGCTCTACAAAACGAACGTCATCGCTTACAACAACAGTTAGGAGAACATTTTTTAGCCTTGGCTGACAATAAAGATTATATGCAACAGCTACGTAAAAAAGTGATTGATCAATTAATCAATCAGATTTTGATTGTTCAATACACTCATCATCTTGGCTTAAAGATAGATGACGAGCATGTCAAAGACACGATTAGAAAAATGTCGTATTTTCAAACAGATAATCAATTTGATAATAAAAAATATCTCAATTTAATTAGTAATATGGGCTATACCCCTGATGAATTCGCTGAATTACAGCGCCAACAGCTTATTAACGACCAGTTACTACAGATATTTGGAAACAGCGAGTTTGTTTTGCCCAATGAAATTAAAAGAATCTCAGCCTTACTTTTACAAAAACGTCACGTGAGACTGGCTACCTTAAATCTCAATACATTTCAAAATCGCCAAAAAGTGACAGATGAAGAGATAAAAGATTATTACGATAAAAACAAAAATACTTTTACTAATCCGGAGCAAGTCAAAGTCAGCTTTATTATTATGGATGCTGAAAGTATGGAAAATAAAATAACCGTCAATAAATCAGAAATAAAAGACTTTTATGAGCAACATTCAGCAGAATTCATTCAACCCGAGCTTAAAAATTACAGTGTCATTCAACTTAAAACAAAAAAAGAGGCTGACACCACTTTAGATAAATTAAAAAAGGGAGCGCTTTTTTCTGACCTGGCTAAAAATAAATCAATAGACAGTATTTCACGCAAAAAAGGGGGGAAATTAGGCTGGCTCGAACCAGATACTACTGTTGACGAAATCAAACAGGCTCATTTAACAGAAAAAGGGCAACTTTCTGGTGTCATCGAATCCTCTACTGGTTATTTTATCTTTCGTTTAAACGATATAAAACCCTCTTATGTTAAACCTTTATCTATTGTTCGTAATCAATTGATTGAGAAGATTAAACAAGAAAAAGCCATACAAGCATATTATGTTTTGCAAAAAAAAGTCAGTGAAGCGATGATCAACAATCATAAATCATTAGCTTCTGCAGAGACGGTCTCTGGGTTAAAAGCGCAGCATACCGCTTTTTTTGGCCGTAATGATGTTCCATCTGAACTTAATATTAAACCAGTCATAAAAGCAATTTTTGATGGTGATTGGGTTGCTAAAAAAACTCAGACTGGTAGTGATGCTGACATGATTAATCTTGATGGTGATCGAGCCGTAGTCATTCGTGTTGATGAACATAAACCTAAACGTATTGAGCCTTTAAAAAAAGTCCGAGACAAAGTGCAAAAACAGATCCGGGCTCAAAAAGCACAAAAACAAATTCTAGTTGAAGGTGAAAAATTTTTAGCGGCTTTAAAAGAAGGTAAAGGAACGTCAGAGATGAAATCAGCAGGCTTAAGTTTTGGTGAAGAAAAAGCACTTTCTTATAATTCAGATCATAATGCACTTGTTGAATCTATTTTTGCATTAAACTTGCCAACAAAAAACAAACCCGTATATGGTTTTAGCTTCGATCAGAATAATAATGGCGTATTAATTGAGTTTTTATCTGTGACGGAAGGGAAATTAACTTCAAGTGAAAAACAAGCTTTTATAAGCAACATACAATCTGGCTATAACATAGCTAACATAGAGGCCTTACTAAAAAATTTACGTAAAGAGGCAGATATTGAAATACGGTCTTTAGATCAATAATTGCGATTAATATCGCATTATATTGCAAATATTTGTAACCAAGAAAAATAGTTTTCTCAATGTCTCTCATATTTTGAATTAACTGATTGTTGTAAAAAAAAGCATCAGGCAAAGTTGGGTTCCTTTTAACCACATGGAATATACAATATGAAAAAGACAAAAAAACTACTGCCTGTATTTTTATTACTTGGAACAATCAGTTCAGCGTGGACGGTTTTTGCAGCCCCCTCGGAACAAAATAATAATAAATATAATTCATCGACTATAAACCCATCTTTTAGAGGCGGCGTTGAGGGAAAAAAAATAAAAGAAAATACTAAGGATTCCAATGAATTGGATGAACGCATCAGCATTAATACTGCCAGTGCTGAAGAATTAGCGAAATTTCTTAATGGTATTGGAAAGAAAAAAGCGGAAGCGATAGTGCAATATCGTGAAAAGTATGGTGAATTCAGTGAAATTGAGGAATTAGAAGAAGTGTCTGGTATAGGGCCTGCTTTTATGCGAAAAAATAGTTCAAAACTAAAGTTGTAACCAGGCTTTAAAATTTTGCGCGTGAAATAAGAAGACGGTGGGACTCTTTGCGAAAGAAAACGGGTAAGGCCCCGCCGTCGTTGTCTCTTGGCAAAAGAAGACCTATCCCGTGCGGCTATGATACCAGTGAATTGGAGTGTTTTTGATGACTGGAAAGGACAATATTCCGGGGGTTATCTTTTTATCTTTGGTTAAACCGCTCATTAGCCCTCCACCTAGAATCAAAATGGAAAAGTACCCAGAGGGTCTTACCTAATCTGACTTATTATTACGATCAAGTGGTGGTGTAGAATGAATCAGATTTAAAAAATTTTTGGAATAATTGAACACAGTCCATTTTTTCGATTTTCTTCTCACTGTGCTTTCAATTTTTGTCTTCCTTTTCATAGTATGCTTCGTATAATGTGATTACTGTTTTCCTGAGCAAAGCGCTTTATTTAAAAAATATCATCCGGGTATTTTACGATGATTTAACTAATAGGCCTTCTTCATTACATAAGAAAATTTTATGAAAAAAACTAAAATTGTTTGCACTATCGGTCCTAGCAGCGAATCAGAAGAGATGTTAGTGCAGTTACTTAATGCAGGTATGAATGTCATGCGCCTGAATTTTTCGCATGGTGACCACAATGAGCACCTACAACGTATCAAAAATTTGCGAGCCGTTATTAAAAAGACAAATCAAAAAGCGGCGATTTTACTGGATACTAAAGGCCCTGAAATTCGCACAAAGGAACTGAAGGGAGGAAAAGAGGTTTCTTTATCTATAGGTCAAACCTTCACGTTCACGACCGATCAAAATATCATCGGTGATGCTCATACTGTGGCGGTCACTTACCCTGGATTTGCAAATGATTTAAAAGCCGGCGATACCGTGTTAGTCGATGATGGTTTGCTCGCCATGGAGGTAATAGAGACCCAAAAAAATGCCGTGATCTGTAAGGTACAAAATAATGGGGATTTAGGCGAAAACAAAGGAGTGAATTTACCCGGAATTTCTATTAAATTGAATGCCCTAACTGAAAAAGATAAAGAAGATTTGATATTTGGTTGTCAACATTCTGTTGATTTCGTCGCCGCTTCTTTTGTTCGAAAAGCGTCTGATGTATTAGAAATACGCGAATTCTTAAATAAAAATAAGGGAGAAGGTATTCAAATCATTTCTAAAATTGAAAATGAAGAAGGTCTCAATAACTTCGATGAAATTTTGGCTGTTTCTGATGGCATTATGGTCGCTCGTGGCGATTTGGGTGTTGAGATACCTGTCGAAGAAGTAATTTTTGCACAAAAGATGATGATTGAAAAATGCAATCGGGCTCGAAAAGTGGTCATTACGGCGACTCAAATGCTTGATTCCATGATTAAAAATCCTCGTCCCACTCGTGCTGAAGCAGGCGATGTCGCGAATGCGATCGTAGACGGAACGGATGCGGTAATGCTATCGGGTGAAAGTGCCAAAGGGAAATATCCGATAGAATCCGTAAAAATTATGGCCAGTATTTGTAAACGAACCGATCTGGTTATGCAAAGCCGGATTGATTTTTTGAATGAAAATCAAGAAATCAGGATCACAGAGGCGATTTGTCGGAGTGCTGTGGAAACCGCTGAAAAATTAAATGCTCACTTGATTATTGTGGCGACCAGTGGTGGAAAATCCGCAAAATCAGTGCGGAAATATTTTCCACATGCGATGATAATGGCATTAACAACAAATGAAGTGACAGAAAGGCAGCTGATTTTAACAAAAGGGGTATTTCCTTTTCTGGTTAAAAAAATTGATTCTACGGATGATTTTTATCATATCGGTAAAAAAAAGGCGCTAGAACAAAAATTGGCCTGTAAAGGAGATGTCGTGATTATGGTGTCAGGAGCACTCGTACCCAGTGGTACAACCAACACGGTTTCTGTTCAAGTATTATAAAATTTTTTCTAATACAAAATAGACGCGAATTTAAAGATAATAAAAATAATGCGATTCGTGTGAAATTTAATCATTGAATTTAAATTTTATATGGCCGTTATTGAGTTCATCTCTTCAATAATTCTGTCATACGTTCTGCCACTTGTTTATCTAATGCCTCGATTTTCTCTTTCATTTGATTGAAGCAATAATCTGAAAGCGCGCGAACGTTTTCTTTTTTATATAAGCGAGTGTCAATGGGGGGCAATGACTCAACAATCACCCACCCATTGAACCAACGATTCAAATCGATATGATGAGTACTGGAGACACAAACAGGAACAATAGGCACCCCTGCCTCAATCGCAGCATGAAAAGCCCCTGGCTTAAACGGGAGTAAACCTCGCCCTCTACTACGCGTCCCTTCTGGAAACATCAAAATCGAAATAGAGTTTTTTTTGATATATTCGACAATTTGATGAATGATGCTTCGCGCTTTTTTGCGATTATCACGATCAATCAGCAAATTACCTGTCAGCCAATACAGTGGCCCGAATAAAGGGATCCAGATCAAGCTTTTTTTGCCTACGGTGATGGTGCCAGGCGACACTACCTTTGCTGTCGTCACCATGTCGTAATTATTTTGATGATTGGCGATATAAATACAGTGACCATATTTTGAATATTCAGGGGGAAGGCGTTGTTCGACCTTAATGCCAAACAAAGTGGACATTCGGGCGATTAAATGAGCGAATCGCGCCACATGACGAGGATTTCTGGGGCTCAACAAACAATAAAGGGATCCTAAAATACAGACGAGAAGACCATATAAAATGGCTAATATGGCTCGCACGATAAATAACATAATGACCTTTTAAATTTAGTTGAGGGGAGTATTTTTATACAAAAACTCAAGATATAAGGCTTAAATCATATCTATTTTATCGATTCGCTGAAAGCCACGTGGCAGCAATGTGCCTCTTTTGCCTCTTTGAGAGCAAAATTTTTGTAAATGTTGGTGTGTCAAGTGTAACTTGCGTTTCCCTGAATATAGAGTCACTGACTGGTTTGGCGGTAACATAAACAAATGAATCACTCGATCGAGACCTGCTTGCCAATCTGCCGAAAGAATAGATATGATTTTATTGCCTTTTCCTTTCGATAAAGTCGGTAAATCTGCCATAGAAAATATTAGCATCCGTCCTAACGCCGTAATACTCAGCAGGTAGTGATTCGCATGAGTGATAAGTAATGGAGGCAATATCTGGGCACCTTCTGGCAAGGTCATGAGTATCTTACCCCCCCGATTTTTTGCAACCATGTCTGCAAAGGTACAGATAAAACCATACCCCGCATCTGAAGCCATCAAATAACTCTGTTCCGGTTCCGCCATCATGAGTGCTTTAACTACAGCGCCCTGGGGCGGAGTTAATTTTCCCATCACCGGCTCACCCTGATGACGAGCATGGGGTAGTTTCATGGGATCCAACGCATAGGTTCGACCCGTGGAATCGAGCAATACAAAGGATTGATGGCTTTTCCCTCTCGCCATAGCATAAAAAGCATCGCTCTTTTTATAATTTAATCCAACGGGATCAATCTCATGTCCTTTAGCACAACGTGCCCAACCCATTTTGGATAAGATCACAGTCACAGGTTCAGAAGGCAGGACCTCATTTTCATTGCTCTCTTTACTGGCAGTGCGTTGAACCAAAGGAGAACGCCGGTTTTGACCATAAAGACACGCATCATCCTGAATATCTTTTTTGATCAAATTATTGAGTTTTTTTTCTGAAGCCAATAGACTTTGAAGTGTACCGCTTTCTTTTTCTAACGCGTCTTCTTCCGCTCGAATGTTGATTTCCTCTAATTTCGCTAAGTGGCGCAATTTAAGCTCTAAAATAGCGTCGGCCTGTATTAGCGAGAGCCCAAAACGACTTATTAAAAAAGATTTTTGTTCATCTTCTGTACGAATAATATGAATCACTTCGTCGATATTTAAAAAAGCAACCAATAAACCTTTTAAGACATGCAGACGCTTTAAAATTTTATCGAGATTAAAGAGAAGCCGCCGACGCAAAGTGGCTCGTCGAAAAGTCAACCATTCAGTGAGAATCGAAACCAAGCCTTTGACCGACGGTCGTTGATCCAGGCCAATCATATTCATATTAATACGAACACTTTTTTCTAGATCTGTGGTAGCAAAGAGGTGATTCATCACGGCCTCTAAATGAACACCGTGATGGCGCGGCATAATAATTAACCGAGTGGGATGTTCATGATCCGATTCATCTCGTAAATCTTCCAGCATAGGCAATTTTTTTGCCCGCATTTGTTGTGCAATTTGTTCCAGTATTTTTGCGCCTGAGACTTGATGGGGTAAGGCGGTGATGACAGCATTTCCCTCTTCTTTTTTCCAAACAGCCCGCATTCGTATAGACCCTCGACCCGTGCGATATATCTGCTCTATTTCTTCTCTGGGCGAGATGATTTCAGCCTCAGTGGGAAAATCAGGGCCTTGTACCCAGCGCATCAGTTCTTTGAGTGAGATCTGAGGCTGATCAATCAGTTGGATCAATGCATACGCTATTTCTTTAATATTATGAGGTGGAATATCCGTTGCCATGCCGACCGCTATCCCTGTGGTGCCATTAAGCAAAATATTGGGCAGACGTGCAGGAAGCATCTTAGGTTCTTGCAAAGTTCCGTCAAAATTCGCCTGCCAATCGACCGTGCCTTCCCCTAATTCTCTGAGCAGAACTTCTGCATATTTTGATAAACGAGATTCGGTATAACGCATTGCAGCAAAGGATTTAGGATCATCGGGGGCGCCCCAATTCCCTTGACCATCGACCAAGGGATAACGGTAAGAGAAGGGTTGTGCCATTAGCACCATCGCTTCATAACAGGCGCTGTCGCCATGTGGATGGTACTTACCCAGCACATCACCCACAGCACGAGCTGATTTTTTAAATTTGGAGGCGTTATTTAGACCAAGTTCGGACATCGCATAGATAATACGGCGCTGCACGGGTTTTAAACCATCTCCAATAAATGGCAGTGCCCGATCCATAATGACGTACATCGAATAATTTAAATAGGCCTTTTCAGTAAAGGTATGGAGTGCCAAATAATCTTCTGTTGGCTGGGTGAATTGATTCATGACATGATGATCCTTGCAGTTTCAAAAAATTTGAAATCACGGGGGATTTGAGTTAAGGAAACACTAAAAAATCTACAACAATCAATTTTATATAGTTAAATTATTTAAAGTAATTGAAATGAAAAATTCAACCCTAGACTACTTTTTATGAGTTTTTCAGTGTTTTCTTAAGCAAAACGGTATCTATTTTGATGTATTCCCCCACACCATTTTTTCCTGTTTTAAAGAACAATACTCATTTTTGATCTCGCAATTTATCTTGACATCATTTAAAAAAATAAATGGGTGGTTTGTTTTTCCATGGCCAAAGAATGGATAATAGTAAACAGGGTAGGGTGCTTGAGCTGCAAAATTTTTAATCACTGTTTTAAATATTAATCTCTCTTCATCGTTGGCAGAAATAGAATAAAATTGCCCAAAAATGATGCCTTTAGGTTTAAATTCATTTCTGTAAAGCAACTGATGTAAAGACCGATCAAGTTGACGATAGTCCCCATTCGTATCTTCCATGATGATGATATCGTGAGAATTTGATTTTTCATATTTTGTTGAGAAGAGTGATTTTATCAAAGTCAGATTGCCTCCAAACAGCTTCCCTGAAATATTTTTCATCGCCAAATCATTAAGGGGGATAATGCCGTTGTACTCAACGCCGTTTTTGGTTGCAGAAAAAATCGTCTTTACATCAGTATTCATACCCATCATATTCATTTTTGATTTTTCCTGATCATGAGTAACGTACAAATTTTTGTTGGAGGACGCGAAAACTCCATGAATTGAAGGCCACATGATATATTTATTGATAAAATGATGGATGGCGGTAACATCACTAAAACCCACAATAATTTTTGGCGATGATTTTTTTATCTTATCTTTAGCATCTTCAAGATACGGTAGTAAATTTATTGCCCCTGCCCCACCGCGTATGAACCATAAATATTTAACATTATCATCGACCAAAGCACTAATCAGCGTCTTGGCTCTGCTTTTATCCGTATTAACATAGCCAAAATCAGAGGTCTGTTGGTTGAGATATCGCGTATCCACGACATATCCCTCTTCCTCGAACATTTTAATGATGCCAGGAATCATTTCTTCGTTATATTCAGTTGAACTTGATATCAGATGGATCACCGATTTTTCTTGTGCAGCGAGCTGAAATGAAAAAATAAAGCTTAACAAAAAAATAAAAATACAAAATCTTTTCATATAACACCTCTAAAATAGTTTAAGTAAACCATTCAAAACAAACGATTAAATATGAGGTTTTCAAAAAAATAGGGGGAGATTTATCACAAATTGACTTCAGCGATGTCGCCTTTCTCTTGGAGCCAATGTCGGCGATCTTCCGAACGTTTTTTTGCTAACAGCATATCTATGATGGCCACAGTGTGATCCATCTCATTGTCTTGTACTCTTAACTGCACCAAGCGGCGCGTATTCGGATCTAAGGTTGTTTCGCGTAATTGCACCGGGTTCATTTCACCCAAGCCTTTAAAACGCTGAACATTCGGCGTTCCGCGTTTTTGCTTCAAATCACCTAAAATACGTTTTTTTTCCTCTTCATCCAAGGCATAAAACACCTCTTTGCCGAGATCAATACGATATAGAGGCGGCATAGCGACATAAATATGTCCGGCTTGTACTAAAGATCGAAAATGCCGAAAAAATAGCGCACACAATAAGGTTGCAATGTGTAAGCCATCGGAATCTGCATCCGCCAAAATACAAATTTTACCGTAACGAAGTGCACTCAAATCTTCGCTTTCTGGATCCATTCCTATGGCGACAGAAATATCATGAACCTCTTTCGAGGCTAAAACTTCATCGGAAGAGACTTCCCAAGTGTTGAGAATTTTGCCCTTGAGCGGCATCACTGCTTGATATTGTCGATCACGGGCTTGCTTAGCCGATCCCCCTGCGGAATCTCCTTCAACCAAAAAGAGCTCGGTTTGCTGTACATCCTGTGAACTACAATCGGCCAGTTTTCCTGGTAAAGCAGGGCCACTGGTTAATTTTTTACGAACGACCTTTTTGGCAGCCCGCAACCGTTGCTGAGCATTGTTGATGACCATCTCGGCTAACTGCTCTGCTTCTGATAGATTTTGGTTCAACCATAAACTAAAGGCATCTTTCACCACCGTTGACACAAAAGTGGCACATTGCCTCGAAGAAAAGCGTTCTTTTGTTTGACCCGAAAACTGAGGATCCTGCATTTTAACGGATAAAAGATAAGCACACCCTGCCCAAACATCCTCACCAGAGAGCTTCACCCCCCTCGGCAAATGTTGGCGGAATTCACAGAATTCACGTAAGGCATCCAGCAGACCCTGACGCAACCCATTCACATGGGTGCCGCCTTGCGTCGTGGGGATCAAATTCACGTAGCTTTCTGTGAGTAATTCCCCGCCGCCTTCAGGGAGCCAGCATAACGCCCAGTCAACCGCTTTGGTTTCCTCTGAAAAACTGCCTAAAAAAGGGAATTTAGGGAGAGTCACGCTGGCTCCCAGTGTTTCTATTAAGTAATGCTTTAGTCCGTCCTCATAGCACCAACGTTGCTCCGTATTATTCAGTTCATTTTTAAAAATGATCTGCAGAGAGGGGCACAAAACCGCTTTAGCCTTTAATAAATGAGATAACCGAGATATTGAAAAATGCGGGGTATCAAAAAAGGAGGCATCCGGCCAAAAGTGTACACAGGTACCGGTATCCCGTTGAGCACAGGTGCCTATGATTTCCAAATCCTCGGTTTTGTTCCCTTTCTCAAAGGCGATGCGATAAATTTGTCCCCCGCGTTTTACGGTCACTTCAAGTCGAAGAGACAAAGCGTTTACAACAGACAGCCCGACACCATGTAAGCCGCCTGAGAAGTGATAATTTTTATTTGAAAATTTTCCCCCTGCATGCAGGCGAGACAAGATTAACTCAATGGCAGGAACCTGCTCTTCGGGATGGAGATCGACCGGCATACCACGGCCATTGTCACTGACTTTAAGAGAATGATCAGGATAAACGGTGACATCAATGCGTCGCGCCTTCCCTTCTAGAGCTTCATCAACACTATTATCGATCACTTCTTGTGCCAGATGATTCGGGCGAGTGGTCTCGGTATACATACCCGGGCGACGTCGGACAGGCTCTAAGCCCGTCAGCACTTCGATGGAACTGGCGTTATAATGATTCATAGTCATGGTTTATGGGTACTTACTTAAAGTGATTGTTATTTATAATAAAAATCACATTTTTTGCTCGATACATTTAAATAGCATGCTCTTAACATATCGATATGTTGAACATACCAAAAAATTTTGCAGGCCTGATCCCTATGATTTTATTTTCAAGCATCTACCTACTCGCCTTTATTGACGCTGATCGTCTAGAGTCACCTTAAGAGGCACTGTAAAGGTAAATTTTGAGGAGGCGATCGGTTTTTTGCTTTGGTTTTGAAATACATATTCGCTGATTTGATTTTCTTCCAGAACACGGAAACTATTAATTATCCCCTCGGGTGTAATGTTTATCGAAAACTGTTTGAAATCGCCTGTTTGAATTTTTGGAATGAGTTGAAAAGTATCCCCTTTCTGCTCAACCTGATATTTTTCCCAATTTTTAGGATCATGATAAGCGATTAACATAAAGGGGGTATTGCCCACTGCATTTTTTAACCAGTTTGCTGTCACCTGTTCCAGCATTGGATTGTAAAACCAGAGGGTTTCACCATCAGAAATCAGGCGGCTTTCATCGGGCATCATGTGCAAATCAAAAAGATTGGGGTGTTTTAGCCATAATTCTCCTCGTGCTTCCTGTATTACAGTGCCATCCAGGCGTGATACTTTTTGTAAAAAGTGCGCATAAAAATTTTTGGATTCATTAAGACGCTGCTGTAAATCTTTCTGGGGATCAGCTAAAAGAAAAGGGGCAGTTATAGTGATGAATAAAGATAAAACGAATAGCCATTTTTTTTTGATCATTGCGTATTCCTGTTAAAAAATTTTTATTTCATGATAAAAAGCTCAGGAGTGCAGTGCAAATACACCAACGATGTTGATGATGAAAGAATAGAAATTCTATTAAAGCACGTTATTGAATAACAATGCGCTATATCAAAAAATGGTGGGTCGTGCTGGATTCGAACCAGCGACCAATTGATTAAAAGATAGTTGGTATTTTTTTAACCTATTGAAATTACTGGCCTAATCTGCATTCACAAATAAAGAAAATAGCAACACTCTAATGACACTATTCTGTCACTCCAGTGACGTCAATAATCTGGCACTATGAGAAATCAGAAAGAATACAAGTTACTATTGCAATAATTTAAAAATTACGATTGTTTATCGTAAACTTATTTAGTGATTATATACATTAAGCTTGTTGCTTAATAGCAGAATAAGAACTTTTTGGTAATTAAAGTGAATTTAAAGCTAGTCTAAGATGGCGAACTATGTCCGCTTTTTATTTTCTATAACACGTGACAAAAATGCCATGCTCTATTAAGCAACTAATTTATTTAGTTCAATGGTTAAATTTTGATGGTCACGATATACTGCCCCAATGACTAAATCCTCACTATCCCAACATGACTCGCTATTCAAAAAGTTCCTTGGCGATATTGCTGTAGCAAGGGATTTTTTAGAAGTGCATCTTCCACCTCATCTTCGAGAGCGATGCGATTTCAGCACTCTGACGATGGAATCAGGTAGCTTTATCGAAGACGACTTGCGCACCCAGTGTTCAGATATGCTGTACTCCGTTCAGACGAATGCGGGGAAAGGCTACATCTACACGTTGGTCGAACATCAGAGCAGACCAGAAAAGCTAATGGCCTTTCGTTTGATGCGTTATGCGGTGGCCGCCATGCAGCGCCATTTAGAGCAAGGTAACGACACATTGCCGGTAGTCATCCCCCTCCTGTTTTACCATGGCACAACGTCGCCCTATCCTTATAGCACTAAATAGTTAGACTGTTTCTGTGAGCCAGAATTGGCAGCTACGGTATATCAGCAAGCATTCCCGCTGGTTGATATTACCACGATACCAGATAGCGAAATCCTAACACACCGCCGAGTAGCACTCCTGCAACTGGTACAAAAGCACATCCGAACGCGAGATATGTTGGAACTTGCCGTAGAATTAGCTACTCTAATAGAAAGATGGCAGTATTCTAAAGAACAATGCAAGAGTTTATTATATTATATAGCTCAGGCAGGAAATACGATTGACGGCGAGGGATTTATCCGAACCCTTGCGGAAAAATCACAGACTTACCGGGAGGATTTTATGACGATTGCAGAACAGTTAGAAGCTAAGGGTGAAGCCAGAGGTGAGGCTAGAGGCTATCAGCTAGGCCGACAGGATGGCGTTAAAGAAGCTACTCGCCAACTGGCAAGACAGTTTCTATCTGATGGTGTAGCACGAGAAAATATTAAACGCTATACCTATCTTTCAGATAGTGAACTAGATAAACTATTAGCTTAATATAACTCCCATCTCCAGATAATTACCCGAAGATGGGGATATGTTAACCAGCTGTTTTTTTTGTAAATACATTTATCTCTTCTTGAGGTAAAGCTGTATTTCCCTCAATTTTGAATAAAATCTCTCTGAACTGCTCCTCGCCCATAGATTCTAGTCGCAGGGCTGCCCGCTTTTTCTTTTCTGGTAAATTCAAAAGTGATTGATTACCTGGGTCTAGTAACTCCAGCAAAAGCATAGATCCTCTTCGAGAAAGCACCTTGGCAAGTTGGTTTAGTTCATCATTATCAAGGTTTTCTATGCAACTTATTATTAGTTGCATATTAGGTTTTTGTGATGATATCTGGTCAACGACCTCTTCTGTTTGTCTTGATAGCTTGCCGTCTTTTTTTACTTTATCTGCTTTAATTTCTGGAAGATCTAGCGCAATTTGGCCGTATTCTACGGCTGTAGAGTTAGTCATTAGCCATAGCGTATATTTACTAAATTTTGGATGATTTGTTACTTTATCTAAAATAACCAAACCTACACCTCTTATACCTGACTCATAGTTTTTGATTGTCCCTAATCCAATGCCAAGTACATGAGCAAATTCAATTTGTGTCATACCCTCATTCAGTCTTACTGCTTTAAGTTTTTTACCGTGATCTATTGAAAAGGTATTCATTAGAAGTCTATTCTCTACTATAAGTCACTTATAAGTGACTTCTGGGTTCAGGGTTAACTATCGAATCAAGTAAGCCCTCTATAAAGATGATTAAAAATCCACGTGAAACTAGATAATTTTCAACAAATGCCACCATCAAGAAGAATACCAGATTTTATTCTTTAAGTGACTTAGAAGCACTTTGAAGTAGATGGGGATCGGATGATTAAGAATGACTACGAAGTTAAATATCCGCTTGAAGCAGCTGCGACGCGTGTTGGTGAACGCTGGGTAGTCATCTCAGAATTCAACCGCATAGTACGAGAAGCCTACTTTAACCGTCCTGCAGAAGAGCGAGACGCTTGGCTTAAATGGCTTGGATTGTAAACCAGGCAAGAACTTTGAACACAAGTTCATAAACAAATTGAACTGGCGTACACCGATAAGGTGTGCAGGTAATTATTTTAACATAGTCGAACGGCGCGACTTTAAACCCTGCGTCGGGTGCTCGGCGGGCTAAGGATGGGCGGCAATGATGCACAATAAAATATTTATAACCAATGCACTTCGTACAGAGGTGCATTCATTACAAATGTTTTATACACCAATTCAAAGGTTCAATGATGGAAACATGAACAAAAACCCCGATATTTAATGCTGTAGATGAATTAACGGTAAAAGAAAAAGAAATCTGTATCGAAGATGCAAAAGATTTGTATGAATCTTTGTGTGACGGTGATGTTGCCAGGTGGCTTACTCAAAAAACCGCAGGCTGTCGATATCGAGCATGGAAATTGGCATTAGAAAAATACCCCCATCTTGCATTATTGCCATTCGACTTGGTGAATATGGCGGCCCAATACGAATATGTCATGCGAAATGATGACATCAGCTACAACGTAGCTGAACAAATCATTTAACTCAGGATTAATAATCCGCTATCGCCGAAGAAGGAAGCAGTATGGACATTCAAACTGAAAATGAAATTCTTCGCGCGATGAAACACTTAACAATCGAGGAAGTAGAGGCATGTATACCAGAGGGGGAATACTTATACGAGCGCTTGACTAATCCCTATATTGCTCAACTATTTTCTGGTTCAAAGTCAGGTGAAAAATATGATGCTTTACTGCTGGCACTGGAAACGAATGATAGCTTTAATGACGCACTCTATGACGTTATGCAGACAGCAGCGCAAATTCTGTATCTGATGCGATGCCAGGATGCTGACAACGAGGGGCCAGAGTGATGATTTGGCATGACGTCGCGCAAAATACCGAGGTGTGGAACGAATTGAGAAGCGGAAAAGTGACGGCATCTCAATTTGGCTGTGTTATGGCAAATAGGTGAAAAGCGTTTGGTGAACCGGCAAAGCGATATGCACTACAAATTGCCCTTGAGATTATCAAAGGTAAAAAATCCGAATTCAGTTTCACTAATGAGCACCTGCTACGCGGACACGAGCAAGAGCCGATGGCTAGAATGCTCTATGAGATTGAGAGGAATGTTGATGTCACCCATTGCGAATTTTTCGACCTCGGTGATTATGGCGATAGTCCAGACGGCCTTGTAGAACGCGATGGTGTGATAGAAATCAAGTCAGTGACTTGGCCCCCCCGTGCATTTTGCTACTTTGCAACGTGGCTCTTTTGACCCGTCCTACAAATGGCAACTTATCGGACATCTTGACTGTACGGGTAGGAATTGGGTTGATTTCGTGAGCTATTGTGCTGATTTCCCTGAAAACAAACAGTTAATCATTCATCGCCTGCAGAGAAAAGATTGTGACGAAGAAATAAGCCAGCTTTGCATAAGGAGAAAGGATTTTCTCAACTTAATTGGTGAAACAATAGCCATCATTCAACGAGGATAACCCGTGAGTATCGCAACATTAATTTTAGGGGATTCGGGAGGAAAAGAAAATCAACCAGCCTGCGCAATTTTGATCCACAAAAAACTCTGTTAATCCAATGTATAGACAAGCCATTACCGTTTCAATCAACGCATTGGAAAGTAAGAAATAAATCAAACGAAGATGGCAGCGTTATTAAAATGGACTGGGTTAGAACTCGTACTGGGCATCACAGTTGCCAGGTATTCCGCCTGAGGTTCTACCAGAAGCCTTGGCTTCAGTAATAAAAACATGTGCATATTTGGTTCCAAAGAACGTAAAGCCAGATGCATATTAATGCAGAAAACACGCGCTATCAAAACTCATTTGAGGGATACATTGACGAAAGAATAACCTGTTTAATTAGGTTAACGCGGATTTAATCCGACTAGTGAACAAGTTTGAGAATAGCGGTAAGCGCACCTACTGCGAGTATTAACATACCACCTAATCTGACTGTTAATTGTAACCCCAGTTTGTCAAACCGATTTTCCATGTCCTTACGAACTTCTGCAATCTCAGCAGATAAATCCTTACGCATGTCTTCTAAATCGCGTTTTACCTCAGCGATATCGGTCTTCGTCGCTACATCCGCCACTTCGTGTGACTTGCGAACAGCGATAGAAATCGCTCTGGCCTGCTCTTTCGGCAACCCTGCGTTTTCAAGGGTTTCGACGAATTCTTGAGTATCAAATGCAACCTGGCCCATTGTTGTATCTCCTTTTTAAGTCGAGTTTAAACGCTTCAGGGTCAACAAGCAAAATTGTACCCCGTCAACACCTTTCAACAAAATTCATTTAATTTCTTTGCAATTCAACCTGCATCATACCTGGCTCACTATATGCTCACTTAGCTTTTATTCGTGCTTTACTGAAAATAGCTACAAATGAATGGAGATGGTTGAAAAATGCACCATATATAAAAGCGTTACCCCCTAGACAATCTAGAATTCAGTGGCTTACAAAAGAGCAAGCTCATGCCTTAATTGATAATGCAGCTGATTATCTCAAGCCAGTAATAACATTTGCTCTGGCTACTGGTTTGCGAAGATCCAACATTCTGGAATTAGAATGCTCACAGGTTGCTTTGGTTCGTAAGGTAGCTTGGATTAACCCTGACCAGTCAAAAAATTTTCGAGCAATTGGCGTTTCGCTCAATGATACAGCTTGTCAAATTATTCATGCTCAGATAGGTAGACATAGGCAGTATGTTTTTGTCAGAGAGCGAAAATTAAACGGCGTGATTGATATGATACCAATGAGAACTGATGCTAACAAAGCATTTAAGTCTGCCATGATGAAAGCAGGGATCGAAGGATTTCGATTTCATGATCTGAGGCATAGTTGGGCAAGTTGGTTAATCCAGTCTGGTGTCCCTCTATCAGCATTGCAAGAAATGGGAGGATGGGAAAGCATACAAATGGTGAAAAGGTATGCTCATTTATCCCCTGCACACTTGCAAAAACACGCTAAAAACATTGATGGGATACTCGGGTTTGATGTCACTAATATGACACTTAAGAAAGTTACATAAGATGTAATCAACTGTAACTCATTGTTTTAATTGGTGGGTCGTGCTGGATTCGAACCAGCGACCAATTGATTAAAAGTCAACTGCTCTACCGACTGAGCTAACGACCCAAATAATTTAAGAAGTGGTGGGCGATACCAGATTCGAACTGATGACCCCCTCCTTGTAAGGGAGATGCTCTACCAGCTGAGCTAATCGCCCACTTTTTTGAGATAAAAATCGCAATTGAACATATTACAAACGGATACTACAGGCTTGCAAAACCACATCGAGAAAGCTGAATCTAACTGGCTCTACCCGAAACACAGGAGTATATTTTCAGTAAATGAGATTGATACAATACTAGTATACAAAGCACTGAGAAACCAAAACTCGCCTTTAGAGTCACTTTTTTAATATGTTTACTAAACCGATTCTGTGCCGCATTATATGTATACTTCTAAATGAGTCAACGCTTTTTCAAAAACCCGCCCTCAAACTCAACTCAATATTTCAAAGGTTAAGCTCGGTATTCAGCAGAGAAAGCACGATAAAGTGGTTCAACTTGCTGAAAGTTGGTCATTCATAAATGTGCTGATTTAGGTTGTTGGCTTGCCAATGTTAGAGGTGTTTTTCAAAAAAAGGTCGAGCATCTGTCGCTTCCGATAAATTACGCTTTTCAATAATTTTATTTGCATAATAAGCCGAATAACGTCCACAATCATTACCATTAAATACGGATTGGTGACCATGATATTCGGTATTGATGGCAAAATCTTTTGTTAAACTGAGATTTTTATCTGCCAATAACTGTTTTTTTAAATGTTTTGCGCCACGATAAACCGTATCAAGTAAGCCACCTTTAGAATCATGGATTTTGGCCGATTGACACTTACCTTCCTGCATATCGACTTCAAGTAAGACAAAATGTCCTCTTTTTTCACTAAACCCAAATTTATTGCTTTGCGCAACAGGAATTAAGATTTTGACTTCATCATTGGGATAGGTATTTTTGATTTCACTGAGCATTTGTGCAGCATTACGACCCCCTGATAAGACATGTTGCTGAGTGTCAGGGTTACTCAAATCATGGCATGGCGCAGAGACAATATAGATAACACCCTCTATTTGTTTGCTCCGGTAGCCAACTTGGTTAGTTCCACCATATTCAAAGTGACCTTTATGTACCCATCCATTTTCTGGGCTGAAAATATCATTCAAAGCAGAATTTAATTTTGAGCAACTCAATTTCTCACCGAAAGTTCCGGTTAAATAGTTAAGTAAATTACGTACCCATGAACAAAAACCAGACTCTTGAGGGGAAGGCGGTTGCCTACACCCAGTTGAGATGCTGGATTCAGTCGCTGACAAATCGCTCCAATCATTCATTGAAGGCATCTGTGTCGAACAGTGTGAAGTATTTATTGTCATAATTGTATGAATCTCTTAATTATAAAAAAACAATAATTTGATTGTTGTGCTATTTCAAAATATCAATGATTTTCTATTATTATCTGAAAAAAGTTTAAGTTCTGACATGATTTTCTCAGAAAAAGTGATTTATTGTTATCAGTATAAAACCTTATTATTTATATAGATTATATTTATGACACCGTTAAAAAAGACATTTTTCCGAAATCCGTAAAAGGAGGTTCGAGAACAACCCATTGTCGCGCCATATTTTAAAGCGCATGCCAATCGTACGTTAATGAACATAAAAATCAGGCACCATCACACCAGCCGGTTCTAAAAGCAGCTGATTTACAGAACAATCAACACATTAAATGCATGGTCTACAGTCATCGCACCCCATCGATTTTGAAAGAGATCTATTGAGTGTAAAAGTGTTTGCTCCTCAATTTTTTTGAAATACTTATTTCATACATTTTTATATTGCTAAAAATAAATTCATTGAGTGTACAAACTCATCTTTTATTTCAAATAAAATAAATTAAATTAATTGTTTTTTATATAACAAAAATCATTTTAAAAAATGAATTGGTTTTTTCAAATTCTACTTGAAATAAAAAATATTTATAATATAGTTTTCGATTATTAAAATATAAACAATGAAGACGTGTGTTTTATATTTTAATTAATCTATTTGTTTATTAAATCATATTACAGGATCGAATGTGAAAAAATTAACGATGTTTTGCTTTGCATTAAATATTTTATTAAATACCACTTTTGTTCAAGCAACCGCTCTTGGAACTCAGGCTAAAGAACAAAAAATTACAGTCAAGGCAAGTATTAAACCTGTGCTGGATATGAAAATAGCACGCGCCGGTTCATCTGCATTAATAGAAAATCTCAGTTTAACACCCAGCCTCGAAACTCCTCTTCTTTATGAAACTTCTCAAGCAGCCACCATATCCACCTTGGGTTACGATTCTGGCCATAGATTTAAAATTTCTCTTTCTAAAGAGTTAGTTTTAGAATTAACTAAAAAGGGACAAAAGGATGAAATTAGAGATGCGCGGGTTTTATTTAAAGGTCAAGATCTCACTGTAAATAATCCTATCGAATTCACACCTGATAATAATAAAATTGAAGGTTTATTAAAGATAATAGCTAAAGTCACTGAAAATCAAAAAGTAGGGGTTTATTCAGGTGAGTTGATCTTAAAAGTTGAAGAAGTGGCTTAATGATGTAAATCATTCTTATCTTGATTTTTATTTCATTAAATTTATATTACTACATTTTTTATCATTAAAAAAGCATCTAATATATAAAAGCAGGCGTTGGTATTGTCTGCTTTTTCAGTCATTATTTTTGAAAGCGAGTTATTCTGGAAATAAAAAAGGATGAATTCCTATAATAAAAAAAACAGGGAGAAGAATAAAAAAATTTTATATATTAAAAAAGCACTTTATATTTTTTTATTATTTATATTTTCGGAGCACACAAAATCAGAGATTAAAATTGAATATTTAGTCCCTAAAGGGTTTTCGCCTTTTGAACAAGAAATGAATATGGAATTTTTAGGCATTTTGAATGGCGAGATTTTGCCCGGTAAATTTTATTTTTCAAAAGCATCGCAAAAACTGATTTTTGATAAAAAACAATTTCAAGAAAATGGATTAAACGATTCAACCATCAAAATTTTAGAAAAGGTTCTATTTCAACTGCCCTATCACAAATGCGCTCATGGCTGTGAGACTCTATTGATGGGATATCGAGTCATCTTCGATAAATTGAATCAATCTTTAAGCATCACTCACCATCAAAAGACGGTGATGCCTGAAACAACTTGGGGGCTGGTGCATAACCAGTCGTTTGATATCAGTGCGGCCAGTAATCATTACCGGGCTCTTTCCGCTGAAGGCCAAGGATATTTTGGCTTGCCAGGCCAATCTTTTGGTTATATCAACTGGTTTTATCATCAATGGCACAAAAAAAACCATGCCGATAGCCATCAAGGTTTTGGGAGCTGGTATTTACAAAAAAATTTTCCGAAAACGTATTTACGTTTCGGGCAAAAAAATAATTTAGATGCCTCCGCTGGAAGTATTCAGACCCTTACCAATCCTTGGTTAGATCAATTTATGACTTTTGGAAGCCAGCATTATTTATCACACCAGATCGATTCAGAAGACTCTTTGGTTCTTTATGCCAGCAGCCCAGGGCATTATGAGATTTATAGGGATAATCGCTTGATTAGGCAAATTCCGGCGCAGATAGGCCGAAATAGCATTAGTTACAATCAATTGCCGTCAGGTTATTACAGTGCAGATGTTCGTTTGGTTGATAATACGGGGCGAGAAATCACTAAAGAGAAGGTGACCATCAGTAACATTGATTATCAGGCTGCAAAAGGCTGGTTTGTGACGCTTGGCAAAACAAAAAAACAAAAAAGTTTAGTGCAATTAAGCCTAAGTCAACCGAAATTTGGGTTTCAATTCAATGGAACCGTATTGGGAGATGATCACCACCAATGGGCTGCGGAAGGCAATATATCGCGTTCTACCCAGATGAACGGAATGAAGATCAACACCACATTAGGTGTTATGGGGGGAGAAAAAGGTTTTGGGCATTATGCACGTCTGAATGTGGGTAACAGCGTCATCGGTTATATCAGCCTCTCTTATTATCAACATCCCTATATTTCCGTTTATGCGCCAAGGCAACAAAGCCAATATGTGTCATATAGCCGGCATTTGGGTGATGTACAAATCACCTATCATTGGCAAGGTTCAAGCAAACAGAGCCAGCATCAAATACAGAGTTATTGGCAATGGAATTGCCAAAAATTTAATATGAGTCTTGCTGTAGGTGTTGAAAAATCTCGTTCCAATAAAAGATCAGCAGGACAGGCAGACAATCATATAAGCTTATTTATCAATACTGTTGTGACGTTGACTCAAAGTCATGCCAATATTGATATCGGCTATCGAGATCGAGAATGGATGTTGAGTGCTCACTATCAAAAGGAAATTGAGCATGCGTATGGAAAAAGTACCTTTGGGATCACAGGCACTCAGCTTGGAAAAAGACCGAATTTTTCCGGCTATGTCGAGCATCATGGTACTCGAGGCAACTCATCGCTCAGCGCGGGGATAGATGACAAAATATATCATGCTCGCTTTCATTATGACGGCATGTTTGCAATGAATCGGAGCGGCATCGCGTTTGGACAAAGAAGCACCAGTGGCGTGGCGCTCTTGGTTAAAGCCCCCTCTGTGCCAGACACACCTTATCGCTTAAAGGTCGAGGGTTCGCCTATTTGGGAAGGTCATCTTTATGCCATTCCCATCTCCAAATATCGAGACGCGCTCTTTGCTCGTGCACAAAATGAGAATACGGATATGGATATGGATATTCAATTACCTGTTCGTATTACGCGCGCTCATCCTGGTCAAGTTTTTTCAGCTGAAGCAAAGGTCAGATTAAGCTTGCTGTACAACGGTTTTTTGATCGATGAACAAAAAAAACCGATCAGCGGTACGATTAAAGAAACAGGAGATCTGGTTTATCCAAATGGGTTATTTTCTATTCACTCTGATGTATTTCTAAAAGATCTTCAGGTTCAAAGTCATGAATTTGATTATTTGTGTAATCTCAAAACTCATACAGAACATTATTACCAATGTCAGAAAACGACGAATCATAAGGAAAATTTATGAAGATAAAATGGAAGCCGCTGATTTTTTTATCCTGTTTTATCAATGCTCATTCAAACGCACAATTGATAGCCATTCCGAGTAGAATCAACCTCGAAGCCTTAGAGAAAGGTCAAACCGTTAAAGTCTTTAATAAAGGTGATGCCTCACTTTATTTAGAAGCAAAACTGTATCGTGTAGAAAACCCGGGCCATACCCCTGAATTACAAACCCTTATCGGGGAAATACCCCATCCTCAAATGATGTTTAATCCTGCTCGCATGAGTTTGGGGCCCAAACAGGAGCGTGATATTCATTTGATCCCTTTAAAATCGCCAGAGCAAGAGACGCTATATCGACTTTATATTACTCCTGTGACACAAACCAGGATCATAGGCACCAGCGATGAAAAAAAAGAGATGGCATTGACTGTCGGGATTGCTTATGGCGTTTTAATCCATCATTTGCCTGAAAAATCACTACAGAAAATAGGATGGGAATATCAATGCCTAAAAGGGAAAGGGATTCAATTGACCACAACCGGAACAGTACAAAGCCCATTTCGTCATTTAAAGTCTCATCATAAAAAGCATATTTCTGAGACACAAAACGTTTATCCAGGAACCCCGGTTACTTTGCCTCGGATTAAAAAATTGACAGGGAAAGTTTTTAATGAAGATGTTCAAATTGACTGCTCTTAAATATCAATATCAAAGATTATTTTTTTTTGATGACATTTTCTATCAATAGTGCAGCAGTAATAGAGTTACAACCTCATATTTTAGAAATAAAAAACGAGCAGAGTTTTTTTGAAGTCATTAATAAAAGCCCTCATGTCGAATATGTTTTGGTGGAACTTTATTATTTAAATAATCCAGGTGTATTAGAAGAATCTCTAACGCCAATAGGTTTAATAAATTCGCCTTTATTATATGCGGCGCCCTTAAAATTCACTTTAGGTCCGCAACAGGTTGGCAAAATTTATTTAAAAACATTAAAAGCACCAAAAAAAGAACAGCTTTATCGATTAGCTGTAATACCAAAAACCTCTATGAAATTGCGTAGTTCGGAAATGAATGCGGTACTCAGTGTGAAACTGAGTTATATGGGATTAATTCGGCATTTACCAAAAAAAATCAAGCCTGATTGGAAGCATCGTTGTACGAAAAATGGCGTAGAATTAAAAAACACAGGTAATATTCGACTCAGTTGGACTGATATTCAAAATGGAAATCAAAAAGTCAGACTGAATAATATTCATTTATATCCTGATCAAATTCATTTCATATCAGCGAGCGATCAAAAAAATATTTCACTGAAAGGGAAAGTCAATCATGAAAATTTTTATTTATTTTGCAAAAATAAGGATTCACTTTAGTTTTATTTTTTTGATTTTATTTTTTTCTCAAACCTTGGCAATCGAAACTGTAGAATTAGGTGAAGTTCATTTATCATTACAGGTCACCACAAGCCCGAAGATTTTTATAAAAAAATCAAACAACCTTGTCAGTACTGATTTAGAACTTAAAAATCATCCTCAGAACATATTCGAATATCAAATCACAGAGCCTTTTTTAGTTAAATTGACAAACAGCTCTGAGTATCAATTAAAACTTAAAACACCTTTAATTTTGGAAAAGCAAAGAATATCTGGTTCTTCATCTGCTCAAGATTTTCTTAAAGCTGAAGTTCGATGGGGGGAAAAAAGAGAGCATTTAAAAACACTTACTCAAGATCCTTTATTTTTTAAACAAGAAAATTCGTTGAATAATATTTCTGAAGAAACTTATTTTTTAAATATATCAACACAAGCAAATAAATCGATTTATGGAAAATATCAAGGGTCATTAATATTAATTTTTGAGCCCATGGCATAATAATAAAAATGAGAGTAAAAATGAAAATCAAAAAATTATTTTGGTTAGGATTGATTTTTTCGTCTATAACTCAAGCACAAGAAGACTTTTCTTTTTTTCCTTTAAGTCAACACTATTCTTCTTGTCAAATGAGATTATTGGCCGATCAAAGTATTCAAATTTTTTTTCTGTCAATTTTAAAAAAAATTTATTTGATTTAAAAAATATCGACACCCATCGTTTTATGAAGATATCTCCTTCTGAATTGTCGCTTTATCTTTTTTTTTATCATCTTGATGGAAGCCCTGATCATCATATTAATCTCAGTGGGATACAAAATATTTCTTTTAATGGAATGACAGAGTTTTATATAACGCCGTATATTAATAATATGTATCAAGTGATATTGAAAAAAAATCCGGAATTTTTAAGTGAACAATATCATGTTCAATTGACTTTATTACCCAATACTTTAAAAAGACTCTCCGTAGGAATTGCAATCGGTGCGATATTAAAAGATTCTCATCAAAAAAAATGGCATTTAATCGATCATCAAGGGATTTCTTTTGGTGCATCAGGTCAATCTTGCGAACCTTTTTATCCTAAAAATCCACAGGCCCCTGTTCCTTTAAAAATAGATCCTAAATTTAAATTAAGTTCCACTTTATGGAAATTAAAAAAAGTGAATCTCGATAAGCTGAGAGAAAAAACCGATTCAGGTACCGGGCTCAAAGCTGAATTCATGAATACGACTCAAAATAAATTTTGCGTAAATTATGTGTCTTTAGGAACGGTGGCGAGAAAATATAGGGTGAGCGCTCGAAACCAAAATGGCTTGGATATAACTGGGCAGTTTTTTCAGTTAAAAGAGGAGAAAGAAAATCAATTGATTCATTATAAAATGGATTTTTATCATGAAGGCCCCACAAAAAATGATTTCTCGTTACCTAACGGTCATCAACAGATTCATTTAAAAAAGAATGACGAAAATCCTATCACCCAAATGTGCTGGGCTCCCGATATCACTTTGTTTAGTAGCGAGAGTACCGATCAAGGAAATTACTCGGATGTGCTACATTTTGTTATTACGCCTTATCTTGAAGAATAAGGAGTTTTGAAGAGGAGTCAACAGAGCAGATTCCCATGAATGGAGGTACAATCATCGATGAAAATATATGTCGGCATTTTAATTACCTCCGTATCAAATGATAAGTATGGAGTGCATCATGTTTGGGAGCTAATAAAAAACCAAAATTCTTATTATATATTTGAAATATATTGATATTTAATTATTTTCGATTGAAAATAGGATTAAACTGTTTACTTTAAATGTATTCATATCCATGTAATACTATCGAATATGAATAAATTCATCAGAGTAGGTGACGCCTACGAAAGCAGTCTGTGTGTCACTCAATAGTATATAGACACTCGCAGAATGGTGATGAATATCATCAGCCATTTTTTATTAATAAAGTTAGAACTATTTCCTTTATTAATAAATTTCATGGGCCTTAATCATAAAAAGGGGAAAGATATGTCATTGGAAGCTTTGGACCAATTGCAAGAAAAAGTTCAGAAAATGCTTGAAGCAAATGCCTTGTTACAAATGGAAATAGAAGAATTTAAAGAAAAGAATATTGTCTTAGAAGAAAAAATAAATGCTATTTCAGCTCAACAAAAAGATTTAGTAGATCAAAATAATGAGCTAAAACAAGAAAAAACCGTTTGGCAAAATCGTTTGAATTCGCTTTTAGGTAAGATGGATGATATTTAATCATTTGTATCTATAGAAAAAGTAGATCGCCGCTGATTCAGAGATATGATAGATATCTGCAAATCTTTTCAATTTAATATGGAAATAAAAAAAACTTTTTTTGAGATCTTCTTCACAAAATAAAAGAAAATATCTAAAACCTTCACTAAAAAATGGACTAATAGGTTTAGTCGTATAAAACTACATCAAAAAGAAGAAGACATTCTTTATATATCTAGATAAAAACTGAGCAAAAAATGAGAATTAACGACAAAGCCCATATTCGATGGGCCTGCAGACGCGGTATTCTCGAGTTAGATATTTCTATCATGCCATTTTTTGAATATGAATATGACAGCTTAAGTGATAAAGAAAAAAATTTATTTATGCGTTTGTTGGTTTGTGATGATGCCGATTTGCTTGATTGGTTAATGAACAAAAAGAAGCCTCAAGATAAAGAGTTAAGAAAAATAGTCCAGATTATTAGAAGGAAAAATAAAATCCGTGGGGCAATTTCAGTGTAAATTACAGGTTTCGCCTTTTACAAAATTATTTTCTTTTATTGTCTATACTCTGCTTGCATTAATAACTTTACTTGCACCATCTGGGCCAAAAGACTTTATTCCTTTTTACCTGATCATCATCATTTTTTTGGTTTTTGAATGTGTTTTAAGCCAGAAAAAAATAAGATCATATCAGGGTAAAATCATTTTTATGGCAGATAATAGGCTTCACTGGCTTGAACAGAATTGGCTTTTGATTAAAAAGCCATGGGCGCTTAGCCGTTATGGCCTCTTGCTTTTTTTAAAGCAAGAAGACACCAATGCCCAAAAAAATTTATGGCTGCTCTATGACAATATGTCTGAACCAGAATGGCGGCAGTTGCATCAATTTGTTTTTTTATTCGATGCCCGCTCATCTTGTTTATCAATATGAATTGACTGATTTTTTATTCGAATGATATTCACAAGAGGATGAAGAATATGGTAGTGAAAATTTTTAATAAACCCCTCTATTTATTGCGGCGGATCCATGCAAGTGACTCAAATAATAGAACAGCGTGACATACTCGAAAAAGCAGTTTCACAAGCCTTAGAACGGGCAATAGCTAAAGGGGCTTCTGCGGAGGTCTCAGTAACAAAAACAACAGGGATCAGTATCAGTACTCGTTTTTGTGAAGTAGAAAACCTGGAATTTAATAGTGATGGTGCTTTAGCCATCACTGTTTATGATAAGCAACGTAAAGGTAGTGCTTCTACAACGGATTTAAATCCCAAGGCGATTGATCAAACAGTGCAAGCGGCCCTGGACATCGCACATTATACTTCCTCCGATCCTTATTCTGGAATAGCTGAGGCTTCTTTACTGGCTTATCAAATAAAAGATTTAGATTTATTGTACCCTTCTGATTTAGATCCCAAAGCCGCCATTGCTCTTGCCTCAAGAGCAGAACAGGCCGCGTTGGCAGTGGATAAGCGTGTTACTAATACAGAAGGAGCAAATTTTAATAGCCACTGTAGCATCAAGGTTTTTGGCAGCACTCATGGGATGTTGCAAAGTTATTGTGGGAGCCGTCATTCTCTTTCCACTAGTGTGATTGCAGAATGTGATGGCCGTATGGAAAGGGATTATGCTTATACGCTAAGCCGTCGGATACAGGATCTGGCTAGCCCTGAGTGGGTTGGCAAAGAATCTGCCCGAAGAGCCCTTGCACGTTTATCACCAAAAAAATTATCCACAATTGAAGCCCCGGTCCTATTCGCAGCAGAAGCTGCCATAGGGTTATTTAAAAATCTGGTATCTGCTATCAGCGGCGGAAATATTTATCGCAAATCCAGCTTTTTATTGAATAAATTGAATCAGCAAATTTTACCGAATTGGTTCAATATTCTAGAATGCCCCCATACTTTAGGAGGCCTTGCTTCTGCACCCTTTGATTCGGAGGGAGTCTGTACTTCTGAAAGAGAGATTGTGACAAAAGGGCGATTAAACACGTATCTTTTAGCGAGTTATTCAGCTCGAAAATTAGGCTATCAAAGCACGGGGCATGCTGGAGGCATTCATAACTGGTATATCGAAGGCCAAGGAGAGAACTTTACACAAATGCTTCAAAAAATGAGCAAAGGTTTAGTTGTCACCCAATTGATGGGTCAAGGCGTCAATATTGTAACGGGTGATTATTCACGTGGGGCCTCGGGCTTTTGGGTTGAAGATGGGATGATTCAATATCCAGTTAGTGGTATTACCATCGCTGGAAATTTAAAAGAGATGTTTTTAAATATGGTGAGCATAGGGAGTGACATTGAAACCCGAAATACTATTCAATGCGGTTCAGTTCTTCTTTCTGACATGAAGATAGCAGGTGAATGATTTAGTGAGAATAATAAAAAATTATTCAATACTCTGTAAAACTTGCTCTTAATCTGCGATCTGAATACGACGTATCCAGATCGGCTTGTTGTAAAAAAATAACATCGATATAAAAGCAAAACTGGACTTTATTCTGAAGACTTAAAGAAAAAAGCCAAACGTGGATTTTCCTATTAAATTTCAAACGTTAATTTTTAGTGATCTAGCATTTCTTTCGTCAATAAAATCGCCAGGCCCAGATAGTTCTGTGGCGTCATGTTTTTTAAGCGGTTTTTTTCTTCTGCTGGTAAAGCTAGAGTATCAATAAAAGAATGTAACTTCGCCTCATCAATTTTTTTTCCGTGACTCAATGCCTTGAGCCTTTCATAAGGTTCAGGAACACCATAACGACGCATCACAGTTTGAATAGGTTCTGCTAGTACTTCCCAAGTATCTGATAATTCTTCTAACAAATGAATTTGGTTGATCTCTAGCTTACTGAGCCCTTTTAGGGTCGCATCATACGCAATCAGAGAATAGGCCAATCCGACGCCTAAATTACGCAACACAGTAGAATCTGTAAGATCTCTCTGCCAACGTGATATCGGTAATTTTCTAGCCAGATGATTTAATAACGCATTCGCTAAACCAAGGTTACCTTCGGAATTTTCAAAATTAATAGGATTCACTTTATGCGGCATGGTAGAAGAACCAATTTCTCCCTCCGCGGTTTTTTGTTTGAAATGACCTAAAGCAATATAACCCCAGATGTCACGATCAAAATCAATTAAAATAATGTTAAATCTAGAGATACAATCAAAAAGTTCCGCAATATAATCATGCGGTTCAATTTGAGTCGTATAGGGATTCCAATCAATACCCAAAGATTTTACCAAGTCTTTGCTCAATGCTGGCCAATCTATTTTTGGATAAGCGGCAATATGGGCGTTGTAATTTCCTACTGCCCCATTTATTTTTCCTAAAATTTTTATTTGTGACAATTGTTGAAACTGTCGTTCCATCCGAAAAACCACATTCGCAAACTCCTTTCCCATAGTTGAGGGTGTCGCAGGCTGTCCATGTGTGCGTGACAGTAAGGGTATGCTTGAGTATTGGGCCGCTTTTTCTTTTATCGTGTCAATGATTTTTCGCCAAGCAGGTAAAATGCTTTGCTCTCGAGCGGTTTTTAACATTAATGCATGTGATAAATTGTTGATATCCTCAGAAGTACAGGCAAAATGAATGAATTCAGAAACCTGCTTTAGTGCTGGTATGACTCTCATTTTTTCTTTTAAAAAATATTCCACAGCTTTGACGTCATGTTGAGTTATCTTTTCTATTTCTTTGATGCAAAAAGCGTCTTTTTCATCAAATTCATCAACAATTTTATCCAAAAAAATTTGGGTCTCCTCGTTAAAAGGAGGCACTTCTTGTATCCCTTCAGCATCAGATAATGCTTTAAACCAAGCTATTTCAACTTGTACCCGACATTTTAAAAGACCAAATTCACTAAAAATATTTTCTAAATTTTTAATTTGATTTCGGTACCGCCCATCAATAGGTGATATTGCTGTTAAAACAGATAATTCCATTGTGACTCCTGAAGCGTCGATCATGAGACTATGATTTTTTTGCTTATGTTCATAAAGAGATGACAAAACAATATGAATTGTAAACGCTGTTCTGCCAAATAATGGTTCGTGTCAGAGACGATTTTCAATAATGCCTCCACCAAGGCAAAGTTCATTTTGATAAAACACGACGGATTGACCAGGAGTGACGGATGAAACAGGATGTTCAAAACGCACAACAGATTGATCCTGCTCCACTATGATCTCGGCCCGGATGTCTTCTTGGCGATAACGTGTCTTGAGCACGCATCTATAAGGTGATTTAGTTGGAGGTGAATTGACCCAATGTAATTGTTGAGCTATCAGGCCTTTCGACATCAGTAGAGGGTGCAGAGGATTTTGAGCTACCAATAAAATATTGTTTTTAATATCTTTATCCACGACATACCAAGGGGCTTCACCTTCTCCTTTTGTTCCACCTATTCCTAGACCTTTACGCTGACCTAAAGTGTGATACATCAACCCCTGATGCTGGCCGATATGTTTTCCATCTACGGTCATGATAGAGCCTTTTTGACCAGATAAATATTGGCTAAGAAAATCACGAAATTTACGCTCTCCAACAAAACAAATCCCCGTGGAATCTTTTTTCTGTGCATTGACCAGATTCAGCTTTTTAGCGATATCTCGCACTTCGGATTTTTTTAATCCGCCGATAGGAAAAAGGCAATTAGCCAACTGTTGTTGACCAATCGTATAGAGAAAATAACTTTGATCTTTATTTTCGTCGATTCCCCGTAACAAAAAGTGCTGCCCGTTATTGCTTTGATGACGTACATAATGGCCTGTAGCAATATAATCCGCTCCCAGATCTTGTAAAGCGAATTCAAGAAAAGCTTTAAACTTGATTTCTTTATTACACAAAATGTCAGGATTAGGCGTCCTGCCTGCTCGATATTCCGCTAAAAAAAGCGTAAAAACCTGATTCCAATATTCAGCCGAAAAATTAACGGTATGTAATTCAATATTGAGTTTATCGCACACAGCTTGTGTATCTGACAAATCAACGGCAGCGGCACAATACAGTTCATTGTCATCTTCTTCCCAATTTTTCATAAACAAGCCACAAACCTGATAGCCTTGTTCTAAGAGCAAGTAGGCCGCCACGGAAGAATCTACGCCGCCAGACATTCCCACAACGACTTTTTTGCTATTTTTATTTGACATGATCTTTTGTTTTTTAATAAAAAATAAATCTGATCTAAAGGGTAAAAACTTCTATTTATTCTTCTCCTTCTTCTTTTCCTCCCTCCCCTTCGTATTCGATATCTTTAACATTTTTAATGTTGCGACGGGATTCTTCTTTATGTTGTATTTTATTTAACTGACGTTCAAGCTTATTGAAAACCTCATTAATGGCAGCATACATATCGGGATCTTCGGCACTGGCAAATAAAGATCGATGAGGAACCCCTATTGTGGCATCTACCTTAAAGCCATTTCGGGCTTTATTCATCACAACACGTGCATGAATCAGTTGCGCTTTCCATTTATCAAGTTTTTTAAAACGTTCATTAATACGTTCACTTATGGAAGGAGTAATATCGATATCTTTACCAGTAATGTTCACGATCATAAGGCTTAACCTCTTATTTTTTAGAAGGATATGAAAGAATTATGAGTTAATATCAATGAGTTTAGCCACTTTATCGGCCTGTTCGTGAAGCTGTAATTTTCGATATGCCTGTTCCATCAAAGGCAGTGCCGTTCGAGTCGCTTGAGTATCGGGATAATTTTTAAGCATTTCTTCTACGCGATTGATGACTGCCACGTATGCTTCACGTTTAATGTAATATTGAACGACAGCTAATTCATGCTTGGCCAAACGATCTTTTAAAAAAATTAATCGTTTTTGAGCATCTGCTAAATATGTGCTGTTTGGATGATATTGAATTAACTGTTGGAAATCACGGAAAGCCCTTAGGGCGTGCTCTGGGTCTCGATCCGAACGGTCTACCCCAAAAAAATTCTGGAGTTGATTTTCGTCCAGACCCATTTCAGTTAAGCCTCTCAAATATAGTACGTAGTCAATATTGGGGCTAGTGGGATTAAGACGAATAAAACGGTCTATAGAAGCTTGAGCTAAGGCAAGTTGATCTGATTTATAATAAGCATAAATGAGATTAAGTTGTACTTGTTGCGAGTACCCGCCGAAAGGAAAGCGCGTATCCAATGCCTCGAGTTGAGTAATCGCTTCTCTAAAATTTCCTTCCGATAATGCTTTTTGAGCGACTGCATACAGCTCAGAGGCAGGTTGATCCGGCACAATCCGTTTATTTTTGCTACAAGCAGAGAGAGTCAAAGCAAAAATCGAGGGGATCACTAAATGTTTAATAAATTTCATGACGTTTTGATTATCCTCAAAATGTTATTTAGTAAAGGATCGATTAGGTTCCGGAAAGATATGTCATTAAAATGATAGGTTACATTAAACAGCCCAACCGTCACAACCCAAGGTGAACAAAGAAGCGATCTATGACACAAAAAATACAACTCAATACGACAGTGTGTGAATCACAACTGGGCCAACGATTAGATCGGGCTTTGGCTGAACTTTTCCCCACGTATTCACGATCTCGCATCAAAGAATGGATTTTGGCCCATCAGGTTACTGTCAATGGGATAACAAAGAGTATTCCTAAAGAAAAAGTATTAGGTGGAGAACACATCGAAATTCATACTTATATTGAGGAGAATAAACGATGGATGCCACAAAAAATCCCTTTAAATATTATTTATGAAGATACGGATATTTTAGTGATTAATAAACCCTCAGGCTTGGTGGTGCATCCAGGTGCAGGAAATCCTGATCACACCATATTGAATGCGCTTTTGGATTATTACCCTGATATTACTCATGTTCCAAGAGCCGGCATAGTTCATCGTTTAGATAAAGATACGACAGGCTTGATGGTGATAGCAAAAACACTTCGCGCGCAGACCAGTTTGGTCGATGCCTTGCAAGCGCGTTTAGTCACGCGTGAGTATGAAGCGATTGCAGTCGGTCATATCACAGCAGGGGGCAGCATTAATGAACCTATCGCTCGACATAAAAGTAAGCGTACTCATATGGCTGTTCATCCGCTAGGGAAATCTGCGGTCACACATTATCGTATTTTGCAACATTTTCGAGCTCATACCCGATTGCGGTTGCGTTTAGAAACAGGGCGTACGCATCAAATTCGGGTTCATTTTTCTTATATTCATCATCCTTTAGTCGGCGATCCGTTGTATGGCCGACGTTTGCGTCAGCCAAAAGGTGCTTTAGAGAAGCTCATTGAAACTTTAAGCGCTTTTAAGCGGCAAGCGCTTCATGCCACTATGTTGCGTTTACATCACCCTATTACTCAGATTGAAATGGAGTGGCATGCTGATTTACCTCAAGATATGCTTGATTTGATCAGTGCTCTCAACGCAGATCAAGAGGCCTTTTGCCAAAAAGAGGAACAATAAAAAAGATGTTACTCATTCCTGATTGGCCCGCCTCCATTAACGTCAGATCCTACAGCACGACACGTCAGGGAGGTGTGAGTTTGCCACCTTATCATTCCTTCAATTTGTCAACTCATGTGGGTGATAATCGTGATCACGTAGAAAAAAATCGCCAGAAATTGTTTCTAGAGGCTGATCTACCTCACATGCCTATTTGGTTAAATCAGGTACACGGTCATACGGTTTTAAATCTAGAGGGAAGATCGCGAACTCAGGAAGTACAGGCAGACGCCGTTTATACGCGTCTGCCAGGTCAAGTGTGCTCCGTGATGACGGCTGATTGTTTGCCTGTACTCCTAACCAGTTTCGCAGCAATTGAAGTCGCTGCGGTTCATGCGGGTTGGAGGGGTCTTGGCAGGGGTATCCTAGAAAAAACGGTGGCTCAATTTTGTGCTCAGCCTTCTACCATTATGGCATGGCTCGGCCCGGCAATCGGGCCAAAAAATTTCATAGTAGGCGAGGAGGTGCGCACGCTTTTTATCCTTAAAGATAAAAAGTCCGCTTTCGCTTTTACAGCCTTGGATGATGGTCGTTATTTGGCAGATATTTATTGTCTGGCTCGGTTATGTTTGCGAGCGCTTGGGGTTGATGCCATTTATGGTGGGAATGATTGTACGGTCGAAAATCCAGAAAAATTTTTTTCTTATCGGGCTTCCCAAGGGGTGACTGGACGCATGGTGAGTTTAATTTGGTTCGGCTGAATATGATCAATTTGGTCGGCGAGAGAGGATTCGAACCTCCGACCCACTGGTCCCAAACCAGTTGCGCTACCAGGCTGCGCTACTCGCCGCTTTTTATTTTATTTTTTTGTGGTGCGAAGGGAGGGAGTTGAACCCTCACATCCTGAAGATACTAGCACCTGAAGCCAGCGCGTCTACCAATTCCGCCACCATCGCATCTTAATTTATTTATTTGGCATGAATTACTTTGGGGTGGCTAATGGGACTCGAACCCACGACAACTGGAATCACAATCCAGGGCTCTACCAACTGAGCTATAGCCACCATAAAAATGGTGCGCCCGACAGGATTCGAACCTGAGGCCTCTGCCTTCGGAGGGCAGCGCTCTATCCAGCTGAGCTACGGGCGCTCTCGCGCCTTTGCGGGGGGGGATACTACGGTTTTCAGGCACATATGTCTAGTTATTTTGAAAAGAAATAGCCGACCAGAAAATTTATAGTGGTGCTTCCGTTAGGTAAAGTAATTTGTAAAATTGAACGATTAACTGACAAAGAGTTTACTGATCACATAAAACCTGGGTATTCCAGTAAAATTATTGCAGCCTAATGAGAAAAATATTTCTGATAAAAATACAGTATCACTTCTAAAAAATCATCTGTATGAGAAATAAAAGGCACATGAGCAGACTGATGCATGATAACAGATTCAGTGTGAGGCCAAGCCTCATCCAATAATTCAGCTATCTTACAGGGCACTAACGCATCTAACTTACCATAAATACGCAAAAACGGCACAGAAATAGCATTTAGGCTGTCACGCATGTCGGTATACCGTAATATTTTCAAACCTGCTTTAAGTACTTCTTTTTTTGGTAAAGGTCGACTGAATAAAAAAGATTTTAAAGATGTTGTATCTCGCTGACTGTTGAGCGTGCCTAATGTTTGAAGCAATAAAAATTGCTCTAGCGTATTCTGTAAATGATCCTCTAATTTTTGTTCAAAACACGACAAAACCTGCCATGATATTCCAGGCCATTGATGTTGAGAAACAAAACAAGGAGAACTGCAAACCGTGATTAAAGCAAGAACACGTTCAGGATACCTCAGAGCAATCTCACTGGCGATGCATCCGCCCATTGACCAACCTAGCCATATTGCCTGTGGCGGCGCTTTTTTTAAAACCGTTTCTGATATTTCAGGAAGGGTAAAACTCTCTTCACTCTGACTGAAGCCATAGCCAGGGAGGTCAAATAAATGCAATCGGAAATGCGAACCGAATCTGTTTATAATGTAACGCCATGCATTCGAATTCATTCCCCATCCGTGCAACATCACAAAATCGAGTTTTCCTTCGCCGCAGCTGTATCTATATAGGTTTTTCATCCGTATATTATACAGATTATTGGTCAAAAAGATTTTATGCTTATGTTAAACCTTATTAGCCATTGTTGGATATGTCAGATGCCATTGTATTTATCTCATCATGGGCTTTGCTCTGTTTGTACGCGCCATTTGCCTAAGCTATGCTCCTGTTGTCTACAATGTGGTTTGCCTTCAACAAATCCTTCTTTAGCTTGCGGACGTTGCTTAATTGCACCTCCCTTGTGGAATAGCATTACCTTTGTCAGTTTTTACGAACCACCTTTAAGCGTGTTAATTCAAAAAATGAAATTTCAAGGCATGACATCCTTAGCGTTAGTGTTGGCTCGTTTATTATTACTACGATGGCGAGATCTCTGGCGTGATGGCAACATAAAAAAACCCAGTCGCATTATCAGCGTGCCTTTGCATGTCAGACGTTGCTGGCGGCGCGGATTTAATCAAAGCGATCTATTAGCCCGCCCGTTAGCTCGTTGGTTAAATTGTGATTATCAATCGGATTGTTTGACTCGTTTACGTCCCACTCCATCACAACGACATTTAAACGCATCCAAGAGAAAAAAAAATTTAAGAGGGGCATTTCAATCTCATTTATCTCTAAAAGGCCAGAGTGTCGCTTTAGTAGACGACGTCGTCACCACAGGTAGCACCATTAATGAAATCTCAGAGCTGCTTATAAAAGAAGGAGTGGCTTCATTACAAATTTTATGTATTTGCCGCACCTTGTCGTTCGGGCATTGATACGCGTATCATAAAAAAGAAAATGTAAAACAATTAAATTGAGTTCACATATGATGATTACCATAACAGAAGCTGCACAAAACCACTTTGTTAAACTTTTATCCAGCCAACCTGAAGGAACGCAAATTCGCGTTTTCGTTGTCAATCCTGGTAAGCCGACAGCCGAATGTGGCGTGTCTTATTGCCCGGCCGACAGCGTTGAAAGTGCTGACACTCATCTCAAATTCAACCTGTTTTCTGTTTTCGTTGATCCAATTAGTGCACCCTATTTAAATGAAGCGGCGATTGATTTTGTGACTGACGAGCTGGGTTCTCAACTCACTTTAAAGGCGCCGAATGCTAAAGTGCGTAAAGTGGCTGATGATGCTCCTTTAATCGAACGAGTCGATTATGTTCTGCAATCACAAATTAATCCCCAATTAGCAAATCATGGAGGTCGCGTGACCTTAATGGAAATTACAGATGATGCTTTTGCTGTTTTACAATTTGGAGGGGGTTGTAATGGTTGCTCAATGGTAGATGTCACTTTAAAAGAAGGAATTGAAAAGGAATTATTGCAACAATTCCCTGAGCTCAAAGGCGTCAAAGATCTGACAGAGCATCAGCGTGGGGAACATTCCTTTTATTAAATTATTCAGTCTCAGCAAATCAGATAGTCTCTCACGGTAATCGTATTTAATTGGTGAATCCGGGAGTCAAAAGCCGTAGAAAAGATAGAAAAGATAATCATTACTTTAACAACCGCGCTGAGCCGCCCAGTTTTTATCAACACTGAGTGAATTCTGTTTACTCAGACAGTGATGTTAAGTGATCACAAGATACCCCATTAATTTTACTGTTTTATAAGAGGGCCCATGAAAGAGGTAAAAAAGATTGATGTCGCGATAGGGATTATTCAGGATACACAAAAAAAAATATTTATTACTCAACGACATAAAAACGTACATTTTGCAGGTTTTTGGGAATTTCCCGGAGGGAAAATTGAAAAAAACGAAACCCCTGATATCGCATTAGCAAGGGAATTGTTTGAAGAAACTCGTATTACTGTACGAAGTGCTTCTCTGCTTCAAATGAAAAAAGAGATTCACGATGATCTCATCATCTGTCTTTATTTTTATTTAGTGGAAGAATGGGAAGGTGAGCCCTGTGGTTATGAAGGTCAGAAAGGCAAATGGGTCAATAAATCCGAACTATCAGCACTACGCTTCCCTCCTGCAAACGACTCCGTTATTACAACATTGTTATTGCAAAAATAATAAAATATCTGCGTTATTCTCGGTTAGAAATAAAGGTATTTTCATGAAACGCCCGATTTACCTGGATTATTGTGCGACGACACCGGTTGATAAACGAGTAGCCGATAAAATGATGTCGTTTTTAACCATAGAGGGCACCTTTGGAAATCCTGCTTCCAGATCTCATTTTTTTGGCTGGCAGGCAGAAGAGGCTGTGGATATTGCGCGTAACCAAATTGCTTCATTACTGGGTGCGGATGCGCGCGAAATTATTTTCACCTCTGGTGCAACAGAATCTAACAATCTTGCCATTAAAGGGACGGCACATTTTTATAAAAAAAAAGGGAAACATATTGTGACCTGCCAAACAGAACACAAATCTGTTTTGGATAGCTGTGCACAACTTGAAAGGGAAGGCTTTTCGGTGACTTATTTGTCACCCAAAAGTAATGGTTTAATCGATTTAGAAAAATTTGAATCCGCGCTCAAAAAAAATACGATTTTAGTGTCTGTTATGCACGTAAACAATGAAACTGGCGTGATACAAAATATTGCGCATATAGGTCGAATTTGTCGCGAAAAAGGGATCTTTTTTCATGTGGATGCGGCTCAAAGCGCAGGGAAATTGCCTATCAATTTATCTCAGTTATCTGTTGATTTCATGTCTATTTCGGCTCATAAAATGTATGGCCCTATGGGAATTGGTGCCCTATTTGTCCGTCGAAAACCCGCTGTGCATCTTGAGCCTATTCAACATGGCGGTGGGCATGAGAGAGGCCTGAGATCAGGCACTTTACCTGTTCATCAAATTGTCGGGATGGGAGAAGCGTGCCGTATTGCCGAGGCAGAAATGTCCGCACAATCAGATAAAATGAACATTTTAGGTGATCAATTATGGTATGGCCTTCAGCATCTTGATCACATTTATCTGAATGGCGATCTCAAAAATAAAGTTCCTCACATTTTTAACATCAGCTTTGGAGGAATCAACGGAGAGGCTTTGATCCTTTCTTTAAAAGATTTGGCGGTTTCTTCTGGTTCCGCATGTATCTCAAGCACTGTAACGTCTTCTTATGTACTCCGTGCATTGGAGGTCAGTGATGAATTGGCCCAAAGTACCATTCGTTTTTCTTTTGGTCGATTTACTACCCAAAAAGAAATAGAATACGCTATTGAATTAATACCTCAATATGTTCTTGGCTTACGAAAAGTGTTAAGTCAATGATAAAAAGATATAAATAAACGACAGATAAAAAAAGAGAAACGAATGAATCTGATTTGGCTCAAAAAACTCAATAAAAAAGTGATAGTTATCCCTCTCATTTTACTGATGTCGGGTTTTTTTGTCATACGTTTTCAAATGAAACCGGCTGAAATTCAATATAAAACGGTCTCCGTGACCCAGGGTGATATCGTACAAAGCGTTCTCGCAACAGGTAAGCTCGATGCATTGCGAAAAGTTGACGTCGGTGCTCAGGTCAGTGGTCAACTTCAGCACCTGTATGTCAAAATTGGAGATAAGGTAAAGCAGGGGCAATTATTGGGAATGATAGATCCTCAAAAGGCAAAAAATCAAATCAAAGAAGTGGCTGCCGCTTTAGAGGATCTGAATGCACAATCGGCACAGGCGGAAGCAGAAAAAAAATTAACTCTATTAACTTTAAATCGTCAAAAAAATCTGGCCAGACTAAAGCTGATTTCACCGCAAGATATCGATCAAACCGAAACGGATTTAGCGGTGAGAAAGGCAAAAATAGAGATGATTAAAGCTCAAATTAATAGAACCAGAATCAGCCTGGATACTGCCAATTTAAATTTAGAATACACCAAAATCTCTGCGCCCATGAGCGGTGAAGTGGTGCAAATTACTACCCTGGAGGGGCAAACAGTCATTGCCACTCAGCAGGTTCCTAACATCCTGACTTTGGCTGATATGAGCACGATGTTAGTCAATACTCAAGTGTCTGAAGCCGATATCATTCATTTAAAACCTGGATTAAAAATCTCATTTACTATATTGGGGGATCCCAATAAACATTTTGAGGGGGTATTAAAAGATATTCAGCCGACCCCTGAAAGCATCAATGATGCCATTTTTTATTCTGCACGTTTTGAAGTCCCTAATTCTAAAGGTTTATTACGTTTAAAAATGACAGCTCAGGTATCTATTCAATTGGCGGAAGCTCGAAAGGCTATGCTGATGCCATTATCTGCGTTGGGCAATCAAATAGATGGTAACCGCTATCAGGTCTCTGTCTTAGTTAAGGATAAAGACAATAAAAATCAAGAAGAGACGCGTGAAGTCACGATTGGCATTCGTAATAATCTGAATGTACAAATCCTTTCTGGCCTAAAGCTGGGTGAAAAAGTGATCATCAGCCGTTTTAATTCTGAGGATATATAATGTCCTTATTACTTGAACTTCAATCTGTAAGACGAAGCTATCAGTCAGGAGAAGAAAGCCTTGATGTACTAAAAAATATTTCTTTAAAAATTTATTCAGGGGAACTGGTGGCGATCATAGGGGCTTCAGGCTCGGGTAAATCCACTTTAATGAACATATTAGGCTGCCTGGATCAAGCCACTAGTGGGACCTACTATATTGCTGGGCAAAATGTTGTAGATCTCAACAATGATGATTTGGCAATATTACGGCGTGAATATTTTGGTTTTATTTTTCAGCGATATCATCTACTCCCGCATCTGAGTGCAGCCCATAACGTTGAAATACCCGCTATCTATGCAGGATCTCCTAAAAATGAGCGCAAAAAAAGAGCCGTCACGCTGCTGACCCGTCTTGGATTAGGCGAACGCATTAACTATCGACCAAATCAGCTTTCAGGAGGGCAACAACAACGAGTCAGTATCGCGCGAGCATTGATGAACGGCGGGCAAATTATCCTGGCTGATGAACCTACAGGCGCGCTTGACAGTCATTCCAGTGTTGAAGTCATGAATATTCTCAAACAGCTTCAACAAAAAGGTCATACCGTCATTGTGGTGACACATAACCCTGAAGTGGCAAATCAAGCTGATCGTACTATTGAAATTAAAGACGGCGAGATAATTTCCGATTCAGGATATCAACCCACACAAGAACTTAAAAAAACACCTGAGCCCTCAAGCCCGTCAGTTGAACAGGCTTCCTGTCAGCAATGGGTAGGCCGCCTTCATGAAGCATTGCTGATGGCCTGGCGTGCCATGCTATCCAATAAAATGCGAACCGCATTAACCATGCTGGGGATCATTATTGGTATTGCGTCAGTGGTCTCAATTTTGGTGGTAGGGGATGCTGCTCAGCAAAAAGTTTTAGCGAATATCAGAGCGATAGGGACTAACACCATTAGTATTTACCCTGGTAGGGACTACGGAGATGATGATCCCAGTAATCGACAGGCATTAATTTATGAGGATATTGCAGCGCTACAGGCACAATCCTATATCAGTGCTATTTCTCCTATTATCTCAGGCAACATACGCCTTCGTTCAGGAAATATAGATGTTGCGAGCACAATTTTAGGGGTTGGAGGCCAATACTTTAAGGCTTACGGCATCAAGATCCAAAATGGAGAAAGGATTTTAGAAAGACAGGTGAGAGACCAAAGCCAAGTGGTGGTCATCGATAAAAATACTCAAAGGCGTTTATTTCCTCGGACGAAAGATGTGATAGGAAAAGAAATATTAGTGGGGAATATCCCAATGACCGTTGTTGGGATTGCTAAAGAAAAACAATCTATGTATGGAAACAACAATGCTTTAAGAATCTGGATACCTTACAGTACCATGACAAACCTCTTCACCGGCCGCTCTTATTTTGATGCGATTACAGTTCGTATCAAGGAGGGTTATAACAATAATGAAGCAGAGCAACAATTAATACGATTATTGACTTTACGCCATGGTAAAAAAGACATTTACACGTTTAACGTAAACACAGTATTGAAAACAGCTGAAAAAACTACCCGTACCATGCAACTCTTTTTGTCTTTAGTAGCAGCTATTTCTTTAGTCGTAGGGGGTATTGGTGTGATGAACATCATGTTGGTTTCGGTCACAGAGCGGACTCGTGAAATTGGCATCCGCATGGCAGTAGGCGCTCGATCGAGTGACGTGCTTCAACAATTTTTAATTGAAGCGGTTTTAGTCTGTTTAGTAGGGGGAACCATCGGTATTCTGCTCTCTTTCTGTATTGGGTTTGCGGTTGAATTTTTTTTACCGACCTGGTCATTGACCTTTTCTTCAATCGCTTTATTCATCGCCTTTTTCTGCTCTACTATGATTGGTATTGTATTTGGTTATCTACCTGCTCGTCACGCCTCTCGTCTCAATCCCATAGATGCCCTGGCACCTGAATAAATTTTAAACTACCCGTTGAAATGCCAAGAGCAAGCTGCCACACATTAAAGTGGGGAAACTTTTGCTCAAAAAGAAGTGAATGTCATGGATAATTTGATATGAACTTCTCATATGAAGATTGATTATAATTTGTATATAAATAATCAATATTATTAAATATATAGACTTAAAGAATTTAGGAAATTTGAATGAAAATTGCGGTCGTTGGCACAGGTTATGTTGGACTCTCTAATGCTATTTTATTGTCTCAACATAATGAAGTGGTAACGCTTGATCTCGTGCCAGAAAAGGTTGATTTGATTAATGCAAAACAATCACCCATCGCGGATGGGGATATTGAACACTTTCTGAAACATAAAACGCTCAATTTAAGGGCCACTTTGAATAAAGAAGAGGCTTACAAAGCGGCCGATTTTGTCATAATAGCCACCCCGACTGATTATGATGCAAAGACCTACTGCTTTAACACTGAGTCGGTGGAAGAGATCATTGATGATGTGAGTCGTTGTTATCCTAAGGCAGTGATGGTGATTAAATCCACCGTTCCTGTTGGTTTCACATCTAAAATAAAAGCGCAATTTGCCTGCGATAATATTATTTTTTGTCCTGAATTTTTGCGTGAGGGAAAGGCCCTACATGATAATCTATACCCTTCACGGGTTATAGTGGGCGAGCGTTCTCAACGAGCTGAAATTTTTGCAAATTTACTCAAACAAGGGGCTGTCAAGAAAGACATTGAGACTCTCTTTACCGATGCCACTGAAGCTGAAGCGATTAAACTTTTTGCCAATACCTATTTGGCGATGAGGGTGGCGTATTTTAATGAGTTGGACACCTATGCGGCCAGCCATAGGCTAAATACGAGACAAATTATTGAAGGGGTGAGTTTAGATCCCCGTATTGGGCATCATTATAATAATCCCTCATTTGGTTATGGCGGATATTGCCTCCCTAAAGACACTAAACAGTTGCTAGCGAATTACCAGGACGTGCCTCAGCATTTAATTCAGGCCATCGTTGACTCGAATCGTACTCGTAAAGATTTTATTGCGGATGCCATTCTTCAAAAAAAGCCTGAAGTAGTGGGGATTTATCGTTTGATTATGAAAAGTGGCTCAGATAATTTCCGCACTTCTTCTGTTCAAGGGATTATGAAGCGCATTCATGCGAAAGGTATTGAGATCGTCATTTATGAGCCAGTTTTAAAAGAAAAGACGTTTTTTGGGTGCCAAGTAATAGAGGACCTGGTCAGGTTTAAAAATAAATCAGATGTGATTATTGCAAATCGCCCTACATATCATTTGAACGATGTATCAAAAAAAGTGTTTACTCGTGATCTATTTGGGCACGATTAACCTTTTAAAAAGTTTTCTGTTAACAATAAATTCATCTTAAAATTCGGAGCGGTTAATGAGTGATCAAAAAATACAAAATGTTCTTTGTCATCAAAAAAAGCATTCTAATATGTCTGAAAACACATTAGATCTAAAACCTTCAACAGATGAAATTGATTTAATTGATTTGCTTGCAATTTTTTTTAAAAATAAAGTAAAAATTTTTTTCATCACTATTTTTTTTGTGATTGTGAGTGCTCTGATATGTTATAAATTGCCAGAAAAATGGACCAGTAAGGCTATAATTACTTATATCGATGACAATCAACTGCAACCTTTCGAACTGTTATCTTATAAATTAAAATTATTTGATATTTCTTTAAATTTTGATCAAAAAAATTTACTTTCCCTTTTTATTCAATTATTTAACTCAAATGTTCTTAAAGAGAAATATTTAGTTAATACGAGTTATTTTCAAAAATTAATAAAAGATCATCCAGAAAATAGAAATCAATTCATGCTTGATATTATTAAAAATATTCATATCGAATATTCAAAATCAAATAAAGAAAATGACTTTAAAGGTTACGTATTTTATACCTTATCCTATAGTGCTGATACTGCTAAAGATGCTCAAAATTTATTAAACGGATATATCAATTATATATCTGCTATTTTTGACGAAAAACTTAATAACAAGATTACAAATAAAATAAACATAAAAAAAAGTGTACTTTCCTTTATTATTGATAATAAAGGAAAGTCAATTAATGATGATGTAAATTTACCTATGGCCAAATTACAGTTAGAGAAATTACAGTCCATAAAATTATCAGATATCAAAATCATCCCCTTCGAATATCTGCAAAAACCTAACGAACCCGTGAAAAAAGATTCACCTCAATCTGCCTTTATTATTTTGTTATCAGGTATGGCAGGCCTTATGGTTTCTATGTTTTATGTTTTAGTTCAACATTATTTATCGCAGCGAAACAAACCTTAATGTTTTTTTTCAAGCTCAAATACAACATCAACCTGATCTGTAAATTGAATCCTTTGTTTTTGATAAGTCAAAGCGGTATCAGATGAAATGCTGTTTTCTGTCTTGTAGGTGCTCAGAAGGGGCTTAGGCTGATAAGCAGCCTCTCCATGATATCGGACACTGTAAATGGGCCCCAAGATAGACTGAAAACTTTGGGCTAAAAGTTGCGCCTGTTGTTTGGCGTTTTCGATGGCTTTTTGCTGTGCTTTTTTACGATAAAGATCTGGATCTGCGACACTGAATTTGAGTGCTCGAATTTCATTTAATCCCAATTTTAAGGCCTGATCGAGCAGTGTATTGAGTTTATCCATTTGGCGTAATTGCACCTTTACTTCACGTATGGCTCGATACCCTTTTAATAAAGTTTTCCCTTCTTTTTGATAATCGTATTCCGGCTCTGTGATCAGATTAGCCGCATGAATGTCTTTTTGATCTACTTGATTTTTTTCTAAAAAATCAAAGTACTGGTTAACACGATGATCGACCTGTTTTTTAGCATCAGCCGCATCTTTAGCCAATATATTCACGTTAATAATGAGGTTGGCGATATCAGGAACCGCCTCTACATTTGCGATCCCTGAAGTAGCAACATAAGGCCCAGAGGGCCATTGATCTGCTTTTGACATGATAGGGAAGAGACTAAATAAAACGATGAATGAATGAATAAGCTGATGTAATTTCATTTTGTTTCCTCAATATAAGCAGATTATTGTAATCGAAAAATTTATTTTTTGATTTGGTGAAGATGGACATCCATTTGTGGATAAGGAATACCGATCTGGTGTGTATCTAATGCTCGTTTAAAATTTTCCATTAAATCCCAGTAAACTGGCCAAGCATCAGCGTTAAGAGTCCAAACCCGAACCACAAAATTTAATGAAGACGCCGCCATTTCGTGTAAACGTACGATGACTTCTTTATCCGCTAAAATACGTTGATCAGCGGCAATAACCTCTCCCAGGACTTTTTTAACGACATCTATATCCGCATCGTAAGAGACACCAACGATGATTTCAGTCCGGCGTTCAGGTTCACGCGTGATGTTGATAATATTACCTGCGATAATTTTTCCGTTAGGAACGACGATGATTTTTGCATCAGGAGAACGTAAGGTCGTTGAAAACAGTTGCACGTGTAATACAGTGCCAGAAACGCTGCCCAGGTCAACGAATTCGCCTGCCCGGAAAGGACGAAAAGCCACCAGTAATACGCCTGCAGCAAAGTTAGACAGAGAACCCTGTAGTGCCAAGCCCACTGCCAAGCCCGCAGCACCTATGACTGCAATGACGGAGGCAGTTTGTACCCCAAGCCGTCCTAGCACGGCAATAATGGTAAAGGCCAGAATGCTGTAACGCACCATGGTTGATAAAAAATCAGAGACCGTGGCGTCGATACTTCGATTTTTCATCATCTTGTTAAGCGTCTTCGAAACTACTCGCGCCACAATTGAGCCCGTTATCATGATCAGAACAACAGCCACTATATTGATGGCATATTCAATTAATAAATCACGATTATCGATCACCCAACTTCCGGCGTTATGAATGCGATTGACTACATCAAGTTCTTCCATTTTTTTATCCCAAATTGAAAAATTGAGGCACATAAATCTGTGGTTGATTTTTAAAAGTAAAGCGTAAAACGCAAATTTATTCTACGTGAATTTTTTTCTAAAGGTTAAATTTTCTAAATAATGAGCGGCTGTTTAAAGGCCGATGTCCAAGATGAGGTTTTAATGCGATTCGAGTAAAACGTTTGGCGGCTTTCAGTGTCTCTTGATCATAAAATGCACCTTTGGCTAGTGATTGTAATTGATGGCCGGTAAAACCAAGAGAGTCGTCCTCCGGGCTTCTGATAAAGCCGATTTCATGTTGATAACGATAAGTCATTTGAGCGACCACAGGTTCGCCCGTTTCTACACAATGAAGAAAATCAACACCGTAGCCTAGATGCGTTAATAGTGCTAATTCAAAACGGCGTAGTGCCCGTTCCGATGTATCTTGAGCACTGGCTAATGCCTCCAAACAGTCGAGATAATCAAAAAAAAGCGCACGATAATCAATATTTGGTAGCAACAGGCGAGATAAAAGCTCATTAACATATAAACCGCTGTACAGGAAAATGCCAGTTAAAGGCACGGCAATAGAAATGGGTTCCGCACCACATAAGGTTTTTATCGCTGATTTTCCGCTCCAACGCAAAAGTAAGGGCGTAAAAGGTTGTAAATAGCCTTTTAATGCAGATCGAGGGCGAAGTGCTCCTTTTGCGATCAGAGATATCCGCCCTTCGTTTTCAGTCAATAAATCCAGTATTAAACTGGTTTCACTATAAGAGCGGCGATGAAGAATAAACGATCGATGCCAGTGATGATGCATAAAATGAACGGGTTATCTTAGGTCGTCGCTGTAACCGAGGCTACGCAATGCACGTTCATCATCGGCCCAACCTGATTTTACTTTTACCCAGAGCTCAAGGTGAACTTTAGTGCCAAAGAGTTGTTGCATATTTTGGCGCGCCTCAATTCCCATCGTTTTGATTTTAGACCCTCGATGACCTATCACAATTTTTTTTTGTCCTTCTCGCTCAACAATAATAAGGCCATGAATGTGATAAGCCCCTCGAACATTCACTTCAAATTTTTCAATTTCAACCGTGACAGAATAAGGTAATTCTTCACCTAAAAATCGCATCAATTTTTCACGAATGATTTCTGACGCCATAAAACGTTCAGAGCGATCTGTGATGTGGTCTTCAGAAAAATGGTGAGGCGCTTCAGGGAGGTGTTGACGTACAATTTGCTCAATACGATCAATTTGTATTCGTTTTTTTGCAGAGATAGGGACCAAATCAAAAAAGCGGACGTCCAAAAAGCTCAGTTTTCGCTTTAAAAAAGCAATATGAGGCAATAATATTGATTTATCTGTGACATGATCGATTTTGTTGACCGCCAATAAAACGGGACATGTCACTCCTCTGAGCTTATTGACTATCATCTCATCGTCGGGAAACCAATGTGTCCCCTCCACCATAAAAATAATCAGCTCTACATTTCCAATCGCACTGCGAGCGGCGCGATTCATAAAACGATTAATAGTCCGTTTTTCTTCAATATGTAATCCCGGCGTATCGATATAAATCGCTTGATAAGACCCTTGAGTATGAATACCCATGATGCGATGACGGGTAGTTTGAGCTTTAGAAGAGGTGATGGAAATTTTTTGCCCGAGAAGTTGATTAAGCAGTGTTGATTTTCCCACATTTGGACGACCTAAAATGGAAATAAATCCACAATAGGTGTTTTCTGTTTTTTTTTGTTCATCTTGTATTAACTTCATTCAAATTCCAGCTTTTTCAACGTTTTTTCTGCTGCTTCCTGTTCAGCTTTGCGGCGATTAGAGCCCTTTCCTACAACCAGTTCCTCTAATCCGCTGACTTGGCAATGAATAGTAAACTCTTGATCATGTGCTTCACCACAAACCTGAGCGAGCAGATAAAAAGGCAACGGCAGTTGGTGGCTTTGCATGTATTCCTGCAAACGTGTTTTTGGATCTTTTTGCTGATGGGTTGGATTAATCTGTTCTAAACGTTTGTGGTACCACCGCAAAATGGTTTTTTCTACTGTTTGAATATCACTGTCTAAAAAAATAGCGCCAATAATGGCTTCGATGCTATCTGCTAAAATAGATTCACGTTGAGCCCCACCCGTTTTGAGTTCGCCTTGCCCGAGTTGTAAGTAGGCTCCAATATCAAACTCACGAGCGATTTCAGTTAAAGTATCCCCTCTGACTAAAGTGGCCCTCATGCGGCTCATATTCCCTTCATTAATTTCAGGAAAGCGATGATATAACTGATTTGCAATCACAAAGCTTAATATAGAATCCCCTAAAAATTCTAAACGTTCATTGTGTTGCGTGTGTAAACTACGATGAGTCAGAGCTTGTAGAAGAAGCGATCTTTCTTTAAAAGAATATCTCAATTTAAGTTCTAGACTGTTGATATTAATAGAATTCATTGTTATTTATAATCGGTTAATATACATAAAGACATTACGTTAAAATGCCTTTTTTCAATAGTCAGAAAGTCAAATAAGTTTAATCAATAGACCCAATCCTACTCAAACGTACTCCTGTCGGCCATTCATTTTCTTGTTTTTCAAAACTCATCCATATTGCAGTGGCTTTGCCAACCAGGTTACGTTCAGGGACAAACCCCCAAAAACGGCTGTCTGCACTATTATCACGGTTATCCCCCATCATAAAATATTCCCCATGAGGGACCACCCAAGAGCCAATAGGCTGCCCCTGTTGCCTATAATAGGAACGCATTTGATCTGCTGTGCCTGGCAGTATCAAAATAGGGTGACTTACAGAGCCCGCAGTCTCAATGCGCTCATTCTGGCGAATGCCATTGTCTGGTACAGATTGTTGAAGGGGTATCTGAAGGAAAGCAGTTGAGGTATTTTTATCTCGGTTGAAAACAAATGTTTGTACAAAATTACTCGGTTGAGCAGTGCTATAGGTCATCACCTGATGACCACAATCAGTATCAGGTTGGCAAGAAGGCTGAACATGGACCTCTTTTCGTACAGGATCATAGCGGACATGATCACCCGGCAATCCAATCACGCGCTTAATAAAGTCTACCTTTTTATCTAAAGGATATTTAAATACAACGACATCCCCTCTTTTTGGGTGGCCTGTCGGTATCAGTGTTGTTTGAGTGATGGGATCTTTAATACCATAGGCATATTTTTCAACCAAAATAAAATCGCCTATCAGTAACGTTGGCATCATAGAACCAGAAGGGATTTGATAAGGCTCGTATACAAATGAGCGAACACAAAATACTATTAATAATACAGGGAAAATGGAGACAGCGGTTTCTATCCAACACGGTTGTTGAATGATGTCACTTGCTGTTTCAGTAGAAATGGCCACGTTTTTTTTTTGGCGCGCAGGGGCCCATATAAAGCGCTCGATACACCAGATGATACCAGTCAACAAGGTGGCAAGCGCTAGAATCAAGGTGAAGGTGTTGGCCATTGAGGTGAAAGTGTTAGGCATATTTATTGATTCCTGATTTTCTATTTACTCTCTTTTCCAATATGCAAAATAGCGAGAAAAGCGTCTTGTGGTAATTCAACATTACCGACTCGCTTCATGCGCTTTTTACCTTCTTTTTGTTTTTGCAAAAGCTTCTTTTTGCGGCTGACATCGCCGCCATAACATTTTGCTAACACATTTTTTCTTAATTGCTTTACCGTGGCCCGAGCAATAATGTGGTGACCAATTGCCGCCTGGATGGCGATGTCAAACTGCTGCCTTGGGATGAAGTCTTTCATTTTTTCTACCAGTTCTCGGCCACGAGAAGCGGCATTATCACGATGTGTGATTAAAGCCAGTGCATCGACTCGCTCAGTGTTGAGCAAGATATCCACTCGCACCATATCAGAAGCTTGAAAACGTTTAAAATTGTAATCCAAAGAAGCATAACCTCTGGAGGTGGATTTTAAACGATCAAAAAAATCCAGTACGACTTCTGCCATCGGAATGTGATAGGTCAAAGCCACTTGATGACCGTGATACACCATATTCACTTGAACCCCTCGTTTTGCCACACACAGGGTCATAACATTGCCTAAGTACTCTTGTGGTAGCAGAATGTGGCATTCTGCAATAGGTTCACGTAACTCTTCGATCTCACTTAATGCGGGTAACTTAGAGGGGCTATCCACATAGAGTATTTCTTTTTTTACAGTTTTTACTTCATAGACAACAGTAGGGGCCGTGGTAATCAGGTCTAGATGATATTCTCGCTCAAGACGTTCTTGAACAATTTCCATATGCAGTAAACCTAGAAAACCGCAGCGAAAACCAAAGCCCAAAGCGCCTGAATTTTCTGGCTCAAAAAACAAAGAGGCATCGTTCAGGCTTAACTTAGCTAAGGCATCACGGAAGGATTCATAATCATCAGAGCTGATGGGAAATAAGCCCGCATACACTTGGGCTTTGACTTTTTTAAAGCCAGGCAAAGGCTTTTCAGCGGGATGCCGGCTTAATGTTAAGGTGTCTCCCACTGGCGCGCCTAAAATATCTTTAATCGCACACACTAACCAACCTACTTCACCACAATTGAGTATGTCTGTATCAAAACGTTTCGGAGTAAAAATACCAAGGCGCTCTACATTATAAATTTGCCCCGTGCTCATGACTTTAACTTTATCACCTTTACGTAAAGTCCCATTTTTTAAGCGAATTAAAGAAACTACCCCTAAGTAGTTGTCAAACCATGAGTCAATAATCAGAGCCTGTAATGTGCCTTTGGGATCCCCTTTCGGAGCAGGGATGTCTCGCACTAAGCGTTCTAAAACATCGGCGATGCCTATACCTGTTTTGGCAGAGCAACGTACGGCATCTGTCGCATCAATACCGACAATGTCTTCAATTTCTTCTGCAATTCGATCTGGGTCTGATGCCGGTAAATCTATTTTATTGAGGACAGGAACCACTTCCAGATTCATCTCAAGGGCGGTATAGCAATTTGCCAAAGTTTGTGCTTCAACCCCTTGAGCTGCATCTACGACCAGTAAAGCGCCTTCACAGGCTGCCAGAGAACGCGACACTTCGTAAGAGAAATCGACATGGCCAGGAGTATCAATAAAGTTAAGTTGATAGGTATTACCGTCTTGAGCTTGATAATACAAAGTCACACTCTGGGCCTTGATAGTAATGCCGCGTTCACGCTCCAAATCCATAGAATCGAGCACTTGTGAAGCCATTTCACGTTCTGTTAATCCACCACAAAGCTGGATGATACGATCAGATAAAGTAGATTTTCCGTGATCAATATGGGCAATAATAGAAAAATTTCTTTTATAGTTCATTTATTTATTTTTAAAATTAAGTTATCTGCAATACGCTTAGCGGTCGAAAGAGGAATTTCGCCAACGACGGTCATCTGAATATGATCACGCACCTGAGTTTGAATTGTACGACGACTTTGTTGAAAATGACTTTCGGTATTATTTTTTTTATTCACAGGGGAGACAGTAATCAAAAAACTAAACAGGCCGTCCGTATAAAAACGAGAGGCCAAGAATTTTTTCTTATGCATCAGTTGATGTTCATTAGGAGGAATATCAACAAAGCCTGCAGGCAGCCACTTTGGAAACCAATCAAAATTGACGGTTTCTTCCTCAGGAAGCTTCATTAAAGGAGGCACAGGCGCTTTTTTTAAATTTTGCACAAAAGAAGTCAGGTTATCGCCCATATTCAATGAAATAACCTTGAATTGCTCTAATGTTTGACCATTCAGATTCAGTAAATTGATTTGCATAGGCAATTTGGTGACTTCGTCTAACCAAATAAAGTAGCTGTATCTATTATTTTCTTTCGGAAGCACTCGAATGATTTGACATATACGATCAGCGATACGCATTTTCCCTACAAAAATATAGTGATAATACTGTGAAAGCATTGAAAAATCAGAAAAAACAACAGAAGGAAATGCATCTACTATGTGAGTGCCTAGCAATGTGAAAGGTGTTAAGTCAGATTGAAAATAACTGATTTGATCATTGTTTTGACGTACTTCAACTCGAAGTTGATCCATACGCAGTAACTGAGCGAATGTTTTTCCGTTTAAGATAACATGACGATAGCGTAAAGAATCAATATCTTGCTCATCAGCCTGAATGTAATTAAATTCATAGTTAAGTGATCGAATGGCGGTGCTCATTTCTTGCAACATCATACCGGCGTTCGGTTGCTCAGAACCCGCCGAATTAGGAGAAAGAGCAGCAATCAATAAAATCACGAAAAGCAAAAATGGATGCATTACGACTACTTTTTTTTTAAAGATCAATTGTATGACTCTGGCAAAGGAGGATGAGGCTCTAATGGCAAGGAGGTGCGCCGCTTTAATTCAAATTTGTGTAATAAATTAAACTCCTCAGAAGCGTTTTGCTCTTCTTCTGATGGTTTTTTCATATGATGACTTTTTCCTGCATGAGTCCCCACATTAGAATGAAGCCCAAAACTGACTGGAGCCGGTTTTAACTCTATCATAGGACTAATATTAAACGTGGGTAATTCAGATTGATCAGATGATTGATAGTGACCACTGAGAACGACCACCAGAGATACCGAAGCCGCAACGGCAATTTGAGTCAATTGACTGACCCAAGGCCGAATTTTTTGCCAAAAAGGAATATCATCAGTATCACGACTGGTTTCAATCGCAGGTGCAGATGTATTAATACATATAGGATCGTTTTTAATGACTTCTAAAATACGATCAGACATATCCAGGCAGAGAGGATTAGCTAAATCATGGCGTAAAGCGTCGCCAATCAAATGATAATTCTGCCAACTTTTCTGAAGCACTTTATCTTTTGATAAAAGATGTAATAGCTCATCATCTAAAATTTCATCATCGATTAAAGCGGAAAGTTTTTCTTTCTGCATATAAAATACCTTTTTTGATGGTTATTCATCGTTGAATCAGTGGCTGAATTTTATTATCAATCGCGTCCCTGGCTCGAAAGATACGTGAACGAACTGTACCTACAGGACAATTCATAATATTGGCTATTTCTTCATAACTCAAACCTTCTAGTTCACGCAAAGTAATTGTGACTCGTAAATCTTCGGGGAGTAGTTCTAAAGCATTAAAGATAGCCTGTCGCAGCTCTTCAGACAATAATAAGCTTTCAGGGTTCGATATTTCTTTTAGCGCAGTGATATTTTCGTCATTTTTGATATCATCGGCATCAACATCATTGGCTGGTGGGTGACGCCCTTGAGCAATGAGATGATTTTTTGCTGTATTAATCACAATACGATATAACCAGGTATAAAAAGCACTTTCACCACGAAATAATTTTAAAGCACGATAAGCTTTAATAAAAGATTCTTGTACCACATCCGGAACATCCGAAGAAGGGATATACCGAGATGCTATCTTTGCAACTTTATGCTGATAACGAATAACCAACAAGTTAAAAGATTGTTGATCTCCTGATTGAACTCGTTCAACCAACGCTTGATCTGTTAACCGTTCGGTCATTCAGGATACATTCTCCACAATTGATTTTATTAAAAAATGTCATACCCACTGCTTTATTTTGTTTATATTCTAGAAAAAAATCACAAAAACGAATAACCGCAGCTTTTGTTGAGCGGCATAAGCTACCATGAAATTCATTTTCATTCTTCAAACATCATATTTTTATGAAAAAATTATCTGAACAAATGACCGATGTATTAATCATTGGCAGTGGTGCTGCAGGTTTATCATTAGCGTTACGTCTTGCTCCACATTGTCGCATCACCCTTCTCAGTAAGGAATTATTAAACGAAGGGGCCACCTTTTATGCTCAGGGAGGTATCGCGGCAGTTTTTGATGAAGCAGATAGTATCAGCTCACATGTGCAGGATACCGTGATCAGCGGTTCAGGGCTGTGCGATCAAGAGATTGTCGAATTTGTCGCCAGTCATGCCTCTCAATGTATACAATGGCTGGTTCATCAGGGTGTTCTATTTGATACTGAAATAAATTCGATCGGCCAAGAGCGCTATCATTTAGCTCGTGAAGGAGGTCATACACATCGGCGTATTTTACACAGTGCCGATGCGACGGGCAAAGAAGTAGAAAATACTTTAATCAAAAAAGTCTTGGATCACCCCAATATTTGTATACGAGAACGCCATAACGCGGTGGATCTCATTACTTCAGGCAAAATGGGCAATACTGAAAATCAACGAATTGTTGGCGCTTATGTTTGGAATAGAGATAGCAAGAAGGTAGAAACCTTTCGCTCGAAAATAGTTGTACTAGCGACAGGGGGAGCCGCCAAGGTTTATCAATATACCACTAATCCTGAAATTTCTTCTGGTGACGGAATTGCCATGGCTTGGCGTGCAGGATGCAGAGTGGCTAATCTAGAATTTAATCAATTTCACCCTACCTGTTTGTTTCATCCTAAAGCCCCTAATTTTTTATTAACGGAAGCCTTGCGGGGTGAAGGGGCTTATTTAAAGCGACCTGATGGTAGTAGATTGATGCCTGATTTTGATGCGCGCCTTGAATTAGCCCCCAGGGATATTGTGGCTCGAGCCATTGATCATGAAATGAAAAGGCTTGGGGCAGATTGCATGTATCTCGATATCAGCCATAAATCTAGTGAATTTATTGTTCAACATTTTCCTATGATTTATCAAAAATTGCTTTCATTAGGAATTAATTTAACGAAAGAACCCATCCCGGTTGTGCCTGCTGCACATTATACTTGTGGAGGAGTTATGGTGAATCGCAAGGGACGTACAGATCTGGAAGGCTTATATGCCATCGGTGAAGTCAGTTATACGGGTTTGCATGGAGCCAACCGTATGGCCTCTAATTCGTTACTGGAATGTTTGGTGTATGCTTGGTCAGCCGCCGAGGATATTTTGGATCATTTACCTCAATCACATCTGAGCGATGTACTACCTGATTGGGATGAAAGCAGGGTTCATAATTCTGATGAGCAAGTGGTCATCCAACATAACTGGCATGAATTACGCTTATTTATGTGGGATTATATGGGAATTGTTCGTACCACTAAAAGATTGGAACGGGCGTTGCGTCGTATTAATACTTTAAAGCAGGAAGTGAACGAATATTACACTCATTTCCGTATCTCTAATCATTTGCTGGAATTGCGTAATTTATTACAAACCGCAGAACTGATGGTTCGTTGTGCCATGATGCGAAAGGAGAGCAGAGGTTTACATTACACGTTGGACTACCCCAATCAACTACAAAAACCGCAATTGAGTATTCTTTCTCCTTTAAAAGGGTAGACATTTTTTGCTCATCTGGGAGTCAAAAAAATGCTCCAGCAGCATCCCGAAAACTGACTTAAGACACAAAATAAAAAACCTTTATTTTTGATATTTTTTAAAACGCTGCTCTAGTTGTCTGAGTTGATCAATACGAGCATCATAGCGCGCCTGTTGCAGGCTCCCCAGAGGAACCAGATTACTGGCATCACTTAGTAATCCTATGGCTTGAGAAAAATCTCCTTTCAAGGCGGCATTTTCTGCATGAGCCGCGAGGGCTTGATCCCGCCATCTTTTAGCCAGAGCGGCCTTAATCAGTAAATCCCAACCATTCATATCATTGGGATGTTCAAAGGTGTAACGGCGTAATAAAGAAACCGCCTGCGCAGACTCACCTGCCTTGATGTAGGCATTCGCCAGATTAAGCTGCCATATGAGCTGATGTTGCTTCGCCACCCTGGCTTTTTTTAATCGAGTGATCGCCTGAGCCGCTTTATTTTGAGATAAATCAATATCGGTCATTAAATCAAGAAACCAGATATTATCTGGGTACGTTACTGATAGTGTTTGTAAAATCTGGCGGGCTTTATCGTATTTTTTATTTTGATACCATAAAATCGCTTGCCCATATTCTGCCGCTAATCGTTCAGAAGCGGTGCCTTTTTTCAAGGGTTTGAGAAATTCGTTAAAATTTTTCTTTAATTTAAACAGGCCATGTAAACGCACTTTTGCGAAAAGATAATCCTGCGAAGAAACCACAGGGTGCCTGGATATTTGGTTGGCACGATTATAAATATCAACAAGCCGACTTTCTGGTAAAGGATGAGTTAATAACATTTCAGGAGGTTTACTGGTGTAACGTGATTCATCGGCCATTTTTTCTAAAAAATCAGTCATGGCGTGCGCATTAAAACCCGATGCCTGTAATAATTTTAGCCCAATACGATCAGCTTCCTGTTCATTCGATTGACTGAGGCTGAGTATGTCTTGCTGGGCTAATGCCAAAGAAGAATTCCATGCCACCACACCGGCTTTTGGATTTGCCAAAAACAATAAAAGAGATCCCAATTTGCTGGTTAAGGTTAGTTGAGACAGACGTTGATTGTTTTCTATGGCACGAGCAAGGTGCCGCTGAGTAATATGCGAAATTTCATGGGCCAAAACAGAAGCCAGTTCGCTTTCATTATCGGTATAAAAAAATAATCCCGAATTCACCACCACATTTCCGCCCAAAAAAGCAGAAGCATTGATTTGATTATTGTTAAGTAAATAAAAATGGAAAGGTGTTTTAACAGACTGCGCATGATCCACCAATTTCTTACCCAGAGAATTGATGTACTCATTTAATAGAGGATCATAGATGAATGGTGCATGAGAATGCATTTCACGAAGATAAAAATCTCCTATTTCTATTTCTTGATCAATACTGAGTGTCGCTCCAGCGGTTGTACCCATATCAGGGAGTGAATCTTCTGCTGTTGGCTTTGGATTGACTGACATAGGCCAAAAAAGCGCTCCTGCTAAAAAAATCACCGCCATTTTAAAGGTGTATGTTGTGAATATCATGATGATCTGGCCTTGATTAAAATTCTGTTTTCAATTTTATTCGTCTTTTTTATTTTATTCATTATACAAACAAAGAAAGACTTGCTCTGGCATTTCTGCCCTCATTGAGATGATGGGCTTGTCGTTTTTTTATCAAAGAATGATATTCTTCTCAAAAGCAAGAAGCCACAGGAAAGCGTTAAAATCAGGCTTAATATTTCCTGACTGAAGGCCGATATTTAGGGCACACCGGAAAAAATATGATAAACGATAATAAAATGACCGCCTCTGAACTGAGAGGAACCTGGGGTCTAGGCACGGTTTTTTCACTGCGAATGCTCGGTATGTTTATGGTATTGCCCGTGATGACGACCTACGGTATGACACTGCCTGACGCTACTTCAACCCTGGTCGGGGTGGCCATCGGCATTTACGGCTTGACCCAAGCGTTTTTCCAAATTCCATTTGGACTGATTTCTGATCGCATCGGAAGAAAATTCATGATTGTCGGGGGATTGATTTTATTTTCTCTGGGCAGTCTGTTGGCCGCTTTCAGTCAGTCTATTTGGGGGATCATCATTGGGCGAGCTTTACAAGGCTCAGGCGCGATTGCGTCAGCTATTATGGCGTTACTGTCTGATTTAACACGAGAGCAACACCGCACCAAAGCCATGGCCTGTATCGGTGTGAGTTTTGGAATAAGCTTTGCGATTGCGATGATACTGGGCCCGATGATCACTCATGCGTTTGGTCTACATTTTCTTTTTGGAATTATTGCATTTTTATCGTTATTAGGAATTGTGATTACATTGACGGTTGTTCCTTCTACGGACAGACATGTATTGAATAGGGAATCAGGAATGGTTAAAAGCAGTATCACTAAAGTGCTGAATAATCGCCGACTGCTAAAGCTCAATTTTGGGATTATGTGTTTACACATGTTATTAATGCTGACCTTTGTTGCGTTACCATCCGCTTTAGAACGCGCTGGATTACCAGCCGTAAATCATTGGATACTCTATCTGGTCACCATGTTAATTTCTTTTGCAGCAGTGCTACCTATCATCCTTTATGCTGAAATGAAACGTCGTATCAGATCGGTTTTGATTATTTGTGTCACCGTTTTATTGATAGCAGAAGTTATTTTATGGAGCTCAAATAAACATTTATGGAGCATCATCTCGGGTGTTCAGTGCTTTTTTGTGGTGTTTAATGTCATGGAAGCACTTTTACCTTCGTTAATCAGCAAGGAAGCCCCTGCCGGTTATAAAGGGACCGCGATGGGTGTTTACGCTACCAGTCAGTTTATCGGTGTCGCTATAGGTGGGTGTCTGGGAGGCTGGCTGTTTGATATGAAGGGGACCAGTGCGGTCTTTGCTGCCTGTGCTCTGGTTGCTTTTATTTGGTTGATTGTCAGCACTACAATGCGGGAGCCCCCTTATGTCAGCAGTTTACGCATTCTTATTTCCAGGAGGGTACTGGAAGATTCAGATTTACTTAATCGAATAAAAGCTCAAGCAGGAGTCACCGAGGTTTTACTGGTCAAAGAGGAACAAAGCGCTTACATCAAGGTGGACACCAAAAAAACCAATCGCCGGCAATTAGAAGAACTCATTCATTTAGGGAAGAGTTGACGTATGCCATCAAAATAAACCGCTTTAAACCCTTTGTGCCTAGGTTTCGGCACTTTCTCTAAAAAAACAAAAAATATTCCTGAAATGACCAATGGCTAACTCAACGCCAGTGGGGGGCCTCATTGTGTCTAAAGGCGCGGAAATCAAGGCGTTGTTTTGAACAATTTGGGGCCCTTCTTTTTCCCTGAAGTGAATACATCTTAAAGTGATTTAGCCATAAAACATCAAAGAAGAAGTCAATAAAATAAAAAAGTAATAACACTATTTATTATGCATATAATTGATATACTGCTAACTAAATAACATGTTTTCTGGAATCAAACTGATACAGTCAAACCCATAAAAATGTTACGAAAAAAGTCAATTCGTCATCCAAAATCAGGAAAGATTATCCACGATAGAAAAAGTTTTATCTTCTGCAGGTTAAAAAATCACTTCATCACTTTCGCTCAAATTTTTACCTTTAACACGCACAACAAATCGATATATACATTTTAGAAAGGAATTGTTGATGAAGAAGTTTTTACAATTTATTACACCGGGATTTTTTTTATGTCTGTCTTTTTCTATTCATGCCTCGTCTCTGGCGAGCCCAGAAAAAATCACTAGAGATGATCCACTGTTATGCGAAAAATGTTGCAAAGTCACAAAATATCCACAGACATTTCCGCTGTGCGTTGAAGACGTAGAAGACACTAAGAATTGGTGTGTCGATTTTTTGAATTATGAATTACCCTAAAATTAAAAATAAGCGTCATACCTCTTTAAGAGTGATGGCGACTTTGTTGAATAAATCAGACTGGGGAATCCGATCCACATTAAATGTGCTTAACGTTGGACATAAACACTGTTAGGCACCCCCAGTCACTCATTCTGGTTAAGATTCTTAACCGTTACCTGGGTTGTGTCGTGTTAAGGGTAAAAATTTGAGCGAAAGTGGCGGGAGTTTTCTCATCTTCCATGGAAATAACCTTTTTTTGTATGGCATTGTTGCATAAATGAATTAAGGTCTTAATTTTTCTGTTGGGTTAATTTTAAGTGATAAAATTATTTATAACCTGACTTGATTTGAGCGATATTATGTGTAAATAAAGAGTCAGTATGTTGGTTAATCAATTGTTTTTTTGATCAGCACTATCAAAAGAAGAGAGGGCTGTTTTAAGGAGGTCATCTAAAAAATATTTTTCCTCCCTGGTAAATATTTTTTCTTCAGGAGCCGCAACTCCCTTTTTCATTTTAATAGAAAAAGTTTGGCTAAAATGAGTATCGGTCAGAGTGAGATAAATGTCTTCCCGGACTTCCCTGAAAAGCAATTCATCAAAGCCAATATCATACAAAACCAAAATGTCTGTTCCACCGCTGTTTTCTATGGTTGTATGCCCGTCTAAGCGGAAGATCAGGCGCCAGCGTTAAATTATCGAAGGAGTTAGCCGTCTCCTTGTTAAGAACTCAATGTTCATTATCGTCGGTACGACGCAAAATGGCTGTCTGCAGTTCATCAAGACCACCAAAGGGGGTATCCAGGGTTATCGGATCAGAATAATTCTCTTTAATACCACGCGCATTGAAGTGATATTCCCTGCTGAATTTAAGGTATAGCTCAAAAAGCGCGCCGAGACGTTTTTATTGAGAAAGAACGCTCTTTTTTCTTTCATTAAAGTATCAATAAGAAAAACCTTTTCTCGCTGTCGAGAATTTTTCCATGTTTCCTCATAACCTTCTGTATCGACTTCAGAAAAACGCGTATATTCTATAGATTCGTTTTCTTTTATTTCAGACTCAAAAAAGTAGTTATCCATAAAAGATTTCAATTGATCCACAGGATCATCATTTTGAGAAAGAGATTTCAGCCATGAAATATAATTTGTTCATCCAAAAGGCCCATGTTGACGCTGTTCAATAAGATATTGGACAGATAAGCCTGGATTAACTGATGATTTTGATCATGTTGAGTATGAATTTTTTTAACGTTTTTATAAAGCCGGTGGTTTAAGAGAAGATTTTGAGAAAAACTCATATGGCGAGTTTGAGGAGTTGTCATATCTTTACATCCATTTAATAGAAAGACGATTTTTATGTAGAAAAAAGTGACATTTTTAATCAGATGATGACGATAGCACGAGTGAAGCCTGTCTCTATAAATAAAACCGCTGGAAAAAATTTTAAAATAAACTCAAACTAAATTCAGTTCAAACAATTTGGAACGACGGCATCGTGATGAGCAAGATTATTCGAGACAACCTATAACTATCAGGTATTGGTAAGGTATTCTGTCTGCTTTTTTTGCTGATAAATGATGACCCATAAAACGACAAAAAGCAGGGATGTCGCTCAGTGTGGAAGGATCGTCTGAAATCATCAGTAACGTTTGGCCGATTGTTAAATCCCGAGCCGTTTTTCGCAACATCATGAGCGGTTCAGGGCAGCGCAAACCTAAAGTATCCAGGAAGTGATCATAATGATTTAAAGGGTCTTTCATTTCTATACGGTAGATATCGTTATAAAAAGACAATAAATATCTTTATTTAAAAAATTCGACTAAAAACCCTCATTTTTAAAAAATGAGGGATGTTGATTTATTATGGTGAATATGGTGGTAAAAAAAAACAACTTTGAACGAATTTTAGTCATTAAATTGCGTCATTTCGGAGATGTTTTACTCATCACACCTTTACTGACAACCTTACAGCAACATGCGCCTAATGCAAAAATTGATGTGTTGTTGTATTCAGGAACAGAAAAGATTTTATCGAAATATAAAACCCTTCATCATATTTGGACAATCGATCGTCAATTGAAACATGCAGGGATCAAAGCTCAAATATTAGGGGAATGGGCTTTATTTCAATCGTTAAAAAAACAAAATTATTCTTTGATTCTTAATTTATCAGATCAATGGCGGTCTGCCTTTTATTGCCGCTTTTTAAAGCCTGAGCTCAGTATCGGTTTCCATTATGCAAAGCGTGATAATGCGCTTTGGTGCTCTTGTTATGATCATCTGGTGCCTGTTTCAAATCACGTCAAACAACATACTGTCATCAATAATTTATCTATATTAAATCCCTTAAAATTATCGAAAATCATTACCCAGGTCAGTATGTCCTATGGGTCTGATGATATTTTTTATGTAGAAAAAATTTTACATGAAAGATCATTGAGTGATTATATTTTGATTCATCCTTTTGCGCGTTGGCACTTTAAAACTTGGCAGGCATCTTGTTTTTCTAAATTAATAAATTATTTAACCGCACAAAAAGAGAAAATAGTGATCACAGGGGGGCCCGAAAAAACAGAGCAGGATTACGTTCTTAATGTGATCGAAGATTGCAGTCAAAAAGAGGATATCGTGAATCTTGTGGGCCTTCTGAGTTTCTCTCAGTTAGCGGTGTTGATTGAACGAGCTCAAATTTTTATTGGTGTCGATTCTGTTGCTATGCATATGGCTGCGGCTTTAAAAACACCTTCAGTCGTATTATTCGGACCGAGTAACTTGAAACAATGGTCCCCTTGGGAAGCACCTCATACTTTATTGTGGGCAGGAGACCATCGAAAGTTACCTCTTCCAGAAGAGGTAGATACCCGCACTTGCGATCGTTATCTGGATGCAATCCCATTGAAAAAAGTCATAGATGCGGTGGATTTTTGGCGAACTCAACGCAAGGTAAGGTAGCTTTTGAAAAAGCGCTATGGCTTATTTTTCAGATCATCATAGGATGACGATCAAGTATTTTGGTTAATTCTAGAGATAACACTTGAGCTCGCCATCCTGTCAATAATAAAGGGCGTTTTTCTTTTGGGATCAAACCGAAATGCCAGTTTAATAGCTGATTAATATGTTTTCGTGATCCGATCAACTCATGACTTAATCCAATAAGAGCACCTATAGACTGGATCAGATCTTTGATCTCTTTAAATATCTTTTTATAAACAGGCTCATGGTTTAAATAAGCTATCACAAGTGAAGGATCCTCTTTTGTTTTTTGACTTTCTGTCACTAATCCCAGAAGGGTTAAGCCATGTTGACGAATGGTCCGACGGTCCAAGCCTAAATGGAACAACTCCGATAAAGAAGTCGGCTGATAACGCGCCACTTTCCATAAATAAGATTCTTGTATCACAAAATTGATCGCGACATTTTTTTCACGGGCGTAAACTAAACGCCAGGAAGCCAGCTTTTTTAAGCAAATGAGTTGTCCAGGGTTGAGTTGAGAAGCATTCCCGATATCACGGTAAGCCATTTCAGGATCTTGAATTTGGCTACGGCGTTGACAAAGCAATTCACATTCTTCTTTGACTGCCTCCATCCAACCGGAGGTCTCTATTTTTTTCATCAAAGCATTTGCCAGAGGCAAAAGATAAAACACATCCTCAGCCGCATAATCACATTGTTTTTGACTCAATGGACGAGCCAGCCAGTCTGTTCTGGATTCGGCTTTATTTAAAACAATCCCTTGAAATTCTTTCACTAAGATAGAAAAACCACAAGAAACAGGTCGGCCTGTGAATGCCGCTAAAATTTGGCTATCTATTAAAGGTTCAGGGAGTGTTTTAAAAAAATGAAAAAATATTTCAATATCCTCTCCTGCTGAATGCAAAAATTTGACGATTTTTTTATTTTTCAACAAGCAATAAAAAGGGGCCCATTCTGTTATCAAAAAAGGATCAATAAGGGATACACGATGACCGTCATACAGTTGAATTAAACCCAATTCGGCATAATAGGTTTTTGTTCTCACAAATTCAGTGTCTAATGCTACTGCTTTACACAAAACAGCCAGCTCACAAATATGATGTAAGTCTTCATTGGTGGTAATCAAACGATAATTCAAGATATGGCTCTCGATAAGTTTTTTATTAGTCAAAAATTCGCCCTAAGCTTTCATTATGATTTCTGTTAAGCGCACTAATGATATAAACATCACTTTTATGACTGAAAGGCGATGGATCCAACCAGGTTTCATAGAGACCTGTTTTACGAACCGTTTTTAATAATTGATAGTGATACAATAATCCCCAAGTATTTTTACTCCGTTTATAGATAGCATAATAAAGGGTTAAGTTTTGATGAGATTTATCTCCTGGCTTATCTCCTGCTTTCCAAGTCAGCTCAATACCTTTGCTCGTGATGATTTTTTTTATTTTTATGGGGATTTCAGGAGGAACAGAGCCTTTCCAAGGCATCGAAGGAATCAACACAGGCATTGACCAGAGCGTATTTTTTATCATGTTGGCGGCGTTTTTTTTCAGAGGATCGTTCAAAGATAAGTGTCGAAATAAAATGCTGCCTTTAATTCCAGAGGTGTTTTCATTAAAATGCAATTGCCTTTCTATTTCAAGGGCACCGCCATTCTCAGCCCAACCGGGTTCTAATTCAGAAGGGACTCCGGCCTTATAAAAAGCGTTCCCTATATAAAGGTGAGTGTTTTTGTTTTCTAAAAGATCGGCCCACCATGATGCGATTACATCATACCTTGCAACCTTTCGGTCAAAACTCCAATAAACCTGTGGAACAATATAATCAATCAACTTTTCTTTTACCCAAAGAACCGTATCAGAAAAATTCTGATCATAATGAGTCGATAACACACCGGTTTCTGAACCTAAAGGATCTTGTTTTTTATTTCGCCAAACCCCAGTTGGGCTAATGCCAAATTTCACCTGGGGTTTAAGTCGATGAATTTCCTCTGAGAGGCTCTTGATTAAAAGATAAGTGTTCTTTCTACGCCAATCTGCTTTATTGTTAAAATTATTGAAATATTGTAGATAAGTTTCATGATCATTCAATTTTGACGTAGGTGTTTCATAATAAAAATAATCGTCTAAATGAATGGCATCAATATCATACCGAATCACAATTTCTTTAATAATATTTTTTATCCAGTCTCGTACTTCGGGTATGCCAGGATCTAATACAAAACGGTCGTAAGCGATACGAATCCATTCAGGGTGACTTTTATAAACACTTTTTTTTCTGTCAGGGAGAAGTCTATTTAATTGATCGATAGTATTTTTTGCTGTATTCATTGAGACGCGATAAGGATTAATCCAAGCATGTAACTCAAGGTTTCTTTTATGCGCTTCTTGTACTGCAAATGCCAGTGGATCGTAGCCAGGGTTTTTACCTAAGGTACCGGTTAAATAAGAAGACCAAGGGAGAATATCTGAAGCATATAAGGCATCCGCTTCGGGCTTTACCTGAAGAATAATTGCATTCATTCTCATTTTGACGGCTTGATCAAGTATTTGAATCAATTCTTTTTTTTGAACCAGGATGCGCTCTTGTTCAGAAAAAATTTCCGTGGATGTTTTAGATGGCCAATCTAAATTTATGACACTGGCAACCCAACTGGCACGAAAATGACGATTTTTTTCACTTCCCACTTTTTTTAAATTTGAGCAGGCGGTGATCAAAAAGATAAAAACAAAAAGCCACCAGTGACACCATTTCATATTTTATCTCGCTTTTTGTGCCACATTATTACGTAAATAGACAGGCTCTGCCTGCTCAACAGGGACAGCCACCCCGGCTTGCCATAATTTTAATGCCAAAGGCAACATATCTTCTGCCTGTGGTAAAAGCAGATCAGCCTGTGTTAAAACCTCCGAATTCACTTTCAATAAATCAGGATAGATAGTCCAGGCATTCCCCGCATAGGCCCACTTCCCTTTTAACAACCGGATCTGGCGTTCGGCCTGTTTTGGTGTTTTCAACATTTCCTTTTCTACGCTTTGCCATTGACTGGCACTTTTTTGAATAAAAGCACCCCAATAAATCTCTCCCATCCGTGCATCCATCGCTACTAGTACTTGTTTTAGGCCGGTTTGACGACATCCTCCTTGCGCTAACATTTCTAAAGTGGAAACGCCAATCATCGGCAAATCAGCCCCTAATGCCAAACCTTGGCTGACACCAATCCCGAGCCGCACGCCCGTGAAACTCCCTGGGCCACGGGCAAACGCCAAAACATCCAATTGATGAAGGGAAAGAGAAGAGGCGCCCAAAATCTGTTGTACCATAGGTAAAATACGTTGAGTTTGATTTCTTGGGCAGATTTCAGATAAAGAAGAGATTTCCCCATGATTCAAAAGGGCCACAGAGCAGGCGTCTGTGGTTGTATCTATGGCTAATATTTTGGGGGGCATAAAAAACTCAAATCGCAGATGAATAAAAAATGATAAGGCGAGAATTCTAGCATAAGTATGATGAAGATTTTTTTAAAAAACACTTGACACTTTATGGTCGCAACCAAAGCTGGAGTTCGGTATGATACGCCCCATTTTTGTAGTGATAGCTCAGAAGGTAGGATATGTCACAAAAACAGCTTTGGTATGAGAAATTACATTCCTCTTTCGGCCAATATTTTTCCATCAAAGAAGTGTTGTACCGCGATAAAACGGATCATCAGGATTTGATTATCTTCGACACTGAAGAGTTTGGCCGGGTGATGGCCTTAAATCATGTGGTGCAAACAACAGAGCGTGATGAATTTATTTATCATGAGATGATGACACACGTCCCTTTACTGGCTCACGGTGATGCTAAAAAAGTCTTAATCATAGGGGGAGGAGACGGGGGGATTTTACGTGAAGTGTGCCGCCATGCCGGTGTCAAAGAAATTATCATGGTCGAAATTGATCGAGATGTGGTCAATTTATGCCAACAATATTTTCCTCACCATCATGCAGGGGCTTATGATGATCCGCGATTTCAGTTGAAAATTGATGATGGCGCGCATTTTGTCGAGCAAACAAATCATCGCTTTGATCTGATCATTTCGGATAGCACCGATCCGATAGGGCCAGGTGAACATTTATTTAAGTCTTCGTTTTATCAAGCATGCCGTCGTATCTTGAATGCAGGGGGTCTCTTTGTAGCTCAAAATGGCGTGTGTTTTTTACAACAAACAGAAGTCATCAATACGTATCAACGCCTGATGCCTTATTTTTCTGATGTGAGTTTTTACCAAGCCGCTATTCCTACTTATTACGGGGGAATCATGACATTCGCCTGGGCTTCAGAAAATGCAAATTTACGTCGAATTGGGCTGAATGATTTAGAATCCCGCTTTGCTGATTCAGGCCTAAAAAGTTGTCGTTACTATAATCCTTTTGTACACTTTGCCAGTTTTGCCCTTCCTCAATATTTAATAGAAGCATTGGCGAAAAAAGCGCCTAAATGATAAAAATGGGTTTCATGAGCACAGAGGCCTTGTCACATTGCATTTGAATTTTTCTTTTTGAAGGTGAGATAAATTGAACAAACTGAAACTACATGGTTTCAATAATTTAACCAAAAGCCTGGGATTTTGTATTTATGATATTTGTTATGCTCAAACCTTTGCTGACCGTGATGGCTATATTGCTTATATCGATGACGAATATAATGCCGATCGTTTAACCGAAATATTAAGGGAGACCTGCTCCATTATAGGTGCAAATATTTTAAATATCGCTCGCCAGGATTACAATCCGCAAGGGGCCAGTGTCACTATTTTAATCAGCGAAGAAGCGATTGATCCACGTGATGTCGATACTTCCGAACACCCGGGGCCTTTGCCCGATTCTATTGTGGCTCATTTAGATAAAAGCCATATTTGTGTGCATACCTATCCAGAAAGTCATCCAACCGAGGGTTTATGTACCTTTCGGGCCGATATTGAAGTGTCGACCTGCGGGATTATTTCGCCTTTGAATGCATTAAATTATTTAATCCACCAGCTTGAATCAGATATTGTGACCATAGATTACCGTGTGAGGGGGTTTACTCGTGATGTGAATGGGGTCAAGCATTATATCGATCACCAAATTAACTCCATCCAGAATTTTATGTGTAAAGATATACAATCGCTTTACCATATGATGGATGTCAATGTTTATCAAGAAAACATATTTCACACAAAGATGATGTTGAAGGACTTTGATCTCAAGCATTATCTCTTTAATTCACATCCAGAGCAGCTGAGCGTTCAAGAAAAAGATCTCATCACAAAGAGGCTATATAAAGAAATGCAGGAAATTTACTATGGACGAAATGTGGTGGAAGTGTAGCAAGATGAAGTCGTTTTTTAAGGCAAAAATCAACGCTGATCATCATTGAAACTTAATCACAGCGTCAATCTTTGGCTCTCTAAATATGCAAAATTACTCAATATTTTGAACCTGCTCGCGTATTTGCTCGATTAACACTTTAAGCTCAACAGCAGAATTGGTAACTTCAATATTAATCGATTTAGAGGCCAGAGTATTGGATTCTCGGTGACATTCCTGCACCATAAAATCAAGGCGGCGCCCGACAACGTCTTGATGATTCAAAATATTTTCAATTTCTTTTATGTGTAGCTCTAAACGATCAAGTTCTTCTGTTGTATCCACTCGTTGGGCTACCAACATCAATTCTTGTTCTAATCGGTTAGGGTCCAGCTGAACTTTTAATTCTTCAAATTTATTTTGTAAGCGCTCACGTTCCGATTCTACAATAGAAGGCATATGGTCTCGTATTTTAACAATTTCAGCGCTCATTGCTTTTAAACGTTGTTTAATAAATTCTTTTAAACCCGCTCCTTCTTTTTCACGCGAAACCATAAAATCATTTAAAACATGTTCTAATCCTGCGAGTAATTCATAGCTGATGTCTTCTAAAGGAAGGTCTTCTGATATCATCACACCGGGCCATTGAAGAAGATCAAAAGCATTGAATGTGGTTATTTTAGACTGCTCTTTGACCCAAGAAAGCACATTGATGAGTTGTTTTGCGAGAGCACGATTGAGTCTGAGTTCATTTTGGGTGTTTTCATTAGCTTTAAAAGAGAGATGGCACTCTATTTTACCGCGGGTCACACGCGAGCGAATTTTTTCACGAAAAACCGATTCTAATCTTCGAAATGTGTCTGGCAAGCGAATATAGATGTCTAAATAACGATGATTAACCGCCCGTAGCTCCCAAACTAAATCACCATATTCACTTTTGTGATCATATCGAGCATAAGCCGTCATACTACGTATCATGAGCAGATTCCCTATGAGATTGTTATAAATTAAATAGATTTCAGTATACAGAGCGGCTGTCTTAATGACGATAGGCATGCACTGACTTAAGCTCTATAATGAAATTTTTTATATTGATTTTACAGGAGAAAAACAGATGCGACCTTCAGGCAGAACCGCGCAACAATTACGCCCTTTAACATTCACTCGACATTATACCAAGTATGCTGAAGGCGCAGTGTTGGTAGAATTTGGGGAAACCAGGGTTTTATGTACGGCCACAGTGGAAGAGGGGGTTCCTCGATTTCTCAAGGGCCAAAATAAAGGCTGGATCACCGCTGAATATAGTATGTTGCCCCGTTCGACTCATCAACGTCATGCACGTGAATCCGTTAAGGGAAAGCAAGGAGGGCGTACCTTGGAAATCCAGCGATTGATTGCACGCGCATTACGCGCGGCAGTTGATTTGACAAAATTGGGTGAGTTTACCATCACTCTCGATTGTGACGTGTTGCAGGCAGATGGGGGCACTCGCACTGCTGCTATTACGGGGGCCTGTGTGGCACTCCAAGATGCCTTACAAAAAATGAGGGTTGAGGGAAAATTAAAAAGCAATCCTATGAAAGGCTTGGTCGCCGCGGTATCGGTTGGGGTTGTTGGGGGTGAATCTATTTGTGACCTGGAATATATAGAAGATGCCATAGCCGAGACAGATATGAATGTCGTCATGATCGAAGAAGGCGCTGGGAGGAAAATTATTGAAATTCAAGGCACCGCAGAAGGCGCGCCTTTTAGCCATCAACAATTATTAGAATTATTAGCCTTAGCTGACGATGGAATAAAAACCATTTTTCAGGCTCAAAAAAAAGTTTTAGAAAAATAGACTTTGGGTCGAATCAATAAAAGAAATGGAATCAATGAAAAAATATAAAGCTCAATTTATTGAATTTATGCTTGATAGAAAGATTTTAACCTTCGGTGAATTTATTCTGAAATCTGGGCGAGTCAGTCCCTATTTTTTTAATGCCGGGCTGTTTAACAAAGGGAGTGATTTAATCAAACTAGGGCGTTTTTATGCTGACGCTTTGATGGATTCTGGTATTGAATGCGATCTGTTATTTGGCCCCGCTTATAAAGGCATTCCGATTACCATCACAACCGCTATGGCGCTTTATGCGAATCATCATCTCGATCTGCCTTACTGTTTTAATAGAAAAGAAATCAAAGATCATGGAGAGGGCGGCGGTTTGGTAGGGGGGGCATTACAAGGCAAAGTGCTTTTAGTGGATGACGTGATCACGGCGGGGACGGCTATTCGTGAATCTGTAGAAATAATCCATGCTCATTCGGCCTCTTTAGCAGGAATATTAGTTGCTTTAGATCGTCAAGAACGAGGTAATGGCACGCTTTCAGCCATTGAGGAAATTGAACAAAAATATCAGTCTAAGGTGATTTCAATCGTGACTTTAGAGGACATGATCCATTTTTTAAAAAATGAAAAAACTATGATTGAGGCTTTTTCAGCATTAAATAAATATGCCGAACAATATGGCGTCTTAAGAAAAAATTTATGACACACTTAAACTCACTGACTTTTCTGTTGTCGATAACTGCCCCAGGCATAGGGCTTTTTCTGATGCTTTATTTAATCGCTGAAAAATCAAAGCCTCAATCCGTGGTCAGTTTTGAATAAATCTATTGATTTAAACCCGCTTGTTCTCTAAGCAACTCAGCCTTATCGGTCGCTTCCCAAGGAAAAACATCACGCCCAAAGTGACCATATGCCGCAGTCGCACGATAAATAGGCTTTAGTAGATCTAACATTTTGATCAAACCATAGGGTCTGAGATCAAAATGTTGGTGTATTAAACTCATGATCTTTTGAATGGTTATTTTTTCGGTGCCAAAGGTTTCGAGCATAATAGAAGTAGGATTTGCGACACCAATCGCGTAAGAAATTTGAATTTCACAGCGATCGGCCAATCCTGCTGCGACGATATTTTTTGCAACATAACGTGCTGCATAAGCGGCAGAACGATCCACTTTAGAAGGATCTTTTCCAGAAAATGCACCGCCCCCATGGCGAGCCATGCCGCCATAAGTATCGACAATAATTTTGCGACCGGTTAAACCACAATCTCCCATAGGGCCCCCTATCACAAAACGACCGGTTGGATTAATAAAATATTTTGTACTGCTTGAAAGCCATTTAGTCGGTATCACGGGTTTAATGATTTCCTCCATCACAGCTTCTTCTAATTGTTTTTGAGTGACATCTTCCTCATGCTGAGTAGAGAACACAATAGTATCGATCGCTACAGCATAGCCTTTATCATATTTAAACGTGATCTGACTTTTTGCATCTGGACGCAACCAAGGCAACTGACCTATTTTTCGCATCTCAGATTGACGCTTCACCAAACGATGTGAATAAGTAATGGGCGCAGGCATTAAAACATCGGTTTCATTGGTCGCGTAGCCAAACATCATTCCTTGATCTCCTGCACCTTGATCCAGCGGATCTATACGGTCAACCCCTTGATTGATGTCGGGTGACTGTTTTCCAATGGCGCTGAGCACAGCACAAGAATGCGCATCAAAACCCATATCAGAATGAACATAACCAATTTCAGCAAGGGTACGACGCGTGATCTCTTCAATATCCACCCAGGCAGAAGTGGTTATTTCTCCACCTACAATGACCATACCGGTTTTAACATAGGTTTCACAGGCCACACGGGCTTTAGGATCTTGAATTAAAATAGCGTCTAATACGGCGTCAGAAATTTGATCCGCGATTTTGTCTGGGTGTCCTTCAGAAACAGATTCAGAAGTAAATAGCTGATGGGGCATTTTTTTACCTTAAATAACAAAAATAAGTATACAAAACAAAGACAAATAAAATTTCGACAATAGTAGAAATCCGTATTTAAAAAAATAATAAATGGGATGGATCAACATCTAGACGGCTATTTTAGATCGTATCTTATGCGAATGGCTATTCTTTTTTATTTTTATCATAAGCGGATTTTGAATGAACCTGTTTCAAGGCTCACTACGGACTACTGTCCATTCTGAGTTGTATATAGATTAATTAAATAAATTTAAAAAAATATTAAAAATAAGTATATTTTACTTTTATTTTTTGTTATGATCGAGGCTTCCCTGGTGTTAGCCATATATTGGCACCCCCTTTTCAAGTCACGCTCGCAAAGGGGGTTTTTTTATGAAGTGTAGGTAAGGCCTGACATTCATATTATATAGAATATAGAATGGATATGTTGAGACATGAGGGGGAATGAAAGACAGTTTTAAATATAACGAATTCATATTATTTTTTAGTTGACTTTTTTAACAAATCACGAATTTCCATTAATAATATTTCTTGAGGTGCGGGCGGTTCTACCTGCGTATCAACTTCTGTTTTTTCTTTATTGATCTCCGCTCGAGATTCTAATATTCCTTCTAACTCACGACGGAGCTTATTCATAAATTTGATTACAGAAAAAATAGCGAGCGTGACAATAATACAATCAACCAAACTTTGTAAAAAAGAACCATAATTCATGATGACAGCAGGAACATCATTACGAGCTTCCCTTAGAACAAAACTAAACTGTTTCAAATCAACTCCTCCTATTAATAACCCTATTGGAGGCATGATAATATCAGCCACAAGTGAAGAAACCACTTTGCCAAATGCTGAACCAATAATAACTCCAATAGCCAAATCAGCCACATTGCCACGCATCGCAAACTCACGAAATTCTTTAATGAAACTCATGCTTTTCTCCTTTTTCAACGATTTTAAAAGCCGATCAAAAGTGGTTTTTGCTACGCTAAATGATGCAATATAAATATATATTTTAAATCATAAAAATGAATATAGAGATGCACCACTCAAACTATAGAATAGTTTTATGTATTTATGATTCGAATAAAAAATATTTTTGTTTTGATGATTCAACTTTCTGTTGGATCAACATCCAAAGACCATCTTATTTTTTGATTGAGTGCTAAAGAAAGCAGCAGTGGATTGCATCTGTTGACAAGCTGTTGTAATTGTTTCCGGGAAGGATGTTGCAATAATAATTGCCACTGAAAACGCCCATTGCGTTTAGAAAAAAGAGCAGGAACCGGCCCCATTACCCAAAGATCTGTGTCTTTTAATGAGTCTGATTCGAATATGTCACGTACCCGTTGCAAAAAAATAGGCGCTTGCTCGTTATCATTGTCCTGACTTCGGATAATAATGTGATAAGTATAAGGAGGTAATAATGCTTTTTTTCTTTCTTCCAACGCTTCTTTAGCAAACGCGTCGTAACCTTTTCCCAGTAACGTTTGCAGTAAAGGATGTTCAGGGTGATGCGTTTGTAAAAATATTTCCCCTGCTTTTTTAGCGCGCCCTGCGCGCCCTGCCACTTGAATATAAAGTTGGGAAAAACGTTCTGCTGCACGGAAGTCAGATGAAAATAAAGCCCCATCGACATCCAACAAACCCACCAATGTCACATCAGAAAAATGATGGCCCTTTGATAACATTTGAGTCCCAATCAGAATGCGAGCCCCTCCTTCATGAATATGGGACAAATATTTTTCCAATACGCCTTTTTTTCTCGTGGTATCACGATCAATCCGCGTAATCGGGACATTAGGAAAAAGAGAAAGCAATGTGCTCTCTAGCTGCTCCGTACCCACTCCGACAGGCATAAGATGCGTAGAATCACAGCGGGGACATTGTGATAACAACTGACTCTGCCTATTACAATGATGACAACGTAGCTTCTGTGAATTCTGATGTAGGGTATAATAATGATCACAGTGTAAACATTCAGCAATCCAGCCACATTCATGGCACAGTAAAACGGGGGCATAACCACGACGGTTTAAAAACAGCATCACCTGATTATTTGCTTGTAAATGTTGTTGCATCTTTTTTAGTAAAGGCTGACATAAACCCGAGGTCAGAGGTAATCCTTTGATATCAATGAATTTCTGTTTGACAAGTTGAGTCTGAACGGCTTTTTGAGATAAGACCAATTTTTGATATTTTCCAAGCTCAACATTACGCAGCGTTTCTAAAGCAGGCGTTGCCGATCCCATCACTATCGGGATATTTTCTTTCTTTGCACGAAATACCGCCAAATCACGAGCCTGATAACACCAACCTTCCTGTTGCTTATATGAACCGTCGTGCTCTTCATCAATAACAATGATGCCAAGCTGTGCAAAAGGTGTAAACAACGCGGAACGTGTCCCAATCACTATGGCGACTTCACCACTACGGGCCTTCAGCCAGACCGAGAGTCGTTGCTTATGATTCAAACCCGAATGTAGAACATCAATAGGGACATCAAAGCGTTCACGGAAACGGTCAACGATCTGCGGTGTTAAACCAATTTCTGGTACCAAAACAAGCGCTTGTCGGCCTTCAATCAGAAGATTTTCTAATACACGCAGATAGACTTCTGTTTTCCCTGACCCCGTCACTCCCGCTAAAAGCCATACCACAAATTGCTTATTTTGATGATGAATACGTTTTATCGCTTCAATTTGTTCAGAATTGAGTTGTAAACGATTTTCTCCCTTCATCTTTTTAATTTTGCTCCTCCAATCAGAAGATTGGATTTCTTGAGCACAAAGTAAACTCAATCCCTTCTTTTGCAAAGCTTGAAAAGTATTTTGAGTAAAACCTAAGGAATTCACTTCATGATGATAGATAGGGCCTTGTAATAATTGATTCATCGCTTTTTGTTGTTTGGGCGCTTTATGTAAAGCATCGATTGAAATAGTTTGGCCCTTTTCGGTCGCCACCCAATGTAATACAGGTTCAAATTTTGCTTGTTTTCCTTCCCTTAACAACAAAGGAATCGCATGAAAAAGAACTTCACCGATAGAATAATGGTAGTACTGAGATGCCCAATACAGCGTCTGCCAAAGGCTGTCTGAAAATAAACTTTGATCATCTAAAATTGCCTCAATATTTTTCAATTTTTCCAGAGAAACAGCGCTGCTTTGACTCAAACTGGTCACAATACCTATCGCTTTTCTATGACCGAAAGGCACTTTGACACGTGCACCTATGGCAGGATGAGGCATGTTCATCGCTAAACAATAATCAAATGTACGATTTAAAGGGATAGGAAGAGCAATTTTTACAATTAACATCAAAAAATGATTCCATCCTTAAGATATTGCTTGAAGTGAATATGTGCGTGATGAGTCTGAGCTTTTCAATTTAGAGAAAAGGCACATTTGAGAAGTGCTCTATGCTCAGCATGATATCGATTTTTATGCTACCATGCGCTTTTATAAATTTAATAAGTTATCCACAATACGCCAGATAAGGAAAATTTTTGAGCATTTTTTTATAATTCAAGATGTTATCTTTTCCCCCATTTTTGGTTCTGTTTTTAACTCATCAAAACATTTCATCAGCCCACTTCCAATAAGGATAAAAAATGAAAAAAGTGTCCGTCATTGCTCAATGTTTAATCAATGAAAAAAGTTTTAATGAAATGTCTGAGGCTGAGTCTCGGATAAAGCAAATTTTCGGTTTGCAGTATGCTGATCATTCATTTGATGAGTGGAATACAGAAGTCTCATTATTAAGTGCTAAAAGGTTTATTTCTGTTGTCGCCAACTCTTCTAAAGTTAGGATCAGGGCTCTCATTCAAGAATTATGGCATTATTAACCGTAAACGACTCGCCAGTAAATCAGTCAACTTTTAAGATAAAACTGTGGTGAAAAAGTCATCTGTCATTTTATCTGTTTTAAAAAACACTCGTTTGAGAAAACCTTAAGATAAGGCGTTGAAGCCTTTGATAAAAGAAATCAAAGGTTGAGGATAAATGCCAAATACCAACACCAATAGCGCCGATATCCATACCACAATCCCTCCGGCTGTGAATGCCCAATCTTTAGGGGTGTCTCGTTGCAATATTTCTGGTGGACTTAAAAATAAACTGACCGTAATACGTAGGTAGTAATACAAAGCTATTGCACTTCCAATCACCACAGTCGCCGTCAATACCCATAAATGCGTATTGACCGCTGTGAGTAAAAGAAAAAATTTAGCGATAAACCCAAGCGTCATGGGGATTCCTGCCAGCGATAACAGCATGATAGTCATAACCGCTGCTAATATAGGCCGATGCCAAAATAAACCACGATAAGAGAATAAGGCTTCCGCATCTGCCCCTTTATAAGGACTAGACATTAAACTCACCACTCCGAGTACACCTAAGCTGCTGAATAGATAAGCCACGATATACACAGCCACTCTTTCTAATACCATAGGATCCTGATGCAAGGCGATCAACCCTATCATCAAGTATCCAAAATGCGCGATAGAAGAATATCCTAGTAAACGTTTGATGTTATTTTGAGTGAGTGCCATGAGGTTGCCAAAAAATATAGAAGCCACCGCCATAAATGATAATGCCGTGTTCAAACCCGGAACGTTAAATGTAGGCACATACAAAAAGAAGCGCATGACCCCGGCTAACAGGGCAATTTTACCAACGGTTCCCAAAAAAGTCGTCACAGGCGCAGGCGCACCTTGATAGACATCTGGGGTCCAGAGTTGAAAGGGCGCCAGAGAGAGTTTGAAACCAAACCCTACAAGTATCATTCCCATCCCTGCCAAAATGAGCGGCTTAGAGAAGACATGTTCGTTGAATGCATTGCCCAGAGAGGTAAAAGATAAACCGCCTGTTTGTGCATACAACAGCGCCATGCCGAATAATAGAAAAGAAGAAGCGGCGGCCGAAAGTAAAAAATATTTGATACTGGCTTCCAGCGAACGATTTTGTTGGTAAGCGTATCCCAACAGGCCAAAAAGCGGCAGTGCAATCAGTTCAATGCCTAAAAAGATTGCAGCTAAATGTTGAGCGCTGACCAGGACTAAAGCGCCCAAGGTAGCGATGAGTAGCAAAAGATAAAACTCTTCACGGTTGTCTGGATAGCCCTTTAACCAAGGATATGCAAAGGTGCAGGTTGCTAAGCTCGCCAATATCACCAAGCCACTGTAAAAAATCGAATAACCATTAATACGTAATAAAGGTGTGACGTTAAGTGCATCATGTTGGGAAAAATGAAATAAACACCAGACTGTATAAAGTGAAAATAAAGCGCAATTGAGGCCAATGACGGTGAGGCTGCCGTTAAAAAAATGATGACGTCGCCAGGCAATCGAAAGCATGAGGAGAACGACCGTACCAGCGACGATCAATATCGGCAACATTGCCATTAACATTTCACCGGAAAGAGCAGATTGCGAACTTGTTATCATGGCAAAAGGTGACCTTATCAGTGTGAAGTTATTTTTTTGAAAAAATAATTAAAAAAATACATCAATTAAATTTAGATTAAAAATAGAGAAAAAAGACGATTTTTAAATGCTGATTGAATCACATGACCTGTTGGTGATGGCCTGTGATAACTTTTAAAATAAGAGGTAGTATCACACAATCCGTCTGTTTTTTATACTTGATTTATTGATCCTCAGACCCGAAAAAAACATGAATATTCAGCATAATTTGCTTGATGTGGTTTACTGATCTGTCTGAATTAAAAATACGAGTTATCATGAAATAATCAAGAGTTTAATGAAAGGATCGGGCCTGATGTCAAACCGAGATCGATTATTACAACAGCTTGGAATCACACAATGGGTATTAAAACGCCCCTCTGTGTTTCAAGGTGACATGTTTCTTCAGTTAACGGAAAATATCCGTTTTATCATTGTAGGAGATCCTCTTCCTGCTTATGATGATGATTTAATCAAAGATGTATTGCAGGCGTTACGTTTACAACCCAATCAAGTGTATTTTTTAATGCCTTTTCAGTTAAAAATGTTTCCTAAAAATACTCGTTGCCATAGCTGGCGATTAGGGGTAAGAGAATCTCTATCTTTGATAGGGGTTCAATTATACAGCCCAAACTGGGATGATTTTTATCAAAATGGGAAAGCCAAACACGCTCTTTGGAAGCAAATTTGTGATCATGAAACAGATTTCTATTTTAACTGCGGTAGATCTGCCGATGGCATATCAAATTGAGAAAAGAAGTCATACTTTTCCTTGGAGTGAACATATTTTTACCAGTAGCCAAGGTAAACTTTATTTCAATATTAAATTACATATTCAAAAAGAGATGCTGGGTTTTGCCATCACCCAAATTGTTTTGGATGAAGCCACTTTATTTAATCTGGCTGTCGATCCTTTTTATCAGCGTCAAGGCTGTGGTTCATTTTTAATGGAATATTTGATCGATTATTTAAGGGGATTTGAGGTAAAGAACCTTTGGCTTGAAGTCCGAATTTCTAATCTGAACGCTATTCGATTATACGAAAAATTCGGCTTTAATGAAGTTTCAATCAAAAAAGAGTATTACCCCAAAAATAATGGAAGAGAAGATGCATTAATCATGGCCTTGCCACTCCTTTTATAAGATCAAAAAAGGCCCCAAGGGGGCCTTAAAAATAACAGACATACTGTTTTTTAATTTTTTGGCGCTTTCATATAGCGGAAAAAGTCACTATCAGGGTTAAGGATCATGACATCCGTACTATTAAAGCTGTTTTCATAAGCCCTTAAGCTGCGGATGAAGGAGTAAAAATCAGGATCTTTACTAAACGCATCTGCAAAAAGCCTGGCAGCTGTAGCATCACCTTCACCACGAGTAATGCGTGCTTGACGCTCAGCTTCAGCTAAAGTACGAGTGACCTCATAATCTGCTGTGGCTCGTAATTTTTCTGCTTCTTCTTGCCCTTGTGAACGATGACGTCGTGCCACCGCTTCACGCTCTGCGCGCATGCGCTGAAAAATCGCGTCAGAGACTGACGTTGGTAAGTTAATTTGCTTAATACGAACATCCACCACAGCAATCCCTAATGCGGCCATGCTATTGGGGTTTACAGTGACCTTTTGTTTCCCTTGAGTTTCTTTCTCAACCAGTGCTGCTGCAGAAGCAATCGCATCATCTGCACTGGTTTTAGCTGTTTCATCATCTGTTGTCCCTGTATTTAAAGCATGACGTACATCAGAGGTCAGCTTACCACGCGAGTCGGTGACAATATCCTTGACATCTAAACGACCAATTTCAGAACGTAGCCGGTCACTAAATTTACGTTTTAATAAAACTTCTGCTTGAGAAATATCTCCGCCACCCGTCGCTAGGTAGTAACGGCTAAAATCACTGATACGCCATTTTAAATAAGAATCCACAATCAGATCTTTTTTCTCTTTAGTGACAAATCGATCCGCCTGGTTATCCATGGTTTGAATACGAGCATCGAGCTTTTTTACTGTTTCAATCAATGGGATTTTGAAATGTAATCCTGGTACATAAACCAAAGGCTTTTTATCAGCATCACGTAGCACTTTACCAAAGCGGAGTACTATTCCACGCTGACCTTCCTGAACAACAAACACTGAGGCAAAAAACAGGGTCAAGGCCCCAAAAATCATAAATAAAAAAGAGTTGCGCATTGATATTATCTCCCTACCCGAACGGGGCTATAACGCTTGGCGTTTTCCATACGTTGCTCAGCCACATTCTCTGTACCAGAATTGGTACTGTTCTTTTTCAGACTATTTTTGCTAGAAGAGGATGAATGTAAATTATTCAACTTGCTGATTTGATTAATATTTTTTTTATTTGGTGTGATTTGCCCTTTTAATATTTGATCTAATGGCAATACCATCAAATGATTCCCTTTATCATTAACCAGAATTTTTTTGGTATGACTCAACACGTTTTCCATCGTATCAATGTATAAACGTTCACGTGTAATTTGAGGCGCAGATTTATATTCAGGTAGCAATTTTGCAAAACCCGCCACTTCACCTTGTGCTTCTAAAACCGTGCGATCTTTGTAAGCTTTTGCATCTTCTAAAAGACGCTGAGCCTGACCGTTAGCACGGGGCTGAACTTCGTTAGCATACGCCTCGGCTTCACGAATATACTGTTGTTCATTTTCACGGGCGGCGATAGCATCATCAAAAGCCGTTTTCACTTCTTCCGGTGGGCGAGCTGCCTGAAAGTTAACATCTAATAGGGTAATTCCCATTTTGTAGGGGCGAATGGTTTCTTCCAGTACACGCTGGGTATCGCTCCGTACTATGGTTCGACCTTCAGTCAAAATTTTATCCATAGTGTATTTTCCGATAACACCTCTGACTGCGCTGTCCGTTGCTTGACGCAAGCTGTCATCCGGATGGGTAACACTAAAAAGATAAGCCGCAGGATCAGTGACACGATACTGAACGTTCATCTCTATCCGAACGACATTTTCATCAGAGGTTAACATTACACCAGAAGCCGCCAGTTCACGCACAGATTCGACATTAACCGGAGTAACCTTATCGATAAAAGTAGGGCTCCAGTTTAAACCTGGCTGTACAGTATGATTAAGTTTACCTAAACGGGTGACAACGCCTCGTTCTGCTTCTTTGACAGTATAAAAACCACTGGCAGACCAACCCACAATGACTGCAAGCAGTACGATAATAAAAAAGCGCGGATTAAGTTTTGAATTTTTTGACTCCTTATTATTATTGCTGTTTCCTTTAGCTATTGTATTTAATTTTTGACTCAACTGACGCAACAGATCATTAAGATCGATTGAACTTTTGCCTCGCCCATTTTGTTTATTGCTACCTTTATCGCCGCTGCTCCCCCACGGGTCGCGGTCCTGTCCGTTATTTCCGGGCTGATTCCACGCCATGCTTTAACTCCGTTGCTGTAATGTAAATTTTTAAAAATCAAGATTGAGCTTCAAGACGCATTCAAAATCTCTTTATTGTTCTCTGATATCTCGCAAAAAAATGAACTGACAGTGAATTTACTCTGTAAATTCGATTTTTTCAGTTCGTTTTTTTGGTGTTTGAGCCGGGTTCAGAATCATTTTGAACAATTTCAAGAAGCCTGGTTTGGATGCTATAAAACCTAATCCAACATATTATCACTAGTGTCAGATAATACCACGAGTCGATCAGGCCCTGTTTATGCTTACAAATGACGACGACATTCAATCATCAGCATTCGTGTCTTGTAATGATACCCGTGTTTCGTCTTTTCATGACCATTATTTTCAATCGCCTACAGCGGATGCAAACGACGTCGAAGACGGCCCATTAGGTGATGATATTCAATTCATCACGATTAACAAAGGCTTAACCTCTTTAAATAAAAAAAGGTAATAAAAAAGGGCAATAGGGAATATGATTTTTTAAAAAATTTGTGCAAACCCCATATTATAAAAAACCATTAACTACCATCATCTTCGGGTTTTTGAAGCGGGGGAGCGTGATGAGGTGAAGAGGATACAGCACGAGAAGGAACAACAGTCGAAACAGCATGTTTATAAATAACCTGACATATCGTATTTTTTAAAGAAGGGGAGGTACTTTTTAATAAAATGACAAATTGATCAAACGACTCAATCTGGCCTTGCAATTTAATGCCATTGATTAAATATATAGAAACGGGAATCCTTTCTTTACGTAATGCATTTAAAAAAGGATCTTGCAAAGATTGCCCCTTAGCCATTTTTTTATTCCTTAATTTGTTTGTTGTTTTAAAAAAAATTACGAGGGAAAAACTGCGTCAATTGTACACAATCATGAAATCTATGCACTACTAATAGATTAAATTATTCCTTTCGATAATTTCTGAAAATTAATTTCAATCACTTTTACTTTTTATCTCTTTAACAGAGTTTTAAATTTTTTTAAAAATGCTTGAGGCTGATCGCTGTCCAGCCAGTATAAATTTTTCCATTGACGTAACCAAGTCATTTGCCGTTTTGCTAATTGACGTGTTGCACAAACACCACGATAAATCATCTCGTTATAATCGATTTCCCCCGAAAGATAAGACCACATTTGTCGATAACCTACAGCACGAATCGCAGGTAAATCAGCAGATAGATCGTCCCGAATAAATAAGCTTGAGACTTCTTTAACAAAACCTGCTGAAATCATTTTCTGGAAACGCAGCTCAATGCGGTGGTGTAACTGTTCTCTAGAGCTTGGGATCAGACCAAAAGGATAGACTTTGTAAGGCAAGCGACCGCCTGAAATCTTAATGAGCTCCGTTAACGTTTTACCTGAAATGAAAAAAACTTCCAGCGCTCTGATCACTCTTTGTATGTCATTGAAATGAATACGTTCAGCCGCAACAGGATCGATCACAGATAATTGTTCATATAAAAAAGTATTTCCATATTTTAATGCTTGATTTTGAATGTCTTGACGAATGTTGGGATCAGAAGAAGGTAAAGGGGATAACCCCTGTAAAAGCGCCTTGAAATAGAGCATTGTGCCCCCCACCAGCAATGGGATTCGCCCTGCCAAGGTGATTTCAGACATGAGTTTAAGTGCATCTTTCTGAAAACAAGCCGCTGAATAACTTTCAGAAGGATCACGTATGTCAATTAAATGATGTGGTGTTTTTCTGAGCTCTTCGGCAGTTGGCTTCGCCGTACCGATATCCATACCACGGTAAATTAACGCTGAATCAACACTGATTAGTTCGACAGGAAGGTATTGAGACAAAGCCATCGCCAAAGCGGTTTTGCCTGCAGTCGTTGGCCCCATAATAAAAATAGCAGGGGGTAAGGTGATTGGTTCAGTTTTTTCCATGGATTAACATAGCCAATGCAGGCTGAATATCTATCAATTGTAAAAGTTTTTCAGAGGGATCTTTAATCGATTCAACACAAAAACGTTCAAAATCCGTTAATAATTGAATCGCTTGTGAAACAGTCCATTCATGATGCAACGAATCAAATTGAGAAGCCAACCAATCCGCAAGATGCTCAGGCAACATGGTTTCATGTTTCGACAAATAGGCGAATAATTCTGGAATGCACTTTTGTAAATTGTAAGTACGTAATTCTAAAGAAAGCCCCCGTAGCAGGGCCGTATTTTTTTCTATGATTAGATCAACGCCCATTAAAGTCAGTAAATGTTGATGGCGCTCCCAAGCCATCATTTCTGTTTTCTCTAATTTAAATTTGAGAGGGATGAGCATAGGCTGTATTCGTGATCTTTCGGATGGGGGCGTCAAAAATGCTTTTTTTAGCAAGCGTTCCGCTTCAGGTAACGATAATAAAGCAATGTTATTGCGATATTCTATCAGTGCATAGCAGGATGAAAAAATACCAAGCACTCGCCCAAAATAATTCGGATTCTCATCCCTTACAATCTCTTTTTTAAAAGGGGTCTTCTCCTGCTCGGTTTGAGCAGCCTCATAAAATGACAAAGAAGCTTCACAAGCCTGTTTTGTTAAAATCCGATTTTTATTCAATGCCCTATCAGATTCAGCATAATGATTGCTCCCTGCTGCTGAACGATTTTGTTTGGGTATTGGGGCAATTTTTTCTATATCAGCAGGGGGGGCAAAAAATGAAGATGTTGAATGATTTAAAGCCGTTGTAATGGCTTGATAAATAAAATCATGAACTAGCCTCGTTTGATGAAAACGAACTTCCTGTTTTGCCGGATGAACATTCACATCGACTTGACGAGGATCCATATCGAGATAAAGAACGTAACTCGGGGTATTAGACCCTGTTGAAATCGTTTCATAGGCTTGACGAACGGCATGATTCACCACTCGATCACGAATAATACGATGATTGATATAAAAATACTGAATATCATTTATTTTAGGGCTGTGAGGATCCGCTATCCAACCTTTTACACTTAAGCCGGTGCTTTCCAAAGAAAGCGTGAGCGCATGCTGTAAAAATGAAGCGCCACATAAACGGAGAAGACGCCGTTCCTTTTGTAATTCTGATTGGGCCACGCCGTATTGACGTAATAATTTTCCATTATGCGAAAGATCGATGGCCACATCAAACCTGGATAAAGCCAGGCGCCTGACCACCTCATCAATATGTTGCCATTCTGTTTTCTCTGTTCGCAAAAATTTTCGTCGAGCAGGCGTATTATAAAATAAATTTAAAACCTCGATCGTACTGCCCACAGGGTGAGAAGCCGGCTTTATCGTGACATTCATTTCACGTCCCTCTGTATAAGCCTGCCAGGCTTCTTTTTGTTCCAACGTGCGTGAAGTTAACTTTAAACGAGAAACAGAGCTGATGCTCGCAAGGGCTTCTCCACGAAACCCCATACTCAGAATGCCCTGTAAATCTTCCAGAGAAGAAATTTTATTGGTGGCATGTCGCGCCAGTGCTAAGGAGAGCTCCTCTTTACTGATCCCGCAGCCGTTATCACAGATCCGAATCCGTTCGATTCCTCCACGATGAATGTCAATTTCCATTTTTGTGGCACCGGCATCCAAACTGTTTTCAACCAATTCTTTCACTACAGATGAGGGACGTTCTACTACTTCACCTGCGGCGATTTGATTGGCCAGTTCAGGCGATAAAATTTTAATAGGCATAGACAATTCTCTGTTTAATATCCTACTCGCTTACAAAGCCAAGGCTTAGGGTGCCTTCGATAAAACAGGGATTTTCAGTGTTTTGCCGATGGGAATCACATCAAATTTCATCTGATTGGCCTTTTTTATGGCAGAAATAGAAACTTTATATTTTGAAGCAAGGCCAAACAAGGTCTCTCCTTTTTTGACTTTATGATGGATCACCGAATGTGATGCTTTATTCTGGGGAGCGATTTGTAGGGAATGGGTCAAAAAATAATGTCTTATCCCTTTGTAAAGGGCTTGAGCTATTTTTTTTTGATGTCTGGGTGTAGCCAGCAGTTTTTCCTCAGATAGGTGGCTAATAAAGCCCGTTTCTACTAAAAGTGACGGGATATCAGGCGACCTTAAAACGCCAAAACTGGCGTTTTCTGGCTTGGATTTATTTATAAACCCTATTTTCTTTAATTCTTTTAATAAATCTAACGCAACCTTGTAGCTTACTCTTTGTGAGTGCGAAAACTGTAAATCGAGCACTGTGGTACTCAAATAAGGATTTGCCTTTTTATTCGACAGCACACGGCCTGCGCCACCTAGCAATTCAGACTGTTTTTCATGTTGCTCAAGCCAACGGCCCATTTCAGTCTCAGCTCGGCGATAAGATAATAACCAAACCGAGGCGCCTCTCAGCTTACGATTAGGAGCGGCATCAGCGTGTATGGAGATCAATAAATTGACTTTGTGTTGACGAGCAATATCTGAACGCGCCATCACCGAAATAAAATCATCTTGATTGCGTGTCAAAATGGCTTTAAACATGGGATCTTTATTCAGCAAAAGCGCCAGCTGACGCGCTATGTTCAGAGTCACCTGTTTTTCTTGAAGACCATGCTGACCTGTAGCACCAGGATCTTGGCCTCCGTGTCCTGCATCAATAGCAATGACCACAGGATTAAATATTTTTGCAGCGGTTTTTTTTATTTTTGTTTTTGCATAAGCAGGGTTAAATGAAGATATGATCAAAAGCAAAAAGATAGTCATATTGAATAAGACAGAAAAAAAAACAGATCTGATCGTCTGAATGACTAATGTCATCTCAATATTCCGGTAACATCATTTTTAGGGTTTTGCAAGAGATCTATGAAATGCTTTAGTGAATCTACACCTTGGTCAGAGAGGGCGACGAGCTGCACATCTCGTTTTTGCCCCTGATAAATAAAATGCAGCTCAAGATCGGCTTCAGGCAAAACAGAAAGCCCTTTATCTGGCCATTCTATTAGGCAAATCGCTTGCTCGTTAAAATAATCGCGTATTCCTATCCATTCTAACTCTTGCGGATCTGAGACACGATAAAAATCGAAATGATGAATCGTTTTGGGAAATAATGAATAAGATTCCACTAAGGTATAAGTCGGGCTTTTGACTTTTCCTGTATAACCTAAAGCTTGAATAAATCCACGGCTAAAGGTTGTTTTCCCGGCCCCTAAATCTCCAAATAAAGCGATCACAATCGCGTGATGACAAGAAGCAGCAGCCAACATGGCCCCTAATTTTAGAGTGGCCCTCTCATCTATTAAAGATAAAAAATGTTCTTTCATTTTGAGTCGTGACTCAGATTGCTTGATAATCGTAGAATATAAACTCAACAAACCGGGGTCACCCCAAAAAATCCCTTTTCAGAATCAAAATACTCCATGTTTATAAGCGTCACGAATTTGATATTCCCATGTTAAATCGCCGAATTTATTGATCTAAAACGTATCATATCCTATCCGATTTTTGCCTTCAAATTGACACTTTTTTGAACATATGCCATTGTCCCTTTCACTGCCTCGCAAGGATGTGCCCTTCATTCAGATCTAAAACAATAGGCATACCAGGTATTAACTGGCCCGATAATATTTGCTGTGCCAAAGGATTTTCAATTTCTTGTTGAATAGCGCGTTTTAAAGGTCGGGCACCATAAACAGGGTCGTATCCTTCTTTTGTTAAAAAGCCCAAAGCGCTTGGAGTGATTCCCGCTGTGTAGCCTTTTTCTTCGAGGCGTTGATATAACTGCTTGAGCTGAATTTGCGCGATAGACTCAAGATGCTGTGCTTCTAATGGATGAAATACCACGACTTCATCAATCCTGTTAATAAATTCAGGACGAAAGTAACGCTGGACCACCTCCATCACCGATTTTTTCATGTCGCTATAATCGGCTTGAGAAAAGCGTTCCTGAATCAGATCAGAGCCTAGATTTGAAGTCATGATGATGACCGTGTTTCTAAAATCGACTGTTCTACCTTGACCATCTGTTAATCGTCCATCATCGAGTACCTGTAATAAAATATTAAACACGTCCTGATGGGCTTTCTCTACTTCATCGAGCAATACTACAGAATAAGGGCGGCGACGAACCGCTTCGGTTAAATACCCCCCTTCTTCATATCCCACATATCCTGGGGGTGCACCCAACAAGCGCGATACCGTGTGTTTTTCCATAAATTCCGACATATCGATACGCACCATGGCGTCTTTGCTGGAAAATAAAAAATACGCTAAAGCTTTGCATAGTTCTGTTTTCCCTACGCCCGTCGGGCCCAAAAATAAAAACGAACCGATCGGACGGTTAGGATCCGATAAACCCGCCCGACTACGTCGTAACGCATTCGAAACCGCAATGACCGCTTCATTTTGGCCTATCACCTGTTGATGTAAATTTTCTTCCATCCGTAATAATTTTTCACGCTCGCTTTCTAACATTCGATCAACGGGGATCCCTGTCCAACGTGCCAGCACCTCCGCAATTTCAATATCGGTCACTCGATTGCGTAATAATTTCATGCTACTCATTTCTTTCTCGGTCGCCGCCTGCAACTGCTTCTCCAGTTCGGGGATTTTGCCGTATTGCATCTCCGACATTTTTGCTAAATCTGACACCCGTCTCGCTTGCTCCAGTGTAATTTTTGCTTCTTCGAGTTGTGCCTTAATGTTTTGAGTTCCCGTCAAAGAGGCTTTTTCAGCCTTCCATTCTTCTTCCAGTTCAGAATATTGCCGTTCTTTTTTTTCTAGTTCCTCATTAAGCATTTTCAGTCGTTTTTTACTGGCTTCATCCTGCTCTTTATTTAATGCTTGCTGTTCCAGTTTTAATTGAATAATCCGACGCTCTAATTTATCCAATGCTTCAGGTTTTGAATCTATTTGCATACGAATACTTGCCGCCGCTTCATCAATCAGATCGATGGCTTTATCCGGTAATTGACGATCTGCGATATAGCGTTGAGACAAGCTCGCCGCTGCCACAATCGCAGGATCAGTAATCTGGACATGATGATGTAATTCATAACGCTCTTTCAGACCTCGCAAAATGGCAATCGTGTCTTCTACCGTCGGCTCAGCCACATACACTTTTTGAAAGCGGCGCTCTAAGGCCGGATCTTTTTCGATATATTGCCGATATTCGTCTAAGGTTGTTGCCCCAACACAATGTAATTCTCCTCTTGCCAAAGCGGGTTTTAACATATTGCCTGCATCCATCGCGCCTTCTGCTTTACCCGCCCCAACCATAGTGTGCAATTCATCGATAAACAAGATTACGCTTCCCCCTTGTTTCGATAAATCTTTAAGCACACCCTTGAGCCGTTCTTCAAACTCCCCCCGATATTTCGCCCCTGCCAATAATGCCCCCATGTCAAGCGACAATACTCGCTTTTTTTTGAGCCCTTCGGGAACTTCTCCATTTACGATCCTCTGAGCCAACCCTTCTACTATGGCGGTTTTCCCGACACCAGGCGCGCCTATCAACACGGGATTATTTTTTGTACGCCGTTGTAAAACCTGAATGGCCCGACGAATTTCTTCATCTCGACCAATCACCGGATCCAGCTTGCTTTGTTCTGCCCGCTCAGTGAGGTCAATCGTAAATTTTTTTAAAGCCTGGCGATGATCTTCGGCACCTTGATCATTGACGTTATCCCCTGAGCGCAAGCGCTCAATTTCTTGTTTCACGGGTTGTTCTGAAATCCCACAAGATTTCAGAATTTCCTTTAAAGCCCCTCGCTCTTCGAGGGCAGCAAGAATAAACCATTCTGAGGAAATATATTTATCTCCTCTTTGTTGAGCCAACTTGTTACAAATATTCAAGATTCGTATAGAAGCATTCGATAATCGCACATCACCCCCAATTCCTTCGACAACAGGTAAAGCGGATAATGCCTTGTCAAGCTCTGTATTTAACCGGTTGATATCAACACCTGTTGCGACCAGCAATGGCCGGACTGTTCCAGTTTCTTGATTGAGCAAGGCTTTCATCATGTGCACAGGCTCTATAAACTGCTGATTCTTACCCAGTGCTAAAGATTGCGCCTCCGAAAAAGCGGATTGAAACTGATTGGTAAAATTATCCAAATTCATAATATCCTCTCCATGATGATAAAAAGATGAGTGATAAATATCATGTATGATGAAGTAAAGCCAAGCTTTCAATTTTCAAGGTATATTAAAAAAATTTATTCTCTCCATGGACTTTTAATAGGTCAGTTTTTTAATTAAGAGCAGGACTCATCATCATGCAAAAAATGATCAATTCAGTACAAAATTATGCTTGGGGCAGCCGGGATGCTTTAACCCGTTTGTATGGTATTCCTAATAATCAGGGGCTGCCTATGGCGGAACTCTGGATGGGCGCGCATCCACAAAACAGTTCGCAATTAATCAATGATCAGAAAGAAAGACAGGCTTTGTGCGATTTAATTCAACAAAATCCCGCCGCTTATTTGGGGCCACAGGCTCAAAAGGGGGATCAATTACCTTTTCTTTTTAAAGTCCTTTGTGCGGCTCAACCGCTCTCACTTCAAGTACATCCTGATAAACAAGCAGCACAGAAAGGGTTTGCAAAAGAAAATGCCAGGAGGATCCCGATCACAGCCAAAGAGCGTCTCTATAAAGACGACAACCATAAACCTGAATTGCTTTATGCCTTAACGCCTTTTAAAGCGATGAATGGTTTTCGTACCATAGAAGATCTTCAAAAACTATTCACACCTCTTGTCGAAGCACATCCCGATATTCATTTATTTGTAGAAAAGCCCAGTCTAAAGCATTTATCAAACGTCTTTTTGAGTCTTCTGAGTATGACAGACGAGACAAAAAAACGGGCGCTCGCCGTATTACAATCGGTAGTGGCGGGTAGATCAGACGAGCCCTAGAGTACCATTCAACATATCGCTTCATTTTATCCAGAAGATCCTGGCTTATTTGCGCCTGTATTCCTGAATGTGATCACGTTAAAACCAGGAGAAGCCATGTTTTTAGAAGCGCAGACGCCGCATGCTTATATCGAAGGGGTCGCATTAGAGGTCATGGCAAATTCGGATAATGTGTTGCGTGCCGGCTTAACAGCAAAATGGATTGACGTACCTGAGCTCATGGCTAACGTACGCTTTGTTCCTAAACCTGCTTCAAATTTATTGACCCTGCCCCTTCAAAGAGAAAATCGACAGATCTTTCCTGTCCCTGTCTCAGATTTTGCATTTTCTGTTTATCAGTTAAAATCCGATGGACAACTTTTAACACCGAATATAATCTCTATTATTTTTTGCATGGAAGGCAACGCTCGATTAGATCAAAAAGGCAAAAAACTGGAGCTTATCCCTGGTGAATCTTGTTTTTGCTCTGCTGGCGAATCCTCTATCAGGGTCTATGGGAAAGGCAAAATTGCTTATGTCTCTCATCCTCCCATTAATATATAAACCCGCTCATTTATAAAAAATAAAGGAATCATAAAATGATGAAAAAATCATCCCTCACCATCAGCATGTTCGCTCTATTAGGCGCTGCCTGGACAGGCGCTTCTTGGTATACAGGGAAAATAATAGAAGAAAAAATGCCGGCATTAACGGATAATATTAATCATAAAATTTCGAGTTATTTACCGAGACAAGATATCAAATTCACTTATCAAGATTATCACCGCGGTATTTTTAGCACTAAAGTACGCTATGTCTTGCAACTGAATCAAGATAAGACCGCCGAAAAAATTATTTTTATTGAAACCATCGACCATGGGCCTTTCCCAATATCGCAAATAAAAAAAGGCTATCTATTACCTGTTATGGCTTCAGTACATTCTACTTTAGAAAACACGCCCGTTTTAGAAAAAATATTTACAGCCAACCAGGGAGAATCTCCTCTTAGTGCGGATTCACGCGTTTCTTATCTTGGTAATCACACATCTGTGATCCACTTTTCTCCTATAAATTATGAATATCAAGATACTCGCTTAACATTTTCTGGGGGCATGATGACAGCCCATCTTTCAAATGATATGAATAATGCGGATTTCACAGCGCAAAGTGATGCCTTCACTTTCATCACTCAAAACGACTTAAAACAAACTGAAACACTGAATTTAAAAGGTTTAACGCTGAGCAGCGTCAATCATATGGGGAAATTTGGTGTCTTTCTTGGTGAAGAAAAAATCGCTTTTAAAGAAATTCTTTTTAATGTGAATGATAAAAACAATATAAATCTCAATGGAATTGAGTTCTATCATAAAACGAATGAATTAGATCATGCGTTAAATACGGAATTAAATTATTCATTAAATGATCTCAACATTGACGGAAATGATTTTGGTTCCGGAAAATTATTTGTTTCTCTAGAGGGTATAGACGGCCAAACGATCAAACATTTTATGGAAATGATCAAAAATAAAACCATCAAAAGCTTTAAGGCTGAAAATAATGATGAGTTTTTAAATACAGATCAAAAAGATATCATAAAAAATATATGGCAAGCTGCATTGAAAGGAAATGCAGTTTTAAAAATTGAGCCTTTGAGTTGGAAAAACAGCCAAGGCGAAGGTACTTTTAATTTACAGGCGCAGATGAAAATACCTGAATCTACAACGACCGATCCTCAAAATCTTTCTTTGGCAAGCGGAATTAAAAAGATAGATGCTCGTTTAAATATACCGGTTGTGATGCTAAAAGAGCTGATGACACAGATTTCCATCTTACAGGGAAATAGTCAGGAAGAATCTCAAAAATTGGCAGATCAGCAAGTACAAAGCTTGGCCAAATTGGGTAAACTGTTGAAGTTCACTACTCTGGAAAATGACATCATCGGTAGTCAATTTTATTTTGAAAATCATCAAATAGATTTAAATGGTCAAAAATTTTCATCACAATCGTTTTCTGAATTATTTAATATGGCCGGTTTATTGAATTCAGAACAACAAACGGCACCAGAAATCCCGTCAACAATCACACCTGCTAATCCATAAGAGGTGCTGTATGGTTGTTTTTCGCACAAATTTGAAATACCTCTCATGATATTAATTGTAAATGCTACTAATATCAGGGAGAGAGAAACAGTTGAAATAATGAGATGAGGAAAAAATAATGATCAAAGACAGCATGGTGAAAAAATTGAATCAACAAATGAACCTGGAATTTGATTCAGCCAGTCTTTATTTACAAATGAGTGCCTGGTGTAGTTACAAAGGTTTTGAAGGAGCCGCCATTTTTTTAAAACGACATTCTCAGGAAGAAATGCAACACATGCAGCGCATTTTTGACTATCTATGTGATATTGGTCAGCAACCTATTGTTGATTCTGTTAAAAAACCTCAAAATAACTTTGAATCATTGATCGACCTCTTTGAAAAAACCTATAACAATGAAAAAATTGTTAGCATGGAAATCAATAATTTATGCGACCTTGCATTGACTGAAAAAGATTTTCCTACCTTTGAGTTTTTGCAATGGTATGTTTCAGAACAACATGAAGAAGAGAAATTATTTAAATCTATCTTGGATAAACTGAATTTAGTAGGTAGTAGTGGTGAGGGGCTCTTTTTGGTTGATAAGGAACTCAAGGATATTAATGAAAAAATAGAACAACATCAGGTTTAGCTTTTTAAAGGGGCGAAAAACTGTCACTTTTCTGCTGTGCATGCCGTGTGTTTCAAATTTACTTCCGCTGTTAATAATTCACAAAAAAACCTCGCCAAACAAGGGCGAGGTGTAATCAAGAAATATGATAAATAAAACACCAGAAAATATATCTATCAACTACCTATTGTGTGTGGTTTTCATTGTATCTTTTGCAGCATTTTTCGTTATCTTCTCTGAAGACTTACCCTTTTGATGACCACTTTTTTGTTCCATTGTAGAAAGAGTTGATTTTAAAGTCATGTTAACCTCCAAGATAATAAATAAAATACCAGATTTAAAATTAAATACAAATTATTGATAATTTAATTACTTTAAATAATCAATATTTATACATTAGTCTATTTTTGAAAGTGTGCAAGTTTCAACATTTTTTTAAAAAGTGTTTTTTTCCAGGAACTCAGCTTGAGCAATAGCCGCTTTCATAGCACTGGAAACAATAGTAAATAACTGTTTTTTATTAAAAAATTCGATCGCGGCCTCGGTGGTGCCTCCTTTCGAAGTCACCTGCTGACGTAGCTCAGACAGAGAAAGAGCAGAACTTTTCTCTACCAGTGCACAAACCCCTCTCGCTGTCTGTTGTACTAATAAACGGGCACTTTCCTGACTAAAACCGAGAAGTAAAGCTTCCCTCTCTATGGCTTCCATAAATAGAAAAAAATAAGCCGGCGCACTTGCAGAAACCGCGATTACTTTATTGATATCAGCTTCATTTTTTAACCAGCAAACCTTACCGACAGAGCACATTAACTCGGTGGTAAAATGGCGATCAGCCTCATTCACTTCTTCTGCGGCAAACAACGCGGTCATTCCTTCATGCACTCTAACCGGAGTATTTGGCATCATCCGGATCAGATTTAATTTTGTGTTTAGTAATTCACAAAAACGTGAAATTGAGATACCGGTCACTACAGATAAAATTAATTTATTTGAAAAATCTATCTTTGCATCGCATAAATCTTGACATAACTCCCTGATTTTTTGAGGTTTTACAGAAAATATGATGACATCGCCCTGACGAATCGCCGACGCATTATCCGCACTACTGATAACCCCCCATTTCTTGGCAAGCACACCACGATGACCTTCAGAAGGAGCGCATACGGTAATTTTTTGAGAGGGATATCCGTTTTCGACTATCCCAGAAACGATGGCACTCGTTATATTGCCAGAGCCGATAAAAACGATCTTATGATGTTTCATTCATTTTTCCTTCGAAATGACCAAAAATACCCTCTCCAATTCGAACCAAAGTACTGCCCGCATGAATAGCAGCGGTCATATCATTTGTCATCCCTAAAGACAGAATATCCCATTCGGGATATTCTTTTTTTAATTCTAAAAATGCACTGTGCATCTCTTCAAATACCACCAATTGCTGGTGATAATCTTTTATTAGAGCGGGAATGGCCATTAAGCCGCAAAGTTTCAGTTTTGGAAGAGGGCTTATAAGACTGGCCAAATCAAACAATTCACTCAACATTACCCCTGATTTGGTTTTTTCCTTACTGATATTCACCTGAATTAACACGTTTAAATCAGGCAGATTAGAAGGTCTTTGAGCACTTAATCGCTCGGCGAGCTTAAAACGATCAACTGTGTGACACCAATCAAAATACTCTGCGACCGAGCGCGTTTTATTTGATTGTAACGGCCCGATAAAATGCCATTGCGGCTTTATATTGCCCATCCTATTTTTAGAAAAATAGTGAATTTTCTCTATTCCTTCCTGCACATAATTCTCACCAAAAGCATATTGCCCAGCTTGAATTGCTTCTGTGATCAGCTTCACAGATCTTGTTTTACTCACTGCAAGTAATTGAATTTCTTTTGGAGAACGCCCGCAATTTTGAGCATCCGATAAGATTCTTTCTTTGACATTCTGTATATTTTGCTTGATAGCATTCATTGAAATTTTGGGGCTAAGTTATGGATTTCGAAAAATGGATTGAACTTGGTGTAAAAAAGAAGGCTTCTGATTTACACCTTTGTAGTGCTCATTACCCGCGGCTACGTATTGATGGTGAGTTACAGGTTTTAGAAGGATATTCCAGAGTAGATGAGAAAGAAATTAAAATGTTGTCTCAAACACTATTGACAGAACCAAAATATCTACAATTAGCAGAAAAAGGACAACTAGATTTTGCTTTCACCCAAAATAAACAGCGGCTTAGAGGGCATTTTTTTAAGCAACAATACGGAATATCAGCGGCTTTTCGTTTCATTCCAGAATCTTGCCCTGATTTTGATGTTTTGAATATACCAGCGATCGTTCAACAATTAATGCGACAAGAAAATGGCTTAATTTTAATCACTGGAGCAACGGGTAGTGGCAAATCAACCACTCTGAACGCGGTGATTTCAGCTATGAATCAGCGTTATGCCCGTCATATCATCATATTAGAGGATCCTATTGAATATCTTCACAGAGACGGCTTGGGATTGATTCAACAAAGAGATTTAAGTTTACATACCTGTTCGGCAAATGCTGCTTTAAGTGCTGCGTTAAGGCAGGATCCTGATATTATTTTATTAAGCGAATTACGTGATTTAGAGAGCATTCGTCTTGCATTGACAGCGGCTGAAACAGGGCATTTAGTATTGGCAACGCTGCATACGCTTACTGCGGCTCAGGCGGTTGATAGACTGATCGACGTTTTTCCTGCAGAAGACAAGTCATGTGTCAGAGGTCAATTGGCTTCGAGTTTGATCGCGGTGCTTGCTCAAAAATTAGTGCTTAAAGAGGGAGGAGGACGTATTCCTTTATTTGAAGTATTGGTGCGTACCCCTGCTGTATCTCATTTAATTCGAGAAGGTAAAATCCATCAATTAGAAGATGTCATGCACAGAGGAAGACAATGGGGAATGCAAACTTTTACGCAACATAAAGAACAGCTTCAACAAGAGGGATCCTTAGCAAAAAACGCGTAACATGTGTGGATTCGAAGGGAAAGCGGTTCAAAATAAATTTTGATCAAATAAAATATCAAAAAATTGATTAATTTAATGAATGAATAAGGTGAATACTCGATTTCAATCCATTTGTTTGGCGGGTATTCTACGAGTAGAATGTATTCCCCCCCTCTGAATTATCTGGAGTAAAGTCTTATTATGAGTGCTATGAGCGAAGCGGCTAACTGGCAGCCAAGTGCTCCTATTTCCAATTTATTAAAACGCGCCGACATGATCAAAAAAATTCGGCAATTTTTTACTGACCGGGGTGTGTTAGAGGTTGATACGCCCTGTATGAGCCAAGCGACGGTCACGGATGTACATTTGTCCACTTTTGAAACCCGCTTTTTAGCTCCAACGATGGCTAAAAGCTTGTCGTTATATATGACGACCAGTCCTGAATATCATATGAAACGCCTTCTTGCTGCAGGGAGCGGCCCAATTTATCAGATGGGGCGATGTTTTCGAAATGAAGAAATGGGGCGTTATCACAATCCTGAGTTTACTTTATTAGAATGGTACCGACCTCATTACGATATGTATCGTCTAATGGATGAAGTGGATGATTTACTGCAGCAAATATTAACCTGTCATTCTGCGGAGACACTTTCTTATCAGCAGGCATTTTTACGGCATTTGAATATAGATCCCCTTTCTGCTGATGAAACTCAGATTAAAGAGGCTGCTGTGAGGCTGAATCTTGCCTCTATTACTGATAACGAAAAAGATCGTGATACTTTTTTGCAATTGCTTTTTATGGCTGGAGTCGAGCCTTATATTGGGCGTGATAAACCTGTCTTTATTTATCATTTTCCTGCTTCTCAAGCCGCCCTGGCAAGCATCAGTACTGAAGATTATCGCGTTGCAGAGCGTTTTGAGGTGTATTTCAAAGGGATTGAATTAGCGAATGGTTTTTATGAATTAACAGATAGTGCCGAGCAACAACAGCGTTTTGAGCAGGATAATCGTCAGCGTGCTGCTTTAGGCTTGCCTAAACGTTCAATTGATGAGCGTTTTATCGCTGCTCTCAAGCACGGATTACCGCCTTGCTCAGGTGTTGCATTAGGGATTGACCGTCTTGTTATGTTGTCAGTGAATGCAGAAAATTTAAGCGAGGTCATGGCTTTTCCTGTTGAAAGAGCTTGATAATAAAACGGCGTTTTTATCTTCATCTGCATTATCTGAAACAACGTTAGTGTCTCGTTATAAGCTCCCTGTTTTTCTTATATGGTTTTTATTCAAAAAAACAGCATGCTCATCGTGTTTAAAAGTATCGATTTTTGCCTGAAAAGGCGGAAAGGGCAGATCAATACCATGTTGTTGATAGCCCTCCAAAATTAACTGATGTATTGCGTGACGCAATGGCATCCGTTCCGTGATATCTGAAGCAAAAACCCGCAATTCGAAAATCTGTATGCCCTGCTCAAGATTGATTAAATAGGCTTCCGGTTCTGGATGAGTTAATGATAAAGGACAACATTTGCAGGCATTTAATAATATGGATTTGATGAGTTGGCTATTCACGTTTGCGGGGGCAGGAATATTTAATACCACACGAGTAATGGTATCTGACAGAGACCAATTAACAAATTGTTCAGTCACAAACGCTTTATTCGGCACAATGACTTCTTTTTTATCCCAATCAAAAATCGTTGTGGCTCGCGTATTAATTTTTGTCACAGTGCCGGTAAAATTACGTATGGTGACTGTATCGCCAATACGAATGGGTTTTTCAAATAAAATAATCAGACCAGAAATAAAATTAGCAAATATTTCCTGTAAACCGAATCCTAATCCCACGGTTAAAGCTGCAGCCATCCACTGCAATTTCCCCCATTCAATTCCCAAGAAAGAAAAGCCAATCATCCCCCCAGCAAGCATGATTAAATATTTAGTAATGGTAGAAATAGCGTAACCGGTGCCCGGTGTCAGATCTAAATGCTGTAGCAGCACCAGTTCTAATAGAGCAGGGAGATTACGTACCAGCTGAGCGGTCACAATAATAAAAAAAATACAGACCAGCAGCGAGCCCATAGTAATATTTTGTATATTATCTACACCATTAATGGTTGAAGCTACCTTCCAAAGGTGAATGTTTTCTAAAAAACCAAAAGCGGAGTGGATATCGGACCAAATCGTAATGACTGAAATTAACGCGATCATAGTGAGAATAAATCTCACCAAACGTAGAGATTGTGCACTGATCAGATCCAGATTGATCACGGGTTCCTCTATTTCTATGGCACTTTCGGAATTATTATAAAGATTTTCCTCTTCCCCTCGCGCCCGTTGCGCTAAAATATCAGCCCGCCGCTGTTTAGCACGTTCAAAAGCAATACGCCGTCTTTGAATCAACATCCAGCGACGAATGATGTGATAAACGATCAATAAAAAGAACCAGATGGTAACAGAGGTTTCTAAACGTGAGAGCAAAGCTTGAGCTGTTGCCAGATAACCTAATGTAGAAGCAAAGGCCGCGATCAAAGGAGCAAAAAACAACAATCGCCATAATGTGTGATTCAGTACATTGTCACAATGACCATTTTTATCCAAATAAAGAGGCACACCTGCCCGTTTTAGGCTGGTTGTCACCAGGCTAAGTGCAATACACAACAAAATAAAACAAAGGCGGCCCAAAGTACTTAAAAATTCTCTGTCATTATAATTTTGAAAAGTAATGATAGCCATCATAAGAGGCACGATAAGCCAAATGAGCATACGATAAAAACGCATGGCTCTTTTAACCTGGTCGGGGTGCCAGCGAAAATGAGAGATAAAAAGTCCATAAGGGCTGGCGAAAGTGGCGCTGATCATAAAAACCCATAACACAGGCACAGTTTCAGTCACAGCAGTACCAATACTGACCGCGATGGGATAAGACCAAGCATTTTGTAAACCATAACCCATGATTTTCCATAATATAGGTAAAGGGGATGCGATAAATATGGACCAAAATACTGTTCGGAGCGTTAAAGAAAATTGATCTTGATTGACTTTCCCGACACGGTTGTGGGTTCGTTCAAGAAAAGCATAATAGTGTCGACGCGAACCTATACTGAAAGCAACAAGGAGTAATGCGCCAATAGTCTGGAGAAGCGTTTGCTGGTTGTTTAACATTGTCATTAAAGCGCCTGAAATTTGCGAGGCGGTATTTAATGATAATAATTGCATTAAATCTTTAACGGTTTTAATAGGGTAAGCAAAGGAAACTCGATTAATGTCGGGTACCCAAAAAAGATAACGGTGAACAGCTTCTTGCACTTCATTAAGTGCGTCGACCAGTTGATTACTTGCTAATCTGATTTTGGTCAATTCTAATATTTGTGAGTCATAACCTGAAATCAGTAAATTAAGTAATTCAGATTTATGACGCATCTGAGCATCAAAAATACAGCGTTGCTGAGATGCTAAAGAGGGGCCACCTTCCTGTATTGAGATCATTTTTTTTCGTTCTTGTTCCAATAACTCTTCATAGTTCAATCGTTTAAGCCGTAAGTCAGCCATATCCTGATCTAATTTTTGTAATTTTGGTTTCTCAGGTAATTTTTCTACTTGTGTGATTAAGGTTTCGCCTAATGCGGGTGAAACAGAAAGCCATTGTACCTGCTCACGGATCGCATTTAAGGTTTGCTTGACTTTTAAAATTTCAGAATCAATTTGACGTTTTTGGTAAGAAATTGCATTCATACGTTTTGCCTGCTCGTTTAATGTGTCAGTGAGCATGCGATTGGTTTCCATGTTTTTACTGATCGATACAGGCAAATCAGCACATTCTTTTGCCATTAATTCGGTACGTTTTAAGGCTTGCTCTGCATTTTTATATCGCTGATCATTAAGATTTTTTTGCAGTATTTCTAGCAATTTATCTTTGTGTTCATGGCGTTTTTGATACAGTTCGATACGCATACGTGATAACTCTTGCCGATTATTGGACGAAAGCTGTGCTAGTTCGAGTTGATTGAGCTTTGCTCTATGTGCTAACACTTCAGCTTTCAATAAAGTCAATTGAGCTTGTTCAAGCGGCGTGAGGGGATTGCTTTTTAACTGTAACTGTTGAGTGATTTGGCTCAAAATACGTCGTATTTCGGATTGTTCCGCCGGTATTTTGAGAATCAAATCAAAAATTTGTTGGAATTCTTCTTGTTCGTGTTGTATCTGTCGAGTGAGCTCTATCAGTTGACTGTTGGTTTTTATCACCTCTTGTTCGAGTTCTTGAATTGTTAGGTTGGCTTCTATTGAAAGGGGTTTCTCATCTTCTTTTTCTATTTGTTTCTGTAAATTTTTTGTGAGACTTTCAAAATTATTAATCACTATCTGATATTTCTTTGCTTCTTTTTCAGATATCTCAGTAGCATCTAGCCAGTCTATACTGGCCTCAAGCGTTTGAATGATTTCTTTTTGATGAGGTAATTTCTGATTTGATTTGACTTTTTTTAAAAAGCTTTCGATCTGAATTTTATTTAATCGAGGTGGATCGGGGAGTGCTGTTAGAGAATATAGTAAGCCTATCAGTAACAAAATAAACGGTAATATAATACTTTTTATATAGCCTGATACGAATTGTAATTTTTCCGTTACATGATGTTTCTCCTCCTCATCTATTCTAATGTGCTCCGGTACCTGCACCGAGAACGTTTTCAATTCACCGCGCTCTATAGGTTTTTTCAAGAGGTCTATTGAAAAAAAGCAGTTTCTCAAAGGATGCACTTGTCTTCATTCGCTCCAATAGATAATTTTCTGAAAAATATTCAACTCGTTTAGCATAAAACCGACTTTGTTCAAAATTGTAAAAAATAGATCAGCATTTTTTATACAACTTTTAAAAATTAATGAAGGGCTTCCCCTAATATTTCTCCCAACCTTGTGATTGAACCGTTTTGTAAATGAGAGGCTAATTTTATTTTATTTGATACAAATAAATTAATCACAGTAGAGCCTAATTTAAAAAGCCCCATTTCTTCACCTTTTTTCAAAATAATCGGGGCTTCACTACCTTCATCAGGATAAACCCAGCGTTGAATAATGCCCTTTCTCTGGGAATCAACAGGCCCTGACCACAAAGTTTCAATACTCCCCACAATCATTGCACCTACTAAAATCTGAGCCATGGTGCCAAAGGCTGTATTAAAAATACAAATCACGCGCTCGTTGCGGGCAAACAAATAAGGGACATTCTCTGCAAAAAAAGCATTCACTGAAAACAAAGAGCCTGGAACATAAATCATTTCGCGCAGAACCCCATCACAAGGCATATGCACTCGATGGTAATCACCCGGCGCAAGATAGGTTGTCACAAATTGCCCATTTTCAAATTCTTTTGCAAGCAAAGACTGGCCGGCCAGTAAGGCCTCTAAAGAATAGTCATGGCCTTTCGCTTGTAGAATTTTATCCTTATCAATTCGGCCTGATTCACTGATTGTGCCATCTGCTGGTTGAACGAGAATGTTATCTCCTGCTGCAATAGGGCGGACATCAGAACGTAAGGAACGAATAAAAAATTCATTAAAAGAAGAATACGCAGAAAATTCAGTATATTGTGCTTCTTTCATGTTAACGCGGTAATAGGAAGCAAATATCTTAATCACCTGCTGAGTAAGCCAGCCTGCTTTTTTATTGGCAGCCCAACCGGCGAGACGAGTCAAAGCGTGTTGAGGTAATAGATATTGTAATTTAATTTTTAATTTTTTTAGCATAAAATCCATGAATATTTAATCTTGATTAAAAAGTTTTTTGCCTTTCAAAGAAGTGATTTCCGACAAAATTTGATGATAGTTATCAAAACGCTCTTTAGCGATATGGCCTTTTTGAACGGCATCACGCAGGGCACAACAGGGATCATCGATGTGTGCACAATCTCTGAATTTACAATGCCCAACATAATCACGAAATTCAATAAAACCCTGGATAATTTGCTCTTGGGTTAAATGCCAAAGACCAAATTCTCTGATCCCGGGTGAATCAATCAAATCTCCTCCTTGTTGAAAATGATACAAACGACTTGTTGTCGTAGTATGTTGACCCAGGGCGGATTTTTCTGAAAGGGCTTCAACCAGGATTTGCTGTTCAGTCGGGGGCAACAAAGTGTTCAATAAACTGGATTTTCCTACGCCCGATTGACCAGAAAAAATACTGACACGGCCTAATAAATTTGCTTGTAAATCAGCGATTCCTTCACCTGTTTGAGCCGACACTTCAAGAACAGTGTAATGAATATTTCGATAAATATTCAGCCTGAGATTGATTTTTTTTCGTTCATTGGGTGTTAATAAATCAATTTTATTTAAAAGGAGGAGCGGCTTTATATTTAAACTTTCAGAGACCACCAAATAACGATCAATCATATTAAGTGATAAATCAGGGATCACTGCTGAGACTATGACGATCTGATCGATGTTCGCTGCCATCGGTTTAATACCGTCATAAAAATCGGGGCGGGTTAAGACAGATTTTCGTTCATGAACGGCTTCTACAATACCTTTTACGTTGCGGTTTTCTTGCCTTGGTATACCAGGTCTCCAGATCACTCTGTCACCTGTCACTAAAGAAAGCACGTTCCTTCGGATATGACAGCGTTGTTGTTGACCCTGATGACCTTCTACATCTGCGTGCTGACCAAAACGGCTAATGACGACCCCTTGTTGTGGTTCACCAAATTGAGCATCGTCTAATTGATTGTTTTTATCGTCCGTGAGAGATGTCGGATGGAGTCGATATTGATGATGAGCCTGAATACGGCGGTGTTGATTTTTTGAGAGTTTATTTTTTTTCACAATATCTTTATTTTTAAATTGAAATCGCCATTTGATTATAGGTTAAACTGTATCAATCATAATACATGATTATTTTTTTAATACTAAAAGTAAGGTAGTTAATATAAGTATGGTCAAAAAATCTATCAATCATCACCAAAATTTAATTTGGATTGATTTGGAAATGACAGGGTTAGATCCTGAGCGGGATAGCATTATTGAGATTGCCACTTTGGTGACCGATGCCGATCTCAATATTCTCGCAGAGGGGCCTGTGATACAAATTTATCAATCCGATCAACAGATAGCGTTAATGAACGATTGGAACATATGTGTTCATACAAAAACAGGGTTAATTGAGCGTGTCAAAAACAGTCTCTTTTCGACAGCGGATGCAGAATCCGCCACGCTTGAATTTTTAAGAAAATGGGTGCCTGAAGGTCAATCACCGATTTGTGGTAATAGTGTGGCTCAAGATAGACGTTTTCTTTATCGTTATATGCCAAAATTGGAGGCATATTTTCATTACCGCTATCTTGATGTGAGTACTTTAAAAGAATTAGCTGCCCGTTGGAAACCTGAAATATTGCCTGGATTTAAAAAGAAAAATACACATCAGGCTTTGGAAGATATAAGGGAGTCTGTTTCTGAATTAGCCTACTATCGCGAACATTTTATTCAGAGATAAACGGTCATCAATGAGAATGGGCTCTGTGAATTTGATGAAAAATTTATTAACAGACTTATCCACATTTTATTTTTTGATTCATTTTGGATGAATTATTTTTTCCGTATTGTTATTTTATTGATTTATATATTTAAAAAATTGATTTTTTTATTTTCCAAGAGGGAATTGATCAAAATATATTTATTTTATCCACAGAAAAAATTAACGTTGATTTTTATATCATTTATTCTTTTTACGAAAAGAAAAATTAATAGTAATCAATATTTTTAATAAATTGGAATTTTCGCACTAAAAAATCTGCTTACCTTTTTTAAAAACCAAGATTTTTGTATGGATTATGATGACTTCTCAAATGAATTTTTATGATCGTGTCAGTGTGTTGATTCTTGATTCTGGGATAGGTGGTTTATCCGTATATCAAGAAATGCAAAAATTATTGCCTCACATTCATTATATTTATTGTTTTGATAATGAAGGTTTTCCGTATGGCGAAAAATCTGAAATTTTCATTTTAGAGCAAATAGTCAGAATCATGACTGCTATACAAAAAAAGCATTTTTTAAATTGCGTTATTATTGCCTGTAATACAGCGAGTACTATTGTTTTACCTATTTTGCGTCAACGTTTTTCTTTTCCTATTATAGGTGCGGTTCCTGCGATCAAACCTGCTGCACATATCACCCGTAATGGTGTTTTGGGTTTGCTGGCAACGCCAGCAACGATAAAACGCCCTTATACTTTAGATTTAATAAAACGATTTGCTAAAAATTGCCAGGTGGAACTATTAGGATCATCTGAACTCGTTTATTTGGCAGAAAAAAAAGTGCTGGGAACAGAAATTTCTATCAATATGTTTAAAAAAATTTTACAGCCATGGCTGAACCTACAAAAAGTACCAGATACGATTGTACTTGGTTGTACCCATTTCCCCTTTATCATAAATGAATTAAAGCAAATTTTTTTAAACGCGAGCATGATCCATTCAGGGGCAGCAATAGCCAAACGTGCTTTTTCTCTCATTGGATCACAACAAAATACCTCTGTGCATTCATTTAAAAATAAGGCTTATTGCGTTAAAAAAAATGGGGAGACGGAAAGCTTATCCCCTATTTTAGAAAAATATGGATTTTCAGTTTTAGAAGAGTTGTCACTCTAGCATTCTGCTATAAATTTATTTATTAAAAATATCAATAAATTAAAATACAAAAATCACAATTTAATATAAAGGAGATTTTCATCATGGCCTATCAACATATTTTGATTGCAGTTGATCTTTCTGAGGAAAGTCAAATTTTGTTAGAAAAAGCAGTTTCCATGGCAAAACCCTATCATGCCAAAATTTCTCTCATACACGTGGATGTGAATTACACCGATCTTTATACAGGTTTAATAGATCCGCCTTTTGGGGATGTTCAAAAACATATTGCTGAGGAAACGAAAAAAAAATTAACTCAGTTATCCCAAAGTACCGATTATTTTATTACTGAAACCTTAATCGGAAATGGGGCATTCGCGGAAGTTTTGGTGGATGCCGTCAAAAAATATGAAGTGGATTTAGTGCTATGCGGACATCATCAGGATTTTTGGAGTAAGTTGATGTCCTCCACTCGTCAGCTGCTGAGTGTTGTCCATGTCGATATGCTGATCGTACCTCTAAGAAAAGCAGACATCACCGAGAATCAAAATTAAAACTTAATTTTGAGTGGAGGTAATCATACTATTTTTTTATTTTCAATGACTGATTGAAGATGGCCGGCATAACCAGGCTATCATCGCACAAGCGGTAAGAACAAGGCCCAACTGCTGTACCACACCAGCCAGCCCTAGCATCAGAGCTAACAATAAATAGTAAACCAGCCCGAACAGCGCTCCTGCAGCGCCTGTCTGCTCACTATATTGACGCAAAGCATGGCTCAGTATATTGGGAATCGCGATTCCATAAGCAACAACCACCCCGACTACAGGCACCAAAATCCACGGAGAGCTCTGTAAACCCCATGCGGCAATGCCGGATAATAGTGCCAAACTGCAAGCATGACGCACCAGTTGTTCCGTGTGTTTGTTTGAAGCCAACAACTTGCGGTTTAGCAGGCTGCCAAAAAGGGATGAGAACATCAGTAAAAATCCAGTCCAACCAAAAGCCTTGGAATCCCAACCGAACTGTTCGAAAAGAAATGGTGCAAGACTGTAATAACTGAATATCATTGTATTGAGCAATGAAATCAGCATGGCATTTCGCCAAAATGAGCTGTCTCGCGCCATGCGTACAGCCAGACTGAGCATACTGTGTCCGATCGTATTTTCAGGCCGCGTTTCCGGCAGAGCAATAGCCGTCAGCACGAGCAGCAATATCGAGAACGATGACAGAGCAATAAACACCCCCATATGCCCGTAAAGACTCACCAGCCAGCCTCCGCTCAACAACCCAAACACCGGGCTCACTGCCAGCGCTGCGCCTATGATCGAAAATACGCGAGCCAATGCGGTTGACTTATAACTGTCTCTCAACATGGTTTGCACCAAGACCGAACCTGCAGCGGCACCCAAAGCTGCCACCATACGAGCCAGTAGCAACATGTTGAAATTGATAGCCACTATCGCGAGGGCTTCCCCTAAAGCATAGAAGGTCAGACCAATCATCATGGCGGGGCGTCTACCAATGCGATCGCTCAACCAGCCCCATAATACGACTCCGATGGCAAAGGAGACAAAGTAGACTGACAGTGTTTGAGCCGCTTGCTCACTGCTGACTCTGAACGAAGAAGCAATATCTGGTAGCGCCGGGCTGTAAATGGTTTGCACCAATTGTGGAAACATGATCAACAATATTAATAGCCACAGTGGAGGCTGATTTATGTTTTGCATGAAAAATCCTTAATCGTAGTGAAATGAGTGCCATGATAACGAAACCAAATATGTTAATGGAAATCACAAAGAGTAGACAGGTTGTTATAAAAAAGGATAATTCAAAAATTGAATGTTTTAATACCAGTTTGGAAGAAAAAAAGTTTTCATTGCTTATTCGGGCAGAAAAAGCAGCGCAAAAAACAACAGATGCAAAAACTAAAGTAATGGCACTTGTTAATTCAGAAAAAAATCGCGGAATGGACAAGATGCAAGAAGGCGGGGTCTCCACATTGGCCTTTATTTGGGCCGTTATCGACAACAGAAAAGCCAGAGAATTTAAGGAAAGTTTTATTTTACCCTATCTGTTACAGGAAATGACCCAGGTCTTGAGCACTACCCTCTCCGCCGACCACCTGGCCCTCAAATATGGTTTGTCTCAACGGCAAGTCTTGAATGTGATTCGATGGGCTCAAACATCCTCTGATTTAACTCAGGCACACCCCCCTATACTCGATAAAACAGATGAGGGGCGTCATAATCTGATGTCTGTTAAATCAGGTTGAAGCTGACGATGCTCTCTTAATCTCAGACACAATAAATGTTTCAGGCGTTACATATTCAGAGTCAGCATATTTCAAAAAAAAGTCATTTAATTGATTGGAGTTTTCTTTTAGCCAAATTCTAAAGATACCGATATTCGGTTCAGCAAAATATACGGCTTTTTCTTGCTTATCATTTTTTTCATCGCTAATGACAAAAGAAATTGCATGACCATTTCCAGGTTTATAAAATAAACGGATGTCTAATGATTTGTTTTCAGTAGTAGCCCAAACCTGTTTTTCTAGAAAAGCAACGGTTGACTTTAAGTTTTCTGCTGGGGCATCTTCAACCCAAAAATGATCGAGTTCTTTATACTCTATATCTCTTTCTTTAAGGTATTGTTTGGCTTTGTGCAATGAGTTTACCCTGTGGTGTAATTCATTTAACCCATGCACATATGGCAAATTAATTTTCCCTTTTCTCTGACCTTCTGAGGGATCCAGATAGAGCTTTTTTAGGAATACTTCAACCCTCTCGCCTGCTAAAACACTCAGAGAAATTGCAGTGGAGATGCCAGCGCAGATCCCATCACCAGGGCAAGCTATATCAAAACGACCTTTACCTTGACTGAACGGCATGATCAACTCAACGCCTGGGGCTGATTTAAGTAAGCCTTCCCTTTGTGCTCTTAATTTTGAACGAATAGATTCAGCCTTTGAAGAAAAAACTTTTATCGACCCATCTTTGGACAATTTCACTGTGTTTCCCCTAAGCCCCTTATTCTGCTCGAAAATAGATGTCATCTTATCTCTGTATTCATCTGCTGTTACCGGTGTACCAGCTAACTCAATGATGAACAAATCAGTTCTCCTTAAAAGGCGAAATATGCCAGCCGAATCTATTGCATTGATACCAGTCCTACTGATGTTCAGATGGGCTAATTTTGGAAGCAGCTTATCCATGTTGTGAGGCAACTGAGTCAGAATAGGATTGTCATTCAATTGTAATGAAGTTAGGTGGTTAAACTTTTTCTCCAGTAATAGTGTAGGCAAATGTGTTAAATGGCACTCAGATAAATCGAGCGTACGGATTGGGAGGTGCGCCTTACGAATTTTTCGTAAAGCTGAATGGATTAAACTTTCATCTGTAATACCTTTACAGTCCAGTTTTCCTGTTCGGGCTACCTCGTCGAGCTTATCTTGCAAAAACTTATTTTTAGTCCTTGTTCTTGGTGGCACTGGCGGTTTCTGTAGCCTTGGTGTCACTGACTTTGAGAGTAGGTTCGCTTCGTGTTCTTGTTTTAACTCTTTGTATTTTTGCTTTGTTTCTCCTGTTTTTTCTGGTACCGATGGGGGGATCTTTTCCCCTTCAGTACTTGTTGCTCTTGGCAATACTGGCTTCTGTAGCTCTGGTGCCACTGACTTTGAGAGTAGGTTCGCTTCGTGTTTTTGTTTTAACCTGTCGTATTCTTTCTTTGTTTTTGCTGTTTTTTCTGGTACCGCTGGGGGACGCTTTTTCCCTTCAGTACTTGTTGCTTTTGGCGATGGCAGTTGCGCTTTCGGTTCAGTGGTATTTGTGACAGACTGTAGGCCTTCAAATGCTTTTTCGGATGGTTTTTTTGTTGTAAGGCCTTCAAACATAGTCTTTATTTCAAAAAAATTGCTACTGTTAGGATTTACACTAGTTGGAGCCATAATATCTTCTCTTATATTTTATGTTAGTAAGTTAAATGAATAAGACTTAGGCAAAATTGAGGATTAATATCCCATCGAACACACATGTAGTGCTTATTTAGATATTTTTTCTTAAAATATATGAGGCTTGCTTAAGTTCTAATGAAAATAAATTTTAGAGAAGAGTTTAAGATTTTTTAAAAAAATCCACTTTCAAAAACCGCTCATTTTCTTTTTTTTAATTTTTTTCATTAAAATTCCTTTCGTAATAAGTGAATCACCCTAAGGTTTTTTGTCCTTAGGAGTCTTAATGTCTTTGCTCAGCACCCTGTCTCGCTCTGCCACTATTAACAAAGTCAATCTTAGGATAATCTCTGTTTTTTTGAGGAGGATGATAAAAAATGAGAAACAGGAATTATCATCCATCAAACATCAAAGATGTGTGATTTTATCAAAATTGAGCATGATATGATTAAGTATCATAAGAGAACAGGCCTTTCCGTACGATATTTGGGCACCAAATACTAAACCAAAACAATCTCATTCAGGCAATAAGGTAATGACAACACTGATGTCAGGTTTCAATAAAAGCAATAACCATCCATTAAAACAAGGAATGCCTCAGCGTAGCCATGAATTCATCTCTCAAATGCTGACGGCTTTAGAAAATTAAAAGGGGAAAATGGACATTTTATTTATCGAGGCCTTGCGCATATTCACACTGATAGGAGTTTATGATTGGGAAAAAACCCTACGACAAGAGCTGATATTTGACATCAAAATGGGGTATGAGAACAGAAAGCCTGCCAGCAGCGATAAGGTCGAAGATTGCTTAAATTACGTCGATATTTGTGATTCGGTGCAGCAACACGTCACAAGACAGCGTTTTGAATTAATTGAACGGGTGGCAGAAGAGGTCGCCGATCTTTTATTGCAGCGTTTTTCTTCCCCTTGGGTGTGGATCAAAGTCAGCAAACCCCGCGCAGTCTCCAGCGCGGGCAATGTGGGGGTTATTATTGAACGATCAAAATTGGCTACGTCATCAGACTTCATTCGCCCGTATGAAATCCATATGCGTTAATTTAGGCTTAAACGGATGTCTCTGAATAGCTTGAATCTTTACTTTCGTTTTTTCTTCTCCAACCTCAAGTGTCAGTATTTCATTATAAAACGCGGGATTGGCTTCAAGGTTTTTCACGACATCATGATCCAGGACAATAGACACAGGAGGAAGGCTACCTCCATAAACAGTGGCGGGGAATAGGCCGGCTTTACGGAAGCGACGACTGGCCGCCGTGCCTTTTTCTTCTTTTTGACGTAATTTAGCATTAATGACGATCATTTTTTTCTCTCTTTTTGAAGCGTGAATCAACTTTGATGATACTGAGGAAATTTTTATAAAAAAGTGGCGCATTCTAACGAATGCTTTGCCCGGCAGCAAACTTATTTGAAAAGATCTCTTTTAAAAGGCAATTCTTTCATCAACCCCGTAAATTACTTTGGCACGCTTGGTGAAGGCCTCCAGCATATTTTCACCCAAATCTTTAAATAGTCCTCCAAATGCTAATGCAAGTAATTTGTTAGTGAATTCAAAATCAAGATGAAAGTCAATTTGACAGGCCCTGGGGCTTAAGGCTGTCAATTTCCAACTTCCTGTCAGTGCTCGGAAAGGACCTTCAATCAATTCAATATTGATACTACGATTAGTCATTAAAGTATTACGGGTGATAAAAGTTTTATGTATACCCGCTTTAGCAATTTTTACTGCGGCTATCATTTCATTATCAGTGACATTGATGACTTTACTGCCTACACAGCCTGGTAAAAATTCAGGGTAAGCACACACATCATTAATCAGTTTATACATCTTATCAGCACTAAAAGGGATCAATGCAGAACGATGAATTCCTAGCATCATAATTTCCTAAAAAGATAACGTATGATAAATCAAAAACGAATCATACTATTTTCCGTGCTTCAATAAAAATCAAGCTACACTTGATGTCCGGTTTTTTAGAGGGCTGCAATGTCTTAATAGGCGTCACTGAAAACATTCAAAAACAATTCATAAATAAAAAACAAAATAAATCAATTTATTATTCATATATCAAGTTTTTTTCAGATGCGATTGCCCTGGAATAATTCCACGATCCTTTACAAAATCGGCATTTTTCGGCATTATCTGCCCGCATTTTAAAATGAAGGTAATGATATTAAGAGGAGCTTATGGCTAAAGAAGAAAATATTGAAATGCAAGGAACAGTGCGAGATGCCCTGCCGAATGCGATGTTTAGGGTTGAATTAGAAAACGGCCACCATGTCACGGCGCACATTTCAGGCAAGATGCGTAAAAACTATATCCGTATATTGACTGGTGATAAAGTCACTTTAGAACTCACACCTTATGACCTCAGCAAAGCCCGCATCACTTTCCGTAGCCGGTAAAAAGTGTTTCGTGTTTCGCTTTTCGAAATAGCTACAGGATAGGCTCTGTCTTTTTTATCTCACTATTAGTGAGTGATTTTCGGCTAATGAAGAACGTTTTCCTTTTTGGTTTTAAGTTCTTCGGTACTACAAAACTGACAAAGCAGCTGGTTTTTTTCTTTATCTAATACCACAGTGACCGATCCCCCTTCTACCAAGGCCCCAAATAAAAGTTCATTCGCAAGAGGCTTTTTGATGTGCTCCTGAATAGTTCTTGACATTGGCCTGGCTCCCATGGATTTATCGTAACCCTTCTCAGCCAGCCAATCACGAGCATCGTCACTGACTTCCAGTGAGACGCCTTTTGCATCAAGTTGTGCCTGCAATTCAACAATAAATTTATCCACTACCTGTTGGATCACGTTTATAGAAAGACCATTAAACCAGATGATATTATCAAGTCGATTACGAAATTCAGGGGAAAAAATTTTTTTCACTTCCAACATGGCATCAGGGCTGTGATCCTGCTCAGTAAACCCAATCGATTTTCGCTCTGTTTCTCTTACACCTGCATTGGTTGTCATCACAAGAATGATATTGCGAAAATCCGCTTTTCGCCCATTGTTATCAGTTAACGTACCGTTATCCATCACTTGTAAAAGCAGGTTAAAAATATCTGGGTGCGCTTTTTCAATTTCATCTAATAATAATACGGCATACGGATGCTTGATAACAGCATCAGTCATTAGGCCGCCTTGTTCGTAACCCACATAGCCTGGAGGCGCTCCAATTAAACGACTCACTGTGTGATGCTCAATATATTCCGACATGTCAAAACGTAATAATTCGATATCCAGCGCTTTAGATAGCTGTAAAGTGACTTCTGTTTTTCCTACCCCTGTAGGGCCCGCAAATAAAAAAGCACCCACAGGTTTGTTCTCATTGCCTAACCCTGCCCTGCTCATTTTAATGGCTTCTGTCAGCATAGAAATGGCTTCATCTTGACCAAAGACCAACATCTTTAAACGATCATTCAAATTTTTTAATACTTCTTTGTCATTGACTGAAACCGCTTGTTCGGGTATACGCGCGATACGAGCAACTACAGATTCAATATCTGATACATTGACCGTCTTTTTTCGCTTACTCAGTGGAAGCAATCGGCTAGAAGCTCCTGCTTCATCTATGACATCAATGGCTTTATCCGGTAAATGACGATCATTGATATATTTCGCAGATAGAATGACGGCCGCTCGCACTGCTTTTGAGGTATAACGGACATCGTGATGTGCTTCATATTTTGTTTTTAATCCATTAATAATCTGGATCGTTTCTTCTGTTGTGGGTTCAATAATATCAATTTTTTGGAAACGACGCGCTAAAGCCCTGTCTTTTTCAAAAATCTTACTAAATTCTTGATAAGTCGTTGAACCCATCACACGAATTTTTCCGTTAGAAAGAAATGGTTTTAATAAATTGGCGACATCTATTTGCCCCCCTGAAGCTGCACCTGCTCCAATAATGGTATGAATTTCATCAATAAATAAAATACTGTTTTCATCCTCTTGCAGGGTTTTTAACAAGGCTTTGAAACGCTTTTCAAAATCTCCTCTATATTTTGTGCCAGCTAATAAAGAGCCAATATCTAAAGAGTAAAGAACGCATTTTTTAATAATCTCAGGTACATTTTCTTGTACAATTTTCCACGCCAAGCCTTCTGCAATCGCGGTTTTACCTACCCCAGATTCCCCTACCAACAAAGGATTATTTTTTCGACGACGACACAATACCTGTACAGTGCGTTGTAACTCTTTGGCTCGGCCAATTAAAGGATCAATATGACCAGATTGAGCCAGATGATTTAAATTAATGAGCGCGCTTTCAATATTCTCGCTGGATGATGAAGCGCCAGGATCTTTAATCACGGAATTTTCTGTGGTTTCTTTGTTTTCTGAAAAATCTTTACGTATACCATGAGCAATAAAATTGACGACATCCAAACGAGTGACATCATGTTTACGCAGTAAATACACTGCTTGTGATTCCTTTTCGCTGAAAAGAGCGACTAAAACATTAGCACCTGATACTTCGCTGCGCCCAGAGGACTGAACATGAAAAACGGCACGTTGCAATACGCGTTGAAAGCCCAGGGTAGGCTGAACATCACATTCTTTATCGCTTAAAGGAAATACAGGTGTGGTTTTTTCAATAAAAATTTCGAGTTCTTTGTGTAAAACCAGCAAATCAACGTGACAGGCTTCTAAAGTTTCTTTTGCTGATGTATTCGTTAACAGAGCCTGTAATAAATGTTCCAGGGTCATGAATTCATGTCTATTCCTACGTGCCGTAGCAAAAGCAATATTCAAAGTCAGTTCAAGTTCTTGATTAAGCATATTCTTTCCTCTCAATAGATACGTTGCTCAGGCTTTTTCCAGGGTGCAAAGAAATGGATGCTCGTTTTCTCTGGCATATTGATTTACAGATGCTACCTTCGTTTCCGCCACCTCTGCCGTAAAAGTGCCGCAAATCGCCTTTCCCTGATAATGAACTTTAAGCATCAATGCTGTTGCCTGTTCAAGGTTATAAGAAAAGAAGTTTTGGAGCACATCAACCACAAATTCCATCGGAGTATAATCGTCATTATTCAATATCACTTTATACATATCAGGTGGCTTGACAGCACTTATTTCCTGCTCATTTAATAGGTGTTCAAAATTCAACCCGCCGTTTTTATTCATTTTGTTACTCTTTAACTATGTTTGATATTTTAATAAAAAGGTTAGATTTTATCTCTCACAAAAAAACGAAAAAATTATTTGAAGCTCTTTTTTTTAAAAATTTTTATTGATTAAATTGTTCAGCGAGCTCTATGTCTTTGTTTAATTCATCCAACATTTTTTCTAAATGCTTTTGTTCAAAAGCGCTTAACGCCCCTATTTCTTTATATTCGGCAATACCATTTTCATTTAAAAGAACAGGTTGTACAAAAAAACGAGGATACTGTTTACGATCGCTTTCAACATAAGCGTATTCTACAATCCCTTTTTCACCATTTAATGCACGAACTAATGAAAAACAAAATAAGGCAGCTGCATAAGCCATGGACAAAGTAGCAGACCCTCCCCCTTCTTTTGCTTTTACGACCTCTGTACCTGCATTCTGGATACTCTGAGTCAGAGTCTTTATTTCGCTTTCAGTCAAACTGATATCAGGTATTTGGGATAATAAAGGTAAAATAGTGACACCTGAGTGCCCACCAATCACAGGCACTTTAATATTTTCTGATACCTTGTTTTTTAGTTTAGCAATGAAACTCCTTGCTCGAATAATATCTAATGTCGTGATACCAAATAATTTATTTTTGTTATAAACACCGGCTTTTTTAAAAGTTTCGGCCGAAATAACAACTGTGCTGTTCACTGGATTGGTGATAATCCCGACCAATGCTTTTGGACAAGTATGTGCAATGTCTTCTGTTAATTTTTGAACAATACCTGCATTTACGTCAAATAAATCTGAACGCGCCATTCCTAGCTTACGTGCTATACCCGCTGCAATTAAAACAATATCTGCACCTAAAAGTGCAAGCGTCGGATCTTTACCACTAAAACCATTCACCGTCACATCTGTTGGGATATGGCTAAGATCAACTGCAACCCCTGGGGTAATCGAATTAACATCATAAAGCGCAAGCTCTGAACCTACAGGAAGCTGGGCCTTTAGTAAAAGAGCAAGCCCTTGACCAATGCCTCCTGCTGCACCAAGAATAACTATCTTCATTTCACTGATTCCTCATTATTTAAAATAATATTAGACCTGTTTCAAAACTTATTGTAAACGTGCGACTGACTGTCGGAATTCCTATCTTATTTTTAGGTGAAAATTAAGTGAGTCCAAGGTAAAATAAAAATAATTTGAATGCCTTTTTGAGCGAAAAGATAAGGCGATTTATCTGACACAATTCATCTTCATAAAAATAAAAATTCATATCCTCCAGATTAAGTGTGAGTCACTACAAAATCAGCTTTAAAAAGGGAGCTTAAATGGCAGGCAATAGTATAGGGCAAATTTTTCGTGTGACTACATTTGGTGAATCTCATGGTGTCGCTTTAGGCTGTATTGTTGATGGTGTTCCTCCAGGATTATGGCTTTGTGAAAATGATTTACAGATAGATCTAAATCGCCGACGCCCAGGCATGTCACCCTATACCAGTTCGCGTCGCGAATCCGATCAGATTCGTATTCTTTCAGGCATTTTTGAAGGTAAAACCACAGGTTCTAGTATTGGATTGCTGATCGAAAATAAAGACGCTCGTCCACAAGATTATCAATCGATAAAGGATCTGTTTCGACCGGGTCATGCAGATTACACCTACCAAAAAAAATATGGCATACGGGATTATCGTGGCGGAGGGCGGGCCTCTGCACGTGAAACAGCAATGCGTGTTGCAGCAGGTGCGATTGCAAAAAAATATCTTTTTGAGCATTTCAGCATTGAAATACAGGGCTATTTATCTCAGATAGGTACGATTTGTTGTGAATTTAAAGAGAAAGAATGCATTGAAGCTAACCCTTTTTTTTGCCCCGATCCTCATAAGGTGGAGGAAATTGCCGAATTAATATGTGCTCTAAAAGAAAGAGGGGATTCCATCGGAGCTAAAATCACAATAATGGCTAAGAATTTGCCTGTCGGTTTAGGCGAGCCTGTGTTCGATCGCCTTGATGCAGATTTAGCTCATGCACTCATGAGCATTAATGCGGTTAAAGGGCTAGAAGTAGGTGAGGGGTTTTCTTTTGTGAACAAATTGGGGAGTGAAAGTCGTGATGAAATGACGTCTTCTGGTTTTTCAACGAATTATTCAGGAGGCATTTTGGGTGGGATCAGCAGTGGGCAACCTTTGCTGGTTCATCTGGCACTAAAACCCACTTCCAGCATTGCAATACCCGCCAAAACGATTAATCAACAAGGCGAAACAGTTGAAATGACTACTTCTGGCCGCCACGATCCCTGTGTGGGTATTAGAGCAGTGCCTATCGCTGAATCGATGCTCGCCATCGTGTTGATGGATCATTTGTTACGTCATAGAGCTCAATGTGGTCATTTTTAAAGACCTAATGTATTGCTATTTGATTCTGATATCGACTCTAAAGTTGACAATAAAAAAATTACGTCCTCTTTTGGGGCTACTGTGAAAGTGCCCATTTTGGATGTACACAAATACTCAAATCACTTCGGCTGCCTTCTTGAATATGCCGCCACCCTGCATAAGCTATCATGGCTCCATTGTCCGTACAAAATTGAGGCCTTGCATAAAATACCTTTCCTTGTCGTTCGTGCATGATGACACTGAGTTTGCTTCGTAGTTTTTCGTTTGCACTCACCCCTCCTGCTAAGACTAATCTGGTTAAACCCGTTTGCTCTAATGCGCGTTCAGATTTGATCGCCAAAGTATCGATAACGGCTTTTTCAAAAGCGTAAGCAATATCACAGCGAGTTTGCTCGTCTTGGTGGTTCGCACGAATAGTAAGAGATGCCGCAGTTTTTAAACCTGAAAAACTAAAATCAAGCCCGGGTCTATCGATCATCGGGCGTGGAAATATAAAACGATCAGGATGTCCCTGCTGGGCTAAATGTGCCAACATTGCGCCTCCTGGATATTCCAGGCCCAGCAATTTCGCCGTTTTATCAAAAGCTTCTCCGACTGCATCATCTAAAGATTCCCCTAAAAGCGCATATTTTCCTATCGCATTCACCTGGACCAACTGGGTATGACCTCCAGAAACGAGCAGTGCAATAAAAGGAAAATCTGGCACCTGATCCTCAAGCATTGGCGCCAATAAATGGGCTTCCATATGGTGTACCGGCACTGCGGGAACATTCCAAGCGAAAGCCAATGCGCGTCCAACACTTGCACCGACTAATAACGCGCCGATTAATCCCGGCCCTGCCGTATAAGCTACGGCATCGATTTCTTGAGGAGAGACGCAAGCTTCCTTTAGCGTGGCTTGAATGAGAGGGACGATTTTACGAATATGATCTCGTGATGCCAATTCAGGCACAACCCCGCCGTATTGCGCATGTAATTTCACTTGACTGTACAATTGATCGGCCAATAAGCCAGATTCTGAATCATAAATCGCAACGCCTGTTTCATCACAGGATGTTTCTATACCTAAAACACGCATCATTTTCCTATCTTGTTATTGAAAAAGAGGTTTAACATCCACATTATCTCACTTAAACAGGCAGAATATGATATTGATTCATAGAGACTCTCTGCTTTAAATGAAGAATTTCGCCTTAGCTGTGAAATTTCTATGGTATTCTTACCATAAAGGTGAGTTTTGATTATAAAATTCTCCTCTTACTTCAAATCTTATTTATTCACATCATTAAAGGTAACCATCATGAATCGCTATTCAAAGTCTAATGGTTCTATTATTGAGGGCCGTAGCACAGGTATACAGGCGTATATGTCTCAAGTATACGGCTGGATGACCTGCGGTTTATTGTTGACCGCATTCGTTGCTTGGTATGCGGCTAACAACCCAGCCATCTTAAATTTGATCTTTTCGAGCCAAATCGTTTTTTTGGGTCTTATTATTGTGCAGCTAGGATTGGTTTTTGTGATTTCAGGTATGCTCCACAAGCTCAGTGGGGCTATGGCCACCAGCCTTTTTATGTTGTATTCCGCATTAACAGGCTTGACGATATCCAGTATCTTTGTTGTTTACACCCAGTCGTCTATCGCCAGCACTTTTGTGATCACAGCAGGCATGTTTGGTGCGATGAGTTTTTATGGTTATGTCACAAAGAGGGATCTCACTGGTTTAGGTAATATGTTATTTATGGGTGTTATTGGTATTTTACTGGCTTCCATCGTTAACATCTGGCTTAAAAGCAGTGCACTGATGTGGGCTGTAACCTATATCGGCGTTGTGCTATTTGTAGGTTTAACGGCTTACGATACCCAAAAATTAAAAAATATGGGTGAACAATTAGACAGTAATGATAAAGAAGGGTTTCGTAAATATTCTATCGTAGGTGCTTTAACGCTTTACATTGATTTTATTAATTTATTCTTAATGTTAATACGGATTGTAGGTAATCGACGTTAATTCTTAACCCATCTTACTGGGCTGATCTGCAGCCCTATCAAGAAAACTCTTTCAAATCAGAAAAATGAATATTCTATATACAAATTTCTACCCACGTTACGGAGATGGTCATGATATTTACATAAAAAATTTGGCTAGCATCACACAGGCGGACCTTTATTTTGCTTGCCCTGGATCTAGCAATCTCTATATGGATTTAAAACAAGCTGATAAATAACTTTATCCTAATCTCAAAGGTTATATCCAATTTTAGATGCCCTCAATTCCATAAAGACTTAAAAACACCACCAGGTAAAAAAGAGATGATGAGCCCGCCTTTTTGTGAATTTGATTTAGATCCCTGTTTACTGCGCGCGTTAGAAGATAAAGGTTACCTTTCCGCCACAGCGATTCAAACAACCGTGATCCCAAAAGCAATGGAAGGACGAGATCTATTGGGCTCAGCTCCAACGGGCACCGGCAAAACGATCGCTTTTTTGATTCCAGCACTTCAACATCTTCTTGATTTTCCTAAAAAAAAACCAGGCCCCCCTCGTATTTTGATACTCGCCCCTACACGTGAATTAGCCATTCAAGTAGCAGATCAAGCGACTGAACTGGCAAAATACACCTCATTAAAGGTCGCCAAAATCACAGGAGGAGTGGCATACATGAACCATACGGAAATCTTCAGTACAAATCAGGACATTCTGGTGGCCACTACAGGGCGATTGCTGCAATACATCAAAGAGGAAAATTTTGATTGCCGGGCAGTGGAAATATTAATACTCGATGAAGCGGATCGCATGCTGGACATGGGTTTTGCTCAGGATATTGAAGTTATTTCTGCTGAAACTCGTTGGCGTAAACAAACTTTACTTTTTTCTGCCACGCTAGAGAGCGCCACGATTCGTGAATTTTCTGAGCGTGTGCTCCGTGATCCCATTTACTTAGAAGCGGCGCCTTCAGTACGAGAACGAAAAAAAATCCTTCAGAGTTATTATCGTGCAGACAATCTGCCGCATAAGATCGCTTTACTCTGTTACTTATTGAAAACCCCTTCTGTACAAAAATCCATCATTTTTGTACGTACTCGTGAAAAAGTACATGAACTTGTTCATCGCCTTCAATCAGAAGGCATTCATAGTGTATATTTGGAAGGGGAGATGGTGCAAACCAAACGTACAGAAGCTATTGCTCGTTTAAATAGTGGTCGCATTCAAGTTTTGGTTGCAACCGATGTTGCGTCTCGTGGCTTAGATATTGAGGATATTAGCCATGTCTTCAATTTTGATATGCCCTATACCGGAGATGTTTACTTACATCGAATCGGCCGAACGGCTCGTGCAGGTCGTAAAGGGACAGCTATTTCACTGATTGAAGCCCATGATCACTTATTATTAAAAAAAGTAGAGCGATATCTTAAAAAAACGATAAAACCAAGAATAGTGGATGAATTACGGCCCACAACGAAAGCACCAAATGAAAAACAAGCAGGGAAACCTTCTAAAAAAGTGTTAGCAAAACGTGAAGAACAAAAAAAAGCCAAAAAAGAAAAAACGAAAGTGAAAGTGAAAATACGTCATCGTGACAAGAAAAACCTCGGTAAGCGTCGAGAGCCTAAAAATTTAAAAAAAAATAAGGAAAATGGCAATGCCAGCTTCTCTTCTCACCTGGCGTGATGTGATAGGCGCAGAAAAAAAAGAATTTTATTTTAAGGATACTTTGGCCTCTGTAGCTGCCGAACGTCGTGCAAATAAAATGATTTACCCTTCTCCAGAAAATGTATTTAATGCCTTTCGTTTAACGGAATTTGGAGAGGTAAAAGTCGTGATTATTGGGCAAGATCCCTATCATGGGCCTAATCAGGCACATGGTTTATCTTTTTCTGTTTTACCAGGTATTGTTTTGCCGCCTTCCCTGGTGAATATCTATAAAGAGCTGCTCAATGACATTATAGGTTTTGTATACCCTAATCACGGTTGTTTAGAAAACTGGGCAAAACAAGGGGTTTTATTGCTGAATACTGTTCTGACAGTCGAAGCGGGGCGAGCGCACTCTCATGCGCATCTTGGCTGGGGTATTTTTACTGATCGTGTGATTGCAGCTCTGAATCAGCATAATCATCGGATTATTTTTTTACTCTGGGGTTCTCATGCACAAAAAAAAGGAGAAATCATTGATACTCAGCGTCATTTTATTTTAAAAGCGCCGCATCCATCGCCTCTATCTGCTCATCGAGGATTTTTTGGATGCAAGCATTTTTCAAAAACGAATCAACTGTTAGAACAGCAGGGATTATCACCTATCAGCTGGCAACCCTAATACCAAAAGCACCGATATTTCTGCCTCTGAATCGGTTAGAGTTTATAAAACCATGACAATTAAATTTATAAGATAAATCATCAATCATTTTTTAAAATAAAATTAATTATCATACTGTATTTATTTTCAATTACTTAAATACAGTTGCCGCCATCATGATAACTCCTAAATAAAAAAATTTTTATCTAATATTTCAATAACTAACATGTTATTCAAAGAATTCATCAAAAATTTAAAAATAATTTAATTTTTAAAATTAATTATTACGAATATATTCATCCATATCCGTTTTTAAATTATCAGATTGAGTTCCAAAGATAGCCTGAACCCCTGAGCCGGCGATCACTATTCCTGCAGCGCCCAGCTTTTTTAAGCCTGCTTGATCTACTTTAGAAACATCGGCCACACTGACACGTAAACGGGTAATACAAGCATCTAAATTGATGATGTTCTCTTTTCCTCCAAAGTTTTCAACTAAGGCCTCAGACATTTGCTTACCATTTTGAACATCTATTATGGTTGAGATCAGTTCTCGGCCAGGTGTTTTTAAATTCCATTTAGTAATCAAAAAACGGAAGCTCGCGTAATACACTAAGGCATAACAAGCACCAACCAGAGGAAATAGCACAGTTCGATGGCCATTACCGCTCAAAAGAATAAAATCAATTAAACCTTGAGAAAAACTAGTACCACTGGTCATACCGAGAGCAATACAAAGAGGAAAAGCCAATCCTGATAAAATCACATGAATAACATATAAGACAGGGGCTACAAACATAAATGAAAACTCTATTGGTTCCGTGATCCCTGTCAAAAATGAAGTCAATGCCGCAGAAATCATAATACCGCTGACCTTTATGCGATTTTCTGGCTTTGCTGAATGCCAAATTGCAATCGCAGCAGCAGGGAGGCCATACATTTTAAAAAGAAAAGCGCCTGCCAGTTTACCCGCTGTCGGATCACCGGCCATGTAACGAGGAATGTCGCCGTGAAAAATTTGTCCAGCAGAGTTCGTGTATTCTCCCACCTGCATCTGAAAAGGCACATTCCAGATATGATGTAGACCAAAGGGAATGATGGCACGCTCAACAAATCCATATATAGCAAAGGCAATACTCGGATTTTGATATGCCGCCCATTCTGAAAAAATCTGTATTTTCTTTCCAATAGGAGGCCAGATAAAAGCTAATAATACCCCAAGAAGAATAGCGAAAAATCCAGAAATAATGGGAACAAAACGCTTACCTGAAAAAAAACCAAGATATTCAGGTAATTTAATACGATAAAAATGATTAAACATATAGGCGGCAAGCCCACCTGCAATAATACCCCCCACGACACCAGTGTCATTTAAATGATGCTGATGTATCTGATCAGATGAAATATTTAATAACAGAGATTCAAGTACAGCGATTGTTTTCGCCATAATGGAGTAAGCAACGACAGCAGCTAATGCCGCAACACCATCGTTATTAGTAAAACCTAATGCCACCCCAATGGCAAAAATTAATGGCATATTGGCAAAAATGGCGCCGCCCGTTTCTGACATAACATCAGAAACCACATCAGGTAGAAAGCTGAAATGAATGGAGCCTAAACCTAGTAAAATACCCGCTATGGGCAATACTGACACTGGAAGCATAAGCGATTTACCCACTTTTTGCAGGTTTGCAAATGCATTTTTAAACATAATTCAAGAGGCTCCTAGTAATAAAAAAGAAAATCAATTTCTATATGTAAAAATGAAAATTCCTTTTTAATTATTTTAAAACAAATGAAAAATAATATTTTGAATATTTAATATAAATCATATTATTTTCATAAATAAAACATATCATATTAAAATAACTTAATTAAATATGTTATCGTTATATTAAATTAATTAAAAATTGATAATATCATTTTTATTGAAGCTTATACTAAAATATTTACATTATATTAAAAAATATTGATTCGCTTAAATGAAATAATTGAATAAAGTTACTTGTTGTCGTATCAGCTAATTTTTCTAAATTTACATTTTTTAATTCTGCAATATACTCAGCAATTTCTCGCACATAAGCGGGCTGATTTTCTTTTCCGCGATAAGGCACAGGGGCTAAATAAGGTGAATCAGTTTCAATTAACATTTTATCTAAAGGAATATAACGAACAACATCACGTAACACTGACGCATTGCGAAATGTCACAATACCTGAGAAAGAAATGTAAAATCCTAAATCTAATAGTTGCTGCGCAGCCATTTTATCTTCAGTAAAGCAATGCAAAACGCCACCACAATCCCGTGCATTTTCTTCTTTTAAGATGTTTATAGTATCTTTAAAAGCATCACGGGTGTGCACAATGACAGGCTTGTTTAATTGACACCCAACCATAATATGCTCTCGAAATACTTTTTTCTGTAGCGCGATTTGATCTGATGAGTAATGATAATCTAAACCTGTCTCCCCAAGCGCTATGACTTTTTTTAATTGACATAATTGTTTCAATTTTTGCATGTCATAATGTTGATCAAGATTCAGAGGATGTGCTCCACAAGAGAATGCGACATCATTGCGTTCGCCAATCACAGAAAAAAAATGCTCAAAACCCTCCAGAGTGGTCGCCACACAGAGCACAAATTTGACGTTACGTTCTCTTGCTTTTAGTAGTACGTCAGCAACGCTTTGATGTAATTTTTTATAATCTAAACTATCCAAATGGCAGTGTGAGTCGACTAATAACATGATATGAATCCTGGATATTGACTTGCAGATCAGAGCTCATTCAAGGCATTTTCAAAATTTAAAAGTTGCTCTGTGAGCAATAATTCTTTATTTATCCCCACTATCGATAATAGTTGGTGACGGCAATAAATCGATTGGCGGAGTATTTTAAATAATCCGCTAATAGAAAATAAAGTTGCTAACTTTTCAACTAAAGGTTGTTGATCTTCATTAATCATAGAGAACGTTATTCCGTGGTGATATTTTAAAGCATCCAACAATAATGAAATCAACCAGTGAAGAGTATCCTCGATATTGTCATGGTTCAGTTGAGGTAACAACGCCAAAAAATTTTGGCGAGACAAGACATCACTTAATGTAAGACAAAAAAAAACTCTTTCATTCCAACGATCTTTTTGCAGAAGAGATAAAGCGGATAATGGAGCACCAGAACTTAATTTCAATGCTGTTGATACAAGGATTGGATCTGCGCCTGTTTTTTCTGCTAACCATGTTAGAGTTAAATTTGTTGGTGGATTAAACAAACGCCAACAAAAACAACGGCTTTTTAACGTTGGCATTAAAACTGAAGGGGTATGACAACCTAAAAGGAAATAGGTATTTTTTGGAGGTTCTTCTAACGTTTTTAATAACGCGTTCACTGCAGCAACAGTGAGATCGTGGACATTAGGGATAGAAATGACCCTGGCTCCTCCCTGTTGTGGATGGTGTGACAGTTTTTCGATCACCTGTCTGATGGAATCGATACCTAAATTTCTTTGGTTTTCTTTTATTTTAAACAGGTGACAGTCTGGATGATGTCCGGCCAACATTAAATGACAGCTATGGCACTGACCACAACTTTTTTTGCCTTGTCTTTTCTGGCAAAGCAACCAGCGGCTTAAACCGTAAATAAGGGCGTTTTTACCATTTCCTCGTAATGCATGAATCAGTAATGCATGATGCCCACGTCCTAAAATGTGCTGCTCTACTAATTGATGATAATGAGCATTGAGCCACGGATACCAATTCATTCAATTATTTTTCCAATAAAGATAGCAAAGCATTTTGAATATCCGCTGTGACTTTTTTTATGGGTTTTGAGGCATCGATCATTTTAATACGAGGATCATCATATGTCAGTTCGAGATAACGTGCCCGAATGCGTTCGAAAAAAACCAACGATTGCTGTTCAATACGATCAAGATGGCCTCTTTTACGAGCGCGTTGTAGCCCTAATTCAGGCGGCAAATCTAAGTATAAGGTTAAGTCAGGACGAAAAGAAGAACCTAAAGTAAAATCAGCTAAAGATTTGATAAATTCAGATTTTATCCCTCGTCCGCCTCCTTGATACGCTTGAGATGAAAGATCATGACGGTCGCCTATTACCCAGGTTCCAGAAGATAAAGCCGGTTTGATGATATTTTCGAGCAATTGCACTCGAGCAGCATATAAAAGCAATAATTCCGCTTTATCGGTTAAAATCTCTTCATTTTGGCTCTTTTTTTTAATTAAATGACGTATTTCTTCACTTAATGCGGTCCCGCCTGGCTCACGAGTACAGATCACATCCTGAATTTTAAAATGCCTTAAGAACTGTTGTACAGTATTGACAGCAGTGCTTTTTCCTGCTCCCTCCAGACCTTCAATAACAATAAATTTACCTTTCATTTTTTTTTCTTTAACGCCTCGCGATAAGCTCGTACAGCTCGATTATGGCCTGCCAAATTAGTGCTAAATGTATGCCCGCCTTCACCATTTGCCACAAAATAGAGATAATCTGTTTCTTCAGGATGAGCCGCCGCGTTAAGTGATGCTAAACCTGGCATGGTAATGGGAGCAGGGGGCAAGCCAGGTATAATATAAGTGTTATAAGGCGTTACTGTGAGCAAGTCTTTATGCGTAATGGCCTCTGTATAATTTTTGCCTAAACCATACATCACTGTAGGATCTGATTGTAAACGCATCCCTAACCTTAGGCGATTAATAAATACTGATGCAATTATTTTTCTCTCTGCATTAATAGAGGTTTCTTTTTCAATGATGGAAGCCATAGTCACTAACTCATCGGGGGTTTTATAAGGCAGTGATTGATTTCTTTGCTCCCAAATTTGGTTTACTGTTTCGTTCATTTTTTGATGGGCGCGTTTGAGTATCAATAAATCTGAGTTTCCGAAGGAATAAAAATAAGTATCCGGATAAAAAGCGCCTTCTATATGCCCTTCACTTTGTAGCTTAAATAGCTGAGCAACCTCTGCATTCGTTTTATTTTGCAATAAGTGTTTGATGTTGTCTTTTTTGTCCATCTCATTCTTCCAAAGATGCCAATGAGTTCCTTCGATAAAACGAATAGCAAATTGTGCTTCTTTACCACTGGCAAATAATTCCAGCATCTCTTTGACACTCATGCCAGAAAGCAGGTAATAAGTGCCTGCTTTAAATTCAGCTAATTGAGGCTCAATAATCAGTAAACAACGCAATAACCAAGTTTTAACTAAAAGATGATTTTTTAATAAGATGGTTTCTAATGCTATTCTTCCCGTTCCTGGAGGAACCGTTAAGATAGTATCTTTTGTTATAGGTAATGGTGAATGAGCAAAATGTTGAATTTCATAGTAGACATAAAGGCTTATTAATAAACAGATTGGGATAAAAAATGTACATGCTCTAAAATAGATTTTTTTCATTTACGTTCATTAAGCTTTTTTAAAATTTTGGGCAGAGGAAACATAAATACTGTAAGAACGCAGCCAATCAGGCATATTATTGTATTGATTAGAGTTTTTTCAAAACTGTAGCGAGGTTGAAGTGAAATCGAACGGAGCATCCCGAATTTTGCAAAGTCTCACCAAGATAAATAAAGATTTCAAGCGAGTTTTGACTATAAAATCATATTTTTTTAAACACTACAGAGCCGTTTGTGCCACCAAAACCAAAGGAATTACAAAGAGTATATTCCATATTTTTTAATGAACGAGTTTCATTGGGAACAAAATCCAGGTCAAAGCCTTCGTCTGGATTGTCTAAATTAATAGTAGGGGGGGCAACCTGATCATGTAAGGCTAGAATTGAAAAAATAGATTCTATTGCACCTGCCGCACCTAACAAATGGCCTGTCATGGATTTGGTCGAACTTATCATCACGTTTTGTGCATCTTCAGAAAAAACGGTTTTGATAGCTTCAACTTCTGCCTTGTCTCCTGCAATAGTAGAGGTGCCATGCGCATTAATATAGTTAATTTTTGAAGCCGACACACCCGCATCTTTTAATGCATTTTTCATCGCCAACGCTGCTCCATAACCATTTTCTAGTGGATTGGTAATATGATGAGCATCACTGCTCATACCAAAACCGACCAGTTCGGCGTAAATTTTAGCATTACGTTTTTTAGCATGTTCGTATTCTTCTAAAACAAGAACGCCTGCGCCATCACCCAAAACAAAACCATCACGATCTTTATCCCAAGGACGACTTGCTGCCTGAGGATCATGGTTTCGTTTTGATAAAGCTCGAGCAGCAGCAAAACCCGCAACACCCAATGGCGTAGTGCTTTTTTCCGCGCCTCCTGCCAGCATGACATCAGCATCGCCATAAACAATGATTCTAGCGGCATGCCCAATATTATGAACACCGGATGTACAGGCTGTAGAAATTGCAATGTTAGGTCCTTGTAGACCATAAATAATACTAAGATGACCGGATATCATATTTACAATAGTAGAAGGCACAAAAAACGGGCTTATCTTTTTAGCCTCTTTATCAACTAAAAGAGAATAATTATCTTCAATCAGGCCTAATCCACCAATACCAGAGCCGATAGCCGCGCCGATACGGGATTGATTTTGTTCGGTGACGTCAAGCCCAGAATCACGCATTGCTTGAACGCCAGCCGCGACACCATATTGTATAAAAAGATCCATTCTTCGAATATCTTTAGGTGGAATGTAATCTTTAGCCTCAAAATTTTTGACTAAGCCAGCAAAACGCGTTTCATAGAGGCTGGTATCAAAATGATTTATTAAAAAGATGCCACTTTGACCTAAAAGGACTGCTTTCCATGCAGATTCTACTGTGTTACCGACAGGAGACAACATACCAAGTCCAGTGATTACCACTCGGCGTTTAAACAAATTTTTCTCCTAATATAGGAACGATAACGATGGTAAAAATAAGGCGATCATAGATCGCCTGAATTTATTTATTTTTTGCATGTTGATCAGATATATATTTAATAGTTGCTTGAACAGTAGTAATTGTTTCTGCATCTTCATCCGGAATTTCAGTATCAAATTCTTCTTCTAATGCCATAACCAGTTCCACAGTGTCAAGAGAATCAGCACCAAGATCGTCTACAAAAGAAGCACTATTAGTAACCTCTTCTCTTTTGACGCCTAGTTGATCAGCGATGATTTTTTTTACACGTTCTTCAATATCATTAGTGCTCATACTGTTAAATTTCCTATCAAAATTCGCTTACGCGAGAGTATCGGTAGTTTTGAAATTGCTTTAAAAACGAGGATTTTCCTGTTTGGATTAAACGTTGACTCGCTTCAGTGGGTATTCTGCTTCATCAAACAGCCTAACTGCAGCGCTCCTCCAGCAGGCCGTACAGCATTATCGTCATTGAAATCACGGAGCAAGTGCTGCTGGCGCGGCATTTTAACAAAGATATTCTGCAAAATCACGCCTTATATCCCTCATACTAAAGGAAGAATTGCTGTTAAGACAAACAAAACAGATTTTATAAAATCAGTATTTTATTTAATTTTATAGTGGTGAGTACACAGAACAAGAAATTACTTTTTCTTTTATTAAATCATATACATGCCTCCATTAATATGTAAGGTTTCACCGGTAATATAACTGCTTTGATCAGAGGCTAAAAAAGCCACTGCATTCGCAATATCCTTAACATCACCCAATCGATTCATGGGAATTTTTTTTAAAATTTCAGTGCGTCGAGTTTCTGTTAACGCCTGTCGAGACATATCCGTTTCAATAAATCCAGGTGCGACCACATTAACCGTGATGCCTCTTTGAGCGACTTCTTGAGCAAGAGATTTACTAAAACCAATTAGGCCGGCTTTAGCAGCAGTGTAATTGGTTTGCCCTACATTTCCCGCACTGCCTACTACGGATCCTATATTGATAATACGACCAAAGCGCTTTTTCATCATGGGGCGTAAAGCGGCTCGTGAAAGATAAAATATGGATGTTAAATTTGTGCCCAAAACCTCATTCCAACTGTTTGTTTTCATACGCATCAGCAAACCATCACGTGTAATACCTGCATTATTGACCAAGATATCAGGGCCACAAAATTCCTCTTCAATGCTCTTTATTAATGCTTCAATGGATTCCTCGTCAATCACGTTTAAGGTGACGCCTTTACCATAGTCACCTAAATCATCGCTGATTTTTTTTGCACCCTCTTCAGTGGTCGCCGTGCCTATTACAAAAGCACCCTCTTCTGTTAATGATTGGGCTATAGCGCGACCAATCCCACGAGTTGCGCCAGTAATCAATGCAATTTTTCCTTTAAATCTCATATATATCCTCTTTTAAAATCTTGTTCACAGATTTTCCTGAAACATAATTAAGAGCATGAGCCAATGAATGAGCGTCATTGACTGAAAAAGCAGGTGCTTTATGCACAATGCGTTTATTCAGACCGGATAAAATGTTTCCCGCCCCCAACTCTAAAAAAGATCCCACACCTTTTTGAATCATAAATTGGATACTTTTAACCCAAGGTATTGGAGAATACAATTGACGTACTAATGCCTCTCGGATATGTTCAGGTGAATTTTCTACTTTGACATCTGCATTGTTGAGCACCGGAAATTTTGACGTTTTAAACACCATTTTATTCAGCTCAGCCAACAACTTATCCGCCGCCGGCTTCATCAAGGCACAATGAGAAGGCACACTCACCGATAAGGGGAAGACCTTTTTTGCTCCCGCTGCGATACAGGCAATATTAGCTCGTTCTACTGCTTCTTTATGGCCAGAAATCACGACTTGCCCTTGAGAATTAAAATTTGCGGGTGAAACAACCTGATTTTGTGCTGTTTGTTTGCAAATTTTCACTATAGTTTCATCATCGAGTCCAATGATAGCAGACATGGCTCCCTCGCCTGCGGCGGCTTGCATTAATTTTCCTCTTAATTCAACCAGCTTTACTGTTTCTGTCAAATTCAAGACACCGGCACACACTAAGGCGGAATATTCTCCTAGACTATGGCCTGCCACCATAAATGGAGAGGGGCCGCCTTCTGCTTTCCAAACCCGCCAGATGGCCACAGAAGCCGTGAGTAAAGCGGGTTGTGTTTTCCATGTTTTATTTAATTCTGATACAGGCCCCTCTTGTGTGAGCGCCCAAAGATCGTAACCAAGAGCATCACTGGCTTGAGAAAAAGTTTTTATTATCAAAGGAAATGTTTTCGCCATACTCGAAAGCATCCCCAATGATTGAGAACCCTGACCTGGAAAAAGGATTGCAAATGTTGTCATGACTTTTTTCCTTTAAAAGCTAAAAACGAACTAACGCAGATCCCCAGACAAAACCACCCCCAAAGGCTTCCAAAAGAAGTAGTTGCCCTCGTTGGATCCGGCCATCGCGTACCGCTTCATCTAATGCGGATGGCACTGATGCAGCAGAAGTATTACCGTGCCGATCTAAAGTAATGACCACTTTTTCCATGCCTATATTCAACTTTTTAGCTGTGGCGTTAATAATACGGATGTTAGCTTGATGGGGTATCAACCAATCTAGTTCTGAAGCATCCAATTGATTGGACTTTAAGGCTTCATGAACAACGCTTGCTAATTCAAGTACAGCCACTTTAAATACTTCATTTCCAGCCATGCTGATAAAAGGCGAATTTTTTTCTCTGGGATAAAATAGGGTGAGTAGTTTTCCGTAGTGCCCATTTGCGTGTAAATGAGTTGAAATAATACCTGGTTGATCTGAGGCACCTAAAACGACTGCCCCTGCCGCATCCCCGAATAAAATAACAGTACTGCGATCTTTAAGATCAAGAGATTGTGTCAGCAAATCAGAACCGATCACCAATGCATAGGATATTGCGCCACTTTTAATATATTGATCAGCAACACTGAGAGCGTAAATAAAACCCGCACAGGCGGCAGCCAAGTCAAAAGAAATGCTGTCTTTAATGCCTAACATCTCTTGTATTTGACAGGCTGAACTTGGAAAAGCATGACTTGAAGAAGTGGTAGCCACAATAATTAAGCCAATGTCATTTTGGTCAATTTGAGCCATTTTTAAGGCTTCTGTTGCAGCATAAAAACCCATGCTGGCGACTGTTTCAGAAGAGGCAGCGATCCGCCTTTCTCGAATGCCTGTTCTGGTGAAAATCCATTCATCTGAAGTGTCTACCATTTTTTCTAAATCTGAATTGGTACGCACTGTTTCAGGTAGATAACTCCCTGTACCGAGTATGTTAGTCTGCATAATTACCTTCGATAAGACACTTTACTCTTTAGCATTAGCACTTTTTTCATTAGACTTTGTTTAAAACTGGCGTGAGTCTCACCCTACGTTTGTGCGCTAACCGTTTTTTATCAATCATTAAACGGTTTTCTCGCTTCCCGCGATTTAAAAAAAACTCAAGAAAAAACCGCGCATATGCGGCTTTGACAGGGGGTTTTAAAATTGAAGGATAAGCTGAAATCAGCGGTTGATCACCTTACGCCCGCGATAATAACCATCGGTAGTGATGTGATGGCGTAAATGAGTTTCGCCGGAGGTTTTATCTACAGACAATAAAGCAGTTGTCAATGCATCATGTGAGCGACGCATACCACGCTTGGAGCGAGTGGGTTTATTTTTTTGTACGGCCATAAATTGGATTCCTTAATTACTTTTTCTTTAAACGGGATAACACTGAAAATGGATGAGATTTTTTTTCCTGTTCTTTTACAAGGCCCTCTCCCATTTTTGTGAAAAATAAATGACAATCTTTGTCTTCATGAACCGGAAAAGCAGGGATTGAAAGAATCAATTCGTCTTCAATCATAGACAGCAAATTTAATTCACCTGCTTCGTTCATTTCTATAAAGTCATACAATGACCTGCAGGTTTCACTCAGCTTATCATAAGTACCACTGGTGACAGGGATAAAACAATATTCTGTCTTCAGATGATACAAAAAGGTGCTGCAGCAGCGCTGACAGGTTAATTTCAAATCGACATTCGCATGGCCTTTTATAAAGGCTCGCTGTTTTTCATCAATTCTAAATAAGAGAAAAACATCAATATCACTCTCTATAGAGTCTACAGATTCTGCGATTCGCACAAATTGATCAGATTCACAAAACCCCCTGTACTCTAGCCCTTTATCAGCGGCAAAAATCGGATCAATGGTCAAGGGTAATTTTATTTTTTGCATAGGGCCGGCATATTAGCTTTGTCATCAAAAAGAGTCAAAAAAAGAAAAAAGTCATCCTCAAAGAAGAGGTTATTTTTGATGACGTAAAAATTGGAGGCAATGCCGTAATGAATTGTCCAAAGGTGCTTTTATTTGTATGGTTTCTCCAGAATGAGGATGTACAAATTCGAGGGATAATGCATGTAAAAATAAGCGATTTAAATGGCACCCCTTTAATTTTTTCTCAAATTCAGGATCACCATAACGATCATCAAAAACAATCGGATGCCCCGCATGTAATGCGTGGACACGAATTTGATGGGTTCTTCCTGTTAATGGCCTTACTTTCATCAAAGTCGTATTGGTAAAACGTTCTTCAATTTCAAAATGGGTTTGTGATTCTTTGCCTTGATGGCTCACTTTCACGATTCTTTCACCGTTTTGCAAAATATTTTTTTGTAACGGAGCTTGTATCAGTTTGCAGGATAAAGGCCAGTCACCAGCAACCAAGGCCAAATATTCTTTTTTCATTGTTTTAAGACGCAATTGTTCATTCAGAGAACGTAATGCAGAGGGTTTTTTGGCAACCATTAATATCCCTGAAGTCTCGCGATCCAATCGATGCACTAAATGTAAAAAACGTTGGTCTGGACGCAGCGCACGAAGTGCTTCTATCACACCAAAGCTCAGACCGCTTCCGCCATGAACAGCCATACCTGAAGGCTTATTTAAAATCAATATATCAGGATCTTCAAACAAAATAGACTGAGCCAAAGCCACAACTTTATTGCATTTTATTGAGATTGGTTTGTTTTGAATGATTGCGGTTTTGATAGGGGGAATTCGGAGCATATCGCCGGTGAGAAGCTTATAACAAGGCTTGATGCGTTTTTTGTTCACTCGTACTTCACCTTTTCTTAAAATACGGTAAAGCATACTTTTCGGAACTCCTTTTAAAAAGCGAATTAAAAAGTTGTCAATTCTCTGACCTGCATTATCGTCAGAAATAGTAATGGATTGTACTGATGATGAAAATTCCAAACGGTTTCTCTCTTAATGTTAATAATATTCTTAATATTAACATCATCCTTTAAGAGATATTAGACTTATCGTACAACAAAAAATGGCCACATAAAGAGTGGCTCAGCCAGTAGTGAGTTTTTCAACAGGGTTATTAGAGAAAGAGTGTCCTAATAAGGCTGGTATTCAAAAAAGAGGAGAAAGGATACAATACGTCTTAATGTTGAAATGACCCATCTTGAGCGTTGTCAAAATCTTTGAAGAGATCAAAATAAACAGATAAGGTGTTTTTAGATAACGATTTGAAAAACAGTATCCTCGAAACTGTTTTGTAATATCTAGCATAAATGGAGTAACAAACGCTGCAATGGCATAAGACGTTTGTTGCTATAAAAAACAGACCTACACTACTAATCAAAAAATAATGAGTAAATGTCAAATGAAAAGAATGTTAATTAATGCCACTCAGCATGAAGAATTGAGAGTTGCACTCGTAGATGGACAAAAATTGTATGATTTAGATATTGAAAGCCTGGGTTATGAACAAAAAAAGGCCAATATTTACAAAGGCAAAATTACTCGAATTGAGCCTAGCTTAGAAGCCGCTTTTGTTGATTATGGTTCTGCAAGACAAGGTTTCCTTCCATTAAAAGAAATTTCACCTGAATATTTTTCACCGAATTATTCCAATCATGGCGCTCGCCCTAATATCAAGGATGTGTTATCTGAATCCCAAGAACTGATTGTTCAAATAGATAAAGAAGAGCGCGGCACAAAAGGGGCGGCATTAACGACTTTTATTAGCTTGGCGGGAAGTTATCTGGTCTTGATGCCGAATAATCCTGGAGCCGGAGGGATTTCCCGACGTATTGAAGGCGATGATCGAGCGGAGTTAAAAAAGGCGATGGCCTCTTTAGAGCTACCAGAAGGTATGGGTTTAATCGTCCGTACTGCGGGTTTAGGTAAATCCTCTGAAGCATTGCAATGGGATTTGTCATTACGACTTAAACATTGGGATGCCATAAAAAAAATAGCAGAAAATCGCAAGGCACCTTTTTTAATTCATCAGGAAAGTAACGTGGTCGTTCGTGCTTTCCGTGATTATTTACGCCCTGATATCAGTGAAATTTTGATTGATAATCCCAAAGTGCTTGAGCTCGCAAAAGATCACATCACAGCGCTTGGACGGCCTGATTTCAGCAATAAAATCAAACTTTATACAGGTGAAGTCTCGTTATTCAGCCATTATCAAATTGAATCACAAATTGAATCTGCTTTTAAACGCGAAGTACGTTTGCTGTCTGGCGGCTCTATCGTGATCGATACCAGTGAAGCTCTGATTGCAATTGATATCAATTCGGCCCGGGCGACCAGCGGTGGGGACATCGAAGAAACCGCGTTGAACACAAATTTAGAGGCCGCTGATGAAATAGCGCGCCAACTTCGTTTAAGGGATTTAGGTGGGCTGATTGTCATCGACTTTATCGATATGGGCCCTATTCGGCATCAACGTGAGGTAGAAAATCGCTTACGTGAAGCCTTGCGTCAAGATAGAGCCCGTATTCAGATTGGCCGTATATCTCGATTTGGTTTACTTGAAATGTCTCGCCAGCGGCTGAGTCCCTCTTTAGGCGAATCGAGTCATCATGTCTGCCCACGTTGCAGTGGTACAGGTACTGTCCGAGATAATGAATCTTTAGCACTGTCAATTTTAAGGCTCATTGAAGAGGAAGCGCTCAAAGAAAATACGCATGAAGTACATGCGATTGTTCCAGTAGAAGTGGCTTCATATCTGCTGAACGAAAAACGAGATGCTGTGAATGCAATTGAAAAACGCCAAGAGGGTGTCCGTGCTGTGATTGTGCCTAATGCTCAAATGCAAACTCCTCATTACACAGTGTTACGGGTTCGTAAAGGTGAGGAATCCCTGACCTTAAGTTATATGCTGCCTCAACGTTATGAAACAGAAATGCCTCAAACGCAAGATGACCCATCAAATGGACGTAAGCACTGCGAAGAGCCCGCGCTTTCCAGCTTATCATTCCCAATCAAAAGTACTGATATATCCAATAAAAATGGCGCTCACGGGCTCAACAATGCACGGCCAGAAAGAAGTTTCTTTCAAACGTTGATAACTGTGATTCAACGTTTGCTGGGATGGATCAAGAAAAAAGAAACCCACGGCCTTGAATCTAAAAATACAGCAGCTCAACCTCAAGAGAACGCCTATGTAAATCGGAAAACTGATACACGTAAGGAACGATCTCCAAGAGAACCTCGTGAAGATCTGGGGCGCAATAAGCTTTCTCGTTCGCAAACCGCGACTAGAGACAAAACTAAAAACAAAAATAATAGAATTCAATTAGAAGAAGACGAGAATGTGCAGGCGAATAAACCCCAAGCTGCTGAACGCCCACGTCGTCGTCAACAGGATAGACGTACGAATACACCTCATCCTCAAATAATAGAGCAAGAAGCGAAAAGTCTGATTGAGCCTCTTTTAACTCAAGAGGAAGAAGTGCCACATGAAGAAGTGCCACATGAAGAAGTGCCACATAAAGAAACACCGAAAAAAATCCCGCCACGTCGTTCGCAACGCGCATTGACTCAAAAAATACGTTTAAATCAGACATCTCATCTGACAAACGCGGTCGATATCACCATTCGAGATCAAACGCCCCATGAAACACCTGTGATGATTGAAGAACAGCAAAATGCACCGCCGATACCAGAAGAAGCCACTGGTTTGACAGAGAAGGCAAATGAGACCATGGCAGAAGAAGTGGAAAAACACATGGCCCCTACCTCGGTCAATGAAAATAGTACATTCCCCCGCCGCTCACGTCGTTCACCTCGTCATCTTCGTGTCAGTGCTCAAAAGCGCCGGCGTTATCGTGATGATCCTGATACTGTTCAATGTACAATGCCTTTAAAAAGTGCGGTGGACTCACCAGAATTCGCTTTTGGTAAAATTTGTCTGAGTGCCTTTTCTGAGCAGATGATAAACCCCGATATTCTGTTCAATGATGATGTTCATCTAAAGGAAAAGAAACAAGAGAGACAGGAAGACAAACAGGAAAAATCAGCATCTGTTGAATATGTAGAAAATTCGAAAAATGAGCAAATTGCCGCCACAGAATCTGAAAAAAAACAGGTTTTCGCCCCTGTAACAAAAGTCTTTGTGATCGATCAAGCGGTGTCTTTTCCGACGAATTGGAGGTGGCAGCCTTCTTCATTTATTTCTGAAGACAGTACACCGGCAGGAACACAGAATGCCATCCATCATGCCAGTGTTCCTGCCGGTAGGCCAGAAGAAGTCAAGTAGCAACGATACTAGACCTGCTTCACATTTGAAAACTGAGATAACTATAGTGTCGAAAATACTTAAAATTCGTCGCCCAGATGATTGTCATGTTCACTTGAGGGATGGTGACATGCTTCAAGCAGTACTGCCTTATACCAGTGCGGTCTTTCGTCGTGCAATCATCATGCCAAATTTAATATCCCCCATCAAAACGGTGCAAGAAGCGGTTGAGTATAAAAACCGCATTCTAAATGCGTTGCCTTCTGGGCACTCTTTTCTCCCTTTGATGACTTGTTACCTGACAGATGACTTTCCTGTTAAAGAATTGACATCTGGTTTTGAACAAGGAATATTCACTGCCGCTAAATTATATCCTGCTCACGCTACGACAAATTCCTCAAAAGGGGTTTCTGATATTCCGGCCCTCTATCCCTTATTTGAACAGATGCAAAAGCTGGGGATGCCATTGTTGGTGCATGGCGAAGTGGCTTCTCAACAGGTAGACATTTTTGATCGAGAAGCTATTTTTATCGAACAGGTATTAGAGCCCCTTCGAAAACATTTTCCAGCGCTTAAAATCGTTTTTGAGCATGTAACAACAAAAGAAGCGGTGAATTATGTTAAGGAAGGAGGGCGCTTTTTGGGAGCGACCATCACGCCTCAGCATTTATTATTTCATCGTAATGATATGCTGGCAGGCGGGATCCGCCCGCATTTATTTTGTTTGCCCATCCTGAAAAGGAGTGAGCACCAAAAAGCATTACGTGACGCAGTTTCTAGCGGACACCCTCGTTTTTTTCTTGGCACGGATTCGGCACCGCACACTCAAAAAAATAAAGAGTCCGCCTGTGGTTGCGCTGGTGTTTTTAATGCGGTTTCCGCTGTGCCTATTTATGCCTCTATTTTTGAAGAGATGAACGCATTAGAACATTTAGAAGCTTTTTGTTCTCTTAATGGTGCTCATTTTTATGGATTACCAGAAAATCAAGATTTCATTGAATTAATCAAGGTTCCTTTTATTCAGCCGAAAGAAATTTTGATTGGAAAAGAGTCTCTCATTCCTTTTTTAGCGGGTGAGCAAATAAATTGGTCTATCAAAAAGTAAAACCCGCCGTATGGATAAATTAACTGTAAAACAACTGATCAAATTTGAGTACACAAAATGAATCATCCAACCCGATTGCCTTTAGATTTTACAGAAGCTGCGGCTCGTAAATTTAAAGAGTTGATTGCCAATGAACATAATTCCAATAAAAAACTTCGGGTTTACGTTGAGGGGGGTGGCTGTAATGGTTTTAAATATATGTTTACTTTAGACGATAAAGTTAACGAAGGAGATCTGGCGATTAATAAGCAGGGTGTTTCTCTTGTCGTCGATCCCTTGAGTTTGGGGTACTTAATAGGGGGTATCGTAGATTATGTTGAAAGCATAGAATATTCACGTTTTATTGTAAAAAATCTCAATGCTAAAACCACCTGTGGTTGCGGCTCTTCTTTTAGCGTTTAGTCCCGCATTTTTGACACCCTGAATCTTTCCATCACTTTTCATGAGTCTCATGCTGATTATCCCAGATAAATTCAGATTTATCGGGTGCATTTTTTGAGTCAGATAATATTCGAGGATGAGATTTTAAGAAATTCATAATATCCCGGCATAAAGGATCAAGACCCGTACTCTTTGTGGCAGAAATGATGTAGTATTTTTCGTTCCATCCTAAGGATTTGACGATATTTTTGGCCGTTTCTTCTGTTGCTTTTGAACACAAAACGTCGGCTTTGTTAAACACAAGCCAACGGGGTTTCTCAGCAAGATTGGTATTATATTGCTCTAATTCGTTGACGATCATTTTTACATTCTCAGCAGGATCTGAGCCATCAATAGGCACGATATCCACTAAGTGTAATAATACTTGGCAGCGTTCCAGGTGTTTTAGAAAATGGATCCCTAAACCGGCTCCTTGTGCGGCACCTTTGATGAGCCCTGGGATATCAGCAACCACAAAGCTTTCTGCTTGATCCACCCGAACAACCCCCAAACTCGGAATTAAGGTAGTAAAAGGATAATCTGCGACCTTAGGTTTTGCAGACGAGATGGATCGAACGAAAGTGGATTTCCCTGCATTTGGCAAACCTAACAAACCGACATCTGCCAGCAAAAGTAATTCTAAAGTGAGATCTCTTTTTTCACCGAGGCTGCCTAATGTTCTTTGACGCGGCGCTCTATTGATAGAAGACTTAAAGCGGGTATTTCCCAATCCGTGAAAACCTCCCTTTGCAACCATGACCTTTTGTTCTCGACGGACCATATCAGCCAGAATTTCACCAGTGGCGCAATCCAGTACCCTCGTCCCCACGGGCACTTTAAGGGTAATGTCTTGGCCTCTTTTGCCTGTGCAATCACAACTTTGCCCGTTATGACCGCTTTCAGCACGAAATATTCGGACAAAACGATAATCAATCAGAGTATTAATATTCTCATCCGTGATAAGATAAACATGCCCACCATCACCTCCATCACCTCCATTAGGGCCACCATAAGGGATATACTTTTCTCTTCTAAAGCTGACACAACCATTGCCTCCATCCCCTGCTTCAACCTGAATACTGGCTTCATCAACAAATTTCATCTTTTATCCCTTATATAGATATTTTTTTTGAAGACGGTTCACTTTCAGCAAATAACGACGTGACTCGCTGGCTGAATGCCGAGTGCTGAGTATATGAAACACATCATCTGGTTTCATTCGGTTAATGACCTGAATGGCTTTGTTTTTATCTTTGGCAAATACGCGCAATACACTACCCACTCCCCCATTATAACCCGTAATAATCGCGTAACGACGAGAAATGGGGTTTCTGATGGCTTTTAAATAGCTGTTTTTTAAAATAAACAAATAAGCGGTACCAACATCAATGTTATTTTTAGGATTGAACAGATAGCTTCGACTCGGTTGCCCATTTTTGCCTTTCATCTGAAAAACATCTTTCCCTGCGGTGTGTCTCATCACCTGCATTAAACCTAATGCGTCAGAAGAGCTGACAGCGTAAGGGTTAAAACTGGATTCAGTCTGAATAATCGCCAAAATCAAGGAGGTTTCAATCCCATATTTCACTGATGCATGCTTGATGAAAGGCCAATATTTTCTGGCTCGTTGATCGATATGATTGGGTACCAGCTTTAACGTGATTGACCAGATCAAGTGTATCCCAGAGCGCCTTTTCTGTATTTTTGTCTTTAACAGATAATCGGCAAAATGCCGTGCAGCCCATTGGGAACGAATGGGTTGGTGATGGTTATCCAATACTTGGCCATATAAAAATGGATGTTGACTGATGGTGATGTCGTTGAGGTCTGAATACAGATCAACAGAAGTGGGATCATCTCCCATCAGTAAGGTTGCAATCATAGCGTTACCTAAATGGCTTTTAGGATCTATGGTGGCTATGGTCTCAACTGTAATACTGCCTGCTTTAAAATTAATATGACTGCGAGTTTGATATTGATCTGTATATTTGACGTAATCTTGAGGACCTGCCATTAATATTTCATTAAATCCCCAAATGTTTTCAATATTGTGTGCAAATTGCCCCATTAAAATATCAAAGCTATTTGTGTCTTTGATGTAATCTAAATGATTTTCTTGATTTTTTTTCTTTGAACAAGAAATCAATAGGAGGATCATCAGAAATAAAATCGCTATTTTCTTCATTTTATGAACCAGATTTAAACAAAAAAAGAGGTCTAGTCTTTAGGTGGAATGTATCCCGAGACATGTACATCCTTACCTTCAAACAAAAACTGAATCATTTCACGCTCTAGTAATGCCCTATCTTCGTGATGAATCATGCTCAGCTTTTTTTCATTGATCAGCATAGTCTGTTTGTTTAACCAAAGTGACCAGGCTTCTTGAGATATGTCATCATAAATACGTCGCCCTATATCCCCTGGATAAATTTGAAAATCCTGTCCAATTGCCTCTTTTTTTAAAAAAGTACAAAAAATAGTTCTACTCATATCTGTTTTCCCTTTTTTTATTTTTATGCGAGCATTTTTTATTGTTCATATTCAGCTGTAGTAGCAAACGTTTCACCGGAGCCGCCAATCCTATTGATGGAGGCTCAGATAAGTGATACCAAAGACCTCTTTCCTTCTCCATACATCTGTTGTTTAAGCCTTTTGTTTTGAGTAAAAAAGGCAGAATATCTAAATGAAAATGTGTGAAAGTGTGACGAAAGCGCGCCAGAGGAGATAAATCTTCTTCTTTCAGCCCGCGAATGTTCAACCAAAGAGCGAGCTCTGAAGCTTTGTTAAACTCTGGAAAACAAAATAAACCACCCCATAAGCCGATAGGTGGGCGTTGTTCAAGCCAAATCTGTTCTCCATTTTGTATCAAAAGAAAATACGCGGTTTTTTCAGGGCGTATTTTTTTAGGTTTTTTAGCAGGATAATCAGCCCAGCTGTGATTCGCAAAGGCCAAGCAACCGATCTGTAGCGGGCAAATCGTGCATTTAGGCGTAGAGCGAGTACATATCATCGCGCCAAGATCCATCATCGCTTGATTAAATGCCGCAGCATCAGAAAGCAACATCCTTTCTTCACTGAGGTTCCATAATGTTTGCTCCACTTCTTTTTTGTTTGGCCAACCCTCTATTGCATAACAGCGGGCCAATACTCTTTTCACATTTCCATCCAGAATAGGAAAAGATTGCCCCATCGCCAACGACAAAATAGCACCGGCGGTCGATCGGCCAATACCTGGTAATGCAATGATATCTGAAAAAGCCAAAGGAAATTGCCCTTGATGTTGAGCAAAGATCGTTTGGGCGGCCTTATGCAAATTTCGCGCACGAGCATAATACCCCAGACCTGTCCATAGATGTAATACTTCATCTAAAGAGGCTTGAGCGAGGGCTTTGATATTTGGGAAGCGCGTCACAAAACGCTGAAAATAAGGGATCACGGTTGCAACCTGTGTTTGTTGCAACATGACTTCCGAAAGCCATACACGATAAGGGGTTTTATTTAATTGCCATGGCAAAGTTTTCCGGCCATGTTGGTGATACCAGTTAACTAACATTTCTGAAAATTTTTTTGCCTGCATCCCAATTGGTATCCAACCAATAAACTCAATGAGTTCAAATCATACCGTTTTTTTCTGATATTGCAGCATAGAGTCTTGAAACTGTAAACTGGCGCTTTTTTTATTTCTCAAAGATAAAACACAATATGTTATCAATTTTAAAAGAAACAGAGGCGTTAAGACCCATCCGTAGTTTTGTACGTCGTCAGGGGCGTTTAACAAAAGCGCAAAAATGGGCTTTAGATCAATACTGGCCCCAAATGGGTGTGGACTACCAAAACAGCTTGATTGACACGACTCAATTATTTAGGCGCAAAGCGCCACTTGTATTAGAAATCGGTTTTGGTATGGGGGATTCTCTGGTCACTACAGCGACACTGAACCCAGAACAGGATTTTTTAGGGGTGGAAGTTCATATACCTGGCATAGGCGCCTGTTTGAGATCAGCTCATGCCGCCCATGTGACGAATGTGCGAATTATTTGTCATGACGCCGTTGAGGTACTCAAACATATGATTGCAGATCATTCTCTGGAAAAAGTGCAATTATTCTTCCCTGATCCATGGCATAAAGCACGACATCATAAAAGGCGTATTGTACAACGCCCTTTTCTAGAGTTGGTGAAACGCAAATTAAAAGTGGGAGGATGGTGTCACATGGCGACCGATTGGCAGCCTTATGCCGAACATATGCTCAAAGTTATTTCAACGATCGACGGTTACAAAAACCTTTCTGTTAGTGAGGACTATGTAGAACGACCTGAATCAAGACCTTTAACCAAATTTGAAACCAGAGGTAAAAAACTAGGTCATGGTGTTTGGGATTTGGTATTTGAAAAAATAACTAAAGAAAGCCTGAAAAAGGGGGAGTAAAAAATTTGGCTCCTCTGACTGGATTCGAACCAGTGACATACGGATTAACAGTCCGCCGTTCTACCAACTGAACTACAGAGGAATAGATTGAACGAGGCGCATGATATCCAGTCGCTTTTGTACTGTCAACGCTAAATTATGGCAAGAAATTTAAATATAAATTGAGGCTCAATAGTTTAATGATGACAGATCGGTTTTATTTTCATCTTAATCTTGCCAGTTATTATCCAAGGCATAACGATAAAGCGCATTTTTTTTGACATGATGAATTTTAGAGGTCAAAGCCGCTGATTTTTTGATGGAAAGCTCAGAATGTAATAAACGAAAAGTTTCTAATGCCGCATGAGGCAAAGAATTGTCGGATTTGATTCGATGGCCTTCCATGATAAGCACCATTTCCCCACGATGACGATTTTTATCCTCTTTTATCCAATTGAGTAATTGTTGAACAGGCGCCCCATAAATCGATTCCCAAGTTTTAGTGAGCTCCCGAGCAAGCACCACATAACGTTCTTCCCCAAATATTGAGGCCATATCTTGTAAACTGTCGAGTATACGATGGGGTGATTCATAAAAAATCAGGGTCCTCTTTTCTTCAATTAATGCCTTGAGCGCGTTTTGACGCGATGGAGCTTTTGACGGTAAAAATCCTTCATAACAAAAACGATCTGAAGCAATTCCTGAAGCAGATAACGCCGCAATCGCAGCGCAAGCCCCAGGTAATGGCACAACACGAATGCCTTCCTCTCTGCAACTGCGAACCAGGTGATAACCCGGATCACTGATTAATGGTGTGCCCGCATCCGAAACCAGCGCAATACTCTGACCATTTTTTAATTTTTCAAGCAAGACACCTGTTTTTTGATTTTCGTTATTGTCATGCAATGCAAATAGCCGAGTGGCCTTAATATTAAAATGCTTTAGTAAAAGACCTGTATGACGGGTGTCTTCTGCTGCAATCAGATCAACATGATTTAGTACACCTAAAGCTCGATGTGTGATATCACCTAAATTTCCGATGGGGGTGGCAATGACATAAAGCGTGGAAGCAAAAACGATTTGCTCATTATATTGATGCATTTTTTATCCCAAAAAATATATCGTAAAATAATTATTATTTTTAATAAATAAAATATGATTAATAATAAAAAAATTTTTTAAGATGATTCGAAATAACATGTTTTTCGCCATTAAAAAAAGCAAATGAATGAAAAAAATCGATCATGGTTTCAAAAATATAAAAACACCCTGCAATATATTGAGCTCAATTTCAAAAAGTCTCTAAGGAGATGCATGTTTTATAGGGCATATTTTAAATCGAAGCCGATGATTAAGGTTTTATGCCCCTTTTTTTTATTGGGCATTTCCCTGTTAGCCTCCTCTTTTTTGGGAGCCTCTGATCTATTGCTCTATAAAAAAAACAGTGACAACAAAGTACAACTTGAAACACTTCAACAGGAAATCGAAAAAAAAGAAAAAACGGTTCAGGAGAAACAGAAAAAACGGCATCAATTATTGAGTCAATTAAAAAAACAAGAAAAAGAGATTGAAAAACTGAAGCGAACATTAGCTCTTTCAAAAAACGCCATAAATAAAATCAATGAAGAAATCACTGAATTTTCAGAGTCTATTGATGCCTTAAAAAACAGCCTGAAAGCACAACAGTTGATGCTTGCTCAACAACTCGATTTTGCTTTTAAGCAAGGGAAAACGCACGGTGTACAATTTTTATTAAAAGGTGAAGAAAGCCAGCTTTCTCGGCGTGTGCTTGCCTATATAGATTATTTGAATCAGGCCCGAGTCAACTCTGTTAATGAGTTAAAAAATACTCAAATCAATTTAAGCGAAAAAAAAAGCATATTAATAAAGAAAAAAAATCAACAGAACACATTATTAGATCAGCAAAAAACGCAACAGATAAAATTTAAAAAAATTTCGCTGGCACATGAAAAAAATTTATCATTATTAGAATCCTCTATTGAAAAGGAGAAGATCTCTCTTGATCATTTGAAATCATATGAAACACAATTGATAAATGCCATCCTCAAGGCACAACGAGAAGCTCACATTCGTCATGAATATGAAGAAAAAAAAGGCAAGAAATATCAGCCTAATAATCGTGAGCGTTTTCTCGTATCTCTCACCTCAGGAATAGGAGCACCCAAAGGGAAAATAAGCTGGCCCGTAAAAGGCACTCTGCTTCATCATTTTGGTGAATCACTACAGGGTGAACTGCGTTGGAAAGGGATGGTCATTGCCACAAATGAAGGTGAACCCGTAAAAGCCATCGCTGATGGCTATGTTTTATTGGCTGATTGGCTACAGGGATACGGTCTGGTGGTAGTCATAGAGCATGGTAAAGGGGACATGAGTTTATATGGTTATAATAAAAAAATATTGGTTAAATTAAATACACAGGTGAAAGCAGGGCAAACCATCACGTTAGCGGGCAGCAGCCCTTTGGAAGGGAAACCTGCGCTTTATTTTGAAATACGTCGACAAGGTCAAGCGGTCAATCCACGGCTTTGGCTTAAAAAATAACAACGATTCATTATTCTGTTGATGATTTCATCGTCAATATTGTTTGTTCACTTTTTTGATTACCTTACATTGTCATTTCAAATTATAGCCATCAAGGATCTTAAATGATGTTTTTTAGTTCCACTTTCTTTGTTTTATTACTATTTGCAATACTGGGTCTAATCAGCAAAAACATGACGTTGAGCATCTCTGTAGTGTGCTTGTTTTTTCTGTCTTTTATTTATCCAAACCTGATTTTTCCCTGGGTTGAAAAATATGCATTAAAAGCCGGGATCCTCATTTTAACTATCGCTGTGTTAGCGCCGATTGCCAGTGGAAAAATCAATGCGCGGGACATTTTTAATTCTTTCACTCACTGGCAATCCATCCTGGGCATTCTCATTGGTGTCTTCGTTTCTTGGTTAGGAGGGCGAGGGGTTTCATTGATGAGTCATCAACCTTCAGTGGTGACAGGTTTGCTGGTGGGCACCATTTTAGGTGTGGCGTTTTTTAAAGGCGTGCCTGTGGGGCCTTTGATTGCAGCGGGGCTGCTTTCACTCGCACTTGGCAAGTTTTAATTTAGTGAAAACGCAATGGGTCACGCATCAAATAAAAATGCGAGCACAAGGTATCCGTCGTTTATTAATCATCAGCGGCGACACGCGCTGGTGCTTAGAAACCGCCGAAGCTTTTTGCCAGTGGTTACAGGGCGATTGGATATGGGTGGGTGACGCTCGTTTAAGCACAGATCCCCTGATTGGCGCTAAGTCAGTGAAAAAGTTACTGGGCCAAGAACGATTGCATGGCGTTTTTGATGCCACAAAAGGGTTAGATATCGATGCCTTGGCCGTGTTAGCAGGCGTTCTGAAAGCAGGGAGTTGGTTGTTAATGTTGGTGCCACACTGGGATTCCTGGCACAGGATGCCAGATCGGGATAGCCTTCGTTGGAGCGGGCAAAAACATCCTATTCCTACTCCTTATTTTATCTCTCATTTTCAAAGGATACTGTTATCTCACCAAGAAGTTGCCTATTGGCGGCAAGGATCGTCACCTCAGCTCCCCATAGACATAAAACGGCCAAAATGGAGAGCGCCTATAGGGCAGCCAACTTCAGAACAACAAACCATTTTAAATACATTGCTGAGCGCAAAAACGGGCACCTGGCTACTGACTGCGGCTCGAGGACGTGGAAAATCGTCTTTAGCGGGGATGTTTCTTTCACAATGTTCCGGTGTTTGTTGGGTAACAGCGCCGAGACAATCTGCGATTCAAATTTTAAAAAATCACTCTGGTAAAGAGATCACTTTTGTAGCGCCTGATGCACTGTTGAATGACTGTCTGAAACATCAGGTGGACCACGTCAATTGGTTGGTGATTGATGAAGCGGCTTCTTTCCCTATTGCGCTCTTATCGAAATTATTAGGCTATTTTCAGCGGATTTTGCTGACCACGACCATAGATGGCTATGAAGGCACAGGATATGCCTTTGTATTGAAATTATTTTCTCAGTTTCCAAAGGCGCAATGGTTGACTTTAAACCAACCTATACGATGGGCAAAAAGTGATCCACTAGAGCAGATGTTAAATGAAATAATGATGTTGAATACAATCCCGACTGAGCTCGAAGAGCATCTACCCAAAAAAATCATCGCTTTTACGCAATCAGACGAGTTATCTCAACCTCGTTTTTTGCAAGCATTTTATAGATTGCTCTCTGATGCCCATTATCGGACTTCAACAAGAGATTTACGTCGTCTTATGGATGCGCCCGGGATGCATTTTTCGGCGACTTTATCCGGAGATTGTATTTTAGCGGTTTTATGGTTACTCGATGAAGGAGGCTTAGATGAGAGATTAGCGAGAGAGATTTGGGCTGGACATCGTCGCCCTCCCGGGAGTTTGGTTGCCCAATCATTGTCGGCACACAGTGGGCAGTGGTGGTCACCTACATTACGCTCAAGACGCATCAGTCGAATTGCTGTCATGGAAAAATATCGCCGGCAAGGCATTGCCAAGCAAATGATCTTATTTGAAATCACACGTGCAAAACAGGCAGGTTTGGATTTTATTTCTGTCAGTTTTGGTTATGAACGTGAATTAAATGATTTTTGGATGGCCTGTGGATTTAAAGTGGTACGTATAGGATCCCACAATGACACCTGTAGTGGTTGTTGCACGTTGATGGCCATATTCCCACTCAGCCGGGCAGGAGAGCATCTTTATGAAGCCGCAAAAAAACAAATGATTCGAGATGCCCCGTGGTTAAAAGCGAACTTCCCATTTGTTTTGGAAAAGAAAGAGGAGTCACAAGAACTGAATGAAGAAGATTGGCGTGAGCTCGCAGGTTTTGCTTTTGCCCACCGCCCCTTATCTGCAAGTTTGGCGTCATTACAACGTTTATTAAAACAACGATGCATAAAAAGCGCTTGTTCTCTTATTCATTTACGCAAGCACTTACAAAAACATACATCACAAAGTCACCCCATTGGATCCCTTGATTTCACTGGCCGAAAAGCACTTATTGTCTGTTTGCGAAATGAAGTCAAGCAAGCTGTATCTTGTTTAGATAAAGAGAAATCGATTGCCTGGGCAGCTTGGGTGGAAAACAAATAATTAATGTGGGTTGATTATTTTCAAATTTGTGGCCCTGAACGGCCAATGCTCTTTGCTAGATATGATACCGATGAGATACAAACAGACAATAGCTCAAAAAAATCTCTCGATTACATCAAGAATTTATGTAGGGAAGTCAGAGATTGTCAGGGAGTAAATTTATCCAGAAGCAATCAGCGTCAGTGCTTTTTCAATACGAGCTAATGTTCGGGCTTGACCGATGGCATGGATAGTCAGATGTAAAGCAGGAGATTGAGCTTGGCCTGTAGCCGCAACCCGTAATGGCATCCCTATTTTTCCCATCCCTATTCCAAGTTCCTTTGCAGTACTTTCAATTGCATTCTGGATCTCTTCTTTTGCCCATTCAGAAAGAGCAGCCAATTTGATGCGAACCTGTGACAAAGGCTCATATGCCTGCGCTCGCAGGTGTTTTTTTGCTGCATTTTCATCAAATTGTTCGAACTCCTCATAGAAATAACGGCAGGATTCAGCCATTTCTTTCAAAGTTTTACAGCGCTCGCCTAGTAATTTGACTATTTCAACCAATTCAGGGCCTTGATCAGTATTGAATCCTGCTTTTTCAATATGCCAGGCAAGATGTACCGCCACCTCTTCTGTTGGCAAATGATTAATATAATGATGGTTTAACCAAAGTAATTTTTCTGTATTAAAACTGGCCGCAGATTTACTGACCGCCTCCAGGGTAAAAAGCGTTTTCATCTCATCAACAGAAAAAATTTCCTGGTCACCATACGACCAGCCTAAACGAACCAGATAATTGAGTAGTGCTTGAGGGAGATAACCTTGATCACGATATTCCATGATACCAACAGCATTAAAACGTTTTGATAATTTTTGACCGTTTTCTCCGAGAATCATGGAAACATGAGCATATTCTGGAATAGGTGCATTCAACGCTTTTAAAATATTGATTTGCCTAGGCGTGTTATTAATATGATCTTCACCTCGAATCACATGAGTAATACCCATTTCCCAGTCATCAATCACGACACAAAAGTTATATGTGGGTAAACCATCGCTGCGACGAATAATGAGATCGTCCAATTCTTTGTTGCTAAATTTAATTTCTCCACGGATCTTATCTTTAAAAATAACAAAACCTTCTTCTGGATTACCAAAACGAATAACCGAAAGTGTTTTATCAGAGGGCGGATTTTGATGATGTCTACATCTCCCATCGTAACGAGGTTTTAAACCCTCCATCATCTGTTTTGTACGTAATTTTTCTAAACGTTCTTTACTGCAATAACATTTGTACGCCGTTCCATTATTCAGCATGGATTCGATGACGCTATTGTAGCGATCCATTCGTTTCGTTTGGAAGTAGGGTCCTTCATCCCAGCCTATATTTAACCAATTCATGCCATCCATAATTGCATCAATGGCTTCTTGAGTAGAACGTTCGAGATCAGTGTCTTCAATACGAAGTACAAATTCACCACCCATATGATGCGCAAATAACCAGGAATAAAGCGCTGTGCGTACTCCACCTATATGAAGATATCCTGTAGGGCTGGGAGCAAATCGGGTTTTTATTTTCATTAAGATTGATGCCTTTATTTCTTTATTTGAGCCAGGCAGAAGAGATTTCTGCCTGCTTTTAATAAAGTGATTCAAATGGATTCACTGATCCATGGCATATTTTTTTAATTTTTTACGTAGAGTGCCACGGTTAATACCCATCATGTTGGCAGCAAGAGTCTGGTTACCCTCAGTATATTCCATTACCATCTCAAGGAGAGGTTGTTCCACTTCAGCTAATACCAAAGAGTAAAGTTTGGTCACATTTTGAGCGTTTAATTGAAAAAAATAATTTTTCAATGCCTGTCTTACTGAATCACGAAGAAGTGTTTTCATGGAATGATTTTCCATATTGGTGCTGTTAGAAATGAATACGTCGTAATTTTCACGATATTCGAACATAGCTCAGCTCTTTTGGATTGATATAAAATTTTTTAAAGGGACGACATAGTACGCATTTTCATCTTAAGAATAAAGAATCGGTTTTGAAAAAAATAGCATTAAGTTTTCTTTATTGAGGATAAAATTTATTGACAAGCAAACAGTAAAAAGGCAAATTTTACGGCTTTTAACTTATATTCAATCAATTTATTTGGGAGTTAGCTTTGGCCAATATCAAATCAGCGAAAAAACGTGCTATTCAATCTGAAAAACGTCGCAAACATAATGCCAGTCGTCGTTCCATGGTGCGTACTTTTATCAAAAAAGTATATGCCGCCATTTCTTCTGGCGATAAAAAAGCAGCAGAGACAGCGTTTGCTCAAATGCAGCCCATCATTGATCGTCATGCTTGCAAAGGATTAATACACAAAAATAAGGCCGCGCGTCATAAATCAAACCTAACAGCGCAAATTAATGCAATGTCTGAGGATAGCCTGTTGAAAAAGAGAAGAAGCGAGGGCTGTGAATTCAAGGCACCTGAAAAGCCTGTTTGAAATAATTGCACGCTAGGCCCAAACGAGTGAAAAGCGCAGTTAACGTAGAGTAAATGCGCACTTTGAGTGCGCTTTCGATGTAGGATAAGCAACAAACAAAAGGTTTCAAACAGGCACGGAGGTAATTTTTTATTTTTCAAGTCAAATGCTTAATGTCTTCCCTTCTTGGCTTTTTAGTGTTTTTTCGGTAAAAATACCTTTAAAAGGCTATAACCTAAAACAGCAGATACCGTCGAGCCCAGTAAAATACCCAGTTTCGAATAGGTATTTAATTCTAAATGGGAGCTGTCAAAAGCCAATGACGCGATAAATATCGACATGGTGAATCCAATACCACAGAGCACAGAAACCGAAAAAATATGTTTGAAATGAATTGAATTAGGTAATTTTGCAATCCCCGTCTTAACCGAAATCCAGCTAAAAATGAAAATACCTAAAGGTTTGCCGATTATTAGTGCAGTGGCAATGCCCAACGGCAGCAATGAAGTCAATCCTGAAAAAGAAACGCCAGACAAAGAAACGCCGGCGTTAGCAAAAGCGAACAAAGGCAAAATCAGATAAGCCACCCAAGGATGTAAACCGTGTTCTAATTTCTCTAAAGGTGAATGTTTTTTTTTTGGTGCGCAAAGGGATCATAAAACCAATCAGCACTCCTGCCAAGGTGGCATGAATACCCGACTTTAAAATACTGACCCACAATATAAAACCAATCAATAAATATAATGAAGTTTTATCGACCCCTCGCCAGTTCATACAAGCCAGAAAAACCGTCGCAACAACAGCAATACCAAACGCCAGCCAAGAAAGATTCGCCGTATAAAAAAGAGCAATGATAATGATGACTCCAAGATCATCAATAATCGCTAATGCCAATAAAAATACTTTTAAACTGTTAGGGACACGATCTCCTAAAAGTGCCATCACGCCTAAAGCAAAAGCAATATCTGTCGCTGCAGGAATAGCCCATCCCTGACGAGTAAGCTCATCTGAACCGTTAAACAGCAAATAAATGATGGCGGGTGCTAACATTCCCCCCAAAGCGGCAATTGCAGGGAAGAGGGCTTTATCACGACCTGCAAGAGAACCTTCTATTAATTCACGCTTTACTTCTAAGCCCACTAAAAGAAAAAAAATGGCCATCAAGCCATCATTAACCCAGAGCAGTAAAGGTTTGCTGATATCTAATGTGGAAATTCTGAATGTGATGGGGATATCAAGAAATGATTGATACAGATCTCGCAAGGGACTGTTTGCCATCCCCATTGCAATGACGGCAGCGATGATTAAAATAATCCCACCAGAGGCTTCTAGGCGTAAAAATTGACGAATCACATTTTTCATAAAAACTCCTATTAATCAAAAAAATAAAAAGTGGCCATATTGACTTTTTTGACGCAAACAGAAAAAAATCATGATTGATTAATGAGTTAAATTATCGAAAAATTTTTTCATACTTTCCAAAAACTTTTTAGTTTCAGGGGTATTTTTTTTAGAGGAAGTTTCACAAAAGCTTTGATCTAGATCCCTTAGTAGCTTCTTTTGTTTTTCATTGAGATGAACAGGTGTTTCAATAAAGACCGTACAGAATAAATCACCTGGCGTCTTTTTTTCAGGTTTAATGCCTTTATTAGGGATACGAAAACACTGACCTGTTTGAGTTTCTGGAGGTATTTTTAATTTTATGGCGCCATCCAGAGTGGGGACTTCGATTTCTCCTCCTAGAGCAGCAGTCGTGAAATTGATAGGCACTTTACAGTATAGATTATTCTTTGAACGTTCAAAAATATGATGACGATCTACATGAATTTGAACATAAAGGTCACCACTGGGGGCACCCATTTCTCCGACTTCGCCTTTACCGTTTAAACGGAGGCAATCATTCGAGTCTATTCCCGCCGGGACTTTAACAGAAAATGTTTTTGGTTCTTCGACTTTGCCTTGTCCACGACATTGACGACAAGGATCTTTGATCATTTGACCCTGGCCATGACAACGAGGACAGGTTTGTTGTATTGTAAAAAACCCTTGTTGCATATGCACTTCTCCTACACCTCGGCAGGTCGTACAGGTCACTGGGCGAGTGCCCTGTTTAGCACCACTTCCTTTACAGTGCTCACAGTGTACTAAAGTAGTGATATGAATTTCTTTGCTCGCCCCACGTACTGCTTCTTCTAAGGTTAAATTGAGGGTATACCTCAGATCTCTGCCACGTTGTGTTCTTTGTTGATGTCCTCCAAAAAAATCACTAAAGACATCATTAAAAACGTTGGAAAAATTTGAAGAATTGTGAAATCCACCTCCCATTCCGCTCTGTTCAAAAGCCGTATGACCATGTTGGTCATAAGCCGCTCTTTTTTGTTGATCAGAAAGAACTTCATACGCTTCTTTCATTTCTTTAAATTTTGTTTCTGCGTCTTTATCTTTATTACGATCGGGATGATATTTTTTCGCTAAGCGTTTATAGGCATCTTTAATGTCTTGCTCGTTTGCATTTTTAGCAATACCTAAAATTTCATAATAATCTTTCTTACTCATTTTTTCCGCCTTGAGATAGCATACACGGGCGCAGAGTTTCCTCAACGCCCGTGATGGCTTTTAACGTAGCATTATTTGACGATTCGTAGGCCCGAACACTCAGGGAGCTTGGCCTTAAGGGCAGTTATTTTTTATCTTTAACTTCTTCAAACTCAGCATCAACAGCATCTGCTTTTACATCGCTACTGTCGTTTTTTTCTGCATTATTAGAAGACGAATTTTGCTGCGATGCTTCCTCTAACTTAGCAGAAACCATCGTCAGTGCATTGGCTTTACTCTCTATGTCTGTTTTATCTTCACCTTTTATGGCGGTTTCTAATGCTTTCAATGCTTGTTCAATAGACGTTTTCTCTTCAGGAGACACTTTATCTCCTGCTTCCTTCAATTTTTTATTTGTAGCATGTATTAAATGATCTGCCTGATTACGGACTTGAATTAATTCCTCAAATTTTCGGTCTGTTTCTGAATTGGATTCCGCATCCCGTACCATTTTTTCAATCTCAGCTTCACTTAAACCAGAAGACGCCTTGATGGTGATCTTTTGTTCTCGGCCTGTGTTTTTATCTTTCGCTGACACATGCAAAATGCCATCTGCGTCAATATCAAAGGTCACTTCAATTTGTGACGTACCACGAGGCGCAGGCTGAATGCCATCTAAATTAAATTGACCCAAGGATTTATTATCGCTTGCTCGCTTACGTTCCCCTTGAAGCACATGGATGGTCACGGCAGATTGATTATCTTCAGCTGTTGAAAACACTTGGCTGTGTTTCGTTGGAATTGTGGTATTTTTAGAGATTAAAGAGGTCATCACACCGCCCATGGTCTCAATACCGAGCGAAAGAGGAGTGACGTCTAATAACAATAAATCTTTCACTTCACCGGATAAAACACCCCCTTGAACAGCGGCTCCAATAGCGACAGCTTCATCAGGATTCACATCTTTACGAGGTTCTTTACCAAAAAAATCTGCCACTTTTTTCTGAACCATGGGCATACGTGTTTGGCCCCCGACCAGTATGACATCATCAATATCAGAGACAGATAAACCGGCGTCTTGTAAAGCGACCTTCAACGGTTCAATAGAGCGTGACACCAAATCTTCTACCAGTGACTCAAGTTTGGCACGGGTCACTTTCATATTCATATGCTTAGGACCAGTCGCATCTGCTGTAATGTAAGGAAGATTCACATCTGTTTGCTGAGCAGAAGACAATTCAACTTTCGCTTTTTCAGCCGCTTCTTTTAAACGCTGCATCGCCAAAGGATCTTTTCGTAAATCAAACCCTTGTTCTTTTTTGAATTCATCCACCAAATAATTGATTAAACGATTATCAAAATCTTCACCACCCAAATGGGTATCACCATTGGTTGCCAACACTTCAAAAGTTTTTTCGCCGTCTACATCATCTATTTCAATGATAGAAATATCAAAAGTCCCTCCTCCGAGATCATAAACCGCAATGGTGCTATTCCCTTTTCCCTTATCTAAACCGTAGGCAATGGCCGCGGCAGTGGGTTCATTAATAATCCGCTTGATTTCTAAACCAGCGATCCGGCCTGCATCTTTCGTGGCTTGACGTTGCGCATCATTAAAATAAGCAGGCACAGTGACCACAGCTTCAGTGACAGTTTCGCCCAAATAATCTTCTGCTGTTTTTTTCATTTTTTTCAATACTTCAGCCGAAATTTGAGGAGGCGCTGTTTTTTGCCCTTTCACGCTGAGCCATGCGTCGCCATTATCTGATTCAATAATGTCAAAGGGCATAATATCCTTATCACGCTGTGTTTCTTGGTCTGAAAATTTTCGACCCACCAAACGTTTGATCGCAAAAAAAGTATTTTTTGCATTGGTCACCGCCTGACGCTTGGCGGGCTGACCGACAAGTGTTTCACCATCGTGTGTATAAGCAATGATGGAAGGCGTTGTACGATCACCTTCACTGTTTTCGAGTACACGAGGCTTGCTACCGTCCATAATAGCAACACAAGAATTGGTGGTACCTAAATCAATTCCGATAATTTTAGTCATCTAACATCTCTCCAGTCAAAAGCATCATTTATAAAGTTACTTACGAATATGTGGGCAGGTTGTTTATTTTCAACTATCTATTTTAAATTAGGTTGTTTGTCTGTAAATGAAGACGACTTAGCTCTTCTAAAAGAATCCATAATTTCTTTTTCAGCCGCCTCGGCATTTTCCCAACCTTTAATTTTGACCCATTTCCCTTTTTCTAAATCTTTATAATGCTCGAAAAAATGTTTAATCTGTGCTTTTAGCAATTCAGATACGTCATGTATATCTTGAACCGCTTCATATTCTTTAGTCAGTTTACTATGCGGAACGGCAATGACCTTAGCATCTTGACCGGCATCATCTGTCATCCTGAGCATGCCCACTGGCCGGCAACGTATCACTGATCCTGGCTGCAATGGATGAGGAGTAGGCACTAATACATCCACCGGATCACCATCCAAAGATAAGGTCTGGTTAATGTAACCATAATTACAGGGGTAAAACATGGCAGTGGACATAAAACGATCCACAAACAATGCCCCCGTTTTTTTATCCACTTCATATTTAATCGGATCAGCATGAGCGGGGATTTCAATCACAACATAAATATCTTTAGGCAAATTTTCGCCCGCATCGACAAGATCTAAACTCATAATGATTTGTTCCTTTTTTTGTAAAAAATAACAACTGGACCCTACTGGCCAGGCAATGCCTTTCAAATTACCTTCATGCCCCTTATGCGAAAAATCATCATGAGGAGCCCTATCAAAACAAACGATTTAAACCATTTAATGCAGCGACGCGATAGGCTTCTGCCATCGTAGGATAATTAAAAGTTGTATTGACAAAATAGTCGATCGTATTACCGCCGTTTTTTTGTTCCATAATGGCTTGACCAATGTGAATAATTTCTACTGCCCTTTCTCCAAAACAATGAATTCCTAAAATTTCTTTACTTTCACGATGAAATAAAATTTTTAAGCTTCCCGCTTCCATGCCTGCTATTTGAGCTCGAGCGAGATGTTTAAATTGAGCGCGCCCCACTTCATAGGGCACTTTTAAATCAGTCAGCTCCTGCTCTGTTTTCCCTACAGAACTGATTTCAGGAATGGTGTAAATCCCAGTTGGGATATTTTCGATCAAACGCACACTATTAATGCCTTGAGTAATCGCCTGTGATGCAATGCGCCCTTGATCGTAAGCGGCTGAAGCCAAACTAGGATATCCAATTACATCTCCAACAGCATAAATATGAGAAAGGGCGGTCTGATATAGATTACTGACTTGCAAAAATCTTCGTTCATCTGTTCTTAAACCAATATTTTCAAGTAATAATTCCTTGGTGTTGCCCGTACGCCCATTAGCATAAAATAAACAATCTGCCTTTACTTTCTTCCCTGATTTTAAATGAACAACGACGCCTTGATCCAGGCCTTCAATTAAATCAAACTCTTCATTATGCCTGATCACCACCCCGTTGTTCCAAAAATGATAAGAGAGCGCATCTGAAATTTCTTGATCAAGAAAAGCCAGCAAATGGTTTCGAGTATTGATCAAATCGACCTTGACGCCTAAACCTCGAAAAATAGAAGCATATTCACAACCTATCACCCCTGCTCCGTAAATAATAATATGCTTTGGCTGCTGTTCTTCTTTCAATTCCAAAATGCTGTCGCTGTCATAAATTCGGGGATGTGTAAAATCAATACTTTCTGGATGATAAGGACGAGATCCTGTCGCAATCACAATATGATCAGCACTTAGGGTATTCAAAGTACCATCTGGGCGAATGACCTCAAGTTTATATGGATCAATAAAACGGGCATGACCAAAAAACAGATGACAATGATTGCGCTGATAAAAATCAAAGCGCATGGAGACCTGCTTACGAATGACATGATTAGCATGTTGTAAAATATGATAAAAAGAGGGATGAATGCTTTGAAGGTGCTCACTGTAAAGCGGGTTTTGATTAAATTCAATAATACGACTGATGACATGACGCAAGGCTTTCGAAGGGATTGTGCCCGAATGAGTGCAGCCTCCTCCGACATTTTTATAGCGTTCAACGACAGCGACAGACTGCCCTTTTTTTGCAAGGCCCATGGCCGCGCCCTCACCACCAGGCCCTGAGCCAATGACAACGGTATCAAAATTAAAATGTGTTTTCATCATTTAAAAAACCTATGGTTCTTGCCAGGACAAATTATTTAAATATTAGGATCATTTTTTCGATACCCAAATTAAAGACGGACTTTATGATTATTTTAGTGTACTAAAGTGCATGAAGATGACGAAATACTGGTTTTAAAAAACAAGGTTTTTCAAAAAATTTATTGAATATTTGGTGAATATAATGGGCGTCAGAGCAGAGCAAAAAGCAAGGACACGTCGTTCTCTTATTGAAACGGCTTTCAACCAACTCAGTTCTGAACACAGTTTTTCGAACCTCAGCCTAAGGGAAATATCCAGGGAAGCCGGTATTGCTCCAACCTCTTTTTATTATCATTTTCGAGATGTGAACGAACTGGGTTTAACGATGGTCGATGAAAGTGGATTGATGCTAAGACAATTAATGCGCCAAGCACGTCAGCGTATCGATAAAGGAGGCAGTGTGATCCGTACTTCAGTTTCAACTTTTATGGAATTTATCGGTAATAATCCCAATGCATTTCGTTTGTTGTTACGCGAACGCTCAGGTACATCCGCCGCCTTTCGGGCCGCCGTTGCACGAGAAATTCAGCATTTTATTGCTGAATTGGCCGATTATTTAGAATTTGAAAGTAATATGTCTCGTCGTTTTATAGAAGCAAAGGCAGAAGCCATGGTGACCATTGTATTTAGTGCAGGGGCTGAGCTGCTGGATTTGGAAACGGAACAAAAACATAAATTAAAAAAACGGTTGATTTTACAGCTAAGAATGATTGCTAAAGGCGCTGATCATTTGTATAGACCTGAAAAAAAATCTTAGAATGAGAGGTAATTTTTAAAATGTTTTTTGTTAAAAATATTTAAAAATTATCATAAATTCTATCATTATTAATGATAAACCATCTTGGGATTTTAAGTATGTGATAAATTATTTTAACTTAAATTGATTTAATATAAATATTTTTAAATATAAATTTATTAAAATTTTATATTGATTAACAAATGAATTAATTGAGTAATATTAATCAATAACAACTTTAAATTAATATATTAAAGTCATGATTTTTTTCTTTTTTCATAAAAGCGTGTAAACTCCTTCTTGGTATTATCATTACATGCAAAATATTTTTATTACATTTAAAACAAGAGACAATTCACATTGTTGTGAACAATATATAAGTCATTTGCAATTGAAACCTGGATAAGTTGATATTCATCAAATCATTATTGATTTATTATTCGATTAAATTTTTGTCAATCATCTTACTATCCTATGATTGTAGAAGAGGTGGAATATTCTTATCATAAAAAGGAACTATCACATATGAAATCATTAATAAAAATCATATTAATTACATTTGCTTTTCTGTTTACATTAAACGTTTCAAGTGCTGAAAAATCACTGATTGTAGCGATAGATACGGCTTTTGTTCCGTTTGAATTTAAGCAGGGCGATAAATATGTCGGTTTTGATATTGACATTTGGGATGCTATCGCCAAAGAGCTTAAGTTAAATTATACTCTCAAGCCGATGGATTTCAGTGGTATTGTTCCTGCTTTACAAACCAAAAATGTCGATCTGGCTCTTGCAGGAATCACTATTACGGAACAGAGGAAAAAGGCAATAGATTTTTCTGATGGCTATTACAAGAGCGGCTTGTTGGTCATGGTGAAAAGCAATAACGATAAAATCAAGAATGCCGAAGATTTAAAAAATAAAATCGTTGCAGTTAAAAGTGGGACAGGATCTGTCGATTACGCAAAAGCGAACATTAAAACGAAAGATTTGCGTCAGTTTCCTAATATTGATAACGCCTATCTGGAACTAGGCACGGGGAGAGCGGATGCTGTTTTACATGATGCGCCGAATATTTTATTCTTTATTAAAACTGCAGGTGATAAAAAATTTAAAGCAGTGGGCGAAATGCTCGAATCACTACAGTACGGAATTGCTTTTCCCAAAGGCAGTGTACTTCGTGAAGAAGTCAATCTGGCTTTAAACACGCTCCATAAAAATGGAACTTACCTCGCAATTTATAAAAAATGGTTTAATACAGAACCAAATTGATTAATTTCTCAATTTTTTCATCAGGAGAATTCCGATGCAGTTTGAATGGAGTGTTATTTGGCCCGCTATGCCAATCTTGCTTCAAGGTGCCAAGTTAACGCTTTGGATTTCTATTCTCGGCTTACTTGGTGGCCTTATTATCGGAGTGATTGCTGGCTTTACTCGCGCTTATGGAGGAAAGATCAGCAGTAACGTCGCTTTAATATTTATAGAGCTGATTCGTGGAACCCCTATTGTTGTTCAAGTGATGTTTATATATTTTGCCCTTCCTATGATGGTGCCAATACGCATCGATCCTTTTACCGCGGCTGTTGTGACCATCATGATTAATTCTGGGGCTTACATTGCAGAGATTACTCGTGGCGCCGTGCTGTCTATTCATAAAGGTTTTCGAGAAGCCGGTCTGGCTTTAGGTTTATCGAGGCGCGATACACTAAGATATGTTGTTGCTCCTTTAGCGCTGCGTAGAATGCTACCTCCTTTAGGGAATCAATGGATTGTCAGTATTAAGGATACTTCTTTATTTATCGTGATTGGTGTTGCTGAGTTGACACGTCAAGGACAAGAAATTATTGCGGGCAACTTTCGTGCTATGGAAATATGGAGTGCAGTCGCGGTGATGTATTTGATTATCACCTTAACACTAGGTTTTATCCTACGTAGACTGGAAAGAAAACTGAAAATAATATGATAAATTTTAAAAACGTTTGTAAACACTTTGGCCAAACCGAGGTTCTTCACAATATCAATTTAAATATCAAAATTGGGGAAGTGGTCGTCATTATTGGCCCATCAGGTTCAGGGAAATCCACTTTACTACGTTGCATCAACAAATTAGAAGTGATCACTTCAGGTCAATTGATTGTAGATGATTTAGATGTCAACGATCCTAAAGTAGATGAGCGCCTTATTCGTCAGGAAGCAGGCATGGTTTTTCAGCAATTTTATTTGTTCCCTCATCTTACCGCTCTTGAAAATGTCGCTTTTGGGCCAACCCATATCCGAGGCGCCACTAAAAAAGAGGCAAAAGAGCTGGCACATGAACTGTTAAAAAAAGTGGGTTTATCAGAACGTTCTCATCACTACCCATCAGAGCTTTCAGGTGGTCAACAGCAACGTGTAGCAATTGCTCGGGCTTTAGCTGTGAAACCTAAATTAATGCTTTTTGATGAGCCTACCTCTGCATTGGATCCTCAATTGCGTCACGAAGTACTAACGGTTATGAAAGATTTAGCCGAAGAGGGCATGACCATGGTCATAGTCACTCATGAAGTTAATTTTGCTCACAAAGTAGCCTCTCGCCTTATTTTTATCGATAAAGGCCGCATCGCTCAAGATGGAAATCCTAATACTCTTATATCTAATCCTCCTAGTGAGAGATTACGTGAATTTTTACAGCATCATGTCACCTAATCATATTACAGAACAGTTTTACTCAGCATGAATGCCTTGAGTTCATAAAATTTTTTTATTAAGTGAAAAGTCAGATTCATTGCTCAAGACCAGCACTAAATGGGGTAAACCGGTCAAACCTTTAGAGATGCTGCTGCTCCTGATTGGTTAGAAAAATATTATTTAAACGAAGCCCTGTTTGAAGAAGTGAATACGCATTTATCGGAGCGTGGGCTATTTATCAAGCGGGGGAGTATTGTCGATGCCACGATAATTCAGCACCCAGTTCAACTCAAAATCAGAAAAATAGCCGGGAGCCTGACATAAAAAAGCCACTCGTAAAGGCAATCAGTGTTATGTTGGTATGAAAGCGCCTATGGGTGGGGATGCCGAGAGTGGTCTCGTGCACATTCCCTGCTCGGGCTCGACCTCGGCTTATGTGTCGGATGTCACGCAGACTCATCGTATTTATTCTTCACGGCGAGGAAGAGTTTGTCCATGGGGATGCCGGTGATAAAGGGGTAGTGCACCGCAGTGAACACCAACACCGTCGGGTCACCTGGCATATCACTCGCCGCAGGGTACTGGCCCTCCCCCGGCTACAGCAGCAGGTAGATGAAAAACACCAGCACCATCAAAATATTATCGCGAAAATCCGGGCTAAGGTTGAACATCCTTTTCGGGTATTAAAATGGCTATAATTGGCCCTTGATACTAAAAAAGGAGGCGGGTTGATGCTATCGTAAAAAACGAATTGACCTCCTTTTTTATCAGATTATTTTTAGAAGTTACGCTGTTCGGGCCCAATATCAAATTTATTTCTCAGCTCTTCAGTGTTTCCATATGACACTGTTAACAAAGTCGTTTAATTCATTAAAATAAATAATTTGCAAAAAATTAATGAAAAAATTATAAAAATATTCGAATAGAGTAAGGAGTTATCAAAAATGCACAATATCGACCATCTTTTGAATACATTAACTGATTATGGCATTCATAATACCGGTAAGATTTTTTATAACCCCAGCTATTCCATATTATTTCAAGAGGAAACACGAGACACTTTGGTGGGTTTCGAACGTGGAACAGTGACTAAATTAGGCGCCGTGGCTGTGGATACGGGCATCTTCACCGGGCGTTCTCCTAAAGATAAATATATCGTCCGTGACGATATCACTCGAGATACTTTTTGGTGGGCAGATCAAGGCAAAAATAAAAGCGATAATCACCCCATCACTCAAGCCATTTGGAATGAACTCAAGACCTGTGTCACTCAGCAACTTTCAAACAAACCTTTATTTGTGGTAGATGCCTTTTGTGGCGCTCATTCAAACAGTCGTTTGCAAATACGATTTATTACTGAAGTCGCTTGGCAGGCGCATTTTGTTAAAAATATGTTTATTCGCCCTTCAGAAGAAGAACTCACTCGTTTTCATCCTGATTTTGTGGTCATGAATGGCGCCAAATGTACTAACCCAAATTGGAAAGAACAAGGTTTACACTCCAAAAATTTTGTGGCCTTTAATTTGACTGAACGGATTCAACTGATTGGGGGCACTTGGTACGGAGGTGAAATGAAAAAAGGATTGTTTTCAATGATGAATTATTTTTTGCCATTAAAAAGAATTGCTGCCATGCACTGCTCTGCAAATGTCGGAGTTAAAGGAGATGTTGCTGTTTTCTTTGGTTTATCCGGCACCGGAAAAACCACTTTATCTGCCGATCCTAAAAGACAACTTATCGGTGATGACGAACATGGTTGGGATGACGAAGGTGTTTTTAATTTTGAAGGAGGTTGTTATGCAAAAACAATTGAATTGTCCGAGTCAGATGAACCCGATATTTATCACGCAATCAAAAGAGATGCTTTACTGGAAAACGTGGTGGTTTTGCCAGATGCCACCGTCGATTTTAACGATAGTTCAAAAACCCAAAATACTAGGGTGTCTTATCCTATTTATCACATCCAAAATATTGTGAAACCGGTATCAAAAGCAGGCCATGCAAAAAAAATTATTTTTTTAACAGCGGATGCTTTTGGCGTTTTACCTCCTGTTGTTCATTTAACTCTAGAACAAACCCAGTATCATTTTTTATCGGGTTTCACATCAAAACTGGCAGGAACAGAGCTCGGGATCACCAGCCCAGTTCCCACTTTTTCAGCTTGCTTTGGAGAGGCGTTTCTTTCACTTCATCCTACTCAATATGCTGAAGTGCTTTTACAAAGGATGCAAGCAGCGCAGGCAAAAGCGTATTTGGTCAATACAGGCTGGAATGGTATGGGTCATCGTATTTCTATTAAAAATACTCGAGCGATTATTGAGGCAATTCTACATGAAAAGATTGATCACGTGCCCACCTTTAATTTGCCGATTTTTAACCTCAGTGTTCCTACTGAAATCGAAGGGGTAAACTCAGAAATTTTAGATCCTCGCGCCAGTTATTCTGAGGTAAACGAATGGCAACACAAAGCAGAAAACTTGGCACGGCAGTTTATCAAAAATTTTGAACAATACAGCGATACCGCTGTAGGGGCGTTGTTACTGAAATCAGGCCCAGAGTTATAGAAAATTTTCTGGCGCTGAAAAAATTTTTATTTCAATTTTTTATTTGTTTTTATGACTCTGACACATTTAAGAAAAATTGATGATATGTGGCTACGTCTTCTAGTACATATTGCAGCTCTGCAAGTAATGATGAGCTTTTTGCAGAGGTATTTATCTGCTCACTTAACAATGTAAAAAAGAGAAAAAATTTGAGAAGCAGCTGCGGGGTTCTAGCAAAAAATAGTTTGAAAGAGGCGATAAAATTAGATCAACTGATTTCGCAGGATCAAAAATTAGTATTGAATCACTCTGCCTTTGACGATTCCAGGAAAGAAAAACGTTTTTTGAATCGATCAACACGCCCACCTGTTGCCGCTTCACGCTTTTTGTTTGTATAGGCAGGGTGACAGTTAGAACAAACATCAAGATTTATATTACAACCCAAGGTTGAATTTACTTCAATCACGTTTCCACAAGAACAGGATGCTACTACTAACTTATAGTCTGGATGGATATTTTTTTTCATGAAACACCTCTTGTTTTTTCAAAATAGCATTACTGTCTCACCTCGTTACAAAGTACTGGTGATTTTATTTTTTAAATTGTTCGGCATCATACAGAAGCTATCTTATCAAGGCAATAGACGATTTTTTTTTACAAAACCCTTTAAAAACAAACAACGAGTTAAATTTGAATTTATAACGACAGCATCAAGATAATTCGCCTTTTATTCAATGAAATCGAAGCTTATCAGGAGGCTCCGCAGTGGAGTGAGAGATAAAGGTTTTGCAGAAAAATAACTGGGCCAAAAGATTGATTCATATGACAGAAAATATCGAAAAAATAGGGTAAAATAAATCAAAAATTATTTAATATTCACCAATCAAATGGTGACTGAATTTTGACTTGTTATGGCTACTATGTTTTAATTATTTGATTTTTATGAAAAATAAAACATTCATATTCTCATCTTATACTAAAAAATAAAAATCTATTTATCTTGTTTTTTCTGACAATGGAATATTCATGAGAACCATCTCTAATTTTAAATTTAATACAGCCACTTTAAGCGAAGGCGTGTTTAAAATCACCAGAAAAATTCGTCAAGATTTTTCTATCGCAAGAGTTCGCAAAAAATTAACAAATCTGGTGGACGATGCTCGAGTCGCCATTCCAGAACATCTCAATCAAGATCAAAAGTTAGAACTTCTCATAGATCTTTTTTATCATAAATGGAAATTTGAGGCTGCAGATGGGATTTACCGCACCTCTGATGTCATATGGCTGGATAATGTTTTAAAAATACGTCAAGGAACGGCGACTTCATTAGGAGTAATTTTTTTGCATATCGCACATCAGCTGGATATCCCTTTAATGCCGGTGTTATTCCCAATTCAACTCATTTTTCGGGCGGATTGGTTAGACGAAGAAATGTGGCTGATTAATCCGATCAATGGTGACACCTTGAACAAACATATCCTCGAATTATGGGTTAAAGCGCATTTTAATCAGAATATCACGCTGGAAGACAGCGATCTTTGTGAATCAGACAATACTTCATTGATTCGGCAAATGCTCGATGAATTAAAATCTGCGTTGATAGAAGAAAAACAGATGGAGCTGGCTCTACGTACAAGCGATATGTCGCTGTTTTTTGATCCTAAAGATCCTTATGAGATACGTGATAGAGGTCTGATTTATGCAGAACTCGGTTGTACTCAAGTGGCGATTTCTGATTTAAATTATTTTATTGAACAGTGCCCTGAAGACCCTATCTCTGAAGTAATAAAAATACAATTAAATGCCATCGAAAAACAGCCATTTATTCTGCATTGAGATAAAAAATGAACAATAAAGTGATTCATTTTCAACATATTAACATTGCCAATCATCTTCCATTTGTATTATTTGGTGGTATGAATGTGCTTGAATCACGTGATCTGGCAATGAGAATTTGTGAACATTATGTTCGAATCACCAATCAATTAAATATCCCTTACGTTTTTAAAGCGTCTTTTGATAAAGCAAATCGTTCTGCTGTTCATTCTTATCGTGGGCCCGGTTTAGAAGAAGGCATGAAAATATTTGAAGAATTAAAACACTCTTTTGGCGTAGCCATCATCACAGATGTACACGAAGTGAGCCAAGCCAAAATAGTTTCTGAAGTAGTTGATGTTATTCAATTACCCGCGTTTTTAGCGCGTCAAACCGATCTCGTGGTGGCCATGGCTGAAACAAAAGCGGTGATTAATGTCAAAAAACCTCAATTTATGAGCCCCATGCAAGTAGGCCACATTGTCGAAAAATTTAAACAGGCTGGAAACGAAAAAATTATTCTTTGTGAGCGAGGAAATATTTTTGGTTACGATAACTTAGTGGTGGATATGTTAGGGATCACACTCATGGCAAAATCTACAGGAGGGCATCCTGTCATACTCGATGTCACCCATGCCCTGCAATGCAGAGACCCTTTTGGATCTGTTTCTGGCGGGCGCAGGGCTCAGGTTTCAGAACTGGCAAGAGCAGGCATGGCCGTGGGATTAGCGGGCTTATTTTTAGAAGCACATCCCGACCCTCAGAATGCAAAATGCGATGGCCCTTGCGCTTTACCACTACATAAGCTGCTGCCTTTTTTAACACAGATGAAAGCGATTGATGATTTGATTAAAAATTTTTAAGTCCAAATTTTAAACAAAAAATGTCGCTAGAACACCTTCAAATGATTGATACTAAAAAGCCTCAGTGTGAGTCAATTTTTACTGTAGATTTGTAGAATTCATATCTCATTTTGCTTTCATGTAATTTGCTGGATGATATTTGCTCCGAACACTATGATCCCGGCGTTTTAAAGACGGTTGACTTGGACGTCTAGACGCCTTAATATTTTGATTATTGAATTTCCTGAACGCCTGATTTTTTAAATCTCTCTCCTGGTTTACTCTACAACAAGAATAATATGATTAGATTTTCTCACGTCAGCAAAATATTTGAACAAAAAAAACAAAAGGTCAGCGCACTTTTAGACATCAATTTAGATGTGCCGGCCGGCCAGATTTATGGGGTCATAGGGGCTTCAGGTGCGGGTAAAAGTACCCTAATTCGCTGTGCGAATTTATTAGAGCGCCCTACTGAGGGGCATATTTTTATAGATGGAGAAGAACTCACTCAATTACCAGAAAATAAACTCAGTCTTGCTCGCCGTCAGATAGGTATGATTTTTCAACATTTTAATTTACTTTCTTCTCGTACTGTTTTTGATAACGTCGCGCTTCCACTCGAATTGGCTTGCCTGCCCAAAACTGAAATAAAAAAAACAGTCCTTGAACTCCTTGAATTAGTGGGTTTAACAGATAAAAAAAAAGTGTATCCGGTACATTTATCCGGTGGACAAAAACAGCGTGTCGCCATAGCGCGTGCACTGGCAAATGGCCCTAAAGTTTTGCTGTGTGATGAGGCCACCAGCGCATTAGATCCTGGAACCACCCGCTCTATTTTAAAACTCCTTAAAGATATTAATCGACGATTGGGATTGACGATTTTATTGATTACGCATGAAATGGATGTCGTCAAGTATATTTGTGATCAGGTAGGGGTGATAAGCCATGGTCAATTGATCGAAAAAGACAGTGTGAGCGAAATGTTTTCACATCCCAAAACGCTTTTGGCACAGCAATTTATTCACTCTACTTTACATATCGATATTCCTGAAGATTACGCGCATAGGCTAAGCCAAAATCCGACAGATCTCGCCGTTTCCCCTTTGTTAAAACTCCAATTTACAGGGCAATCTGCCGATGCTCCTTTAATATCTCAGGCGATTCGCCGCTTTAATATCGATATTGGAATTCTCAGCGCTCAAATGGATTATGCCGGAGGAGTTAAATTTGGCACGATGCTCGCTGAATTAGAGGGTGAAAAACAGGATATCACTGCCGCCATGCAGTTTTTAAAAGATCATCATGTTAAAACGGAGGTACTAGGCTATGTCTGAAGCAATGATGGTTTTAATCCTCAACGGCGTTTGGGAAACTGTCATGATGACCTTTGTCTCTGGTTTTTTTGGTCTGATTTTTGGCTTACCGATAGGAATATTATTGTATCTGCATCGTCCAGGGCACATGTTTTCTTATCCTGTTCTATATCAATCACTTTCTGCCTTGGTGAATATTTTTCGGGCAATTCCTTTTATTATTTTATTAGTCTGGATTATCCCCTTTACCCGTTTTATCGTAGGAAGCTCTATTGGCTTAGAAGCGGCCATAGTGCCCTTAACCGTTTGTGCTATTCCCTTTATTGCTCGAATGATTGAAAATGCTTTACTCGAAATTCCTTTTGGTTTAATTGAGGCGGCTCGTGCTATGGGAGCAACTCCCTTGCAAATTATTTATAAAGTTTTACTGCCAGAGGCATTGCCTGCTTTAGTGAATTCAGTGACCATCACATTGATTACTTTAGTCGGATATTCTGCGATGGGAGGCGCAGTAGGAGCAGGAGGTTTAGGACAAATTGGTTATCAATATGGCTATATTGGCTATAACGCAACTGTGATGAATTTTGTGTTAGTTTTGTTGGTTTTTTTGGTGTGTTTTATCCAAATTCTGGGGAATTACGTGATGAAAATGGTGACCCATAAGTGATCATCTATTTTCATGAATCACCATGAGACTTTTCGAGTTTTTACTGATTATCAGTTAAGGATAAAAAATATGCTTTTAAAATTAAAGTCGATCAAAATAGCGGCCATATTGGCTGTGTTGGCAAGTTGCTTCATTGTGGCGGGCTGTGACAAAAAAGATGAAAAAGATTCAAATCACATTAAAGTGGGGGTCATCAGTGGGCCAGAGCAGACGCTTGCACAGGTGGCTCAAAAAGTAGCAAAAGACCAATATGGTTTAGATGTGGAGCTCATAACCTTTAATGATTATGTATTACCGAATGAGGCTTTAAATAAAGGAGATATCGATGTGAACGTATTTCAGCATCAACCTTATCTCGACCAACAAATACAGGATCGCGGCTACGAACTGGTGGCAATTGGAAATGCCTTCATTTATCCGATGGCAGGTTATTCAAAAGAAATCACCTCTCTTAATGAATTGACGCTGGGCTACCAAATAACAATGCCCAATGATCCCGCTAATTTAGGCCGTGCCTTGTTGTTACTACAAAAACAGGGGCTCATCAAATTGAAACCTGATGTTGGGTTAATGCCTACTGTCTTAGATGTGATTGAAAATCCAAAAGATTTAACACTTGTTCAATTAGACGCTCCTCAGTTACCGACGTCATTGGATGATAAAGAAAATGTAGCTATCATTAATACAACTTATGCAAGCCAAATCGGCTTAAGTCCCACAAAAGACGGATTATTTGTTGAAGATAAAAGTTCACCTTATGTGAATTTGATTGTGACCCGTAAAGATAGTAAAGATGACGAGAAAGTGAAAAATTTTGTGAAGGCATATCAATCTCCGCTGGTAGAAAAAGAAGCAGAAAAAATATTTCAGGGAGGCGCTGTGAAAGGCTGGTAATTTTTTCAGTCTGCATGGATGCTGTAAAACACAAAATGTATTAAATCGGTTTCAATAATAAAAAATGAAAGTGCTCCTGGCAAAATACCCACGAGCATTTTTTTATATCAGGAATAAAACGGAAAAAGCAAAAATTATATGCGTACCACTCAATATCTTCTGAGTACTTTAAAAGAACTGCCAGCGGATGCTGAAATCATCAGCCATCAACTGATGCTGAGAGCCGGTATGATCCGTAAACTGGCGTCTGGGCTTTATACCTGGCTCCCTACGGGGACCCGTGTTTTAAAAAAAATCGAAAATATTGTACGTGAAGAAATGAATAAGGCGGGCGCCATTGAAGTGGTGATGCCTATAGTGCAACCTGCCGATCTATGGCAGGAAAGCGAGCGATGGGAGCATTATGGTCCCGAATTGTTGCGTTTTGCCGATCGCAGTGAACGCCCTTTTGTGCTCGGCCCGACTCACGAAGAAGTGATCACCGATTTGGTTCGTAATGAAATTAGTTCATACAAGCAGTTACCGCTCAATTTTTTTCAGATTCAAACCAAATTTCGTGATGAAATTCGTCCTCGTTTTGGCATTATGCGCGCCCGTGAATTTTTAATGAAGGACGCCTATTCCTTTCATAATACATTGGAATCACTGCAAGAAACCTATCAAACGATGTATCAAGCCTACACAAAAATATTCGAGCGGATGCAGCTGAATTTTCGCGCTGTGCAGGCAGATACGGGATCAATAGGGGGAAGTCGCTCTCATGAATTTCAGGTATTGGCAGACAGTGGGGAGGATGAGATTGTTTTTTCAACAGTATCCGATTTTGCGGCGAACATTGAGTTGGCAGAAGCGCTAGCCCCTCACGAAAAACGCGCATCGCCTTGTGAAACGCTTCGTATTATTGATACCCCTAATGCAAAAACCATCGATCAACTGGTAGAGCAATTCTCAATCCCGATTGAAAAAACTCTCAAAACTCTGATCGTTTACGCTCATAAAGACAGCGGCCATAAGTTGCTGGCACTGTTGGTTCGGGGTGATCACCTTATCAATAAGGTGAAAGCAGAAAAATTACCTCAGGTGGCGAAACCCCTCACCTTTGCTTCTGAAGAAGATATTCGTGCTCATATAGGCGCAGGCCCGGGCTCTTTAGGCCCGCTTCACCTAAAGATGCCGATCATTGCCGATCGTGCGGTGGCGGTGATGAGTGATTTTAGCGCCGGCTCAAATAAAGAAGATCAACACTATTTTGGCATCAATTGGGAACGTGATTTACCTCTGCCCATCATAGAGGATCTGCGTAATGTAGTTGAAGGGGATCCCAGCCCTGATGGAAAGGGCACTTTGTTGATAAAGCGGGGTATTGAAGTCGGCCACATTTTTCAATTGGGGACAAAATATTCTCAAGCGATGGGGGCAAAAGTACAGGGCGAAAACGGGCGCCAACAGATGATGATAATGGGTTGCTATGGTATTGGGGTGTCTCGTTTGGTCGCTGCCGCGATTGAACAACACCATGATCAACATGGGATCCTCTGGCCTGAGGCGATTGCGCCTTTTCAAGTTGCTATTTTACCTATTCACCTCAAAAAATCTGACGCTGTTCGGCAAGAAGCGGAGAGACTCTACGCTGAATTATCCTCTTTGGGAATGGACGTCATTTTTGATGATCGCCAAGAGCGGCCGGGCGTCATGTTTGCTGATATGGAGCTGATTGGCATACCACATACGCTGATCATCGGTGATCGGGATTTAGAAAATAACGAATTAGAGTATCGATATCGTGGAATAGATGATCACAAAAAACAGCAGCTTAAAATAAGCGACGTGGTCTCTTTTCTTTTAGAAAAGATAAATTCACATTTTAATCCAAAATAAAAATCGATATGAATTCCATTGATTTGAGCGTGATTATTCCCGTTTTTAATGCTGAAAATGATTTAATGGAACTGTTTGAATCATTAAAAAATCAAAAAAATCTTTTTTATGAAGTCATTGCAATTAATGATGGCTCAACAGATCAAAGCCAAATCATATTAGAAAAAATCGCACAGATCGATAAAAGATGGGTGTTGATATCTCAGCCCCACCGGGGTGTTTCGGTTGCACGTAACCAAGGAATCGCCAGGGCTAGAGGCCGTTGGATTGCTTTTACGGATTCGGATGATTGGTTAGCGCCTCAAGCCTTCGAAACTTGGGTACAACAGGCCGAAAAAGGTGATCTAGATTGTTTGGTTGGAAATGGGTTTCGTTTTAAGCTCAATCCCCAAAAACCAACAGAAACGCTTTTATATCGTCAACCTTGGGGGAAAATTTTAACAGGCAGAGAATGGGTCATTCAAAGTGTTCATAAAAATGAGTGGCCTCATTATGTTTTTTTACAATTAGTTAAACGAGCATTTCTTATCAAAAATCAATTACGGTTTATTCCTAATATGCTCCATGAAGATATTTTATGGACAACCGAATTGGCAGAGGTAGCTCAAAGGATGGGTTTTTGCGCTGAGCCTCTTTATGGTTATCGGATTAACCCAGAGTCTATCACTCAGTCAACTTCTATCGAACGATTAGCTCACAGAGCTATAAGCTATCTGAATATCATTGAAAAATTATTAAATAAAGCGGAGGCCGTAAAGCAAGATAAAGCCTTTCATCAAGCCTTATTGAAGCAAGCTCATCGTGAAACTCGCCATTTTTTAGGATTAATGAGAAAAAAATTACCGCCTTCTCAATTACGAACTCAATTGGCAAAAAAATTTACATCATTGGGATTAAGAACAGCGGTATTTAAGGGGATCTGTCATCCTGATGAATTTTGGCATGCACTTAGAATCAACTTTTTTATGGCATATTATGCGCAGCGGCATAACCGCTTTTCTAGATAAACATCAAGCAAACAGTGTGCTTTTCACCAGACCAGATGCCTGAGGCGACACATCTTCCTCACAAACGCGCAGCGTGAATCACATCCGGTAACTGATTCAGTTTGGCTAAAATACGAGCCAACGTTTGCAAATTATAAATTTCAATATTCATCTCTATGGTCGCCTGTTGTTTTTTTGTGTCACTCCGGCTCTTGATGGCCAGCACATTCACTTTTTCATTCGCCAAAATAACCGTGATATCGCGTAATAAACCACTTCGGTCTTGCGCAAGGACCTTTAGCATTAAGGAATAACCGCTCGAATAACTTTCGTCCCACACCGCCTCCACAATACGTTCAGAAGAATGCAATCGTAAATCAACTAACTGGGCACAATCCAGTTTATGAATCGAAATCCCTCGCCCCCGCGTGATAAAACCCATAATCTCATCCCCTAAGATCGGCTGGCAGCAACGCGCAATGTGATGCATCAGATGTCCAACCCCTTCCACCATGATGCGTCCATTCTTTTTATGGCGCGTCGAAAGCGTATTTTGCTTAGTAAGATTTTTCAGCGCTTTTTGATCCGCTTCTTCGGCCGTGAGCTGATTAAAATGCCCTTGCAAAAAATGGATCATTTGATTGATGCGAATATCACCCGCGCCAATTCCAGTGAAGATTTCTTCAATAGAATTGAGGTTGTAACGTAGCAAAAGTGGTTTTTCTGCTTTTTTTAGGCTGATGTTCAAATGTCCTAATTCATTTTCAAGCATTTGGCGTCCTGCCAACCTATTTTTATCTTTTGCTTGTTGACGAAACCAGTTATGAATTTTCGAACGGCTGCGGCTACTGTGAATATATCCCAAATGAGGATTTAACCAGTCTCTACTGGGATTGGGCTGTTTTTGGGTGATCACCTCTACCTGATCACCCATTTGCAACTGATATGTAAATGGAACAATCCGCCCTCCGATTTTAGCCCCAATGCAACGGTGCCCGACATCGCTGTGAATATGATAGGCAAAATCAAGGGGAGTCGAGCCTGTAGGCAGATCCATGACATCCCCTTTAGGGGTAAAAACATACACACGGTCATCGAAAACCTGGCTACGTACTTCATCAAGCATCTCTCCTGAATGAGAGATCTCTTCTTGCCACGCGATCAACTTTCTCAGCCAAATGATTCGGTTTTCATATCCTGAACGTACCGAATGGGTAGCGCCTTCTTTATACTTCCAATGCGCTGCTACGCCCAGCTCTGAATCTTCATGCATCTGTTGTGTGCGAATTTGAATTTCCAGGGTTTTACCCTTGGGGCCTAATACAACAGTGTGAATAGACTGATATCCATTAGGTTTTGGATTGGCCACATAATCATCAAATTCATCCGGTAGGTGACGAAAATGCGTATGGATAACCCCCAAAGAGGCATAGCAATCCTGAATACGCTCAACCACAACACGCACAGCGCGAACATCAAAAAGCGCATCGAACTCCAAAAATTTCCTCTGCATTTTACGCCAAATGCTGTAAATATGTTTCGGTCGCCCATAAATTTCAGCTTTTATCCCTTCATCCTTCATGGCTTTTTTAAGAAATCTCACACAGTCGTCGATAAACTGCTTACGATCAACGCGGCGTTCATGAAGTAACTGAGCTATTTTTTGATATTGTTGAGGATGTAGATACCGAAAACAGAAATCTTCCAGCTCCCATTTTAGTTGGCCAATACCAAGCCGATTGGCTAAAGGCGCGTAAATATTCGAGCAGGCTTTCGCAGCCAATACTCTTTCATCTTCAGGGGCTTCTTTCATTTTTCCAAGATGAACCACTCTTTCTGTCAGCTTAATCACAACACAGCGAAAATCCTCTACCATTGCCAATAACATTTTACGAACGTTATCGATTTGAGCTGACTTGACCGAATTATCTTGAGGCGTTTTTAAATAACGAATGGCATCCATCTCACGCACACCGCGGATCAAAACGGTAATCGCGTCACCAAAATACGTACTCAGTTCGATTTCATTCATTATTTCAGCTTCTACAAACGGAAAAAGAAACGCCGCCTGCAAACTGTCATCATCCATATTCAAAGTCGACAGGATCTCGACCATTTCGATTCCATATTCCATTAAGCCTGAAGCATCAGAATGAAGGGGGATTTTTTGAAGGCAGTAATACCAGGTTTTTTTTAAACATACCAAAGAGGAAGGAAGCGTAAGCCCTAAATCTTTCATCCATTGATTAAAAGCGAATTCATCTGTGATATTTAAACCGGTATTTCTCACAGAGACCATAATTTTCCCTATTGTAGATTAAGCAGGCTGATTGAAGATTTTTAGTTTGGGGCAGCTGGATACCTTGATGAAATGTGATTGTAAAGCGCCATTTTTCACGCTAAAAAATACAAAAAAAGAGGAGAAAGCGCAATGTCATCATCGTTTTAAAAATGATGATATTGGTATTTGATGAGACAATTTTCACTCTAAAAAATAAGAGATAGCCTGAATAGTAAGGAATACGCAGGGCAACTTTCATTCATTTTTTTAAGACCTGAGCTTTTTGCTCCCTTCGCCTCTGTTGAAAAAAATCCACCAGCATTCTGGAACAGGTTTGAGACAATACATCCGTTTTAATATCAATCCGTTTGACTCGAATATTCATCATGCGTGTTAAAAATGCGACACCCCCTTTTTTAGGATCGGGGGCACCATAAACCAATCCTCGAATCCGGCTATGCATAATAGCCCCGACACACATCATACAGGGCTCTAAAGTGACATATAAAGTGGCATTGACCAAACGATAATTTTTTTGATGTCGTCCTGCTTGCCTCAGTGCTATGATTTCGGCATGAGCCGTCGGATCATGACACATCACCGATTGATTCCATCCTTCGCCTATCGATTGATTGTTCACTACTACCACCGCACCGATAGGCACTTCTCCTGAGGCTTGTGCTTGTTCTGCAAGTGAAAGTGCGTGGCGCATCCAATAGTGATGATCAAGCTCTGAATCAGGTGCAGGAAGGGTTTTGATATTCATAAGGCCATTTTTTTGAATTGTTACCTTGAATAAACTGTTTTAAAAGCATCCCAAAGAGCTGTCATTCTGAGCTGTCGTCATCCCATTTTTATCCTGTTTTTTCATGGCATTTCATAAAATCATTGATCTCTCCTTTAGAGACAGAATCTAGCAAATTTTTCATCTTCTGTAGACGTATTAAGTCTTCATCCTCATTTTCAGTAGAATCCCCCTTGTATAAAAACCATAAACACTTAATCGACGCCAATGCCCTATCAATGATCTCTGGATCCATTGCACCCGTAATTTTTAATTGCCCCAAACCGCAAGCAATAATAATATTACAGTGACTTACTAAATATGATGTACCGCCATATTTTTCATCTTTTTCTTTTCCCCATTTTTTCCAGAATTGAGGATCTTTTCGTACCAAGTCATCAGGCCCCAGACCCCAGCTCTCGAGGGTATTGCTCAAAAATTCACTAATACTCTCGTCTTTAAAGGTTTTATCTTTATACCAATCTTCCAAATATGACAGTGTATCTGCGCCCAAATCATTACCGAAAGGGCTTGAGTCATCACAGGCATCGTAATAAAAATCTTCTGAAGCCAAGCTCACAAAACGGGGGTGAGAAGTATCCCTATGTAATCCTTCCTCTGGATCATCATAATAGTAAAGTTGTGTTGACATATTTAATTTGTTTTCCTTTTGGGGTTTAATCATATTAATAACGATGAATGAATAAAAAATAAATTATCTGTTTTTAGTTAGTAACCCAAAAACAGGGTTCTTTTAGAGAAGAACCGTTTCTTTCGAAGAGATACTATCTTTATATGTATCAATCTCTTAAAAACAAATTAAGCAGTATTTTATTATAAAATTTATTTAATAAAAACACTGAGTAAGTATAAAAAAGAAGCGTCTTCTATCGTCTGGGTTTATCTACAAATAAAAAGGGAAACGATATGCATAGAGTTAATCATCTCTCGACACATCCATCATATGAGAATACAGCATCAACACAATCTACAGGCTCCTCCCTGCCCAGAGAATTATCATCAGTCAAAAATATAAATCATAGTAAATCGATGCACTATATATCTAGATTGCAAAATCTGCTTGATTTTTGTTCTAAAGAAAACGACAAAAAACGGATTCTTAGAGAAAGAGAGGGGAAATTCAGGGCGGCTCTTCTTACAAAGGACACCCCTACTGATACAGAAAAAAAAGCGAATGAAAGCGTTTTGAATTTCGTTAAGGGCTATCAGGTGGATTATAACTGTTTGAAAAGTAACATGAGTAAGGAGGATATAAAAAATCTTGTATTTCAAAAGACAGATGATAATAAAGTTCTCATTATTGATACCAAGTCCCAAAAAATATCCTGTGGGGCGGCTAGTGTTTTATTGGAATTGACTAATACAGCGGCGCTTAACATGCCGAATACTTCTATATCTCCATTGCAGGCCCAACCTAATACATTGTCTGAGGTGGATAAATTATGGGAACTCTTAAGTGATTTTAAGAGCAAAATTGAACAACTAGGAGAAGAGCAACCAGATATTTTTGTAAACAAAAGCGTTAACCGTTTTGTTAATGTGAATAGCATGTCAAGTACAAATGTTGCACCTAATCTAAGTGCTAACAGGGTCAAGATAGGTGAAGATGAGGTCGCTATTCTGACACAATACCCAAAAGATAATCAGATAGAAGACCAGTTAAGAATGTATCTGAAAGAGAAAATTGACCATGTAACAGTACTTAGTTCTAATAAAGATATCGAATGTCGAGGGCTGAAAAAATATTTTTCTCCTGATTGCCGTACCGAAGGAGCAGTTTCTGTTACATCAGAATTGACAGGAAAAAATGAACTTAAGGATGGTACTACATGTGATCATTATTCCCTAAATATCAGGCATGAAAATAACACTCATACGGTTAAGCTTTTACATGTGACAAATTGGCCCGATCACGGCGTGATTAGCTCTGAGGATACAATAATATTAGCAAACGAAGTGGAAAAACATAACAAAAGGGTGATTCATTGTACGGCTGGTGTGGGTCGCACTGGGGTTCTGGCAGCTACAGTGTCAATGATGAAGCAACAAAAAAATCATATCAGTCTTCAGGATGTCATCATTGGGCTTCGTAAACAACGTGCTGCCAATACAGTTCAAACCAAAGACCAGCTAAAACTTTTGGCTGAAATAGCCCATATTTTAAATATTTCTATTTTACATTAGCAGAGCCTGATCATTAATTGACTGGCTGCCGGTTTTTCCCCTGAAGGTTGAGGAAAATAAACTTACAGCCAGAACAATCGAGAAACCGTTTACATCAAAAACTTTGCAGACTCCATCATGGAGCGTTCGAGTCAATTTTTTGGTCATCGTTATGAATTAAACTGGAATTAACGAACGGGCAAGACAGATCGCCTTCAGGACAGATCAGAAAGTTTTTTAATTCTACCTCGCGCTGATGGTTTTTTTCTGCCAGACAACTTTCATAAATCATGGCATATGCTGACCCGCCTTGACTTCCAGAAGTGGAAAAACGACACGCCGAATCCCGGTACTTTTTCCAGGCATCCTGGGATTTTTTCAGTAATGTTTTTTGTTCACCTTTTACGGCTTTTGAAACTTTTTGATATGTTTCATTTAACGTTTTTTTGGCCGACTGATATTCCTTTGCTGAGTCTTGGGTCATATCCACTTGCGTTATAAGAGTACCCGAACGTTCGGCCATTGATGGGAATATTGTAGCAAGGCTAAATAAAATCAGCGTTTTTTTAAGCATTGACATTTCCTATTATTAAATACTGAAAAAGATTAAGTTTAAGTGAGTAAACCACACCCTTTGTTCTTCATGAAATTGAATCAAATAACGCATCAAGAAACCAGGTTTTCCAGAAAAAACGAGACCACTTACATGGGATAGTACCTGTTTTTCATCTTTTATCATCCTCAAAAAAACAAATCTTATTTTAACATTGACTTTGTTAATAGTTGATATGTCAGCATTTCTTGAAATTTAAGATTATTCCTATATTAAAAAATAGAGCGAAAAGTAACCTTGAGATCCTTATTTAAAAATATGACATTTAAATTTATTAAAGGAATAAAAATCATGATTACACGCGCTCGAAAATTGACTCATAAACAAATCAAATCTAAAAATTTAAATAAAATTTTAGAAAATGAAATCAAAAATACATTAACGGCTACGTACAATTGGAATGGAGAAAAAAAATATGGGCAAAGTGTCTTTTTAAATTTTTCATTTAATGTTAAAAAAAACCCTTTTTGGGGAAGAGATTCAAAAGTATTTGGACAACCCATACCCTTTACTCAAAATCAAATTCAAAAAATGAAATTAACTTTGCAATTTTATTCTGATGTTGCGAATGTTCATTTTAATGAATATAACGAAGGAGATATTAATAAAAGAATTAATCTGGTTTTTTCAAATTATATTAAAATCACTCCTGAAAGCAGATTTAAAAGAGGAGTCGCTTATTATCCCAATAAGAACGGTACAAGCCCTATTTGGATTAATGCAGAACTAGAAGATAACTTGAATCCAAATCCAAAAAATCTGGGATATTTTACCTTCAATCATGAAATAGGTCATGCTTTGGGGCTGAAACATTCACATATCAGTAAATCATATACTAATAAAATCAGTATGATGAGTTACCGTCATGAAGATGGATACAATGGCTATTATCCATCTGGCCCTCAAATGTATGACATCGCATCCGTTCAGTATCTTTATGGAGCTAATCTTGAAACACGTATCGGTAATACCATTTATGGTTTCAATTCTAATTCTGGCCGGCCTTATCTTAGTGCGGAAAATGCGGATGATCCCCTGATTTTTTGTGTTTGGGACGCGGGTGGCATCGATACTTTCGATTTTTCTGGTTATCGTCAAAATCAAAGAATCAATTTAAAATCGAGCCAATTTTCTGATGTCGGGGGATTAAAAAACAATGTCTCTATTGCATACAGGGTCATCATTGAAAATGCGATCAGCGGCTCTGGAGATGACGAAATTATAGGCAATGAAGTGGATAATGTTTTACGAGGAGGCAAAGGTGCCGACCTTATTTACGGTGAGCAAGGGTGTGATCGGCTTTTTGGAGAAGAAGGAAACGACCGTTTATACGGTGGGGAAGGGGCTGATAAATTAGTGGGGGGCAGGGGCTCCGATCAACTTTGGGGAGGAAAAGATAACGACTATCTTTTGGGTGGAGAAGACCAGGACTTTTTGTTTGGAGGCCAAGGAAACGATCGTCTGGTAGGAGGAAGAGGAAGAGATCAACTTTGGGGAGAAAAAGGAGATGATACTTTGCTGGGAGAGATGGGGGATGATTGGCTTTCAGGCGGAATAGGGTCAGATAAACTCACAGGAGGCCCAGGAAGGGATATATTTGTTTATCAAACTTGTGATGACTCTTCGACACTATCTACTGATACCATTTGTGATTTTGAAGTGGGCATTGACAAAATAGACCTGTCTCGTATCACGAATAATATCAAAAATATTCAATTTGTAGATCGATTTCACTTTAAAGGCCAAACAGAAATTCAACAACGTCATAATAGTATTCTTAATATTACTTATCTCATGATTGATTTTTCTGATTCTATTGAAAAAAATTCATTGAATAATAACGATATGATGATCAAATTCACTGGAAATAAAAAACTCACCGCCAACGATTTTATTTTTTCTCGCTTTATATAAATATCAAATAGTATTTATACGTTATACGTGACTTCACGCATGGTAAAATTTTAATGCGTGAAGATTTTATATTTTTGATTTTTTCTGATAAAAATTTTTTAAATAGTAACTCAATATTAATAATATTAACCAGACGCATCCCATAAAAAGGGAAATACGTGTGCTGGGAAAGCAGCCGATTAATACCATAATAAAAACAAGAAATACGATTCCAATAGCAGAGGTAATAACCCCTCCTAATAGTGGAAATTCTAATTTTTTCTTTTCTTCTTTCGTTAAAGAGCAACGAAAAGAAATTTGAGAAAACAAGATCATGATCCATACGAATACAGTCGCAAAAGTGGCAAGTGAGGCAATCACCAAAAATACTTTATCGGGCATGATGTAATTGAGATACACCGCAATCAACATCGCCATCATCATAAAGAGCACGCTCACCCAAGGAGCACCGCGTTGAGAAATTTTATTCAACATTTTGGGAGAATGCCCTTGCTCTGCCATGCCATTTAACATTCGGCCAACGCCAAAAACATCGCTATTAATCGCAGAGACAGAGGCAGTTATCACAACAAAATTCAAAATACCAGCAGCGACCGTGATGCCAATATGTTGAAAGGTCAATACGAAGGGGCTGCCTTGCGTGCCGATTTGATTCCAGGGAAAGATAGACATAATCACGAACAAGGTCCCCACGTAAAAAACAAGAATACGTAATGGCACTGAATTAATGGCTTTAGGAATAGATTTTTTAGGATCTTTCGCTTCACCAGCAGTGATCCCTATAATTTCAATGCCGCCATAAGCAAACATCACCACCTGGAGTGATAAAATCATCCCCCAAATACCATGGCTAAAAAAGCCCCCGTTAACCCATAAATTCTGGATACCCGTCGGTTTACCGCCGTTACCAATCCCCCAAACGATCACACCAACGCCGACCAGTATCATTAAAATGATGGTGGCCACTTTAAAAAATGAAAACCAGAATTCTAATTCGCCAAATACATGGACACTCATCAAATTAATACTACCGATAATCAGCACTATGCTTAATACCCAAATCCAATGAGGTACTTCTGGGAACCAGACTCCCATATAAACGCCAAAGGCCGTTACGTCGGCAATGGCCACAATCAAAATTTCAAAACAGTATGTCCAGCCTATAACATAACCGGCCATAGGGCCTAAATATTGCTCTGCATACAGAGAAAAAGAGCTTGATTTTGGGTTATTCACCGCCATTTCACCCAAGGCTCGCATAATGACGAAGGCAGCGAGGCCACCCATCATATAAGCCAGTAAAACACTAGGGCCTGCCATTTTGATCGCATCGGCTGAACCATAAAATAAACCCGTTCCAATCGCTGATCCCAATGCCATAAAACGGATATGGCGGGCATTTAAGCTGCGTTTTAGTGTATTTTTAGCCATGGTTTCCTAACAGATATGCAAAAATTCTTGCCTGGTATTTTGACTGGATTTAAATAATCCCCTTAAAGAGGTCGTTCTCGTCACGCTGCTTCTATCACAAATGCCACGGGCCTTGACACAATAATGAGTCGCATCAATTGACACCGCCACATTTTCTGTCGCTAACAACGTTTGTAATGCCAAAATAATTTGCTGGGTTAATCTTTCCTGAACCTGCGGCCGCTGAGAAAAAAATTGCACCACCCGATTTATCTTCGACAAACCAATAATATAATCTTTAGGAATGTAAGCTACAGTGGCTTTACCATCAATGCTCGCAAAATGATGTTCACAAGTACTACTCAGACTGATGTCATGTACTGTGATCATTTCATCTACCTGCATTTTATTTTGAATAAGAGTAATTTCAGGAAAATGAGCATAATCCAACCCTAAAAAAATTTCATCGACATACATTGATGCAATGCGAGAAGGCGTTTTAGAGAGACTGTCATCTTTTAAATCAAGATTTAATAGTTCCATGATCTGGGTGATATGCTTTTCAATATGAGATCTACGAGTTGCAGCATCTAATAACCCGTTTTCAGGATCCATATTGAAAGGATTCTCAAGCCCATGTTTGACAAGCGCTTCATGAACTTGACGAGCTTCTTTACTGAATGATGACATTTTTTCTCCAATCAACTGAGGGCGCTTTTAAAAAATCATTACATCGCCGCAAATATATGTGACATGTTGTTGCGCCGTCATTAAGGTTGAATCCCTTGGCTCAGTAAATATTCTTCATAATTTCCCCTGAAATTCTTCACTTTGTCAGGCATTATTTCAATAATTCGGGTGGCCAGTGAATTCACAAATTCACGATCATGAGAGACGAATATCAGCGTGCCTTCATATTTTTCCAAGGCAAGATTAAGCGATTCAATAGATTCCATATCCAAATGGTTGGTGGGTTCGTCCATAATGAGAATATTTGGGCACTGCATCATCAGCTTGCCGAAGAGCATTCTCCCTTTTTCTCCTCCAGATAACACTTTAACTGATTTTTTGATGTCGTCTTGATTAAACAATAAACGGCCTAATATGCTCCTTACAGCTTGTTCATCGTCTTTTTCCTGCTTCCATTGCGTCATCCAGTCTAATACCGTCATTTCAATTTCAAAGTCATGAGCATGATCCTGAGCGTAATAACCGATGTTGCTATTTTCTGACCATTTTACATGGCCTTCATCTGGGGGTAACTCACCAATTAAAGTTTTCAGTAATGTGGTTTTACCAATTCCATTAGCGCCTAATACGGCCACCTTTTCGCCGACTTCAATCATCAGGTTGAGCCCTTTAAAAAGAGTGCTATCAAACCCTTTCGCTAATTTATTCACTTCTAGTGCATTTCTGAATAATTTTTTCTCTTGCTCAAAACGAATAAATGGATTTTGACGACTCGTGGCCTTAACTTCATCAAATTGAATTTTTTCAATTTGTCGAGCGCGTGAAGTCGCTTGTTTAGACTTGGATGCATTCGCACTAAAACGATTGACAAAAGATTGTAATTCAGAAATTTGTGCCTTTTTCTTGGCATTTTCTGCGAGTAAATGCTCACGAGCCTGGGTCGCGGCGTACATATATTGGTCGTAATTTCCGGGATAAATGCGCAACTCGCCGTAATCCAGATCCGCCATATGGGTGCAAACCATGTTAAGAAAATGACGATCGTGGGAAATAATGATCATCGTACTGCTACGTTGGTTTAGTGTTTGCTCCAACCAGCGGATCGTATCAATATCTAAATTATTGGTGGGTTCATCCAGCAGCAGTATGTCAGGATCGGAAAACAACGCTTGTGCTAACAACACCCTCAACTTCCAGCCAGGCGCAATATCGCTCATGGGGCCATTATGTTTTTCAGTAGGTATACCAACACCCAATAACAACTCACCGGCACGAGATTCTGCACTATAACCATCCATCTCCCCATAAGCGACTTCCAGATCTGCGACTCTATATCCGTCTTCTTCTGTCATTTCAGGCAACGCATAAATGCGATCACGCTCTTCCTTTAATTTCCATAGTTCGTTATGTCCCATCACCACTGTATCTAAAACACTGTATTTTTCGAAAGCAAATTGATCTTGACGAAGTTTCCCAATCCGTTCGTTCACATCAAGTGAAACCTGCCCGTTTGTCGCAGTGAGATCTTTACCTAAAATCTTCATAAAAGTGGATTTACCACATCCATTAGCACCAATTAAACCGTAGCGATTTCCTTTGCCAAATTTTACGGAAATGTTTTCGAATAAAGGCTGACTGCCAAACTGCATGGTAATATTGTGAGTATTTAACACTGAATCGATCTCTATTTATGAAAAGGGGATATTGAATAATATGAAAGGAAGATTATAAGTAATGACACCCAAAATTGATAGCGGGCCTGAAAGGGTAGATTTTTTTTAAAAGAAGCGAAGCTGCTTTACCTTCCGCCTGACTCCCCTGATTTTAACCCGATAGAAATGGCATTTTCTCAGTTGAAATCTTGACTCAGGAAAGCGGCTACAAGAACCATTCAAATTTTTATGAATAGCTCACGCTATCGACCTCATTTCCTGCAACGACTATTACAGCTCCTTCGTTGCTGAGGATATAAACCAGAATAGACAGAAACCGCTCTGGTCTGGGCTCATACAATTTAATGTTCACCTTCTATTATCATTTTTATTTTTTTCAAAATAAATAAAATGCTATCAGCATTATTAAAAATAATATTCACTTTAAATTTTACTGTTTTTTGCAAATTCTCCATAAAACTATCGATATCAAATTTATCCATAACAGCAGTATTATTATGACTCAGTAGTAAATCCTCATATATTAGTAGCATCTTTGAAATTCCAATAAAATTCGCATCTGAGGGAGAATCTGATAATGATCCAATGATATTTCCGTGATGATCTCTTGAAAAAAGAAAAAAGTCATTCGCAAGATTTTTTTCTGTCAGCATGCCTGCTAATATAGTGTCGTGTAAATTTGCAGGGATGGCCTTTACTTTAGCCACTTCTAATCCAGTAGAATGATGAACACCTAAAGAATATTTACCCTCTGGGTTTTGTTTATAATATAAACCTTTTACATTCCTTGTATATAAATCATGTTTTACATGCATAGGGATCACATCCATAGGGATTTTTATCACCGTTTCGTTACTTGTTTTATTCGTAATACTGTAAATATCATTTTGTAATTTCATCAGTGACCGTAAAATGATTCTAGTATTATTGCAACAGGTGATTTCTGTAAAATATTTTATTACAGATATGATATTTTGAATTGTTTTTTTATGTATTGAAATTATGGCGTTAAATTTACGATTAATTTCGCTTACTGGTGCTTTGGGTTTCAGTTGGGCCAACTCGTTTTCTAATATTTTTTCCTCAATATTTTTTATTGTTTTAAGTATGTCATCACCTTGTTTGTAAAGGTAAATCAATAAAATGGTTAATAAGATTCTTCTTGAAATATGCAGGTTTTTCTGATCAACAAACATATTTGAATATTGCATGAAATCATAAAAACCAAAGTTAAGATTCAAGTTCTTGCTTTGAGAATAAAACTCTTCATCACACATTATTTTACTGATAATGAATATTCTCTCGTCAATCCTGTCCATATCGTTTTTATCAAAATAATCAACATTGATATTAAAAACCTGCAAAAAAAAATATTTTTCATTAAAATCATTACGATTGATATTGATAGTAAAATCATCTTGAACAGAATAACTTCTGTCTTTTAAATATTCATTAGCTAAATCTATATTTCTAAAATTCAATAATTCATCCTGGATAAAATTCAAAGAATCAAGCACTTTTTTATAATCATAATCATATTTTTCCGTTAACGGTTTATGTTTCATGACTCTATATTGATTTTGCTCAATCCACTTTTTTAAAAGTGGATTAGATTCATAATTTTCTTTATCTGATTTTTTCTTGATAAAATCAAGATAACGAATATATATATGTTCATTATCCACAACATGATCATTGATTTCAGTACTTCTCTTACGCCTCTTGAATCCATCATGTACATGTCCTGGAATTGGCACTGGATCTGGAAATCTTCCTGGTATGGTGTCTGCTCGTGTATTTTGAAATAGAGACGGATCAGATAAACCATTTTCATTGATTGAATTCATCGAAATTGTTCTGGTTATGGTTGTTCTTTGAGGTATCGGAGTAAGACTACCTATACCGAAAGCAATAACGCTTCCGTCCGCAGAATACAGATAAAAACTATCCTCATCTTTAAGTAAGAAATTAAATAAATAAGACATTATAAAAGAATCTAAAGAAGATACGATGCCCATAATAATACTGGCATTCATTCTTATTTCATCTGTAACTGAATTGCTACGTTGCGTAATAAAACCGATGAATTTTGCAAAAAATGTATTGAACACAATACCAACAGCAGGAATCGCAAATTTATACAAAATCTGTTTTAAAAGATTTTTTTGATTTTCTTTTCCTTTTTTATAAATTTGTAAATTATAAAAATAACTAAAATCAAAGCTATCTTCAAATTTTGTTAAACGCTCAGAAATTTTGAATGATATTTTAAAATATCCTTGTCGGTCAGTTCGATATAAAAAAGCCAACTCATCAATAATAACATCATAAATATAAAAAATTAATGCAATACCTATATTTGTAGTAACCTCAGAAAGGTTTTTATTATAATAATCTTTATCTGTAATAAATTGATAATAAAAATTTTCATTGACATATTCATCTTGAATTTGACTGATAATTAAAAAATTATTAGTCAAATTTGAATATTCAATTCCCTTCTCTTGAAGAAAATGATTGATAATATTAATGACGTGTTGATCGAAACCAGTTAATGCACTGTGATTGATAAACTTATGTCTTGATTCACTAAAATCATAATGCAAATTATAAGCTATTTTTAATAATCCTTTTAATGCCTTTTTTTCTTTTTCAGAAAAATCTACCTGAGTAAAAGTTCGATAACACACAGATTTAAGTTTAGTCAATATTTTATTTTTAAAGTCATTAAAATTAATATCTTTAATATTATCATTATTAATCACTTGGGTGACCAATTGATTAAATTCATTGGAATATTGATAATGTAAAAAATCGTTGTCCCAAGTGGATTTAAATGATTTTAAATCTATTTTAAGCGCCTCTTTGACTGCCATGCTTATCACACTGCAAAAATAAAAAATTCGATTAATAAAATTAAAAGATTTAATGTCTTTATCATTGTTTTCAATCACTTCATCATAATAATCGAGTGATATAAAAAGCGCATCACAGGTCAGCTTTAAAAAAAAGTCTTCTTTAAGAATATCATGGGGTCTAAAATGAGCATTTTGATATGCTGCGATCAATATTTTATGTAAAAAATTATTAAAAAATTCTTTATCTATATACCCCTCCAAAATATTTTGGATCTTTTTTTTATGGTTATTAATTAATTTTATTAAACGCGCATCTATATCTCCATTTTCAATAAGTAAATTTGATTTTGCATATTCTTCTATATATTCATAATTAATCATTTTATAGATATTGTCGCTCATTTTTTAAATCCTTTTTTTAAAAATCTGGTTTTTGTTGGAAGTCAAACTGACCGTGATCTGTTTTGATGATGCGTCGGCATCATTTCTGAATTTGGTTCAAACACACTTTCTGAACGTACGCTTGCAAGCCTGTTATTTGCTGCCCTGCGAGTAGGATTTATTCCAAAAACTAGAACCATCATAAACATTATTACCAACAGGGATATGCATTGCTATTAATACCGAGGTATTTTCTTTTTTTGCTTGATTTAGCTGTTTTTTCAGATATTCCATTTGTAACTGAATATGTTCCAATGGAGCGACATGCTTTGGCGAGAACATGACTGAGTTTAAACCAATCAGAATTAATGTATCCGCGAGTTTTATAGTAAAGAATCCATGTTTATCATTTTGGCTTTGTATGCACGGAAAGTCGGATTTGCCTTTAAGATGACATTTTATCCCTGTTGAAAGAAAACCATTTTTAAAACCAGATTGTAATGCAACCTTATAAGGCGATAACCCGTCAGAGAAAAAAGCCCCATAATTTTTTTCAAAGCTATCATTATTACCAAAAACATTAATGATAGGTGTATCAGGAAACATGCTCTGTAAACCTGTCAGTGCTTTTTTTGTATTATCTTGCACAAATCTTGCTGGATTAGAAGTTCTTTTATGGCCTACAATATCACCCAAATAAAGTATAAATTCTGGTTTAGAAATCAATTTTTGAGAACCCACGTTCCGACGAATAAGTGATGATAGCTGTCCAAATGTTTTATTATCCATATCATTAGTGGCATTGTATCCAGAGGGGGCCATTTCCATCTTGTGAGTTTGTTGATGATTAAGATGGATGTCATTGATCGTCAAAAAATTAATTTTTTTAGAAAAAGCCTGTGGTATCAGAAAAGAAAATATGACTAAAACTATAGATGCCAGTATTTGAAGTTTCATTTTAAAAAAAATCCTTATATAACATATATATATTGTAATTATGATGCAATGAAAAATAAGTAAAGTTATTTATCAAATTCAAATGCAAACACAACGTCATTTGACTTTATTAGGGTAGTAGAGAATCACAAAAAGTAAGTCAATATATATGAAGTTGAATGAAATGTATTTTTTGTAAAGTAAAGATGGAGAAAGATGGTCAATCAAAAGAAAACGCCCCATAGATGTGATACCCCAGTGTCTCTGTTCGACTCTGGCGCACGCCCTGAGTCTTCGAAACCTAAAAGAAATCAGGGGCCCCCGTATTTCGGTTGAGCATTCGACTGAGCACCGTTGGGTGCTGTTCATTGGACAAGGTCTTTCGACAACATGTCTTATTTTACACACTCCAGGTTTTGCAATAAATTGGTTCTTTTTTAATTCAAAGTTTTATTTAATTTTAAAAATAATCTATCTATGCAACGGTAACTTAGCGCTTCAGCAAGGTGATCCTTCTTAATATTTTCTTGTTCAGCTAAATCCGCAAGTGTTCGAGCTACTTTCAAAATGCGATGCCAAGCACGTACGGAAAGACCTAATTTTAACAACACTTGTTCTAAAAATTGAGCATCCTTAGTGCTTATATGACAAAATTTAGCCACTTCTTTATTATTGAGATGAGCGTTGATTTTTTTTGTTCTATTTAATTGGCGTTCACGAGCTTTCAGAACACGCGTTCTAATAGTACTGCTGCTTTCACCCTGATTTTCTTGCATTTGTAATAAACCAGGAGGTAATAAAGGAACTTCAATAGATAGATCAAACCTATCAAGGAAAGGACCAGAAAGTTTTGAAAGATATCGTAAAATTTGTTGTGGGGTTGTTCGATGATGAATACCTTTATAATGCCCACTTGGGCTTGGGTTCATGGCCGCAATCAACTGTACCCTTGCAGGAAAACGAATCTTGGCCATGGCGCGAGAAATGATAATCTCCCCAGATTCTAGTGGTTCTCTTAATGAATCTAGTACCCTGCGTTCAAATTCTGGTAATTCATCTAAAAATAATACGCCATTATGAGCTAAAGATATTTCGCCTGGACGAGGTAAAGATCCCCCGCCCACTAAAGCAGCAATCGAGGCACTATGGTGAGGGGATCGAAAAGGACGCTTACGCCATTGAGTCGGATATTTTTCAATATTTAATAAACTGTTTACAGCAGCGGTTTCCAATGCTTCCTCGTTTGTTAATGCAGGTAGTATGCCAATCAATCTGCTAGCCAGCATCGTTTTGCCAGTACCAGGTGGGCCAATTAGTAATAAATTATGCCCCCCAGCTGCAGCCACTTCGAGAGCTCGTTTTGACTGCTGTTGACCAATCACATCTTGAAGATCAGCATACGTATCTGTTAGATCAGTTTCATTATTTACAACAGAAAGTAAATTTTCTTCTCCACTTAAAAACCCACACACCTCTAGCAAGTGTTTGGCAATCATAACCTCCCCTTCAGGGATTAACGTCATTTCTAGAGAATTAGCTGAAGGTAATATCAGCTTCCGATTTGCTTTAGAGCATGCAAGAGCCGCTGGAATTGTGCTATTAATAGGTCGTAATGCACCAGATAAAGCTAATTCACCTAAAAATTCATAATGAACTGATTTGTGACCACTCACTTGTTCTGAGGCTATTAATATGGCTAAAGCTATAGGTAAATCGTAACGCCCACCTTCTTTTGGTAGATCTGCAGGTCCTAGACTCACCGTAATACGCTTGGCTGGAAACATAAAACCACTGTTCAAAATCGCACTCCGTACGCGATCTCTCGCTTCTTTTACCGCGGTTTCAGGTAAGCCCACCAGGGTAAAACAAGGCAATCCATTACTGATATGCGCTTCAACCGCAACTGCAGGAGACTGTACCCCCAGACTCGCTCGAGTGTTGATTACTGCCAGTGCCATATGTCTCTTCCTCTATTTGTGTGCACTATATGATATGAATTTTTTTTAACTACTCATAAATTCAAAATTTGAGATAAAGATCACAAAATATTGATTTTTTCAGTAAACGAGTTCAATTAGTTAATGAATTACATTTTCTAGTAAAACAAAATCAGGGTGTTGATTTAGGAGTGATCAAGATGAAATGATAAATTAAAGAGTATCTATTAAGAGATAAACATTTATGCAAAACCATATAACACTGTTAATAAAGTTATTTTATTTAACTCATTAAAATAAAAGTTATTCTTAATGAAACGATGAGGGCATTTTATATTGCCATAGATCAGATAATCGAACGATGCCGTTAATAATCAGGAAGAATTTTTCGAATTTTTTCTAAATCTTCTGGGCTGTCTATACCTTGAGGGGGAATCTTTTTGACTATATCGACGTGGATCTTTTCACCATGCCATAAAACACGTAATTGCTCCAATTTCTCTATTTCCTCTAATGGACTTTTCCCCCAATTAATATAACGGCGAACAAAATCAACTCGATAAGCATATATACCAATATGGCGCAGCGCCGTCCTGTTTTCTTCCTCAGTCATAAGCCCATCACGTTTCCATGGAATGGGTGCTCGAGAAAAATATAAAGCATGACCCAAGGCATTCACCACTACTTTCACAACATTAGGATTCATTAAATCTACTTTATTCGTAATAGGCGCAGCCAAAGTGGCCATACCCAAGCAGGTGTTGGCAAGGTTTTTTGCAACCTGATCAATAATAATAGGGGGAATCATAGGCTCATCGCCCTGTACATTAACGATAATATCAGTATCACTGAATCTATATTTTTCAATGACTTCAGCTAAACGTTCTGTTCCTGATGAATGCTCAGAGCTTGTGAAGCAAGCTTCCCCACCTGCTGATTTAATGACTTGTAAAATTTCTATATGATCAGTCGCCACAATCACACGATCAGCTCCTGCCTCTCTTGCTCGCTCCATCACATGGAGCACCATGGGTTTACCCTGAATATCAATTAAAGGTTTCCCAGGCAAACGAGTTGATCCATAGCGCGCAGGAATAACAATCACAAAAGACATTATTTTTTCTCAAGTGACGATAAATCTCGAGCATGGCTTTCTAATAAAACGGGGATCCCATTACTTATGGGGTAAGCAAGTTCATCGGTCTGACAGATCAGTTCGAGATTTTTTTTATCAAAATGCAATTTACCATTGCAAATGGGGCAAGCAATAATTTCGAGTAAATGATGATCCATCTATATATCCTCAAAAATTTTAATATTTATTTGATCTAAAATTGAGCATAAAATAGCACAACTCATTCAATGAAACTGTCATTTTTTATCGTAAAAATAAAAAAATGAGCGACTAGATTTATATAGACGCTCATTTCTTAAATCACTTAATAAAGTTTTAAAAGGTGTTTAAAACTATTTTTAATGTTTACTGATATTGTAGAAATTTTTCTAAAAAATATCGTGTTGTAGTTTTATTTGCTTATTTTTTCGAGTGTATCCCTCATAAAAATTTTAAAAAGCAATAACATCTTCTGCAGAAGGTCCATGAAAACTAACACGATAAGAGAACTCTACATCTTGTCCCGCAATCAATGATTTATCTTTGATGTTAGCAATGGCCGCTTTATGAACATAAATATCCAATCCACCATCTTCCGGTGAAATAAAACCATAACCTGCTATTTTATCAAACCATTTCACCTTACCTTTTTTTAAAGTCATAATAAAAACTTCCTTTTTACTGGGCATCTCACAAATCATTTTTATTCATTGCTTCGATGCAAAATCGATCAAAATGTTCCGATTAAATTTATTTAAGCCTATCAAATCGGACATAAAAGTAGGCTCTGAAATATTCATTTTTTATTTACAGAATAACACTCTGCTAGTTATGTTTTGTTACTCTCTTTTTTATATTTATTTTTTAATACCGAATTTAAAATATAAAGTTATTAAACAAGTTTCAAAAAAATACGATGTGAAAAATGCATTAATAAAAATCAGCAGAAATAGAAAAGAAAGAGGTTATTGAATATTTATCTTTATAGCGGCATGTAATGATAACTGCTCTGAAAAACTGCTCTACTCTTTACTTTGTTTTACTTTGCTTAAAAGAAAAAATGAATAAAATAACTTACGCAACAGAGTAATCGACATTTACTCATAAAACCCAATTTTTTTCAACTGATTTTTATTATCTTTACTAACAAATTCGATGACATAACGCCTCAATCGAAGCCAGTAACTTTTGAGATTGCACGAATGGAAAATCTGCACTGACAGGAAGATACCACCAATTGGGCTGAGCAAAAGCCTTACACTTGACGGCATCCTTCTCTGTCATGCATAAAGATTGTGTTTTTTTGGCTAAAGGCAAAAGTGTTGATAGGGTGTAATGTTGATGATCGGAAAATATTTGTGTTTTTATGATATTGACACCTAATTGAGCCAGCATCATAAAAAAGCGGTCTGGATGTCCAATCCCGGCCATAGCAATCACTGAAATCAGTTCTTCAACAGGTTTTTTTTCTCCAGTCACGAGGTTAACCGCTTGGCTTGGTCTTAATTGCATTAAGATCTCTTCTTTTTGAGCCTCTCCCCCATTGATAATGATGGCATCCACTGAATGTAATCTGGTTATATTTTCTCTCATAGGACCCGCCGGCAACAAACAAGCATTCCCAAAACGGCGAATTCCATCGATAACCACTAACTCAAAATCACGTTTGAGCGCATAGTGCTGCAAACCATCGTCTGCTATCAATAAATCTAATGGATGTTTTTTGAGTAAAGCTCTGATAGCCTCTTTACGTTTAGGGGCAACTGCAACAGGCACCCCTGTACGTTGAAAAATGACTACTGGTTCGTCACCTGCTTCCTCAGGTTGAGTATGATGAGAAAGTATTAATGGATACTTACCTGATTTTCCAGAATATCCTCGCGAAACAACACCGACCTGAAGCCCTCTCTTTTTGAGTTGTTCGACCAGCCAAATGACAATAGGTGTTTTGCCGTTTCCACCTACAGTTAAATTTCCTACCACCACGATAGGAATAGGTGAACGCCAAGCTACACGTAAACCAGAACGATAGCTGAGGCGAATTAACCAAGTGATCAAACCATATAACCAAGAGAAAGGGAGTAACAATAAATAAAGCCGAGAATGCCCAAACCAAATGCGGTCAATCACGATCTCTCTCCAAACTGAAAACGACTAAGTTTAATATAACCGGGTTATTGAACCAATAGATCTTACTATGCTTTATCATAAAACCAGATTGAATTAAGATAATGCCCAAAGGTTAAGTTTGAGCTACTAAAAATCAATAAATTTAAAATCCTGAAACAGAATACCGCCCTGATTTTAATTTTTTGACAAAATTTAAAAATTCACCCCAGTGGATGATTGTGTTAAAAATAACGGAGATGATATTCGTATCAGGACTTAATCAAGCCTCATATATTTTAAATAAATACAACATGTAATAGTCGATACAGGATTGATACTCAGTTTTTAGCAAGTTCTTGGTATGTTATAAAAAAATTCATCTATTCATGCGATTTTTTGAAAACAGGTCCATTATGTTCAACAGCCTATTAATCATAATATTTTTGATTGCTATCAGTGCTTTTTTTTCTTTATCCGAAATTTCTCTCGCCGCTTCCCGTAAAATAAAATTAAAAGTCATGGCCGATGAAGGCGATAAAAGAGCTTTACGCGTTTTAAAATTACAGGAAACACCCGGAGTTTTTTTTACTGTGGTCCAAATCGGCCTAAATGCTGTGGCCATTCTCGGGGGTATTTTAGGGGACGCTGCTTTTTCTCCCTTCATAAAAAGCATCTTCATGCTTTTTATGAGATCAGAATGGGCTGATACATTAAGTTTTATTTGCTCCTTTTCATTAATCACCAGTCTTTTTATTTTATTCGCTGATCTTGCGCCAAAACGTATTGCGATGGTCTCCCCTGAAAAAGTGGCCGTGCGCATTGTACCTCTGATGTGCTTCTTTTTAATCCTATTCCGGCCGTTAATTTGGTTTTTTAATGGTATGGCTAATATTATTTTTAAGTTTTTAAAATTACCTACGGTGCGTAATGATGACATCACATCTGACGACATTTACGCGGTGGTCGAAGCCGGTGCTTTAGCAGGTCTATTGCGTAAAGAAGAACATGAATTGATTGAAAATGTCTTTGAACTGGAATCGCGCACCGTGCCTTCTTCTATGACCACCCGTGAAAATATCATTTATTTTGATTTGCAGGAAAGTGAGCAGAGCATCAAAGAAAAAATTTCGGTTCATCCCCACTCCAAGTTTTTGGTCTGTGATGGCAATATCGATCAGGTCGTAGGATATGTGTCTTCCAAAGATTTACTTAATCGTGTACTAGGGAATCAAACGTTGTTACTGAATGGAGGTATACAAATTCGGTCCGTGCTTATGTTGCCTGATACACAGACGCTTTCTGAAGCTCTTGATCGCTTTAAATCGGCCGGTGAAGATTTTGCGATCATTTTGAATGAGTATGCGCTGGTGGTCGGCATGATTACCCTCAACGACGTGATGACCACTTTAATGGGCGGATTAGTAGGTCATGGTCAAGAAGAACAAATTGTAGAACGCGATGAAAATTCCTGGTTAATTGAAGGAAGCACGCCGATTGAAGATGTCATGCGGGTTCTTGATATCGAAGAATTTCCTGAATCTGTCAACTACGAAACCGTGGCGGGATTTATGATGTATATGTTGCGAAAAATTCCCAAACGAACCGATTTTATTCAATACAAAGGCTATAAATTTGAGGTGGTAGATATTGATAATTACAAGATTGATCAATTATTGGTCACAAAAACATAAATCATAAAAAAATGGAAATCTGTGCTGATTAAAGCAGCGGAAACGTAGTATCTTGAATTTTCGCGTAAACTTTTCTGTTCTTTTTTTATACTGAGGTTTTATTTATCCCGGATCTGAAGGTAAATCTTTTATATCGACTGTTTTTTGATTCCATAACATCACCGATGTTTGATTTTTACACACTGTATTAGATAAAAAATGACAATTTTCAGGAATTTTTTCTGTTTTTATACCCGTCCATTCTGAAAATAAACTTAAAAAACTAAAAGCAGATCGGTGAGCAGTGATTTCTGTTCTTTGAGTCGCATCGGAAGAAATAATAAACATCGGTACTTCAAAGTTTTGTTTATATTTATTGCTATGGTGAAGTTGAGAATCCAGATTATTTTGCATTTTCAATGCTAATCCATGATCAGAAAAATACATCATGGACCATTTATCTTTTTTTTCATTTGCAATTTTTGTTATTTTTTTAAGTACCGTATCAGTGTCTTTAATGGTTTGAATATAACAGGATAAATCTTTAGAACGGAAATAAACATCAAATTGGTCCTGTGTTCTTTTACAAACAGGGGGATGAGATCCCATAAGATGCACGATGATTAATTTAGGCTTAGAATCTTCATTATTTAAAGCAGACTCAATGAATGGCAATAACTTTTCATCACTACCAGAATAATTAACAGACCAGCTCCCTGGCTTTAAAAATTGCCGAACCTGTGCTTTTCTCGCAAAATTAGCCATCGCCGTATCATCTGTTCCACGGGAACCTTGATTAGAAAACCAATAAGTTTTAAAACCGGCTTTATTTGCTAAAGAGATAATATTATTTTGAAGCTGTAATTCATCATTTTCACGCAACGCCAGTGTATTCATTAAAGACATTTGTGTACTGGATGCCGCAGAAAGATAATTTTTAAAAAAAATCCCCTGAGCTTGATCAGAAAAAGGCGTATTTTTAATTTGAAAGCCATAAGTATGCATAAAATCTTTTCTAACACTTTCACCAATCACAAGAATATAATTTGAATAATCGGGGTTTGAAGACACATTGCCCCAGGTATCGTTATTAAGAGCAGAAATGGTTTTTCTATGGTCTTTCTTGAATTTTTCAATACTTCGATAAAAGTCTATCATAAATTTTATTGGCGGCAATCCTGTTTTATATAAATGAAAACCTTCACCCGAAAACATGCTTTTAATTGGCCCATGCAAGCAAGTTGCCATAGCAAAAATAAAAAGCCATTTTTTCCCTTTTAAAGGCAATATAATGTCTTTTTTTATTAATAAAATACCAGCTAAAATTAATATCAATAAACTTGATAAATAATAAAAAACAGGAATAGAGAATAAAAATTCTTTTGCTTCTAAGTAATTCGTAGAAAAAACAGATAAAACTGTATTATAAGAAGGAGATCCAAAAATTTGACCAATAGGAAAATAAAGTGAACCTAATACAGAAAGAAAAACGATAAAGAGACTATAAATATATTTCAGAGTATCTTTTAATAAAATAAGAATAATAAACAAGGCTAAAGCATAAATTATTTTTAATATGTAATCGAAAGAGTAATTGACCATAATACAAAACAAAAACAAAAATAAACAATATAAAAATTTTTCATTTAAAACATGATATTTTATTTTTTTTAACATTTTTCATTTTTACCAAATTAAAAAAGAATAATAAACCAAATAAAAAATGCAAGTAATATAGAAACAAAAACTGCAGAAGCAGAAATATCTTTTGCCTCACCAGATAATATATTTTTCTCAGTCCCTATACGATTAACCACCTTTTCGATAGCAGTGTTAATAATTTCAATAATTAAAATAAAAACTATCGATCCTATCATTAATATTTTTTCTACTTTACTGACATTAATAAAAAAAGTGATTAAAATAGAAAAAAATAAAATAAAACACTCCTGACGGAAAGCAACTTCGTTTTTATAAACAATTTTCAAACCATTCAGAGCAAATTGAGTTGACTTAAAAAGTTTTTTTATACTAAATATTTTTTTCAAAGTTTTTTCCAAAATTGATTTGATTTTAAATACCATTAAAAAAATAACCTTTTTTAAAAATAAAAACAACGATAAAAACACAAATTTTAAAAAATAAGTTTTTGATTTTTTTAAATTAAAATTTTTTTTATTTTTTAGTGATATCATTGTTTGCATTAAGTGAGACTGACATATGGTTTCGTAAGCAGTCAATTAACTTTTAATCAGATGCAGGTAGGCTTTTTATGTCAAAAAAAGTAATGAGTGTCGTGATCCTGGCAGCAGGCAAGGGCACACGTATGTGTTCGAACCTTCCTAAAGTATTACATCTTTTGGCAGGAAAACCCATGGTCCAGCATGTGATCAATACAGCGAATCAATTAGATTGCACCCGAATTCACCTTGTTTATGGGCATGGGGGCGCATTACTCAAAGAAAAACTTAATAATGAAAAATTAAACTGGATCTTACAGGAAGAACAGTGGGGTACAGGGCATGCCTTACAAAAAGCGATCCCCTATTTTTCCGAGGATGAAAATATCCTCGTGCTTTATGGTGATGTGCCTTTGATAGAAGTTGACACCTTAAACCGATTGTTGTTGGCAAAACCTCATGGAGGAATCAGTTTATTGACCGCCAGGGTGGATAATCCCAGAGGTTATGGTCGAATTATCAGAAAAAACGATGATATCTCTGGGATCGTTGAATGCAAAGAGGCCACTGAAATTCAAAAAAAAATTAATGAAATCAATACAGGCATTATGGCGATTAACTCGTCTGATCTCAAAAAATGGCTGAAGCAATTAAAAAATGATAACCACCAAAACGAATTTTATCTGACCGATATCATCAAGATGGCCTATCAAGAAAATAGAAAAATCATTGGCATTCAGCCTGCCCATTTAAATGAAATTGAAGGCATTAATGACGGCCTTCAACTTGCCAGGCTTGAACGACTGTTTCAAAAACAACAGGCAGAAAAACTGCTTTTATCAGGCGTGAGGATATTAGATCCTGCCCGTTTTGATTTGAGAGGCCAATTAATTTGTGGCAGTGATGTGGTGATTGATACTAATGTCATTATCGAAGGCGAAGTCACACTCGGTGATCGAGTACAAATTAGAACAGGCTGTTTATTAAAAAATTGCCGGATTGGCGATGATTCTCAGATCAACGCTTATACAGTGATAGAAGGGTCTTTTTTAGATAAAAATTGCGTGGTGGGGCCATTTGCCCGCTTGCGTCCAGGGAGTGAATTAGCCGAGAAAGTCCATGTGGGCAATTTTGTAGAAATAAAAAAATCGTCTTTAGGTCAAGGTTCAAAAGCGGGTCATTTGTCTTATTTAGGAGATGCTGAAATTGGATCTGGGGTTAACATTGGGGCTGGCACTATCACCTGCAATTATGATGGTGTGAATAAGCATAAAACTCAGATTGGTGATTATGTTTTTGTAGGATCACATACGCAATTTATCGCGCCTGTGACCGTGGGTGATCATGCCACCATTGGGGCGGGTACAACGGTCACCCTGAATGTGCCTGAAAATGAACTGGGGCTCAGTCGGGTCAAACAAAAAAATATTCAGGGTTGGAAACGCCCTAAAAAAACTTAAACAGGAATTTTAGAATGTGTGGAATTGTAGGTGCAGTCGCACAGCGTAATATAGCGAAAATACTCATAGAAGGTTTAAGGCGCCTGGAATACCGCGGCTATGACTCAGCAGGTTTGGTGGTGCTAGATGCTGATGGGCAAATGACCTGTTTGCGTGAGGTAGGCAAAGTTAAAGCGCTATCTGATGCAGCTGAAAAAAAAATATTACAGGGGCAAACAGGCATTGCTCATACACGTTGGGCGACTCATGGTGAACCTTCAAAAGTCAATGCCCATCCTCAAATTTCTCAAAACATCTGTGTTGTTCATAACGGTATTATCGAAAATTATCATCCGTTGCGTGAGTTATTGATCCGACAAGGGTATTTATTTGCGTCTGAAACCGACACAGAAGTGATCGCGCATTTGGTTCATTCGGAACAGCAACAGGGCGGATCTTTACTACAGGTCGTTCAACGAGTCATTCCCCACCTGATGGGATCCTATGGCGCGGTGATTATGGACAGTCATGATTTGAATCTTTTGATAGCGGTTCGTTCAGGTAGCCCTATGGTGATTGGTTTAGGTGAAAATGAAAATTTTGTGGCTTCTGACCAATTGGCGCTTTTGCCTGTGACTCGTCGTTTTATTTTTTTAGAAGAAGGGGATATTGCTCAAATAAGGCGTTCTGATGTAGAGATTTTTAATCAAAAGGGAGAAAAAATTCAACGCCCGATCTGGGTGTCTGAATCAAAATATGATGCAGGGGATAAAGGCATTTATCGCCATTATATGCAAAAAGAAATTTATGAGCAGCCGATGGTGATCAAAAATACCTTACAAGGGCGCTTACTTCATGGAAGGATCGATTTATCTGAATTAGGTACCAGAGCCAAAGGCATTTTGGCTCAAGTAGAACACATTCAAATTATTGGCTGTGGCACTTCTTATCATTCAGGTCTGGTGGCTCGTTATTGGTTTGAATCCTTGGCAGGGATCGCTTGTGATGTCGAAATTGCCTCAGAGTTTCGTTATCGTAGATCGGTGGTTCGTTCAAATAGTTTATTGATTAGCCTCTCTCAGTCAGGTGAAACGGCAGACACCCTGGCGGCATTACGTTTATCTCAATCGTTGGGTTACTTAGGTTCTTTAGCGATCTGCAATGTAGAAGGATCATCTTTAGTCAGAGAATCTGATTTTGCGTTAATGACAAAGGCGGGGACTGAAATCGGGGTGGCTTCAACCAAAGCCTTCACGACTCAACTTACGGTATTATTGGTGTTACTCGCTTACATTAGACGTTTAAAAAACCAGCCTGAAGCATTAGAACATCAGATTGTAAAAGCACTACAGATTTTACCGGCTCGAATTGAGCAAATATTTTCATTGACTAAAGATATTGAAACTTTAGCGGGCGATTTTTCTGATAAAAATCATGCTTTATATCTTGGGCGGGGAGATTTGTATCCTATTTCTATGGAAGGCGCATTAAAGCTCAAAGAAATCTCATATATTCATGCCGAAGCCCATGCGGCAGGGGAATTAAAACATGGTCCACTGGCACTGATTGATTCAGAGATACCCATTGTTATCCTGGGGCCTAGTAATGGATTGTTAGAAAAATTAAAATCAAACATTGAAGAAGTGCGAGCCAGAGGCGGAAGACTGTATGTCTTTTGTGATAAACAGGGAGAGTTTGTTGCAAATCAAAGAATGAAATTGATTGTTTTGCCTAAAATAGAAGAGATCATAGCACCTATTGTTTACAGCGTACCTCTACAAATATTGTCGTATTATGTGGCTTTAATAAAAGGAAGAAATATTGATCAACCTAGAAATTTAGCAAAATCAGTGACGGTAGAGTAAATTCAGGCGGATTATTTCATTTGATATAACCTGTGATTTGCAGTTTTTTAGTACTTTTCAACATGTTCGGAAATAGTAGATCATGAAAATAAATGGCATGTAGAATTAAGTTGAGTCAAAAAAAACCCTACAAATGTCTTGTAGGGTTTCTCTTTTAATAACACGTATTTATTTCAATAATTGAAAACGCTTTCGGCTGGTTGTGTAATAACGACCTTATTGCCTGTTACTTTTACATCTACACGGCGATCAGGAGCTAAACAGTTGACTAACTCTAGACGTTTTTTAACCTCATTGCATTTAGAACCCGTTACAGGGTTAGATTTTCCTAAACCTTTTATGACAAAAGGTGTATCTGAAGAAATACCCTTGGAGATAAGATAATCAGCGACCGATTGCGCGCGTTTTTGAGACAGTAGTTGATTATATTTATCCCCACCAATTCGATCACTAAAGCCTAATACAGTCACCGAACCTTCTTGAGGATTGACATTGGCCAATTTAGAATAAAGTTTATTTAACTCTTCCTCCCCTTCTTTTTTTAAGGTCCATTGATTAAAACCGAATAACACGTCAGACTTCAATTCAAAATGTTGGGTTTGAGCAACGGGCTCCAGATCGATTTTTGTTACTGGCTCCGGAAGTATTTCTGGGGGCTTTTCTTGATTGAAACGATAAGAAACGCCTATGCTGAGCATTCCATTATTGGGGGCAGCACCAATACTATCAAAATTCCCAATTTTTCTTGTCCATTGATAATCAAAACGGGTTGCCCAGTTTTCAGTGAGTGCATATTCAAGGCCCACGGCCGCAAATGGGGAAACGCCTGTATCATTTTCACTCAAACGTTTCGCTTCCGGAGAAGTATACCCTTTAGTTTTTGCTTTCCATACCACGCCTCCGAGACGTGTGTATATATCTAAATCTTCAGCAATGGGATAGTTCAATTTCGCCCCAATTTGTACACCATAAGCCTTGAATGCGCCATTTTTAGTGTCTCCTTTGTAAGGCATACGACCAAACCAGTCTGAGCCTAATTCAAATCCTAAATATTGATTAGCTTGGTAGCCTAGAAAAGCACCTGCTCCTATCTGGTTTTTATGAGTAGGGCCATCACCGATACCGATGTAATCATTTTTCATACCTGTACTCGCATAACGAGACCAACCTAATTTGCTCCCTAAATACCAAGTATCATCTTTAGGAGCCGCTTGTACTAATGTAGTCAAGCCTGAGAATGCTACTGCCACTGCTATAGTTGTTTTTTTCATTTTTTACGCCTCATTATCAGAAACAAACCAAATAAACTTTAAAAGCTATTGAAGCTTTTGGTCAACTTCTCTTATTTTCTTTTCAAGGTGTGACTTTTTACCCTCGGTTAAGTTTTCACTTAATGTAACATTTGAAGTTCAAAAAAAACCTTAGTGTATTTAAGTTTACAACTTAAGAAGAAACTTACAAGCCTGATCTGTTTGTTGTTTAGTCACTTTGAAAGTAAAAATTAAAACGGCGGTAGTTCGATCACCTTTGGGGATTAAAATGAAAGAGGGTTATATTCGGTTTTAAGAGTAAATACAGGCTGATAGAGAAGAAAAGAACACTCGGTAACGCGGCACCCAGTATCGGGGAAAATTGATAGAGAAGACTCAGAGGCCCAAAAATTTTATCCAAAAGATAAAAAACAAAACCAAAACAAATACCTGTCACGATGCGCAGACCAGTTGCTGTGCTACGCAGCGGGCCAAAAATAAAAGATAAAGACAGTAGAATCATAACAGTGATAGAAAAAGGTGAAAAAATTTTCTGCCACATTTTTAATTCGTAACGATCTGAGTCCTGGCCTACCTGTTTTAAATATTTGACATAATCATATAGCCCCATGATCGACAATGAATCGGGATCCATGGCAACGATCCCCAATTTATAAGGTGTTAAGCTCGTTTCCCATTTTTCGCTCAATGTTTGTGATCCTTGAATTTTTTTTGTATCACTGAGATTGGATTCATCTATCTGAGAAAGTTGCCACGCGCCTTTTTCAAAAATTGCCGTCGCCGCATAGCGTATTGATATAAGACGATCATGTGCATCAAAATGATAAATATGCACCCCTGATAATTCATGATGGTTGATGACTTGATTAATATAAATAAAATCTGATTTATCTTTGGCCCATATCCCCGATTGAGTGGAAATAACAGATCCACCATAGATCATTTTTGTTCGGTAATGACTCGCTGTTTGATCAGCTAAAGGAGCAAGCCATTCACCGATGATGATACTGAGTAAAAAGAGAATAATCGCTGTTTTCATGACAGATAAAACAATTTGCATATGACTAAAACCAGAGGCCTGTACCACCACTAATTCGCTGCGGGTTGCTAAAGCGCCCAATCCTAAAATGCCTCCTATTAGAGCTGCCATCGGAAAAAATATCATTATATCGTTGGGAACAGACAGTAACGTGTAAATCGCTGCGGCAAATACAGAATAATTCCCTTCGCCCACTTTTCTGAGCTGTTCAATAAATTTGATGATACCTGACAAAGATACCAGCATAAATAAAGTCATTATGATCGTATTTAAAATACTTCGCCCAATATAACGATCCAATATACCGAAAAACATCAGAGAGTCTCCCTTGATTTTGTATACAGCCTACGTAAAGTTGAGCTGTCCCATATGTTCAATATGATGGCCAATATTGTGTAAAGACCATTGACAAGCCATAACCAAATTAAAGGATCCAACCTGTTATTACCGGCATTAGAGCGTAACGTGCTTTGTAATAAGAAAAAGATCAAATACAGCAACATGGCTGGTAACATACTCAATACCCGGCCTTGACGAGGATTCACTTGACTAAGAGGAACCGCCATAAAAGCCATTATCACAACGGAAACAATTAATGTGAGCCGCCAGTGAAGCTCTGCTCGGGTATCGGGATCGTTGGCTTCCCAAAGTGAGCTGATTGACATTTGTTGAGCAGTATTGCTGTTTTTTGTGACTGATTTACGGCTTATAACCGCCTGATAATGATTAAAATAAGTAATTCGAAAATCACCTAAAGGCGGAATCCCCTCGTAGTTCATTCCATGATTGAGTGTCAGTAATTGAATACCTGGTGCCGGCGCCGATATATAACCACTATTGGCAACGACAACAGTGGGTCTTTGAGTGTGATTGGATTCGCGTTGTGCGAGAAATATTTTATGAAATTTTTTATTCTGAATATCCTGGATAAATAAAACGATTTTTCCATCCGGTGATGATTGGAATTGTCCCTTCACTAAGGCGGATAAACCTGGATTGACACGTTCTTCATTGATAATTTTTTTTTCATGTTTTACAGACCAGGGAGAAAAGTAAAAAACGTTGATGGTAGCAAACAAGGACGTTAGAGCAGCCAAAACCAGAGCCACTTTAATTAATCGTGTTTTACCCACGCCACAGGCATACATAGCGATAATTTCGCTTTCGTTGTAAAGCTTGCCGTAAGTCATCAATAAGGCAAAAAACAGACTTAATGGCAATATCAATTCGGCCATTTTAGCGAAGCCTAGCCCTAACAAAGAGAAAATCAAATGGGCTGGAATATCATGATTTATTATATCGTCTAATATGGTGACCAATTTTTGGCTAAAAAAAATGAAGGATAAAATGAATAAAATCGCCACTTGGGTTTTGAGAATTTCTTTGATGAGATATTTAGTGATGACCACGCTTCTGCACCTGTGAAAATTTGTTTTTTACAAAGAAAGTCGTTAGTTTCTTTATAAATCTGCGTTTTTGTTTTAATTTACCCCCTATGGTAACGCTATTTAGAAACTAAAATGAGCTTTTTTTTCAAAAAAAGCACAGAAGCGAATGAATAAAATTTTAATCATTAAGGATAATATATGGAGTTCAAAGTCAACAGTGAATGTTCAGAAAAACAATCATCTGATTGTATCGTCATCGGCATTTTTGAATCCGGGGGGTTTTCTCCCTCTGCAGAAAAGGTGAATAAAATCAGCCATGGCTATCTTAAAGGTTTGCCACAAAATGCAGATTTACAGGGGAAAGCAGAACAAGCGTTATTATTGCATCATGTTCCTCATGTCGCAGCAGAGCGTGTTCTTTTAATCGGTTGTGGTAAAGAAGAAGAAGAACTCGACGAACGCCGTTATAAAAAGTTGATAAAAAAAATGGTCAATACGTTAAAAGAGACAGGGGCTAAAAATGTGTTCTGTTATCTGCCAGAATTAAAAGTAAAAGGGAAAGACATTGATTGGAAAATTCGCTCTGCCATAGAAGTCATTCAAGATGTCCTTTACTGTTTCGATCATTATAAAAGTACAAAAACACTTCATGCGTTAAATCAAATCACATTCATTGTCACACCCACTCAAACCAAAGCCGCTCAAACGGCCATTCAAGAAGGTATTGCGTTGGCCGTCGGTATCAACGAGGCCAAAAATCTGGCCAATACGCCGCCTAATATTTGCAATCCAGCCTATTTAAATGCCTCGGCGAAGAAATGGGCGGAAAAATTTAAAAACGTCCGTGTTTCTGTGGTGAATGAAGATGAAATGAAAAAGCTGGGGATGAATGCTTATCTTGCCGTGGGCCAAGGTTCAAAAAACGAGTCTTTGATGTCCATCATTGAATATAAAAGCGACAAAATTCCTGCTGGCACGAAACCTATCGTGCTGGTGGGGAAAGGCATGACGTTTGATTCAGGCGGAATTTCAATCAAGCCCTCCCAGAACATGGATGAAATGAAATACGACATGTGTGGCGCAGCCACTGTGTTCGGGGTGATGAATGTCGTGGCTGAACTGAATTTGCCTCTTTATGTGATAGGTGTTTTGGCAGGAGCTGAAAACATGCCAGGGGGAAATGCCTATCGCCCAGGAGATATATTAACCACCCTGTCAGGCCAAACCGTTGAAGTGCTCAATACTGATGCAGAAGGCCGCCTGGTGTTGTGTGATGCCTTAACCTATGTGGAACGTTTTGATCCAGAACTGGTGATTGACATTGCGACCTTAACCGGAGCCTGTGTGGTGGCCTTAGGGCATCATATGAGCGGTTTGATGTCTAACCATGCGCCCTTGGCTGAGGATCTGCTGCACGCGTCTGAACAATCCGGCGATCTGGCTTGGCGCTTACCTTTAGGTGAAGAATATCAAGAGCAGCTCGATTCCAACTTTGCAGATATGGCTAATATCGGGGGTCGAACTGCCGGCGCCATTACTGCCGGTTGCTTCTTGTCTCGTTTTACTCATCAATACCATTGGGCCCATCTTGATATCGCAGGCACCGCCTGGCGTACAGGTAAAGAAAAGGGGGCAACGGGTCGCCCTGTGGCTTTATTGTCTCAATTTTTATTAAATAAAGCTTTGGCTCAAAAACAAGGAGCTTAAAACGGGCTTAAAGATGACGTCATTCACATGAAACGAGCCACTTTTTACCTGATGGAGCACGGTGATCCAATCCATGGATTGTCTCCAGAAGAAACCTTAACCTGTGAATTGTCTGCCCAACATTGGAGGGCAGGCAAAAAAATACAGATCCTCTGTGAAGAAAAAGCCCAAGCGTCACGATTAGATGACGCCTTGTGGCTTTATCCCCCTGATGCTTTTATTCCCCATCATCTTTCAGGAGAAGGCCCGAAGCAGGGCGCCCCTGTGGAAATAATCTGGCCTGACTGCCTATCTCATCATTCCGCTGATCTGTTGATCAATCTGCTATCCGAATGTATCGATTTTGTGGGCCGCTTTACTGAAATCATTGATTTTGTACCCTATGACACGACCTTAAAACAGTTGGCAAGAGCGCGATACGCTTATTATCGCCAACTCGGTTTTCATTTAATCACCACCCGCTCTCCATTGAGTAAATAAAAATATCATGAAAAATCGCACCCGCTCTCTTGATAAAACCTATGACCCTGAATCGATTGAACAGCCGCTTTATGAGTACTGGGAAAAACAGGGCTATTTTAAACCCAGCAATAGAACCGATCAGGAGCAATTTTGCATCATGATCCCCCCTCCCAATGTGACAGGCAGCCTGCATATGGGGCATGCTTTTCAACAAACCATCATGGATATTTTAATTCGTTATCAACGGATGCAGGGCAAAAATACCCTATGGCAGGTCGGCACAGATCACGCGGGCATCGCAACTCAAATGGTGGTGGAGCGTAAAATAGCCTCGGAAGAAGGAAAAACCCGTCACGATTATGGCAGAGAAGCTTTCATTCAAAAAATTTGGGATTGGAAAGCCGAATCAGGGGGCAAGATCACCCGTCAAATGCGCCGTTTAGGTAACTCTGTTGATTGGGAAAAAGAGCGTTTCACCATGGACGAAGATCTCTCGCTCGCAGTCAAAGAAGCCTTTGTGCGTTTATATCAGGAAGATCTGATTTATCGGGGGAAACGCCTGGTGAATTGGGACCCAAAACTTCGCACGGCCATTTCTGATTTAGAGGTAGAAAACCGTGAATCTCAGGGATCGATGTGGTATTTGCGCTATCCCTTAGCGGATGGCATGACCACAAAAGAAGGGAAAAATTATCTGGTGGTGGCCACTACCCGTCCGGAAACCATGCTGGGGGATACAGGCGTTGCCGTTAACCCTGAAGATCCCCGTTACAAAGACCTGATTGGAAAAAAAGTGATGTTACCTCTGGTGGATCGCGCTGTTCCGATTGTCGGCGATGCCCATGCAGATCAAGAGAAAGGCACAGGCTGTGTCAAAATCACCCCGGCACATGATTTTAATGATTACAAGGTGGGTAAACGCCATGGATTACCCATGATCAACATTTTGACCTTTGAAGGCCATATTCGTCATCAACCTGACATTTTTGACAGTCAGGGGGAACCCATGGCTATGGATTCAGCCGTCATTCCTGAGTCTTTTCAAGGGCTAGAGCGTTTTGCCGCACGTAAAGCGGTGGTCGCTGATTTTAAAAAATCAGGGTTACTCGAAGACATCAAACCACATGATCTCACCGTGCCTTACGGAGATCGCAGTCAGGTGGTGATCGAGCCCATGCTGACCGATCAATGGTATGTGCGAGCGGCCCCTTTGGCCAGGAAGGCGATTGAAGCCGTCGAAAAAGGCGAGATTGAATTTGTACCAAAACAGTACGAAAACATGTATTACTCCTGGATGCGAGACATTCAGGATTGGTGTATTTCTCGTCAGCTTTGGTGGGGGCATCGTATCCCAGCCTGGTATGACGAACAGGGGCAACTGTACGTCGGGCGTGATGAAGCAGAAGTCAGGCGTGACCATCATTTGCCTGATGAGCTGCCGCTACGCCAGGATGAAGATGTGCTAGACACCTGGTTTTCTTCTGGATTATGGACTTTTTCAACCCTGGGTTGGCCAAACAATACGCAGGCACTTCACACTTTTCATCCAACCAGCGTCATCGTCAGTGGGTTTGATATTATTTTTTTCTGGATTGCGCGCATGATCATGCTGACGCTGCATTTTGTGAAAGATAAAAACCATCAGCCCCAAATACCTTTCAAAACGGTTTATATGACGGGTCTCATCCGGGATGAAGAAGGGCAAAAAATGTCGAAGTCAAAAGGGAATGTGATCGATCCCTTGGATATGATCGACGGAATTTCTTTGACGGAACTGATAAAAAAACGAACAGATAACATGATGCAGCCCCAGCTTGCAGAAAAAATTCGTCAACGGACTGAAAAACAGTTTCCCAACGGGATCCCACCCCACGGAACAGATGCATTACGTTTTACCTTAACGGCTTTAGCCTCGACGGGTCGTGATATTAATTGGGATATGAAGCGTTTAACGGGTTATCGAAACTTTTGCAATAAACTCTGGAATGCCAGCCGTTTTGTCTTGATGAATACACAGGGTCAAGATAGTGGTCAAAATGGGGGCGCTCAGAGTCTGTCATTGCCTGACAGATGGATCCTGTCCACCTTTCAGAACAGCATTCAATCTTATCGTGATGCTTTAGATCAATATCGTTTTGATTTGGCCGCGCATATTTTGTATGAATTTACCTGGAACCAATTTTGCGATTGGTACCTGGAGCTCAGTAAACCGATTCTCAATCAAACGCCCGACAACCCAGAGAAAGAAGCGCAATCAAGGGGTACGCGCCACACTCTCATCACCGTGCTGGAAGCGTTGTTGCGCTTAGCGCATCCCATCATCCCCTATATCACTGAGACACTTTGGCAAGAAATTAAAATGGTTCAAACGCCATCTGAAGCGGATCAGGCTAAAACCATTATGCTTCAGCGCTTTCCGGAATATGACGACTCTCAAATCGATGAACACGCTTTCTCTGAGTTAGAGTGGATCAAAAAAATGACGATCGCGATCCGAAATGTGCGAGCAGAAATCAACCTGCCTTTGAATCAAAAAATCGATCTGGAGCTATTCACAACATCTGACACTGTTAGAAACACCCTGTTTGAAAACCTGGATCTGATTCAATCGATTGCTCGTCTTTCTTCAATCAGGGTTTTGGATAAATCAGAAAAAGCCCCTTCTTTTGTGATCACCAGGCTGATAGAAGACGCTGAGATCAGAATCACTCTTCCAGAATCGTTTGACAAAGCAGCAGAACAAATGCGTTTAAAAAATGACCTGATCAAAATTGAAAAACAAATTGATGCACTTCAAGAAAAACTGGCCAACGTTCATTTTACAGAGCGGGCGCCGCAATGGATTGTGAGTAAAGAAAGGGAAAAGTTGGCTCAATTAATGGCAGAAAGGCAAAAACTGTTGGAAAGGTCTCAGTTTGATGAGATTAAAACTGAGTCAAACTGACTTTTTAAGTATTTTTTAAACGATTAGAGTATATTCCTCCTACCAATTTATCTTTTATTTATCATCAGGAAATACCTATGTTGATTTTAATTCCCATTCTTATTGTTCTTGCGTTAGTGATTGTTTCCTCCTCGGTCAAAATTGTCCCCCAAGGCTTTCAATGGACGGTAGAACGTTTTGGGCGCTATACCCGCACGCTGATGCCTGGCTTGAATATCATCATTCCCTTTGTGGATCAAATAGGCCGAAAAATTAATATGATGGAGCAGGTGATTGATATCCCTTCGCAAGAAGTCATTTCAAGGGATAACGCGAATGTGGCGATCGATGCCGTATGCTTTATTCAAGTGGTGGATCCGGTCAAAGCCGCGTATGAAGTGAGCAACCTCGAACTGGCGATCGTGAATTTAACCATGACCAATTTTCGTACTGTCCTGGGCTCTATGGAGCTCGATGAAATTCTTTCTCAACGCGATAATATCAACAGCAGTTTATTGCACATCGTCGATGAGGCAACGAATCCTTGGGGTGTCAAGATCACGCGTATTGAAATTCGGGATGTGCGTCCTCCTGCTGAACTGGTCTCCGCGATGAATGCCCAGATGAAAGCAGAACGAACCAAGCGGGCGGATATTCTTGAAGCTGAAGGGGTAAGACAGGCCGCGATTTTACGTGCAGAGGGTGAAAAACAATCCCAAATTTTGAAAGCAGAAGGGGAGCGGCAATCGGCTTTTTTACAAGCAGAAGCGCGAGAAAGAGCGGCAGAAGCGGAAGCACAGGCCACTAAAATGGTGTCTGAAGCCATCGCTGCCGGAGACATCCAGGCGATTAATTATTTTGTCGCACAAAAGTATACGGATGCACTACAAAATATCGGCGCCGCCAATAACAGCAAGGTGATTATGATGCCTTTAGAAGCCAGTAATCTGATGGGCGCAATTGGGGGAATCAGCGAACTGATTGCCCAAAGCAAACAGGATAGGGAGAAAAAACCACAGTAATAGAAAAAATAGCAACGAATCCCCCCAAAGTTCTGGTGATCACTCGGTGGGCTTCTTTTAGTCGCCGAGAATAAAACGTGTTTTTTATCTCTCTTCTCTAAAATGAGCGTTTTTTGAAAGTTTTTTCTTTTTTAATTCTTTATATTCCTGCCATAACCTTTTAACTCATTATTGAATAAGTTTGATTGAAAGGTTGACAGTTGAGTTGTTTAAATCAAATTAAAGAAGAGAAGAGAAGAGAAGAGAAAAAATATCATGAGTATAATAAGCAATATACATAATAAATTTAAATCAGTCAGTACGACATATTTCCAAAAAAAAGCCGAAAAGTTTGAAAAAAAAATTGATGGGTTTTCAGCAAAGCTAGACGAAAATAAAAGAAAACTAGTGGAGAGTTTTACAAATTTAAAAAATAATCATATAAAAAACCCAACAACAACAGACGTATTATGTAAGTTAGCTGATTCACATAAACAATTGAAATTACAGTTTGAATCGGCATTAGCAGAAACATCTAAATTATCAACAGAACTAGAAAGGGAAACTTCTGCATTAAATGAAGCAAAAGATGATGTATCGCAGAAGAAGACTAAAATTAAAGAACTTACAGATGAAAAAGAATCACTCGATCTTAGAAAAGATGAAATAGAAAAGCAAATCTCTGAATTGGGTCAGAAAATAAAAGACTTGGATTATTTTGATGCAGAAGATAATAACTTTGAAACTAACTCAGATACAATTGAAGATATAGAGGAAATTTTCAATTCTGGAAGGTTAGATGAACTAAAATCAGAAAAAAAACTATTGAAGAAATCTTTGAAAGAAATATCAAATTCTATACAAGAGAAAGAAAAGGATATTAAATCTGAAAAATACGCTTTAGATGCAAAGCAAATTTTCTTAAAGACAGCACAATCATCCTTCGATTCTGTAAATGAAAAACTCAATAGAGCAAAACAAAAGTCGCATTCTTTACAGCTTCAGCTTAAGGCAAAAGAAATTGAATTAAATACGACAAAACAATTGAAAAATGAAAACGATTTAGAAATAGAGTTGCTTCACAAAGACATTGACACTGAACGTTGTAAAGCTCAAAAATCTTTTTTAAAGAAACAACTAAACAATGTAGAAACTGAAATTAAAAAGTTAAAAGATGTCATACGTAAATTAGAGTCTAAAGAAAAACGAATCTCTAAAAAAAGCGCTCACAAGTTAATCAAAAAATCAAAACAAAAAGAAGATGATGTAGTTAAAAAAACGGATCTTAGTAAAAAGATTACAAAACGCGCAACAAACAAAAATTCTCTTAACACATTCAAAAAAGCTCTGGATCATTTCCAGAAATTTGAATCTTCTTTAAAAAAAGATTTGGTAAAAGTGCAAGAGGCACTTGAACTAAATCAGAATTTTAAAAATTCAGATTCAGTTTCTAAAAACAATGATCAAGCAAATCCTGACATGAATCATGAAAAACCAGGCCGCAGACATAGTGTGCACTTCTAAGTCATCTGAAACACAGGATACGCCATGAAAGTTGCCAGAGCAATCTGGCTCCCGGTGGCTTATGGATCGGTTTTTAAAACAGGTTTAATGGGCTGATGGATAAGCCCTGCAAAATCAAACATCGCACTCAGACACCCCCCATCATTCCTCCTGATGACCCGAATCATCTTCCACGAAAGTCAATCCACCTCAAAATAAATCTTAATGCCTTCTTCTTACCAGATGACAAACATACCGTTGAACACATGACCCGAAACACCATGAAACGAAGTCACTGAAATCGGGTTCATTGTAGTGAAAGGAAATACACTTCATATCAAAACAGCGGCAAAAAAATCATCAAAAATGGCAGGATATCATTTTTTGACTATCATTATTTTTGATAAAACGCCGCCGTTACTTAAATTTTATTCATACATTTTTCAAAAAATCCGGCGAGAATCAAATAGCAGTCGCTGTTTATGTTTTTACATTTCACTATTCATTCATCACTAACGTATTGGGTATATTAATGAAAAAATTTAAAAAACTCTCTGAACTGCTTCTTGTTTCAACAAGCTCTTTTTTGTCTCAGACCGCATTTGCGGAGGGCATTTTTACCTCTATGGATGATCCTTCAACCGCAACAAAACCTTTTGAAGCGACCGCTTCAGCGGGTTTCCTGGCTCAAACGGGTAATTCCAAAAGTTCTTCTCTCTCAGTGGCAGCCAATATGACCTGGTTCAAACAGTCTATGGCATACAGCTTTTGGGGCAACGCGGCCAATAATTCTTCTCAGGATCAACGCTCCTCAGAAACTTATCTGCTGGGGGCACGTGCTCGTTACAATTTAACGCCTGAACATTATTTATTTAGTCAGGCGAGCTGGTTAAGTGATCGATTTAATGGGTATAAAGGTCGCTCAATTTTCACCTTGGGTTATGGTCATCAGATTTTGAGTGGCCCTATTCATACGTTGCGAGCAGAAGTCGGTCCTACGGTTCGTTATGATCAATATTCTGCAGGAGGGAGTAAAAAGAATTTGATGCTCTATGGTGGTTTAGGCTATCAATGGCAAATGACACAAACGACTCAATTCATTCAATCTCTGTCTATCCTGGCGGGTGAGAATACGACGATCACCTCCGAAACGGGTTTGCAATTGGCGATCAACGAACAATTATCATTAAAACTGGTTTACAACGTCAATTGGAATAAAACCCCCCCTGCCTCTGCTCCCAAAAAAATAGATACCAAAACCTCTATTTTGCTTTCGTATAGCCTATAGTCGCGCGCGGGGCTCCAGGGCGGTTAACTTCTCTTATCTGCTGGTTTAACTTTTATCGTGTCTACAGATGATGATCAAACGTAGTGTCATCGCAGCACCCTCTCTTCCCATTTTTTTAGAAGCCTGCGTTGTGTATAATCATACTTTCACCTGTGAGGTTAAATAGACGAATTCTCACAGGTTTCATCAATATATTTTTTGCCCAGAGTGAGTACAAAAAGTGCTAGACTATGACACCAGATTTTCAAATGTATGAAAAAAATGGCTTCTTTTTCTTTAACTACCCTTCTGAAAAATCTTGGAAAACACCATAAATTTTTAGTGGCTTTTAGTGGCGGACTCGATTCCACCGTCTTGTTGCATGGCCTGCTGAGTTTGCGTGATCAAAATCATCTTAAATTGAATATCAGAGCCATTCATACCCACGAAAAATTAATCCATCGCCCAGAAAACTGGTCTAAAGATGCCGATCAGCGATTAACTCATTGCCAGAGTCAATGCGAGCAATGGAAGGTGCCCCTGGAAGTAGTCAAAATGGAGGTAGATCCGAGAGGAAAAGGGATTGAAGCCGCTGCCAGAACAGTACGTTATCAGATTTTTTCGAACGCATTAAAGAAAGATGAAGTCTTGTTGACCGGACATCATCAAAATGATCAGTGTGAGACTGTCCTGCTCGCCTTAAAACGAGGCAGCGGCCCCGCTGGTTTGTCTGGGATGCCCCTCGCCATGCCTTTGGGTCAAAGCCAGTTATTACGCCCCCAGCTTTCGTTTTCTCGACACAGTTTACAACTTTACGCCCTGGAAAAAGGCATTTTATGGATGGAAGACGAGGACAATCAAAATGATCGCTTTGATCGTAATTTTTTGCGTCGGCACATTTTGCCTTTATTAACCGCGCGTTGGCCTCATTTTCTTGAATCCACCTCCCGAAGCGCGGCCCTATTTGCAGAGCAGGAAACATTACTCGACGAATTACTTTCTGAACAACTTTGCCAATTACAATCCCAGGAAGGAACGCTTTCCATCCAGGGATTAGCTGCCTGTTCTGAAGTGAAACGCAACGCTTTGTTGCGCCGTTGGTTAGATAGTAAAAAGGTTCCTATGCCTTCACGAGATCAATTAGCGCGGCTCTGGAAAGAAGTGGCTTTGGCAAAATCGGATGCTCAGCCTTATTTGCAATGCGGGGAATATCAGATTCGACGATTCCGCGAGCATCTTTATCTATTCAAATCAAGCAAAAAATCTCAACCATGCCCCGCGCTTTTTTCGATAAAATGGCCTTTCACGCCTGAGAGCGAGAACAAACTCGTATTACCGGATCATTTAGGAGAACTAAAATGCACTCCTTACAGAAGCGAAGGTCAAGTGATACGAGCACCCCAAAAAAATGAAGTGATCAGCATTCGTTTTGGATTAACAGGAAACATCAAAATACTGGGTCGAGACAGATCACGACATAGCAAAAAATTATGGCAAGAACTTGGGATCCCACCATGGGAAAGAAAACGGATCCCTTTGCTGTACTTCAACGAAACACTGATCGCCGCCGCAGAAGTTTTTGTAACCCAAAAAGGAGAAGCAAAACAAGGAGAACCCCACTGTTATTTAGAATGGGTCAAATCATGAGGGCGCTTGACTATCTTTATTCTCATGCGCCCCGAATTTTATAAACCATGATCGTGCTATCCACTCAACACGAACAATTTTAAAGAGCCACCCAACTGATATGAGTAGATCACTTTCCATCGCTTTAGCACAACTGAATTTTTGCGTGGGCGACATCAAAGGCAACACGGAGCTCATATTAAATGTCTTGCAAGAACAAAAAAATCAAGCAGATTTAGTGCTATTTAGCGAGCTCGCCTTGTCAGGCTATCCCCCTGAAGATTGGTTATTCCGTGATGATTTTTACCATTCCTGTGAAACTCAATTATTACGTTTGCAAAAAGCATCACACGAGGTGTCATTTTTGTTAGGGCATCCTTTTCGAGAAAAAGATCGGCTGTATAATGCGTTGTCTGTTTTTTCCGAGGGGAAACTCCTGGCGCGCTATTATAAACAATGCCTTCCAAATCACGGTGTATTTGATGAAGCACGCTATTTCAGCTCAGGCAAAACCACTCAGATCCTGGCATTTAAAGGCTACCGTCTGGGCTTGCTGATTTGTGAAGATCTTTGGCATGAAGGCCCTGTGGATTCTGCTAAAGCGGCTGGGGCGGAAATATTGTTATCTATTAATGCCTCACCCTATGATCAAAAAAAATATCAAAGACGTCAAAATATGCTCTCACAACATTGTCTTCGCACTGATTTGCCATTGATCTATCTCAATCAGGTGGGGGGGCAAGACGAACTGATTTTTGATGGGCGTTCTCAAGTATTGAATAAAACAGGCGAAACAGTGCTTGAATTGCCCGCTTTTTCTGAAAAAACTCTTTTATGTGAATGGACAGAGACGCGGATCAAAACAAAATCGCTAAAGGTCAATCCGCCTGAGCCTTTTGCTGAAGAATATCAAGCATTGGTGATGGCGCTGCGCGATTATGTACAAAAAAATGGTTTTCAAGGTGTTTTGATGGGTTTATCTGGGGGCATAGACTCCGCACTGACATTGGCTATCGCTGTAGACGCCTTAGGGAAAAGCAAAGTACGGGCCTATATGATGCCGTCACGTTATACTCCAAGCGACAGCGTGATGTATGCCCAAACTCAAGCCAAACATTTAGGCGTCACATTTGAAATGTTGTCTATCGAACCGATGTTTGAGGCGTTTTTATCAAGCCTCAAAGGACTCCTTAAAGAAGATCTCAAAGACATCACGAAAGAAAACTTACAGGCCCGTTGCAGGGGTATGTTGCTGATGGGTTTATCCAATCAGCTCGGCGACCTTGTGCTCACCACCAGCAATAAAAGTGAAACGGCAGTCGGTTATTCGACGCTTTATGGAGATATGGCAGGGGGCTTTAATGTGCTGAAAGACGTCCCGAAAACCTGGGTATTTTCTTTAGCAAAATACCGCAATACCCTGTCTGAGGTGATTCCGAAAAAAGTGATCTCAAGACCTCCTTCTGCGGAGCTTAAACCCAATCAGCTTGATACGGACAGCTTACCGCCTTATGCCATACTTGATGCGATTCTTGAAGGCTATGTTGAGCGCGATCGATCCGTCGTATCTCTGATAGAAGAAGGATTTGAAGAAGAGGTAGTTCGGCACGTGATTTCATTAGTGGATCGAAACGAATATAAAAGACGCCAATCTCCTGTGGGCCCACGAATCACCGCTCGAAATTTCTCCAAAGACAGGCGTTATCCTATTACCTCTGGTTTTTCATATAATAAATAAGCGCGTTCTTTAAAATCGACTCACTACTGGCTGTGAATACGAACACAGATCGTCACCTTCATGCTCATGCAGCACGAAGATGGCGAATATGCCGACTGGTAAAAACAGGCTTTTTAAAAAAACTTCATAGGCAAACAGGTTTTATTGAGACACAAGAAGTCTTGTCATATTTGGTAAAACATTGATATTTGATTCAAGCCTTAATTCGCAGTCGATGCTTGCCAGCATTTCATTGAGGCGTTCATAAAAATCAATAAATGTAGTTTCAAGTTTTTGCTGAATATCAGCGGCCTTAATCTTTTTAACCATCCATTGTTCGTCTTGCGTATATAAACCAAATTGATAAGTATAAATAAAACATTTGTCTTCAGGACGAAGCTCCAACCACCATCCCCAAAATTGACGTTTTTCTGGGGCAAGTTTGATATCGACACAGATAGCGAGACAATCGAAAAAAAAATAATCTTTTTGACACTGACTCTCACGTAAATAAGGCCCTAAAGCCGCAAAACATTTCATTAATTTACATTTTGGATGAGCGTTAATTAAGGGCATTATTTAATCTCCTTATTGATTAAGCTCCCTTTTTAACAAATCATTATAATTTATCAACTCATTCATGAAATATATTTCATTGATGAAAGCTTTTTCAAAATACGATCTATTCACTGATAGGTGCTACAAAATTCAGTTTAATATCCATATCCCATGGTTGCTCTATCCAGGTATCTTGTTCAATCTTCATGATATATTGATAGACTTGAGGTTGACCCATAGGTTTAGTAAAAACAGCGACGAAATATTCTTTAGGATACAGTTGACGAATGATGGCCGCTGTTTTTCCGGTATCGACCAAATCATCAACGATGAGAAAGCCTTCCCCCCTGGTTTTGTTCCTGTGCTTTTTTGATGACAGTTAAATTGCCTTGACGATCATGCTCATAGCTCGCAATACACAGAGTCTCTACATAACGGATATTTAATTCTCGAGCCAATATTGTAGCAGGCACGAGCCCTCCTCTGCTGACAGCAATAATGCCTTTCCATTGCGTTGAGGGCAGAAAACTTTGTGCCAGTTTGCGTGTTGTATGTCCCTGGAGTTTCTCCTGGGTCACAATATATTTTTTAGTCATAAAATTTGAACCCTTATTGTGCATGATCAACTTTTAAGGCGAGATACATCGAATTTAAAAAAAAGAATACAATATTCCGGTTTCGTGAAACAAACGACTGATCGATAAATTATTGAACGACACTCGCTGAAAACTCTAAAAGACTCAGAGAGGAGTCGTGATGAAGAGAGAAATTGATGCTTTACCCTATTAATCAAATATTTCAGACGTTACAAGGAGAAGGCTATTTCAATGGCATCCCAGCCATTTTTATTCGTTTGCAAGGTTGCCCTGTGGGTTGTAGCTGGTGCGACACTAAACACACTTGGGAGAAAAAAAACGAGCAGAAAGTGGATTTATTCTCCATATTACAAAAAAAAACAGCGAATGATTTTTGGAGTCATAGCGGCGAACAGGAGCTATTGGCCGTCATTCGTGCACAAGGATATCAAGCTTCTCACGTTGTGATCACAGGGGGTGAACCCTGTCTCTATGATTTGACACCTTTAACACAACTGTTAGAACAAGAAGGCTATTTTTGCCAAATTGAAACCAGTGGCACTCATCTCGTACACTGCACCCCTTCTTGCTGGGTGACGGTTTCCCCGAAAATCAATATGCGAGGTGGGTTCAAAATACAGCATCAGGCTTTGGAGAGAGCGGATGAATTAAAGCATGTGGTTGCTCGAAAGCGTGACATTGAGACGTTGGATGCTTTAATCGGCAATTTAAAAGATTGTAAAAAAAGAATCATCAGTTTACAGCCGGTCAGCCAAAAAAAATCAGCGACTCAACTTTGTATTGACACCTGTATCGAGCGTAACTGGCGCTTATCCGTACAAATGCATAAATATTTAGGTATTGAATAGACCTTTTCAATTTTATTGAGATCAAGTTGAGATGACCGATCCTCGTTTTATACATTTGAGTGTGCACAGCGATTACTCCATGATAGATGGATTAACCAAGATTAAGCCTTTGGTGCAAAAAGCAGCAGCGTTAGGTATGCCTGCACTTGCCCTCACCGATTTTAGTAATTTTTGTGGTTTGGTTAAATTTTATGGGGCTGCCCATAAAGTAGGTATTAAACCTATTATTGGCGCGGATTTTTATGTTCAAAGCCCTGCCCTGGAGAATACTTTTGCTCATCTCACCCTATTGGCTCGCAATCAAGAGGGCTATCACAATATCACGCTGTTAATATCTGCGGCCTATCAACGAGGATATGGCTCTCTCGGGCCGGTGATTGATCGCCATTGGCTTATCAAACACAAAGAAGGGCTCATTCTGCTTTCAGGAGCAAAAATGGGCGATCTCGGGCAATTCATTCTCAGAGAAAATCAAAGTCAGATAGATCAATGCCTCCATTTTTATCAAACACATTTCCCTGATAACTATTATATTGAGCTGACCCGTACCGGGCGCGCAGACGAAGAATCTTATCTCCATTCTGCGATCAACATTGCAGAAAAACATGGCATACCTGTTGTCGCTACGAATCATGTTCGTTTTATGGATCCCTCTGATTTCGATGCACATGAAATTCGAGTGGCTATTAATGCGGGTTTTACTTTAGCTGATCCCAAACGCCCGCAAAATTATAGCCCACAACAATTTATGCGTTCTGAACAAGACATGTGTGAACTGTTTTCAGATATCCCCGAAGCTTTAACAAACAGTGTTGAAATCGCAAAACGCTGTAATCTGAATCTTCGTTTAGGGGAATATTTTTTCCCAAAATACCCGACAGGAAAGATGAGCACAGAGGATTTTTTGATCGCGCGATCTCAAGAAGGGCTGGAAAAACGCCTGGATTTTCTTTTCTCTGATCCTGAAATACGCAAACAAAAACGCGGGGCCTACGATCAGCGTTTAGCGTTGGAACTTCAAGTGATCAATGAAATGGGCTTCCCTGGCTATTTTTTGATTGTGATGGAATTTATTCAATGGGCGAAAGACAATCACATTCCCGTTGGCCCAGGTCGAGGCTCTGGAGCTGGCTCTTTAGTGGCCTATGCGCTTCAAATCACAGATATTGATCCCCTTGAATTCGATTTGCTTTTTGAACGTTTTTTAAATCCTGAACGTATTTCTTTGCCTGATTTTGATGTGGATTTTTGCATGGAAAAACGGGATGCGGTGATAGAACATGTCGCGGACATGTACGGGCGAGAATCCGTTTCACAGATCATCACTTTCGGTACCATGGCTGCCAAAGCGGTAATACGTGATGTGGGGCGAGTGCTCGGCCATCCGTACAGTTTCGTTGACAGGATCGCAAAATTAATCCCCTTCGATCTCGGGATGACATTAGAAAAAGCGTTTGTGGCAGAGCCTGAATTAACGAAAGCCTATGAAGCCGATGAAGAAGTTCGAAGTTTGCTAGATATGGCGCGTAAGCTGGAAGGGGTCACTCGTAATGCGGGTAAACACGCAGGAGGCGTGGTGATCGCGCCGACAAAAATGACTGATTTTGCCCCTTTATATTGCGATTCTCAAGGCCAAAACCCGGTGACGCAATTTGATAAAAATGACATCGAATATGTGGGATTGGTGAAGTTCGATTTTCTCGGTTTACGTACTTTGACCGTGATCCACAAAGCCGTTGAGATGATCAATCAACGCATCACCACTCAAGGCGCACAGCCTATTGATATCTCTTTGATTCCGCTCAACGATCCAAAAAGCTTTGAGGTGCTACAGCGATCTGAAACGACCGCCATCTTTCAGCTTGAATCCAAAGGCATGAAGGATTTAATCAAACGCTTAAAGCCTGACTGTTTTGAGGACATCATCGCGCTGGTCGCTTTATTTCGTCCGGGCCCATTACAATCGGGCATGGTGGATAATTTTATTGATCGCAAACAGGGGCGTGAAGCCATTTCTTATCCTGATATTGAGTGGCAACATCCTTGCTTACAGCCCGTATTAGAACCCACGTACGGCATTATTTTATATCAAGAGCAAGTCATGCAAATTGCTCAGGTGCTTTCAGGTTATTCTCTAGGGGAAGCGGATATACTCAGGCGCGCCATGGGCAAAAAAGACCCTGTTGAGATGGCAAAACAGCGATCTATTTTTGAAAATGGGGCCAAAGAAAAAGGGATTGATGGTCAGTTGGCCATTAAAATTTTTGATTTGGTTGAAAAATTTGCCGGCTATGGGTTTAACAAATCACATTCTGCTGCTTATGCTTTATTGTCATATCAAACACTGTGGCTCAAAACACATTATCCGGCTGAATTTATGGCCGCCGTGATGACGGCAGATATGGATAACACCGATAAAATAGTAGGGCTGGTGGATGAATGCGCCCGCATGAGGCTTACAATGTTACCGCCAGACATCAACAGTGGATTTTATCACTTTCATGTGAACGCCCAGGGGAAAATTATCTACGGGATGGGCGCCATTAAAGGGGTCGGAGAAGGTGCAATAGAAGGTATCTTAGAAACACGTGATCAAGGAGGGGAATTTAAAGATTTGTTTGATTTCTGCGCGCGGACAGCCACTAAAAAATTAAATCGTCGGGTATTGGAAAAATTAATTTTCTCTGGGACTCTGGATAAATTAGGCCCACATAGAGCGGCATTAATGCACGCCTTACAGAACGCAATCAAAGCCGCAGAACAACATGCTAAAGCCGAATTGACTGGGCAAGCAGATATGTTTGGTGTGCTTACCCAGGATCCAAAAAAAATAGAGCAATCCTACGCACAGGTACCGCCATGGCAACAGCAAACGGTTCTGGATGGAGAACGTGAAACTTTAGGGCTCTACTTAACGGGGCATCCTATTACTCAGTATTTAAAAGAAATTCGTCACTATGTAGGGTCAAACCGTTTACAGGATCTTTCCCCCACTCCAAGGGGTAAAAATGTCACTGTGGCAGGATTTGTGGTCTCAGCAAAGGTGATGACCACAAAACGAGGTGCGCGAATTGGTCTCTGTAAGCTTGATGATCGTTCTGCACATTTGGATATCATGTTGTTTAATGATGCATTCGAAAAATATCAGCATTTATTGCAAAAAGACCTTATTCTAATTGCCAGAGGCCAGATCAGTTTTGATGATTTTAACAATGGACTAAAAATGACCGCCCACGAACTGATGGACATCAGTGAAGCCCGTGAAAAACACGTCCGGGCGCTTGCGATTTCAGTCAGCCATACACAGGTAAATAAAGTATTTTTTGATAAACTTCGTGACATTTTAGAGCCCTGTCGTTCAGGAAGTGTCAAAATACATTTTTATTATCAAGGCAAAAATGCCTCTGCTAAATTACGTTTTGGTACTGATTGGCATATCACACCGACCAACCGCTTATTGATTGATTTACGTAATTTGATCGGTCATCAGCAGGTACAACTAGAATTTGACTAAAACGAGAACATAATGAGTTTGAATTTAAATTTTCTTGATTTTGAGCAGCCTATTGTAGAGCTGGAAGCAAAAATCGATTCTTTAACCGCCATTAACCGTCAAGACAACCCCCTCAATATTGATCTAGACGAAGAGATCCAAAAATTGCGTGATAAAAGTATTCAGCTCACGCATAAAATCTTTTCTCATCTTTCTGCCTGGCAAATTGCTCAACTGGCTCGCCATCCGAATCGCCCTTATACGCTTGATTATATTGAGCATATTTTCACGGATTTTGAAGAATTAGCGGGGGATCGTCATTATGGTGATGATAAGGCGATTGTTGGAGGCATTGCGCGCCTGAATCAAAAGCCCGTCATGGTGATAGGTCATCAGAAAGGGAGAGAAACCAAAGAAAAAATTCGACGTAATTTTGGGATGCCTTCTCCTGAAGGGTATCGAAAAGCGTTGCGTTTGATGGAAATGGCTGAGCGTTTTAGATTGCCCCTGTTGACTTTTATCGATACGCCTGGAGCCTACCCAGGTGTTGGCGCCGAAGAAAGGGGCCAGTCTGAAGCCATCGCGCGAAATTTACGTGAAATGTCACGTTTGAAAACGCCTATCATTTGCACGGTTATTGGTGAAGGAGGATCTGGCGGTGCTTTGGCGATTGCTGTAGGTGATGTGGTGAATATGTTGCAATACAGTACTTATTCTGTGATTTCGCCTGAAGGCTGTGCGTCTATTTTATGGAAAAGCGCCGATAAAGCCTCAGTTGCAGCAGAAACGATGGGGATCACCGCGCATCGCCTGAAAGAATTAAAAATGATTGATACCGTGCTCCCTGAACCTTTGGGAAGTGCACACCGTGATCCCAAAGCAATGGCGGAGTCACTCAAAGAGCGATTGATCAAAGATCTGGAATATTTGAAACAGTTTGATTCTTTGAAATTGCTTGATAGAAGGTATGAAAAATTAATGAGTTACGGGTATTGCTAAAAACCTGTCTCTCAGCGACAAACAAACTCCGTTAGCTAGCTGCCCTCGTGCGTAGGCACCTGCCTTTTTTGATCACTGTTGTTGCAATCATTTATGATGATAGATAGTATGCCCCTGAAATTTAGGCAGCTGATTCATATCATGAGGAAAATGGGTGGTAAAAAGTAAACTTGGCGTACTTTTAGTGAATCTAGGCACTCCAGATGCCCCTACTGTTCCTGCTATTAAACGCTATCTTAAACAATTTCTCAGTGATCGAAGGGTAATAGACACTCCCCCTATTTTATGGTGGCCACTTTTGCGGGCCATCGTTTTACCCTTTCGTTCTAGACGAGTGGCTAAACTATATCAATCTATATGGATGCCTGAAGGTTCCCCTCTATTGGTTTATAGCCATCGCCAGCAAAAAGCATTGGCAGCACGCTTACCAGATGCCTCCGTAGAATTGGCGATGAGCTATGGCTCTCCTTCTTTAGGTGACGCGATTAACCGATTAATCACTCAAGGGATCATAAAACTGGTGATATTGCCGCTTTATCCACAATATTCTGCGACCACCTGCGGTTCTGTTTGGGATGCGGTGTCTGGCATTTTAAAAAAATATCGTTCTTTACCCTCAATTTACTTTATTCGTGATTATGCTCAGCACCCTTCCTATATCAATGCACTAAAACAAAGTGTCGCACGTTATTTTGAAAAACATGGCCAACCCGATAAATTATTGCTTTCCTTTCATGGTATTCCTCAACGTTACGTGCGTTTGGGGGATGATTACCCAAAGCGCTGTGAAGACACATATCGTGCACTCAGCACGGCTTTAGGGTTACACAACAATAAAATCATGATGACCTATCAGTCTCGCTTTGGCTGGGAGCCCTGGTTAACGCCATACACCGATAAAACATTAAAAAGCTTGCCAGCTAAGGGCATCAAACATATTCAAGTACTCTGCCCTGGGTTTTCCGCTGATTGTTTAGAAACATTAGAAGAAATCAAAGAACAAAACAAAGAGATATTTTTGAAGGCCGGGGGCAAAAAATTCGAATACATTCCGGCGCTGAACGATTCTCCAGAGCAGATTGACTTATTAGAGCAGTTGGTAAGTTCGGGTTAACGGCCATTTTTCAATCAATCGATTGTTACTTTTTGATAATAAATTTGAACAATAACATTGTTACAGTCACACCCCCGCTACATTGGTCGCTCACCGCCAAGGGCGGTAGCGTGTTTAAAGAATGTAAAAAAGCGATAAATTTTTCATGGCATCCTCCTTATCACTTAATTTTAAATAAACTGAAAATTCAATGAATGAAACAAGAGTCTTTTCACAAATCCATTAACGCCTCCATTTTCTGGAGAGGGTTGGCAAGACTATCGGGCTTAACAAAACACATCATCATAGCGGCCATGATCGGTTTAAATACACAGCTTGATGTTTTTTTTATGGCGACGGTATTGTTGGGTATTCTGGTGTTTTCCTGGGGCGAGATCGCAGATGTTATGTCGGTCCCCCATATGGTGAAAACCTGGAAAAATGGACAAAAAGAAGAATTTAAAAAAATCGCTTCTGGTTACATGTCGTTTATTTTTCTCGGATCTTTACTGTTAGCCTTCATGGTTTATCTGTTCAGTCATCAATTATCCTTATTACCCATAGGATTTAATCCGGAGAGAAAAAAACTCCTGGCTCAGTCTCTGCCTTGGTTATTACCGGCCATTATCTTATATGTGCCCTTTCGACATATGGGGGCTGTTTTGCGCTCTGTGCGACAATTTTCGCCCTTGTATCAAGGGGAATTTTTATTATCGCTGATAACGATGCTTTGTATTGTCTGCTTTTATCACTATCCTAACGTTTTATTCTGGTCTTATAGTATGGGAGTCACAGGAGCATTTTTATACCTTTTATGCAGAACATGGCGTTTTGTCCTCCCGCTCAGTAATCCTTTCTCGTTTATTGTTCGTCAATCACTCGTACTAGCACCGGGCCTGATGATTTTACAAGGCACGCAATATTTTTATACCTTCACAGATCAGCTATTTGTTTCATTTTTAACGGTCGGCATGGTCTCTGCGTTATTTTATGCGGTGAGCATCACCTATGTACTCCCTAGTCTGATGGGATTAGAGAATACTTTTATCACTGTGATAGCCGAGCAATCAGACAAAAAAGAACGAGTAAAAAAAATGGATGATCTGTTAGCGCTGGTCATTTACGTTGGTTTTGGGGCAACCCTATTGATGATAGTGGCAGGCAAAGCCATAGTGGCATTACTATTAGAGCGGGGATTATTTACGGTCGCAGACACTGAAAGTGTTTCGATTGCCTTAATGGCTTATAGTGGTGTGATCTTACCTTTCTTTCTGAACAAGCCCTTTGATCAAATTTTTCAAGTGGAGCGTAAAATTCGCTTAATGGTATGGCGCACCCTACTGGGCCTCATTGCCAATGTCATCCTCAACAGTGTTTTTCTTTTCATCTTTCATTGGGGAATATTCGGCGTCGCGCTCGCTACCTCGATCAGCTACTGGGTTATGATGCTTGCGAGCTTACAGGGATTAAGAAAAATAGGTTATGAATTTGACCTCTTGCGCGCTCTCAAGTGGTCAAGCTGGCTCCTATTATTCTTGGTGTTCGCTTATTTTGGGTGTCAATCGATACCTCAATATTTTACTCACCCTATTTTTGTATTAATCAGCTGTGCTTTATTGATTGGCCTCACGTTACTTCTAGCGGGTTTGATTTATCAGGGGAAGGAAAGGGTATTAATAATAGCTGTGATAAGGCGTTATAAAAAATTTGAATTTATATAAAATGTTTTCGTGTTACTCCGAAAGTGATTATTGGAGGCATTTTTAATGCGGGCTGTCATTCTTGCCGCAGGTCGAGGTCTACGTCTACAGCAACCTAAACAGGAACAAATACCAAAATGCCTGTTACAATTTGATGGTAAAACTTTACTTGAACGTCACCTGATACTTTTAAAAAGTGTGGGGGTCTATGATGTCACTATTGCACTTGGTTTTCGTCATGAATTAATTGAGGCTGAAATTAAACGCCTAAATTGGCAGCCATCCCCCGAAACTTTTGTGAATTCATCTTTTGATCTCGGGAGCGTGCTAACTGTTCATACTGTGACAGATGCAGTAACTCGAGGAGGTGATGTGCTGTTGATGGATGCCGATGTGTTGTGCGACATAGATATTTTAAGTGCCTTGGTAGCCAATAATCAATCAACAAACCGTTTGTTGATTGATTATAATTTTGAAGAGGGTGAGGAGCCAGTTAAGCTCTGTATACGTGATGGGATTCCTGTTGAATTAAGAAAGAAACTATCAGTTGACCTAAAATACGACACTGTTGGCGAATCAGTTGGTTTCTTTCGTTTTGATGAATCGGCAGCACAGCGCTTTGCTACTATTGTGCGAGAGTATATCGATAGTAACCGTGCGCATATGCCTCATGAAGAAGCCGTGCGTGATTTATTACAAGAATACAATCATATATTTGAAGTTCGTGATATCACAGGGGCTCCATGGATGGAAATTGATTTTCCTAAGGATATCATACGCGCAAAAAATGAAATTTTGCCTCAGCTAAAACCATTATTAGGAGTTGTTTAGTGAGTACTGTTTCCCCTTCTTATACCATCGATTCTACTAATAAAATTCCGTTAACTCATAGTGCGCAATTACGACAAATGTTGTTAAGTGATGAACTTGAATTTCTTATGGAAGCCCACAACGGTTTGTCTGCTCGCATTGTACGTGAAGCCGGTTTTCGTGGGATCTGGGCATCGGGTCTGTCGATTTCAGCACAATTTGGTGTTCGTGATAACAATGAAGTGAGTTGGACCCAAGTAGTTGACATGCTTGAATTTATGGTAGATGCAAGCAATCTACCTATTTTACTGGATGGTGACACAGGTTATGGCAACTTTAATAACATGCGTCGTTTGGTACGAAAGCTTGAGCAACGTGGTGTTGCTGGAGTTTGTATAGAAGATAAGCAATTTCCAAAAACAAATAGTTTCATTAACGGAGAGCGCCAACCTTTGGCCGACATTGAAGAATTTGTTGGAAAAATTAAAGCAGGCAAAGACACGCAAACCGATTCAAATTTTTCTATCGTTGCCCGTGTTGAAGCTTTAATTGCCGGTTGGGGGATGGATGAAGCATTACGCCGTGCGGAAGCTTATCGGCTCGCTGGCGCTGATGCGATATTGATCCACAGTAAACTCTCAAAATCAGATGAGATCGTGGCTTTTGCCCGTGAATGGGCCGATCGCGGCACTCCACTGGTGATTGTTCCAACACGCTACTACAGCACAGCGACCGATGTATTTCGTCAAGCCGGTATTAGTACGGTGATCTGGGCAAACCATTCGGTACGTTCAGCAGTTTCTGCGATGCAAAGCGTAGTTAAAGAAATTTACGAAACTCAAACGTTGATCAATGTAGAAGATCGCATTGCTTCTGTTAACGAAATTTTTCGTTTGCAAAATGCTGCTGAATATACTGCTGCCGAAAAAATTTATTTATCGGCTTCCAGTAGCCCACGTGCGGGGCTTGTGCTGGCTGCTAGTCGTGGGGCGCGTGAACTGGAGCCTATTACTCATGACCGTCCAAAAGTCATGTTACCGATTGCCGGTAAATCATTATTACGTTGGTTGGTCGATGGCTTCAAAAAAGAGGGGATTAATGACATCACGGTAGTCGGTGGTTATCGTGCGGAAAACATCGATAATACCGGGATTAGATTGGTTGTCAATCAAAATTACGCAACAACCGGTGAATTGGTATCACTAACCTGTGCCATCGATAAAATTAACAGCGAAGTTACTATCTGCTATGGTGATTTATTATTTCGTCATTATGTATTGCGTGATTTGCTTGAAAATACTGCTGAATTTTGTGTCGTCGTTGATTCATCACAAACAAGTGCTGACAATCGTACTGTACGTAACTTCGTTTATTGTACTGAAAAAGATAATCGAGGAATGCTTGGTCAAAAAGTACTACTCAAACATGTCACCAACGATTTAAACGCCATGCCTTATGAAGATCCTTTGGTACAAGGACGCTGGATTGGTCTACTAAATGTGTCTGGTAAAGGGTTAAACAGATTGAAGATTGTGTTAACGAATCTACGTATGCAACCTGAATTTAATACCTTTGGTATGCCAGAACTACTAAATGCGTTGATTGCAGATGGTGCGGCCATAGAAGTGCTTTATATTCATGGTCATTGGCGTAGTGTGAATGATCTCAATGATTTCACCAATGCACAGACACCGCTAAAAAATACAGAGAATTTGTCATACAAACCGGAGATTGATCAATGATTGAAGCGCATCAATTTGTTGAAGCAGCGCGCGAAAGGGGCTTTGACTGGTATGCTGGTGTGCCCTGCTCCTATCTAACCCCTTTTATCAATTATGTATTGCAGGAACCATCTCTACGTTATGTATCTGTGGCTAATGAAGGTGATGCTGTTGCGTTGATTGCTGGCGTTGCACTCTCCGGAGCAACTGGGCTATCTCACCGACGTGGTATTGCGATGATGCAAAATTCAGGACTGGGTAACGCAGTCAGTCCTTTAACTTCGTTGACTTGGACATTTCGTTTGCCACAGTTACTGATCGTTACCTGGCGTGGTCAACCCGGTGTTGCTGACGAGCCACAGCATGCATTGATGGGGCCGATTACACCCGCAATACTGGAAAAGATGGAGATCCCTTGGGAATTATTTCCCACCGAGCCTGATGCCATAGTCCCAGCCTTAGATAGATCGATAGCTCATATGGACAAAACGGGACGACCCTATGCGTTAGTCATGCAAAAGGGAAGTGTAGCCTCTTATCCGCTTAAATCCAGTATGACTGTAGTGTCGACTAATAAAACAACTTCCTGTGTATTTTCGAAATGGCGAGGCCTTGAGCCTATATTTAGGCCATCACAATATCAAGCCTTACAAAAAGTAATTGAAAAAACACCAACCGCTTCGACAGTGGTTTTTGCATCAACGGGATTTTGTGGGCGGGTATTGTATGCCATCGACGATCGACCTAACCAGTTATATATGGTCGGATCAATGGGTTGTGTGGTACCGTTAGCACTCGGATTTGCTTTGGCACGCCCGGATTTAAGAGTGGTGATACTTGATGGTGATGGTGCAGCATTAATGCGGATGGGAGCATTCGCCACTGTGGGTGCTTATGGTTTATCGAACATACAGCATCTATTGCTTGACAATGGTGTCCATAACTCAACTGGAGGGCAAGCAACAGTGTCGCCTCATCTTTCATTTGCGGGTGTTGCTACGGCCTGTGGGTATGCGTCATCACTTGAAACGGATGATATTGAAGAAATCGATACTTGGCTAAGTTCAGTACCCTCAGCTGGTCCCCGTTTTGCCTGCCTCCTGACAAGGATAGCCATGCCTAAAAATTTACCCCGTCCCTCTATGACTCCTGTTGATGTAAAAACACGGTTGATGCGACATATTGCGGTTAATGGAGCTAACTAATGCTATTACTAAACCCTGGCCCTGTAACATTAACGGAATATGTACGTAACAGTTTGTTGCAGCCTGATTTATGTCATCGTGAAAGCGAATTTTTTGATTTGCAAGATGAGATAAAAAAACGGATTTTAGCAATTTATGAGTTAGATCCGGCTCAATGGGCAGCGATATTAATAACAGGTTCAGGTACTGCGGCTGTTGAAAGCATGTTGGCGGGGTTAGTTCCTGAAACAGGTCGCTTGCTCATTGTCGAAAATGGTGTCTATGGTGAGCGTATTGCACAAATCTCTGCTCAATACGGTATTATGTATAAAAGGATCGTCGGAGATTGGATGCAGGGGCTTAACCTCGATGTGATTACCTCGGAGCTTGATTCTACACTTAAAGATCAACGTTTCAGTCACTTAGCGGTAGTACATCACGAGACTACTACAGGGCGGCTTAATGATTTGCCATCGCTAAGCAAATTATGTTGTGAACGGGGCGTTAAGTTACTTGTCGACGCGGTCAGCAGTTTCGGTGCGGAGCAATTAAATTTCTCCGACGAAAGCCTAATCGGTATCGCGGCAACGGCTAACAAATGTCTACATGCTGTGCCAGGGGTTTCATTCGTGGTAGTACGTCGTACTGCTATCTGTCAGGCAACCAGTCGTACTTATTATCTTGACCTTAAGCGATTGATTCATTTGCAAGATCAACGCGATACACCGTTCACACCTGCTATACATGCCTATTATTCGCTAGCGGCAGCGCTGTGTGAACTCGAGGAACAGGGAGGCCGAAGAACTCGTTACCAAAATTATTCAGCACTGTCCGAACAGGTACTGATAGGGATGAAGGCTCTCGGAATTGAGCCAGTCGTACCCATTTCTCAGTCATCAGTAGTGTTACGTGCCTACCATTTACCAATAGGGCTGACGTATGCCAAGTTACATGATGCATTGAAAGCAGAAGGTTTTGTGATTTATGCAGGACAAAGGGATTTATCAAAAACACTATTTCGAATTTCTACGATGGGTGATCTGAATTCAGCTGATATCGATCGGCTGTTGAAAGGCGTAGCTAAAGTAATAAATGAACTAAAAATATATTAATCAACAGATAATACATTAATGAAATATACAACATGTAATGATGAAGATGTAAGTAAATTAGAGGTTAAGCCTTTTTATGATGATTCCTCAGTAAATTCATTAAATATACATTTTAATAATACCGAAATTGAAGAAAGAGAAAATAATGAATTTGCAATTTTAAAGAAAATTTTCAATTCATATGATATTAAAGCATCTAGGATTATTAATCCGGGATGCGGAACCGGCTATGCTTGCAGTTTAGCGACACGCTTAAATTTAAACTATGTAGGGATCGATTTTAGTAGTCAACAAATAGCGTTAGCTAATTCACTAGTTAATAAAAATGAAAGAATAAAATTTATTAACGACAATTTTTTAAATATTAGTAATTATTTAAAAAATAGGGATTTTGTATTAATTCAATTTTTATTACAGTTTTTTTAGATAAAGAATTAGATTTAATCTTTAAAAAAATCAGTAAAAATTATAAAGGCTATCTTTTTATAGAGGAAGGTGTGTCTACTTTAAAGAATAGAATCATTATAAAAGATCATGATATGAAGATAAATCATTTTTATAATACCCAATATAGAACAATTCGTGATTTTCTTGAAATTTTTTCAAAATATTTTTTTGTCCTTGAGTATGATTTCATATTACAAAATATAAAAACGGAGAGGATAGATACTAAATATATGTATTTTGTTTTAAAAAATTTTTAAAAAATATGTTTATTTTATCCATTTTATTATTCTTGATTAAAGAATCAGAAAAATATGAAATTACTTTCAAATAAAGATATAATTTCAATAAATATTCAGTCGCAGAAAATTTTTTCTTGGATTTCTGAGTCAATAAAAATCAATCAATATTATCGCCAAAAACAAGTTTGAAGCCTAATCAAGATTCCTTTTATAATTTTATACCATGCCTACTACCACATGTCGATTTTGGGAGCATAAAAGTAGTTAATCGTTTCCAGATAGAATACCATTAATAAATGGCCAAATAATGCTCTATAATATTAATACTGGTGATATTAAGGCTATTATGGACGCAAATTTCATTACTACGATGAGAACTGCTAAAGTAGCAACACATTCGATAAAGCTTTTTGCAAAAAAAATATCCAGGTGATTTCTTTTATTGGGCTGGGCAATATAGCTTACACTGTTTTAAAAATGATAAAGCACACCTTTATCAATAAGGATGTACATATTCTAATATATAAAAACAAGAATCAACATAATGATTTCATAACTTTTTGCAAAAAAATAGTTGAATCTCATATAGTCACCTTTCAAATTTGTGAAACATACTTTGACTGTATTTTAAATAGCGACATTATTATATCATCAGTTACTTTTTTTGATGGCAACATTGCTCCAGATAATGCTTTTAAAGAAGGTTGTCTTTTGGTTCCAATTCATATTCGAGGTTTTATGAATTGTGATTTATTTTTTAATAAAGTTTTTTTTGATGATTTTTCTCATGTAAGTGGATTTAAATATTATTATAATTTTAAAAATAAAGCTCATGAAGTTAGTGATGTAGTGAATGGTATCAGCTTTTGGAAAGAGAAAAATATCATGAAAGAATTATATGTTAAAACGTCGGTACTACAGTTCACGATATATATTTAGTTAAAATATATTTACTTGAAAATCAATTAGATATTGGAAATTTTTTTAATATTAATGATTCTAACTAAAAACTCCATATTAACATATTTTCTTGCAGAAAATAGGAAATAAAGCTGTAAATAAAAAACCTGAAATATTATATATTCATTTTTTATTATGAAAATGTAGTAATAAACATAATATAAATTTGGAATAAAAATTTATGACAATAGAAAAATCAGTACTACGACAAGCACAATTACTTTTATTGGAAGGTTTAAAAGAAATAGATCGGATTTGTAATAAACACAATATTAATTATTGGATTGATAGCGGAACATTATTAGGAGCCAAAAGACATGGCGGATTTATACCATGGGATGATGATATTGATATATTAACCTTACTGTTCGAGTAAACTGATGGCTATTACTTAATTTAGATTAAGCCACGTTCACATAATCTATAGAATAATGAAATATCTATTTAATTATATTTTTTGCTTTTTTTTACCTTTATTATATCGCCCCAAAAAAAAATTGGTAATTTTTACATTTGATAAAAACAATATTAAATTCAACTCTAAAGCATTGTTTGAATATTCACTCAAAAAGAACATCTTTGATGTCAGATATATTATAAATGACGATAAATTAAGAAAAAAACTTATTTTAAAATATGGTGATAAATTTTTAACAACTAAAAAGATAAAAGATATAATAATAATATCAAATGCAAAAGTTTGGGTTACAGATGGTAGTTTCCCTCTTAAAACACCATTTGGGCATAAGATTAGAATTTTAATTAATTTATGGCATGGTATTCCTCTGAAAAAAGTAGGTATTATGGGGTACTCAGGTTTACAAAAATTAAGAATCTTTTTAACCCTAAAAATGTTTGCAAAACATTATAATTTATTTTCTACAACGAGCTCAAATTTATCATCAATTTATTCAAAAAGTTTCTTAATTAATGATAAAAAAATAAAGCCATTCGGGCAACCAAGAAATGATAGCTTATTTGTAAGCCATTATTCTATCAATGATTATATTTCTGATTTACCCAAATACGAAAGAATTATCTTATATGCTCCGACATGGAGAGTGGGACTCTACGGTAATGACTGGGTTGGTGAAGATACTAAGTTTTTTCCATTTTCAGACTTTAATCAAGATATTCTTGAAGAGTACTTAAAAAAGAACAATATTTTACTTTGCTTAAGACCACATCATTTACAAAAAATAGAGATAAAAAATTCAGAATGGATTAAAAATTTTTCATCAGATGTTTGTAACGAAGTGATGGATGTCATAGCGAAATTTGATCTATTAGTAACGGATTATTCAAGCATTTATTTTGATTTTTTAATATTAAATAAACCTGTCTTATTCTTACCGTACGATTTAAAATTGTACGAAAATAACGTGGGTTTAAACTTTGATTATCAAAATGTTACACCTGGTCCAAAACCCACAAGTCAGAGTGAATTTATCTATGAAATATCTAAACTATTAGATGATGAATCCTATTATAAAACTGAAAGACATAAAACTAATAATTTTTTTAATGAGATAAAATATGGAAGTTGTCAAAAAATACACAAATTTATTATTGAAAATTTGGATTAAGTGATGAAAAACAGGATTAAAAAATTAGTATTTTTAACTGAAAGTATGGTTAGTGCTGGCGGTGTAGTTCGAGTAATCAGTTTATGGGCTAACTATTTTTCACAAATGGGCTTTAATTGTAAAATACTATCAGTTATTCCTGGTAAAGCATATTTTGGCTTAGAGAAAAATATAAATTTCAAAATTAAAAAATATATTTTCAAGAACAAAATATTAGCTTTACCCATAAATTTGCTCTTAATTCTTCCTATTTTAAAAGAAGCAAAAAGCTCATACCTAATTGTAAATAAATCAGCTTATATAGAACCTATTTATTTTTGGAGAAAATTGGGTTTTTTTAAAAATATTAAGCTTGTTTATTTCTCTCATGGTGGAAATAATGAATTCGAAACATTTTATATGTCTCGCCGTACCACTAAGCATCGAGTTCGCATGATTTTTGATGTATTTGATGATGTAGTCTGTTTATTCAAAAATACCGACACTACACCAGATGTTGTAAAAGATGAAAAAATAAAATTTATTTTTAATCCATGCCCAATCCCAACTTACATAAGAGCAGCGAACGAGTATGATAAAGTTGTAATCTTTGTTGGACGGGTAACCAAGAAGAAAGGCGTTGACGATTTAATAAAAGCTTGGAAAATAATTGAGCCCAAACATAAAAATTGGAAATTACAGATTGTAGGTGATGGATCTGATAAAGAAGAATGCATATCACTAGCTCAAAATTTAGAATTAAAAAATATATCATTTTATGAGTCAACAAATGATATAGTGAAATATCTTAGAAGATCAACAATAAGTATATTACCTTCTTTATTTGAAGGAATGCCATTGAGTATACTTGAAGCAAAATCTCAAGGATGTGCTGTTATTTCAACAAAAACAAGTGGCGGAAAAAAATTAATTAATGATATGATAAATGGTATATTAGTTGATATCTCAAATGTACAAGAATTAGCGAATAAGATTGATCTTTTAATTAATGATGAAAATTTAAGAAATAGAATTATAAGGCAAGCTTATTCAGAAATGAATGTCTTTGATATATCATCCATAGCTAAGAGTTGGTCGCAGGTTTTTAAAGATGATATCTGAATATAGTCCAATTTTTTTATTAAATTTATCGTTAATTTATTTATTAATAGCTGTTTTTTGTGCAATAATTAAAAACAATTCTTTTTCTATATTTGTTTCCTTATTATTAATAATAATATATGTGACATTATTTGGGCTGCGTGATTACTCAATTGGTTCAGATACCAGAGATTATGTAGAAAATTTTCTTTACAATAACAATAATTTTGAACCCTTATTTGTAGTTATAACTTCGTTAATTCAATTAATTACTAGTAATCCAACTGCATACTTACTGATTTTATCATTAATTTATGGGGTAAATATATTTTTTGCGTATATCATATTTGGTAAAAATGTAAAATCTCATATAACCATATTTATATGGTTTCTTTTATTTAGTCTAACACCGCTTCTTGGAATAATTAATTATTTTAGACAACCTATCAGTATTTCATTTTTTTTGTTAGGGTTGGCTGTTTATTTAAATAAAAAAAAAATAAATTTCCTTTCGGGTTTTCTATTTATATTTTCTACACTTATCCATTATTCAAACATTATTTTTTTACTGTTATTAGTATTCTCTAGATTTATAAATCTTAAAGCAATATTTTTTATTTTTATTATTGCATTGTTATTGTTCTTAGATGATTTTGGACTGTTTATAATAAATAAATATGGAGATTACCATATAGTACAAAAAACATTGGCCAAACATATACATCTTAATGCGAAACGTTCAATATCGACCATACATATGTATATTTTTTTATATTTTTCCCATCTGTTAATTTTCTTGTATTTTTACAAATATAGAATAAATAATAAAATATATACAGATTTATTAAAGTTATATGTGTTAATATTATCAGTATCTGTTTTTCTATCATTTAATAGAGAGATAGCTATCAGAATCTATGTTCCGTTGCAGTATATACTCCCGATACTTTATATGCATATATATACACATATAAAACAAAAATTAACATTCAGCCTATTATTTATAAGCTATGGGTTATTCTATTTTTGTTATATTTTAAACCGTCCTTGGTTCACAGATCAATTTTCAGGCAATATCAATTGATAAAAAAAGTTATAACATACGGAACATTTGATCTTTTCCATGTAGGGCACATTCGTCTTTTGAAGCGACTAAAAGCACTTGGTGACTATCTGATTGTTGTAATCTCCACTGACGGTTTCAATCAACTTAAAGACAAGAAATCATTTTTTTGCTATGAAGAACGAAAAGAAATAGTTGAATCTTGCAAATATGTTGATTTGGTTCTTCCCGAAAATACATGGGAACAAAAAAGATCAGATATCATTAATAATAAAGTCAACATCCTAGGAATAGGAGATGACTGGACAGGTCATTTTGATGATTTAAATGATATATGTGAAGTTATTTATCTAAAACGAACTGAAAACGTTTCTACAACTGACATAAAAAATAAATTATCTGTCATTACACTTCAAAAACTGCGAGAGCTTGAAGAATCAGTCCACAATATTTTTGATATTATAAAAGCAATATCTGGAGCTAATAAGTAAATGTTAGGACCAAAGGTAATCACATGTACTGGTTATGGTGGTACGGGTTCAAGTGTTGTTTCCGATTTACTAAAAGAATTTTCTAATGTTTGTTCATTTGGAAATTTCGAGTTTAGGTTTTTGCACGATCCTCATGGACTTAGAGATTTAGACTATGGGATTGTCCAAAATAATAATCGATTAACTACAAGTTACCATATCAATAACTATATAAAGTATATAAATTTTCTTAGCAAAAGTAATGTTTATCCATATGAGAATTTTTTTAATAAGAAATTTAAAAAAATTACAAACGAATATTTAAGAAATATTATTAATATAGAGTGGAACGGTTTTTTTCATCAAGATGTTATTAGTGATACGTCTATTAAAAAATTTATATATTACCTTGAGAGATTTTATCAGAAAAAAATTCTAGGTATGAAAGAAGGTGGGGCAAAAATTTATGGAAAGATTTTTAATAAAAAAATGTATTATTCTTACCCAAGAGAGAAATTTTATATAGAAACTCGTAAGTATTTGCGAAATTTAATCAATGCATCTAATTACGATTTAAAAGAGTATGTAATGTTTGATCAACTTGTTCCACCTAATAATACTCATCATTATTTGAAGTATTTTGACGATTTAAAAATTATTGTTATTGATCGTGATCCTCGTGATTTATATCTTTTAAATAAATGTCTTTGGAATGAGAAGTGGATTCCTACTGAAAATATTCATGACTATATTAACTGGTTTAAAATCCTTAGAGAACATCAAAAATTTGATCAAGAAGATAAAAAAAGCGTTCTACGATTGCCTTTTGAAGACTTCATCTATAAATATGATCAAACAGTACAAAAAGTATGTGACTTTTGTTGTCTTAAAAGCATTAAACATACTAACAAATATAAATATTTTGATCCAAAAATATCAAAAGACAATACAAACTTAAAAAGTAAATATTCTAAATATAATATTGAAATCGCTTCTATCGAAACGGAGCTTGTTGAGTTTTGTTATAATTTTTTATACAAATAATAAAAGAATTAATTATGAAGAATGTTATCTGTTATACTTTTGATGTTTTTGGTTTATACACTTCAGTTATATTAAACTTTTCAAGTTCGCTAAAGTTCATTTCATAAAAGAAAACCATATACCAAAACTGTGATCAAACCACTGATGTGAAAAAATATGGGATCAAAAATGGAGGCATCTATGTTTGGCCCGCAAACGCATATTTCAACTAATATACCTGAGTATCATAGCATCGCCAGTTTCCAAAGATAAAACAGGCAAAATAAAGAATTTATTAAATATAACAATCATCTAACACAATTATATTTTTTATCTTAATAGGCTAAAATTCTAAAAATTTACTAGAGGCTGTCATATATCATGTTCACATCAGAATATCAAAGATGATAGTTTGCACATTTTAGAATGTCATTATCATGATAATATCAGGCTATTATACAACGACTTAATTAAAAAATCAGAGTATGATATATTAAAATGTTATCAAGTAGATACGCAACTTCCTAATCTCCAAAAATTTTACACGTTACAAATAAATTTAAATGAAAATTTGAATGATATTTTTAAAAAATTTGCAAAAAATACCCGTAATGAAATTAATAAATGTTATCGAGATGATAAATTATTGTTTCTAATAAATGAAAAAATTAATCAGAAAGATATTGTCGAATTTATCATTTTATTTAATAAGTTTAATAAATTTAAAAACCTTGGTACCAACGTTAATGAACTGTAAAAAAGTCTTGTTAGAAAAAAAGAAAATATTGCATTCTTTAAAGCAGTAAAAGACAATAGAATTGTAGTATTTAATGTTTATTTCGTAGACAATAATAGAGCTAGGCTAAAATGTTCTGTTTCTCTTCGTGGAGAAGATGGCAAGGAAAGAAATTTAATTGGCAGAGCCAATCGCACATTACATTTTGAAGCAATTTCATTTTTTAAAGAAAAGGGATACAAGCTTTATGATATGGGTGGCGTTTCACTTACTGAGGATAAAATGGGTATAGATTCGTTTAAATCTAAATTTGGCGGAATTTTATTTACAGAATGGGAAGGTAATTGTCCTATCAGTATGAAAGGTAAATTATTCATTGAATTATATAAAATAATAAATAAGCTAAAATAATTAAATTTAATATTAATAAAAAACCTTCAACGTGAAATATAACTTTTATCCAAAAGTTTTAATTTAATGCAAATGGAGCTAAATATTGATTTCTATAAAGATTGGTAGTGGTAAATCCATCGATGCTGAAGTAGTAAATTCATGTTTATTTTATGATAAATTAACATTAGAATTTTCATTCCCTGATGGTAGTGTTATAAAATCATCCTTACTACCGAATAGAGTTTCGTTTACAAAAAACAAAAAGCTCATTAATGAAAAAATTACTTTATTTGAAAAAAGATTTAATCAAAAAATTAAAACTATCAACCCTAAACGCATATTATTTATAGAATATTTTTTGTACTATTTTTGCTTAATTTTAAAAAATATCTTTGTTAAATTTTTTATGCCAAATCAATGGGTTATAGCATATCGTAAAATTGGCAATAAAGATTGGAAAATCATTGAATTTAAAAAAAATGAATTAATGGCAGATCCCTTTATTTATTATTGTGATAATAAATACTATTTATTTTATGAGGGATTAAATTATGATGTAGACCGAGGATACATTTGCGCTGGTGAGTTAGATACAGAAAAAAATAAAATAATAAATATTAAAAAGATTATTAATGAGAGCTATCATCTTTCTTTCCCTTATATATTTGAGATTAACTCTGAATTGTACATGGTTCCTGAATCATCAAATAATCACACAGTAGATCTTTATAAGTGTAATGAATTTCCATATAAGTGGGATAAAGTAAAAACACTTATTGGTAATATAGAAGCCGTTGATACAGTCTTGATTAAAAATGAAAATATGTGGTATTTGCTCACTAGTGAAAAAGTTTACGGTGCTTCTTATGGGGATGAATTAACAATATTTATAAGTGAAGATCCATTAAAGAAACCCTTTAGGCGTATTTCTGATATGCCTGCTGTTCATGATATTGCTTTAGCACGTAATGCCGGTTCTATTTATGTGAGTAAAGCAGGTAACTTATATCGCGTATCACAAGACTGTTCTCGTCGATATGGTTTTAAAGTCAATATAATGAAGATCACCCAATTATCTGAAAAATATAAGTACCGTGAAGAACTTATCTCTAAGTTTGACTTACCAAAAAATGCAATTGCAATGCATACGTATAATTTTGCCCATGAAATAGAAATTACTGATTTAAAAATCATTAATAAAGATATTGCTTCATTACTAAGAAATGCCCGTCGTATTTTTAAAAAAATATGGGCATCTATTCGGTCCCGGATCATTTCATAGATCCTCGTCATTCACTCGGTTCATGGCCAAAATAGCTACTGAGGCACATAATCGAAAGCAGATTAGCTTGATTGATTAGGCTCCTGCCAGGCAACTCCAACTAGAACCGTAATTCAGGCAAGCAAAGAGCATTCACATTGGCTAAACGTTATGGTGTCACTGAAATGACCGCTTAATAAATGGTAAAAACGTGATGATGTTTGTTTAGTACAACCATTATTGTTCATCGTTTGCAAACGATGCTGTGCCTGTTCAGGAAGCCATGATTGTTTCCCTAACGAGTTTTACACAAAGTTAACTTGAGTGAAATTCGTAAAAAAATTCATGAAAACGACGAATTTTAAAGATAATACGAAAACAGAACTCGTTAGGATAGATATCTGGGTTGTCGTAGGGCACGATGAGGTTCTAACGAGGGGGTGACTACCAACCGAAAGGCAAGCGCCGCTCTACTCACTTATGTCTAGTAAGTACTAATTTCACAGAGGTGAAAATGAATAATGTAAAAGTATTGGTCACGGGTGGCCTCGGCTATATTGGTAGCCACACATGTGTACAGATGATTGAGCAAGGTGTCCAACCTGTTATTTTAGATAATTTATGTAATGCCAACCCTGAGGTATTAAACCGTATTGAAACGATTACGGGAACAAGACCGACTTTCTATGAAGGTGATGTGCGTGATAAATCGATCATTGATGCGATTTTTACTCAGCACAACATAACTTCCGTGCTCCATTTTGCAGGGCTTAAAGCGGTTGGTGAATCAGTACAAAAACCAATTGAGTACTATGACAATAATGTTTATGGGACATTGGTGTTGGTTCAATGTATGCAAAAAGCTGGCGTAAAAAGCCTTATTTTTAGCTCTTCTGCGACAGTGTATGGTGACCCAGAAAAAGTTCCGCTTACTGAACAATCTAAAGTAGGTGCAACCACGAACCCATATGGCACCAGTAAATATATGGTAGAGCGTGTTTTAACCGATTTACATATTACTCACGACGAATGTTCAATTACACTACTGCGCTATTTTAACCCTGTTGGTGCTCATCAATCAGGGTTAATCGGTGAAGATTTTCAAGGTATCCCTAACAATCTCATGCCATATATTGCACAGGTTGCCGTTGGTCGATACAAAGAAGTCATGGTGTTTGGTGTCGATTACCCAACGCTTGATGGTACTGGTGTGCGTGACTATATTCATGTGATGGATTTAGCAGATGCTCATATCACGGCACTGAACCATGTAAGCCAAAAACCAGGCTTACATATTTATAACTTAGGCACTGGTAAAGGCACTAGCGTGTTAGAAATGATTGCTGCTTTTGAACAAGTGGTAGGTAAAACTATCCAATACAAAATTGTTGGACGCCGCTCTGGTGATATTGCGGAATGTTGGTCTAGCCCTGCAAAAGCTTTTCAGGATTTAGGCTGGAAAGCAAAGTATTCTCTACAAGAGATGGTTGATGATAGCTGGCGTTGGCAATCACAGAATCCTAACGGTTATAGTACTGTTGAAAACATTAACTTACTTTAAATTTAATCATTTAAAAAAATTTGCCCTTGCTTCAGAATAATAATGAAAAAAATAATATTCTTTTTTATCAAAAAGATAGATAAAAAAACCTTAGGTCTTTCTACATAGAGCCTCTTCCATTTTATTTTTTTGAATAAAATTTTTGATTAATTTTCATTAGGTACTAATTAAATGCACAATAAAAAAAATATTCCTATATCCCTAGTCGCAGGAGCTGCAGGTTTTATTGGCTCTCATTTATGTGAGTGCCTGCTTAATGAAGGAAAAAGGGTCGTTGCGGTTGATAATTTTTCCAGAGGACAGAAGCGTTATCTAGAAAGGCATGTCAATAATCCTGATTTTAAGTTGCTATCTGCCGATTTATCTCAGCGTGATGACACATCATATACCTTCGAAGAAGCCGCTAAGCAAGGCACTATATCAGAGGTTTGGCATCTTGCTGCCAATTCTGATATTTCTGCTGGCGTTGCTGATGGAGACATTGATCTTAAAGATACCTTCCTAACGACGGTGGAAATATTAAAAGCGATGAAATTACATTGCGTAAGAGAGCTTTACTTTGCTTCGAGTTCCGCTATATACGGGGATCTGGGTGATCAACAGTTGCATGAAAATATCGGGCCCTTGATGCCTATCTCGAATTATGGTGCGATGAAATTAGCCTCAGAGGCATTGATCAGTGCCTCTTGTGAAGCTGAACTTGATAAAGCTTGTGTTTTTAGATTCCCCAATGTGGTTGGGGCTCCCGCTACACATGGAGTGATCTATGATTTTATTCATAAACTTATCGCGAATCCTGAGTGTTTAGAAGTGCTTGGAAATGGTACGCAGCAAAAAGCTTACCTCCATGTTTCAGATCTGATCTCTGCAATGATCGCCTTCAGAGCAAGAACAGATACCTCAAAACGTGAGGTGATTAATATTGGGCCGATTGATACAGGGGTGACCGTAAAATGGATCGCAGAACAGGTGGTTTCCCGTATTAATCCGCTAGCTCAAATTAAATATGGTAAAGGCAATAAAGGCTGGATTGGAGATGTACCTAAATTTCATTATTCAACAGAAAAACTGCAAAGCTACGGTTGGCAGCCAAAGTTAGGATCTGCTGAAGCCGTTCGATCTGCTATCAATGAAATAGCAGATCAGCTTGGTCAATAAATATTCATTATTAACAACAGTAGAAAATTTATGCAACCTCTTGTCTCAATCATTGTTCCAACCTTCAATGAATCAATTAACGTATTAGAAGCCAGTTTGAAAAGTCTCTTTAAACAAACTTTTAGAAATTTTGAATGCATTGTGGTTGATGACAGCACAGATCTAGCGCTCGCAGATTTTTGTAAACAACTTTGTTTACAAGATAGCCGCTTTGTTTATGTTAAGCCGCCAAACAGGCTGGGATTGGCGGCCAGTCTAAATTTAGCGCTTCAAAAGGCTCGCGGCGATTGGGTTGCAAGGTTTGATGCCGATGATATCTGTATGCCAGATAGACTTGCTCAACAGATTGAATTTTTATCTAAGAATAAAGACATCGACGTATTGGGTGGTGCTGTTGAAATTGTTGATGACTCTTTAAATAGATTGGGGTTTAAATTTTATCCCAAGGCTCACAATGACATCATCAAAAAAAGTCATTTTATCAATCCTCTTGCACATCCTACTGTGATGTTCAAGCGTGATCTGGTATTGAACTTACGTGGCTACGATACAACCTTTAAATATGCTGAGGATTTAGAATTATGGCTTCGACTGATTAACAAAGGTATAAAATTCGCTAATCTTGACAAAATCCTCATCCAATATAGGCAGTCAACCTTAAATCGAGCCCATGTTAATTGGCGTTTTAATCTCAAGGCAAGGATTAAAAATTTTAAATTAAATTATTTCATTCGCCGTGTTTCAGGCATCGTTATGATTGGATGCTGGGCTTTTTTACCAAAAAAAATATATGAATTTATTTACAAGGCACTGATGCTTCGCCCTCAATAAATTCTATTCAATCACGTTTTTGAGGAATATCATGGATTGTCAGGTCGCTATATTGGCGGGAGGGTTAGGTACCAGATTAAAGTCGATGATGGGCTCTTTACCCAAACCTATGGTGCCAATATTAGATAAACCCGTTCTTGAGCACCAAATTGAATTATGTAAACAGCACGGTTTTGAGCGAATTGCATTATTAGTCCACTATCAAGCAGCAGTAATACGCTCCTACTTTGGTGATGGCTCAAGGTGGGGCGTTGAAATTGCTTATATTGAAGAGGCCGATGCGAGGGGCACAGCAGGTGCACTGAGAGATGCTCTTCATGTATTGAAAGATAAATTTTTAGTGCTTTATGCCGATACTTATGCTGATATCGATTTGAAACGTTTATGGCAGGCGGGAATTGAAACCGATGCTGTAGGAACGCTTGTAGCGCATCCTTGCGATTATTCTCATCATTCAGATTTATTGCAACTTGACGAAGCCAACTATATTAAGGCCATAAGACCTTATCCTCACCCAACAGACGTGTGTTATGAAAATGTTTCAAATGCAGCACTTTTCGTACTACAAAAAAAGTATTTGATAGACTTCATTCCAGCTCAGGGTCAATATGACCTCGTTAAAGATATCATTCAATCAATGATAACAGAAGGGTATAAATTTAAGGCTTACATTACCCTCGAATACATCAAAGATACAGGTACACCAGAGCGCTTAAAGAAAGTAGAGCAAGATCTGATGTCGGGTTTGCCAGAGCGATTATCTTTTCGTCAGCAACGTGTTTCGGTTTTTCTCGACAGAGATGGTACGCTCAATAAAGAAGTGAATTATTTGTCTTCTGCAAAACAGCTTGAGCTTTTGCCAGGGGCGGGTCAAGCGGTTCATCGGCTTAACCGTGCCGGATATCTGGCTATTTGTGTGACAAATCAATCTGTACTTGCCAGAGGAACGGCCACTTGGGAAGACATGCGTCAGATTCACGCTCACCTGGATCACTTGCTTGGGCAAGACCAAGCTTATCTTGATCGCCTTTACCTTTGTCCCCATCATCCAGACTCAGGCTTTTCAGGAGAAATCCCTGAGCTTAAAAAAGTATGCAATTGCCGAAAACCTAACTCAGGACTTCTTGATCAAGCCATCAAGGAATTGAATATTGATCGTCGGCCTTCCTGGATCATAGGGGATACCACCAGCGATATATTGGCGGGTCAGCGCGCGGGCGTACGTACCATATTGTTGCGCACGGGCCATGCTGGGCTAGACAACAAATATCCAGTAATTCCTGATTATATCTGTGATGACATTCTGTCTGCGGTAGACTGGATTTTATCCGGTCATGCCTATGTCGTAAAAAGATTGATGCCGGTTGCCATCGAGTTACAAGAGTCTCGTATGATGCTGATGGGCGGGCCTTCGCGCTCGGGTAAAACCATGGCATCTCAAGTGCTGAAAGAATTAATGGAAGCGATGGGGCGCACCGTTCACGTTCTTCCATTAGATGCCTGGCTTAAAGCAAAAGAGCAGCGCAGAGAGGGCGGAGGGGTCTTATCACGTTACGATCTTGATCGTTTGATTTCTTTTTTAAAAACATTACTGAGCACAGATAAACGCGTTAACTTAGAACTTCCGCTGTGGGATCGAAAAAAAAGAGAGCGAGTTTCGACTCGCTCTCTTTCGATTGGGCCTGATGATCTTCTGATATTAGAAGGGGTTCCCGCTTTGCTGCATCCCGCCTTAAGAGAAATGACCCCGCATAGACTACACCTAGATGTTTCCCAAAAAATTCGACACCAACGAATGCATTTTGAATATCAGTGGCGAGGTTATGATGCCTCTGAGATTGATCAATGTATCGCCTCTCGGGAAGAGGATGAAGTACCGGATGTATTGGCCGCTGCACAGTGTTCTCGTTATAGCATCACTTTTTCGGATTAATAAAAAATGATAGTCAGTAAAACTCCCTTGCGAATGAGCTTTGTCGGTGGGGGAAGTGATTTACCGGCCTTTTATCGAGAAGAGCTGGGAGCCGTTCTCTCCACTTCAATCGACAAATATATGTACATTTGTGTGAATAAAAAATTTGACGCAGGGATCAGGATTAATTATTCGAAAACAGAAGAAGTAGACTTCCCCTGACAAATTCAACATCCGCTCGTACGTGCAGCACTGACGCTCACAGGCATATCAGGTGGCCTTGAAATCAGCTCGATAGCCGATATTCCTTCAAAAGGATCGGGGTTAGGCTCTTCCAGCACCTACACAGTGGGTCTATTAAATGCGTTGTATGCGTTCAAAAACTCTTTTGTCTCCAAGGAGACCTTAGCAAGACAGGCTTGTCAAATAGAGAGCGTAAAATGTGGTGAACCCATAGGTAAGCAAGATCAATATGTGGCGGCTTATGGCGGACTTAATCTGATATGATTCCACGCTGATGAATCAGTATCGGTGGACCCAGTTATTTGCAAACCTGAATTATTAAGGGAGTTAGAATCATCTATTCTGGTTTTCTATACCGAGTAGAACACGCAGTGCGTCCGCCATTCTTGCACAACAATCGAAAGCAATCGCTTGTTCTGATTGTAAACCATTAATGCGGCGTATGGTTGAACTGGCTTTTGAGATTAAGAAAGAACTCGAGTCTCATTCTTTAAAAAATTTTGGCGCTATGCTAGACGAGAATTGGCGTCTTAAATCTCAGTTGGCTAATGGCATTACGGATCCTCAAATTGATGATTGGTATCAAAAAGGCATGACTCATGGCGCCGCTTTAGGTGGAAAAATTTTGGGGGCAGATAATGGGAGATGTATCCTGTTCTTTGCCCCACCAGAAACGCATGACAGGATCAAAAAAGCCATTTTGATCGAAATGGTGCTCAAATCGTTTTTTATCAACCTTCCGAAGGACAGATATTGTGACTGATAAAAAAAATTTTAATATCTCTGATTATTTAATTTCTCACGCCAATCTGGGAAAAGAACTTAATCTGAATGCTTTTGAAGCAGGGATTCAGCTTATTAAAGAAAAATTTTTTGCCAAACCGCTTTTGGAAACGATCTTTCTTATGAAGATATATTTTCAGGACAATTGGCAGCAATAGCGGATGAAGGAGATCTCCTTGTTGCGATCAGTGGGAGTGGAAATTCTTCTAATATTTTACGCGCTGTTGAATACGCGAATGCAAATAATATTGACACCTTAGGGGTGGTCGGATATGACGGAGGGAAATTAATACATCAAGCAAAATATTCTGTTTTAGTTCCTACATTTGATATGCAGCTTTGCGAAGATGTCCACTTGATGTTTGGTCATATGGTAATGAAAGCTTTGAGCATATTGTAAGGGACTCATTATTATGAGTCTCCACATTATCATAGCCGGAGGCTCAAGCAGTCGCTTGTGGCCTCTCTCCCGTGAGCTTTATCCTAAGCAATTTTTAACACTCACTTCTGAATTAACCTTATTACAACAAACTTTGTCACACAGTGGAATTATATTAGAACCAGTAGGGCGGAATACTGCCCCTGCGATTACCTTGGCCGCGCTATATGCAAGCAACAAGGGGGAAGATTCGTTACTTTTTGGTGTTGGCTGCGAATTCACCGCATTCAAGATGATTCCGCTTTTATTCGTGCGATTCAAATTGCACAACCTCTGGCTTCAGAAGGTAAATTAGTGACTTTTGGTGTTGTGCCAAATTCTCCAGAAACAGGATACGGTTATATCCAGAGAAGCGAAAATGTGGGTGATCATGCCTATAAAGTTTTAAGGTTTGTTGAAAAACCCGATTTGGCAACAGCAAAACAGTATTTAGAGGCCGGTGGTTATGATTGGAACTCGGGCCTCTTTCTTTTTAAAGCTTCCCGTTATCTGGAAGAGCTAAACCAGCATAGGCCTGATATTCTCATAGCTTGCCAAAAGGCGTTAGTGGGCGCGCATCATGATCTATCTCGATTTTATTCGTTTAGATGAAACGGCTTTTCAAGTTTGCCCTGATGATTCAGTAGATTATGCCGTGATGTAAAAAACCGCTGATGCGGTTGTGGTTCCGTTGGAAGCAGGCTGGAGTGATATCGGCAGTTGGTCGGCGCTATGGGAAGTAAATGATAAAGATGCGCAAGGGAATAACGTGCAGGGCGATGTGTTAACCGATACAACTTATAACAGTTATATTTATTCTCAAAGTAAGCTGGTTACCACGGTGGGTGTTAACAATTTAGTCGTGATCGAAACGAAAGATGCGGTACTGGTAGCACATAAAGATCAGGTGCAAAGGGTCAGGCAAATAGTCGATCAGCTTAAAAACAAAGGCCGGAGTGAATATTTAAAACATAAAAAAGTCTATCGCCCTTGGGGATCTCATGAGGTGATAGCCGAAGGGGCACATTATCGTGTCAAAAAAGTGATCGTGAAACCTAAAGAGCGCACCGCCACGCAGATTCATTATCATCGACCGGAACATTGGGTTGTTGTTTCAGGTACTGCCAGAGTGTACCATGATGACAGAACCTATTTGTTAAAAGAAAACGAATCAACTTACATTCCTGCAGGGGTAGCTCATGCGATTGAAAACGCCTGTAAAATAAACCCGCTTGAAATTATTGAAGTTCATACAGGGGCTATCCTTGATGAACGAGATATAAAACGGATTAATTCTATTAACGATAAAAAATAATAATGAAAATAACGATTATTACGGCCACCTATAATAGTGAACTGACGATTCTGGATACGCTGACATCCATCAATCAGCAGACCTATCGTGATATTGAACACATTATTGTAGATGGCACCTCAACCGATAACACCTTGGCATTGATAAAAAACAATATGGGCAACGTGTCTCTCGAGTCATATCAGAAAAAGATAAAGACACTTACGATGCGCTCAATAAAGGTATTTCATTAGCGACAGGAGATATTATTGGCCTACTCCATGCCGATGATTGCTTTGCTTATGATAAGGCATTAGCGGATATTGCCCATACTTTTAAAACGCATGATCCTGATGCCATTTATGGTGATTTAGCCTATATCCCGCGCTTTGGAAAAAGGCGATTAGTCCGAACCTGGATCAGTGGAGAATATACTGATAAAAAGTTTTACCAAGGTTGGATGCTCCCTCATCCCACCTTTTATATGAAAAGGTCATGTTACCAATCATTAGGTGGCTATGATCTCAGCTTAAAAATTGCCGCAGATTATGATGCCATGGTGCGTTATATGCTGATAAAAAAAATAACGGTGGTTTATATTCCCAAAATATTGGTTTATATGAAAATGGGGGGCATTAGCACACGTCTCTCAGATAAATATGCCTCGTTTAAAGAGGAGATGATAGTCATACAGCGTTATCAGTTAGGCGGATTTATCACGTTTATAAAGAAAAAATTATATAAATTGCCTCAATTTTTTTAATGATAAAAATTTTTTATTTCAGGATTACAGGAGTAAAAATGAAACTGTCTTTGATTGTTCCTGTTTTTAATGAAGAAGATGCCCTCCCTATTTTTTATCACACGGTTCGTGATTTTCAGCCTCTCTCTCAGTATGAAATTGAAATCATATTCATCAATGATGGTAGTCAGGATAAAACCTCTGATATTGCTGGTACCTTAGCGCTTGCTGATCCTCTTGTTACTTTAATTAATTTTTCAAGAAACTTTGGAAAAGAAGCGGCTCTTTTTGCAGGGTTGGTTCATGCTACTGGTGAGATAGTGATTCCGATAGATGTTGATTTGCAGGATCCGATTGATGTGATCCCTCTGATGATTGAAAAATGGCAAAAAGGCGCTGATGTGGTCTTGGCCAAAAGGTCAAAACGCCCTGCAGATAGCTATTTGAAGCGTATGAGTGCTTCGATGTTTTATAAAGTACATAACAAAATATCTTCGCAAAAAATAGAAGAGAACGTAGGGGATTTCCGCTTGCTTTCTCGTCAAGTTGTCGACGAGATTAAAGCCCTGCCAGAACGAAATTTATTTATGAAAGGCATACTCAGTTGGGTAGGCTTTAGAACAGACATTGTCGAATATAGTCGAGCAGAACGTATTGCCGGTGTCAGTCAATTTAATGGTTGGAAATTATGGAATCTTGCTTTGGAAGGGATCACTTCATTTTCGACTGTTCCCTTACGTATTTGGTCATATCTCGGGCTTGTCGTTTCTGGTGTTGCTTTTATCTATGCGGCATGGATGATTTTTAATAAGTTGATATGGGGTAATCCTGTTCCTGGATACCCCTCTTTGATGACAGCCATTCTTTTCTTGGAGGCGTTCAGCTCATTGGTATCGGTGTGTTGGGTGAGTATATAGGCAGGATTTATATGGAAAGTAAAAAGAGGCCACGATATATCATAGAAAGTATTACAAGGAGTAAATAGTAAATTATGAAAGATAATAAAAATATGATTTTTTATCTAGTACTGACACTGATATATATATTTCCATTAATCCTGGCAAATGTGTATTACATCGATGATATGGGTAGGGCCATGTCTGGGTATGGTTGGAACCATAGCTATGATGGAAGAATTCTATCAACTTTATTGATGCAAATGCTTTCTTTAAACACAATTATAGGCGATTTATTTCCTTATACCACTATTCTATCGGCATTGATATTCACCACCTCAGGGTATTTTACTTGCAAGATATCAGGAATAGAAGATCAAAAAAAAATAAAAATATGTTCTTTCATCCCTTTAGTGAGCCCCTTTATTTTACAAAATCTTTCCTATCGTTATGATTGTTTACCTATGTCAATATCAGTCATAGCTTGTATTATTCCTTTTTTATTTTTTAGTAATCAATATATATTTATAATATTATCAATAATAGGGCTTTTAGTTTCAGCTTTCACTTATCAGTCTTCTATTAGCATATATCCTATGCTATGTATCATAAAATCGATTAGAGATTTGATTGACAAAAAACACCAGGAAGTAATTAAAAATATTTTTTTATCAATAGTGAGTTTTTTTATCTTTCTGCTGATGTTTAAAATAATTCAAATATTATTTTCAATACAAATTGATGAATCTAGATCTGATTTGGTTTTTTCTACATCAAACCCATTTGAATTAATAAAAAATAACATAAGACGCGTAAAAAATAGTGTATCCATACTAAATTATGGCATAACAAAATTTAATGTATATGGATTATCTACATTAACATTTTTATCTGTCATTCTTTTTTTATTTTCACCTGTAAAAATCATCAATAAATTAATATTAATATTTTTATTATTTGGATTACCAGTTATAAGTATATTAATTCCCTTACTTCTTAAAAATACAAATGTTTCACCAAGAGTTCTTATTGGTATATCTTTTATTCCATATGGATGTTTAATTTTTATTTCAAGACTGTCAAATAAAATGTGTACCTATATCGGTACATTTATTTTTCTCACAGCATTACCCATTATGTCTAATTACTCAAATGCTTTATTATCTCAAAACAAATATGAATTAGAAATGGCCCGTAGAATTTTTAATAAAATTGACATTAAAGACCAGAAGATAGTTGTTGATGGTATTTTTACTGAGTCGTCTGAGGTAAAAATTGCTAAAAAGAATTTTCCTTTCCTTAACTCAATAATACCTCATCACTTTTCTGAATCTTGGATTGGTCTTTTATTAAACTTAAACGGTATAATTAATAATGGAAGACATCTACCAACCCCTGAAGAATCAAAATCAGCTCGTAATAAAAAATGTTTGATCCCTATTACCGATACTCATCACCATTACATTATTAGAAGTGATTTAAAAAATATTGTCATAGATTTTAACAAGGAAAAATGTGATTAAATAAGCTGAATGTTATAAAAATATTTAATAATAAAAATACGTTTTCAGTAATGTCATTTTTGCTTATTTTCATACTTTATTGGATCGCAAATCCAAATCCTGGATAAACATCTTTCTGGATTGTCGGATTAGCAAATTATATGTGGAAGAACATGTTTATTGCTGCTTTTTATGATATTAATACAGGAATAAGAACTGTTGATAAAACAATTTTTATTAATTGATATAATTTTTTAAAAAAAGAAATTTTTCTGTTTTAGCTGAGACCTATAAATATTAATAGATGATTAATACAACAACTTAAATTACATGCATTTTTTAAATAAAGCAGTGATTTAGATCCAATCTCTGTTAGAACAGTGTTATAACATAAAGTCATTTTACTGATTTAATTTTTTAAGAGATTTAATAAATAAAGGTAAAAAATTGAAAACATCAAAAAAAATCGCCATTTTAGGCGGATCGGGTTTTATTGGCACTCGTTTATGCCAGCGTTTAGTCGAGGCGAATAATGATTTTGTTATTTTAGATAAAAATAAAAGCGCCGCCTTTCCTGAAAAATGGCAATTTGCTGATGTGACTCAACCATCCAGCTTAGATAAAACTTTGTTAGGCATCGATATGATTATAAATCTTTCTGCTGAGCATCAAGATAACGTGGAACCTAAGAGCCTGTACTACGATGTCAATGTTCAAGGGGCAAAGAATCTGTGTGATGCCGCAGAGCGTTTAAATATTCAGCATATGGTTTTTACTTCTTCCGTGGCTGTGTATGGTTTTGTTGAAAACGAAACGGGCGAAGACGGGGCTTATCATCCCTTTAATGATTATGGAAAATCAAAATTAGCCGCAGAGCAAGTTTATGATGAATGGGTGGCCAAAGATCTCAATCGAACCTTGGTTACGGTCAGGCCAACCGTGGTGTTTGGCGAAAATAATCGCGGGAATGTCTATAATCTTTTCAAACAAATCGCCTCAGGGCGATTTGTGATGGTCGGGAAGGGAGAGAATCAAAAATCGATGGCGTATGTCGAGAACGTAGCAGCATTTTTACAGTATGTGCTCACTTTGCCTCCCAATCGCTATCTTTTTAATTATGTCGATAAACCGGATTTTACGATGAATGAATTAACAGATATTATCTGCGATACATTAAATAAAAAGAAAAATCATTTGCGGTTGCCTTATAGCCTGGGTTTATTGGCGGGTTCCTGCTTCGATTTATTGGCTAAAATAACAGGAGAAAAATATCCCATCAGCCGTATTCGAATTGAGAAATTCTGTGCTCGAACCCAATTTAAATCAGATGAGATCAAACAATATGATTTTAAACCCCCCGTATCTCTAAAAGAAGGGATTATTAGAACAGTGCGTGAAGAATTTTGAATGAATCGGATTGATGCCGATGATCAATGTAGAATGAGTCAACATGACGTTAATGCTTCATAAAAAATGGAGGAAGTGATGACCACACTTTATGATGATGATTTTTATGGATGGAGCCAAGAACAGGCAAATTTGCTCCGTACAAAGCGTTTTAATGAGTTAGATACCGGAAATTTGTTGGAGGAAATAGAGGCAATGGGTCGAAGTGAACGCAGGGAGCTGGAATCTAGACTTGAAAAGCTACTGTCTCATCTCCTTAAATGGCAATATCAACCCAGCCGAAGAGGAAAAAGCTGGCTGCTGACGATTAAAGAACAACGTAGAAAATTTGTCGATTGCTTGAATGAAAATCCTAGTCTGAGAAATAAAAAAGAAGAGCGTCTTATAATCGTATACCAGTACGCAAGGCTTTCTGCTGAAAAAGAAACAAACCTCTCAGAAAGTGTTTTTCCTGATCAATGCCCTTGGACGTTTGATCAAATTATGGATAATGGATTTTTCCCAGAATAATGGTTTCTATTGTTTTAAGAAATGAAAAATCTTCATAAAATAAAAAATTTTAATGACAGATAAAAACATGAAAAGTGCCTCCTGTATTCCAGCATTCTTTTTTATTTTCTTTTGAAGATGTATTCATAACCTCCTTTTCGGGCATGGTTTTGAGATCATCTTTTTGAAACAGAGAAAACTCATTGAGTAAACATCTTGGTATCTGCTCTGCCTGTGCGTTAAAGTGAACAATCAATAATAGAATAAAAGTCAACAAATGAGTTTTGATCATAACTATTCTTTAGCCTCCATAATGATGAAAAATATTTTGTGGGATTGATATGATTTACTTTGGGTGAAAAAATCAATTTTTTCAAATCTTGATCAAATATGTTTGATATTACCCATGGCGACGACAATACGGGACTCAACCGATACTGTTCTCCGATGAATCATTCATTTTATAACTTTAAAAGCGCAATTATGCCTAAATTATCCTGTTTTAAAGCTTATGATATCCGTGGGCGCTTAGGTGAAGAACTCAATGAAGAAATCGCCTATCGCATTGGTCGAGCTTATGCGGAATTGACTAAAGCCAAAACCGTCGTCGTGGGTGGTGATGTGCGTTTAAGCAGCGAAAGCCTCAAGTGCGCCCTCTCTCGCGGTTTACAAGCAGGCGGTGTAGATGTGTTGGATATCGGTGTCTCAGGTACAGAAGAAATCTATTTTGCTACCTTTCATCTTGGCTTGGACGGGGGTATTGAAGTCACTGCCAGCCACAATCCCATCGATTATAATGGGATGAAACTCGTGCAAAAAGGGGCTCGCCCTATCAGTGGCGATACAGGGCTCAAAGAGATCCAAAAACTAGCTGAATTAAATGCATTCTCACCTCTAGAACACCGTTCGACAGGCTGTTATAAAAAAATCTCGACCATGACAGCCTATATCGATCATTTGATGAGTTATATCACGCCTGCCCATTTCACTATGCCTTTAAAGTTAGTGGTGAACAGTGGCAATGGCGCCGCAGGCCCTGTGATTGATATGCTAGAAAATCGATTCAATACGCTCAAAATGTCTTTGACACTGGTCAAAATGCATCATCAGTCGGATGGCACTTTTCCTAATGGGATCCCAAACCCACTGTTGCCAGAACGCCGCCAAGCGACTTCCGATGCGGTGTTGGCAGAAGGTGCTGATATGGGCATCGCCTTTGATGGTGATTTCGATCGCTGTTTTTTCTTTGATCATCGAGGCCAATTTATTGAAGGGTATTATATGGTCGGCTTGTTGGCAGAAGCTTTTTTACAAAAAGAACAGGGCGCCCGGATTATTCATGATCCCCGTTTAAGCTGGAACACCATCGATACAGTGAAGGCGTATGGGGGTAAAGCGGTTATGTCGAGAACAGGCCATGCGTTTCTTAAAGAGCGTATGCGTTCAGAAGATGCCATTTATGGCGGCGAGATGAGTGCCCATCATTATTTTCGCGATTTTGCTTACTGTGACTCTGGGATGATCCCCTGGCTGTTGATTGCCGAGCTCCTGTGTGTCAAAGGCCAAAAACTACAACAACTGGTGGAAGAACGCATGGCGGCTTATCCTGTGTCTGGTGAAATTAATTGCCAGTTGGCGAATCCGACTCAGGCGATTGAGCGTGTTCGGGCCGCATATCAACCAAATGCGTTGTCTGTAGATGAAACGGATGGTATCAGTATGGAATTTAAAGATTGGCGTTTTAATCTTCGCTCTTCGAATACGGAACCTGTGGTTCGGCTTAATGTAGAATCACGTGCCAATAAAGCGCTGTTAGACGAAAAAACCGCTGAAATATTAACGTTATTAAATGCTCGATAATGATATGGCACTTTTAACAAAGTTGAGTCATTGAATCGTAATGTTTTTATAAAAACTACCCAGTTCTTTACGGTGAATATGAAATAAAAATAATCTTCTTTCTGGATGAAAAATAATATCAAGCACTACAATGGGTGGAAAACACAGATTATCTCATTTTTAGCCATTCTGGACCTCATGCCGACTGACTACCCGTTCAAAGCTGGAGCGCGGTCCGACTATTTCATCCATTCAGAGCCACTAGCCCCTAAATTATACTCTATTGTCACTGGGACATGCTGAACTGAGAGGGTTGAGCTAGCCTTATTTCCTGTTATCCATTGTTCAGTTTTATCCGAAAAGTTGTACTCTCTATTGCTGGTTTTAAAAAAAAAGCTGGAGAAAAATTCTCTTAGAGTTATATAGACATTATTTACCCCAGTTATAACCCCTGCCATTGAATTTTTTGTCGAGTTATTAAAGCACCCCAATTTTGAACTATTAACTGTTGTTATTTCTGAAATTTTGCACATAATACACTCTCATTTTAGTAAATTTAAATTAAAAAATTTTTAATCTTTTTTTTAAAAAGGTTTATTTTTATTTAACTAAAATAAAGGCTATAAAACCATCAGGTAAAAACCTGATTAAATGAAATAAAGTGCGCGTTTTTTATATTTTTTGATGGCGCTTCAATAAACTTGATTTCAGCTTCTTTTTTGTCATTTCTTTTCTTAACGTTTTTAAATTACTCTGTTATGGCACTGTTAACAAAAAAGCAACTTATAATTTTTTAAAAGTGATGTCCGTGTGCTCATTTATTTTATAAGGCACCGCCTGTGCTGCCAGTATCACCAGCGTGACTCCGTTCAAAAGTACTAAGAATACACTATCCTCTTCTCACCTCTAACATTGAAACTTTTACCCATCTATCACCCTACCTTCAATGTGATTGATAGCTTGATTGCACTGAAAATCATATCAAACACCATTGCAAAGCAAAAAAACTTATGTTAGTGGTTATGATCAAAAATTGAGTTTTAGCGGGCATGCAACAGTGTATTTACCTTTTTTAAGCAAACTCTACTGATAACAACGACAGGCAATCCCCTGGATTCCTAAATTGCCATAAAATTCGTGAGGAGAATGAGGAGAATACGGATGACATCGAGCCTCTTTAAACTATAAAGGCTGTAATAACGCTCAATATGGAGCTGCAATCTAAAAAACGGGGTGCATTGATGTGAACAGTCTAAAAAAAATCACGAATTCTCTTCCTGATACGACTCAAGCTTCTGATGTTTTGCCGCCACAGTTCGTGATGTTATGGGAAACTTCACAGGAGCCTTGGGGAGTCAAGGATGTTGATTCAAAATATATTTACGCTAATCGCGCATATTACCGTCTTCTTAATATTAATCCCGCAACGTTCTGTATTGTCGGTCACCTTGATGATCAATTACCCTCACCCATAGCAGATTTCGCCCCTCACTTTCAACAGCATGATCGCCAGACAATGCAACGACAGGATCGTCTTTGCTCGATTGAAATCCACCCATACGAACCTGATCAATTGATGCGCCCTTATTATTTTGACAAGTACCCACTCTATGAAGCGCATAGCCGACTGTGTATTGGTACCATTTTTCACGCCAGAAAAGTTGAGGAAATTTTACTCAAAAAACGATTATTACAGGATGCTAAACCCGGTTATTTTTTATTTTATCCGCCGGAAAACATATTTACCGAAAAGGAACTCGAGGTTATTTTTTGTGTGTTGCAAAATATGAGTAGCAAGCTCATTGCTCTTCATCTGGGGTTATCTCACCGTACGGTGGAAAATAAACTACAGGTAATTTACGAAAAAGCAGGGACTCACTCTTTGTCTCAATTCAACGATTACTGCAGGGATAAAGGTTATCATCATTACTTTCCACAAAAACTTCTGAGCCCCGACAGTAAGCTACTGGATATGAGTCTTTAGGGGCACTATGATCTCCATTCAACGATTCCTGACAAAAAACAGGGATCGTTAGTCCTGATCTGGCGAGAGACAAGTACTGAGTGTGCCCGCCGCTTTGGCCCTTATTCTCACTGTATTGCCCGGCATATAGCCAAGTGGCAGAGATTCCAGCTCGATAATTCTGACCGTATCAGGTATCGCTCCGGCTTCCACTGCCGCTTTTCGTGCCTGTTTTTCCGCCTGCAACAAACAGGCTTCCAGCGTCTCAGTACCGGTAGAAACAATAGTGTCAACACTACCACTGACCTTAGCAATCGCAACACCAGTGGCATTCGCTACTGAGGCATGCGCAGGCCTTATCACCTTTGAAGCTCCTCGCAATCCGATGGGTAACAAGCAAGCTCCACCACCCACCAAAATGACCGGCATATCACTAAGAGAGGTATTCATTCGTTCCAGGGTTCTCTCCACCATTGCCACATAGTGGGAGGCGACCCGTTGCATCTGTTTGGAACAAAGGTGAGCCAGTTTGCCCGGATCGCCTATATTAGCCCAACCATTCGCTACCGCGATATCGGTCACGGTCAAGGTGTCACCACCAAACACGAGCGAATGCTGAGTCAACTGGTAACCTACACTTTTCGGTCCCACATGAATCGTACCATCAGAGTCGAAAGTCACTAAAGAGCCACCCCCTAGACCGATCGAGGTAATATCCGGCATACGAAAACTGGTACGTACTCCACCAATTTCTGCTGCTAGCGAAGATTGACGAGGGAACCCGTTTTTTAATACACCCACATCAGTAGTGGTGCCACCAATATCTACCACCAGTGCATCCTCAAGATCCGTTAACATGGCAGCACCACAGATGCTATTGGTTGAACCAGAAGCAATCGTCAGAATAGGGAGGCGTCGTGCCTGTTTGACTGGCATTAAGGTGCCATCGTTTTGACCAAAATAAAGCGGAGCACTGATGTTGTGCTGCAACAGCGTTTCCTTAAATCCGTTGGTCAAACTTTGAGCCACACCGCAGAGAGCTGCATTCAATATCGCCGCATTTTCTCTCTCGAGTAAACCGATACAGCCGATTTCTGATGATAAAGAGATCGCAATATCAGGCCTCAAGATCTCCTGAGCTATTTCTCCCACTAGACGTTCTTGAGTATCCATCACCGGGGAGAATACACCACAAACCGAAACTGCGCTGACCAGACCTTTTACCGAGTAAAGCTGGCGTCGGATCATTTCTTCATCGAGTACTGCCAGTAGCTGGCCATCATAGTGATATCCACCTGAAACGGTAAACAGATGTACCGATAACTTTTCACGAAAATTTGCCGGTATATTAACCAAAGGAAGCACTGCCAGAGTTGCGGGGGCACCTAGACGAAAGTGTGCTACAGGTTCAAGATTTTTGCGTTCGACTATAGCGTTGGTACAGTGGGTTGTACCCAGCATCGCCCGATCAATTTGGGCGGGATTGATTGACGACTGGGCAAGGATGACTTCAACTGCGCGCCCAATGCCTTGCATCACATCAGCAGTGATGGGCTGTTTAGTAAAGGCCACTATTTCCTGCTGAGAGTTTAGTAGTACCGCATCAGTATGAGTGCCCCCCACATCAATACCCATCGAATAATTCATTAGATCGCTCCTTTAGGTGCCATCGCTAGCATCTCAACGGGTTTATAATCATCAGGGTAGTTAAAATAACCTGGCCCACATACTTCGATACCTCGCGAAGTGCGCCATTTATCGTCAGCAGGGGCCCCAATCACCACCACACGCATACCATAACTCAGCCTTTCAGCAAGAACCGGCAAGCCCGTGTCCTCGTCAAGCAGGATAATTAAATCAGGGGTGATACATAGTGGTATTTCTTCCTGTTTTGCCAGAAGGTATTCATTTTGAAACAGCACTTCAAAGCGACCGCCGACATTCTCGTCTACACCTGTAAAAATCGCTATCCCACGAGTAAACCCATCTTCGCTGCGCTGATTTACCCGTATTGCCTTGCCACGAAACAAAACATGGCCTCTGAGTAAACCGACCAAGGTATCCACTAAATTCTCTCTGGCTGCGCGAGCCTGCTCCATCCTTTTACCGATATGCCGCATAAAACTGATTGTGCCTTTTATACCTGAGTTTCTTGCCTGTGTGGGTGAAATAGGCGAAGCGGCAAAAATCGCGGCACCTCCCATTTTCACTGTCACTGCACGGGCAAATTTTTCAGCCTGATGGCTGTCGATAGCGTCGACCAATACGGTGTTCAATTTTTCATCTGCTATGATAAAGGTTGAGACGTTAATCCCATCGAGATAAAAGGTGGTCATCTGAAATTCTGGAAACGCACGGCCCATGCCATCAACGTCGACCACAGGTAATCCCAAACGACAGGCGGTTACCAGTGGAAGCAGCGAGTTAATACCACCTGCTTCAATAGGATAAATGCCAGCAATGGTACGGCCCAAGTGCTTTTCCATACACTGGCAAGCGACAATAGATTCTTCCCCGTTTGGGATTTTTTCTACCATAACAGTCGGTGAGCCTATCATGCCAGTGGATAAAAGCAGCTCGTGCGTTTGGAATACCTCGGAGTCAAGCAACCGAATCGGCCCATGCTGTTGAATTGCCTGCTGTGCCATAATTTTACCGATATAGGGATCTCCGCCGCCGCCACTGGCGAGAACAGAGGCACCATAGCTAATATGTTCTATCGCTTCCAAGTCTAGCCAGGTCATTTGACAGCCTTTTTAAAGGGATAACCGTTAAGCAGCGCGTAAACCGTTATCGACACCAAAAGTGAATTCAAAGAGGGAATACCCATCTTAATCATCAGCCCGGTTAAGATCCCAGCCAAACAAGCAATGACTCCGTTCCAACCCACGGCTGGAAGGATTTTTGGGTCAGGCAGCTGTTGCTGACGAAGACTTTCATCAAGTTCCACCCGATGAGTTTTCAATAGCCAATAATCGCACAACATCACACCAGCGACAGGGGGAAATATGACCCCCAGCAGTATTAAAAAACCGGTAAATTGCTCAAGAATGCCTGCCACCGTCAGCAATGTGCCAGCTGTACCGAGCGCGAGTGTTAATCCGACATAGGATAACCTGCGGCCACTGATGCCTTCTACCGCACTGAGCAGGGCCAGAGAAGAGGAGTAAAGATTGGAGTCATTGATTTTTAACGCCGACAGTATGACGGCCAACAGACCAATCCAGCCAGCGGTTTGTGTCATAATGGTCACTACGTCGGAGGTATTAAGAGCGTGGGCAATAAGTATCGCGATACTATTTACCACGAATTCACCCACGATGATAGACAAAGTAATCATCCAGAAAACATGACGACTATTTTGACAATAGCGCCCAATATCAGCTGTGGTGACAGAGGTGACGATATAGCCTCCTCCCACTGCAGTCGCTGCCATACCCAGGGTCATTGGCTGTCCTGTAGGCAGGGTGGTCATCAATTCGATTAAATGATATCCCGCCAGCAGTTCACAGACGATCCAACCTACGACCAGCATAAACAAGGGCACTGTAACTATAGCTATCCATCCCAGAGCTCGAAATCCGAATGTCATTAATGCCGTTAATCCCAATCCCGACATTAGGGCACTGGTAACAAATCCTGGCTTATTATTCAGGGCATAGTTCAGACCATTCGCTAAAATAGCATTCTGTACACCAAACCAGCCTATTAAACTCAAAACGATGAGTATGCTGACCATAGATGACCCATAAAGGCCAAATCCGCACCATCGTGCTAATTGACTGGTAGAAAACCCCTCACGTGCTCCGGCAATTCCGAGTCCCAAACTCACAAATTCCAACAGCATACTTCCAAGAAAAGTTGCCAGCAAAGCATCATAAAAAGGCATAGCATGGCCCAGCATGGCACCCAGCATAAATTGTCCAAGGGCCGTCATAATCCCAATACGCACCATGACCATGGTAAAAAGACTGTAGCGGCAATCCAATGGTACGCGCATAAAAGAAAAATCATGGGTATTAGGTAATTTATTTTTCATAATTTCCACCAATGGTTAGGTATTGTTTAGATAAATCACATTCGTTTAATTCGAGGAGGTAGCTGGGACATATCCTATGAAAAATAAAAAATTCTTTTCAAACGTTTATGTCAAAAAAATTTTTCATGCTGATACCCTGAAAATACCAATACCCTTTATTGATAAGCAAGGTTAACTGTGTCATAAAATCGTTATCATCTATGAATTTTCTAAGCATATATCCATTAATCGTCGTGTTATGCGCCATGATATTCCATGCGTCAGCATAATTCGATGCAAGTGATTCACCGTTGAGAAAATAACGATCGCCGATGTGTAACATGCGTAGACCCATTAAGCGGCATAATGAAATATCCTGCTGCAATATTGATTGAACTTGTGATGGTTGATAAACCTGAGCCGCGGGAGCCATAGGTAAATCGTAAGATGATTGAGACATCTGCTGACCAAACCAGGTTTCGAGATCATCTCGCTGCTGTAGTAAAAATTGGTTCATTATGTTTTGAATGGCGGTAATATCTTGAGGCAGAATTTCTGTAGGGTCGTCACGCATAAGCAAATCAGGAGAGGGGGAATACTCAATGCCTCTATGATTTTTGTCTGAAAGAGACTCAGTCCAGTTCCTTATCATACGAAGGCTGTTGTCTGTCCACAAATTAATGCAGTAGCTCAAGGCAGTTTCTGACGAAATTGCTTCATGGGGAAAGCCCTTGGGGATATACAAAACGTCACCAGAGACCAGCTCTTCGTTAATAATCGATGGGAAAAAATTCTTTTGATCGTAGTGGACAACCGATGATAATGGATTCCATATACGCCATCGGCTGCGCCCTATACCTTGAATAATAAATACGTCAGATGTTTTAGCATATAGGCCTAGCCCACCCCCGGGTACTGAAAAAGACACCGTTAAATCTTCTCTGTACCAATCGGGAAAAGTACGAAACAAATACATGAATTCTTCAGCAGGTCTATGCCAATGATTAATTGCCTGAACCTTTAGTGACCAGTTATGCCGACCTAACGATTTATATCCATTGAAAACATTATGCACTACTTGACATTTTCCATTAACCTTTTTAATGAGCTGGCTCTCAAGTGCTTTTTCTATCACCAGTTTAGCCAGCTCATCAGGTGAAACTGGGTTAATAAAATTAACAACAGCTTGCTTTAACAACATAGGATGCTTTTGCCAGTAATGTTGTAAAAAATCCTGCCAGTTTATCATCAGATACATCTTACTTGCCTTCCCCCCCTATTTATAGCTAGGCAAAATTAATAAAAATCAACAATATAAGGATGAAGCCACTGTTGGAGATGTTCATGAACGTTTCGTCGGTAATTTTAACCTGAGATTGATGGGGTGTAGCATAGACTTTAGACGTTTTTCTCATCACACGAGGCCACAATTTCCAGTCCAAAACATAGCACTCTTTGATGAGCAAAAATGAGGTTTTCTTTTACAGCTTTATTATTTTTGTGGTCAAAAAGTGTAGATGAATGCTTAGATTAATCCATTAATCGAATAAGTATATATAAAATATATACCAGTTATATACATACTATTGTAAAAAATTGCATCTATACAAAAAGCTAGTTAATTTATCGGGCATAAATATGCCAGTGTTAACAACAGTTAGCTAGTTAATTAACTAAAATAGAAAAAGTTTAAGTGAAAAATTTATTTGCAGTAGATTGAAGCTAAGCTGACAGACACAAAAAGGCATAACGGTAAGTGACTCAGGAAGGTGAAAATGGGGAATACTTATTTTTTTTAGCCGCATTCAGTTTTTTCTGAGCTTCTTTTTTAGCGGCACTTAGAGGATATTCCTCAATGACTCTTTGATAAATTTGCTTTGCTTTATCAGTTTTACCTGTTTCCTGCATGATCATACCCACTTTTAACATGGCATCTGGCCTTTTAGGCGATTTATGATATTTTTTAACAAGCACGGCATAATAATAAGAGGCTTTATTTTTCATTCCTTTATTATAAAAAAGCTGCCCTAGCCAATAATATGCGTTAGGTCGATAGATGGATTCCGAATACTCCTCTACAAAATGTTGTAACTTGATGATCGCTTGATCATCATCTTTTTTTTCAAAAATAAAAAAAAGTGCCGCATCATAATCCTTTTTTTCATTATTTTTACTTTCTGGGGTGGCTACTTTTGTTGCTCTGTTTTTATTATCTGTATTTTTTAGAGTTATGGCTTGTATCTCGGTTTTATCATTTTTAAAAGACATATCGCTCTGTTGATTGCTTTGTTTCTTTTTTATTTGCTCAATCTCATACTGATTTTTTTGAATCTGCCCCCGTAAATCATTTACATCCTGCTGTAAATCGGCAATTTTTTGTTCATATTCTGTTAGTAACTGACCACGACCGCCAGAAATACGCTCAAGCTGCGTAATACGATATTCCAGAGATTCTGAGTTTAGTTGACTGACGGGCGCTTTAGCCATCGTGGTGGATGGAATTGTTAATGCGCCAATCAGTAACGACAAACTGTATCGCTGTTTGAAGTTACTGTTCATTTCATTTGCTCACTTTATTAATAAATCAACACAGCTCTACGATTTTGAGAATAATCTTCTTTGTTATTACCCCGATAAACTGGCTTTTCTTTACCATAAGATACAATTGACATCTGTTGAGCAGAAACACCTTTACCTTGGAGGTACATCTTTACAGCGTTAGCCCGACGTTCCCCTAAAGCCATATTGTATTCTGATGTACCACTTTGATCTGTATGTCCCTCTATATCGACTTTAAAAGAGGGATTATTAAGTAAGAAATCAGCATGGGCATTAAGTATCTCAGCAAAATTGGGCTTAATGTTGTATTTATCAAAATCAAAATACACCACACTGGTTTTTTGCAATCCTTCTATTTGTGCTCGAGCCCGTTCATCAGCAGAAGACACACCTGAATTACCATTCATATCCGTGCTAATATCCGTTGTTTCAGCTCCCATTTCAGAATGATTTGTATTTTTATGAGAGGTACAAGCCATTACAGAAAAAATAAATAGAGCCAAAGTGAGGCGTTTGAGTATTTTATGATTGAATTTCATCATTTTAAACCTTTTTAGTTAAGAGAGAGGGAGGTTGTATCACAAATAAGGCGACCATGCTGGAAATTTTACCTGTCCGTCCACTTCTGGTAATAAGGCTTTAAAGCGCCCATCTGTTGAAACTAGCTGTAGTACTGAATTCGCGTTCTGAGTAGAACTATAGATTACCATTGTCGTATTAGGCGCGATGCTGGGCGTTTCGTCTAACAATGTGTCTGTTAATATTTGAACATCACCGGTTTTTAAATCCTGTTTGGCAATATGCTGTTGCCCATCTTTTGAATTCACCAAAATTAAAAATGTCCCGTCTGGGCTGACAGCTGAATTTTGATTCTGCTTTGCATTCCAGGTGATTCGTTGTGGTACACCATGACCGCTGATATCAATTTTATAAACTTGAGGCCGACCTGCTTGATCAGAGGTATAAGCTAAGTACCGACTATCCGGAAACCAACTAGGCTCTGTATTATTGCTGCGACTATCCGTGATTTGAGTGATGTTTCCAGAAGCAAGATCCATCATATAAATATTAAGGCTCCCAGTTTTAGATAAAGCAAAAGCCAATTTAGCCCCATCTGGAGAAAATGCCGGGGCACCATTATGACCTTGAAAATTCGCTATTTTTTGAATACTACCACTAGCTAAATTTTGTATGACTAAAGCTGATCTGCCACTTTCAAAATTCACGTAAGCCAATTTTTGACCATCAGGAGACCAAGCAGGGGACATCAATGGTTGAGATGAACGATATACAACAAATGGATTATAACCGTCATAATCAGAAATTTTTAGTTCATATGGGAGCTGGCGAGTGTTTTTTTGTACAACATAAGCAATTCTAGTAGAGAAAGCTCCTTTAATGCCTGTTAATTTTTGAAAAATTTCATCGCTGGCACTATGCGCCGCATAACGTAACCATTGTTGAGTCACTTTATATTGATTTTGTGTTAGCACTGTCCCTGATGAAAGTTCTACCAGCTGGTAAGAAATTAAATAGTGATTATCAGCCCCGGCTTGAATTTGACCGACTACAACAGCATCCACACCTAAACCATACCAAGAAGACGTGATCAATTCCGAGGCAGTAAAAGGTTTCTCTGGCATTCGAGAAGGATCAATCGGATTAAATTTGCCGCTATTTCGTAAATCTGAACTAATAATGTCCGCTATTTTTTCTGGCGGCTCAACAGTGCCTAGCCACTTAAATGGTACAACAGCAATAGGTCGGGCTGAATCAACCCCTTGAGTGATTTGAATACGTACTTGTGCATGTAATAAAGAAGTCCATAATATCAACAGACTGAGTAGCATTTTAAATACAGGCTTCATTTTATTTCCTTTATTCTATCAAATCATTCCAACAACTTTATAGAAAGTAAAAACGAGATTTTTATAGATGATTATGGTGTAAAAACCAGAGAAGAGTTTTTAAATACTTGATAAACATCTTTGTTGGGTGGCTTAGGAATATGTGCTTGCTTTGCTGCTGCTACCGCCGCTTGACAAAGATCAGTATCTCCGCTTTCCTCTCTAATACTGATTAATTTTCCATCAGGGGCTAATTTAATACGTAAATGACACGTTTTGCCCTTGTAAAGACTGGCATCATAGAATTTACTTTGAATCGCTTGTATAATTTGATTTAAATAACTTTTTATTTCAGTATCCGATCCCTTTTTTCCTCTTTCAGTCGTCTGGATTTTAGGCGTATTTTGAGGCGATGCCAAAGCATCAAATAATTGATCAACATTTTTTGTTGTGTTTTCAGACTTTTTTTTGGCTGCTGCCACTGCTTTTTTTCTTTTTTGTTCAGCCTGCGCTTTTTTTTCTATTTCAGACCTGATTCGCCTGGCCTCTATTTTTGCTTTGGCGGCGGCCAATTTAACTTGTTCTTGCTCTTCTTGTGCTTTTTTAATCGCAGAGTCGATCTGTTTTTGTTGATCGACTAAACGTTGATGCTGTTCTTCCATCTGGCGCTTTCTTTTTATAATTTCCTGTTTTTCATTTTCTTGTGCTTGCAAACGTTCCTCTTCTAAAATTTTTAAACGCTGTTGTTCTTCATTCTGTTTTTTCAATAATACTTCCGCTTGCTGTTGTGCTTCTTTTTTTTGCCTTTCTAACACCAGTTTTGATTCTGCTCCTTGATTTTTCTGAGGTTGGTATTTTTCTGTCATTGCAGATGAGTCTACTATAATCGCATCTATGACGTTATCTTTATCACCCTGACTTCCTTTATTCAGTTTGAACCTGGAGGAATTGACAATAATGAAAATGATGAAGATCAAATGCAAAAAGCCCGAAAGAATAAGAGCATAATTTAATTTATTCTCTTTAGTAAACTTTTCCAAAGTTATCTTCCAAATAAATCATCAGATTGAATGAATTTAAAATTTATATCGTCTGTGTCATCAGACCGACAGAAGTGACGCCGGTCTGATGTAACATATTGAGCACTTTCATGATTTCATCGTAAGCGACTTCTTTAGCTCCCCCTATCAAAAAAATCGCTTTTGAATTGTTTTTCAGCTGCATTTTTGCTTCAGAGATTAATTGTTGCTCTGAGAGTGCTTCCATTCTTTTATGATCAATAATCATAGCGTATTGACCTGTCCCAGACACTTCAATAATCACAGGGGAATGATTTCCATCTACCATTTTAGAGTGGCTTGTTTCAGGTAGGTTGACTTCAACACTTTGAGTAATAATAGGCGCCGTTGCCATAAAAATAAGCAAAAGTACCAATAATACATCGAGCAATGGAACCATATTAATTTCGGGCTTCAGCTCACGACGATGACGACCACGTATTCGCATTAAATAACCTTTTCTATCAAAGTGATCCAGGTGTTTATTGTTGGACCGCTTTTGTATTTATTATAGAGTTTTTATCCGTCTCAGAAGTCACAACCTCACGATGCAAAATAGCAATAAATTCCTCTACAAAGTTATCGTAATTTTGCTCAATTTTATTAATATTTTGATTAAAACGATTATAAGCCATAACGGCTGGGATAGCAGAAAACAAGCCAATCGCGGTGGCAATTAAAGCTTCTGCAATCCCAGGCGCTACCATTTGTAAGGTCGCTTGTTTTGCGGCACCTAATGCTATAAAAGAATGCATAATGCCCCAAACTGTACCAAAAAGACCAATATATGGACTAATAGATCCGATGGTACCAAGAAATGGAACATGCGTTTCTAAAGCTTCCAGCTCACGATTCATCGAAATACGCATGGCTCGGGCTGCCCCTTTAACAGCGGATTCACAAACATGATGATGTGCACGATGCAAACGAACAAATTCTTTAAACCCAGAATAAAAGATTTGCTCTGAACCGGAAAGCTTATCGCGTCGATCATCACTTTGTTGGTACAAACGCGACAGCTCAATACCAGACCAGAATCTGTTTTCAAAAGCATTGGCTGCCTTTGTAGCTGATCTTAAAATGCTTGTTTTTTTAAGAATAATTGCCCATGAAAAAATAGAAAAACAGATTAATATTGAGATAATACCTTTAACCAAAAAACTTGCCTTCAAAAACAAATCTAAAATACTCATTTCAGCCACAAAAAACTCCACGACTATCATTACAGTCAATATTTCATTAAAGTAAATCTTTATGATTCTGCTTATTTTATATACATCTACTTTTTTACACCGGTCTTATGAGTGAAACTCAGACCAAGTATCACTTCGATTTAACGGCTAAAGCCAAAAATCCTGATAATAGCAAAAAAAAAGACGCCAAATAAGTGTTCCAGGTATAAAAGCGAGAAGACATATATTTTTTGAAAATATAAATTTTCAGTGCCATTAATAGCGTTTTAGTCAGTATGACAAAAGGTTTTACAACAACACACAAATAGTGAGAGCAAGATAATTCGAATAAAAATAAATGCAATAAAAGTTATTACTTTAAAACTTAAAAAAGTTTCTGCTAAATCACATAAAGTAATACAAAAATCAAGATTTTTTATCATTTAGAAACAAATAAACCTACTTGAATCGTAAACCTATAATGGATCTTACCAGGCAAAACATTCAGAAAACGTTGCCACAAGCCGGAACAACCCAAATCATATCGCCGCCTTCTTGTAGAACATGAAAAATCTGATGTAAACTTTAAACCCGTTTGCTCCAGGACAGGTATGTCGGGTTTGACGTGGCCATACTAAAAACCAAATCATTAGGAGATTTTCATGTCAAAAAATATTGCAGAGTATGATGCTGATCTATGGCGCGCCATGGAGCAGGAAATAATACGTCAAGAAGAACACATTGAATTAATCGCGTCTGAAAACTACACAAGTCATCTTGTGATGGAGGCTCAAGGTTCACAGCTGACTAATAAATATGCGGAGGGATATCCGAGTAAACGCTATTACGGTGGATGTGAAAATGTTGATATCGTTGAAGAACTCGCAATAGAACGAGCAAAAAAATTATTTGATGCTGATTACGCAAATGTGCAACCGCATTCAGGCTCACAAGCGAATACTGCTGTTTATATGGCATTACTCAATCCTGGCGATACGGTATTAGGGATGGATTTAAATCATGGCGGCCATTTAACACATGGATCTGCAGCCAATTTTTCAGGAAAGCTGTATAATATTGTTCCTTATGGTGTTGATCAAAAAGGAAAAATTGACTATAGCACTTTAGAAAAATTGGCAACAGATCACAAACCCAAAATGATTATTGGAGGATTTTCTGCTTATTCAGGTATCGTTGATTGGAGAAAAATGCGCACTATTGCAGATAGCGTTGGGGCTTATTTATTGGTTGATATGGCTCATGTAGCAGGTTTAGTGGCAACGGGCGTTTACCCAACGCCGCTGCCTCATGCGCATGTGGTCACTACCACCACTCACAAAACCTTGGCTGGCCCTCGGGGTGGTTTAATTCTTGCAAAAGGGGGCAATGAATCATTATATAAAAAACTCAATTCGGCGATTTTCCCAGGAATTCAAGGGGGGCCATTAATGCACGTGATTGCAGCAAAAGCCGTAGCATTCAAAGAAGCCTTGGAACCTCAATTTAAAATTTATCAGCAGCAAGTGGTAAAAAATGCCAAAGCGATGGTCGACATATTTTTAAAGCGGGGTTATGAAATTGTTTCAGGTGGAACAGAAAATCACTTATTTTTACTGAATTTAGTAGATAAAGGCTTAACTGGAAAGGAGGTAGATGAATTGCTGGGCCGTGCTAACATTACAGTGAATAAAAATACGGTGCCCAATGATCCCAAAAGTCCTTTTATCACATCGGGTATACGGATTGGGACTCCAGCAATTACAAAACGAGGGTTTAAAGAGGAAGAAGCACGTGAAGTATCAGCTTGGATATGTGATTTATTAGATCATACTCAAGATGAAAAATTGATACATAATGTTAAGGAAAAAGTGCTGTCTATTTGCGCGCGCTTTCCTGTTTATTGATTTTTTTAAAAATTTTATTAAAGAAATATTGATTCATCAACATAAAACAATATTTCTTTTTTATTGATATTAAAAACAAGTTTCAATTAGCCTACCCTTCAATGAATACGGTCATTTTCTGCTCACATCTTTTCTTAGGTGAATATTAGTTTTAATTCTGGTTAATCAAAGTATAATATTAAAAAAAAATCTTCTTACTATAAAGCCATTTATCAAGCGAATTATTCGAGTGATATGCAAAACGATACCGTCTCAGGTGTGAGATAAGTAGAACAACAGACGTTTCAGATTGTATAGACAGGGAAAATGTGTCAGGTACATTTTTAAATTCAAACACGTCTATTTTTATTAAATGTAATATTGGGGAGTCAGCAAGTGAATATTGCTATTATCATTGGCACACACGGAAATTGTGCAAAATACCTTTTAGAAACAGCAGAAATGCTGATAGGTCAACAAAAAAACGTGGCTTATGTTGACTTTTTGCCAGGGGAAAACACGGAAACATTAGTACATAAATATCATGAAATATTAGCAACTTTGCAGGCCCAGGATGGGGTGTTGTTTTTATTGGATACTTGGGGTGGAAGCCCTTTTAATGCAGCAAATAGAATAATTGCTGATAAAGAAAATTATGAAGCGATTTCTGGTGTTAACGTGCCGATGCTGATTGAAGTTTTGATGGCGCGAGATGATGACATTTCTTTATCTCAATTAGTTTCTATCGCATTGGAAACAGGGAGTGCTGGAATCAAAGCGTCTAAAATGAGTAACGAACCTGCTCTGAAAAAATCGAATCTCCCTTCTTTGAATATTCATCCCGAATCTGAACGCTTCAATTTAGCATCTGTAAATGATCCACAGAATCAGGGCCACATGAAGATTCAATTAGTTCGTATTGATGATCGTTTAATTCATGGGCAAGTAGCCACTCGATGGACCAAAGAAACCAATGTAAATCGCATTATCGTGGTCAGTGATGAAGTCGCAGCAGATCAAATGCGAATCAGTTTATTAAAACAGGTTGCGCCGCCTGGCGTCAGTGGTCATGTTATCAATATTAACAAGGCGATTCGTGTTTATCACAATCCTAAATATGCAAATGATCGAGTCATGCTGCTATTTACTCATCCTTCTGATGTACTACGGTTGATTGAAGGGGGAGTGAAGATTTCGTCAGTGAATGTAGGGGGTATGGCTTATACTCAAGGTAAAATCAAAATAAACAATGCTATCTCGGTTTTCGAGAAAGATATTGATGCATTTACGACATTATCTCAACTAGGAGTAAAATTGGATGTTCGTCAAGTTCCTTCAGATATCTCCTCTAATATCATGGATTTAATCAGTAAGATAAAAAATAAAAAATTAATTTATTCAGAATAAATTAATTTTTTTGTTGTGTTTCAGCTTTTTATTAACAGCAGGAAAAGTTCAATGGAGATCACGACTCTTCAAATTTTACTCATATTTTTTATTGCATGCATTGCTGGCATGGACTCTGTTTTAGATGAATTTCAATTTCATCGTCCATTGGTTGCCTGTACTTTGATTGGCTTGGTTTTGGGGGATCTCAAAACAGGGATCATCATAGGGGGGACCCTTGAAATGATTGCCCTAGGCTGGATGAATATTGGTGCTGCGATGGCTCCCGATACGGCTTTGGCTTCTATTATTTCCAGTATTTTAGTAATAGCGGGAGGGCAAAGTATCGGCGCAGGGATTGCGTTAGCAATACCTCTGGCAGCGGCAGGGCAGGTTTTAACGATCATTGTTCGTAGCATCACTGTTGCTTTTCAACATGCTGCTGACAGAGCTGCGGAGCAAGGCAATCTCAGAGGCATCAGCTTCTTGCACATTTCCGCTTTATTTTTGCAAGCGATGCGTGTTGCTGTGCCTGTCCTGGTTGTTGCTTTATCAGTTGGAACCAGCGAAGTACGAGCCTTACTGAGTTCTATTCCTGAAGTAGTCACAGGAGGATTAAATATTGCAGGAGGTATTATCGTGGTAGTCGGCTATGCCATGGTCATCAATATGATGGGAGCTCGATACCTGATGCCATTTTTTTATTTAGGATTTGTCACTGCCGCATTCATTCAGTTCAACCTTGTCGCTTTGGGTGTCATCGGAATAGTCATGGCGATTTTGTATATCCAATTAAATCCGAAATATCATAAATCAGCGTCTGAGCCATCTGATGCAAACAAACTTTATAATGATCTTGATAACGAATTAGATTAATTCAGAGAAAAATTATGATTGATACGACTGAAACATCTCAAAAAGAAACCCAAACAATCGCAGATGAAAATGTGGCATCCAGTAAAAAAAAATTAACGGCAGGTGATATGCGTTCGGCATTTATCCGTTCTAATCTTTTTCAAGGTTCCTGGAATTTTGAACGTATGCAGGCATTAGGATTTTGTTTTTCGATGATCCCTGCGATCCGCCGTTTGTATCCAGAAAATAATGCTGAACGTCAACAAGCAATCAAACGCCATTTAGAATTTTTTAATACTCATCCTTACGTTATGGCGCCTGTCATAGGTGTCACGATGGCAATGGAAGAAAAACGAGCCAATGGTGCACCCATTGATGATGCAGCCATTAACGGAATTAAAGTCGGTTTAATGGGTCCTCTTGCCGGCGTGGGTGATCCGATTTTTTGGGGAACGGTACGTCCTGTTTTTGCTGCTCTTGGAGCAGGGATTGCCATGAGTGGAAGCCTACTGGGACCTTTATTGTTTTTTATATTATTTAACCTTGTGCGTTTATTATCTCTCTATTACGGCATAGCTTATGGTTACTCAAAAGGCATGAGTATGGTGAGTGACATGAAGGGAGGGGTCTTGCAAAAATTAACAGAAGGCGCTTCTATTCTTGGGTTATTTGTGATGGGTGCCCTAGTGAATAAATGGACACATATTAATATCCCTGTCGTTGTCTCTACAATCACAGATCAAACAGGTCATACCACTGTCACGACGTTACAAACTATTTTTGATCAACTGATGCCTGGTTTAGTGCCATTACTATTGACCTTTGCATGTATGTGGATGTTACGGCGAAATGTTAATGCCCTATGGATTATTCTAGGTTTCTTTGCCATCGGCATCTTTGGTTATTGGCTCGGCTTTCTTGCTCCTTAATTTTTGAATGCCTGTTTTAATTTCTGAACCTGGATCTTGAATAATAAAAAACAGGCAAAAATTAAGAGATTTTAGGAACTCACTTTATGTCAAATGTCGATCATACTTTAATTATTTTCATCATCTCCTTTTTAATTTATGCCGTTTATAATGAATTTATTTTAAATTTCATCAAAGGAAAAACCATTCTTAAGGTTAATTTAGAACGTAAAAATAAAGTTGATGCCACTATTTTGATAGGATTAACAATAATTTTTATATATAACAATATGATAAATTTATCATCGCCCTTAACGATATATTTACTATTCGGTTTATTATTGTTAATAATTTATATATTTTATATTCGATATCCAAAATTAATTTTTAAAAAAGACGGATTTTTTTATTGTAATATTCTTATTAATTATAAAAATATAAAAAAGATAAAATTATCTGAAGACGGAATTTTAGCCATTCATTTAAAAAAACGATCAATATTTATTAAAGTGGTGTATTTCGAAGATTTAAAAAAAATGTTTCATGTCTTTCTTGAAAAGACCACATTTTGAGATGTTTAAAAAGTCGATCATTTTGAAGAGAAATCAAGACGTTTTATATTAACTGATGAAATAAGGGTTTCACTATCCGTTGTCTTCCCAAATACCCTGGATCATGAGTTGCAGTTGTGGCTGCTGACGAAATACATTGATATCCAGCTTATAGGCCAAAGTCACTTTTTTGAACAGGGGATACGGCCACGATTTTGAATCAACATTAAAAGCAATCGCATCTAAAGGGATACCACCTTCAATCGGTTCAACTTGTAATTTAAGATGACAACCACAAAGTAGACGTTGTTGTAAAATGCGAAATTTTCCATCAAAAACGGGTTCTGGAAATCCTTGCCCCCAAGGCCCTGCATCACGAAGTAATTGCGCTGTTTCTAAAGAAATCTTATCAGGAGAGAGCTCACCATCGGACCAAATACTATTTTCAAGCTCCAGGTCCTTTAAAGAAGCCGTCACTCGTTCGGCAAAACATTGACGAAAGAGATCAAATTTATTCTGCTCAATCAATAAACCAGCAGCCATAGCATGTCCGCCAAATTTAAGTATCAGCCCAGGGTAGGCTCGGTCAATCTGTTCCAGGAGATCTCGCATATGTACGCTCGCCACAGAACGCCCAGACCCTTTGAGCTGTCCGCCGTCGGTTGGTGCAAAAGCAATGACTGGCCGATAAAAACGATCTTTGATACGTGACGCTAAAATGCCAACCACACCTTGATGCCATTTAGGGTGATAAAGCGCAAGACCCTTTGGTAGCGGCTGATCATGACATTCAATTTGATGACATAAATCCAATGCCTCTTTTTTCATGCTTTGTTCAATCTCTCGTCTTACTTTATTTAAAGCATCGAGATCTCTGGCCAACTCTCTGGCTTCAGACAGATCTTGCGTCAGTAACAGAGAAACGCCTGTCGACATATTGTCCAAGCGACCTGCCGCATTTAAGCGAGGAGCAAGAGCAAAACCAAGGTCAGCGGCCGTTAATCTGTGCGCGCTTCGAGAAGCCACTTCGAGTAAGGCGACAATACCAGGGCGACTTTTGCCCGCACGGATGCGATTTAAGCCCTGATGCACCAAAATACGGTTATTTGTATCAAGTGGGACGACATCTGCCACTGTGCCTAAAGCCACCAAATCCAAAAATTCCGCCAAATTCGGCTCCTGGATATTTTTTTTATGAAACCATCCCTCTTTTCTCAAATGCGCTCTTAATCCAAGCATCAGATAAAAAGTGACCCCGACCCCCGCTAGAGATTTAGAAGGAAAAGGACAATTAAGTTGATTGGGATTAATAATGGCATCCGCATTAGGCAAGCGCTCAGTCGGAAGATGATGATCTGTGATCAGTACCTGCATGCCTTTGTGATGTGCCAAATCGACACCTTCATGTGAAGAAATGCCATTATCTACAGTGATGATCAGATCTGCGCCACGAAGAGATACCTGTTCCACTATCTTTGGAGTCAATCCGTAGCCTTCTTCAAAACGATTGGGTATCAAAAAATGCACATTTTGGGCTCCCATTGCTTTCAGGGCCATCATCGCCAATGCTGTACTGGTCGCACCATCTACATCAAAATCCCCCACAATCATCATCCGCTTTTGCAATGAGAGGGCCTCTTTTAAAATCTGAATCGCGGCTTCTATGCCTGCCAATGCTTGCCAATCGCATAAACTTTTTGTCCCTCGCGCCAGTTGTTGATCTTTTGTTATCCCTCGGCTGGCATATAACTGGCGAATCAATTGAGGGTATGTTTCTGAAAGCGGATGATGGTGCATTTCCCTTCGGCGTAATTGTTTATTGATATTCACGATGATTTCCGTTTTATAGAGACATCTTTCAGTGGAGGTAAACCTTAATGGGTTTTAAACCGGGTGAAGACTTTATTTTTCGTTCAAATGAAATTTGAACAAGAGGTTAAGTGTATTGAGTAAAAGAAACAATTCTGAAACTGATCACCCACGATTTTTATCGTTAATAGTGATGATGAGGCGATTAAATCATTTTACTGATTTAGGGGCATTTTGGGGTAGTAAGCCAGAGCGTTTTTTGGAGGAATTGCAGGTGCAGAATCATAAGCCGACAGATTCTACAGGAAAGCCTCAAACTACACTAGAAGAGGGACAAAAAAAATCGACAGAGACACCGCCACCGATATCGCTAAAGACAAAGGACATGGAACGGACAAAGAAACGACCACCAGTATCACCGTCGCAGAGCGACCCAAAAGAAAATTTCTTAGAACAGATTCAAAGAGGTGTCCCTCTAAAAAAAGTAAAAGTAGAAGAAACGCCGAAAAAACCAAGTGACTCAACTGCTTTTAAGAATATGATCACTCACCGAATGCTTGATACTGGTCCTGGTCCTGATGCTGATTGGGGTGATTAATTGAATAAACCTCAAAATCCTCCTCTCTCAGAGGATTTATTTTCAATTTTTTATGAGGTTTGCTTTGTCTGGAGGTAAAGCGGCGTTGTATTAGGGGAATTTGTGTGTTTTTAGGAGAGATAATATGAATACACACTTTTCTCACGCTTATCAACAGCGTTCTGACATTTCTAAATGGGGTTGTTTGAATACCTTTGGTAAAGGGGGAAATTGTTTTGCCAATACAATCAGTTGGCGATAGCGATCTTCCAACTGATGGCAAGCATGAAATCACGCGATCAGATCACAATCAGTGATTTGATGACCAAAAAGATGAGGGGCAATCACAGCTGATCGACAAAAGTGGATGAGATGTCAATTTCATAACAGGGTTGATAAGCCGTTCCAGTTAATTTCATTCGTCCTTGATGAATAAAATTTTCTAATAATTGAGCCAATTGTTGCAACATGTCTGGATCCCCTTTAAGTTTAAAAGGCCCTTGAGTTTTTACAGCTTGTATGGCTTTTTCTTTGACATTACCCGCCACAATGCCTGAGAAAGCACAACGTAAAGCAGCCGCGAGCGCCTCTGGCGCTTGATCGCATTTTAGATTGAGATCTGCCATATTTTGATGCGTTGGATTAAACGGATGCTGTTGTTTTTCGTTAATATGAATCGACCAGTTGAAACTATAGGCATCTTTTGTGTAGCAACGATTTTCTTTGACTTTTTTCATCATTTTTTTCATTTTTTGTGCGACTTCTTGCTCCTGACCAATCATAATTTGATAAAAACGACAGGCTTGAGGGCCCAATGTTTCGATAACAAACGTATTAAGTGCATTAAAATATTCCGCGCTTTCTTCTGGGCCGGTGAGAATCAGCGGTAAAATCTGATGCCTGTTTTTAACATCCATCAAAATGCTTAAAAGATAGAGAAATTCTTCTGCTGTGCCGACACCACCAGGGAAAATAATAATGCCGTGGGCCATACGTACAAAAGCCTCCAGGCGTTTTTCTATATCTGGCATAATAATCAGCTCGTTAACCATGGGGTTGGGTGGCTCTGAGGCAATAATAGAAGGTTCCGTAATGCCAATAAAACGCCCTTTTTTATATAGTTGCTGAGCGTGACCAATCGCCGCGCCTTTCATTGGCGCTTCCATGACACCTGGCCCGCATCCTGTGCAGATATTCAATTCTCTCAAACCCAGCTGATGCCCAACCTGATGAGCATATAAATACTCTTGGGTGTTAATAGAATGGCCACCCCAACAGACGATAAGATTGGGTTCTTGGTGAGTATGAAGCGCTCGCGCATGACGGAGTATAGAAAAAACTTGATTTGTTAAATAAACAGAAGCCGTTGAATCTTGAAGAAATGGGGTTTCTGACATTTTACCCTGTAAAAATAAAATATCGCGTAATACAGAAAAGAGATTCGCTTGTAATAGTTTCATTATTTTTTGATCAATAAGAGCTGCAGCAGGGGGATTGATCAGCTCCAGTTCAATACCGCGTTCGTGGCGCAATATATTGATCCGAAAATCTTCATAACGTGATAACAATTCTTTGCTATCGTCTGTTTGGCTACCTGAACTGAGCACAGCCAGCGCGCAATGACGAAAAAGATCATACAAATAGGTATTTTGTGTTTGTTTGAGCATGTCTACTTCTAGATGAGACAACAGATCCATAGAACCCAGTGGATTGATATTTACTATCAAAATGATTCCTTTTGCAGGCATTCATCGTAACGCAGCAATTGATTCATAGAGATTTTTTCTTTTGTTTTTGCATCTACTTTTTTCACAATGATGGCAGCATACAGGCTGTGGCTTCCATCTTTAGCAGGGAGACTGCCTGGAACAACGACGGCACCGGCAGGAACACGACCATAATGCATAGTTTGGGTTTCACGATCATAAATGCGGGTACTTTGGCTGATAAACACGCCCATAGAAATGACAGCGCCTTCTTCCACCACCACGCCTTCAACGATTTCTGAACGAGCACCAATAAAACAGTTGTCTTCGATAATAGTCGGATTGGTTTGTAGAGGTTCCAAAACACCTCCAATACCCACACCGCCTGATAGGTGAACGTTTTTACCAATTTGGGCGCAAGAACCCACTGTGGCCCAAGTATCGATCATCGTGCCCTCATCAACAAAAGCGCCGACGTTAACATAAGAGGGCATGAGAACCGTATTTTTCGCGATAAATGCGCCTTTTCGTACGGTTGCCTGGGGAACCACACGTAAGCGTTCACGTGAAAATCTGTCGCTTTGATAATCAGAAAATTTCAAAGGTATTTTATCGTAATACGCTGTTTCCAAGCCTTTTATCATCTGGTTATCATGAATACAGAAAAAGAGCAGGATTGTTTTTTTTAGCCATTCATGTGTTACCCAATGCCCATTTATTTTTTCGGCAACTCTTCGTTCGCCCCTGTCTAATTGCTCAATAATCTCATCAATGGTCTTCCTCAGCGAGGGAGCTACATTTTTTGCCGTGATACTGGCGCGATTTTCATAGGCATTCTCAATCATCTTTTGTGCGTCTGACATGTTCATATTTTCTCAATATAAGTGAATGATTTTGATGTATCTCAAAAAGATTTATCTTAAAGAGGATGAATCCTGATGCTTAATCAGCTTAGAAACAGGTTCATCTGGACGCCAGGTTAAAATTTCGCAGCCATCATGAGTGACTGCAACGGTGTGTTCATATTGTGCGGATAAGCTGCGGTCTTTGGTTTTGACTGTCCATTTGTCTTTCATGACTCGAATATGTGCTTTGCCTGCGTTCACCATAGGTTCAATCGTAAAAGTCATGCCTGCTTTCAAAATAAGACCATGATCTTCATCATCATAATGTAATACTTGAGGATCTTCATGAAATGTTCGGCCTATACCATGTCCACAATATTCCCGTACAACAGAAAAATGATGTGATTCAACAAAAGCTTGCATGGCTTTGCCTAATGAGCGCAGACGAATACCAGGCTTCACCATTTTGATGCCTAAATAAAGTGTTTCCAAGGTGGTACGACACAGACGTTCAGCGATAATTGTCGGTTTTCCGACCATAAACATCCTAGAAGTATCGCCGTGAAAGCCATCTTTGATGACGGTCACATCGATATTGAGAATGTCTCCTCTTTTTAAGATTTTTTCATCAGATGGAATGCCATGACAAATCACATCATTAAGCGAAATACAAACTGATTTTGGAAAACCCCGATAGCCCAGACAAGCAGGAATGGCTTTTTGCTGATTTGTAATGTAATCATGACAAATACTATCCAGTTCACCAGTCGACATCCCTTCTTTCACATGAGGTTCAATCATTTCTAACACTGCTGCTGCTAAACGACCAGCGACTCGCATTTTTTCAATTTCTTCAGATGTTTTTATAAAAATAGACATAAAAGCACTTGCTACTCCTCACTGCCGTTTTGAAAATGTTTGAGTGAATATTTTAATTCATCTTTTCAATAAAAATGATTGATGCTGATTCTACATTGAAAGTATGAAGTTATCTTCATGGAATTTGTATATCAGGAGCCCTGGGTGTGGTTTTTATCTAAATATTGATACCTAAACGTTGCGACCACTGAATCAATTGAGCTACTTTGTGGACATCAAGTTTTTTCATCATATTAAGACGATGTGTTTCTACCGTTTTTTCACTGATATAAAGCCTGTCTGCAATGATTCGATTGGAGACCCCTTCTGTAATCAGTTTGAGAATTTGTCGTTCACGTGAGGTTAATATAGAAGGAGAATGCTCCGATTCTTTGATTAATTTCAGTACACTATCCACATTTAAAGTAGGGTCTATATATTGTTTCCCTGCAAGTACGGTTTGCACCGCCGCCATTAAAATTTGTTGAGGGCTTTTTTTAATCACATAACCCAGAGCCCCCATTTTTAATGTTTGACTCGCATAATGCTCTTCTTCTCGAGCAGTTAAGACTAAAATGTTCAGTTGTGGCCATCGGCGATGTAATTGTAAAATCACTTCTTGACCATTCATTCCAGGTAATCCTAAATCCAGGATGACCATATCAGGCTCTGTTTGAACACATAAATTATAAACATCTAATCCATTCTCTGTTTGCCCTACTACTTGATAACGTTTATAAGGCGAGAGCATATTTTTGATACCATTAATAATGAGCTCATGATCATCTACGATCAATATTTTTACGTTCATACTTCTTTCCCCTTTCCCCTAGCTTTCAAAATAAAAATTTTTATAATTAATTAATTATTTATATTATTTTTTGATTAAATTTTTTAATTCTTTGATATCTTTTTCCGTTATTTTATTGTTTTCATGAATACTTTTTTCTAACTCTACCACTTTTTCTTGCAATTCTATGAATCCTGCCTGTCCTGCACACCCTTTCAATTTATGTAAATGATCGGCGAGATAGACTGGATCCGGATTGTGAATGGATTCGGCTATCTCTTCAGCTAACTTTGACATGGATAAATATATTTTTGATATTAGGTTTTTGTCTTTTGTATCCAAAACGGGTTTTAGCGTCGATACCTGTGCGACTAAAGAGATATCGCGCTTTATCTGAAATTGAGCTGTCAGGTCAAGAATACCGGCGAGATCTGCTATAGTTACGGGCTTACATAAATAATCATTCATGCCTGCTTTACAAACCCTTTGTTTTTCTGAAGGACTCGCGTTAGCGGTTAAAGCAACAATCATGCATTCTCTATCCCTATTTTTGAGATCTGTTCGCCACAACCTGGTCGTTTGTAAACCATTTAGCTTTGGCATACGAATGTCCATCAACACTAAATCAAAACGTTGATGATGCGCGAGCTCCAGCGCTTCATCACCACTATGAGCCAACTCCACGTCATGACCCAGTTCAGACAACATCATGCCTATAATTTTAAGATTTATTTCTGAATCGTCCACCAATAAAACGCTCATTTTCCAGGGTTGGACGGGTAATTTTGATTCAGGGAGATGTTCTTGTTCAAAAAGTATTTTTTTCACATTTGAATAAAGCCTTCCTGGCAGATAAATCAGATCTTTATCCAAAAGCTTTGGGTTGACCTCATTATTTGACAGACACGCTATCCCCCAAGCGTTCAGTTGGGGGATTAATGAGGAGGGAGCAGATAAACTGCCGCTGAAAATAGTAGGAGGCGCATATTTTTCATTGACAGGAATCTCAAAACAGACACGTGTCCCTAAATTCAAAGTGCTCTGTAAATCCAGAGTGCCTTTCATGAGGCTGGCTAAATTACTCGCAATCGTGAGTCCAAGACCTGTTCCTTTGTTAATTCCTGCCTGAAAAAAAGGTTGAAATATTTTTTTCTGAAATTTTTCATCGATCCCACAACCGGTATCTTCAACGGTAAAACAGAGCTTGTGATTTTCATGTTGGACGTAAAGAGAAATAGATCCCTTTTGAGTGAATTTTACCGCATTACCTAGTAGGTTAATTAAAATTTGTCTTAAACGTAAAGCATCTAGTTTTAATACTAAAGGCACCTCTTTACTGACGAAGGTATACAAATTCAGTGAATGTTTAAACGCCTGGCTTTGAATGGTTAACATGGCTTGATCTAAAATGGGCAGCAATTCCGTCTGCTCTAAGACCAATGTCATCTGACCTGATTCTATATGTGAAAAATCAAGTAATGCATTAATGATACTTAACAAAGAAGCAGAACATTGTTGTGTTGTATCCAACAGCTTTAATTGGGAAGGACTCAAAGAAGTATGTTTGAGTAATTCAATAGCACCAAGAGCGCCATTGAGAGGTGTTCGGATTTCGTGGCTAATCGTGGTTAAATGTAAGCTTTTACGACGATTGGCCTGTTCTGCCACTTGTTTGGCGCGTTCCAACTGTAGTGTTCGTTCATTGACTCTCGTTTCTAAAGTATCATATTGCTTATTAAGTACATCCAGTAAATCATTATATGACTGAGCGATTCGTCCTAGTTCATGATGACGATTCATTGGTAGACGTTTTTCCATGGATTCCGTCCCTGTTGTACTAATAATTTTAACGAAATTCCAGAGGGGAACGGCCAGGTAATAGCGTAATAAAAAAAATACGGTGAGAGTAAGTAATACCAAAATGCAGATGGCAAAGGGTAATTGATCTAACGCTGGCTGAGCGGCTTCTTTTAGGAAATTGGCGCGGGGATAAACGATCAATTGTTGCAATTTTTGGACAGGTAATCGTAAACGCCAAACCAAAAAATTTTCAGTTTGTTGTAATCCATCATGCAACTTAATCGTTCTAAGTTCTTTCAAAAGATGATTGATTGTTTTTTTTGAGCTGAGGGGGTGGGAAGACGCTAAGAGATCACCCGCCTCATCTAATAATAAATGAATATCCTGATTCTTTTTTTGGGGATCATGAGAAAAAAAACGGTTTATGTTCAAAGCAATGCCAGAGAATCCTCCATGTTTATTACATAAAGCAAGAGAAAGATGCCATCCATCGTTTTTTACATAAACTGGGTTTCCCCAAAAAATATTGTCTTTTGGAGAACCAGACAACAGATCCAATAACTCATTTTGTCTTTTTATGAGCTCTTGATGAGAAAGAGTTTTAGGTGTGAACAGAGCGATCCCTTTTTCGGGTTGTATGATAAAACTAAAAAAATAATTTTTTTGATCTATCATTCTTGAGACCTGTAAGATATTTTGCGCACTGCTCAGAAGTGGCAACCTATTGCAGTTTTGATTTTGAATGAATGATCCAGAAAAATCTTTAGCGTTATGGGGAGCAATTTCATCAATTTGTGTCAATAAAAGCGCATCGCGCTCAGCTGTTTGAAACAGCTGATTGATTAATCCAACTTGTAAATCCGCTTTATTTTCTAACTCCTTAATCAAACGCGTTGTTGTGTTTTCAAATGAAAAAAAAACATTCATCGCTGTTGCAATGAACCAAATGCACGTCAAGTTGATACCCAATAATAGGGTCAATTTATTGACCAGTGATGAGGATTTATTCTTTTTCATAGTATTATCATCCCGATTTTTTAAGGGCATTTTGTCAAACCAGTACTAGTTCGCGTTCAATAAATTTTATTCTAAACTTTGATATGTTTAAAAAATCAAACATTTTCAATTGAGGTTTTCGCCTTATATTTTAAATCTCTTATTGAGTTAATAATATAAATGTTCAAATTCGCTTGGGAGTTGAGATGCAAGAAATATTAAATGTGCTCCCTCTGGTGACCGATATCCAGCTTTTAAAAAGCTCAAATACCATTGAGTTTATTTTAGATAACGTCCAGGCCCAGGCAAAAGATTATCAACATTCTGTTTGTGTAGGATTGCTTTTATGTGAAGAAAAGATTTTATACGATGTCATCTTTAAACATATAAGCTTACTATTCGCCTCCTTGGAAGAGGCACAAGATTACGGATTAGAGCTCAGAAAGAAACATTGGTGGTTATGGTGTCGAGCTGATGGTGATATTGGGACCAATGTAGAAGAGATGGCATCCATATTAGATCAACTATTATCTTTTAGACATTATCTGATCTCACTGATATCAAATCATTCTAAAAATTGATGAGAACTTTTTGGTCATCATTTCAAGATGAGTCTAAATCGGATGATGAATCTGAATGATATTTCCCTCTTTATTTTCCCGTTTAACTATAGTTGATATTATTCGGGATAATTTTCAAAAAAATAAATGCGATATCACAATGAAAAAAATCATCAGCCTTTTTATCTGTTTTTTGTTAAGCAACCCCTTTTTAAAGGCACAGACCATTCATTGGAAAGGTGCCCCGTTTTTTATTTACACTCATGGCATCTCGCTTGGAAAACTTCTAAAAGAAATCGGGCTTAACTACGGTATTCCTGTGATCGTAAGCCCCGACATTACTGACACTTTTTCCGGCGAATTAAAAGATAAAACCCCTAATCAAATGTTAGATGAGTTATCCACTCAATATAATTTGACGTGGTATTTTGATGGTGATGTCATTTATTTTTATAAAATTCAAGATATTAAAAAGCAGATTCTGTCTTCTGGTGATTTACCCATCAAAGCATTAATTAAGTATTTAAAAAATAGCGGCCTCCCTAATGGGAAAAATTGTGCCTTAAAAGCCTTGACTCGTCTTAATACAGTAGAAATCAGCGGTGTGCCTGTGTGTATTGAGCGTGCAACCCAGTTAACCTCATTATTAAATACACAACGGCAAAATTATAATGACAATAAACAAGCCGTCCGGGTGTTTTCACTGAAGTATGCTTCAGCCACTGATACCACTTATCAATATCGTGATCAAAAAGTGACTTTACCAGGATTAGTGAGTGTTTTACGTGACATGAATTCACAAAATACCATCGCTATAGGAGAAAATAAAACCTCTGGCAAAGATCAATCTTTAGGGTTACCCCTATTTTCGGCCGATCCTCGTCAAAACGCCCTCATTGTGAGGGATAGAGTGGTTAACATGCCAATTTATGCCAGTTTAGTAAAACAACTTGATGTTCGCCCGATTGAAATAGAAATTTCAGTCGCGATTATTGATGTTGATGCCTCGGATATAAACCAGTTAGGTATTAATTGGGAGGCTTCTGCGTCTCTGGGCGGTGGTAAAGTTTCGTTTAATAAGGGTTTTATATCCAGTGATGACGGTGGATTTTCTACCGTTGTGGGCAATGATTTCATGGTACGAATTAATGCGTTAGAACAACATTCAAAAGCTCGGGTTTTATCGCGTCCTTCTATAGTCACTCTAAACAATATTCAAGCGGTGCTGGATAAAAACGTGACATTTTATACGAAATTACAAGGGGATAAGGTGGCAAAACTAGATTCAAGAACGACGGGTACCCTGATGCAGGTCACACCTAGAATGATTAAAGATAAAGGCAAAGAAGACGTACTATTAAATCTCGATATTCAAGATGGTCAGCAGAGACCTTCTATTAATAATACAACCGAAATACTACCTCAAATAGATAATTCTCAAATTACGACTCAAGCAGTTCTTAAACCTGGACAAAATCTTTTATTGGGAGGATTTATTCAAGATAGTCAAAAAGCTTCAAAGCACAAAATTCCTTTATTGGGAGACATTCCTTTAATTGGAGGACTATTTCGTAGTTCAAGCAAACAATCCAGTAGTGTTGTCAGATTATTTTTAATAAAAGCTGTGCCGGTGAAGAATAAAAGGCAATAAAATATGAAAGCACAGTTTAAAGTACGCTTATTGAATGGCATATTGAATGGCCGTGAAATTTTATTGCCAGAAGGCATATTTACTTTCGGAGAGCAGGATTGCGATATCTTTTTAGTATTGCCAGATGCTCATATCCTGACACTCAAAATCGAAGAAAATGAAATTTTCATGGAGGCTCAATGTCAGGTTTGGGTCAATGGTGTTGCGTTTGATTTAAACCATCCTTTGCCGCTTCATCAGGTGATTGAAGCAGATGGCATTTATATGCTCTTGGGAGCACATGACGATACTCTTACTGCGATGCCTTTACCAAGGCGGGTTGATCAAAGACCCTCTCTATGGTTATCAGTATTAGCGCTCATTTTATTATTCACTTTTTTAGGGGGAGTGTATTGGCTTTCTTCTAATAAGAATAGGCTTTTAAAGCACAGTGAAAAGAAAATGATTGAATATCAATCGACAAACATCGCAAGTCAACTGGCAAAGAAATTAAACACATTAAAATTAAAAGAAGTGAAGACTATTTGGCAGCCTGATGGAAGCGTCATTTTAAATGGATATTGCCAAAATTCTGATTTAATAAAAAATGTACAGAACTTTTTGTTGGCGAATGAGATCGCATATCACAATAATCTGATCTGCGATGATCATTTAATGTTAAGTGTAAAAAACGTTTTCCTTCAATTTGGTTATCCTGACGTTGAGGTCAAGCAAGGTAGTCTTCCTAACACGTTGGTAATTCATGGATTAATTCAATCAGGGCCAGAATGGGCAAAAGTGCAGGAAGCCCTTTCATCTATTGCAGGGTTAAAAGGATGGAGCGTTGTTAACAATCAGGGCGAACAAATTAAGTTTTTGATACAACAATTAATGGAATCGGATCTGCTGGGTTATTTAAGCATGGAGCAAAATAAACAAAATATTGTGATGAGCGGTTGGCTTTCTTCTGAACAGCAAAAAAAATTAAATGAAATGTTAGACAATATTCATCAAAAAGATCCCACTTTTCCCAAAGTCATTTATCAAAATATTCCTGTATTCGATCAATCTGCACAGATATTACCCTCTCCTGTCATGAGCTACGGTGGTAATATTAAATCTGTATTTATTGATTTAGAAAACGGACAGCGTTTACAAGTAGGCACAGTATTATCGAATGGATATAAAGTTATATTCATAGGCAAGCAAGGAATACAACTCATCAAAGGAAATGACATGATACATATTCCTTTAAATTTTTAATTTTTAGACGTTATTGAGAACATCATTTTTATGGCCACTATCACTTATCTTGAAGACTCATTAAAAAACTGTCCTGAACAATTACAGTCAAAATTAGATGAATTGGATGAAGCAGAGGTGACACTAAAATCCGCTTTATCTTCACCAAAAACCCCTGAAGAATATGAAGGGCTACAAAAACTTTATGATTCAGTATTAAGTGCTAGAAAAATCATCAAAACATTGTCTTATCGTTATCACAAAAAAAAACCAGAAAATCTTTTTGATGACGATCAATTTAGTTAGAAAAATCCAAAAATTGAAAGACGAACTCACAAAAGAGGTCTAAATTACTTATAAAATAAATTAAATGAATTTTTTTAAAAAAAATATATATTTAATCAATAATTAATATTAATATTTAGTGGTCAAAATTAAATCACTAGGGAGTGTATATTATGAATATGCAGGTTATGCCTGATTTAGTTAATCTGGTTAATGAAAATAAGGCTTTTTATGCTGAAAACAGCGACAAAACTATTCCAGCCAAGGGCGCTACCGAAGGTATCCAAAAGCTCACAAAAAATCAAATGGGGCGTCTAGAAAACATTTTAAAACAATTGATTCATTCAGTAGAACATGAACCTGTTGATGTTGGTAATAAATTACAGGAACTGCTGACTCTTGCAAAAGAAAACATCTCTAATAAAGATGACTTTAAAAAATATATAAATGATTTTAAGCAATTCATTAATCAGCATAAAGAAGCAAAAGCTAATAAAGAAGCAAAAGCAAAAGCTAAGGCTGACGCGAACATAAAGCTGGTTGCTTTAGCGGTTGAACATTTTCTAAAAGAAGTCGATCCCAAGCGAATCAACAAAAACATGTTGCTTTTCGAGAAGCAGCTCCATGAAATAGCGCTTTCAGGACACCTTTCAGAAATACAGCACAAAGAAATCAGAGAGCAAGCGCGAAAACTACATAATAAACATATATCACCTACAAGAAATAAACGTAGTGTTTTTAATGAGCCTGACCTTAGTGATGATTCTGATGATAATCCCCAGGATTTTAATCATAAAGATATATCTTCTATTCCTATAAGAAATAAACGTAGTATTTCTAATGAACCTGCCCCTGGTCCTGATCCGTATGATAATCCCAACGATGTTGAGGGTAGAACTCTTTTAAGCATGTTATCCAGTGCGCTTCATGATCCTAATATAAGTATGTGGATGTTAATGATATTGCTCTCAATGTGCGAATACAATGCGAGTGCTTCTGGCGCCCTTCATATAGCGGAAAATCAAAAAAAAGCATTAGAAAGACAACAGGCAGCTCAGGAATTAAGCAATCGAGTCAATGAGCTTGTAGATGAAATTCCGCCCAGTGATGCTACTAAAAAGGAAGATTTTACTAAAGAATTAATTGAAAAGGCCGAAGCATTAGGTCTTCAAGTTGACGGTAAAAACATTGTTGAGTATCTAAAGAATCAAACGTCAGATGGAAAAGGTGGTTATCAGATTTCGAGAGATTGTCTTGATGCCATAAAAGGTGCTTCTGATCAAATTGTGTCTGTAGCAACTCAAGTTTCTAGTGAGGCTCAAATAAAGGTTTCTCAGCAAAATAATACAGCATCAAACTGGATGAACCTGGCAAAAACAATGGTATCTTCTTTGGGTCAACTATGCAGAACCATTATGAGCTCTTAGTCACCTGCTTAAATAACAAAATTATCTTAAATAGAATCCATGACTTTATAAAAAATCATCTTAAATGTTTGAAAATGCCGGGGGTGTCATATGGTTGCAGAAATTGATGTTAATCAAACAAAATATCATGGCTTTCAAAAACAAAAAGAGGTTGGTACCTTAACTTCTTTTATAGACAAAAAGAAAGAAGAAAAAACACAGGAACAAGAACTCAAAAAAATATTAAAACAATTAAAACAACGCTTTGTTAATTTTAATTTAAAATCAGAAAATTTAATTTTGATATTAAAAAATCATACATCGCAAACTGAAGCAGTCAACTCTCTTGAGAAACAATTAAAAAATCAAAGTTTGGCCCCACACGAACGACAAGAAATCATCTCCAATTTATTGCCTCATATAAAAAACTTTTTTAATCATTCAAATACTAAAAACGATAAAGCAATTTCACAAAGATCTGCAATAAAAAAATCTTCAATAGAATTAAAAGACAAAATCCCTACTGCACTTGATGCAATAAAAGGGGCAAACCATTTGCTCGATTCTATTTCGGATTTTTGCAATCTTTCCCATGTTTCGGACTTAATGGGTGCTTCCCCTGAAAAGGCAAAGGAAGCCATCAAAATGACTCTTTACCAATTGCATTCTTTAGGTAAGGATCTTGATTCTTTTTCTTCTAATAAGGATCTGGTTAATCTTTTTTCCCGTTTAAAAACACTTCATTCAAATTTACTATTACTTCAAAACACTCCTGATTTCTCTGTTAATAACAACCATGATGCGTATTTAAATTTCGGAAACAACATTATAAATAACAATTTGAGTTTTCAAAATATAATGATCGCCGTCTTTTTGCATTATCAACAAGTTGTTATAAATAATATGTCATCACAGAATCAACAAGACAGGGATAATCTTAAACATCAAAAATTATTAATAGATTATGAGCACCAAAAATTAGTAGATATGATTCATCAACAACAAGAACAAATTAAAAAAAATGAAGAAAGAAGCTGGTGGGATAAATTAATAGACGTTATCGTTAATGTGGTCCAGGTTATCATTGGTGTAGTAGAAGTTTGTATCGGAGATGAAGTCTCTGGTGCGGCTAATATTCTTGCAGGTGCGTGCGGTTTGGCAAAAGATTTATGTCAAATTCTGGAAGCCTGCCATATTGGTAATAAGGAGGCAGAAGATAAAGCAATTGAAGTCTTAACGGGTTTATCAACGTTTTTTCAGTTTGTTGCACTAATGACTGATATATTTTCTGTTCTCTATAAGCCCGCTAAATTACTAAAAGAAGGTGCAGTAAAACTCATCAGAAAGGGAGGTAGTGACGCTCTTGCAGATGCTGCTAAAGTTGGATCATCCCGATTGGCTGAAGCCGCCGCAGAAGGCATGGAGAAAAAGGGGATCAAATTACTTGAAGAGAGAATGGAAAAACAGCTTGGAAAAGAAGCAGAAGAGTTTATCGAAAATCTTTCTGAAAGGTTTAACTTTAACCCGGAGGAAGGAGGAATTGAGCTGAAAAATATGGCGTCGGGTGAGGGTGAAGAGGCTGAATTTGCATTCGAGGACATTAATGCTAAACCAAAAAATATCCAAAAAAATATCGATCGAGCAACAGAATTTTTTGAAAAATCAAAAAAACAAATCATAAACCGCATTAAGCAGAACGTAATGAAAGCCGCTAAGCAAGCCGCCAAAGATGGAGAAGAAATCACACAAGAAGCAATCAATCAGATTATATTAATGTCAGTATCTAAAGAAATCGAAAAAACGGCTTTCAGATCATTCAGATTTGCAGGGTATCGTGCAGCTCAAGCCTTTGTTGAAGCATCAAAATTAACATTTGACGGTATCATAGAATGGCAAGTCACAGGCTTAACATACGAACAGGAAAAAGACGCTGCAGAAAGAGAGATTTCTAAAAATGAGGTCGATAATACCAAAAAAAGGACAGAACTAAACCAAAAAAATCAGCAAAATGAAGTGAAATTTCTTCAAGCAGAGCAGCAAGAAACCATTAAATCGTTACAGCAGGTGGGGCAGCTGAATGACTTAATAATGGGTGGGTAATTAACTAGTAGGCCACTCACCATAAATAAAAATCAGGAGATCATTATGAATTACAATACCGGATTAACTCAAACTACTTCAAACTTTTTTTCTGTAAACCCAGAGAAAGCTTCTCCAACTTTTGAAAACGATCAAAGTGATAAATCAAAATTAAAGGAAGAGCGACCAGGATTTTCCAGCGTTATATTGAAGACTATTGAAGAAGAACTGAAAGTGAATGGTAAAAAAGTCAAGCCTGACCCAGAGTTAATAAAAATAACAAAAAAAATGGAGGAAGAACTAAACAGTATTCCTTCAGCCACTATCGAAGGAAAGAATAAATCACAAATAAATGACAAAGATATAGAGCCTATGGCAAAGATATGTTTAAAGTATGCGTTCCCTATCGTAAAGATTCTTGAAAAGTCTGAAATCAGTAATAATCCTAAAAACGGTATCATTTTAGATAAAGATAATCTAGATACTATCAGTAAACGTGTACATGACATAGCTAACGGGCCTTCAGATAACATGGAGCTCGTCATGTTACAGCTCATGATCATGATCATGCTGGTGGCATTAGAGACTTTAAAAAAGAACTGCATGGACCTTGAGCTGAAAGATAAAAGCCAAATGCGTAGATGCGAGCTCATGCTGGCCTCAGCAGATGAAAAAGCAAAAGGAGGTTATATTGATAGTGGTTGCAAAATTTTCGGGGGCTTACTTGGGGCGGTATGCTCATCTTATGGTATGGCAAAAGGAAATGAGTTGGGTTCTATTGCCGGTCATGCTAGCAGTGGTGTGTCTGGTCTTGGTGGCATCGCCAGTCAAAATGATTATAAGCAATCAAATTACGACAATGCGTTTGCTCAAAATGCAACTGACATGGTTCAGTCAGCTGACACTATGTTTCAGAATAACCAAAAAATAGTGATAGACCTCTTGACCACTTTATTGCAATTTATGAAAGAAATGATGCCTCTGCTCTCTCGTTTACTGCATGGAGGGAGTTTTGTCGCCGGCGGTTAATGAAAAATCGGCGGTTGTTTTTTTCATATAATAGAGCGACTTTGTATAAAATATACTCGATCCATTTATCACCCATAGAAATAATAAACTGATTACTATATGATAAACACACTCCCGATAGGGGGGGCAAAACAAACTTTTTGAGGAATCAAATATGAAAAAAACATTAGCATTCATTATTGCAGTGACGATATCTTCCACTGCTATTGCTGCGGAAGGTTCTATGTTGAAGCAACCCAACCCTACGGAAGTCACTTCTAAAGTGGCGTCTTCAGCAGTGACTTCTTCGACGGCTGATTCAGCGGGTAATATCAAAAAGACTAAAATTGAGAAGTATCATAAAAAAACTGAAAAAAAAAGGATGAAAAAAGATTCTAAAAATAAGCCGGATGCTAATATGAAAAATATGGAAAAGGACAACGATGATAATATGAAAAAAGAGAGCAATTTTAATATGAAATAATCCATTTTTTTCTGGTTTAAAAAAAATGCTCATTTAGCATCACATTCCTTATTACCCTATCTTTAGGTCACATTGCATAGTTTAACCGATTGGCCGAAAAGATAATTTAGGATGGTTTGTAACACAAACCATCCTTCCCATAACCTCTCTCAACCCACGCGGCCTACTTCATTAAAGTTAAACAACCCGAGAGTTAGAGCTTAAGTCGAACGAATCGTTTTGCTTATAAGGCCTTTCTGAGTTTTAATTTGCTTTCGACTCAGCCTGATGTATGGAAATGCCATGCTTTTTTTGTATTTCTTTTATTTTTTCTCTTTCGCTTGAATAAGATTGAATCACTTCTTGAAGCTTTTCTTGTTTTTTGCTTGAATTTTTAAGCTCTTTTAAAACGTTCCCGAATACGATGAACCCAACAATGGCTCCCCCTATTATTACAGCCGGTACGGCTCCAATAGATGCAAGCAATAAAATAACAGTTGTACCAATTCCGGCAACTACCCCTGTGCGCGTGAAAGTTGATGTCATTGCTGCTGAAAAGCTTTTCCAGAAAGTTTCTTCTCTGGGAAGAGAGTTGTTTATTAAATCGAGTCTCTTCAAAGCCATGCTTGTGATTTTATTTATGCATTCTTTCTTTACTTCTTTTGGTATATCTAGATTAGAGATCTGAATAACTTTCTCATTGATTTTATTTCCATTTTTCTCAATTTCTTCTTTGTTTATTTTTTTTGTTGAATTAAAAATGAAATAATCTTTTTTATCTAAAATTTTGTCTACAATGTCTGGAAAACTCAACGTCTGTTCGCAGTTTTTGAGTTTTGATTCATAATTCTTTTTTAAAGAATCATTTATTGTAATCTTCGTTTTATCCGAAAACCCTTTGATCTCTTTGTTAAATTCTTTAACACGATCTTCTTGAACTTGATCTATTTTTTTGCTGAATTTTTCAAGTTTTCCAAAAGAGTTGAGATGATCAGTATCAACCTTACTTATTTCTTCCTGTAAGATTTTTTTATGTTTTTTAAAAATTTCTTTAGTTTTTACATCAGTTATATCAGTTATTATTGCAGTTGTTTTTTCTGGGAATCGCTGCGCTAACAATTTACGTAACGACGATTCATGATCCATAGAATTTTCTAATAATTTTTTTAAAATAGCATCTATTTTTTCTTCTGTAGGCTCTTCATTCCATTTATATGGATTTTGAGTATCTTTTGTTTTTTTCAAAACATCATTATATTCATCTAATTTTTTATGTAGTTTTTCTTGATGATCTTTGTCTTTCCCATATTGATTCAATACTTGTAAAAGTCTATCACTATTGATATTAAGCTCAGGATGACGTTTAGAAAATTCTGATTGAAAATGAACTAAAAGTTGATTCAGCTGCGACTCTTTTTTTGGATGCTTTTCTAATAATGCATTTACAATAAAACAAATATCGTTGATATCTGGATTTTTCTTCCATTTAATTTTTTCTTCAAAATTATTCTTTTCTATTTTAATCCAATTATTACCTAATATATCTTCTAAAATTTTTAGATGACTACCACCATGGCTCAATTTTTTAATGGGGCTTTTTGTGGATGTATTGGCATATTCATTCAATATCCTCAAAAGTTGATCGTGCTCTTTAACTATTGTCTCTTCATTAAGAGGATTCTCAGCTGGCTGAGTCACTAAATTATGATTAACATTGTCATCTACATCATTGAATAAATTGCTATTAGTAGAATCATCAGACTGAGAGTCAGGCGTATTATTTTGATTATCTTCACTGCTGACCAATTTATTTTCTTGAGTAGCAGGAGATATTATTGATATTGTATTTTGTGTTGTATCCTGAGTTATTGTATCAGTAGAAAATGCAGGCACTTCGGGAGTTTTTTCGGCATCGTTACTATCACGTGAATTTTTTGTATAAGTATATGAAGTTAAATTACTTTCAGCAACTTTGATTTGTTCATTAACCGTGTTTAAAATGGTACGCAAACTCGACTTAAAAAAACTACAACTTTCTAAAGCTTCTCCAATGATTTTTTTAAGTTCACTCAGATCTTTAGGCTGTTTATGTTGAGACCATGCGACTTTGTTGCTATCTGTTATAATCAGAAAATCTTTGAATCTGTCTTTTACGTTGTTCTGACGAACTGTTCTGTGTTCATCATTTATATCTAAATCATTTATATATTTATTTAACTTTTTAAATAAAGTTAGCTGAATTAAAGCAACATCAAGACTAAGTCTTGATTTATCAGTCTCAGATTGTGGCTCCCCATTTAATTTAACCTGATCCGCTTTATTTTGAGAAAAAATACCCTTGTCTGTATTTTTAGCAGTAAGCCTCTTTTTAGAAATAGCACTTGCCCCTTTTTGTTTGGAGGAGTCTTGACTTTTTAAAAAAGTAAAAAATTTTAAATTCATATTTGAAACTGTTGATTTTGGCATACTGACCTCTTTACTAACTTAGTATGAATTGCATTATTAAAATATATTTTAAGTTATTCCTTTTTTAAAAGGCGATTTTTAAAAAAGTGATTGGTTAATATTAAAAATATTTTTAACTTTACAGTAACTTGAAATTAAAAAAAACTTGAAGGTCACAAATTGATAGAATAAGGAAAAAACAATCAAATTGATATTTCATTGGGATTGATCACATCGATCAGGTGCTTTTTTTAAAAGAACCTGAGCCTTGATACGTGACACCAGACACATTATCTATTTTTTGATTCATTTAAAATATGAGGTATACACCGGATATTCCCTTTTAGAAAAAATCGATAGATTGTCAGCATTAATACTTAAACGAAGGGGAAAATAATGCAATCAATACAATTTATTTTATTTCTTAAAGCCGGCTCATTGAAATGCTCTGGTGAATATTATGATGTTCCTTCTGGAAGTTTGGTTGTTTCAGATGAAAGTGCTGTCGCTTCTACTGTTGATGGTTATCATTTAAAAAATATTATATGCTATTCGGCTGATTTATTACCGATTTACAAAACACTGACACAGCATTCATCACAATCAAATTCATTTCAACGTTTTGCATTTGATCGCTGTAAAATATTGTCTCTTCAAAAAAATATTATTCAAGTCACTGAACGACTTATGAGCATTCAACCTGGAATGTCGCTTCGATTTATTTATCTTTATTGCCTGGGTTTGGATAGTGAATATTTTTATAATTTGCTGAATTTGATGGTCGGCAATAGCAATGAGTTGCTAGAATTTTTTGAACAAAATAGTCTTAATGCGTGGAGTGTTTCACGCTATGCCGAAGAACTAGGTGTATCATCACGAAAATTGAATTTCTTGTTTTATCAAAAGTTTGGAACGTCCGTAAAACAGTGGCTATTAGACAAGCGTTTAAAAAAAGGATTAGAATTGCTCAAGTCGACTCGGCTACGTGTCTCTGATATAGCGATGGAGTGTGGTTTTAGTAATCATGCTCATTTTTCAGACAGTTTTCGTCGTCGCTATCAGCATTCGCCTTCGCAATTGCGTACTTTAATCTAAAATTAGGAGAAAACCATGAATATTGAATCCTTGATAAATGCTCTGTCAGATAAAATGTCAAAAGTTTCTCAAGATTTAAAAGCCAAAGTATCCTCTACTGACCTCAATAATCCTGGCCACATGGTAAAAATGCAGTACAGCATACAGCAGTATAGTAATTTAGTGAGCATTCAGAGTTCATTAGTTAGAGTATTTAAAGATCTTTTTAGTTCGATTATTTCAAAAATATGACGATACTTTCAAAATCCTGTCGCCAGCTGATCGTTGAAGCCGCTATTGCTGGCCTCAACCACAATTTTTGTAAAGAAAGTCGTGCAATCATGGAATCTCTGCCTTTTTTAGTGCCTGATATTAACGTCCGTTTAACTTGTCATGCCTTATTACTGCATGGTCTTGGCGAAACTCAAAAGGCAATCAATTTACTTAAAGACAGTTCATTAGAAGAAGCCATAGTGCTTCGAGAAATATTTTTAAATGTTGAAACATAAAAAGATAAAAAATCAATGTACAGATAAAACATTATTTTGGAGCTATGACTATGACCACTGAACCTATTATTGCGTTAACTGAGCATCTACAGAACGTCCAAAAAGATAAAAAAACGCAAGGAACTCCTGAACAAATTAATCGTTTTTTTGATCTCCTTTATAATAAAAAGCCTGTAACAGATACCCCTCAAGATGCACTGGGTATTCAATATGGTGTGGCCCGCGCAACAGTAAAAATTGATTTAGATGCTAAAATTGCGGGCGTTTTGGGGCAAGGAATTAATAAATTAGTGAGTATGCAATGAGGTCTGTAAGACGTATTTTTTATATATTTTTAATAATACTGTCTTTAAGCGCTTGTAATGTTCAACTTTATTCCGGATTAGCGCAGTCTGAAGCCAATCAAATGTTGGCGTTGCTGATGCTTCACCATATCAATGCTGAAAAACAGCAAAACAAAGATGGCACCGTGACTGTGAATGTTGACCGTAAGCATTTTATCGATGCAGTCGAGCTATTACGCCAAAATGGCTTCCCTCGCAGAAACTATGTCACTGTGGATAAAATATTTCCTTCAAATCAACTGGTGACTTCTCCTGGGCAAGAACAGGCCAAGATGGTTTACATTAAAGAGCAGCAGTTAGAAAGCATGCTAAGCCATATGGAAGGGGTGATTCGTGTTGATGTCAGCATCGCTGTTGCCGCACCTTCAAACGATAAAAACATGAATCCCAGTTCTGCCTCGGTATTTATGAAATATTCTCCTGAAATCAATTTAGAAATTTATCAATCTCAAATTAAAAATTTAATTCACGATGCCATACCCGGCATTGATTACTCAAAAATCAGTATATTAATGCAGCCTGCCAATTTTCGATTTACTCCTAAAAAAATAACAGAGGCAGACAACTTACAAAAACAGGAACAATCACATTCTGCTCTGGAATGGCTATTAGAGCACATTAAAGTCATACAGATGATTTTGGCTGGTTTGGCAGGAGTGGTAGCCGTATTGTCAGTAGTGGGCTGGATAAGGTATTTACGAAAATGAAAGACCAAAATGAACCTGTTTATCCCAATTTCGATCAAAAGTGTGGGGGTATTAAGACCATTTCGAGTCAGCTTTTACATTTACATCAACTGGCCTGGCAACCCGCTCGTTTTGCTCATCCTTTATGGTTAACCAAAGCAGGTTTAAAAGCGCAAAGCTACTGTTACGGGAATTCTCCTGCTCTTGATGCAGCTTTGAACCGTTATCTCATTCATGTGCGGAACTTTCCTCTCGAACCTCTCCCCGCTGTTTTAACAGATCAACAAAAGTCAGATTTATTGCTGGAATCTCGTTTAAAGAAACTCTGTATGGCGTTAGGCCTTATCAGCTTAAAATGCGTAGAATATCTAAGGATAGCGCATTATCGTCAGGCGTTTCATCCCACTCTTAATGAAACAGATATGCGTCAACTTTTAGGGATTGGCTGTCCATCTCAAAGTGCTATCAGCTTTACTCCCGATTTATTACCAAAGATAGCCAGACAGTTGGGTTATGGCATTTTTCATTCGATAGAATCAGGTAATTTAATTTGGCGTGCATTCTCTATTCTTTTGCCACCTTTACCTAGAGCCATTCATTTTCCTCAAGCACGTCTTTGGCTCGGACGTTTGGAGCGCCTTTTATGAGTAATCCTTTTCATATCAGCATCAAGGAATACAACAGTTCACTGCCAATCGGGCCTTACATCCCCTCAGAATTTTTAAAAAAAATTGACTGGAAAGAAACAATAGAAGAACAAGCTCACAAAAAAGCCAGAGCGATCTTACAGCATGCAGAGGAAGAAAAAACAGCCATATTGAGGGAAGCTCAACTAGAAGCAGAAAAAATAAAACAAAAGCAACAGGATAAATTAGAAGCCTCGCTCCTTGAACGACATGTGAAATGGTTATTAGAGAATAAAAAAATCGAGGACATTTTAGTAGAAAGTGTTCGCCAAAATATTATACAAGCTATCACCACAGTCATCAGAAGTTGGGCTGGCCAGCAATCTATTGATGAAATCCTGGTGGCCCGTTTGGCCGATAAAGTGGAGAAGTTAGCAAAACAAGGCAGCTTAACTTTAAGGGTACATCCAAAACGCTTATCCCCTGTATTACATGAAACCTTCGCTCATCGTTTACTTTTATCCGAAGACGAGACTTTGGATGTCAATCAGGCCATTTTGGCTTCTCCATTACTTTCAGTAGATATTTGCCTGGATCGTCATTTATCAGAATTAATCATCTGGATAGAAGCCGCATCAGAGGGGATAGCGTCATGAGTACAATCAACAGCCATCATTCACTCTTGATCAATGATATTGATCATCGTCAGTCAGCTGAAAGTGAAAAAAAAACCACAATTGCTCACCAAATATCTCCTGGCAGCTCTGTCATGGAAGCCATCTTCGAACAACAGGTACAATTAAGCAGTCAAACTGAAACGATAGAAATGATGGGGCTTAAGATAGGAGAATATTACAAACAGCTGAAAAATACGCGCTCTGAAAGAAGTAAAAACCTGCTACTTCAATTCATTGAGAGCCAAGGCAAAGATGGTTTCAATGATTTACTAAAAAAAAATTTATCCCATCATGCCAATTCGGATTTACTGTTGGCTCAACAAATATTACAAACTGGTTTTTTATTAACACAGCAGGGGCATAACCCTTTGCGGCGGCGCCAATTATCAAAGCAACTCGCAGATTTAATGGAGCAAGAAGGTTGGGAAATTTCCTTATTTGGTCTATTAGAATTTAATGACATGCCCACTGAAAATTTTTCGCGCCTAAGACGCCTTTTTCAACAGGTGATAGATGATGAAGAATATTCCGTGATAAATTTTTTTGAAAAAATAAAAGAATGGGCAGATCGTAAGCGTAGGATCAGAGTCCTTTTACGTGCCATGGCATTTGAATTAAATTCACAGCCCGCTCCAGAGAAAGGGCGGAGGCTAAAAATAATGATCGATCGATTAAAACGCCTTCTTCTTTTTCTCAGTCTAGATGAGCGTTGTGAAGTGATGGCATCTTGTTATGGGTTAGAAGGTGATGTCTTACTATCCCAAATATTAGAGATAACCGCTCAATCCTGGGTCTTCAAAGATTGGCTAGAAGAGCGTTTAGATGATGCTTTCAATTTAGAGAATCTACAAAAGCGCGAATTGATTTTTGATTTAACCAGGCTTTTTAAAATCATGCCTGATGGCTGTTTTACTGATGATGATCATCGTGAACAAATTTTAGAAGCGTTTTCTTCTTTTGAATGTTGAACTTTAAAAAGTGGATATCAATCTCGTCGTCACTCGTAACTTGCAACTGTTTGTTCGACTAGCTCAACTGCCTTGTGAATCGATTGAATCCTGTATGGAATGGAGAATCGGGCAACGGGTCGTTTTTTTAGAGGTCCGCCAGCAAAGAGTATTATTAACAACAGGACGTTTACAGGAATATGCACACAATACTCAATTATTTGATTTACAAAAGCGTTGGCGTCTCGAACGTTTCCAAGGTATACCGCAACGTATCTATTTATTAAATGCAGGTGTTATGGTCAGCTGTTGTTTTGATTTTTCATCCAGGGCTGAGCTCTGGTATCAAATTTATTTACAGCAATATGTATTATTGCGATCTCTGCCAGGCACATGGTCATGAGAGGAGATAAAATAAAAAAAGCGCTGGCTTTACTGTTAGAGCGGCAAGATATTTTTTTAGCGGTCATGTTGCTTGTCGCCATCTTTATGATGATTTTGCCATTACCCACAGAATTGATCGATGTCTTGATTGCCGTCAATCTGGGGCTTTCTGCTATTTTACTGATGATTTCTATTTACATTCGGGATCCACTTGAATTTTCAGTATTCCCTTCTTTATTGCTGATCACCACTTTATATCGCCTTGCCTTAACCATCAGTACCAGCCGTTTAGTATTACTACAGCATGATGCAGGCGAAATTGTTGAAGCTTTTGGACAATTTGTTGTGGGCGGTAATCTGACAGTAGGTCTGATTATCTTTAGCATTATTACTGTTGTTCAATTTATCGTCATCACAAAGGGCTCAGAACGGGTTGCTGAAGTGAGCGCCCGCTTTTCTTTGGATGGAATGCCCGGTAAACAAATGAGTATTGATGGTGATTTACGATCAGGATCTATCGATTCGGCTGAAGCGGGGAGACAAAGAGAACGAGTTCAAAAAGAAAGTCGCTTGTTTGGTGCGATGGATGGTGCGATGAAATTCGTTAAAGGAGACGCAATTGCAAGTATCATCGTGATTTTGGTCAATATTATTGGTGGCATTTCGGTTGGGGTTTTTCAACACCAGATGTCTGCGAGCGAGGCATTACAAACTTATGCGGTTCTCTCTGTCGGGGATGGTTTGGCCTCTCAAATCCCTTCCCTCCTGATTTCAATCACTGCCGGGATTGTGGTAACACGAGTACCAGGGAAAGAAAGAAAAAGTCTTGCAAATGAATTAGCTAATCAAGTGGGCAGGCAACCTGAAGCTTTATGGATGGCCGGAGGTATTTTGCTCGTATTTGCATTGATCCCAGGTTTTCCTTTTTTCGTTTTTGCTTTGTTGGCTTCTCTTGTTGCCAGCCCCGCTTTTCTTGTTTATCGCAAAAAAAAGAAGCTCGGCCAATCTGAATCTATGGGTTTGAATGCCGACGGGGAACCTCAAAATGAAATGAAGCCAGGGGCTGTGCCTTTACTGCTACATTGTGCGCCCAATTTAAACCGCTCTAATCTCAAAACGGAAATTGATTCACTGCGTTTACGTCTTTTTGAACACCTTGGCCTACCAGTCCCTGAGGTCGTTGTACATATCAATCAACAATTAGAAAAAAATGGTTTATCCATCAGCGTCTATCAGGAAAGAGTATTAGAATTGGTATTAGCAGAAAATGAATTGCTGATCGAACGGCCTCACGCCGAATTAACAGTACGCCATCAAAATTTAAGCCGACGTATGGGCGAGCTGTATTGGATATCTTCTGACCAAAAATCACAGGCAATAAGCTTGAAGATCACTTTTTTTGAAGGGGACGAACGCATTATTCAATGCTTGAATTATGTGTTTGAGCGCCATTCTTCTGAATTTATCGGTGTACAGGAAACTCGTTATTTAATGGATGCTATGGAAAAAAATTATGCGGAACTGATAAAAGAGTTGCAGCGTCAAATGCCGGTGAACAAAATTTCAAATATTTTGCAAAAACTGGTACAGGAAAACATTTCTATCCGCGATCTGCGAACCATTTTTGGCGCAATAGTGGAATGGGCACCTAAAGAAAAAGACAATGTGATGTTGACCGAATATGTCCGTATTGCGCTTAGGCGTCATATCTGCCAACGTTTTAGCCACAGTAAAAATTATTTGACCGTATTTCGTGTAGGGGAAGGGCTAGAAAATATTATTCGTCGTTCTATTCGTCAGACTTCTGCAGGCGCTTATTCAGAGCTCAATGCAAAAAAATCCACTCTCATTTTAAATAAAATTAAAAAATCCATTGAAAATAAAACGGGTATTTTATTACTAACCAGCATCGATGTACGCCACTACTTGCGTAAAATGATTGAACATGATCTCTTTTCATTACCTGTCTTATCTTTTCAGGAAATAGGCGATGAAATGCCGATTAAAGTAGAAGGCATGGTCGAATTCATTGGAGAAGAGTTAAATGAGTTTGAATAAAATTCATTTGCCAGATGTCTCACCAGTGAGTGAGCGCCTGAAAAAAAAACTGGATTTTACGATCCCTGTACCCAGTGGCGCTGTTTATAGAGGACCGATACTGAATGTTGGACGCACCTTAATCAAGGTGAGTTTACCTGGCGTCAGAATGGGTGAACTCTGCCGAATAGAGCCGAATCGAATTTTAGCAGAAGTCGTTTCTATTGAACAAAAAACAGCGCTTTTATCTCCTTTTTCATCCTGTGATGGCCTTTATGCAGGTCAATGGGTTTCTCCTTTAAAATATTCTCATCGAGTCCCTGTCAGCATGTCCTTAATGGGGCGTATTCTCAATGGATTAGGTCATCCCATCGATGATGGTCCTGGCTTGGGTTACCATTGGCGTTCATTAGACAACGCCCCTCCTGATCCTCTGAAGCGTAAACCCATTACAGACCAACTTGTCACAGGTATTCGATCATTAGACGCGATATTATCTTGCGGAGAAGGTCAAAGAATCGGGATTTTTGCAGCAGCAGGGGTAGGAAAAAGTACTTTACTTGGGATGCTGTGCGATGGCAGTGATGCTGATGTGATGGTATTGGCACTGATTGGAGAACGAGGCCGAGAAGTTCGCGAATTTTTAGAGCAAGTACTTACCCCTAAAGCCCGACAGCGTACCGTTGTGGTCGTGGCCACCTCAGATCGACCTGCTTTAGAACGCTTAAAAGGGATTTATACGGCCACCACCATTGCTGAATATTTTCGGGATTGTGGTAAAAAAGTCGTATTAATGGTGGATTCTCTCACGCGTTATGCCAGAGCCGCGAGAGAAATTGGTTTAGCCGCTGGCGAGCCACCCGCTGCTGGCAGTTTCCCTCCAAGTGTATTTGCTCAAATGCCGCGTTTACTTGAACGAACAGGAAACAGCGATCTTGGAAGCATTACCGCATTTTATACCGTACTGGTAGAAGGTGATGACATGAATGAACCTGTTGCTGACGAAGTGCGTTCTTTACTAGATGGACACATTATATTATCCAGAAAATTAGCCGGAGCGGGTCATTACCCTGCGATTGACATTGCGGCCAGTGTGAGTCGAATTATGCCACAAATAGCCTCTTCCTGGCACTTGGAAATGGCGCAAAAATTGCGATTCATATTGGCGCGTTATGAAGAAATTGAATTATTGGTACGAGTGGGAGAATATCAAAAAGGGCAGGATTTAGAAGCAGATGATGCCTTAAAACGATACCCAGCTGTTTGTAACTTTTTGAAACAGAAAGGAGGTGAGCATTGGGCATTAGAAAAAACATTAAAAATGCTCGAACAAACAGTGATCTCGTGACCCTGGTTCGTCTATTAAATCTAAAAAAAAATAGAGAACAAACTTTACGTCGCTGTATTTCTGGAAGCATCAAAACACAGGAAAATTTAAAAAGGCAAACTGAAGGTTGCCGCATCAAGCGTGAACAAATATGTGAACAATTAAAAGAATTGACACACTGGCAGGGTGTTTTAGAGGCTAACGAATTTGCTGAACACAAGGAATTGTTTCACTCATTTTATGAGCAAGAGCGTGAACAGTTATCAAAAAGAAATGAATTTTTGATGCAATTGAAACAGGTTGGAAAAAAACTTCAAGAACTTCAGCTTTTGTTAAAACTCAATTTAATAAAACAAGAAAAATTACGGATACTTATTAAAGATGAATCGAATTCATATTGAAGGTGCCATTCCCTTACCTCCACCAGAAAAGGCACGTCGTCAATCAAAAGACGGACAAGATCACGAACAAAAGAAAAAGCATTTTCAACATTTATTGCAGCCCTCCTCTCCTTCAACTCAATTAAAAGAAGATCTGAACCCCTCGCTTTCTCCTTTAGGAGAACAATGGGCAGATTATCATATTGTATCAGGAGTACTTACGGGTACCGTGATCAGAGTCAGTTTTGCTCAAAAAGGCTTTGTCGTGAGATTAACCTGTCCTGGCGATATAGTAAAAAAACGAGTGCTAGGATTACGTAAACGTTGGGAGAGGGAATTAGTACGTATAGGCATACCCTGTTTTTTGGAGGTCAGTGATGCTACTACAAGTCCTCCCTGAATTTAAAGCATTAAGCGCTTTAGTAGGAAATGGCCGGAAAAAAGAAGAAGTGACCGTCAACATGAGAGTGATGGAAGGCCCGGGGATTTATTTTTCAGTGATGTTAAACGAATTACCCTGTGGCCTTTGGTTATCCGAGCAACAGTGGTCATCCTGGTTAGAATCCATCATTTCTGTTGCCTCTCCAGATTGCTTGCATCCTGATTTGTTGATGGGTATCTCCGATTGGACTTTATCTTATTTGCCTAACTTATTTCCTAAAATGACATTGGGCCATGATATACCTCGTCCAACCAGTATAACAAAACAATGGGCTGTTGTTTGTAATTACAAAATAAATCAACAGGAATTTGGTTTTGTGCTGCTAAATTGGTCTGCTCATTTTTTGCTTGAAACCTTGGCAGATTGGCATTCTGTTGATAAGGAAAAAGAGTTTTATGATAAAAATAATGATAAATTACAGTATGAATGCGGACTAGTCGCAGGATGGTGTCGCTTATCTGTATCTCAGTTGAAACATATTCAAGTGGAGGATGGCTTAAGGTTACTGGCCTGTGCCGAACTGGATCAAAGCTGTTGCTGGATGTGGCCAGAGCAGGGTTCCCAATTTTATATCAGCTTAAACGAAGGCAAAACTGTGACGATAAAAGACATCAATGACGATATTGACACTTTTTTAGAGTTAGATTCCGATACAGAGTCAAATGACTTTTCTTATAAAGCGCCTTCTGATGAAGACGCTTCGGATGCATCATCGCCTGATGTTATTCCTGAATTTGAAGAAGAGCCAAAAAAAATCTCTTTAAATGAATTCACACAGACTTTGGTGATGGAAATTGGTCGTATTAACATACCAATCCAGGATCTCAAGCAACTTTCTGTTGGAAAAACGTTAAATTGTAAAACAAGCTTTTATGGGGAAGTGATGATCCGTTTAAACGGCCGGAAGATAGGATCCGGTAATTTATTGAGCTGTGACGGAGAATTGATTGTTCGTATTGAGCAGTGGTTATTGGATAAATAGGGTTAGAAGTTTATCAATTCATCTCTCTCAATAGCATCATTTATAAAAAATGCCTTTTAAAAATAAATCACCCCCAAAATATCGTGCTCCCCTGAACTAAATCCCAATTTTATTATCAGTAAGTTGATTAAGTTTGATGTCAATTAAATGATATCGATACTGTTTAATGTGTACCGCTCAATACTTTAGCAGGATCTAATTTGCTGGCTCGACGTGCTGGATACCAGCTGGCCATTAAACTGAGTAATAATGAAGTCATAAATACGTAAAATACGTCAAACCAATGCAGCTCAACGGGAAAGAAATTGATAAAATAAATATCCCCAGACAAAAATGAATAACCCATCCATTTTTCCAGTAAGTGCATAATTTCAGTTAATTTTAGTGATAGCAGCACACCAAGAAATACTCCACTGATACTACCGATCAAACCTGTCCATAAACCATAAAAAATAAAAATGGTTTGTATGAGTTTATCTTGAGCTCCTAATGTACGTAATATAGCAATATCATTTTTTTTATCTTTTACCACCATGATGAGAGTCGAAACGATATTAAAACTGGCCACACTCATCACTAATACCATCGCGATATACATGATGCTTCGAATCATTTGAATGTCATGATACATATAACCATAGGTAGAGATCCAACTACTAAAATTGACATCACTTTTTGTCGCTTGAGCTGCTTTATGAGTGATATGATCTGCATTAAAAATATCCTTTATTTTTATTTTAATACCACTGATTTTATCACCCATTTCTAAATATTGTTGTGCATCTGACAGGGGAATGATAGCCAGATTATGGTCTAATTGACCACTGAGCTGAAATACGCCTATCACTTGTAGATGTATCCGCTTTGGTTTTAATAATCTGATTTGAGGATTTATGTTAGGGATCAGGATGGTTAGCCATGACCCCACTTTGACACCGAGAGTGTTTGCTAAGCCTTGACCTAAAATAATTTGTTTCTGGTTGGCTTTAAATTTTTGCCAAGCATGATTAAGAACGAAATCGGGTAAAGCACTAATGCTGTGTTCCCTTTTTAGAGAAACGCCATTGATCTGCACTGCTCGAATTTTTGTTTCATTTTCTATTAAGCCCGTAAAATCAATGTAAGGAGCCGCTGAAATAATGCCTTTTATTTTTTCTACACGATTTAAAATAAGAGGCCAATCATAAATAGACAAATCAAGAAAATGAATTTGTCCATGTGGTACCACTGCAAGCACCCTGTTTTTTAATTCTCTTTCAAAACCATTCATTGTACTAAGACTAATAATGAGCACTGCAACTCCTAGCGCAATCGAAAAAATCGAAATTAAAGATAGCAGAGATACCATCCCTCCTTTTCGCCGATCACGATTGAAACGCCAAGCGATTAACCATGCTCTGGCAAATAGGAATGTCATTCTTACCGTGCCTCGGATAACGATAAAATCGGATGCAAATGGCCATCAGTCATTTCCAATTGTTGATTTAGGCGTTTTGCATATTTTAAATCATGGGTCACCACCAGAAAGGTCGTGCCTTGATTTATGTTTATTTGACTTAATAGATTAAAGACGGCTTCTGCATTTTGTTGATCTAGATTACCGGTCGGTTCATCCGCAAGTACTAAAGAAGGTGTATTGACTAACGCACGAGCAATAGCGACTCTCTGGCGTTCCCCACCAGAAAGTTGGGAAGGGCGATGTTGATGACGATTATCGAGGCCGACTAATTCAAGCATCGTCAACGCTTTTTGTTTGGCTGTTCGTGCTTTTTCTCCAGCAATCAACAAAGGCATGGAGACATTTTCTAGAGCAGTAAAATCTGGAAGAAGGTGGTGGAATTGGTAAATGAACCCTAAATGACGATTACGTAACTTTGCTTTTTTTGAAGTAGAAAGATGATTTATCAGGTTACCTTGAAAAAAAATTTCACCAGAGCTTGGTGAATCAAGCCCTCCCAATAAATGTAACAATGTGCTTTTCCCAGAACCAGAGCTTCCAACAATGGCCATCATTTGGCCGGCTTGAAGCGTAAATGTAATATTTTTCAACACATTTGCATGCAATTTTCCTTCTCGGTAAGTTTTACACAGTTTTTCACAGTGCAACAATGGAGGAGCATTTTTATTCATAGCGTAATGCCTCAGCAGGTTGAAAGTTAGCTGCACGCCAAGAAGGATAGAGAGTAGATAAGAGCGCCATGAATATAGCAGACAGACTAATAATAAACACCTGCATAGGATCAATGCTAACAGGTAAGGATTCCCCTGCTATTAATAAACCTAAAATAGGAAGCAATTTTTCTAATTGACCTGTTAATATTATTCCTAATAATGCCCCTAAAACACTGCCAACAATCCCAGATGTTGACCCTTGCACTATAAACATGGTCATAATTTGGCGCCGAGTAAAACCTTGAGTTTGTAAAATAGCGACTTCCCGTTGTTTATCCATCACTAGCAACCCTAATGAAGTCATAATATTAAAGGCTGCCACAATGATGATAAGACTTAACAATAGACCCATCATATTTTTTTCCATTTGCATTGCTTGAAAAAGTGCGCCTTTGCGTTCACGCCAATCTTTCCATACTGTGCCATCCGGTAGTTTTTGCTTGCTTAATGAGGCGACCTTAAGAGGTTGAGTCAAGAATAAACGCCAACCTGTAATATCCCCTAAGGGATAACGCATTAAGCGAGAGGCATCTTGCTGGTTCACAAAAAATTGATCAGCATCGACTTCACTATTTGCAGAGAAAACGCCAACCAGGGTAAATAGGCGTTGACTCAGCATACCTCCCATAGGAGTAAGCTGGCGGACGCTAGGCACAATTAAACGAACGGTATCACCGGATTGAATCCCGAGTTGCTGAGCTAATTTAGCACCCATGATGATGCGGTATTGGCCTGGTTGAAGTAGATTTTGATGAACATTAATAAAATATTTTGAAAGAGGTTCGTATTGTTCTGGATTAATCCCCAGCATGACACCAGCACTGATATTTTGTGCACTCTGTATGACAACATCACTAGTGGTGATAGGTGCAATATGTTTGATGCCTTTTAAATTCTGTAATTTGGAGACAGATATTTTTTGAGGATCAATCACATTTTCAGGAGTTGTAATTAATGCCTCAGGCATAAGCCCTAAAACATTATTTTGCAAATCTCGTTCAAATCCATTCATCACAGATAAAACCACAATCATTGACATGACTCCAAGCATAATCCCGATGCTAGAGAGCGATGAAACTAAACGACCGAAGCGGTCAGAACGTCTTCCATAAATATAACGTAAGCCAATAAAAAGCGTGACAGGCTGATACATGCAAATTGAGATCCTGTTGCTAAAGTCAAGTGTTCAAGGATAATAAAGGGTCTAACTATTTTATGGAACCACTCGTATTTATATTTGCGAGCTTTATCGCATAATTTATGATCTGGTTTTCTTTTACTATATTTGTATGTTTATCCATTATGTTAAATAAAATCATCTCTCAAAAAGACCGTTATAAATTACCCACTGCGCCTTCTGACGTACGACAATTAGGTCAATTAACAGGTTCTGCATGTGTGTTGGAGTGTGCTGAAATCATTGAGCGTCATTTGGGGCTCGCCATCCTGATAACCCCGGATAGGCAAACTGGGCTGCAGTTAAAATATGAACTTCAAGCATTTACCTCTCATCCCGTTTCCATTTTGCCTGATTGGGAAACTTTGCCCTACGATCATTTTTCTCCTCATCAATCGATTATTTCTGATCGTTTAGCTTGTTTATATCAGCTGCCAAGTCGAGATCGTGGAGCGATTATTGTTCCCATAAACACTTTTATGCAGCGAATTTGTCCTTATTCTTTTTTGCATCGTCACGCCGTGTTCTTAAAAAAAAACCAACGTTTGTCCCTTGATCTATTGCGTGTTCAACTCGATAAGGCAGGTTATCGTTCTGTACATCAGGTGATGGAACATGGTGAATTTGCTATTCGTGGCGGATTGCTCGATTTATATCCTATGGGGAGTGATGAACCCTATCGAATTGATTTTTTTGATAATGAAATAGAGAGTTTGAGAGTTTTCGACGTCGATACACAGCGCACTTTATCTGAAATTGAACAAATTAATTTGTTGCCTGCTCATGAGTTTCCTATTGATAAAACAGCCATTGAATCGTTTCGTAGTCAGTGGCGAGAGCAATTTGAGATACGTCGTGATCCAGAACATATCTACCAACAAATCAGCAAAAATATTTTGCCTGCAGGCATTGAATATTGGCAGCCGCTTTTTTTTAATGAGCCCCTGGATACTTTATTTGATTATTTATCCGCTGATGTTTTGTTGATGAATATAGGTGATATACAGGCCGCAGCGGAAGGTTTTTGGAAAGATATTCATCAACGTTATGAGCATCGACGCATTGATCCCATGCGCCCGTTATTGGCGCCTGATAAATTATGGTTAAATGTACCAGAGCTTTTTAGCGGACTAAAAGCCTGGCCTCGTATTCAATTAAGAACTGAGACGCTACCTAATAAATCCGCAAATACCAATTTACCTTATGAGCCATTGCCAGAGCTGGCTGTGCAACGATCGCAAAAAAATCCTTTGATGCATTTATCTGATTTTATAAAACGCTTTAAGGGCATTGTGGTGTTTTCAGTGGAAACTGAAGGCCGTCAAGAAACACTCCGAGATCTCTTAAAGCCGATGGAAATCAATCCAGTTTTGATTTCTTCATTAGATGAAGCCATTCAACATGGGCATTATTTGATGCCAGGAGCCATGGAACGCGGTTTTATCGATACTCAGCGGCTTCGGGCTTTTATTTGTGAAAGTGATTTGTTGGGTGAGCGAGTTAATCGTAGGCGCCAGGACAATCGACGGATCATTAATACGGATGTTTTAATACGTAACTTGATGGAGCTTCGCTCTGGCCAGCCTGTTGTACACCTCGAACACGGAGTGGGTCGTTATCTTGGCCTGATAAACTTAGAAACAGGTGGTATTCAAGCCGAATATTTAATTTTAGGTTATGCGAATGAAGATAAACTTTATGTTCCGGTTTCTTCTTTAAATGTCATCACGCGTTATTCAGGTTCTTCAGACGAAAATGCGCCTTTACATAAATTAGGAGGGGATGCCTGGACAAAAGCATGTAAAAAAACACTCGAAAAAGTACGGGATGTGGCCGCAGAACTTTTAGGTATTTATTCTCAGCGAGCCGCAAAACCCGGGTTTTCATTTAAGAAAGACTCTGAACAATATCAGTTGTTTTGCGAAAGCTTTCCTTTTGAGACCACCCCAGATCAAGAACAGGCTATTCATGCTGTATTAAATGATATGTCTCAGCCATTAGCGATGGATAGACTTGTTTGTGGAGATGTCGGTTTTGGAAAAACGGAAGTGGCGATGAGAGCCGCTTTTTTAGCGGTCATCAATCATAAACAAGTGGCCGTTTTAGTGCCAACCACTTTGCTTGCTCAGCAGCATTTTGATAATTTTCGCGATCGTTTTGCTCATTGGCCGATTCAAATAGAAATGCTTTCACGGTTTCGAACCGCCAAAGAACAAAAACAGATCTTGCAACAAGTGGCGGAAGGAAAGTTAGATATCCTTATAGGAACGCATAAATTGTTGAAAAATGATTTGTGCTGGAAAGATCTGGGTTTGTTGATCGTAGATGAGGAGCATCGTTTTGGTGTACGCCATAAAGAGCGAATAAAAGCAATCCGAACGGATGTTGATATCTTGACCCTAACGGCAACGCCGATTCCTCGTACACTGAATATGGCAATGAGTGGCATGCGAGATTTATCTATTATTGCTACTCCTCCTGCTCGGCGTCTTTCCGTAAAAACGTTTGTAAGAGAATATGACTCGTTTCTAATCAAGGAAGCGATATTGCGTGAAATTTTAAGAGGCGGTCAAGTTTACTATCTTTATAATGAGGTTGAAACCATTGAAAAAACTTATGAAACCTTAAAAAAATTGGTGCCTGAAGCACGAATTACCTTGGCTCACGGACAAATGCGAGAACGGGATCTAGAACGTGTGATGAACGATTTTCATCATCAGCGCTTCAACCTGTTGGTTTGTACCACGATTATTGAGACCGGTATCGATATTGCAAATGCGAATACCATTATTATCGAAAAAGCAAACCATTTTGGTCTTGCACAACTTCATCAATTGCGTGGTCGAGTTGGGCGTTCCCATCATCAGGCTTATGCTTATTTACTGACGCCTCCCCCAAAGGCCATAACAAATGATGCAAAAAAACGTTTGGAGGTCATTACCTCGTTAGAAGATTTAGGTTCTGGATTTGCTTTGGCCACCCACGATCTTGAAATTCGTGGTGCTGGAGAATTATTGGGAGAAAACCAAAGTGGTCAAATAAATGCAGTGGGGTTTTCTCTTTATATGGAAATGCTAGAAAATGCAGTAGAGGCTTTTAAAAAAGGCAAAGATCCTTCATTGGAAGCATTTATTCGTCCTCAATCTGAAATTGAAATGCACCTTCCAACGCTCCTGCCTGAAAATTTTATTCCTGATGTTAATATTCGTTTGTCTTTTTATAAAAGAATTGCAAATGCGAATAATCATGTTGAATTAAATGAGCTCAAGATTGAATTGATTGATCGTTTTGGTTTACTGCCAGATGAAGTGCAGTATCTCTTAAAAACGGCTTATTTCCGACAGAAATCAGAAAAATTAGGCATTAAGCGAATTGAAAGTCATGAAAAAGGAGGATTTTTAACTTTTAGAGACGATCATCAAGTCAATCCTGCTTATTTAATTGGTTTATTACAAAAAAACTCAACAATTTATCGTTTAGAAGGCTCCAGCAAATTGAAATTTATTCTCGACTTAAAGAATAAAAACGAGCGTCTTAAATTTATTGAAGATCTGTTATCATCTTTAGAAGATCATAGATTGATAACAGCTTGAATTAATTGAAGAGATAAATAGATTATTTTTTGAAATAATTGTATTATGAAGCGCGAAATTTTTCGCAGATTTGTATTTTTCTGCTATCAAATATCAATTTTTAATTGAAACAGCATGATAAAGAAAAGTATATTTTCATTACCTCTCTATTCAAAACTCCAGCAAGGGCTGTCTATTCAAAGTCTTAGAGTGTCATGTTAAAAAACTGTCAAGACAGAAGTCACGGTTCCCGATCAGTTTTGAAGAGGTTTTTAAGGAGATTAAAAATGACACAAACAGTATTATTTCAGGGAAAAGAAACCAGAGTTTCAAGAAAATTTCTTGAACCAGGTAATAAGGCCCCTTCTTTCAAACTGGTTGGAAAAAATTTATCAGAACATTCACTCAGTGATTTTGCAGGAAAGAATAAGATCCTGAATATTTTTCCAAGCATTGATACGGGGGTATGTGCTGCTTCAGTACGTCGATTTAATGAATCAGCGGCGGAACTCCGCAATACTGTTGTTCTCTGTATTTCTGCTGATCTTCCTTTTGCTCAATCTCGATTTTGTGGTGCTGAAAATTTAAACAATGTCATTACCCTGTCTGCTTTTCGCGATAACAGTTTTAAGCACGCTTATGGCGTCGACATATCCGAAGGGATGTTAAAGGGATTAACGGCAAGGGCTGTATTAGTGCTCAATCAGCAAGATGAAATTGTTTATAGTGAGCTGGTGAGCGAAATGACTACTGAGCCTAATTATGAAGCTGCTTTGGATGCGTTAAAAAAACTGTAACATTTCATCCGCTCTCTGCAGTAGAAAATTGAAAACATGGGAAACAAGATAGCAGTCAAACAGACAAAGAGATGATTTTAGTGAATGAGGGCTCTTGTGCATCAAAATTGAAAAGATCCCATCATTTTTAGCTATGATCCAGTTGTCTGCTCTATCTGTGAAGAGCTTAAGAAAAGAAAAATACAAAGTTCGCTCTGAGATTCAACGTTTTTTGGCAGGATAAAAAATATCAAAAACTGTCTTTACGTTTTTGATTAACCGGAACTGACTTTTTTTTCGTTTCTCAGTGGCTTATTTTAAAGTATTTTTATTTAATTTAATCCGTGGGAAGATCTTGTTTGTAAAGCAAAACTATTCTCTTCTTTATCTGTAGTAATTTTAGTCTCTTTAAAATGAGGAACCAATCGAGCTTGCTCCTTACGATAATTAGATGCCTCAGAAAAATTATGTTTTACTTTCATACAATCTGAAAACACGTTCGTTACTTTTTCAAAGTTTTCTTTAGTCGCTGGAACATCAACATTCAAATCTCCTGTTGATACTTTATGTGCAGTTTTTATAAGGCCAGTGAACAAACCCGTTAACATATTTGATAAAATTGGTGCTGGATATTCTTCAGGGTCACTTTTACCAAAACGACCATTTTTAGCGTACTGACAATATGTACTTGCGGTATCCAAGAATTCAGAGATGTTTTATAAATAACTTTTATTTCAACTTGTTTCACTGCTGCTGCTTGCATGAAGTGTGGGTGGTGTATTTTTAGGGGATGTATTTTTTGTTACCTCTTTAAAGGTTTCAGGGAGATTTTCTTTATTATGAAAACCTTTTTGATCTATAAGACTTATTTGTGGCATTTCGGTTTTCTTAGAGTAGTTTATTGATGGTAGAGGCGTATAATTTTCCCTTATGATTAAAATTTCGTCATTTTTTATGAAAATGGGTAAAATGTAAATAAATTATTTTATAAAATATTAAATAAGTATCAATATTTCAATTGAGCGTTTATATCACGCCACGTTAATTTATTGAATAAGGTATTTTACTTGGTTTGTATTTTTTGAATTAATATATAATTTATTTATTTCAATAATTTACCATTTTTAATGGTGCCATATAAACATAATATGTGAGTCACATTTCAAAAAATTCACTCTGAGTTTTTAGGAAATAAAAAGCTGGCTATAATTCCAAGCATCAATACTACCATCACGATCAATAAGCTGGTTGGCCCTGAAATATGATAGCCATGATGGAAAATATGCTCTGAAGCATTTAAAGCCAGTTTGATGGCAATAAAAAATAATAACGCAATCACAGATTTTTCCAGATGGATTAAACACTGTTTCATTGCTTCGAGCACAAAATACAAGGTTCTTAAACCCAGTATGGCAAAGACCATGGCACTATAAATAATGACAGGATCACGACTGACAGCGACCACAGCGGGTACAGAATCAAATGCAAATATCACATCAGAAAGTTCAATAACGGCCAAACACAACATTAATGGAGTGGCATAAAACGCACTGTTTCTAAATTGGTCAATCTTAATATCGCTGTTTTCTGGTTTTTTTAATTCTTTCTTGACTTCATTTCCTGTTAATAAAAACGCCGAACCCTTAAGTCTAGGCCATATAGGGAAAAACCGCTTCACCAGCCGATAAGCAAAATGTTGAGAGTAATCTTCAGTCTGCTGTTGATTTTTTTTATCTTTAAGCATCATGAGGGCTGTCCAACCAACAATACCGGCAAATACAAATTCTATCCAAGGCCCCAAGGATAACAAACTGGTTCCTATGGCAACAAAAATCGCCCTAAAAATAATGGCCCCAATTACCCCCCAATAGAGAACACGTAACTTATCGTTATCAGGGACTGCAAACCAAGCAAAAATAGCCATAATCACAAATAAATTATCGATAGATAGTACTTTTTCTAAAGTGTATCCAGTGATAAATAAAGTCGCCAATTCCTGGCCATGGGATAAGTATAGAAAACCCGCAAAAACAAAGGCAATTCCAACCCAGAAAAGCGACCAAAAACAAGCACTTTTAAGTGAAATAGGCTTATTATTTCTGTGCATAAACAAATCTATAAAAATAGCCAGTACAGATAATGTGACAAATACGATGAGTGTTTTTGGAGGAAAACCAATAGTCAAAGGTTCCATATTTTTTCTCAATCAGGTTGATGTTAACTTCAAGGCGATATCATAAAATGATGATTAGGAAAGTATGGTCAAATTAAAAAACAGTAAAAATTATTTTTTAAAAAAATGCCCCATTTTATTCTTTTTTGTTGATAAATAGTCTTGATTGTTTGGATTACTCTCTACGATTAACGACACTCGCTGAACAACATTGATGCCTTCTTTTTTCAAAATCTTGATTTTTTCAGGATTATTGGTCAGCAAACGTATCGCTTTGACATCCAGAATTTTATAAATGTTGGCACAGACGGTAAAATCACGTTCATCGGTGGCAAAACCAAGTTGATGGTTTGCTTCAACCGTATCAGCTCCTTGATCTTGAAGTGCATAAGCTCGAATTTTATTTAACAGTCCGATATTTCTTCCCTCTTGACGATGATAAATGAGTAGACCTCGTTTTTCTTCACAAATCTGCTTAAATGCGGCTTTCAGTTGAAAACCACAGTCACAACGTAAGCTAAACAAGGCGTCTCCTGTTAAACATTCAGAGTGGATCCTGGATAATACGGGGGCATCCGTTGAAATATCACCTAAAACTAATGCAAGATGCTCTTGTTCCTTGTCTAATTCTTTAAATCCGATCATTAAAAAATCACCCCAAGGGGTCGGTAATTTTGCTTCCGATATACGTTTCAGATTCATGTCGATAAGTCATACTCTTAAAAATTTTTTAGTGTAATTTAGTCATAAGATAAAAGCGATATATTGCCGGTTTTTTCTTGGCTTATCTTTATTTTATTCGGCAAGATATAAAGCAGATCGTATGAATGATTCAAATAAATCAAAGGAGGTGAAATGAAAAGTGTGATGAAACAAATTATTTTCAGCAGTATGCTTTTATTGATCATTCCGTCTAGCGCCTGGATTTTTGGGTGGCAATGGCAGCTTACTCATGCTGATTCTAATTTATTAAAGGGGCTATTTGGAGTAACACAAACGGCAAGTTATTCTTGGGGCATTTTGACCTGTATTTTATTATCGGCTTGTTTTCTTCGATGTTTGCGCTTTCGTTTAAAGGTTGCCCTGCAATTTTTGGTGCTCTTGTTGATATTAATGGTCATTGGGCAGACGGTGAAAATTATCATGAAAAATCAAATAAAAGAACCTAGACCTTTTTTAGTATGCCTGGAAACAAAGCATCATATTGAAAATAAAAATTTTTATTCTTTAAATATTGAACCTCGAACGCTTTTATTAAAACGTTTATTAAAATCGGAAACGAATGCGCCCACCTGGTTGAAAAAATATTGGCAGGCTGAAACAGGATTCTCTTTTCCATCAGGGCACAGTATTTTTGCTGCGAGTTGGGCTCTACTGGCGGTCGGTTTACTATGGCCCCTTCGTTATTATAAAACGGTGATTTTTTTGATGTTGTGGTCATCCGGAGTGATGATCAGCCGTTTGCTATTAGGCATGCACTGGCCGATCGACATTTTTGTCTCAATATTAATCAGTAGTTTATTGAGCATATTATCATGCTGGGTTGTTTATCGCTGGATTAATCCAATCCCATTGAATAAAAAAGAAAAGTTCTAACGCTCATTGATTAACGTTTTTTTACTTTTTTTCTAAGGTAGGAATATCTGTGAAATTTGTTCTCATTTTTTTATTAGTCTGCATACTGTCCGTGATTTTAATCATATTTGGGGCGAATAATAAGGAAGAGGTTGTTTTTAATTATTTATTGGCTCAAAACTCATATCGTTTATCAACCTTGTTAGTCAATATTTTTTTAACTGGGTTATTTTTGGGGTGGATCATCACGGGTATATTTTATTTAAAAGCACGAATAGCGCTGATGAAAGCAAAACGAAAAATAAAACAATTAACATTAAATCAAGATCAACAGGTCAAAAATGACGCCAATTTAAAGATCATTGACGATAAAAAGAGATTTTTTTAAATGCTTGAGCTTCTATTTTTATTATTACCTGTAGCAGCAGGCTACGGGTGGTATATGGGATCGAGAGGTTTTAAAAACAATCAACAACAAAATGAGAATCGATTATCACGTAATTATGTCAATGGTCTGGATTTTTTACTTTCAAATCAAAAAGACAAAGCTTTTGATCTTTTCCTCGAGATGCTTAAAAAAGAGGGTTCTGCTTTTGAAGCGCATTTAACGTTAGGAAATTTATTTCGCTCTCGAGGCGAAACGGATCGTGCCATCAGGATCCATCAATCTTTGATGGAAAGTGCTTCTCTGACCTTTGATCAACGTTTATTAGCTATTCAACAATTAGGGCGAGATTATATGGCCGCGGGATTGTATGATCGTGCGGAAAGAATGTTTAATGAACTTATTGAAGAAAAAAATTTTCGAGTGAGTTCATTACAACAGCTTTTGGCGATTTATCAGGCCATGAGCGAATGGGTTAATGCCATTAAAGTCGCCCAAAAATTAATCAAATCAGGCAAAGAACATCAACATTTACAAAAAAAGGTGGCACATTTTTATTGTGAGTTGGCTTTAAAGGCGATTGCTATCGATGATACTTCTAATGCCATTAGTTTGCTAAAAAACGCCATTTCGGTAAATAAGCATTGTGCGAGAGCATCCATTATGCTTGGAAGACTTTATATTGATTCTAATGATTTTTCTAAAACAGTGGCAGTGCTTCAAAAAGTATTGGATCAGGATAAAGAAGTCATTAGTGAAGCATTACTCATGCTTGATAAATGCTACAAAAATTTACCGAAATCCACATCGGATTGGATGATTTTTTTAAACCGTTGCGTAAATGAGGGGGCAGGGGTAGTCGCTGAGCTGATGATGTCAGATTTAATTGAACAGAAAGAGGGATTAGAAGCCGCGCAAATTTATGTTAACCGGCAATTACAACGTCATCCCAATATCCATCTTTTTCATCGATTAATGCATTATCATTTATTGGATGCAGAGGAAGGTCGAGCAAAAGAAAGTTTATTGTTATTAATGAACATTGTTGCCGAACAGATTCGCACAAAACCTTCTTATCATTGCCGTCAATGTGGTTTTACATCACATTCTTTCTACTGGCGTTGCCCATCTTGTCGCTCTTGGGATTCAGTCAAATCTATTAAGGGCTTTGATGGTCAGTAAATGCTCATCGAGCTAATTGAAGAGATGCATCTTTTATAAAGAACCGCCCTTTGATATAAAATGGAAAATGACAAAAAATGATATTTTACAAGCCTAAAAAAAATTCATCTCACTTTCTTTCACCCATTATTGTTGCACTCGATTACAGGGATAAAAATAAAGCGTTGGCTTTTGTTGACAAAATTAACCCTCAGTATTGTCAATTAAAAGTGGGGAATGAAATGTTCACGCTCTATGGGCCTGAATGGATTAAAGAGTTGCAAAAACGGGGATTCCAGGTTTTTCTTGATCTTAAGTTTCATGACATTCCGAATACAACGGCTCGATCAGTGGCTTCCGCTGCTGAGTTAGGCGTCTGGATGGTCAATGTGCATGCAAGCGGAGGCGGCCATATGATGGAAGCGGCCAAAAAAACACTTTTGCCTTACGGTAAAGAAGCTCCTCTATTGATTGCGGTGACCCTGCTCACGAGCATGACAACTCAAGATTTACAGCCCATAGGTATTTATGGTGAACAGCAAGAACAAGTGACACGTTTAGCAAAATTAAGTCAAGATTCTGGAATGGACGGTGTCGTTTGTTCCGCTCAAGAAGCTCAAATGTTAAGACAGCACTGTGGATCAAGTTTTCAGCTAGTGACACCGGGTATTCGCCCATTAAACAGTGTTAATTTTGATCAGTCACGCACCATGGATCCAAAAGAAGCCTTAAAAGCGGGGGCGAATTATTTGGTCATAGGTCGTCCCATAACAGGATCTGAACATCCAGTTCAAAGTTTAAAAAATTTATATACTTTATTGATGAACTCATAAAATATGATGAACGATCCCAACAGTCATTTAATTTATTCGACAGATAAGAATGCTTTTCCTAAATTAGAAAAGCGGGAACCTTTACCTATTCAAAAAGATGCTCTGATACGATTAGAGTACCAAACACATGGACGAAAAGGTAAAGGGGTAAGCCTTGTGATCGGTTTAAAAGGAGGGGATGAAGCGATTTCTTCATTGGCGGCAGAATTAAAAAAGCAATGTGGTTGCGGGGGAACGGTTAAACAAGGAATCATTGAAATTCAAGGAGATAAAATCGCTTTTTTAAAAAAACGACTTGAAGCGAAAGGTTTTAAAGTGAGACTGGTTAGAGGGTAAAACAGGTTCGAAATTTTATGAAAAAACGGGATTGAGTTTCGCTTGAAAAAGATCACGAATTAAGTGAATTTATTTTATTTGGATGTTCCTTACTGCCCGTTTTCCAACGGACCTCTGAATGGACGTTATTCCTTTATTGTGCCGAAGTCTGTCAGCAGCGGTGAACTGAGGGCGTTTAATGAAAATTAATAATTAATAGTTAAATGGCTATTTAAAATGACAGATTAAAGGCGTTTAGTGTTCCGTTGATTCGAAAACACCTGGTTAATGTATCAGTTCATCGATTATAGGCATTTTTTTATCCTCAATAATCAAATTCTTAATTAGAATGGCTATTGACACAGTTTATTTTTTAGACTTTCGTATTTGATCACTGTGCTATTTTTCGACCTCACCCTAAACGATTTTAGTCCACTTTTTCATGTCCATTAATACAGGCGGTGTATCTTTAGTGAATTCTTTTTTAACACTATGACACAAAATGCGGGTTAATGAGGTTGGGAAAGCAGTCACTTCTCTTGAAAGGAGATCAGAAAATGCTTTATGCCCTGGATCATATACAGATATCGATTTTACAAAATCAAGTTTACTAAGGTCTGGTAGGCTAGTTATTGGTGCATCTTCTAATTTCAAATAACTCGCTTTCGTTCTGATAGCATGTAAAATTTTTTCTGAAACTAATAAACGGTTCTTCTTTTCATCATTATTAGGCGCGTTATTAATCCATTCAACCAAACGTGTTGTATTTGGATATTCATTTTCATCTAAATTAATTCCAGCTTTCACGCAATTATAAATCTGGTTCATATTAAGCTTATCAATTATGATTCTGTGCGGTAATACAGGTAATGATTGGAAGAAGTCGAAGGTTTGTTCTGATAAATTATCATGAGTTAAAGTACAATTGTTTTGTTCATATTTTTTGGTACTCATACCAGCATGTTTTTCTACAGTTTCGTTTGTTTTATTTTCATTCTTCACATCTTTAGTCTTCAAACTACAATTTGAATTTTTAATTTTAATAAGATTAACAAATTTGTTTTTATTTACTCTGATTTTTTTACAAACAAATAGATTCAAATTTGAAACAAAATTTTTGCACGCTTTTTTTATACTCATCATTTTTCACCAATCAAAGTTAGAATTTATAATGACAAATTTTTTGAGCTCATGCTTTCAAAAAAATACTTAATTAGCTAAATTTTGCCAAAAAGGTAAAGCTAGCTTTTGTATTCATAAATCTGATATTGAATCGACATTGAAAAAAGTGATCGCTTTTTACCAACTCAAAAAAATGGTCGGCCCTAGTTATCAAGATAAATTTCGAGCCTTTTTAACAAAAGCACTCTCAACGATGAAATCTCGAACATACAATTATTAATGACATTTTAATAATGATAAAGGCATGAGACTATTTTGAGAGTCGTGTTATTTATTCCGTGTATCAGCCTGTGCTCATCGGTGATTCGTCTAGACCAAAAACCCGATAAATCATGCTTCAGAGGTTCTGGCTTTCCCTTTCCAGAGAAAGGGGTACATTGAATATCGCGTAGCAATTCATTAATACGTTTTAACGTCTTTTTGTCGACCTGTTGCCAATAAAGATAATCCTCCCACGATTGGCTAGAAAAGACGATTTTCACTCTATCAATTCTCTTTCTTGACCTTTTTCATGATTGATCTCTTCGATGGACTCTATCAGTTTTCGGGCATTTTTGGGCGAACGGAGTAAATACGCCGTTTCTTACAGTGATTGATATTTATCAAAGGACATTAAAACGCACGGTATCCCTTTCTGTCTGGTGATTAATATGGGAGGTTCTATCTTCAATGGTTTTATTCATCAGTGAGGCAAAATTTTACCTGTCTTCGCTATAATTGACGGTTTGCATTCGGTTATTCCCTTTTAAATTGCTCATTTTTTTATAAGATAAAAGTACAATTATTTGTACTTTTATTATTAATAAGGAGCATATGGCCTAAAAATGGTCTATTTTATTACTTGCCATGGCTAAGCGATTTAATTTTGATTGATGGATATATTTTGCAAACAAAGACTCCATGTCACAGTGAAGTTCTCTGCTTTTATTTTATATCTTAACTAAATTTAAATCGTTTAGGCATATCACCTTATAAAACTGGCATGCAATTCCTGAAGGGAGATCACCTTTTCAATCGGATTTTCCATAAGAGACATCACAGTCGCTAGCCCACCATTGAGAGTCGTATCATAATGCACTTTGTATTGTAATGCGGCTCTGCGAATTAATTTAGAATCCTCAATCGCTTGGCGCCCTGAGGTAGTGTTGACGATATAAATGTACTCTCCATTTTTAATGCGGTCTTGAATATGAGGGCGACCTTCATGCACTTTATGGACCCGTCGAGCAGGCAACCCCGCTTTTTCTAAAACATCCGCGGTCCCTTGAGTCGCATCTAACTCAAAACCTTGTTGTAAAAATTGTTTTGCCAAATCAACCACTCGTGTTTTGTCGCCATCTCGAACAGAAAGCAAGACTCGCCCTGTTTTTTTCATTGATGAATGACTCCCCAACATTGCTTTTGCGAATGCTTCTGCGAAAGTATGTCCAACCCCCATCACTTCACCTGTGGAATGCATTTCTGGCCCCAAGATGGGATCCACGCCAGGAAATTTATCAAAGGGCAGGACCACTTTTTTAACAGAATAATAAGGAGGAATGATTTCATTTAACATATTTTGCTGAACTAATGACTGCCCTGCCATGACTTTCGCCGCTATTTTTGCTAAGGGGATACCCGTCGCCTTGGAGACAAAAGGCACCGTGCGGGCAGCACGCGGATTGACTTCAATCAGATACAGCTGTTCTTTTTTGACAGCAAATTGGACGTTCATTAACCCTTTAACACCGAGTTCAAACGCCAGTTTTGTCACCTGATCCCGCATACATTTTTGAATAGACTCGTTTAAGGTATAAGCCGGCAGTGAGCAGGCCGAGTCGCCAGAATGTACCCCTGCTTCTTCGATGTGTTCCATAATACCGCCGATGAAAACGTGCTCACCATCGCAGATGGCATCAACATCGACTTCAACTGCATCATCTAAAAAACGATCCAATAATACAGGCGAATCATTAGAAACCTGAACCGCATTTTGAAAATAACGCTGCAAGTCAACCCTGTTGTAAATGATTTCCATCGCGCGCCCCCCGAGGACATAAGAGGGGCGAACCACCAGCGGATAACCTAAAAGGTCAGCTTTTAAAAAAGCTTCTTCAAGTGTTTGGGCCGTCGCATTCTCAGGCTGTTTTAAGCCTAAGCGATGAACGGCTTGCTGAAAACGTTCACGATCTTCTGCTCTATCAATCGCATCAGGGCTCGTTCCCAAAATAATAACGCCTGCCGCTTCAAGCTCTCGAGCCAAGCGCAGAGGCGTTTGCCCACCATATTGAACAATAACCCCTTGTGGTTGTTCAATCCGCACTATTTCAAGGACATCCTCCAGCGTGACGGATTCAAAATACAGGCGATCAGAAATATCATAATCCGTCGAAACGGTTTCTGGATTGCAATTGACCATAATGGTCTGATATCCGGCCTCATGAAGCGCTAAAGATGCGTGCACACAGCAATAATCAAATTCAATTCCTTGACCAATCCGATTAGGTCCTCCTCCTAATATCATGATTTTTTTCTGTTCGTGATTGGGTCTGGCTTCACATTCTTCTTCATAGGTAGAGTATAAATAGGCCGTATCTGTCCCAAATTCCGCAGCACAGGTATCCACTCTTTTATAAACAGGATGCAAATTCGATTGGTGGCGTCGGTCTCGTATTTCTTTTTCGGGTACGGCCAGTAATTTGGCCAAACGTGCATCCGAAAATCCTTTTCGTTTAAGATGCCTTAAAAAAAGCGCGTCTAAGGATTGAATGCCGGTTTGAGTCAGCTGTGCTTCGAGCTGGACGAGTTCCTGAATCTGCATCAAAAACCAGGGATCAATTTGGGTGAGATCAAAGACTGCGTCTAATGAGAGCCCCGCACGAAAAGCATCTGCGATATACCAGATGCGCTCCCCTCCGGCATCTTTGAGCTCACGACGAATAGAGGTAATGGCCTCCGGATCATTCAAAGACACTTTGGGATCGAGCCCCGTGGCCCCAACTTCTAGCCCTCTGAGCGCTTTTTGCAGCGATTCTTGAAAAGTTCGCCCTATGGCCATCACTTCTCCGACAGATTTCATCTGAGTCGTCAAGCGATCGTTTGCTCCTGCAAACTTCTCAAAGTTAAAGCGGGGCATTTTGGTGACCACATAATCTAAAGAAGGCTCGAAAGACGCCGGCGTTCGGCCACCTGTAATGTCGTTTTTTAATTCATCCAAGGTGTAACCAACAGCCAGCTTTGCCGCAATTTTTGCGATAGGAAACCCGGTGGCCTTTGATGCCAGTGCTGAAGAACGAGAAACGCGGGGGTTCATTTCAATGACAACCAGCCGTCCACTTTTTGGGTCGACGGCAAATTGAACGTTCGAGCCACCTGTTTCGACACCGATTTCACGTAATACTGACATCGAAGCATGTCGCATTCTTTGATATTCTTTATCCGTCAAAGTTTGAGCAGGTGCGACGGTGATAGAATCCCCAGTGTGAATGCCCATGGCATCCATATTTTCTATCGAACACACAATAATGCAATTGTCATTTTTGTCACGGATGACTTCCATTTCATATTCTTTCCACCCGATCAGGGATTCATCGATCAACAATTCATGCGTGGGTGATAAATCAAACCCTCGTTCGCAAATTTCTTCAAATTCTTCGCGATTATAGGCAATCCCCCCGCCGCTGCCGCCCATAGTAAAGGAGGGGCGGATAATGCAAGGGAAACCTATATCAGAAACAACGGAAAAAGCCTCTTCCATGCTATGGACAATGCCAGAACGCGGGGTATTCAGGCCTATTTTTTTCATCGCTTTATCAAAAAGCCTTCGGTCTTCAGCCTTATCAATCGCTTCTCCTGTAGCACCTATCATGGTCACGCCATAATCTGATAAAACCCCTTTTTTCTCTAACTCGAGTGCGCAATTGAGTGCCGTTTGTCCACCCATGGTCGGCAATAAAGCATCAGGATGTTCTTTGGCGATGATCTTGCGAACCACTTTCCAATGAATTGGCTCAATATAGGTGGCATCTGCTATGTCAGGATCTGTCATAATGGTCGCGGGATTAGAATTGACCAAAATCACCCGATAGCCTTCTTCTCTCAAGGCTTTACAAGCCTGAACGCCAGAGTAATCAAATTCACAGGCTTGACCAATGACAATAGGGCCGGCACCCAAAATCAGAATGCTATTGATATCTGTACGCTTTGGCATGATGTGAATTCCTGATTACAGATGATGAAGAGATTTTTCATGATGCATTTGCATCAAATCGATAAAGTGATCAAAAAGCGGCGCCATATCATGGGGGCCAGGGCTGGCTTCAGGGTGGCCCTGAAAACCAAAGGCCGCTTTATCGGTGTGATGTATGCCTTGTAATGAGCCGTCAAACAAGGAGCGATGAGTTGCACGTAAGCAAGGAGGCAAGGTCGATTCATCAACAGAAAAGCTGTGATTTTGTGTGCTGATCATCACAAGACCGCTCTCTAAGTCTTTCACAGGATGATTTGCACCATGGTGGCCAAATTTCATTTTGATCGTTTTTGCGCCGCTCGCCAGAGCCAGCAGTTGATGGCCGAGGCAAATGCCAAAAAGGGGGATATTCGCTTCCAGTAAATCTTGAATCGCAGCGATTGCATATTCACAGGGTGCGGGATCGCCTGGACCATTCGATAAAAGCACACCATCGGGTTTTAATGAGATCACCGCTTGGGCTGAAGTGTGTGCGGGAACGACCGTCACGCGACAGCTTCGATCCACCAGCATACGAAGCATATTTCGCTTAATGCCATAATCGTACACGACCACATGAAAAGGAGATGCGTCTCGTTTTTTGGTATTTGGCGTACCATCACTGAGCCATCCTCCTGTCCCTTCGACCCAATCATAGGGGGTTTTGACAGAGACTGTTTTGACCAAATCTACGCCTTTTAAACCCGGAAAATCATGAATTTCTTCTAAAGCCAGCGCCGGATCTAAAGTTTTTGACGCGATAATGCAGCCTTTTTGAGCGCCTTTTTCAGACAAAAGACGTGTCAGCTTTCGAGTATCAATATCGGCAATGGCCACGATATGATGGCGTTTGAGATAATCCGACAGGGTTTCTTCACTACGATAATTACTGGCCACCAGGGATAAATCCCGGATGACCAGGCCCTGTACATAGACTTTATCGGATTCTGCGTCAGAAAGATTGGTGCCCACATTCCCGATATGAGGGCAGGTCAGAGTCACGATTTGTCTTAAATAAGAAGGATCAGTCAAAATTTCCTGATAACCTGTCATTGAAGTATTGAAAACCACTTCTCCGACGACCAACCCTATCGATCCAACCGATCGACCGTAAAATTCGGTTCCATCTTCAAGAACCAATAGTGCTGACGTCATCAAAATATCCTCCAGGAAAATCAAAATTGCTGATATGCAGATTATTGAGGTCAAAGTCAGTCATCTCTAAAACGCCTATTTTCAGACAAATTGCGAGAAATTCTAATGATGTGTCGTATCTATGTCTAGCACAGATGATATCTTTTTAACGATGAATCTCGTCAAGATGCGATCTTTTTTTGCCAAGTTCATTCGCAAGCAAGTGCAGGCTGACGTAAAATTGACACAATTCATCCCCCTGGAGGCAGATGAATACACTTCAGAAGTATTTTCAAAAAATGGGATAAAAAACACTCAACCATTTTTATTTGAGAGAAAATCGGCCGATGATGCTTTTAGGATCTTGATGACTTTTAAAATCAGCGTCATTTTTTTGATATTCATCATAGCCGCATTTCACGCACTCCATTTTTTCACCTTGCTCTTCATACAATATTGCCAATGTGTCCATGGAATGACATTTCGGACAAACCCCGCCCGCAATAAATTTTTTTCGTTTTCGGTTCATATTCCTAAACCCACTGTTTTTTTCGTCAAATATGTCAGGAAGAGGGGTTGCACTAAAATTAACAAGACAAACGCAAAAAGGACATATTTTTAATCAAATTTAGCATTTTTGATCTATTTTTAAGTAAATTAATTACACTAATAAGTTTTAATTAAAAAAATTAAATTAAACTGATTTTTAATCAAAAATATTTTTTTTATATTGATTATCATTAAATTTTAATTTTTAAAAAAAGAGAAAATAAATTATGATGACGTCTCAAGAAAACATATTCATTCCATCTCAAAATATAACAAATCCCAACATTTTTTATGAATTTTTAAATGATCAATACGCCCTGGGTAAACTCTCTCAATATATTTTAGAACATTCAATTAAAAATAAAAATGATATAAATAGCGTATTAGAGTATTTGAAAGGTAAAATTAATCATCACTGACATCCTTATTCAAAAGCTTTGAGAGAAATAGAAAATTCTTATCAAAAAAACAACGCATCTACAAGCACAACAAATAATACGAATTATTATAAGACCGAAATAACTGCCGGTAAATTTTATCAATTCATTTATCAAAAAATGATTGATAGATTGATTACAGTAAAACAATATGAAAAATTATATGAAGAAATTTCTGAAAAAATGAAATCAAAATCATTCACTATTGAAGAAATAAATCAATTCTGTGAAAATAATAATATTCCTACTTTTAGAGAAGATGAATTATTTAGAATAGCAAAAAAAGATAAAAATACTGTAGACCCAAATTCAGAATATATAGAAATTTTTAAAATCATAGAGGCAAATACGGATTTAACAAAAAATGAGATTGAAGAAGCATTAACAAATACTTTAACTACCTTTAATGAAGCATTTGGTTTTATAAAAAATAAGTCGTCTTTTGTAAGACATCAAAATAAAGCGCATTTTACATTGCATTTTTTTAAAAATGAAAAAAGTTTTTATGATTATACTAAGTCTAAGGAAATTAACTTAGTAGGGTATGCGCCCAATAATAATATATATGTCTATCTTGGTGGTCGTTTTCAGGAACGACTCAATAGGACTATAAGACACGAATTTGTTCACGTGTTCATGAATTACAGTGGGGTAGGAGAAGTCATTAATTCTTTTTCTATTTTGAGGGAAGGCATACCTACGTATGTTGCTGGATTATCAAAAGGTGAAAACGCGATTCATTTTCTCAGTGATTTAAAAAACCATCTTGATGAAAAAAACTTTAATAAAAGTTTGACATTAAAAAACCTTTTAAGCGATCAGTTTTTGAAGGACAATAACCTAAGCCATTATATTGCAGGGCCTGTTGTTATTGCTTATTTTGAGGATATGTTTCCGAATGTTATAGATGAATTATTGTATGATACAAAAGATATGGTTGAAGAAAATAAGGAAGAATTTTTTAAAAAAATACAAAAACTTTATGATGAAGCATATTCGACCCCTTTTAAAAATTGGGTTGAAACACATTCAAATGAAGGATTTCACGCTTGGTTAGAACCGGCACCAACAAAAAATCAGGATGGTGACGGCTCATCTGCTGAAGTGACTTCACTGTCTAAAGATGCTTTAAAGCCTGAAGTTGATTCATCGTTTCAACAGGGTGACTCGCATCAAAATGAGGCTGGATTGTTAAAACAGGGGATGAGTCAATTTTCATCGGATGATGCACCGCATGTTCCGGAAAATCCTGTTTTACACTCTGACGTCATTCCAACTGTGATCAGTAACGCTTCCTGAAAATATTTTTAATACGCTTATCAGAATTAAAACAAACAAAAACCACTCTATGGCTAAACAATTTTATTCTAATGACAAATAGATTTGATCATATTTAAATCATATCAATAATTTAATATTATTGATTGTCATCATTTTTAGGTATTTAGCTAAAGATTCTCCTAATGATGGTTTGTTCGTCTTTCACAGAAGGATTTTTCATGAATCAGATCTGTCTTGAATATTTCGGAAATTCTGTGGCCCGCGTCAAAAAGGCACTGGAGAATTTAAAAAACGGTCATGGTGTTATGGTGCTGGATGATGAAAATCGCGAAAATGAAGGCGATTTTGTGTTTGCGGCAGAAACCATGACGGTCGAACAAATGGCCCTGACGATTCGTCATGGCAGTGGTATTGTTTGTCTTTGTTTAACTGAAGAACGTTGCCAACAGCTTGAACTACCGATGATGGTTGAAAAAAATTCCAGTACTTTTCAAACCCCTTTTACAGTCAGTATTGAAGCAGCAAAAGGGGTTACCACAGGGGTTTCAGCCTCAGATCGGATCACCACCATTAAAGCGGCGATATCACAGACAGCAAAGCCTGCTGATCTTCATCGTCCAGGCCATGTTTTCCCTTTAAAAGGGCATCCCAAAGGCGTTCTGGGTCGTTCTGGGCATACAGAAGCGGCGATTGATCTGGCAAGGTTGGCGGGTTTAAAACCTGCGGGGGTGTTATGTGAACTCACTAATGACAATGGCACCATGGCGCGTGCCCCTGAAGTGATTGCGTTTGCAAAAAAACATCAAATGACGGTTTTAAGTATTGAGGATCTGATTGAATATCGTCAAACTGATATAGAAACAAATTTTTCATAGACTACTTTAAAAAAATTTATTCAAAAATCATATTTGGAGAGTAAATCTATGTCCCCTTTAAAAGCAGGCGATATGGCGCCAACATTTGCTTTATTAGATCAAGACGGTGGAATCATTCATTTAAATGATTTTTCTTCAAAAAGAGTGTTGATTTATTTTTATCCCAAAGCGATGACGCCAGGCTGTACCGTTCAAGCTTGTGCACTACGAGACAATATGGATAAATTAAAAGCACTCGGTGTTGAAATATTAGGCATCAGCACCGATCCTCCACAAAAATTATTTCAATTTCATGAAAAAGAATTGTTAAATTTTACTTTGCTTTCTGATGCCAATCATCAGGTTTCAGAGCAATTTGGGGTTTGGGGTGAAAAAAATTTTATGGGTAAAAAATATGATGGGATCCATCGCATCAGTTTTCTCATTGATCCCACAGGTAAAATAGAAAAAGTATTTGATGATTTTAAAACCAGCGACCACCATACAGTCGTCATTGATTATCTGAAAGAATCTGATCCCATTGCTAAATGAACCATCCTATCTTTGAATACCCAGAAAATTTACCGATTACACAACAAAAACAAAGAATCTGTGAAACTATCGAGCGTCATCAGGTCGTGATTATCTCGGGTGAAACAGGCTCTGGAAAAACAACCCAGCTGCCTAAGATATGTTTGGAATTAGGGCGTGGCGGTGTTACAGGGATGATAGGTCATACGCAACCACGCCGTTTGGCCGCTTATCGCGTTGCTCAGCGGATTGCCGATGAACTCAAAACGCCTCTTGGTGAACGTGTGGGTTATCAAATGCGTTTTCATCAAAAAATCAATGAAAACACCGCAATAAAATTGATGACCGACGGCATTTTACTGGCTGAGATTCAACATGATCGCCTTTTGATGCGATATGACACCATTATTATTGATGAAGCCCACGAACGCAGCCTGAATATTGATTTTATTTTGGGATATCTACGGCAACTCCTTCCTAAAAGGCCGGATTTAAAAATCATCATTACCTCAGCCACTCTAGACTCACAGCGATTTTCTGATCATTTTAATCAAGCACCGATGATTCAAGTGTCAGGCCGGAGTTATCCCGTTGAAGTGCGTTATCGCCCCCCCCAAAAAACAAATGAAAGCGAAGGAGAAGGGCTTCAAGCGATGATAGATGCTGTGCATGAGCTATATCGAGAATCCACGCAGGGCGATATTTTAATTTTTATGAGTGGAGAACGAGAAATCCGTGATGCAACAGAGGTGCTGCGCCAGGAAAATATATCTCACACTGAGATATTACCTTTATATTCACGTTTATCTTATGCTGAGCAAAAAAAAATTTTTCAGGCACATGTGGGTCGACGTATTGTTTTGGCGACGAATGTCGCGGAGACCTCTCTCACGGTGCCTGGTATTAAATATGTGATAGATACCGGAACCGCTCGCATCAGCCGTTATAGTTTTCGTACTAAAATTCAGAAATTATCCTTGGAGCCGATATCCCAGGCTGCTGCCAATCAACGCAAAGGGCGTTGTGGACGAATTTCCAGCGGAATTTGCATTCGACTCTATGAAGAACAGGATTTTTTATCACGCCCTGTTTTTACCGATCCAGAAATTTTAAGAACGAATCTTTCAGCGGTGATATTACAAATGATGGCTTTTCATTTAGGGGATATCACTTCCTTTCCTTTTATTGATCTTCCTGATAAACGCCGGATTCAAGATGGCATGGCGTTATTGTCAGAACTTGGGGCGATTGAGCATTCCCCAAAACCCAATCTGACCAAAATAGGTCGGCAATTGTCACGGTTGCCCATTGACCCGAGATTGGGTCGGATGATTTTAGCGGCTCAATCGAGGTCCTGCGTTCAGGAAGTGATGATTATTGCGGCGGCACTTTCTATCCAGGATCCACGTGAAAGGCCTCAAGATAAAAAACAGGCGGCCGATGAAAAACATCATCGTTTTTCGGATAAAGACTCCGATTTTGTCGCTTTTATTCATCTATGGAATTATATCGAAGAACAGCAGAACGCTTTATCTGTCAATCAATTTCGTCAATTATGTCATCGAGAGTTTCTGCATTATATGAGAGTACGCGAATGGCAGGATATTTACTCTCAACTCAAAAAAAGTGCTCAAAAATCAGGTCTATTGACATTATCCATCAATCACATTGAGCCCCATTATTTTCATGTTCATACGGCTCTTTTAACGGGTTTGTTATCTCATATTGGGCAAAAAGACATGGAAAGCCATGAATTTACAGGCCCTCGTAACATACGCTTCGCGATTTTTCCGCACTCTTGTTTGTTTAAAAAACCACCCAAGTGGATTATGGTCTCTGAATTACTTGAAACTCGTCGACTATGGGGGCATATCGCTGCACGCATTGAACCTGAATGGCTAGAACCCTTAGCAGGACATTTGCTCAAACGTCATTACAGTGCACCTCATTGGGAAAAAAATAAAGGGGCAGTGATTGCCCATGAAAAAGTCACCTTGTTTGGGCTGCCGATTATTTATGATCGAAAAATCAATTATGGCGCGATTGATCCAAAATTATGTAGAGCCTTATTTATTCGACAAGCATTGGTTGAGGGGGAGTGGGAAACGACTCATGCTTTTTTTCACCAAAATTTAAAGCTGTTGTCAGAAGCCGAAGAGTTAGAAAATAAATCCCGACGCAGGGATATTGTGGTCGATGATCACACCTTATTTGAATTTTATGATCAAAGGATTGGCCAAGAAGTGGTCTCTTCACGCCATTTTAATCATTGGTGGAAAAAAACGTTTCAAACTGACCCTGATCTACTGAATTTTGATAAATCAATGCTGATCACAGAAAACGCACAGGAGATCACTGAAGAAGATTTTCCTGATTTTTGGACTCAAGAAGCATTTAAATTAGACCTATCCTATCAATTCGAGCCAGGCAACGAAACCGATGGGGTCACCGTTCATATTCCACTCGTGATGTTGAATCAAATACAGGCTCAAGGTTTTGATTGGCAAGTGCCGGGCATGCGGTTTGAACTCATCACGGCCTTGCTCAAATCCCTGCCTAAAAAACTGAGACGACATTTTGTTCCTGTGCCCAATTATGCACAGGCCATTTTAGAGAGTATCCGGCCTTCATCAGGTTCATTTTTAAGTGCCATTGAGAAAAAATTATGGCAGATGAGCGGAGTCAAAATAACAAGAGAAGATTGGCAGTGGCATCAAGTGCCTGAGCATCTTAAAATCACTTTTCGCATTTTGGATGATCAAAATCAAATGATAAAAGAAGGAAAAGATCTTGAAGTTTTACGGCAAGCACTGACAAGACAGTTTAAAAAAACGCGCAGTACCTTGATAGAAAAGTGCACTTTCGAAAAACAGGATCTCAAAGAATGGAATTTTGGCACCGTGCCTCTTTACTATGAAAGCACGCAAGAAAATTATTCTATTAAACATTATCCCGCGTTGGTGGATGAAACCCATTCTGTTGCACTGCGTTTATTTGAAACAAAGCAGCAACAAAAAATAATGATGTGGAAGGGACTCCGACGTCTGCTTTTGCTAAATATGGCTTCTCCTGCTCAGGCTTTACGTCAAAAATGGTTTAATAAATCAAAATTAGGGCTTTATTTTAATCCGTATGAAAATATACCGGCATTGCTAGAAGATTGTGTCGCCTGCTCGGTAGACAAGCTGATGGCTGAATATGGAGGTCTTGCGTGGACACAATCTGAATTCTTGATTTTAAAAGAAAAGATACGTCCCAAGGTATATGAAGTCTCAGAAAAAATAACAAGAGAAGTTCAACAAATATTGGAGAAGGCTTTTTTTATTCACAAAAAATTACAAGCGCGTTGTGATCTCGCACAAGTTGCCGCTTTTACTGATATGAGACAGCAATTAGAAGGGTTGGTTTGTCCTTATTTTATTAGTGATAACAGCTTAAAGCCTTTGGCTGATATTTTGCGTTATTTGAAAGCGATTGAAAGACGGTTGGAAAAATTACCCTCTCAGTTGCAAACAGATCGATCGAATATGGAGAAAATACACACACTGAACGATCTGTGGATAAAATGGAAAAATCAATTGACGGAATGGAGAGAAAAGGAAAAAGAGATAAAAGAAGTACGTTGGATGCTGGAAGAACTGCGTGTCAGCTTATTCGCACAGCAACTCGGTACTGCATACCCTATTTCAGAAAAACGCGTATTAAATGCGATGAATAAACAAATAAACGGCTAAGGCTAAAGCTAAGGTGCAAGTGTCATTGCTGTGTTATCCGACCAAATAATTTCACCCGTTTTCACTAGCATCAATTCCATATTGATCACAGGAGATTGAATGTCATCACTGACATCCGTATAGAGCACATACTCCGCTTTCAGATATCGCCCCAAAGCAATCGTCTTACTACGTGAGCTGAGGTTATCTTGCTTTGAGATCCCGAGTGCTGTTTTGGCCTTCGCCAGTTGATTGGCTGAAATTAAAAAAAACGTATTATTGGAGGATAAAATATGTAGCAAGCTCTCAGTGGCTTTTTCTATCTGTAATAACCCATTCGTATTATTTTTGACGGTATCTACCAATAAAACGCTTCCATTAGGCAGATCCTTCGTTTGACTCATATTTTCAACGAGTGGCTTCATAGGAACTGACCAATCAAATGATTTAATCTTAGGGGTCAAAGGCACGATACCTATTTCTGCTGACTCGGAGGAGATACCCTCAGGTGAATCGGTAGAAACAGTGGATGGTTCGCTTTTCGATGGCCGCCCTATTTTTGCGGGCGGCTGAGCACAACTGGCCAACAGAAAGACGATGGAAGCACTCAGAAGATATTTCTTCATGACTATTTTTATCCTTTAAATAACGGCCCTAATGGGCAGCCACCCAACAGATGCATATGAATATGATAAATTTCTTGTCCCGCGTGATCATTGCAATTCATAACGAGCCGATAGCCATCTGCTGAAATCCCTTTTTCGTGTGCAATTTTAGCGGCAACCGTGATCATCCTACCCAAAGCCGGCTCATGCTGCTTTTTCACATCATTCAAGGTTGGGATAAAAACGTTAGGAACAATTAAAATATGTACCGGTGTTTGAGGAGATATATCACTAAAAGCGGTCACCAGTTCATCCTGATAGAGAATGTGAGCCTGAATTTCTCTTCTGATAATTTGACTAAAAATGGTCTCTTTACTCATCCAATAAAGCCTTTTTCATAAAGTAAGATAAAAAATGGTATTTCTTAGAATGATGTCTAAATTTTTTAAATCATAACAGAGCAAAAGGCAAAGTTAAGAGGTAAAAAACCTAAACTCTCTCATAAACAGCAAGCTCTTAAGACAACCCATGGTCACTCTACCTTCTAAATCGCATCTCAATCGTATTTGAACATCCCCAAAAATAGTGCCTATTTTAAAATCTGCTTGGTTAATATTGCCATATATTAGCTATTCAAAATTGATGTTAATACGACCGGAAGATTGGCAAAATAATGAATTGACGGTAATCTCTCAGCTTAATACAACGAATCCCCCAATCATGGAAATTGAACATGTTTGAAAAAATCACAAACGCTCCGCCCGATCCTATTTTAGGATTGGCAGACAGTTTTAATGCAGACCCTCGAGATTGTAAAATTAATTTAGGCATTGGGATTTATATGGATGAAACAGGGAATACACCCATATTAAATACGGTAAAAAAAGCAGAACAACATTTACTTGACCATGAAAAAACCAAAAATTATTTAGGGATTGATGGATTAAAAAAATTCGCGGCCTGTACACAGGATCTCTTATTCGGAAGAGCTCACCCTATTTTGATGGATAAAAGAGCCCGTACGGCACAAACCCCCGGCGGAACAGGTGCCCTTCGTATTGCTGCTGATTTTGTCACCAAAAAAGCAGGCGTCAAACGAGTTTGGCTAAGCCGACCCACCTGGCCAAATCACAATCAGATTTTCTCTTCGGTAGGGCTTCAAATCGTTGATTATGATTATTATGATGCAGAACATCACCGTTTAAATTTCACAGCGATGTTAAATTCTCTAGAAAAAATCCAGCCTGGAGATTTGGTGTTATTTCATGGATGCTGTCATAACCCAACGGGGATTGACCCGACAAAAGAACAATGGGAAGTACTGGCGGAATTCATAAAAAAGAAAGGCGGATTACCCATATTTGATTTTGCCTATCAGGGTTTTGGGCGAGGTTTAGAAGAGGATGCAGAAGGTCTGAGGATTTTTTCTCAAAAGCATGCTGAATTTATGGTTTGTAGCTCTTATTCGAAAAATTTTGGGCTGTATAACGAACGGGTTGGCGCCTGCACCATTGTGGCAGGTGATGATAAAACCGCCGAGGCGGCATTGAGTCAGCTCAAAACCATCATACGAGCCACCTATTCAAATCCCCCAGCTCATGGGGGCGCGATAGTAGAAACGATTTTAATTGACGATATATTACGCAATGATTGGGAAAAAGAATTAACAGATATGCGCCAGCGTATTCAGAGAATGCGTCAATTATTTGTTCAAACTTTAAAAGAAAAAGGTGCGAATCAAGATTTTAGTTTTATTATCGATCAAAAAGGCATGTTTTCGTTTAGTGGTTTAAAAACGGAGCAGGTGTTACGTTTGCGTGAAAAATTTGGGGTATATGCCGTTAACTCTGGGCGAGTTAATGTGGCCGCGATGACGCTCAATAATATGGTGCCTTTATGTGAAGCCATCGCGGCAGTTATTTGAAAAACTGGTTTAATCATCACAGAGAATAAGCGAATCAATCACTGAAAAAACGCTAAGTGCCAAACCGCTTTTTTATGAACGGATGTACTGTTAATCTCTCATCAAAAAAAGAAAAAACCTGGTTGCATCAGCAGTAACTGAAGCAATCAAGTTTTTTCTGAAGAAGGTACGTTTTAGACAAGGTAACCGAAAAAATCGCGCCCCCCTTTGAAGCTTATTTGAGAAGGCTCATTCCTTTTGATAAAGCATTCCATGCATTTTAACCATATCCTTATTGATCCATTTTTTTCTTCTTTCATCCTTTTTGTGTTTGCCTTTATTCATCCTGAAAAAAAACTTGATCTCCATATCACTTCCTTGGCTTCATCTCTTTCCTAGATCTGAAAACAGTATCCTTACTACTTACATTTCATCTGATGACATCAGTGTCTTTGGATGAAACCTATCTAACATTTTTATGAGCCATAAAAATGTTCAGGCTCAGTCTACTTATTTGCTTTATTTACTCAATAGAGTTACAGCTATTTAAAAAAAAGTGATGATTAAATTTAAAATAATTGTTTGTTTTTTAAAATAAAAAATACTTTTTTAAAAAAAATTAAGATATAACTACACTTTAGAATAGTCAATACCTTACAAAGGTAAGATCATTTTTACTCTATTTGATTGAGCTGAGATTAAAAAAATAAATCTATTTTTAAATGAGATATAATCATCAAAAATGATTGTTCAATGAGAAAAAATTTTGAAAAAAACAAATGACAACTATCATTCAGCCCGTTTTGTGATGAGTGCTCCGAATATTCATCATCTTCCTCCCGATCAAGGAATGGAGGTTGCTTTCGCTGGCCGTTCCAATGCGGGAAAATCCAGCGCACTGAATACACTTACTCAGCAAAAAAATTTAGCGAAAATCAGTAAAACACCAGGCCGAACACAACTCATTAATTTATTCGAAGTGGCCGAAGGAATACGATTAGTTGATTTACCGGGTTATGGCTATGCGGCTGTGCCATTAGCAATAAAAATCAAATGGCAAAAAGCATTAAATGAGTACTTAAACAAACGTGATTGTTTGAGAGGCTTAGTCATACTGATGGATATTCGCCACCCTCTTAAAAATCTTGATCAGCAAATGATTGTTTGGGCAATAAACAAGCGTATCCCTGTTTATTTACTCTTGACTAAAGTGGATAAACTGTCCAGGTCAGCCAGTAAAATACAACTTGATATGGTAAAAGAAGCCATTTTGCCTTTTATGGGCGATATTGAAGTAGATGTATTTTCATCCTTGAAAAAAATAGGGATTGATAAATTACAAAATAAATTGAACGCTTGGTTCAGTGGCTCTGTCAATGAATGAGGTGTCAGCAAAACATTTTATTTTCATCCATCACGGTTTTATTGACTCAAGTGTATGGCCTGCAAAGCTGTCACAATCTTTCTTTTATGCGTTTCACTTAGTTGAGGGTGATGAATCATTTTGATCATGCTGCCCGAAGTCGTTTTGTCAAATTTTTGACCTGCAATCAGGGCCTGATACAACCGTTCTATTAAAGAGGCATTTAACTGAATCAGTTTATAACGCATTTGAGCTAAATTTTGAGGATGCTTTTTAGTGATGGATTTTTTTTGCCAATCTGACTGATAACGACATTGAATCAATTTTGCGGCATGTATTAAAGCAGAAAAAAAAGGGCCAATGGAATTTGGCGTGATTCCTTTTTGTTCTGCGAGTAGCATGGCATTTCTCAAAATTCTTTTTTCTTGCTCAACATCTTCAATCGCCAACTGTTTTTCAGCTTTGTAAGCAGCGATATCTTCCATATAATACAAACGTTGATTAATCAGTAAGAAGATTTCATTGATTCCAATTAAAGACATTTTGATGAATACATTTCACGTTAAACAGCAAAATAAAAACAATGTATACACTTTACGGTATTAAAAACTGCGATACCATCAAAAAAACCCGCTCTTGGCTCAACGAGCACCATGTGATTTATCGATTTCATGATTATCAAGTCGATGGATTAACCCCCGGTGCGCTGCAAAATTTTATAGCGTGTTTGGGTTGGACACCATTATTAAATACACGCGGAACGACTTGGCGTCGTCTCAGTGAAACAGAACGTGCAGAGATCAGAGATGCTGCAAGTGCGCATAGTTTAATGTTACAAAAACCCGCCATCATTAAGAGACCTATTTTGGAATCCTCTAATGGCGTACTTTTATTGGGTTTCAATATTGAACAATATCGACATTTTTTAAAACACTCATGAATCATAAAATCTGTCCTGTCGTGATGTTGGCACAACAATTAATTGAACGCCGTTCAATCAGTCCAGAGGATGCTGGTTGCCAAGACATCATCGCTCAACACTTAAATTATTTCGGTTTTACTGTTGAACCCATGCATTTTGGTGACACAAAAAATCTCTGGGCCTGGAGAGGCTCGGGAGAGAAAACTTTGGTTTTTGTGGCTCATACCGATGTGGTACCTGCGGGTAATGAAACATTATGGACGACGCCTCCTTTTATGCCATCAATACGTGATGGAAGTCTTTATGGGAGAGGTGCCGCAGATATGAAAGGGTCTTTGGCGGCCATGATCATCGCCGCTGAACGTTTTGTCGAAGCGCATCCAAACCATCGCCAGAAATTAGCCTTTATTATTACCTCAGACGAAGAGGCCTCAGGCGCAAATGGAACTTCTAAGGTCGTTCAAGCTTTAATGGCTCGCAATGAAAAAGTGGATTATAGCTTAGTAGGGGAGCCTTCAAGTACCGAACGGATAGGAGATGTCATTAAAAATGGCAGGCGCGGCTCTTTAACGGCGCAATTATGTATTCAGGGTGTACAAGGTCACGTGGCTTATCCTCATTTGGCTCAAAATCCGATACATCAAGCATTAGGAGCTTTAAAAGAATTGTCGATGATTGAGTGGGATCAAGGTAACGCGTTTTTTCCTCCCACAAGCGTGCAGATAACGGGTTTAAAAGCGGGGAATGGGGTGAGTAATCTGATTCCTGATCAATTGCATGTTCAATTTAACTTTCGCTTCAATACTGAATCGACCTATAGCATGATAAGAAATCAGGTTGAAAATTTGTTAGAGCGTTATGCGTTGGATTACCAAATAACCTGGATACTTTCCGGTGAACCTTTCTTGACACCCAAAGGTGAATTGCTTGATGCGGTTCTGAATACAGTTCAACATTACTGTGATAGCCCCCCTGACATTTTAACCACTGGGGGCACTTCTGATGGGCGTTTTATCGCATTAATGGGAGCACAGGTGGTGGAGTTAGGGCCTATTAATCAAAGTATCCACAAAGTCAATGAATCAGTTTCGATAGCTGATCTTCAACTATTGACTAAAATGTATCAACGAATTATGGAACAATTGCTCCTGACCTGATTCATCCTGCTTTATTTTAATAATTTTAAAAAATTCATTTTATTTTTGGGAGATTTTTATGTTTATTGTTATTTTTGGGCGTCCAAAATGTCCTTATTGCACTCGTGCAATAGAGTTGGCACAAAAACTTAAATCAGAATTAAAGGATAAGAATATTAATTTTGATTATATCGACATGCATGCTGAAAAGATCACAAAAGCGGATCTAGAAAAGACGGTGGGTAAACCGGTGGAAACCGTGCCGCAAATTTTTATTGATAAGCAACATATTGGCGGCTATACCGAATTTGCAGCCTATGTTAATAAACATTTTCATGATCTCAAATTTTAATCGCTCTGAGGCAAAAAATAAAATTGAGCAAGAGCCCATTTTTAAATGGGCTTTTTTAATGAGAGAGACTTGTTGAGCTTACAACTGTACGTTAAAGTGCGCTACGCAGTCTTAAGCTTATTATAAAGTCTACACGAGGTATTGAATGAAACGTGCAGTGGTTACTGGCTTGGGTATTATTTCCAGTATAGGTAACGATAAAAATGAGGTCCTGTCGTCTTTATACGCTGGGCGTTCTGGGATAACTTTCTCTGAAGAGTTTAAAAATTCAGGCATGAAAAGCCATGTCTGGGGTAATGTGAAACTCGATACCACGGGTATGATTGATCGAAAAATTTCCCGTTTTATGAGTGATGCTTCAATTTATGCTTATCTCGCTATGCAACAAAGTATTGAAGATGCCGATTTAAATAATTTTGATATTTCCTCAAACGAGCGGATAGGATTGGTCGTCGGTTCAGGGGGAGGTTCGCCTAAAAATCAGGTGGCGGGCTCCGATAAAATGCGCATGAATGGTTTAAGAGGAGTGGGCCCTTATATGGTGACCAAAGCCATGGCATCCGGTGTTTCCGCATGTTTGGCGACGCCTTTTAAAATTAAAGGAGTAAATTATTCGATTAGCTCGGCCTGTGCTACGTCTGCTCATTGTGTGGGTCATGCATTGGAACTTATTCAATTAGGAAAACAAGACATTGTTTTTGCTGGTGGAGCAGAAGAATTATGTTGGGAAATGGCCTGTGAATTTGACGCTATGGGGGCACTTTCCACTCAATATAATGCAACACCAGAAAAAGCGTCTCGAGCGTATGATAAAAACCGGGATGGTTTTGTGATTGCGGGAGGCGGCGGTATGGTGGTGGTCGAAGAGCTTGAACATGCGCTCTCTCGCCATGCGCCTATTTATGGAGAGATAGTGGGTTATGGCGCCACGTCGGATGGCGCTAACATGGTTGCCCCGTCTGGTGAAGGCGCCGCTCGTTGTATGAAAATGGCTCAGAAAGGCCTTGAAGTGACCATCGATTATATCAATGTACATGGTACCTCTACCCCGCTTGGCGATATCAAAGAGCTAGAAGCGATTAAAAGTGTTTTCGGTCATCACTCTCCGTTTTTTTCATCGACAAAATCGATGACAGGTCACTCCTTGGGAGCCGCAGGGGTGCATGAAATTATTTACAGTTTACTGATGGCAAAACATAATTTTATTGCCCCCAGTATTAACATTGAGACTCTTGTTCCAGAAGCAGTGGGTATGAACGTCGTGACTGAAATGAAAGAATTGGCAATCAATACAGTGATGTCGAATAGTTTTGGTTTTGGAGGCACTAATGCGACTTTAATTTTTTCTAAATATCCGCGATAAATAGGGCCTCTCAAAAATAGAGGTTTTTATTTAATTGAAAATCTAAAGTTGGGTTATAGCTTATTTGAATCCTATGACAATGAAAGTATTTACAGCTTAATTGATTAAAAAAATAAAATGTCAAACATGCTTATCCAAAAATTTTTTTAATTCATGTTTAGATACAGCGCCCACTTTCGTGTCAATCGGTTTTCCTTCTTTAAAAAGCAATAACGTCGGAATGCTACGGATACCATATTTTTGTGTGGTATTTGGATTTGTATCAATTTCTAATTTGGTGATCGTGATTTTATCCACATATTCGTTAGCAATTTCATCTAAAATAGGGGCAATCATTTTGCAAGGCCCGCACCACTGTGCCCAAAAATCAACTAAAATCAATCCGTCAGCCTTAAGTACATCTCGATCGAAACTTTTGTCACTTAGCTGTATAATTTCCTTACTCATGTATTCTCCCAAAACCATCATTGGTTATTTTATAAATTTATTCGCTTAATCATCCTAAATTACACAGGATTGACTTCATTAAAGCAATATTCAACTGATACTTTATCACATTATGAATAAGACACATTTGACAGATCAGAAATTTTCAGACTTTGCCCTTCATCCTTTAGTTATAAAAGCGATTGAAAATCAAGGCTTTTATCATTGTACTCCCATTCAAGCCTTGTCATTTCCCATTACTCTTGCTGGGCGTGATGTTGCCGCTCAAGCACAAACAGGGACAGGCAAGACACTGGCTTTTTTAGCCTCTGTTTTTAATTATTTACTGACAAACGCCGCCGATGAAACAAGGCAGTGCGAACAGCCCCGCGCGCTCATCATGGTACCTACCCGTGAGCTGGCAATACAAATTTATACTGATGCAGAGACTTTATCTCAGTTTACATCGCTCAAAATGGGTTTGGCTTATGGGGGAGATGGCTATGATAAACAACTAAAAATATTAGAAAGTGGCGTAGATATTTTGATAGGGACACCAGGTCGTATCATTGATTATGCAAAACAAAATTTTATTCATTTGAACGCCCTCCAGGTAATAGTGCTGGATGAAGCTGATCGTATGTATGATTTAGGTTTCATAAAAGATATACGTTGGTTATTTCGCCGTATGCCTCCTGCAGAAAAACGATTAAATATGTTGTTTTCTGCGACACTTTCTTATCGAGTAAGAGAATTGTCTTTTGAACAGATGAATCATCCGGAATATATTGAAGTAGAACCATTACAAAAAATCGGATCTCAAATTCAGGAAGAGCTTTTTTATCCTTCTAATGAAGATAAAATGCGATTATTACAGACTTTAATTGAAGAAGAATGGCCTGATCGTTGCATTATTTTTGCTAATACGAAACAACGCTGTGAAGATATTTGGGGCCATTTGGTGGCAGATGGTCATAGGGTTGGGCTTTTGACGGGGGATGTGGCACAGAGAAAGCGGATTCAAATTTTAGATGATTTTTCAAAAGGGTATTTAGATATTTTAGTCGCCACCGATGTAGCCGCACGAGGTCTACATATTCCGAAAGTGACTCACGTTTTTAATTATGATCTCCCAGAAAATGTGGAAGATTATATTCACCGTATTGGTCGTACCGGCAGGGCGGGTGAAAAAGGCTATTCAATCAGTCTGGCCTGTGAGGCGTTTGCATCTCATTTATCTGCTATCGAAGCCTGCACTGGTCACCGTATTCCAACAAGTGAGTATAATAAGGAAGCTTTATTAACGGATTTGCCTCAGCCCAAACGTTTGCAACGCCATCATAGACGCTATGCGGGCTCGCGTAATCAGGGAGCTTCTCGGAAGCCTCGCTCACCACAATGAATCTAATCTGTTGTTTTCTTTTTATAAGTCAGCCATTCCTTTTTAAGGCTGAAATTTTCTTGCATTACAGAGATCATTTGAGAAGAGATGAGCCCCTTCAATATATTAAAAATTTCTTCGATGTTTTTCTGAGCAGAATAGTCGTTAGAGACCATTTTTTCTCTTTTTTCAAATAGGAGGGTCAGTAGGCCTGAAAAAATAGAAGAATGAAAAAATTCTGCCGATGGCATGTTTTCTAATATACAGAGGTGTTTTGCCATCGCCCTGCTTTCTTTTTCTAATGATTTTCTGTCAATATCAGGGTAAACAGTGAGCAGAAAAAAAATAATGCTGTAATGTTGTAATATTTCTTTAATTCCAGATGCAAGGATTTTTAATGTCATCATGCCTGACGACAGATTTACAACGAAGTGATGGTTTTTATTTTCAACGCATTTTTGACGAATCAATTCGTCCATCAATAAATTTAATGCCTCCAGCAACTGCTTCTCGCTGTAATAAAGAAACCAACGAATTTTAAAAACAGGATATAGCAGAGTGATTTGTCTGATGATTTCTTGACGGCTGATATTATGATGACAAAGCACCGTCGTTGCGATCAAAGAAGGCAAGATCAAGAGATGTTGAATGTTATTACGATAATATCTCATCAAAGGTACCTGTTCTTTAGGCAAGCAGATCCTCTCATGAGGATGATTTTTTTGAACGACAAATTTATTCATATGAAGTGCATGATCTAGTAACTCTTCCGGCATTTGATCTGTCACAGAGCTGTATTGATTGTGCGGAGCATGGCGCATAAGTTGTAAATAACAATTCAGCTGTTCAAGTAGCTCTGGACGTGTCAATGCCTGGTTCTCTGACGCCAGTAAAGCGGTTGAACAAAGATTAATGGCGTTGATCGCCGCTGCATGATTAATGTTGATCATGATTTGATAGGCCAAATCTTTGACGGTAGAGGCCAACCAATGAGGTCGTGTTGCTTCAATTTTATTGATAGGTCTAATAGATTCGCGCCAATCAGGAACATTTTTATCAAGATAAAGTTTCAATTGGATAGGCTCACCAAAATTAACATACCCTTGACCCAGATGACGCAATTGACGTAGTCCCCCTATCATTTGGAAAAAATTTTCCTTTTTTTTACGCTCTCCCCTTAATTCTTTGGTATAGCTCAATACTTCTATGACATGTTCATAGCCAATATAAACAGGAATCAATGTAATTGAGGGAGAGATATCCCTTAACATGGCTTGAATGGTCATGGATAAGGTGCCTGTTTTAGGTTCAAGGAGCAGGCCAGTACGAGAACGTCCCCCTTCAATAAAATATTCTACAGGGTAGCCACCTGTAAAAAGTTCATCTAAATATGCACGAAATATCGTTGAATACAGTTTGTTTCCTTTAAAATTACGCCGAATAAAAAAAGCGCCTAAACGACGAAAAATGGCCCCCGCGGGCCAAAAATTCAGATTGATGCCCGCCGCAATATGGGGGGTAGCCAAGCCCTCATAATAGAGAACATAAGAAAGCAATAGGTAATCCATATGACTACGATGGCAAGGAACATAAACAATACTGTGTCCTTTGTACGCCAGCTGACGTACGCAAGCCGCGTTGTGCACATGAATGCCTTGATAAAAACGATTCCACATCCACCCCAATACACGATCAGAAAGGCGTATGGTTTCATAAGATACCTGAGACGCAATTTCTTTCATCAACCTCAGCGCATTATCATGCGCTTTTTGAGGCGATATTTTTTTTGAACGTGCTTCGTCTAAAAGTGCTTTTTCGATGGCTTCAGAGGAGAGTAATTTTTTAAAAAGATCAGAATGAACAGGTAAAGCCCGACCCACACTCGATAAATATTGACGAAAAAAATGTATTCGAGCCACTCGGGCCAATTTATAGACGATGCGGAGATCTTTGCTATGAGCGTTGATAATTCGCGATAATGAGATGGGATTGGAAAAATGTACAAAGCTATCCCGGCCTAACCAAAAGGCGGTAAAAAATTTTTGGAGCCGGTTTATTTTTCGGTTTTGACAAATGGAAATGGGACGTCTTCCAATCATGACTGACACTGGCAATATCGTGATATCTAGTGTTGAATTTTTAGAATACAAGCCAAGATAACGGGAAAAAAGTGTTTCGGCAGATGATGGACTATGACCGTGGGATTCTTTGATATCATCAATGAAAAGATATCTGGGAATCTGTATCTCATCTATCTTTAATGGTGTCAATGGATCGGGTAAACCCTGCTTTAGGGATTCTTCTCTTAAAATGATCAAATCCATTTTAGAACGGGAGGGTAAGATATAAAAGATAGGAGATGAAGAATCAAGGCCTGAATCAGTCACAAAATTTTTAGGGATTAATTTACTTTTAATAAAAATTTTTACAAACAAATACAGGGATTGATAATATATTTTACACCGATCTGACATGGGAACCTAAAAACCTTTTTGGTCATTCACTTTTTAATAAAATCAGTAGTAGACTTCTATTAAGGTCCACTACTGACTATGATTTTTACATCGTATTTTTTATGAATCCTTTTATAAACCAGTGTGGGCGCTACTTTGCGCCACACTGATTTAAGGCGAATCAATATTTTGCAAATCATCTGCAATCGCCTTCGCATTCGGATTTATCTCTGGTTTTAATATTCCTCCGTGCGCCAAAAAATCATAACGCTGAAAATACGCTTTCTCTACCACGGAATAAGGATCTGATGAATTCATCAATAAACCTTCAGAATTGAGTAATCTAGCACGGGTTTCTATCCCTTGGAGCACCCATTTTCCAGCAAACATCCAGGTCGTTAGATAACTGAGCAAAGGATAAGTGGTGTCTACCCATTGCCCTGCATCTTCACGAAAGGTAAAACTGCCATAAACCGGAAAAACAAAATAAGGTCCGTAACCGGCATGGTAACGGCCTAATACAGAACCAAAACGATAAGGAAATTCTTTTGCCAGCTGCGGATGCGCCATACTGGCAATATCAATTAAACCGCCCATTCCTAAAAATGTGTTTAAAAAAAATCGACTAAAATACTGCATGGCTTTGTAGGGATTAGCCACTAAAAGCGCATTAACCATACTGGCAGGTTCTTCGAGATTACTTAAAAAATTGCTTAAGCTATTACGTGCAGATTGTGGAACATAATTCTGCCAAAAAACAGCCAAAGGCCGAGTCAAATGAGGGTCCAAAATTCGATAATTCAAATCAAACATCGATCTATTAAACTTTTCTACACCACTTAATGATTGAGGTTGCCCCGAACTTTTTTGATGGCTTTGGTTTGAAGAATAAGAATGGCTACAACCTGCTAATAATAAACTGGTACAAATCCACCCAATCAGTCTCAGCTTCATATTCGTTTATCTCCTAAAACCAGGTTAATAGAAGGGTAAGTCTTCTGAAGAGACTGAAAGATTGTTTTTGCCAAAAAATAAAATGATAACCACTGAATTTTATGATTTTGTCGATGATCTTTTGAGATCAGAAACATGTTCAGACAGATATTTTGCGACGCCATCACTGGAAGCTTGCATTCCTGATTTCCCTTCTTCCCACTGCGCAGGGCAAACCTCTCCATGAGTTTGATGAAATGCAAGGGCATCAACCATGCGCAGCATCTCATCGACATTACGCCCTAGAGGAAGATCATTGACAACCTGATGGCGTATCACTCGATTTTCGTCAATCAAAAACGAAGCACGGAGAGCAACACCGGCTTCTGGATGCTCAATGCCATACCCTTTTTGAATCTCTCTTTTTATGTCGGCTACCAAAGGATAAGATACCTTTCCAATCCCGCCTTTCTCGATGGGGGTGTTTCGCCACTGCTTGTGAACAAAATGAGAATCTAAAGAGACCCCGACCAGTTTAGTATTGCGATTTTTAAATGCTTCATTACGCTCATGAAAAGCAATCAGTTCTGAAGGACACACAAACGTGAAATCCATTGGCCAAAAAAATAAAACGCACGGTTTATCTTTGATATAAGACCAAAAGTTAAAATTTTCGGTCACTTCTCCGTTTTCTAATACGGCGGGTGCTGTAAAATCCGGAGCAATATAAGTCACTAAAGTCATATTAAAATTCCTGATGATAATCTCTCGACTTTTTTCAGAACCAAATGAAGATAAGGGTTCTTTAGTCAAAAAAAGTCTAATGAATGAAAATGAAATAAAAAAGAGTTTTTTTTCGACCGATATTCGCATTTTATGTAAATGATTCTATCTAAGTCATCTTTTCTTGCGGCTTAAGCCGGCTAGCTTTAGACTTGTTAACCCTATTTTAAGCGAAAATGTTTAAAAAGAGCGAATAATTCAAATTTTTTTTAAAATTATTTTGTATCAAAAATCAAAATAAGTCTTTCAAAAAAGTTCATGAATTTATTGTGATCTTTTAAATTAACCCTATTTTCATTTAACACTGAAATTTAAAAATGCGTTTATCTGATTTCTCTTTTGAATTACCTGAATCTTTAGTAGCACAGTATCCCTTAGAAAAACGTAGTGACTGCCGCTTGCTTTGTTTAAATGGGGAAACAGGAACCATGACAGAAGGGGTTTTCACGGACTTGCTCTACCAACTCGAACAAGGCGATTTGCTGGTCCTTAATAACACCCGAGTGATTCCCGCACGGGTGTTTGGCCGTAAGCCCAGCGGCGGAAAATTAGAAATCTTAGTAGAAAGAATATTGGGCCCTAATCGCGTTTTGGTTCATCTTAAATCCTCTAAAACACCAAAATTAGGCGCTCAGTTTTTATTAGGCGATACAGCGAACATTCCGGTGACTTTAATGGCTCGTCATGCTTCTTTGTTTGAATTGCGTTTTGACGTTCGGGAAGACGTCTTAATGCTTTTGCAAAGCATAGGTCATATTCCTTTACCTCCTTATATTCCTCGAGCCGATGAACCAAAAGATCACGAATTATATCAAACCGTTTATGGTCAACATTTAGGCGCCGTGGCTGCGCCTACGGCGGGTCTTCATTTTGACAACCCCCTTTTAAACGCGTTAAAAGCCCGTGGAATTGAAACTGCTTTTGTGACCTTACATGTTGGCGCAGGGACTTTTCAACCCGTGAAAACAGATAATATTACTGAGCATGTCATGCATTCAGAATATGCAGAAGTCAGTCAAGAAGTCGTCGATGCGGTATTAGCCTGCAAAGCACGAGGAAAAAGAGTGGTAGCGGTAGGAACCACTTCCGTTCGTTCGCTCGAAACCGCCGCTCAAAAAACGAAAAATTCCTTTTTAACGCCTTTTTCAGGAGAAACCTCCATTTTTATATACCCTGGCTATCAGTATCAAATTGTGGATGCCTTGATCACAAATTTTCATTTGCCGAAATCGACCCTGATTATGTTGGTCTGTGCCTTTGCGGGCTATCAAAATACCCTACGGGCTTATAAAAAAGCGATTGATGAAAAATATCGCTTTTTCAGCTATGGAGACGCCATGTTTATTACCCATAATCCGAAGGCTACTCAAGAAAACAGAGTGAAAAAATAGATTAGACCTGAAATCTAAAAACTAACACAGGACAAAATGTGAAATATCAACTCCAAAAAACTGATGGACGCGCCCGTCTTGGCAAACTGATCTTTGAACGAGGTCTGGTAGACACCCCCGCTTTTATGCCTGTAGGCACTTATGGTTCTGTTAAATCGATGACTCCAGATGAAATCACAGAAACCGGTGCCCAGATTATCTTGGGCAATACCTTTCATCTTTGGCTACGCCCAGGACAAGACGTGATCAAATTACATGGTGATTTACATGATTTTATGCAGTGGCAAGGACCCATCCTCACCGATTCAGGAGGATTTCAAGTTTTTAGTTTAAATTCCATGCGTAAAATTGAAGAGAAAGGGGTCTCCTTTCGGCATCCTTTAAACGGGAGTGAGATATTCCTGAGCCCAGAAAAATCGATGGAAATTCAATTGGATTTAGGCTCAGATATTGTGATGGTGTTTGATGAATGCCCTCCTTATCCTTCCGACCTAAGCTACATGAAAAGTTCGATGGAGATGTCATTGAGATGGGCAAATCGCAGCCGTGAACACTTTAACAATCTGAACAACAAAAATGCGCTGTTTGGCATTATTCAAGGGGGCTTGTCGCTTGAATTGCGTGAAACCTCGTTACAAGGCCTGTTACAAATCGGGTTTGACGGCTATGCCATAGGTGGCCTTGCCGTAGGAGAGCCTAAAGAAGAAATGTATCGTGTTCTCAATTTTTTGTGTCCACGGATCCCTGACAATAAACCTCGATATCTGATGGGCGTTGGAAAACCAGAAAATCTGGTCGAAGGGGTTCGGCGGGGCATTGATATGTTTGATTGTGTAATGCCTACTCGCAATGCCCGAAATGGACATCTTTTTGTTACACATGGGGTAATAAAAATTCGCAATACTCGATACAAAACAGACATATCGCCTCTTGATCCCGACTGCGATTGTTACACCTGCCGCCACTATAGTCGGGCTTATCTACATCATCTTGATCGCTGTAATGAAATACTCGGTGCCCGTCTTAATAGCATACATAATGTACGCTACTACCAACGTTTAATGGCCGACTTACGTCATGCCATTTATGAAGAAAGACTGGAGTGCTTTGTTGAAGAGTTTTACAAAAAAATCGGCCTTTCTATTTCATAAGTTCATAAGTGAGATAAATGGTGAATATCAGTTTTAATTCTGAGTGACCAAAGTATAATAAGGAATAGCAGTTTGAATACTGTAGAAATCCTTGTTTTTAAACAGTAAGAGAAGCGAGTAATATCTCAATATTAATTTTATCATGAGGACATTTGCATGAATATTTTTTCACAAGCCTTTGCTTCTACATCAGAAGCGCCTCAAGGGAATCCCTATTCTTTGATTATTATGCTCGTTATATTTGGTTTGATTTTTTATTTTATGATTTTGCGTCCACAGCAAAAAAGGACCAAAGATCATAAAAAACTGATGGATTCCATCAGCAAGGGAGATGAAGTTTTAACAACAGGTGGTTTAGTAGGTCATGTCAGTAAAGTCACAGAAACAGGTTACATTGTGATGTCTCTTAATGATACAACTGAAGTGACTATTAAACGTGATTTTGTGGCTGCTGTTTTGCCTAAAGGCACGATGAAAAACTTATCCAGTTCATCGTAAAATTTTGTTTTAGATGCCAGAAATATAAAGCGTGTTTTGTCGAATAACATGCGTTTTTTGTTAAAACGGCAAATAAATTTAGATTTTTTAAAAACCCCTATGCAGAGCTATAAAATCTAATCCTTTATTTTTTTAGGGAGTTGCCGTGCTAAATCGTTATCCGTTGTGGAAGTACGTGATGTTGATTTTTGTCATCTTGCTGTCTTTTCTATATGCATTACCTAATTTCTACGGTGAAGATCCTGCAGTTCAGATTACAGGCGTTAGAGGGAATGCCGCAAGTGAATTAACATTAAATCAAGTACATGATATTTTAAAAAAAAATCATCTTACCAGCCAATCTATAGCATTAAAAAATGGTACTATTCTGGTGCGTTTTAAAGATCCTAATGTTCAGTTAGCCGCACGTGATGTATTGATTTCAATCTTGGGCGATAGCTACGTGGTAGCTCTTAATTTAGCACCAGCAACACCAATTTGGCTCAGAGCTTTAGGCGCAGATCCCATGAAATTGGGGCTGGATCTCCGTGGAGGCGTTCATTTTTTGATGGAAGTCGATATGGATGCAATCCTAAGTAAACTGCAAATACAAAATATGGATAGCTTGCGCAGGGAACTGCAAGAAAAAAATATCACTTATACACAGATAACGAAGCAAAATAGTACCCATGGTTATGGGATCGAAATTGACTTTTCTGACGCTAAATCACGTGATGAAGCGATGTCTTATCTTTCTTCCAGACAGAAGCATATGCTGATCAATGCTGATAGAGGTAACAAATTAAAAGCGTTGATGACAGCGGATCGTTTACGTGAAGTACGTGAATATGCTGTTCAACAAAACATGACTATTTTACGTAATAGAGTCAATCAAATCGGAGTCGCAGAGCCTCTGGTTCAAAGACAAGGAGATCGGATTGTAGTCGAATTACCCGGTATCCAAGATACTGCCCGAGCTAAAGAAATATTAGGCGCAACAGCCAGTCTGGAATTCCACCTGGTCAATACCAAAGTGACTCCTGAAGCTGCAGCAATCGGAAGAGTGCCTGCAGATACTGAAATTAAAAAAGACAGAGATGGGCGTCTTGTTGCTTTATACAAAAAAGTGATTATGACTGGAGATCATATTACAGATGCTTTTTTTGGCATTGATGAATATAACCGCCCTCAGGTCAATATTTCTCTTGACAGTTTAGGCAGTGCCATTATGTCCGACTTTACGAAAGATAACATTGGCAAATTGATGGCAAGTTTATATGTAGAGTACAAAGACAGTGGTAATAAAGATATCAATGGAAGACCTATTTTGGTCAAACAGGAAGAAGTGATTAACGCTGCTAACATCAGCTCACGTTTTGGAGGGCGTTTTCAGATCACAGGAATTGGGACACCGTCAGAAGCGCGTCAATTGGCTTTACTCTTGCGTGCAGGTGCTTTGATTGCCCCTATTCAAATAGTAGAAGAGCGCACTATTGGCCCAACTTTAGGGGCACAAAATATTTCACAAGGCCTAGATGCCTGTTTGGCCGGTTTGGCCGCTTCCATTTTGTTTATGGTGGTTTACTACCGCAAATTTGGCATGATTGCGAGCACTGCCTTGCTTGTTAATTTAGTATTGATTGTGGGGGTGATGTCTTTATTACCTGGCGTCACGCTTACAATGCCTGGTATAGCAGGGATTGTTTTAACATTAGCCGTTGCGGTCGATGCCAACGTGCTCATTAATGAAAGAATCAAGGAAGAGCTGAGAAATGCACGTTCGATTCAACAAGCCATACATGAAGGTTATAAAGGCGCTTTTTCCAGTATTATTGATGCCAATATTACTACTCTGATCACGGCTATTATTCTCTATGCTGTAGGAACGGGATCGATTAAGGGATTTGCGATTACGACAATCATTGGCGTGATCACATCCATGTTTACGGCAATATTAGGGACTCGCGCCATCGTCAACATGCTTTATGGTGGTAAGCGTATGAATAAATTGTCTATCTGACTGATTTACATGAAGGAATATTAAGTGTCACAAAATTACACTGTTGAACAACTTAATTATGGTCGTAAAGTCTACAATTTTATGCGTTGGGCCAACTTGGCTTTTGGAGTTTCTTTTGTATTAATGGCAGCTGCCGTTCTTGTCATCTCCATCAAGGGTTTTAACTGGGGTTTGGATTTTACCGGAGGGACGGTTATCGAGATCACCATGGAACAACCTGCGCCGCTCGATCAAATACGGGATGCATTGAAAATAGCTGGTCTGGTAGGACCTGTTGTGCAAAATTTTGGTACCACTCGAGACCTGATGATACGCATGTCGGCAAAACACAATAATGCAAGCCAAGAGCTGGGACAAAAGATCATTACTATTATTGATCAATCAACGAATCAAAAAACGACCCTAAAACGAGTAGAATTTGTCGGACCCAGTGTGGGTTCAGAATTGGCGCAAACAGGAAGTATGGCATTACTGGTCGCTTTATTATCTATTCTCATTTATGTGGGCCTGCGTTTTGAGTGGCGTCTTGCATTAGGAACCGTACTTGCTTTAGGTCATGATGTAATCATTACGTTAGGTATATTGTCTTTGTTTAAAATCGAAATTGATTTAACCATTCTTGCATCATTGATGTCTGTCATCGGATATTCCTTAAATGATAGCATTGTGGTTTCTGATCGAATTCGAGAAAATTTTCGTCAAATTCGTCGAGGAACATCCTATGAAATTATCAATGTTTCCCTTACACAAACCTTAAGCCGTACCATTATGACCTCAGCTACCACCTTGATAGTGGTATTCATGTTGTATCTGTTTGGGGGTGCCATGTTACACGGATTTTCTCTGACTATGCTGATAGGCATCTCTATTGGAACTCTTTCTTCTATTTATGTCGCCTCCGCCTTAGCTCTAAAACTGGGCATGAAACGAGAACATATGATCCAGCAAAAAGTAAAAAAAGAAGGCGAGGATCAGCCTTCTTTGTTACCTTGATCTATTATTGACTTATTCATAATAGTTTCTAAAACGTCTTTTGATTTATTAAATATTTTTATTTTATTGCCCCGAGCAGAACGACGCAAACGCTGTTCTTCTGGCGATAACTCTAATTCTTCTTGGCAGATTGCACTGCAACAGCCCGAAAATTTTTCACTGCAAATAGCACACTGAATAAATAACAAGTGGCAAGCCGAATTGTGACAATTAACATGTGTGTCACAAAACTGCTCGCATTGATGACAGTGAGCAATAACCTCTTCAGAAACACGTTCTCCCATTCTTTCATCAAAAACAAAATTTTTACCGATAAAATGTAAAGGCAAGTCCTTTTTTTTTGCTGTTCGAACGTATTCGATGATTCCGCCCTCAACGTGATACACATTTTTAAAACCATGATGTAATAAATAAGCGCTGGCTTTTTCGCAACGAATTCCGCCTGTGCAATAAAGTACCATTTTTTTTTCTTTATCCTCTTTTAGCATATCAACAGCCATGGGGAGCTGTTCCCTAAAGGTGTCAGAGGGCACTTTGATGGCATTTTTAAAATGGCCTACTTCATATTCATAATGATTTCTCATATCCACAAAAAGGGCATCTGGATCTTTTATCATTTCATTGACTTCGTGTGCCTTGAGGTATTGACCTGTATGAGCAGGATTAAACGTCTCATCTTCTATGCCGTCGGCAACAATACGTTGGCGGACTTTCATCCGTAATACCCAAAAAGACCTTCCGTTATCTTCTAAAGCTGTGTTGAGGCGTATTTGATCTAATGCAGGATGCGCATTAAAAAGGGATGCCTTAAAATCATTATAATGATCAATAGGTACACTAATTTGAGCGTTGATACCTTCTTTAGCAATATACACTCGCCCAAAAACACTGAGTTGGTTCCATTGAGTATAAAGTTTGTCACGGAACATACTGGGATTATCCAAAGCAAAATATTTATAAAAAGAAAGGGTTTGACGTTCTTGGTTTTCAGCCAGCATCTTTTCTTTGAGTTTTTGATTGGAAATTCGATTGTGTAACACGGGCACGCTGTAATTTCTCCTTTATGGATAAGAGGGTGAAATCTATTGAAAATAGATAAAATGAGCAGGAGTGTCTAATAAGCTGGAAAGAGGATCAAGTGATTTGTTTTCGCTTTCCTCTTTTATTTTAAATAAGTATCAAAAATAGCGCGATTTATCTCTTCTAGATTTTTAAGAATGGTTTCAAATTTTTCTTCAATCATTTGTTTATTCGGTGAACTTTTTTGGCACTCTTTTTCTAATTCTCGACAACTTCCCGCCAATTCATTTGCGCCAATAATATGTAAAGCGCCTGCGATTCTATGTAAGCACTGCGTGAAACCAGGCCATTTAGCCTCTTCTAATAACACCTTCGCTTGTTTCATATCCGAAATATTTTCATCACGAGTGGTCATCAAAAGCTCGCGTAACATGACCGGATCTTCTTGAGTAAACTGATTCAAAGTCTCCATACTCACTAAATTATTTAATGTATTTAATGGCTCCGCTTTTTTTTCTAAACGGCATGCTAACTTATTTAACCAGGCATCTAATTGAGAAAGTCGAAGAGGTTTAAACAGACAGTCATCCATTCCTGCTGCTAAATAAGCCACTTTTTCTTCTTCTCTCGCATGAGCGGTTAAACCTAAAATGATCAGAGGTCCTTTGCTGGCTTCACGGAGGTGACGGGTTAAAGTCGGTCCATCCATCACGGGCATGCTGCAATCTGTGATCACCACATCAAAAACATCATTTTTCCAAAGTTCTAATGCCTGAACCCCATTCTCTGCCACAACTACCTGGTGACCCAGACGAGTCAGCTGACTTTTTAGCAAAAGGCGATTTGCAGGGTGATCATCCACTACTAATATGCGTAAGGAAAAGGATTTCTGAACATTTTCGCTGATCAACTGTTTTTCTTCTTTTGCCTGATGAATATTGGCCCGACATTGTATCGGTACAGATAACTCAACACAGGTTCCTTGATGAAGCTCACTGTTCAACTTAATGCTTCCGTTCATCATCTGCATTAATTGAAGACAAATAGATAGACCAAGACCTGTACCGCTTTGTTTTTTCCCAAAATCAGACTGGCTGTAAGGCTGAAAAACCCATTTTTGGTCTGCTTGACTGATGCCAACACCCGTATCTTTGACTTTAACTTCTAACCTTTGTATCTGATGAGTTTCCAGGGGTTCTTTTTTAGATATACATTTAACCAATACATCCACTGAACCTATTTCAGTAAACTTAATCGCATTGCTGAGAAGATTTGAGAGCACCTGGCGAAATCGCATGGGATCAATATAGACTTCATCAGGATGACCCGTTTTAATCTCACAACTGAGCCTTAAATTTTTCTGTCGAGCTAAGCCATCAAATACCTTTACCACCGGTAAAATGAGTTCATGAAAAGAGACCCATGCTGGATTCAACTCCAATTTTCCAGACTCAATTTTTGCCATATCAAGAATATCGCCAATTAAACCCAATAAACTTTGTGCGGACTGATAGGCAACATAAATCGGCTCATCATCAGAAACGACATGCTCTTTACTCGTCACGACCAATTCCAGCAAACCGATAATGGCACTGATGGGTGTTCGTATTTCATGGCTCATCGTCGCCAAAAAAGTACTTTTAGCACGATTTGCCTGTTCCGCTCGTTCTCGAGTGATGGATAATATTTTTAATAAATTTTCATATAACGTCATGTCTTGCCAGCTACAGATAAGACCTGCTGGTTGGCCTGTTCTATCAATAAAAGGCACAGCCTGATGCAAAATAATACGATTTTCAAGGCCATTATTCACCGTATAACGTTGAGCAGATACCGTTTTTTCTATAGAAGGATTTTTAAAAATGTTTTGCAATGAAGGATAGACCGCTGACAAGGGATGTGAAAAAGAGGATAAAGGAAATTCAGTCAAATCCATTTTTTTTTGTTCAAAAAACACATTCCAGGCTTGATTACGATTGATGATATATCCATCACGATCTACGACATAAACAGGCACAGGAATACTATTCAATAAAGTTTCACGAAGGGTGACTTCTTCTTGTAATTTCAACTGGATGGTGTGTCGGCTCAAAATTTCTCGCCGTAAATAATAAATCCACATCAGTGAGGTAAGCACTAACACACTAAATAGCCCCGCTAACAAATAAAATTCGGTGCTATAAAAGTTCCAGCTATATAGCTTTACATCAGGAGCGTCTTGCCATTTATTCACAATAAGTGAAATCTCTCTCGGGCTGATATCGATCAAAGCTTTATTCAGAATACTATTAAGTTCAGTGTTATCAGGGTTAACACCAAAAGAAATCACAGACGATAATTCGCTTAGGCGCTTCGCTATTTTTAATTTACCGCGAAAATAATGGTCAATCATATAATTTGCGCCTATTAAATTATATACAACACCATCCACTTTATTTCTTTCAAGCATTTCTAAGGCTAAGGTGGTATTTTCTATTGGAATTAACATAATTTTTGGATAATTTACTCTTAACCATTCAATAACATGGCTGCCAGATGTCACCGCCAATTTGATATTGTTTGATAAAAAATTTGCGCTGATTGGAGTATCTCGGGTGACCAACACAGTTGGCGAAGACAAATAAGGTCGGGTAAGCAGAATTTTTTGATTTCGTGAATCACTATAACTAATGGCAGAAATAATATCCCCTTTCCCTTTTTGTAATAAATTCATCATTTCAGTGACAGAATGAACCTTGACTGGTAAAAAATCCAGCCCCGTGCGTAAATGGATTAATTCCAGAATATCGGCGGAAATACCGTGAAATTTCGATGATTCATCAAAAAAAGTAAATGGACTATATAGGGGATTCACTAATACTTTCTGCTGTCTATTTTGCTCAATCCATTCTTTTTCTTTTTCTGTCAATAATGAAGAGAATTGACAATGTCTGGCATCAAATCTTTGGCTCCACTGACGAAAAATACTCTGACGTTGCGTTATAGGAATGGATTTCAAAACCGTATTGACCCCTTTCAAAAAAAGGGGGTCATTTTTTTGCATTAAAAAATAAGATCCAATTCTTTGTTCAAAATAAATATGTACCACATTCAAAATGTTTTTATAGTTGTTTTCAATAAAAAAATTAGCGGAAGCCAAATTACCAAGAAAATAATCGTTATCACCAAAAGCAACAGAAGAAATAGCGTCATAAACGGATGAATAGCGTGAAATGTTGGCGTTGGGAAATTGATTTTTAAGCCAATTTTGATCTACATAATTTTGGGATAACGCTAAACGTATGGAAGTTTTATTTTGCTGCAGGTTAGGATCGGTCATTTTTCGAGATACCAACGCCAGATGCTTAGGCATAAAATGCGCACTCTGACTGAAATGTTCATTTTTTTCATCCAATTCACCTGCATCACTAATCACCATATCTACTGAACTTGCAGACAGTGCCTCTAAGGCTTCCTGACGGCTTGGATAGAGTAGAACTCTAGGCTTTAAACCAAGATAATGTGCGATTAAAAACATATAATCTGCTGAAATACCTTCAAATTTTTTACATTCAAACATAATACTAAAGGGAGGATTTTGCGGGGGATAAATGGCGACTCGTATTTCTTTTTTATTTTTGAGATTTTCTTGAACATCATCGTCTAGTTGTAATTGAAGAAAAGGCATTTTTTGACGGCTAATAATATCTACTTCTCTAGGAATAATGGCGAATGCACTATTAGAAGAAACAAAAAATAATATAAAAAAAATTAATATAAAAAACTTTTTCATAAAAAGATAATATCTATTAAAATGAATAATTCATATTTCTTAAGAATAGACGTAATTTCAAAATTTAGCTCTATTGTTTTATCTCCCTCATCGAGGCTATATTAATGCGTTTTTTTGTTATCGGGTGCGAAGCCTCTTCTTTAAACAAAGCAATAGAGGATGTGAAATATTCATTTAGCCATTTTATGGAGACAATCATGAAATCACTGTTTAAAATTCTTTTATTTACCACTACTACAGCATTGACCTTTAATATGACACAGGCCTTCGCAACTGAGACTTCCAAAGCACCAGTGGTGAATCATAAAAATCAAGATGCTTATGCATTGGGTACTTCTTTTGGCCGATACTTGAAGGAGCAAGAAAAATTAGGCATTAATCTGGATAAAAAGGAGTTAATGCAAGGTCTGGAAGACGTATTCTCTAATACGAATAAATTAACGACTGAAGAGATGGAAAAAACTTTAACCCTCTTTCAAGAAAAAGTAAAAACCGCGATCGGGGCAAAAATGGAAAAAGATTTTGAAAAAAATGTGTCAAAGGGCGGTGAATATAGTGAGAAATTCTCTAAAGAAACAGGCGTGAAAAAAACACAAAGTGGTCTTTTATACAAAATTGAGAAAGCAGGTAATGGTAAAGCGCCTAAAGATACTGACACTGTCGTTGTTCATTACATAGGATCTTTGATAGATGGCACTGAGTTTGATAATTCTATAAAGCGTGGTGAGCCTCTTTCTATTCCTTTAAATAATCTTATCGTGGGTTGGAAAGAAGGTCTTCAGAAAATCGGCAAGGGGGGCAAAATCAAATTAGTGATACCTCAACAGCTCGCTTATGGTAAAAATCCGATTTCTACCATTCCTGCAGGTTCTACTTTGGTCTTTGATGTTGAATTACTTGATATCAAACCGGCTTCTGAAACTAAAGTAGACCCATCTGAAGGCACAAAGCAATAAATCAGCTCAAATAGGCGACTCAGAAACTGACTGTGATAAACAGTCAGTTTAAATCAATGAAAAAATTAAGCTATTGTTTACTGGTAACAGGCCCTCCATATGGTACAGAACAAGCAAGTAGTGCATATCAATTTGCAAAAGCGTTATTAGATACAAAACATAGATTAATCAGTATATTTTTTTATCAAGACGGTGTTTTTAACGCAAATCGGTTTGTAACACCTGCCAGTGACGAGTTTGATTTGGTGCGTGAGTGGCATCAATTGGCACTTGATCATCATATTATGCTTAACGTTTGTATTTCAGCCGCATCACGTCGAGGTGTCGGGTGTCTGCAACAAGAACAAATTCAATCGTATTCATCCTCTTACAATTTACAAAATGGGTTTACTCTGAGCGGTTTAACAGCTTTGGTAGAAGCTCTGTTAACCTGTGATAGAGTGATCCAATTTTAAATTTAAAGAAAACATGAAATCCATTGCTTTTATTTTTACTCAAGCTCCGCATGGGTCAGCAAATGGCAGAGAAGGGCTTGATGCTCTTCTCGCCACTTCTGGATTAATTCAAAATCCAGAAAATACCATAGGAGTATTCTTTATTTCAGATGGTGTTTTACAACTTTTACCCCAGCAGAGACCAGAAATGATTTTAGCAAGAAATTATATTGATACCTTTGGTGTTTTAACACTGTATGATGTCAAAAAATGCTATATCTGTTTGCACTCATTAAAAGAGCGTGGATTAAAAGAATTCGGACATTGGGTTCTCGATGTGGAGGTTTTATCTGCTGGTTGTTTGCGTAAAAAATTAGCGAATTATGATATTTGTTTAACATTTTAATGGCATGAAATCGTGTTATATACTCTAAGCCGTTCGCCTTATAGAGCTGATTGCCTGGCCTTATCTCATTTTCTTTCAAAGGACGATGATCTGCTTTTTATGCAGGATGGTGTAATTGCTTTGTTAAATAAAAGTTATTTTTTTAAATGTCATGAATTAACAAATGTATTCATTTTGGAAGAAGATCTGATGGCTCGTGGATTACAGTTTTTCATGCCAAAAGAGGCCAGGAGAATTAATTATCAAGATTTTGTTCAGCTTACGATCAAACATAAACAACATATCGCTTGGTAAACTCGAGAAAAATCACATCCCATTCATTGAATTTTACTTTCCATGATCCCAATGTGTTATTAAATGATTCAATTTTGACAGTAATTGTGCTTATCTCCCGTGTCGATTATCCCGAAATACATTCAACAACAGCAAACGTGCAGTTAGCTCGAAAACCGTGATTGATATCCTCGGCCTCAAGACCGAGGGTTGACTGCACACAGAATAATAATCATAGAACGCTGAGAATAAAAAATTGTTAGAGAATCATCATCTGTCAATAGATAGACTAAGAAAACAGCCTATTAACAGCCTTATTTCACAGGAAGAGTTAGAAAAAAAACTACCCATTTCAGATGCAATAGCAAGCCAGGTGATCAGCGGGCGACGACGTATAGAAAAAATTCTTGAAGGTAGAGATCCCCGTTTATTGGTCATTATAGGCCCCTGCTCTATTCACGATTCTAATGCGGCTATTGAATACGCGACCCGAATGAAGACATTAAGCGAGCAGTATCAAAATCAATTAGAAATAGTCATGCGGACCTATTTTGAAAAGCCTCGTACTGCAGCAGGTTGGAAAGGAATGATTTCTGATCCATTGCTGGATGGCTCTTCTCAGGTGAATCTGGGCATTGAAATGGCCAGAAAAGTGCTTTTAGATATTAACCGTTTGGGTTTGCCTACCGCCACTGAATTCCTGGATATCATCATGGGGCAGTATATTGCTGACTTGATCAGTTGGGGAGCCATAGGAGCACGTACGACTGAAAGTCAGATCCATCGCCAGATGGCTTCTGCTCTATCTTGCCCTATCGGTTTTAAAAATGGCACTGATGGCAATATTGATATTGCTATTGACGCTGTTCGTGTGGCCAGTGCAAGCCATATTTTTGTCTCTCCTAATAAAAAAGGGGAGATGACCATTTATCAAACTTTAGGTAATCCTTATGGTCATGTCGTGATGAGGGGGGGTAAAAAACCCAATTACAGCGCAAAAGATATTGCTCTAGCATGTCATAAGTTACGTGACTTTCATTTACCAGAGCATGTTGTGGTAGATCTTAGCCATGGGAATTGTCAAAAAAGGTATCGCCATCAGTTAAGCGTTTCTCACAGTATGGCTGAGCAAATTCGTTCTGGTTCTAAAGCAATATTAGGGGTTATGATAGAAAGCTTTTTGATAGAAGGATCTCAACAAATCGTTCCTGCAAAACCGTTGATCTACGGGCAATCCGTCACAGATTCTTGTTTAAGCTGGTCAGATACTGAAGATCTTTTATACGAATTATCGGAAGCAGTAAAGGCGCGTTTTTAATTTATTTTTATCAAGATTCAAGAAAGCTTTTATTTCTGACACTCTCTGAAATTTGATAGAAAAAATATCACCATCGGCGATTTTAAACACATTTTTTTGATGATGAGAGATTTTGTCTGCATGCCAGCTCAATTGAATAAATATCATATATTGCTATTAAATGGTCCAAATCTCAATTTGTTGGGATTACGCGAACCAAAACAATATGGCAGCCTCTGTTTAGATAAAATGATCGACCTGCTAGAAGCAAAAGCCAAGACAATCGGGTGCCAATTATCTCATTTACAATCCAATGCAGAGCATGTGTTAATCGAAAAAATTCATGCATCTCAAGATAACGTTGATTTTATTCTCATCAACCCCGCAGCATTCACACATACCAGTGTGGCCTTGCGCGATGCCTTGCTCGCTGTCAAAATTCCGTTTATTGAGATTCATCTGTCTAATGTGTACGCCCGTGAGCATTTTCGCCATCATTCTTATTTTTCGGATATTGCGGTTGGTGTCATTTGTGGTCTAGGCGTAAACGGTTATGATTGTGCGTTACAGGCAGCGGTGAATCATTTATCTGCATCTTTTGCGTCCATCAACAGAGTATAAAATAACATTTATGGATATTCGAAAAATTAAAAAATTGATTGAATTGGTTGAAGAACACGACATTTCAGAGCTGGCCATTTCTCAGGGTGAAGAGTCAATACGTATTAATCGGTCATTACCGACTTCCGCAGTGGCAATGGTACCCGCGCAGTATTCCACAAATTCTGGTGTCATTTCTGAACCAGAGACGAAAGAAACTTCTGTGTCTCTTGAAGGTCATATGATTCGTTCCCCTATGGTCGGCACTTTTTATCGGACCCCCAGCCCAGATGCGAGCCCCTTCGTTGAAGTCGGCCAAACAGTTTCAATCGGCGATACCCTTTGTATAGTGGAGGCCATGAAAATGATGAATCAAATTCAGGCGGATCAATCGGGAGTCATTAAAGCCATTTTAATAGAAAATGCGCAGCCCGTTCAATTCGACCAACCTCTTTTCATCATGGAATAACAAGGCCCATTATGTTTGATAAAATTGTGATTGCTAATCGTGGCGAGATTGCTTTGCGAATTTTACGCGCCTGTAAAGAATTGGGTATTAAAACGGTGGCTGTGCATTCGACTGTTGATCGTGATCTCAAGCATGTTCTTTTGTCAGATGAAAGTGTCTGTATCGGTGAAGCGCCAGCCCCTAAAAGTTATTTAAATATTCCAGCACTGATCTCTGCCGCGGAAATTACAGGAGCTGATGCCATTCATCCTGGATATGGTTTTTTAGCCGAAAATGCAGATTTTGCAGAGCAGATAGAATGCTCAGGTTTTGTTTTTATAGGACCTAAAGCCGAGACTATTCGTTTAATGGGAGATAAGGTTTCTGCCATCAATGCGATGAAAAAAGCAGGTGTGCCGTGTGTTCCAGGCTCTGATGGCCCCTTGGGCGAAGACAATATTCAAAATAGTCGTTTTGCAGAGCGTATTGGATATCCTGTGATCATTAAGGCCTCTGGAGGCGGCGGCGGGCGGGGTATGAGGGTGGTACACACCGATAAAGATTTGGCGCAGGCCATTAGTATGACTCGTGCAGAGGCGAAAGCCGCCTTTAATAATGACATGGTTTATATGGAAAAATATCTTGAAAACCCGCGCCATATAGAAATTCAGGTTTTAGCCGATAAACATGGCAATGCCATTTATTTGGCTGAGCGTGACTGTTCGATGCAGCGTCGTCATCAAAAAGTCCTTGAAGAGGCCCCTGCTCCTGGGATTACTCACGGTATGAGGCGGAAAATTGGTGAACGCTGCGTACAAGCCTGTCAAGATATTGGTTATCATGGTGCTGGCACTTTCGAATTCCTGTATGAAAACGGAGAGTTCTATTTTATTGAAATGAATACCCGTATTCAGGTTGAGCACCCAGTCACTGAAATGATCACGGGCATTGATTTAGTCAAAGAACAGCTTCGTGTTGCTGTAGGGCATCGGCTTTCTTTTCAACAAAACGATGTCGTGGTGCGAGGCCATTCTCTCGAGTGTCGTATTAATGCCGAAGACCCGAATACGTTTTTACCCAGCCCCGGAAAAATAATGCGTCTTCATGTTCCTGGAGGATTTGGTATTCGTTGGGACTCACATATTTATGCAGGTTATACTGTCCCTCCTGATTATGATTCCATGATAGGAAAACTCATTACTTACGGAGAAACTCGTGAAGTGGCGATTGCACGTATGAAAAATGCCCTTTCAGAAGTGATTATTGAAGGGATCAAGACGAATATCACATTACAAGAGCGAATCGTTAATGATGACCATTTTCAAAGAGGGGGCTGTAATATTCATTACTTGGAAAAAAAATCAGGATCACAATAAAACTGATAAAGGTTTTACTAATATGAGGGATTACCCACAAAATTACGATGTTATGGTAGTAGGTGGAGGGATGGTAGGCGCTGCAGCTGCACTGGGATTAGCTAAAAATGGTTGGTCTGTTGCTGTATTAGAACCTGTTGCTCCAAAGTCTTTTGATCCTGAAAGCCTACCCGATCTGCGTATATCTGCTTTAAGTGGCCGATCCGTTGATTTATTAAAAAAATTAAATGTATGGGGGCGAGTCATAGCCATGCGCTCTGCGCCTTATCGACGTTTGGAAACATGGGAGTGGGAACAAGCCCATGTATCTTTTGAAGCCGATTCTATCTCACGATCAGAATTAGGGTTTATGATCGAAAACCCCTTGTTACAGTTGGTTTTATGGCAAGAAATAGAGAGATGCTCTAATGTGACGATTTTTTGTCCATCTCGGCTTGAAAGCATGCAAAAAACCGGGAAAACCTGGCAGTTAACTTTAAATACAAAAGCAAAGCTAAAAACGCCTTTAGTGATCGGCGCTGATGGGTTGCATTCCAAAGTGCGACTGTGGTCAGGGATAGGAAGCACTGGATGGGAATATCACCAGTCCTGTCTGTTAATGATAGTAAAAACAAACCAACCACAGCAGGATGTCACCTGGCAGCAATTTTTTCCTTCTGGCCCTAGAGCCTTTTTGCCTTTATGGGATGATTGGGCTTCTTTAGTCTACTATCATCATCCAAAGCATATACAACGATTACAGAGAATGTCGTCTTCTGAGCTTCATCAGCATGTGCATCAAAATTTTCCAAAAAAATTGGGCAACGTTTCTATTATGGCGACAGGATCTTTTCCTTTAACACGTCATCATGCGCACAGTTATATCCAAGCTGGGTTGGCATTAATAGGGGACGCTGCTCACACTATTCACCCTTTAGCTGGGCAAGGTGTGAATTTGGGCTACAGGGATGTGAGCGCCTTGTTGGAGGTACTTCATGAAGCACGTAGTAAAGGGGAATGTTGGTATAGCCATCAGGTGTTACTGCGTTATCAGCATCAACGTCAATTAGATAATTTCCTTATGCAAAATACAATAGACCTATTTTATAATACTTTTAGCAGCACTTTATTGCCTATGAAGCTCGCCCGTAATCTCGCTTTATTTGCGGCTGAGCGTGCTGGCAAATTAAAAAGAAAGGTGCTGGAATACGCGCTGGGTTATTAAATAGTAATTGAGTGGTGAAACGAAACATTAATCCAAATCCTGATTTGAATATAAATTCCAATAAATTATTCAAAATTGTGATGAAATGGTTATGATATACACACAGATGGAATGGTGATAAGCCCGTTTGTCATTGAGGTTGTCAAATGATAATAAAGAAATTGATAAAATTTTTGAGGATGTTGTCTATTTTTATTGCGCCCATCATACTGAGCGGCTGTGATGTTACTTTGATGAATCCTCAAGGAGCCATAGGGATTGAACAAAAAAAATTAATACTGACCTCCGTGGGGTTGATGTTAATTGTTGTAATTCCTGTGATTTTGATGGTGTTCATTTTTGCCTGGAAATACCGTGAATCTAACAAAAAAGCAACATATTCCCCAGACTGGACTCATTCCAACAAAATTGAATCTGTGGTTTGGATTATCCCTATTATTATTATTGCCATTCTTGGCGTCATCACCTGGAAAAGTGCTCACGAATTAGATCCCTATAAACCTATTGTAAACAACAAGCCCGCTATGACGATTGAAGTCATTTCTCTTGATTGGAAGTGGTTGTTCATTTATCCCAAAGAAGGGATTGCCACAGTGAATCAATTGGCCTTTCCGATGAATGTGCCTATTCATTTCAAAATCACCTCTGATTCGGTGATGAATTCCTTTTTTATCCCTCAATTAGGCAGCCAAATTTATGCCATGCCTGGTATGCAGGCACAACTGTACTTAATTGCTAACAAACCCGGTCAATACGAAGGAATCTCAAGTAGCTATAGTGGTCGAGGATTTTCGGGGATGAAATTTACGGCCATCGCCACAAAAGATGAATCAGATTTTCAGCACTGGGTGTCAGAAGTCAAGAAATCCCCTCATACTTTAAATACTTTTCATGATTTCAATCGATTGGCTCAGCCCAGTGACCATCATCCTGTGACCTATTTTTCTGTTGTGAAACCTTTTCTTTTCCAGGACACCATTAAAAAATTTATGGGCGATATGAATATGCATCAGAATATCGAAATGCATCAAACACATGAGGCTCTGCACTCTACAGTGGAGGAATAAAAAATGCTCGGAAAACTCACTTTTGACGCGATCCCTATCCACGAACCTATCATTATGGTGACTTTAGCCGTCATTATGCTAGCAGGGTTGTCGCTGCTATCAGCCATCACTTATTTTGGTCGATGGACATGGTTATGGAGGGAATGGCTGACTTCTGTGGATCATAAAAAAATTGGCATCATGTATATTATCGTCGCCATGGTCATGTTGTTACGGGGATTCGCCGATGCCATTCTGATGCGTAGCCAGCAGGCACTCTCTTCTGCAGGCGAAGCAGGTTTTCTGACCGCCCATCATTATGATCAGATTTTTACTGCTCATGGCGTGATCATGATTTTTTTTGTGGCGATGCCTTTAGTGATTGGTTTAATGAATTTGGTGGTGCCCTTACAGATCGGCGCCCGAGACATGGCTTTCCCCTTCCTCAATTCTCTAAGTTTTTGGCTTTTTGTGGCGGGAGTGGTTTTAATTAACCTGTCTTTAGGCATCGGCGAGTTTGCTCAAACAGGCTGGCTGGCTTATCCGCCTTTATCCGGTAAAGAATACAGCCCTGACGTGGGGGTAGACTATTGGATATGGAGCTTGCAGATTTCTGGGATGGGGACTTTGCTTACGGGCATTAATCTTTTTACGACCATCCTGAAAATGCGAGCACCTGGCATGTCAATGATGAAAATGCCTGTCTTTACCTGGACTTCATTCTGCTCAAACATCTTGATCATTATTGCCTTCCCTATTTTAACTGTCACCATCGCCTTACTGACACTAGATCGCTACCTGGGCACCCATTTCTTTACAAATGAACTGGGCGGTAACATGATGATGTACATCAATTTAGTCTGGGCCTGGGGTCACCCTGAAGTGTATATCCTCGTGCTGCCTGTGTTTGGTATTTTTTCTGAAGTCACGGCCACCTTTTCAAGGAAACGGTTATTCGGGTATACCTCCCTGGTGTGGGCAACGATTGTCATTACTTTTTTAGCCTTTATTGTTTGGCTCCACCATTTTTTTACCATGGGCTCTGGGGCGAATGTCAACGCCTTCTTCGGGATTGCGACCATGATTATTTCTATCCCTACCGGGGTGAAAATTTTCAATTGGCTCTTTACTATGTACCAAGGACGTATTCATTTTAACTCAGCGATGTTATGGACCCTGGGTTTTATCGTCACTTTTTCTGTGGGCGGAATGACTGGGGTATTACTGGCGGTGCCGGCAGCGAATTTTGTGTTGCACAATAGCCTCTTTTTGATTGCGCACTTTCATAATGTGATTATTGGAGGCGTGGTATTTGGCTGTTTTGCCGGCCTCACGTATTGGTTTCCCAAGGCGTTTGGATTTACCTTAAATGAAAAATGGGGCATCAGGGCATTTTGGTTTTGGCTGATCGGTTTCTTCGTCGCCTTTATGCCCCTATACGTGTTGGGCTTGATGGGGATGACCCGTCGTCTGAGCCAAAATATTAATCCCCAATTTCATCCTCTGTTGATGGTAGCCGCAGGAGGTGCTGTTCTGATTGCCTTTGGTATTCTCTGCCAGTTGATCCAAATTGTCGTCAGTATCCGTGATCGTGAAAAAAATCGGGATTTAACAGGAGATCCGTGGGGAGGACGTACCCTGGAATGGGCGACCTCCTCTCCTGCGGCTTTTTACAATTTTGCGGTGGTGCCAGAAATCAAAAGTCGTGATGCGTTTTTTGACATGAAAGAGAAGGGAGAAGCTTATCCACGTCCAGAAAAATATGCAGAAATACATATGCCTAAAAATAGTGCAACAGGGATCATTATTGCCGCTTTTAGTGTCATTTTTGGTTTTGCCATGATTTGGCATATCTGGTGGCTGGCGATAGTGGGGGTGATAGGGATGGGCGCCACCTGGATTGCAAAAAGTTTCGACCAAGATGTGGATTATTACGTGCCCATTTCAGACATTGAGCGTATTGAAAATGAACATAATGAATATCTGAGTAAAGCGGGTCTGAATCAGGTCAACTGAATCTTTTATGATTAATAACGTCAGTCAAGAAACCATGAGCACTCAAAAGCACGATGAACATCATGAAAATGGGTCTACCAAAATCTTTGGTTTTTGGATCTATTTAATGAGCGACTGTATTTTATTCGCTGCCCTCTTTGCCACCTATGTCGTATTGGTCAATGGTACCGCTGGTGGCCCGATGGGAAAGGATATTTTTAATTTACCCTTTGTTTTAGTGGAAACTTTCCTTTTGTTATTCAGTAGTATGACTTACGGTTTTGCCATACTGGCTATGAATCAAGGCCAAAAAAAATCAGTCAATATTTGGTTGGGATTGACCTTTTTGTTGGGACTCAGTTTTGTGGGCATGGAAATTTTTGAATTTCATGAGTTAATAGGGGAAGGGGCCGGCCCTGATCGCAGTGCTTTTTTATCCAGTTTCTTTGCATTAGTAGGAACACACGGTCTTCACGTGGCTTTAGGGTTGATCTGGATTGTCGTGATGATGGTTCAGATCTCACAACGAGGTTTAAATCCGATAAATCAGACTCGATTAATGTGTCTGAGCCTTTTCTGGCATTTTTTAGATGTGATCTGGATTTGTGTATTTACGATCGTTTATCTATTAGGAGCTATGTAGATGAATCATTTAAAAACTGATCCTAATCAAAATCACGCTCATGCAATAAAGAAACCTGAAAAAACGATTGATCATCTTTCTGCAGAAAGAGGGGGCGCTCATCAGGGTAGTCTGAAATCATATGTTATCGGTTTTATTTTATCGGTTATGTTGACTGTGATTCCGTTTATGATGGTGATGGATCAGTCTGCTTCTCGTACCGTTATATTAGCCACAGTGATTGCAACGGCAGTAGTACAAATTATTGTACATCTAGTTTATTTTTTGCACATGAATGGCGCTTCAGAAGAACGTTGGAATCTTGTCGCCTTTATATTTACTGTCATTATTATCGCTATTGTCCTCGTTGGGTCACTTTGGATTATGCATCACCTCAATATCAACATGATGATCCAGTAAAGAGCCTGATTTAATGATAAAGCCATATATCAACATCACTAAGCCAGGCATTATTTTTGGGAATCTCATTTCTTTCATAGGGGGATTTTTTGTCGCGGCAAAAGGGGCCATCAATTGGCCTCTTTTTTTAGGTAGTCTTTTTGGGGTTTCCTGTGTGATTGCCTCTGGTTGTGTCTTCAATAATTACATTGATCGTGACATCGATAAAATCATGGAGAGAACCAAAAATCGCGTTTTGGTGAAAGGGCTGATGTCTCCTGAAATAAGCCTGATTTATGCATCAGTGCTCGGTTTATCAGGTCTTTTTTTACTTTACATGACCACTAATAGGTTAACGGTGTTATTGGCCGCGATGGGCTTTGTGATCTATGTGTTTGTTTATAGTCTTTACATGAAGCGGCACAGCGTTTATGGCACTCTGATAGGCAGTTTATCGGGCGCAGCGCCTCCTGTCATTGGTTATTGTACTGTGACGGCTGAATTTGATATGGGGGCTTTTATCCTGCTATTGCTCTTCGCTTTATGGCAAATGCCGCATTCTTACGCGATAGGTATCTTTCGTTTTAAGGATTATCAGGCGGCAAACATTCCTGTTTTACCCGTTGTGAAAGGGATATTCATTACAAAAAATCACATCATTTTCTATATTTTTTCCTTTATGATAGCTACCCTCATGCTGACATTAATGGGTTATACAGGCTATTTATTTATGCTGACCTCCGTCGTCCTAAACGGTATGTGGCTTATCATGGCATTCAAGGGTTATAAAGCCAGCAATGACAGTCAATGGGCAAAAAGCATTTTTATTTTTTCGATCGTTATCATCAGCTCGCTGAGTATGATGATGTCTCTTGATTTTTTGATATCAAAAATGATCGGGGACTAAACTATGATCGTGCTTATCAGAGCTGCTTTTGCTCGAATGGCTTCCACCATGGCGGATAATCCTTCAGAACGTGAAGGGGTTAAATGCTGAGTCAATGCAAGATCAGTAAAAAAAGAATGCGCATCCAATTTGATGATCTCATCTAGAGACAGGTTTTGACATAAAATAAACACCATTGCGATCAAACCTTTCACAATAGCGGCATCGCTGTCCCCAAAAAACAAAATCTTGCCCTCACTGTCTTGTTTCATCACAATCCAAACTTGACTTTGACAACCTGCGATCAAATTTTTGGGTTGGCGCTGCTCTTCGGTTAAAGGTGTCAGCATCGCACCTAACTCCATCATATAAAGATACTTTTCTTCCCAGTTTTGGCAACGAGAAAAATTTTTCATCAATTTTTGTTGATTGGGGAAAATAGCCATCACAATCTTTCCTGACGGATTAAAAAAGCCATTGCTCAGCTGCTGAGTATATTTTCAATATGCTGTAATTTTTCGATAAAAAAATCAATTTCTTCCAGAGTATTGTACATCGCTAACGAAATACGACACATACTGGGCACTTGATAAAACGACATCAAAGGCATCGCGCAATGATGTCCTGTTCGGATAGCAATCCCATATTGATCTAAAAAACACCCAACATCATAGGCGTGATGTTTTCCTAGATTAAAAGCTATCACTCCTGTTCGTGTTTTTTGAGAGCCGTATAGTTTCACTGTTTTACATGTCGATAATGCAGCCAGGCTGTATTTCATCAAGGATTTTTCGTATTTTGCAATGTCTGTTAATCCTAAATGGGTCACATATTCAATCGCGGCTCCCAAGCCCACGATGCCCGCCGTATTTGGGGAACCTGCTTCAAAACGCCAAGGGGCTTTTGTGAAGGTCGTATCTTCTGTCAAACTGACTTTTTCGATCATGGATCCTCCCCCTTCCCAAGGGGGCATCACATCCAATAGCGCTTTTTTTGCATATAAAATACCTATTCCAGAAGGCCCATATAATTTATGCCCTGAAAATGCATAAAAATCACAATCGAGATCCTGTACGTTCACGGATTGATGCATCACCGCCTGGGCACCATCCACCAGAACTAATAGTCCACTTTCTTTCGCCCTCGCCACAATTTTTTTGATGGGGTTGACTGTCCCTAATACATTGGAAACCTGTGTGATAGCCAATAAACGGGTTTTGTTATCTATTAATTCTGATAATTGATCGATATCCAGTTCACCCTCATGGGTTAATTTCCATACTTTTATGTTGAGACCTCGCTCTCGTGCCAGCATCTGCCAAGGGACAATATTGGCATGATGTTCCATCTCAGTGAGGATGATATTCTCACCTGGGTGAAAAAAATGCCGTCCATAACTGTTTGCGACCAGATTGATGGCTTCTGTGGTGCCTTTGACAAACACAATTTCTTTTGGAGATTGGGCTTGGATAAAATCAGCGACTTTCACCCGAACTTGCTCCATATCTTGCGTTGCCTGAGCACTTAAGGTGTGCACCCCTCTGTGCACCGCGGCATACTTTTTAGAATAAAACGTTAATTCGCTATTGATAACCGATTGTGGTTTTTGAGCGCTTGATGCGCTGTCAAGGTAAATGAGAGGTTTTTCATGGATTTTTTCAGCTAATATGGGAAAATCTTCGCGCACTTTTTGAATAGAAAAACAAGAAGAAATAGCCAGAGAGGATTCGAAAAAATTCATGACAACTCCTCTGATAAACGCTCTGAAAACCGTGATAAAACCGATTCACGCACCAGGTCAAGTTTGATGCCTTCCGTCAGTTCAGATGCAAAAGCAAATAAGATCATTTTTCGTGCCTGAGAATGAGTGATCCCCCTCGATTGTAGATAAAACATTTGCTGATTATCGATACAGCCCACGGTAGCCCCATGGCTACATTTGACATCATCTGCATCAATTTCAAGTTGAGGCTTTGTATTGACTTGAGCAGATGCATTCAGTAACAGATTGTTATTGATCATATGCGCATCGGTTTGTATCGCTTTAGGCGCCACCTTAATCATGCCATTAAAAACCGCTGTACCCTGCTTCGATACCATGGTTTTGTGTAACTGCCTGCTTTGGCAACCTATCTGATTATGCTCAACATGAGTTCGGCTATCGAACAATTCCATCTCCTTCGGGAGAAGCAAGCTGTTGATGGAGGCACTGGCACCCTCTCCATTGAGCTGAACGCTGGTATGATGACGAGTTAGGGCAGCGCCTAACAAAAAGTGGTCACTATGGACACTCGCTCGAGAAGCCAATACAAAGTCATTATGAGCAAAATGATCACTTTGATTGTTCTCAAACGCGAGTTTATAATGATGCAGTCTCGCCTCTTCTCCTATTGAGGCCGTCAAACGAGCCCCTGTAAAGTGCCTCTGAGTATTTAAACTCACAAAATGTTCGACCACTTCTGCCTCTGATCCGGGCTCCAGTAAAAGATGATGACGATAATGTGCCATCTTTAACTGGCTCGTCTCTTGACCAGAACTGATATGCAATAAATAAAGCGGTTTTTTGCTTTTTTGACCCGCTGCTAAACGAATCACGAGGTTTTCTACTGACAAACTTTCTGTGAGATGTAAAAAAAATTCAGGCTTAACAGGAGCAGGGACGGCCTGTTTTCTTTTTAAAAGTTCGTATGGGATCTCATCTATCTCACTTAGAGAAGCGATAAAATGACCATCAATAAAAACCAGTTTATGAGATTGCCCAACCATAAAAAGTGCCAAATCGCCACATTTTTCAGGAGTGACAGTCGATTTTTTTTCTAAGGTAAAGGTGTGATCCAGTAGGCGATTCAGAGAGGTATATCTCCAATCTTCGTGTTTAGCATGAGGAAAACCGAGTTTTAATAATGCCTGCCAATGAGCTTCTTTATGATGCGAAGGCGCCGTTGTTTTTTGCTCAAACAATTGGGAAAACGGATTTTTGGACACATCCGGTTTTTCTGGCAGTTCCCTCTTCACCCTAGTCGGTAAGCCAGCCATAACCTCGTTCCTCCAATTCTTTTACCAAGGTGAAATCACCAGACTTAATCATACGCCCTTCATGTAGTACGTGAACGAAATCAGGCTTGATATATTCCAGAATGCGCTGATAGTGCGTCACAATAATAAACGCACGTTTTTCATTACGCAGTGAATTGACTCCTTGAGCCACAATTTTTAAGGCATCAATATCCAATCCAGAGTCCGTTTCATCCAAAATACAAAGCGCTGGCTCTAATGCCGCCATTTGTAAAATATCATTGCGTTTTTTTTCACCGCCAGAAAACCCCACATTCACAGAACGAGTCAATAAATCTGCTGGCATTTTTAGTAAAGCCATTTTTTCTTCAATAAAATCTGTAAAATCAAAGCGATCTAAAGGCGCCTGTTGCCGATATTTTCTCACTGCGTTCACTGCGGTTTGTAAAAAAAATCGATTACTCACACCAGGAATTTCGACTGGATATTGAAAAGCAAGAAACACCCCTTCGCCCGCGCGTTCAGAGGGATCTAATTCCAATAAATTCTTGCCTTTAAACAATACCTCACCTTGAGTCACTTGATATTCTTCTCTTCCTGCTAAAGTGGAAGACAAGGTGCTTTTGCCTGATCCATTCGGACCCATGATAGCGTGGACTTCCCCTGATTTGATCGTTAAATCAAGACCTTTGAGAATAGGTGTTTCTTCCACACTGACGTTGAGATTATTGATACTTAACATATCTTTTCCTTTGTAACAGGAACCATATTAGACTTCCTGCAAAATCTACGGTGGGATGAACACTCTGCGTTAGGGTGATTAAAAAAATCTCTCGATAGAAATTTAACCTACGCTATGTTCTAAGTTGATGGCCAACAATTTTTGCGCTTCTACGGCAAATTCCAACGGTAATTCTGAAAACACATCTTTGCAGAACCCATTGACCATCATAGAAATGGCATCGTCTTGCGAGATCCCTCTTTGCAGGCAATAAAACAATTGATCGTCACCAATCCTGGAGGTGGTCGCTTCATGTTCTAATTGAGCTGAGTTGTTTTTAACTTCTACGTAGGGGAAAGTATTGGCTGCTGAATCAGATCCTATCAGCATAGAATCACATTGAGTAAAATTACGCGCATTATGTGCGCCTGGTAATATTTTGACCAATCCACGATACGTGTTTTGACTGTGTCCTGCAGAAATACCCTTGGAAATAATAGTTGATTTCGTGTTTTTCCCAATGTGGATCATTTTAGTGCCTGTATCAGCCTGTTGTTTTCCATTAGTTAACGCCACAGAAAAAAACTCTCCAATAGAATGATCTCCTTGCAAAATCACACTGGGATATTTCCAGGTAATGGCCGAACCTGTTTCTGATTGGGTCCAGGACATTTTTGAACCCGCTCCTTTACAAAGAGCTCTTTTTGTCACGAAATTTAAAATACCTCCTGTCGTTTCTGAGCCCGCAAACCAATTTTGCACGGTAGAATATTTGACCTCGGCATTTTTATGCAAAATAACTTCTACCACTGCAGCATGTAATTGGTAGGCCTCTCTCACAGGTGCGGAACAACCTTCAATATAGCTCACATAGCTGCCTTCATCGGCAATAATGATGGTCCGTTCAAACTGACCTGTTTTGGCCGCATTAATCCGAAAATAAGTCGATAATTCCATGGGACAACGTACGCCTTTCGGCACATATACAAAAGTGCCATCTGATGCAACAGCGGCGTTTAATGCGGCAAAAAAATTGTCTTTTGCCGGCACCACCGACCCCAGATATTGACGAACCAATTGAGGATATTCTTGAATCGCTTCGCCTAAAGAGCAAAAAATAATGCCTTGTTTCGCGAGCTTTTCACGATAGGTCGTCGCGACAGAGACAGAATCAAAAATGGCATCGACCGCCACTTCTGCTCCTTCTCTTACTGGCACGCCTAATTGAGCAAAAGCAGATTCTACTTCTGAATTAAGATAGGCATTTTTGCCAGCATGGCTGGGGTGATCAGTTGAAGAAGATGAATAAGTATGAGATTGATCATCATCACAGCTCGGACACGATGGGGCAGAATAATAACTGTAATTCTGATAATCAAGAGGATCATAATCTCCTCTAAGCCAATGAGGTTCAGACATTTTCAGCCATCCATCATAAGCATCTAATCTAAAATCCAACATCCACTGTGGTTCGCGACGTTTGGCCGAAATCGCCCGGACCACATCCTCATTCAACCCCTTTTCCAGCTCGTCTGTTTTTAGCTGAGTAAAAAAACCTTCTTTATATCGACTCTCATTGTCCCAGATAGGCGACGCTTCTTTAGTATCTATTTTCTTTTTATCCATCATCTTTTTTTATATCGCATCAATTACGTACGTCATCGCATCTACAGAATCTAAACACCAAAACTCTCACCACACCCGCAAGCATGCTGTGCTCTTGGATTATTAAATTTAAACATTTGATTTAATCCTTCACTGACGTAATCCATTTCAGTGCCATCAACAAAAGGCATGGCCTTTAAAGGCACATAAAGTTTGGCTTCTTTTTGTTCAAATAACAGATCGTCGTTTGCAGTAGACTCAACCATATTCATCACATAAGCAAAACCTGCGCAACCAGAGGGTTTGACGCTTAATTTCAAGCCTTTAATTTTTTCATTTTTTTTCATCAATTTGATAATTTGTGCCGCAGCTCTGGCCGTCATGGTCACACCACTCCATTGATGATGAGCTGTTTCAAATATGTCTAATTTATTTTGTTGCATACAATTTACCTTTTCTATTTTGAACAGACCTTTTGAGTCTTTTCCCTCTTGCTTTGTTTTCCCTCTTTAAAGGACTGTATTTTAAATCTTATATAAAGATTGTACAGGCTATTTGAGGCAGAGTTCGTTATTATCGCGCTTTTTATTTGCTCTGCCATTAATACACTCGTTGCCTCAAGGAAATCATATGATTTGGTTTAAAAATTTAATGATGTATCAGCTGCAATGTCCGTTAGAAAAAGATTCATCTGAGTTAGAAAAAAAATTAGCAAACTTTGCATTTATTCCTTGTGGGCCTCAAGAAAAGGTCAAACTAGGCTGGATCCCCCCTATGGGTTCTCACAAAGATACGCTCAGCTATCAAGTAAATAGACAAATTCTGCTCTGTGCCCATAAAGAAGAAAAAATGTTACCGGCGTCTGTCATAAAACAGGAACTTGAAAGGCAAATTGAAAAACTCGAGGCTCAGCAGAAACGTAAACTTAAAAAAACAGAAAAAGCGTCACTAAAAGACCACGTATTTTATGATTTGTTACCCAGAGCGTTTAGTCGCTTTCAAAAAACCTGGATATGGATTGATACCATACATCAGATGATGATACTTGATGCCAGTAGCACTAAAAGAGCAGAAGAGGCTTTGGCATTATTACGTCAAAGCCTGGGGTCTTTAGCCGTTGTGCCATTCACATTTAAACATCCTGTTGAATTCATATTGACTGAATGGATCCGTTCAGACAACCTCCCATCTGGATTCGTTCTTATGGAAGAAGCGGAATTAAAATCAACTTTAACCGAAGGCGGCACCATTCGTTGCAAGAACCAAAATTTGTATAGTGATGAAATTGCCCTCCATATTAAGTCTGGCAAAAAAGTGACCCGATTAGCGCTTGAATGGCAAGAAAGTATTCAGCTGATATTAAATCAAGATCTTTCTTTAAAACGTGTCAAATTTTTAGAAGTATTACGTGAAAAAAACTCACACATTAATAAAAAAGAGGTTGCTCAGTGTTTTGATGCTGATTTTGTTTTAATGACTTACGAATTAACCGAATTAATTAAAAATATGATGAGCGCTTTCAGTAGGTATCCAGAATGATTCAAGATCACATTAAACAAAAACTTGATGAGGCATTTAAGCCAGTTTATCTTGATGTTATTAATGAAAGTCATCGCCATCGTGCTCCGACGGGTTCTGAGAGTCATTTCAAAATTGTGATGGTCAGCCATCAATTTTCTGGGCTCAAAGCATTAGAGCGCCATCGTATGGTTTACAATACATTAGAGGAAGAATTCAATCATGGTGGTGTCCATGCTCTTGCGTTACATCTTTATACACTAAAAGAATGGGAAGAGGCCTTACAGGTTGAGCCGATTTCTCCTCCTTGTGTGAGTAGAAAGGATAAGTGAACACTGAACGAGCTGCTTATGTTTTCATTAACTGCTCCAGGTCAGAAAATCAGAAAGATGATAATTAAGTTCAATCATAGTAAGCTCTTTTTTGATCTGATTCGCGTCAAAATCCTGCCTAAGGACGAGACAGATAAGACGCGGTTTTCTTTCTCGATTGTGTTAAAATGATTCAGGTAATAGCGTGTGACGGGGGCATAATCGCTGTCTTTCAGTAGCGTAAAAAACGCCTCACATTTTCTGTCTGAACGCGCAAAAATCCTCGTTGATTAAGGCGTGGAGGATATCAAATCCACCATCAGATTTTATCAATCTCTATCTTTTGGTACAGATTTAAATCTTATATAAAGGTAATCTATTTTTCATGTCTTCAAATAAAAAGAACCTACGCAATATAGCGATTATTGCCCACGTTGACCATGGTAAAACAACCTTGGTTGACAAGTTATTAGAGCAATCTGGCACCTTCGGAGAACGTGCTGAAACAACAGAACGTGTCATGGATTCTAATGATTTAGAAAAAGAACGCGGCATTACTATACTCGCAAAAAATACCGCCATTAAATGGAATGAATATCGTATTAATATCGTGGATACGCCGGGTCATGCGGATTTTGGGGGGGAGGTAGAACGTGTTCTTTCCATGGTGGATTCTGTTCTGTTAGTCGTCGATGCCCAAGATGGGCCAATGCCTCAAACCCGATTTGTTACTAAAAAAGCTTTTGCTCATGGCTTACAGCCAATTGTCGTGATTAATAAAATTGATCGTCCTGGTGCGCGTCCTGATTGGGTGGTCGATCAGGTTTTTGACCTTTTTGTTAATCTCGATGCGACAGATGAACAGCTTGATTTTCCCGTTATTTATACCTCTGCATTATTGGGCACAGCAGGAACCGATTACAATGATATGGCCAAAGATATGACCCCGTTATATCAAGCGATTATCGATCATGTGCCGGCACCAGAAGTTGAGCTTGATGGCCCATTTCAAATGCAAATTTCTCAATTAGACTACAACAATTATGTGGGCGTCATCGGGATTGGTCGTATTAAACGGGGTACAGTAAAACCCAATCAATCGATTGTGATCATCGACAGTCAAGGGAAAACTCGAAATGCGAAAGTCAGTAAAGTATTTGGCCACATGGGGTTAGAGCGGATTGAAATCCCGCTGGCAGAAGCAGGCGATATCATCGCGATCACCGGTTTAGGTGATCTGAATATTTCTGACACACTATGTGACATCAATCACATTGAATCTCTGCCCGCTCTTTCCGTTGATGAACCTACAGTGAGCATGTATTTCTGTGTCAACACCTCCCCTTTCTGCGGTAAAGAAGGCAAATATGTCACTTCTCGTCAAATTCTTGAGCGTCTTAAAAAAGAATTAATCCATAACGTGGCTTTACGTGTTGAAGAAACGGAAGATTCCGATGCCTTCCGTGTTTCAGGGCGAGGCGAACTTCATTTATCTGTGTTAATTGAAAACATGCGCCGAGAAGGATTTGAACTGGCGGTTTCTCGTCCTAAAGTCATTAATAGAAAAGTGGATGGCCAGGATCAAGAACCTTTCGAAAACGTCACCCTCGATATTGAAGAACAACATCAAGGTTCTGTGATGCAGGCGATGGGGGAACGCAAAGGGGATGTTAAAAACATGATCCCTGATGGAAAAGGCCGAATTCGTCTGGATTACGTCATTCCGAGCCGTGGCTTAATTGGTTTTCGAACAGAGTTTATGACCATGACCTCAGGGACGGGTTTACTTTATTCTACGTTTAGCCATTACGACCTCGTGCGTTCTGGTGACATTGGTCAGCGTCAAAACGGTGTACTGATTTCGAATGGACAAGGTAAAGCGGTCGCTTTCGCGTTATTCAGTTTGCAAGATCGTGGAAAATTATTTTTGGGCCACGGAGCTGAAGTGTATGAAGGGCAAATCATTGGCATTCACACCCGTTCAAACGATCTCACTGTCAATTGTTTGACGGGTAAAAAATTAACCAATATGCGGGCTTCAGGTACAGATGAAGCGACCACTTTGGTTCCCCCTGTCAAAATGTCTCTAGAACAAGCCCTAGAGTTTATTGATGATGATGAGTTAGTTGAAATTACTCCCCAATCGATTCGCATCCGTAAACGTTATCTCACTGAAAATGATCGCAAACGCGCGAATCGAACAAAATAAAACATCTTCAATAATGAGGCGGTGGGTCTTCCTCGGATAAGGGCGCCAGATGAGATAAACGAGCTGATGTCAGTTTTTCGTTGAGTACCCTAAGGTGTTCTTGTAACTGAATGATTTTAATTTGATATTCCACCATCGCTTTATTGAGATCTTCAATAGCAGCATCTTGAAAAGCCAAACGACTTTCTAATATTTCAAGGCGTTGTGTGAGCGCATCAGTCATAGTCATTCCTTTTTTCATACAAACAATCATTAATAGTAGTGGGAAAAATAATGTCTCAATGGGTTAATGGCAAAATTACAGATATCAAACCTTGGACGGACAGTTTATTTAGCATTCAAATTGAGGCGCCTATCGATCCCTTTATTGCAGGTCAGTATACGAAATTAGCATTAGAGATCGATGGAACGCGAGTTCAAAGAGCCTACTCTTACGTGAATGCGCCCAGTGATCATCGGCTGGAAATTTATTTGGTCACTGTACCTGGAGGAAAACTCAGCATCCCTTTACACCGGCTCTGTATTGGCGAGGATATTATAGTGGCTTCAAAAGCCCAGGGGTTTTTTATTTTATCGGAAGTGCCAGTCTGCAAAACGTTATGGATGCTTGCGACAGGGACTGGCATAGGGCCTTATCTGTCTATACTGCAAGAGGGGAAAGATGTAGAACGTTTTGAGCGCATGATATTGGTCCATGCGGTCAGATTTGCGTCTGATCTGAGTTACCTGCCTTTAATGAAAAAATTAGAAAAGCGTTATCAAGGCCGATTATCTATCCAAACCGTGGTGAGCAGAGAAAAAACATCGCATTCATTGATGGGTCGAATTCCTGAGTTGATTGAAAAAGGCACGCTTGAAGCCTCAGTAAACCAAAAAATTGAAGCTCAAAGCAGTCATGTGATGTTGTGCGGTAATCCACAAATGGTCAAAGATACCTTTAAAACCTTAGAAGAACATCGCCAAATGCGGAAGCATTTCAGAAAAAAACCAGGGCATATGAGTAGTGAACAATATTGGTAATTTTTATTCTATTTATTTTCGATCAGTCAATGAAAGAGATTCATCTTAATTCATTGATTTTTATTTAATGGAGAAAAATATGCGTCGTTCTTTAATTATGGGAAATTGGAAATTAAACGGCAGCCTTTCTATGTTGGCTGAATTCATCACAAGCTTAAGCGATCAAATAGACGCGTTAAAAATGTGTGACATTGCGATTGCGCCACCTGCGGTTTACTTACATGAAGCCAAAAAACAGCTTAAGAATGATCGTATTTCTTTGGCCGCTCAAAATGTCGATTTTAATACCGGGGGCGCTTTCACTGGTGAACTCTCTCCTCAGATGCTCAAAGAGGTCGGGGCAAAATACGTCATCATTGGGCATTCCGAACGCCGGAGTTACCACCAGGAAACGAATGAAGGGATCGCAAAAAAATTCGCCTTATTGAAAGAAACGGGTTTGATACCGGTGCTCTGTATTGGCGAATCTGAAACTGAAAATGCACAGGGATTGACCCAAACAATCTGCGCAAAACAGCTTGATGCCATATTAGCAAAATGTGGGCCAGACGCCTTTAAAAACTCAGTAATTGCTTATGAGCCCATTTGGGCAATAGGCACAGGAAAAGCGGCCACGGCATCTGAGGCCCAAAAAGTTCATGCGTTTATTCGCCAGCATGTCTCCAAAGGAAAAGATGAGATCGCCGAAACAGTGATTATTCAATATGGGGGTTCCGTAAACGCCTCTAACGCCGATGAATTTTTTGCTGAAAAAGACATTGATGGAGCATTGGTTGGTGGTGCGTCATTAAAAGTGAATGATTTTTTAAAAATTGCTCAGTCCGCCGTGGCTGCAAAAACGTTTTGATTTCGGTTTAAAGCCTATAAAATTTTTATATTTATGCCTTGGAAACCTTCATAAAGCGTTTTTCTGCTTCATCCCAATTGACCACCTGCCAAAACGCCTTGATATAATCCGGGCGACGGTTTTGGTATTTTAAATAATAGGCGTGTTCCCAGACATCCAAACCCATGATCGGAACGCCTGAGGCGCCGCAAACCGCATCTCCCATTAAGGGATTGTCTTGATTCGCAGTGGACACCACCGCCAGCTTGCCTGTATTTTTTAAAACCAACCAAGCCCAGCCTGAACCAAAACGGGTGGCAGCGGCCTGTTCAAACTGCGTTTTGAACGCATCGACACTCCCAAAATCTTTTTCTATGGCTATCTTGAGTTTGCCTTGTAATACCGTCCCTATCTTTAAACCTGTCCAAAAAAAACCATGATTCGCATGTCCCCCTGCATTATTACGCATAAAAACCCGTTTTTCAGAAGGCACGCAATTTAAATCCTGAATCAATGATTCCACACTCAATTTTGTCAGCTCAGGATAGCTTGATAAGACGCTATTGGCATTGGTCACATACGCTTGATGATGTTTAGTATGGTGAATCTCCATCGTTTTTGCATCAAAATGCGGTTCGAGCGCATCATATGCGTAAGGTAAAGAGGGTAATGAATAACTCATGATGATTTCTCCGAAGAAATAGGCATATTTTTTTCAGTAGGCATACGACGAATAAAAAACCATACTGATATCAACCAACAAAATCCACATATTAAATTAAAAAAGTTTAAAAGACCTACGCCTTTCCAAAAATAAAGAATTTTAGACAATTCTACCCCAAGAAAAAATATCAGCATATCGATCATGGTAATCACCGCAGAAACCGTTCCTTTACTCACATCGCTTGAAAATAAGGTTAAACGCATTAAAGCGGCGTTGCACAAATCAACACCAAAAGCATACAGACTTAAACCGGCAACCATCCATAGATAGGCGTAAAAAAAATAAACTGTCGAGATAAAAGCGATGAATAACCCAGCCATAATGGGTGCGGCTGCCATTCGAATTAATGTGGGTAACTTTTTTTTACCGCTTAAACTTGCCAGGGTGATATTACCTGCAATCAAGGCGCCAAAAATAGGAATTTGCAATAAACCATACTCAAAAGTAGAGAGTTTTTCTGTACTCATCAGGATCACAGGGGATTGAGCGATCCAACTCAGTAGAGGCAAATTAGCAAAAGCTAATGCTAAAGCGCCACATAGAAAGCGAACGTTAGAAAACACGGTTTTATAATCGAATGCCACCACAGCAAAGGACAATTTTTCTCCCTTTAAAACCGCGGTTTCTGGCATGGTTCGCCATAATCCAATAAAAGAAAAAGCCCCTAATATAGCAACAAACACAAACATCATTTTCCAAGACGCGACTTGAATCAAAGCCACGCCTATCAAAGGCCCAAGCAAGGGCGCAATTAAGGCCACATTCGCCATCAGTGCGATCATTTTGACGCACGTGGGTTCTTCAAAGGCTTCCTGGATCGTGGCATAACCCACAGCGCCAATAAAACACATTCCTATACCTTGCAGAAAACGCATTAACATAAATTGTTCAATGTTAGTGGCCCATAAAATCGCCAAACAGGTGATCACAAAAAACACAACCCCTGTCAGCATAACAGGCCTTCGCCCTAGGCGATCTGATACAGGGCCTATCAATAATTCAAATAATATTCCCCCAGCAAGATAAAAGGTCATTGCAGTAGGCACCCACTCTAAACCAGCTTTAAAATCCGAGACAACCATTAACATCCCAGCCTGGATCATATCGTTCGCAATATAAACAGCGAACTCAAACAAGACCAAAGAAATTACAAATAACAGTGTTCTTCGGTCTAAAGTGATTTTGAGTGTTAATGAATTTTTCATAAATTAAGCGCTTTTACGCATGACGTTCAGGGATATGATATCGATGTTAAATGCTGGAAATGTCTTTTTGAGTCTCAACAGGTTTGGTACGCAAAAAAATCCATACCAGCAGGAACCAGGACAATCCGCATAGCAAATTAAATACATTAAAAAAACCGCTACCTCCCCGTACATAAAGAATTTGAGCAAATTCAATTCCTATAGAAAACATCAGCATATTGATCATACCAACCACCGCAGACACCGCCCCTTTGCTGACCTTGCTGGAAAACAAGGTTAAACGCATTAACGCAGCATTACCTAAACCGAGACCAAAAGCATAAATACTTAAGCCAGCGACCATCCAAAAGTAGGCGTGAGAGGAATATAAGGTAGACACCGCCGCCAAAAGTAAACCTATGATCATTGGCCCTGCGCCTAATTGAATTAATTGTGGTAGTTTTTTTTTAGAGGTTAAACTTGCGAGGGTGATGTTACCGGAAATCAAGGCAGCAAAAATAGGGATTTGCAATAAACCATAATCAAAAATAGACAGTTTTTCTGACGTAATCAAAATCACAGGAGACTGAGCTATCCAAGTGAGCAAAGGCAAACTGGCGAAGCCTAATCCGAAGGCACCACAAAGAAAACGAGTATTAGAGAACACGTTTTTGTAATCGGCTTTAAGCACCGAAAAGGACAATTTTTCTCCCTTTAAAGTCGCGGTTTCTGGCATAGCTCGCCATAAACCAACAAAAGAGATCGTACCTAATACAGCAAAAAAGACAAACATCACTTCCCAAGGCGCCACGTGAATCAAAGCCGCTCCTGCCAAAGGGCCCAGTAAAGGCGCAACTAAAGCAACATTCGCCATCAGTGCAATGATTTTGACGCACATGCTTTCTTCAAAAGCTTCTTGAATAGTGGCGTAGCCTACCGCACCGATAAAACACAATCCAATGCCTTGTAAAAAACGCATGGCAATAAATTGCTCGATATTGCTTGCCCATAAAATGGCTAAACAGGTGACCACAAAAAATCCGATTCCAAATAACATGACAGGGCGCCTTCCCCGGCGGTCTGATAAAGGGCCTATTAACAATTGAAATAATACAGCGCCTGCCAAATAAGCTGTCATAGAAGTGGGCACCCACTCGACCCCGACTTTAAAATCAGAGACGACCATTAACATTCCAGGTTGGATCATATCGTTGGCGATATAAGTAGCAAATTCGAATAAGACCAACGAGAGCGGAAATAACAAGGATCTTGAACCTAAGGTTGTTTTGACAGAAAATGAATTTTTCATATAGGTAATGGCTCACTTAAATTAAATACGTTACTGAAATAGACCTTTTTCAAAACCGTAATAAGGGTTGTCATTTAAGATGCCAGCTAACGCATGATTAAGTCACAGTCCGCGCAGTGGGTTTTGCAAAAGGTGTCACATTTAATGCCATTTTTTAAAACAATTGATTAAAGAATTCGTTGAACTATCATGGCAAGACACTTTTTCAGGTCCTTCTAGCTCAGATAAAATCCCAGAAGCTAATTTTTTACCCAGCTCTACACCCCATTGATCAAAAGAAAAAATATTTAAAATCACGCCCTGCGTAAAAATTTTGTGTTCATATAACGCAATTAAAGCACCTAAACTCAAAGGCGTGATTTGTTTTAATAAAATAGAGTTCGTCGGGCGATTACCAGAAAACGCTTTAAAAGGTGCCAAATATGTCGCTTTTTCTGAACAAACCCCTTCAGCCATTAATTCCTTCTGAACTTCTTGCTCTGTTTTACCGAATGCCAGCGCTTGGGTTTGAGCAAAAAAATTCGCCAATAATTTATGATGATGATCGCCTATTGCATTATGGCTGATGACAGGCGCAATAAAATCACAGGGAATGATCTTTGTGCCCTGATGAATAAGTTGATAAAACGCGTGTTGACCATTGGTACCCGGCTCTCCCCAAAGAATCGACCCTGTTTGATAGCCCACTGGTTTTCCATCACGATCCACCCATTTTCCATTCGATTCCATACTGGCTTGCTGAAGATAAGCAGGAAACCGATGCAAATACTGATCATAGGGTAGAACCGCTTCAGTTTCAGCGCCAAAAAAATGGCTATACCAAATGCCAATTAGCGCTAATATCACAGGAATATTGTGAGTAAAATCCGTTTTCAAAAAATGCTGATCCATCTCATAAGCACCTTCTAGCAGTTTTTCAAAATTATCAAAACCAATAGACAGAGCAATAGGTAAGCCAATCGCCGACCAAAGAGAATAACGCCCTCCTACCCAGTCCCAAAATTCAAAACTATTTTCAGGATCGATACCAAAATTAGTCACTTCTTTAATATTGGTGGATAAAGCCACAAAATGTCGGGCCACATGGGCCGAATCACCCGCTGTTTTTAAAAACCACTCACGAGCAGTCTGGGCGTTCGTCATGGTTTCTTGAGTGGTGAAGGTTTTTGAAGCCACGATAAAGAGCGTCCTGGCAGGGTTAAGCGCTTTTAGTGTTTCAACGATATCTGTGCCATCCACATTAGAAACAAAATGCATCTTCAAATGATTTTTATAGGGTTTTAATGCTTCTGTAGCCATATAAGGACCCAAATCTGAACCGCCGATCCCAATATTCACGACATCTGTAATGGTTTGACCGCTATAACCCTTCCAATCGCCTTTGATCACTTGATGACAAAATCGCCTCATTTTCTCCAGCACGGCATTGACCAAAGGCATCACATCTTGACCGTCAACCAAAATCGGCTGATTCCCGCGGTTACGCAGGGCGATATGTAGCACCGGGCGTTCTTCCGTTTCATTAATTTTTCCACCAGAAAACATGGAGCAAATCGCGAGGGCCAAGTCTGTTTCCTGTGCTAAAGCTTGAAGCTTTTCGATTGTCTGGGCAGTCAGCCGATTTTTAGAAAAATCTACCCGTATGAGATCGTTAAAAGTGAGAGAAAATTTTTCAGAGCGTTTAGGATCCGCATGAAACAGATGTTTGATATGAATGGGTTCTATTTCTTTAAAGTGCTGCTGCAAAGCTTTCCAGGCAGATGTCTGAGTAGGATTTATTTTTTTCATATGTGATGCTGATACCTCCTTAAAAAGCAGTTTATTGATGATTTAACCAATCAAGATAATGGGTGACCCCTTCATCAAGGGGTTTAAAAGGTTTGTCGTAACCTATGGTGCGTAATTTTGTGACGTCCGCCTGTGTAAAAGTTTGATAGCAACCTTTTAGATTTTCTGGAAAATCTACATATTGCACAGGTTTGCTATTATGATAGGCCACCACGGTATCCGCTAATGTTTGAAATGATGCGGCATGCCCTGTCCCGCAATTAAAAATACCCGAAATCTGATTTTGCCAACACCATAGGTTTATCTGTGCGACGTCATCGACAAAAATAAAATCGCGTTTAAATTGTTCACTGCCCAAAAACAATTGAGGAGGTTTACCTGCTTTTATTTGTTTATCAAGATGAAAAACGACACTGGCCATACTGCCTTTATGGGTCTCACGAGGGCCATACACATTAAAATAACGAAACCCACAGATCGGTGCTCTGGCTTTAGGCCAGATTTTTCGCACATATTGATCAAACAAAAATTTAGAATAGCCATAGATATTTAAAGGTTTTTCATATTGAGGCTCTTCTATAAAACAATCTGTTCTTCCACCGTAAACCGCCGCGGAAGAGGCATATAAGAAAGGAATGCAGGCTTTTAAACAAAAATGCAACAATGTTTTTGAATATTCATAGTTATTTTTCATCATAAACTGGCCATCCCATTCCATCGTAGATGAGCAGGCCCCTAAATGAAAAATAGCCTCAATATTTCCTAAAACCTCTTTTGCCCTTACAGAAGTAATAAAATCATCTTTATCTCTGTAATCTGCGATTTTTAAATCAACCAAATTAACAAATTTAGCACCCTTTTCGAGATTATCCACAACAAGGATATCCTGATACCCTATTTTATTGAGTGCGCGAACGATATTGCTCCCGATAAACCCTGCACCACCTGTGACAATAATCATGCTATTTTTTCCCCTTCGTTTATTTTTCAATGTTAACCAAGATCATAACATTTTACTTTTTTATTTTATGAAAGATTACAAATGTCTTTATTTTATTGCCTTCCATTGCAACTCATTCATTAATATAATGAATCGAACATATTGTTATGAGGGGCGACACCTTCTTAAATTTTAAACTTAAGCCTGAGTTATAGTATCTAATTCTTTTATCCTCTCCTTGAGAAACCTGTGAACCAGATTATTCTTGATTTACAAATTGCTTGCGTTGACAACCAAGGATTGCCTAATGAAAATGATTTTCAGCTTTGGTTATCCTCTGCCATTTCTCCTTTTAAAAAAAATGCCGAAGTCACTATTCGGCTGGTGGATGAAATAGAAAGTAGACAATTAAATTTTCAATATCGCCAGATAGACAAACCGACCAATGTCTTGTCTTTTCCCTTTATCTCTCCCGTGCAGGTACCACTACCCCTCCTTGGAGATCTCATTATTTGCCGTCAAATCGTTGAACAAGAAGCGGTATTGCAAAAAAAAACATTATGGGCTCATTGGGCTCATATGGTTGTCCATGGCGCACTTCATCTGCTAGGGTATGATCACATTTTGAACGATGATGCAAAAAAAATGGAATCGATAGAAACTGAAATCATGATGTATTTGGGATATCCAAACCCTTATGATTAAAATATGTTTACAATATCAGCATAAGCTTCAATCTCATTTCTTTCATTCAGGAGTCAAATTAATTAAAACGCTATGAGCGATGATAATTTAGAAAACGATGCTAACAGCCCTTCGAAAAAAGGATTTTTTACTTCTTTTTTTAGTCAACTATTTCATGATGAACCTAAAAATAAGGATGATTTAGTCGAATTAATCAGAGATTCTGAACAAAACGATCTGATTGATCCTGACACACGCAACATGTTGGAAGGCGTGATGGATATTTCCGAACAACGTGTCCGTGACATTATGATCCCCCGTTCTCAAATGGTGACATTAAAGCGTAACCAGACGCTTGATCAATGTCTTGATGTCATCATTGAATCAGCCCATTCGCGTTTTCCTGTCATCAGCGAAGATAAAGATCACATTGAAGGCATCTTAATGGCAAAAGATCTCCTGCCATTTATGTTAGAAGACTCTCAGCCTTTTTCTATTGATCTTGTATTACGCAATGCAGTGGTTGTGCCTGAAAGCAAGCCTGTTGATAAAATGCTCAAAGAGTTTCAACTACGCCGCTATCATATCGCCATTGTCATTGATGAATTTGGCTCTATTTCTGGCCTGGTCACCATAGAGGATATTTTAGAGCTGATTGTTGGGGAAATTGAAGATGAATATGATGATACTGAAGATTCTGATATACGCCAGTTAAGTCAGCATACTTACACGCTAAGAGCGTTAACTGAAATAAAAGATTTTAATGCTGTATTCGGTACTCATTTTAATGACGATGAAGTGGACACTATGGGTGGATTGATCATGCAGGCATTTGGTCATCTACCCTCTCGAGGTGAAACAATAATGATAGAAGGCTATTTATTTAAAGTTGTTAAAGCAGATAACAGACGTATTATTCAATTGAATGTTAAAATTTCGGATAATGTTCAAAAACCAAATTTGGCCGCACTTTAACGTGATCTTTTTTTAATTTAAAAATCAAGGCGTCATAAAAAATCATTCACCTAACCAGGGTTAAGCAATTGTCAGAGAAACCCCATTTTATGTCTCAAGTTCGATCTTTTTTTTCTACGACATTATTAACATCTCGCTGGGCATGCGTGTTTTTTGCTTTACTATTTGGGATCGCTGGCACCTTCTCGTTTTCTCCCTTTCATTTTTGGCCAGCGGCAATTCTCTCTTTGTTTGGCTTACTAAGCCTGACACTCAATCGCTCAATCAAACAGTCGGCACTCATTGGTTTTTGTTGGGGGCTTGGTCTTTTTGGGAGTGGGATCAGTTGGGTTTATGTCAGTATTTTTGAATTTGGCGGTATGTCTGCCCCCATCAGCTTGTTTATTGTTCTGTTACTGGTGGCTTATTTGTCTCTTTATGTTCTTTTATTTTCATGCCTACTCGGGGCTTTATGTCCTCAAACCACTTGGTGGCGTTTCACTCTGGCGGCTCCAGTCCTCTGGCAAATCACAGAATATCTACGCGGATCGATCTTCACCGGTTTTCCCTGGCTACAATTTGGTTACACTCAAATTCAAGGCCCACTTCAAGGTATTGCCCCGATCTTAGGTGTAGAAGGCATCACTTTCATCCTTATGATCGTCACTGGCCTGTTGACCTATGCTTGGCATCAAAGATTGAAAATCGCCTTGCTACTTGCGTTGGCTTTCTTATTTCTGCCCTGGCCTTTGCGTTATCTCGACTGGTTTACACCCGAGCCTAAAAAAGCAGTCCAGGTTGCTTTAGTACAAGGAAATATTGATCAAGCCATTAAAATGGACATCAATTCAGTCAACGATATTTTGCAAATATATAAAAATGAAACCTTACCTGACATCGATAAAGCGACCATCATTATTTGGCCTGAATCTGCCATTCCCGACATCGAAAAAAATCAAAAAACATTCTTAAAAGAAATGGATGAGTTGCTTAGAAATCACCATGCCAGTTTGATTACGGGTATATTGGGGGAACAAAAATCTTCAGCTGCTCCTATTCATGATCTCCTTTTTAATAAAGTGATTGTTATTGGAGAGAAAAAACCCTATGAATATCCAGCAATGAACAGCTATGAAAAACATCATCTCGTTCCGTTTGGGGAATTTATTCCGCTCGAAAATATATTGCATCGCTTCATACCTTTTTTTAATCGACCCATGTCTTCTTTTAGTTCAGGTCGCTATGAGCAAGCGCCTTTAAACGTCAAAGGACTCAATGTTATTACTGCGATTTGTTATGAAATTATCTTAGGGCAACAAATAAGAGATAATTTTCAACCCAATGCTGATTTTTTATTAACCATTTCGAATGATGCCTGGTTTGGTCACTCGATTGGGCCTTGGCAACATTTTCAAATGGCTCGAATGAGAGCGTTGGAATTGGGTCGTCCTCTGCTGCGCGTCACCAACACGGGGGTTACCGCCCTCATTGGTCCCAGGGGTAATGTATTGGCACAGTTGCCTCAATTTACTCGTCAAGTATTGAAGGCAACACTGATACCCACGTCTGGAATCACCCCTTATGCCCGTTTGGGGATGTGGCCGTTATGGAGCATGGCCCTGATTATGGGGGGTATCGCACTTTATTGCAGTTTACATACGAGTTTTGGGCTCAATAAAAAAGGAAAACGCGAACAATGAGACTTTGTGATCATGATATAGAACGTTGGCTGGATGAAAAAAAATTAACGATTACACCTCGTCCTCCTGCAAAACATATCAACGGGGCAACTGTTGACATACGTCTAGGGCACGAATTTCGGGTTTTTGTGGGCCACAAGGCGCCTTTCATCGATCTCAGCGCCCCAAAAGAGGAGATTAATCATGCACTGGATCAAATCATGAGCGACAAAATTGTTCTCAAAGAAAAGGAATGTTTTTTCCTGCATCCAGGGGAGCTGGCTCTTGCTGTTACTTTAGAATCCGTTACCATACCGGACGATTTAGTAGGCTGGCTGGATGGTCGTTCTTCTTTAGCCCGTCTCGGTTTAATGGTTCATGTCACCGCTCACCGGATTGATCCAGGATGGCGCGGGCAAATTGTGCTGGAATTTTATAATTCAGGAAAATTACCACTGGGGCTTCGCCCGGGGATGCTCATTGGGGCCCTGAGTTTTGAACTGCTTTCTGGTCAAGCAAAACGCCCTTATCATCAGCGTCAAGATGCAAAATATCACAACCAGAAAGGAGCAGTAGCCAGTCGGATTGACAAAGACTGACGAAAGCGTAAGGCAATAAAAATAGAGTACAAAACATTTATATTTTCGATGACGCTTTTTTATCGACATTAAGAGAACTTTATGAAAAAACTAATGACAGTATTTATTATTGTGTTGGTGCTCCTGGCAGGCGGAATGACAGCATTAGTCGTTTTATTAAATCCAAATGATTTTCGTGGTTATCTGGCTCAGCAAATTGAAAAAAGAAGTGGATATCAACTGGCACTCGAAGGGGATCTTCGATGGCATGTCTGGCCTCAACTGAGCGTGATAGCAGGTCAAATGTCACTGACGGCACCAGGCGCAAAAAAATCGATTATCAGCGCACAAAATATGCGTTTAGATGTGGAACTTTGGCCACTTTTGTCTCATCAATTAAAAGTAAAACAGGTCAGCTTGAAAGGGGCCAGAATCAACTTAATCCCTGAGAGTCAACCTAAAACACCTAAAAATTTGCCTACGGTCTCAAAGGAAGAGGTTGATCCTGATCACGCTTCTACTTCTAACTGGAAGCTGGGCATTGATAAAGTTCAATTAATGGACAGTCTACTGATTTGGCAAAAAGAAGATGAAGCTCAAATTAATGTACGAAACGTGAACCTTGACTTAGTACAAAATGAAAATAAACAAGTCAAAATATCGCTTTTAAGCCAGATCAATAGAGATCAACGAGACTTAACCGTTTCTTTAAAAGCCGCTGTTGATCTGCATCAATATCCTCAAAAATGGGATGCTGATATCCAGCAATTAAGTTATCAGTTACAAGGGGCAGATCTTCCTGTCAATGGCATCAAAGGAACAATGACTTTACAGGCACAGTATGATAAGCCGTCTGAAAAATTAACATTCAACCAGCTGAATTTCAGCGCAAATAACAACCACTTTATCGGAAATGCAGAAGCAATTTTATCTTCAATTCCCACTTATCTTATTCGTCTTAGAGCCCAAAATATTAATTTAGATGAAATCTTGGGCTGGACGCCTTTAAAAAAAGACAATACAAAAAATCAAAGCACGACTGCTGTTACAGTACCCACCCCCGTCATTGCTACAACTACAGATAATAATGAGGATTCATCACAAAATTTACAGGTATTACGTGATTTTAATACCGATTTTTTATTGAACATAGATCAAATCTCCTATCAAGGGATAAAAGTAAAAAACATCAAATTAGCCTTAAAAAATCATCAAGGTCGATTATCATTAAACCCATTATCCGGTGAGCTATTTGAAGGAAATTTTTTGCTGAACGCAACAGCAGACCTGACCAAGAAAAAAATGCAGATGACTCTCAATCCCACTTTAAAAAATATTGATTTAAAATCCTTATTACAGGGATTGTCTTTATCACCTCTGATATCGGGCAAAGCTTCTTTAAAAGGGATATTTTCTGGTCATGGCCTCAATCTACAAGCCTTTATGACCCAATGGAAAGGGGATGCAAAAATCGTCATGCAGCCTGTTCAATTCAATGGGGTGAACATACAGCAATTAATTGAACAAACGGTCGCTAAAAACATGCATGTTGCCAATGTCGAAAAAATTTATAAGCCTTACACCGACATTCAAAAACTGGAAAGTGATCTCAAATTAAACGCGGGCAAATTAGAAATAAACCATTTAAAAGCGGATTCTCATTTCGTTTCTATTAAGGGTAAAGGGATATTTAATTTGCCTGAACAACAATCTAACATGAATTTAAATGTACGGTTATTACAAGATTTCAAAGGACAGGCAGACTGGATAAAAACGTTACAGGACATTGATGTGCCCTTACACATTTATGGCCCGTGGGCTCACTTACAATACCGAATAGATGTCCAATCTTTATTGAATAAAAATCTGAAAGGACAATTTCAGAAAAAATTAAACCATTGGTTTAAAGAACGGTTGAATGAAAGCAGATAAAAATAGTACCTGTTGTAACAATCACTGAGAGCAGCAACTTCTACGTTGTCAGCTCTCTGATAAACCAGGGCGCTCATCATCCTCATGTCATTCTACTGGCCATTCCGTGGCTGAATTTTGTACGTCTTGAATCCGCTGCCATCGCTATCGTTTTGCAAGAGATGTCATCACAATAAGCCCTAAATAAAAAATACTTTAAGATCATTTCACTTTCTTTGAATCACAAGGTTGCAATATGCCTCAAAAATTAAAAGCGATTATCCCTGTTGCAGGATTGGGGACCCGCATGCTGCCTGCGACCAAGGCGATTCCCAAAGAAATGTTACCTGTGGTGGATAAGCCTCTCATTCAATACATTGTGAATGAATCTGTATTAGCGGGGGTCAAAGAAATTGTGCTGGTCACCCATTCATCAAAAAATGCGATAGAAAATCATTTTGATACTTCTTTTGAACTCGAAGCAGTTTTAGAGGCTCGAGTAAAACGGCAATTATTACAAGAAGTGCAAAATATCTGCCCATCCGATGTCACCATCATGCACATACGACAGGGACAGGCTAAAGGACTAGGACATGCCATACTCTGTGCTCGCCCCATCATAGGGGACGCCCCTTTTGTCATCCTGCTACCAGATGTACTCCTGGAGACACCTTCTGTGGATTACTTAAAAGAAAATCTCACCTGCATGATGGAACGCTTTGCAGAGACAGCGCGAAGTCAAATTATGGTCGCACCTATTCCTCTAGAAGATGTTTGTAAATACGGTATAGCTGATTGTGGGAACGTCATTGTTTTTCCAGGTCAGGCGGCTTTGATAAAAGCCATGATAGAAAAACCTTCACCAAAAGACACCCCCTCTCATTTGGCCGTGGTAGGCCGTTATGTTTTATCCTCAGACATTTGGCCCCTACTGGAAAAAACCTCGCCCGGGGCGGGGGGAGAAATTCAACTTACCGATGCCATTGATATGTTAATAGAAACACAACCTGTGGAAGCCTTTCATATGACTGGGAAATGGCATGACTGCGGCGACAAACTAGGTTATATGAAAGCTTTTGTAGAGTACGCTCTGCGTCATGAAACAGAAGGCTCCGCATTTTTAAATTGGTTAAAAAATCAAAATTTTTAAAACATTCACTCTTCTTCTTTTTTATTCAATAAAAAACACGTTTTTTAAAATAGGAATTCATATGCGCAAGCAACAGATAGGTGTCATAGGTATGGCGGTCATGGGCCGTAACCTGGCACTTAATATTGAAAACCAAGGTTATTCTGTCTCCATCTTTAACCGTTCTCATGAAAAAACAGACCAGGTTATCGAAGAAAATCCAGAAAAAAATCTGCTCCCTTGTTACAGCTTAAAAGAGCTTGCGGAATCACTGGCAACACCTCGCCGGATCCTGCTGATGGTCCAATCAGGATCCGCAACAGACGACACCATTCGCGCACTGACGCCATATTTAAATCAAGGAGATACTTTAATTGATGGAGGAAACAGTCACTATCAGGACACCATTCGAAGAAGTGAAGAATTATTAAAACAAGGGTTTTATTTCATGGGGATCGGCGTCTCAGGAGGTGAAGAAGGCGCTTTAAAAGGCCCCTCGATTATGCCAGGGGGGCAAAAAGAAGCTTATGAATTAATGGCTCCTATGTTCAAAAAAATTGCCGCAAAAGCCGAAGGAGAACCTTGTGTCAAGTACATCGGCCCAAATGGTGCAGGTCATTATGTAAAAATGGTGCATAACGGCATAGAATACGGGGATATGCAACTGATTGCTGAAGCTTATTCTTTGTTAAAGCAAGGCTTAAACCTCAAAAATTCTGAGCTATCAGATATTTTTAAACAATGGAATCAAGGTGAACTTAGCAGTTATCTTATTGAAATAACAGCAGATATTTTTTGCAAAAAAGATGAGCATGGCCATGATCTCATAGACTTCATCCTAGATGAGGCCGCCAACAAAGGCACAGGTAAATGGACCAGTCAAAGTGCTTTAGATCTCGGAATTCCTTTAAGTCTCATAACAGAATCCGTATTTGCCCGTTATTTATCCTCTTTAAAAACACAAAGAATCGCGGCAGCTAAAGTACTAACAGGGCCCAAAATTCAGCCATTTCACGGGCAAAAAGCAGAATTTATTGAAAAAATACGATCTGCTCTGTATTTAGGAAAAATCGTTTCTTATGCGCAGGGATTTCAACAACTACAAACAGCCTCTGAAAAAAACGACTGGAACTTAAATTACGGCGACATTGCGAGTATTTTTCGTGCTGGCTGCATTATTCGCGCTCGATTTTTACAAAAAATAACAGAGGCTTATCATCAAAAACCAAACATTTCCAATCTGTTACTTGCAGAATATTTCAAAAAAATTGCGGATCATTATCAGCAGGCATTGCGTGATATCGTCTCTTATGCGGTACAAAATGGTATTCCCGTTCCCGCTTTTTCTGCGGCCATCACTTACTACGACAGTTATCGCTCGGCACTATTACCAGCTAATTTAATTCAGGCTCAAAGAGATTATTTTGGGGCACACACTTATAAACGTAATGACAGTGGTCAGGCGGTCTTTCATACAAATTGGGTAACCGATTAACTCAAAAACCATCAGCTGATTGAATCAGCTATTGATATAAAATGCGAAGCAGATCACATCTTGTGGTTTATGAATGAAAAATATGAAAAATTTCTGTGCACCAGATCCAAAATTTGCTGATCCACGCTGGAAATCAAATCCCCGGCCAATACACTGGCTTCATGAAACCTTTTATTATAAAAAAGCAAAAAGGCATCAGCCTAGTTGAGCTCTTATTTGCAATTTTTTTAATTTCAATCATAACAAATTGGAGTGTACGAAGTTGGTACAGCCACCAGCAAAAAGAACGCTTACTGATCACGGCTCGTTCTTTGCTTATTTTTTTAAATCAACTTCAGGCAAATGCCTATTGGTATAATCGAACTGATTTTTTATGGGTTTATTATCATTCTGGCACTTGGTGTATTGGCAGTGGAAACATGGAATTGAATGCGTGTGAAAAATCAAAAAATTCGATTTACAAGCCCGATTACAAGGATATTTCCCTGTCTCATTTTCCACTCAAAAACATGGCTTTTTATGGGCGACGTAATACCGCACAGCCAGGCCATTTTACTCTGACCAATTCAGAGGGGTGCATTCGACTCATTATTTCAAAACAGGGCAGAATAAGACTATGCAGTCAAAATAAAAAAATAGCGGATCTTCCGTTATGTCGTTAAGAAGAAAAGGGGTGCCATTAAATGAAAAACAAACAAGTAAAAAAGGGTTTACCCTGATCGAACTGCTTCTGGCGCTCAGCTTTGGAAGCTTCATTATACTGAGCAGTGCAAAAATTTATCCACACTTCAGATATCAAACAAAATTTTTACAAGAATCTTTTCGCCTTGATCAAGCGATGAGGCAACTCATGTTTTCGATTGAAAAAGATCTCAGAAGAGCTGGGTTTTGTAATGGCCAATGCCCAGGGATGATCCTGCGCATTGGCCAATATCCTGGTGAAATGAAAAATTCATGCATTATCTTGTCTTATGACCTTAATAAAAATGGAAAACTAGAAGGAGAACAGCATCGTGAGTCTGAATATTTTGGTTATCGTCTACGTAAAGGTGTTTTAGAAATACAACGAGGGCAATTACATTGTTCTGGTCATGGTTGGGAAAAAATATCTGATCCGCAAGAAATAAAAATAACGCATTTTAGTATTACTCAGCTTCCCAAATCGAGATTAGGCACATTATTTAAAACAGATTTCTTTGCCAATAATCACACAAAGAAACCGCCCATTCAGCGTCAGATTAACAGTGTGATTAACAATAAAAATTTATGAAACGGCCTTATCAAAAAGGAACTGGCACCTTAATATCTGTGCTCATCATTTTCACCATGGGCCTATTATTATTGACGGCTTTACAAAGAGAACTGGAAGGCGCCTTCAACATCAGCGGCCAAGAGCGCTTTTATTTAAAAGCATACAATCAGGCGGCCTCATCGCTCAGTTGGGGAGTAAGCAAACAGTGGCCATTAAGATCACTTTCACAGAGAACCTCTAGACGCCATCAAGGCTGGTATTGTCAAACAGAACAAATCAATCAATTAAAATCCTGCATTAAGCCGATGTTAGAGATCGGTATCTTTTTGATAAAAGGGGAAAGTATATTGGGGAACAGATCAGAAAAAATTATCCTTTATCAAAGTGCCCAAACAAACGAAATGCCTAACACCACAGAGCAAAAATTAGTCCCTGTCACAGGAGGATGGCTCGATTTTTGCCCTGTAAAAAATGAAAAATTTTGTCTGGACTAAGCCGATAAAAAACTGCAGATAACGATCGTCAAAAAGAGAGCATGAAAAAAAATAAAAAATTACAATTCAATTTATTAACTTCTCAAAAAGGTTTTAGTGTGTTTGAGGCATTGATTGCAGCTCTGCTATTTTCTATCTCTGCGCTTGGATTGTTAGAATATCAACAAAAATTACTACAGGGATTTCAACGTCAATGGCAAATGAGACAAGCAAGTGCACTTATTCAACAAAATATCGAAATTTTTTCAGAGACTCACCACCCTGTTTTTTCAAAATTAACAAACCCAACATCAGGTTGGAAACTTGAAAAAATCCCAAGAAGAGTTAATGCAAATTGCATCAACTTTCATGTTGAAGCAACATCGCCACAGAATCAAAAATTTTCTTTAAATCGCTGGTTTTGTGAATGATAGAGAAAATTCAATCCTTTACCTTAAGAGCAAATAAAGAGTTCTCAATGGAGAAAAAATGTTTATCACTTATCATTCCAATCAACTGGATTTATTAAAAACATTAACAAGCACATTGATAGAGAAAGAACCTCTAAAAAATCCTTTTCAAAAAGAAATCATATTGGTACAAAGTCCGGGAATGGCTCAGTGGTTACAAATTCAACTCGCACAATCTTTAGGCATTTCAGCAAATATTCAGTTTCCTCTTCCTGCGACCTTTATTTGGGATATGTTCACCAAAGTTCTAAAAAACATTCCAAAAGAAAGCCCTTTTAACAAAGATGCCATGACATGGAAACTGATGTGTTTACTGCCTGATTTATTACAAAATCCTATATTTGCATCCATAAAACATTATCTACAAGACGACGAAGATAAACAAAAAATTCATCAATTGGCGATACGGATTGCCGATCTGTTTGATCAATATCTGGTTTATCGCTCAGAATGGTTAGACGGGTGGGAAAACGGCAAAAAATTTGACGACCTCAATAAAAACCAAGATTGGCAGGCCGCTTTATGGGTCTCATTAATCCGCTACTCTCGGCAACTTGAACAACCAGAATGGCATCGTGCTCGCCTATATCAAAGATTTATCCAAGCCCTAAATAAAAATGATGTTGACTCTGATCTTTTACCCAAAAGGGTCTTTATTTTCGGTATCTCTACCTTACCCCCCATTTACTTAAAAGGTTTAGAAGCATTAAGTAGACACATGGATATCCATTTCATGTTTAACAACCCTTGTCGTTATTTTTGGGGCGATATTCAAAACTATGACATTCTGGCTAAATTAAACATCAAAAATACCAGCAGTGATTTACGCAATATTGAGGAAGAACAAATCAACCCCTTACTTGCATCTTGGGGGCGACTAGGCAGAGACCATCTCTATTTATTATCTCAAATAGAAGGGCTCCAAGAAATTCACGCTTTTGTTGACATTGAGCCAGATAACTTACTTCATGCGCTACAACATGACATGTTAGAGTTCAAAAATCAGGCGACCCGTCACTTTTCTGAATCAAACTCTCATCACAACAAAAAACGTTTACTGGATATCAACGATCGCTCTATCGGTGTTCATTCTTGTCACAGTCAACAAAGAGAAGTGGAAATCTTACAGGATCAACTTCTGAATTTATTTTCTGAGGATCCTGCTTTGACTCCCAGAGATGTCATTGTGATGGTCGCAGACATCGATAATTATGCGCCCTATATACAAGCCGTATTTAGCAATGCTTCTTTAGAACGCTATCTACCTTTTGCTATTTCAGACAGAAAAATGACACAGGTTCATCCTGTCTTACAGACTTTTATAAAATTGCTTGATTTACCACAAAGTCGATTCAGTTCTGAACAAGTATTGGGATTATTGGAAATTTCTGCGATATCTCAAAAATTTGAGATCCAGGAAAAAGAGTTATCCCTATTACGTGAATGGGTAGAAGGATCAGGCATACGTTGGGGGCTGGATAATGAAAACGTACAGGACCTCTCTTTGCCAATCACAGGTCAACATACCTGGCAATTTGGTTTAAAACGTATGTTCTTAGGTTATGCCATGGACAGCCAAGCAGGCGATTGGGAAGGCGTATTACCCTACGATGAATCCACCGGGTTGGCGGCAGAATTAATAGGGAAGTTGGCTCAACTGTTAATGATGCTAAGCATATGGCGCAAAAAATTAAAAACCTCACGCTTATTATCAGAATGGCTTCCTCTCTGTAGAGATTTATTTTACGCATTTTTTGAATCCAATGCTGAAACAGAATCTATCTTCATTCTGATAGATCAACAGTGGCAAAACATTATTCAGTACGGGCTCTCAGCCCAGTACGCCAATACAGTGCCTGTCAGCTTAATACGGCATGACTTGGTGACTCGTTTTGAGAATCAACGGATCAGCCAGCGTTTTTTAGCGGGCCCCATCAATTTTTGCACTCTGATGCCGATGCGTTCGATTCCTTTTAAAGTCGTCTGTTTACTAGGAATGAATGAAGGGATTTATCCAAGAATATTGCCTCCTCTGGGTTTCGATCTGATGGCAAAAAAAAGACAAAAAGGGGATCGTAGCCGTAGAGATGACGATCGATATCTTTTCCTTGAAGCATTATTATCAGCTCAACAATATCTGTATATCAGCTACATTGGGCGTTCTATTCAAGATAATAGTCAGCGTTACCCTTCGGTATTAGTCAGTGAATTGCTTGAATATATTGGAAACAGTTATGTTTTGCCGGGAGATGAGAATCGCAACTCTGACGAAAGCATGTCCAGGGTAATTCAGCACCTCCTTTTTTGTCATACACGAATGCCTTTTTCTGCCAAAAATTTTATTAAAGGAACAGAACAACAGAGTTATGCGATTGAATGGCTTGAGGCTGCAAAAAAACACACCCAAGAGCAAAAACAGCCTCAAGATGATTTTATTAAACCCCTAGTCTCAGAGCCTTTCTCAGAAATCACTCTAGATGAATTAATCAACTTTTACCGACATCCCATCAAAGCCTTCTTTCAACTACGCTTAGGCGTACAGTTTAGGGTAGAGCAAAAAGAGTTATCGAATGAAGAACCTTTTATCCTGGATCCTTTAGCACGTTATCAATTTAATACAGAGCTTTTAAATGCGTTAATAGAACAAAAAAATGTTGATCAGCTGTATGCAAGAATGCAAGCGTCTGGGCGTTTACCTTTTGGTCATTTTGGTAAAATTTATTGGCAACAGCAAAAAAACGAAATGGGGTTGATAGCGAAAAAAATTCAGACAGAAACCGGGCATACAGAATTTTGTCGCCTGGAAGTCAATACAACTTTGGGTGAGAGAACCTTGTCTGGCTGGATAGCACATGCTCAAACAGATGGATTAATACGTTGGCGTCCTCGTACATTGACCATAGTTGATGGCTTGTTACTCTGGATTGAACATTTGGCTTACTGTTTATCAGGAGGTAAAGGTGAAAGCCGTATTTATGGAAAAAAAGAGTCAGTCTGGCGATTTTCTGCTTTATCACAATCCGAAGCAGGGCAACATCTCAGCCTATTCATTGAGGGATATCAAAAAGGAATGATTCAACCTCTACTGTTATTAAATCACAGTGGATGGGCATGGTTAACAAAATGTTACGATTTAAAAAATCGGCACATTTTATGGGATGAAAAAACGCAAGCAAAAGCAAAAGATCATTTATTAACCGTATTTCAAGGTAATCCTAAAACAGGGGTCAGAGGAGAAGGAGACGACCCTTACATACAGCGCCTCTTCAGATCAATCAATGACACTCATGTAGACCGTATTTTACAGGAAGCAAAAAACTATTTATTGCCAATAGCACATCACAACATCATTAAAAATGGAGTTTTCAATGAAAAAAATTCAATCACTTGACCCGATGATTTTACCGCTTTTTGGGGAACGTTTGATTGAAGCTTCTGCAGGCACGGGAAAAACCTTCACTATTGGCATACTCTATTTGCGCTTACTGCTGGGTTTGGGCGGTCATCATGCTTACATACGTCGTTTAACAGTCGAGGAGATTTTGGTAGTCACCTTTACCCAGTCGGCAACAGAAGAACTCAGGGGCAGAATTCGCTCTGAGATCTATAACTTAAGAATGGCTTGTCTTAATGAAGGGACTCAAAATGCTTTTTACCAAAAATTATTGGCAGAGATCACAGATCTTAATGCGGCGGCCTCAATACTATTGTTTGCAGAACGCAATATGGATCAAGCTGCTATTTATACAATTCATGGATTCTGCCAAAAAACTTTACTGAACAATGCATTTGAATCTGGTGTTCTTTTTAAACAAACATTCATTCAAAATGAAGACAAGCTTATTCGCCAGACTTGCGCTGATTTTTGGCGGCGCTCCTGTTATTTATTATCATTTGAAGAAGCGGTAGCAATCAGTCAAGAATGGGCTAGCCCTCAAGCATTACTTAAAGAAATTTCCCCTTACTTAGAAGGAGAAGCGCCACAATTACGTAACCCGCCTTCTGAAGACGAAAGCATTCAAAGCCGTCATCAAAAAATCATAAAACAAATCACCGAACTTAAGCTCAAATGGCAAACCACAGTTCCAGATTTAAAAACATTAATCGACAAATCGGGGGTAGATAAACGCACTTATAACAGCAGATATCTCCCGATTTGGTTAGAAAAAATCACTCAATGGGCCTATCAAGAAAGTGGGTCCTATTTTTTACCAAAGGAGTTAAACAGGTTTCGTCAATCCATTCTTTTTGAAAAAACTCAAAAAGGACATCCTCCTCAACATCCTCTTTTTTCGCTCATTGATTTTATTTTTTTTCAAGGCCTGACATTACGAGATGTCGTGCTTACAAAAGCGATTAAAGAAATTCGCCTTTCTCTTGAAAAAGAAAAACGAAGACGAGGAGAATTAAGCTTTGATGACTTACTCAAAAACCTGGATACAGCACTCAAACAAAAAGGAGGAAACTTACTATCCGAAACCATTAGAAAACAATATCCTATTGTAATAATTGATGAATTTCAGGATACCGATCCTCAACAGTATCGTATTTTTCACTCTATCTATGCTAAAAAAAAAGATTGTGGCTTATTACTGATAGGCGATCCCAAACAAGCTATTTACGCTTTTCGTGGCGCCGATATTTTCACTTATATTCGTGCACGCTCTCAAATCGCGCATCAGTACACATTAGAAACCAACTGGCGTTCTTCTCCGGCCATCGTCAAAGCAGTCAACCAGCTTTTTACTCAAATTGAGACCCCTTTTTTATTTTCACAGATCCCTTTTGTTGAAGCGATTGCTTCAGACAAAAACAGAACTTACCAATTAACAATAGATAAAAAAATACAACCTGCATTACATTTTTGGTTACAGAAAGGGGAAGGGATCACTGTTAATCAATACAAAAAATGTATGTCTAATCAATGCGCGATTGAAATAAGAGATTGGTTAACAGCAGGCCAACAAGGGCGAGCACAGCTGATGAGTGATCAGGGGGTACGCTCAGTGAAAGCAGCTGATATTGCGGTTTTAGTCAGAACCCGCACTGAAGCGGCTTTAGTAAAAAAAGCGTTAAACAGGCTGTCTATTCCTTCGGTTTATATGTCTAACAGAGACAGTGTCTTCGATACGCCAGAAGCAAAAGATCTACTATGGATTTTGCAAGCGGTGTTAGCACCTGAAATCGAAAAATTTTTACGTTGTGCTATGGCAACCAGTTTATTGGGGTTGAACACAAACGCCTTACAGGCGCTACAGTCCGATGGGCAAGCATGGGATGCTTTGGTCGATGAATTTCATGACTATCGTCAACATTGGCAAAAAAAAGGGGTCTTACCCATGCTGAGAAAACTCATTTTTCAGCGTCGGTTGGCAGAAAACCTATTGAAAACCCAAGAGGGTGAGCGTCGTTTAACCGATTTACTACATCTCAGTGAACTGCTACAGCAAATTTCAGAGGAACTGGACAGTGAACAGGCATTAGTCAGATGGCTTGCTCAAAAGATCACAGAATTCAATGCTGAATCAGAAGATCAGAAACTGAGGCTAGAAACAGATTGTGATTTGATTCAAATTGTGACTGTTCATCAATCTAAGGGATTACAATATTCATTGGTTTGGCTCCCCTTTATAGGTTATTTTCAACATCAGCCACATGATGAACGCGCCCAAAAAGAAGTTTTTTATCATGAACCTGAACACTGTACCGCGGTTTTAGACTTTAAGGCCACCCATGAAAATAGGGCTTTAGCTGAAAAAGAAAGACTCTCAGAAGACCTACGTTTACTGTATGTCGCATTAACACGTTCTGTTTATCATTGCTCTATCGGTATTGCTCCTTTCATTAAAGGGGGAAGAAAAAAACAACGAGAAAGTGACATACATCTGAGTGCTTTGGGGTATCTGATTCAAAAAGGCATGGCAGGGGATGCTCAATATTTATCTGAAAAATTAAAGGAACTGGAAGGCGAGCATATTGCCGTTTCTTTGGCAAATCCCTCCGATTTTAGCCTTTGGCAACCAACAAAAGAACCATTACCTGAATTAACAGCCAGGCACTTTACAAGAAAAATGCAAGATCATTGGCAGGTCACCAGTTATTCGAAATTACAAGACTCTTCGAGCTTAACCCATTCAACGGTTAATCGGCTCAAAACCGATCATATTTTAATGCAAGAATTGTTGCCTTCTTTGGACACTGAAGTCATCACAGACGTCATGAACGACCCCCTTTTTTCATCAGAAAACAGCTTGAGCCCTCATACCTTTCCACGTGGAGCGATACCTGGAACATTTCTTCATGATCTATTAGAACGATTAGATTTTAGTCAATCGATTGAGATCGAATGGTTAAAGATGCAATTACTTCAAAAAGGATTTGATGAAAAATGGCTACCAATGTTGCATGATTGGTTAACAGAGATCCTGGATACCCCGCTCAATGACAAAAGAGATCTGAGTTTATCGAAATTAACAGAAAAAAATAAACAAGTTGAATTGCAATTTCATTTGCCCATCGATGCAATGTTGGAATCCTCAAACCTAGATGTGTTGATTAAAAAACACGATCCTCTTTCAGCACTGTGCTCAACATTATCTTTTCCAAAGGTGCAAGGAATATTGACGGGGTTTATTGATTTGGTTTTCTTCTGGCAAGATCAATTTTATCTTTTGGATTACAAATCTAACTGGTTAGGAACAAGCGCTAAAGCGTATCATCGTCAGTCTATAGAACAGGCGATGGCCGAACATAGATATGATTTACAGTATCAATTATATACGTTGGCTTTACATCGTTATCTACGCCATCGGATTCCGAATTATCAGTATGAACGCGATTTCGGTGGTGTTATCTATTTATTTTTACGTGGGGTTGATAGCCAAACTTTGGGACAGGGGATTTTTCATTGTTGCCCATCATTTCAGCTTATTGAAGGGCTTGATCAGCTCTTTAAAGGGGAAAAAGGAGGGGCGACAGAATGACCATGATGGGGTTATTAAATCAAGCCCTGGATCAAAAATTATTGCGTTTTCTTGATGTGCAATTTGCACAAATCATTGCTGCTCATCATTCACCTTTATTGCAGCTCGCTTGTGCTCTATTGAGCTCAGATGCCGGTGCAGGACATGTTTGTTTACCCTTAGCTCGCTTAGCCCCTGAATATTTTTTTGATGGCCGTCACCCTGAATTGGCTGAAGCTTTATGGCAAGCCGCCGGAAAACCAAATAAAAATGCATGGTTGAACGCATTTCAATCCTCCTCGCTCGTCGGTGAAGGCACTTCACCAACCCCTTTGGTCTTGGAAAAAGAACGGCTTTATTTGCAAAGAATGTGGAAAAATGAAGGTCAAGTGATTCAATTTATTTCAGATTATTCTTTAGAAAAAATGACATACCATAAAAAAGATGAATCTCGTCTCAAGCAGATCCTTGATCAACTATTCACTTCGAATGAATCTGATATTAACTTTCAAAAAGTGGCGGCTGCGGTGGCGATTACCAGTAAAGTCGCCATTATTTCAGGAGGACCAGGGACAGGAAAAACCACCACAGTGGCGAAATTACTCACCGCCTTGATACGGCTTGCAGGAGAACGGACTTTACGTATTGAACTTGCCGCGCCCACAGGAAAAGCCGCCGTACGTTTAACACAATCGCTAGGCAACGCTTATCGTGAATTATCACTGAGCGCGGGAGAATCGCGACGCTTGCCAGAAAAAGCTTGTACTTTGCACCGTTTACTTGGGGCGTACTCTAAAGGACATCAATCTCGTTATCATAAAAATAATCCATTAGATCTGGATGTTTTAGTCGTGGATGAAGCTTCTATGGTGGACTTGCCGATGTTGGCCCGATTAATTGATGCTTTACCTAACTCAGCCCAAGTCATCTTCCTTGGTGACAGAGATCAACTTGCTTCAGTAGAAGCGGGGTCTGTATTAGGAGAAATTGGGCGTTTTTTGTCTCTTGGTTACAGCACATCACGAGCGGAAGAATTAAACAGGCTGACAGGATATGATTTGAAAGGGCATCCAATAGAACATTTTCCAAATCTCTGTGTTGCTCATGTCTGTGATCAGCTTTGTTTACTCAATAAAAATTATCGTTTTGATAAAAAATCAGGGATAGGTGAACTGGCGCAAGCCGTTAACTCAGGTCAGCATCATAAAGCGCACTCTATTTTAAGGGATGTCAATAAAAAATATGTTGATATCAGACAACATGCACTGAGTGATGCTAAAGATTACCAAAAATTACTGAAAGACTGCGTTGCGGCTTATCAGCCCTATCTTGAACTGATTAAACAGGGAAAAGATCCTGAAACCATATTACATGCTTTCAATCGTTACCAACTGTTATGCGCACTGCGCACGGGCTCATTTGGTCTAGAGGGTTTAAATACACAGATTGAAAAAACTTTGTGTCATAGTGGTTTATTAAGCCTATCCCAAAAACCTTTCAATAATTCATGGTATTCCGGGCGACCTATCATGATAGAGTGCAATGACAGTTCATTAGGGTTATTTAATGGTGATCTGGGCATGACTCTTTATGATCACTCGGGTGCCTTAAGAGTGTATTTTCAATTTTCAGATGGCCACATAAAATCCGTGCAACCGAATCGTTTGCCAGCGCACAGTACGGCATACGCGATGACCGTTCATAAATCACAAGGATCTGAATTTGAACACACTGCATTGGTGTTGCCTGATCATTTTACCCCTATCGTCACCCGAGAACTGGTTTATACGGCCATCACTCGAGCTCGTCAAAAATTAACGTTATATTCCACCGATAAAGTATTGAATCATGCGATTCTAAACCCTACTCAAAGACGAAGTGGTTTAGTTGCACGGTTAAAATCTTTTTAAAAATCCAAGGAAGTTCTACTAAGGAGTTTTATGCATTGTCCTTTTTGTAATACGGTTGATACAAAAGTGATAGATTCTCGTTTGGTGTCTGAAGGGTCTCAAATTAAACGTCGACGCCAGTGTGCCATTTGTCATGAGCGCTTTACCACCTTTGAACACGCAGAGTTGGTGATGCCCCGTGTTATAAAAAACGATGATCTTCTTGAGCCTTTTAACGAACAAAAATTACGCAGCGGGATGAGAAAAGCGCTGGAAAAGCGCCCTGTCAGTACAGATGCTCTTGAAACAGCCATTCATCAAATCAAATCTCAGCTTCGTGCAACCGGAGAACCTGAAGTTCCTAGCAAAATGCTCGGGCAATTTGTGATGGAAGCCTTAAAAAAATTAGATAAAATTGCCTATATTCGCTTTGCTTCTGTTTATCGCAGTTTTGAAGATGTCCGTGAATTTGGCGAAGAAATTGCCAAGCTTCAAGACAATCCCTCCCTCCATCAAAAGGATTAAAGAAGGGCTGTTATGAAAAAAACACATTCTGCTGACTCTGTGAAATGTCAGGATGAATTTTATATGTCTTATGCACTGAGATTGGCAAGTTTGGGTCGTTTTACGACCACACCTAATCCGAATGTGGGATGTGTTCTCGTGCGTCATGGACAAGTGGTAGGTGAAGGTTATCATTTGCGTTTGGGCGAGCCCCACGCAGAAATTCACGCCCTTCAAAAAGCGGGCCGTTTAGCAAAAGGCAGTGTGGCTTACATTACTTTGGAACCTTGCTGTCATTATGGAAAAACGCCTCCTTGTGTTGAAGCCTTAATTAAAGCTGGCGTCAAGCGTGTAGTGGTTGCAATCGAAGATCCTAATCCAGAAATTGCTGGTAGAGGTTTGTATCAACTCAAGCAGGCTGGTATTGAAGTGACATCAGGAATTTTAAGCGCTGAGGCTCAAGATCTGAATCCCGGATTTTTAAAACGCATGCGAACGGGCTTCCCTTATATACAACTCAAAATGGCTTGTTCTCTGGATGGTCGTACGGCTATGGCATCAGGAGAGAGCCAATGGATAACCTCAGAGCAATCCCGCCAGGATGTGCAGTTTTTCAGAGCACAAAGCTCGGCCATTTTAAGTACAGGTGTCACAGTGTCAGCAGATAATCCTGCTTTAACAGTACGTTGGGAATCATTACCGAAAAAGACTCAAGCCCTCTATCCTCAAGAGAGTTTACGTCAACCCGTTAGAATTATTTTAGACAGGCACCATAAAGTGACTCCTCAACATCAGGTCGTTCAACAACCTGGAACTTGCTGGCTCATTAGAACAAAAACTGATCATCAAGATTGGCCAAATCAGGTAGAACAATGGATCTTTTCTAGTATTCAATGGCCCGATAAAAAAAATGCGATTGATTTAGCGTCATTAATGACGGCATTAGCAAAACGAGCAATGAATTTGATTTGGGTCGAAGCCGGTGCTGAGCTGGCAGGAGGATTATTAGAAGCGGGCTTGGTTGATGAATTGATTCTTTATATGGCGCCCAAGCTTCTGGGAAATACTGCTCGTGGATTATGCCAGTTACCTGGATTAAATGAATTAGCCAAGGCTCCCGAGTTTGTTTTACAAGAGGTGAAACAAATGGGACCAGACTTAAGACTACGCTTAAAACCTGATCCTGGTTTCTCAATATCAATGGGAAAATAAAAACATTCAGATGGGTCTTGCAATCAGATTTCGGGTATCTAACCGCACTTGCGCTAATTGAACTTCAATCATGTCCCCCTGGCGATAAATAATATCTTCATTCTTGTAAACCGTCCCCATTTCAGAATTGAATACAATCTCACTACGGACAGAGTGAATCAAAGAAGCCGGAATAAAAGCGATGGCTCCGTTCTCTAACAACCGAACTCGAAGGCCACCACGAGTCATTTCCATAATTTTTGCGGAAAAATTTTTGTCAGTGCCTGCTATGGGATTGAGATAACGAGCATAGAGCCAGTCGCTGATATCTCGCTCTGCCATTCGATTGGCACGGCGACGCTCTGCAATTAATTCAGAGATATTTTCATCGAGCTTTTTCGCAGATCGATTGGCAATCACCATCTTTAACAACCGGTGATTGACCATATCACTGTATTTACGAATCGGAGAAGTCCAAGTCGCATACAGGGGCAAACCCAAACCAAAATGTGGGCCTGGCTCAACACTCAATTCAGAAAATGCCTGTAAACGACGCAGGCGACTTTCAAGCGCTTCATTGCCTAACGAATCCAACTGACGACGTAATTGACAGAAACCTTCTAATGTCAGTAAATCAGCAGGGGGAAATTCGATACCATGGGTTTTGAGTATTTGTGCGGCTTGTTTTACCAAAGCAGGATCAAAGCCCCTATGTACGTTATAAAAACCAAAACCTAAACAATCTCGTAAAATCACCGCGGCACAAATATTAGCCGCAATCATACATTCTTCAACTATGCCGTGAGCAATACGCCTTTCGTCAATAATGACATCAAGTACATTCCCATTTTCATTGATCACAAAACGATATTCTGAACGATTTTTAAAGACCAAAGCATGTTGCTGACGCCAATGATGTCTTACGTCGTAGATATGTTTCAGCCATTGAATTTGTTCAGCAATCTCAGTATTAGGCGGCACCCAATCCCCTTGATTTTCTAGCCAATCAGATACTTTGTTATAAGCCAGCTTTGCTTTTGAGGTGATCCAGGCGCTCGAAAAACGAATATCCTCACCTAAAGCGCCCTCAGGCGTAATGGTGACACGACAAATTAATGCAGGGCGACGCTGATCAGGGCGAAGTGAACAGATATCATCTGCAACTTCGCGTGGCAACATCGGGATATCAAAGCCGGGCAAATAAGTTGTAAAAGCCCTCTGACGAGCCGCCGTATCTAATGGACTATTTTCATCAATATAGGCAGTTGGGTCTGCGATAGCCACCATCAGCATGAAAGAGCCATTGCCCAGATCCGACACACAAAGTGCATCGTCCATATCTTCAGTGGAGGCGTTATCAATAGTAATAAAATTTAAATCCGTTAAATCTTCACGTTCAGATTCGGTTTCATTGAGCGCCAACGGGCACATATCAGGCGGAGTACGTTCAAGATTGTGGCGAGTTAAGGTCACCCACCAAGGCGCGAAATTATCTTCGCCATGAGCAATAAAAGAAGTGATCTCTGCTTTAAAAGCTCGAGCACCCTTCAGAGGATGCTCCCGCATTTCGGCAACGGCCCAATCTCCCTCTTCAAAAGAGTGTGCGATATCAGCAGAGACATAACATGGAATAGCTTCTTTTAATAAAGGATGATCTGGTCTGATCAGCAAAAATGTCCCTCTTTTTTGTACACGACCCACAAAACGGGAGAGGAAAGGTTCCAGCAGCGTTTCCGGTTGAACCATTTCACGATCTCTATCGTTATACAGGCTGCCCTGTACACGATCGCCATGCATGACCTTTTTCATTTGTGGAGGAGGAATGAAATAACTTTTTTGCGCATCGATTTCAAGAAACCCAAAACCTTTTTCGGTTCCTTTAACGATGCCTTCAATTTTGGGCGCTGAAACATGAAGTTGTTTTTTTAGCTTTGCAAGTAGAGGATTATTTTGAAACATACTTGTCCAGTGAGTTGTATTATTTTGTAGTGTAATTTGGGTTGACAGTTTTACCGGAATGAAAAGCATACAGCAAGTGAGTCTTGTCATTTAAGACGGGCCTATGTAAGGTTGCGTCGCGTTAAATGATTGGGAGACTCTATCCAAAACAAATCAAATATCTCAATAATCTGGTTGAGCAGGATCATCGAAATGTGAAAAGACGCATACGACTGATGCTATGGGCTTCACTTCTGAGTTAATTCATTCAAACACACAATTTATGATCACTTTAAAAGAATACCAAAAACGACGTCAAAAACTACTGGCAAAGATGTTGCCCAACAGTGTAGCACTCATTTTTTCTGCTCCTCAGGTCTTTCGAAGCACAGATTCGGAATATCTTTATCGTCAAAACAGTTATTTCAATTATCTTTCAGGTTTTAAGGAGCCAGAAGCCTTATTGGTGTTGATCAAAGAGACTCAAAAAAAAACGAAGTCCATTTTATTGAATCGAGCTCGAGATCCCCTTGCTGAAACTTGGTCTGGCGCTCGCCTGGGTCAAGAATGGGCACCCCAAAAATTGGGAATTGATCACGCATTGCCCTTTGATGAAATAGAAGAACATCTTTATTTATTTTTAAAAAATCAAGAGGTTGTGTATCACGCACAAGGCCAATATGCGTATGCGGATGAAATATTTTTTTCAGCCTGCAAAAAACTACGATTAAAATCACGCCAAAGTTCTAGTGTGCCACACGTGCTGATGGATTGGCGACCCTGTCTTGATGAAATGAGGTTATTGAAATCAAAAGAAGAGATCAATGTATTGCGCAAAGCTTGTGAAATCAGCGCTCAGGCTCATATTCGTGCTATGAAAAAATGTCGTCCAGGCCTCTACGAATATCACCTGGAAAGCGAAATTCAGTACGAATTGAGTCAACGTGGCGCTCGTTCTCCGGCTTATAACAGCATTGTAGCTACTGGCGAAAACGCTTGTATTCTGCATTACACTGAGAATGAATCCAAACTCAATGCAGGGAATTTGGTGTTAATTGATGCGGGCTGCGAATACCAGGGCTATGCGGGGGATATTACAAGGACCTTCCCTGTCAGCGGTCAATTTACCGCTCCACAGAAAGCGTTATATGACATTGTTTTAGCCGCCCAAAATAAAGCCTTAGAGTTATACAAACCAGGTATCAGTATTCATGAGGTCACCCAAGAGGTCACACGTATCATCACAGCAGGTTTAATTAACCTTGGAATATTAAAAGGAAGTTTAAAAAAACTGCATTCTCAAAAAGCCTATAAGCCCTTTTTCATGCATGGATTAAGCCATTGGTTGGGGATGGACGTACATGATGTCGGAGATTATGGCTCTGATGAAAAAAATCGCCCTTTAAAAGAGGGAATGGTATTAACGGTGGAGCCTGGATTATATATTTTTTCGGACGCGAAAGTGCCTGAGCAGTATAGGGGGATCGGCATTCGTATCGAAGACGATATTTTAATCACAAAAACAGGCAATGAAAATTTAACCGCCGCTGTTCCGAAAGATCCCGAACTCATTGAATCTTTGATGTCATCTCAAGAAGCATGATGGGCGTTATTATTGTCGGCGGGGGCATGGTAGGTTCTACCTTAGCTTTGGCTGTGGCATTCCTGACTCGTGGTCAGATTCCCATCAGACTGATAGAAGCTTTTGTGCCAGATCAAAATGCGTCTTTTTCTGATGATAAAAGAGCGATTGCGTTGGCACATGGCACTTGCCAACAGCTTGAAAGATTAGGCATTTGGAAACCACTATCACATGACGCAACGCCTATCACAAACATTCACGTCAGCGATCAAGGTCAGTGTGGTTTTGTTCATCTCAGGGCTCAAGATCATCACATTCCTTTTTTGGGCCAGGTGTTGTCATTAAAGACGGCGCAAAATAGGTTATTTTCTTTATTAAAAAGCACTCCTGGCATTCAGCTTTATTGCCCTGCCCAGGTTTTACAAATATCTCGTACCCAAAAAATGGTGCGCGTTACGTTAAATCATGGTGAAACCTTAGAGGCGCCATTATTGATTGCGGCGGATGGCTCGCATTCTTCGCTTGCTCAAGCCTGCCATATTCAATATCAAAAAAAAGATTACCAGCAATTTGCTGTAACCACTCACATCCGCACAGAAAAAGCGCTGGGAAGTTGTGCTTTTGAACGCTTTACCTCTGAAGGGCCTCTGGCATTGTTACCGATTTCTCAGGAAGAAAGTGCTCTGGTTTGGTGTCATTCTCAGGCTAACCGTTTTTTGGTAGAAGCCTGGAACGATGCTGATTTCCTGCAGCAGTTACAAAATACGTTTGGCTGGCGTCTTGGAAAGATACTGAAAGTAGGGCCACGTTATAGCACGCCACTTTATTTGACGTTTGCCTCCCGGCATATCAGCCATCGCTTGGCATTGGTAGGGAATTCGGCCCAAACTTTGCATCCTGTTGCGGGTCAAGGGTTTAATCTGGGCTTAAGAGATACGATGACTTTGGCTCAAATTTTAGCCGAAGCCGCGGCTAAAGGCGATGATTTGGGAGAATATTCCGTATTAAATCAATATCAAAGGCAGCGGCAAAAAGATCAACAAAATATGATCACCCTGACTGAAGGATTGGTGCATTTATTTTCGAATGCCTTGAAACCATTGGTAGTGGCTCGTCATTTGGGGTTGATGACAATGGAAGAAGGGCCTTTTTTTGCTCAGCTGTTGTCCCGCTCAACTTTAGGCTGGTCTCACCCGAGAGATTGAGGCGACCAGACCCCTTTAGGGAGTGAAACGCGTTGTGCCTGATCTAATAGCGATAAAAAATCGTTTCTGGGGATCTGTTCTGCTCCAAGAGAAGCGGTGTGTGCATTTAACACCTGGCAGTCAATCCATTTTCCTCCTTTTTGCGTAAAATAATGCTCAAAAATGATTAAAGCACTTTTAGAAGCATTATCTGCGATGCTGAACATGGATTCACCGCAAAACATCGCCCCTACGGATATGCCATATAATCCCCCCACTAATTTATCCTTCAGCCAAACCTCTACAGAATGGGCTCTACCCAATCGGTGTAGTTGACAATAGGCTTTTACAATATCAGAGCTGATCCAGGTGCATCCCGAGCGTTTTGTAGCACAGGTAGTGATCACATCAGAAAAAGCACAATTCAGGCTAAAGTGGTAAGGGCAACGTCCAGGTCGAATAAAACGTTTCATACTGCGGCTCACATGGCATTTTAAAAGTACGGCGCGAGGATCAGGGGACCACCATAAAATAGGCTCACCCTCGTTGAACCAGGGGAAAATACCGTTTTGATATGCGACTAACAATCTTTCAGGGCTGAGATCTCCACCTGAAGCCAACAACCCATTCGGATCTTTAAGTGCTTTTTCTGGCTTGGGAAAATCAATGATATTTTTTGATAAATTTTTGATAAACATTGGTTTTTAATCATATTCCTTTTTATTTTTAGCCCTGTGAAAAATTTTTGTATTGTTTGGAATGGATTTTTCGAAAGTGATCCCAAGTTCTGATTAATACAATAGAAAAAAAAAAGAAATACTATTATCATCAATCGCATCATTAAATTAAACATGACACAAGATTTCAGCTTCCAAATAGATATATAAAGTTTCTTTATCAAGGTAAAATAACCCTCAATTATAAAAATCAATTTTAACTTATTCAAAAGGAATAAAAATGATCCGAGATGAGAACAAACAAAAAGCATTGGCCGCTGCACTTGCTCAAATTGAAAAACAATTTGGCAAAGGATCTATTATGCGCTTGGGTGAAGACCGTTCAATGGATGTAGAAACGATTTCTACTGGCTCACTTTCGCTTGATATTGCATTGGGGGCAGGCGGGCTTCCTATGGGGCGTATTGTTGAAATTTACGGTCCTGAATCATCAGGGAAAACGACTCTCACTTTACAAGTCATTGCGGCGGCTCAACGTGAAGGAAAAGTGTGTGCATTCATAGATGCAGAACATGCGCTGGATCCTGTTTATGCAAAAAAATTAGGTGTCGATATCGATAATTTACTTTGTTCTCAGCCAGACACGGGGGAACAGGCGTTAGAGATTTGTGATTCGCTCACCCGATCTGGGGCTGTCGATGTGATCATTGTTGATTCTGTGGCGGCCCTAGTGCCCAAAGCTGAAATTGAAGGTGAAATTGGTGATTCTCATATGGGGCTTGCCGCACGCATGATGAGCCAAGCCATGCGTAAATTGGCCGGCAACCTAAAAAATGCCAACACTCTGCTGATTTTTATTAATCAAATTCGGATGAAAATAGGGGTCATGTTTGGCAACCCTGAAACCACGACAGGTGGAAATGCGCTTAAATTTTACGCTTCAGTACGTTTAGATATTCGCCGAGTTGGGGCTATTAAAGAGGGTGAAATGGTCATTGGGAATGACACTCGAGTTAAGGTCGTCAAAAATAAAATTGCCGCCCCTTTTAAACAGGCAGACTTTCAAATTCTTTATGGTGAAGGCATTAATACCCATGGTGAATTGATTGATTTGGGCGTGAAACACCAATTAGTTGAAAAAGCGGGTTCTTGGTATAGCTACAATGGTACTAAAATTGGCCAGGGTAAATCGAATGTCACTGAATATCTAAAAACCAATCCATCCATTGCAGCTGAGCTGGATAAAATATTACGTAATAGATTATTAAACCCAGTGTGTGAAAAAGATAAAACGGATTTGGATCCTTTAGATAAAATCTATCATGAAAATAGTACTGCATTTTAACAAAATACGGGACATCTTAAAACTTTAATCAGTTTTTGAAGATGTCTACTGAACGGAGCTTTCCTTGATGTTGGACATGTTATTAAAATGGTATCGCCGTCATTTTACTGATCCTCAAGTGGTTGCCTTATTAATTATATTAGTCGGGGGGTTTTGTATTCTTTATTTTTTAAGCGGTATTTTAGCGCCCCTTTTAGTCGCTATTGTATTGGCTTACCTTCTTGAATGGCCAACCTCAAAATTACAGGTTCTAGGATGCTCCCGTTTGTGTGCGGTGAGTATTATACAAGCATTATTTGTGGGGGTTGGTTTGTTAGCCATCTTTGTGGTCGTCCCAAATGTTTGGCAACAAGGCATGAATTTAACTTCAGATATGCCGAAAATGCTCAATCAGTTCAATAATTTTTCCAGCACCTTGACGAAACGTTACCCCACGTTGGTTGATGCAGGCATTGTTGACATGATAGCGGACAATCTACGTAATAGACTGGCAGGAGTCGGCGATTCAGTTGTAAAAATCTCTCTTGCTTCACTCATTGGCTTATTGACCCTCGCGATTTATCTGATTGTTGTACCTTTAATGGTTTTCTTTCTATTGAAAGATAAGAAACAAATGCTCAATAACTTTCAGAAAATATTGCCTCGTGATCGCAGCTTGGCTGGAAAAGTTTGGAAAGAGATGAATCAACAAATTACGAACTATATTCGCGGTAAAGTGCTTGAAATGGTGATTGTTGCTGTTGCAACTTATTTGGTTTTTTGGATCCTGGATATGCGTTATTCACTTTTATTAGCAGTGTTGGTCGGTTTTTCCGTACTGATACCCTATATAGGTGCTGTTATTGTCACCATTCCTGTGGTACTGGTGGCTATGTTTCAATGGGGGATAGACGCACATTTTTGGACATTATTGATTGCTTATCTTGTTGTACAGGCCTTAGATAGCAATCTGTTAGTGCCTGTTTTATTTTCAGAGGCAGTTAATTTACATCCATTGATGATCATTTTATCGGTCATCATCTTTGGCGGCCTTTGGGGTTTTTGGGGGGTTTTCTTCGCTATTCCTTTGGCCAGCTTAGTAAAAGCAGTGATTCAGGCTTGGCCCAAAGAGTTGACACCCAAAGTGAAATAGAGAGTGCGCTACATTTAGTGACAGCCCTAATAACTCGTTGATTTAAAGAAAAAGTAAATAAATGATTAGAATGGTCACTAAAAACTGAATATTTCTATAAAAAACATTATAATTCAATTAATTAATTGCTTTTGATTGAAATCATTTATGATGATTTGTTGACAACAATATGAACAAAAAAAGGATTCGTTGTATAATATTAATGCAAAATCCTAAAAGGTAATAGTTTGATTTTTTCATCAATTGGATAAAACATATGAGTATAAAAGTAGGTATTAATGGTTTTGGTCGTATCGGTCGTATTGTGTTTCGCGCCGCTCAAGAACGAACTGATATTGAAGTCGTTGCGATTAACGATTTGTTGAAAGCAGAGTACATGGCTTATATGCTCAAATACGACTCCACTCACGGTCGTTTTAAAGGAACGATCGATGTTGAGGGAAATGATCTTGTCGTAAATAATAAAAAAGTCAGGGTCACTTCAGAACAAAAACCCGAAGCCATTAATTGGGGTGCATTAGGAATAGATGTGGTGATAGAAGCCACGGGATTCTTCTTAACAAAAGAAGAGGCAACCAAGCATCTTAATGCTGGTGCCAAAAAAGTACTTATTAGCGCGCCCCCAAAAGACGACACGCCAATGTTTGTGATGGGCGTCAACCATAATCAATACGCGGGACAAAAAATTGTTTCAAATGCCTCTTGCACAACCAACTGCTTAGCACCTTTGGCAAAGGTTGTTCATGATAAATTCGGTATTATTGAAGGCTTGATGACGACGGTGCATGCAACAACAGCGACACAAAGAACGGTTGATGGCCCTTCTGCTAAAGATTGGCGTGGAGGTCGTGGGGCAGCGCAAAATATCATTCCTTCTTCCACTGGTGCTGCAAAAGCGGTCGGCAAAGTCATCCCTTCTTTAAACGGAAAACTCACAGGCATGGCTTTTCGTGTGCCGACCCCTAATGTATCTGTGGTAGATCTCACTGTTCGTTTAGAAAAGCCTGCATCTTATTCAGAGATCTGTGATGCAATCAAAGCAGCTTCAGAAGGCGAATTAAAAGGCATCCTAGGATATGTGGATGAAGAAGTCGTCTCTACTGATTTCAATGGTGAAAAACTAACCTCAATCTTTGATAAGAAGGCGGGTATAGAACTGAACAATCATTTTGTGAAATTAGTGTCTTGGTATGACAATGAAACAGGGTACTCTAATAAACTGTTAGATTTAGTCGCTCATATAAAGTAGGCACATAATAAGTTCCTTCATACAAGTCACTTAAACACCCTCATTTCGCAAGCTTTTTATTGATACATAAAAAAACCACCCTTGGGTGGTTTTTCGGCTCTATTACGTTAACTACTTGAGTGGCAATACGACAGACAATAAAGCCTCATCAAAAGATCCCTTTCACCGTCAACCCTCGCCCAATTCGAGCAAAAATAAGTCAGGGCTTAGAACAATCACCTGTGCTACTGACTTCCGGTAAGATGACATTCAGCTCCAAAACCGAAACATCATCTTCCTTTTGCTCAAATTGAACATGAAGCGCGTTGGGATCCACCTGAACATATTTACAAATCACCGCCAAGATATCGCGCTTCATATCAGATAAATAAAGAGGATCTCTGTCACAACAACGACGCTCCCTCACGATAATTTGCAACCGATCTTTCGCAATATTTGCAGCACTGTTTTTTTTATCGGGTGAAAAGAAATCAAAAAAACCCATAGGTTATCCCCCAAAAATGCGTTTTAAAAAACTCTTTTTTTCTTCCTGAACAAATCGAAAATCACGATCTTCCCCCAATAATCGATCCACGGTATCCGAGTATGCTTTAGCTGCATCTGAAGTGAGATCTAGAATGACCGGTTCTCCCTGATTTGAAGCACGTAATACCGATTGATCTTCTGGAATAACACCAATTAATGGGATCCTCAGTATATCCAAGACATCTTCCGTACTTAGCATATCACCCCGAGCCACGCGAGTAGGATTATAACGAGTCAGCAAAAGATGCTCCTTCACGGGTGCTTCGCCTTTTTCACTACGACTCGATTTTGCTGCAAGAATACCTAATATACGATCTGAATCACGAACTGAAGAAACTTCAGGGTTAGTGGTAATGATGGCTTCATCCGCAAAATACAACGCCATCAAAGCGCCCGTTTCAATCCCAGCAGGGGAATCACAAATAATAAAATCAAAATTCATTTTATTGAGCTGTTCAAAAACAGCTGCTACACCTTTTTGTGTCAGTGCATCTTTATCACGAGTTTGTGATGCCGGTAAAATATATAAATTTTCTACACGTTTGTCTTTTATTAATGCCTGATTTAATGTGGCATCATTTTGAATTACATTAATAAAATCATATACAACCCGACGTTCGCATCCCATGATTAAATCAAGATTACGAAGGCCAATATCAAAGTCAATCACAACAGTTTTTTTGCCCTTACTAGCTAACCCCGTTGCGATGGCCGCACTTGATGTCGTTTTGCCAACCCCTCCTTTTCCAGAGGTCACAACAATAACTCGTGCCATAAAATCACTTCCTTAATTAAAAAATTGAATCAAATCGCTTGAAAATTAAAGTTTTATTTAATAAACGCAAGTGAACAGCTTGGCCGAGATATTCAGGAGAAATGTGATCATGCGATACATATTCCCCCGCTATTGCTATTAATTCTGCCGCGCAATGTGTCAAAAAAATCTCGGATTCAATATCACCTGAAGCTCCTGCTAATGCTCGTCCGCCCATGATGCCGTAAACATGGATATTACCATCAGCAATCAATTCAGCACCCGCGCTCACATTGTTGATGACCACTAAATCACTATTACGAGCATAAATTTGCTGCCCAGAACGTACCAGTGAATGAATAATCTGAGTTTTAGAAAAATCCTTCTTAGGTGAAGGTTCTTTTTTTGAAATCCATTGTTGAGTTTTACCTTCATTCATAAAAGGCAAACCTAAAGCAACTAATGCCTGTTTTTGATTTTCATCTTTGCAACCGCTGATACCAACAAGTTTTAAACCTGTTGAAATCACCGCTTTATGAATTTCATGCCAATTCGCTTCTTTAGATAGGGCAGAAATATTGATGACAACAGGGGCACTTTCAAGAAAATCAGGTGCCTGTTCTATTTTTTTCTGTAAAGCATGACGAATAAGCTCAGGCCGTGAATCCAGTAAATGAATCACCGTTAAAGTAAAGCTGCAACCTTTTAGTTCAATAGAGGATTCTAATAGTTTAATAAGCGGCTTTGACATCTGTCTTAACCCAGTTGATTGTTAAAAAATGCCACTCAATACATCTTGATTTTTTTATTTGATATAAAAACATTCGACAGAAATTGATAAAAAAGATTGATGAATCAATATAATATTTAAATTAAATTTAATTTTTTAAAAAAACATATATTTTTATGTTTAAATTAGATCAATTTAAAGTTTATTTAAATCTGTTATCCATTATATCCAGATAACGCTCGGCATCTAAAGCCGCCATGCAACCACTCCCTGCAGAAGTGATAGCTTGTCGATAAATAGGATCCATGACATCTCCCGCTGCAAAAACACCCTCAACAGAAGTTTGAGTGGCATTCCCTGTTAGTCCGCCCTTTACTTTAATGTATCCTTTTTCTAATTCCAGTTGACCTTTAAAGAGCTCCGTGTTCGGGATATGCCCGATCGCAATAAAAACACCTGTCACATCTAATATTTGAAAGACACTCCCGTTCTCAGTGTGAGAAGGCTTTAAACGTACTGCTGTGACGCCCGATAAATCCCCTAAAATTTCATCTAGAATGCTATCTGTATGCAAAATAATATGGCCAGAAGCCACTTTTTTCATTAATCGATCTCGCAGTATTTTTTCAGAACGAAATTCTTGTCGGCGATGAATTAAATGAACTTCACGAGCGATGTTAGCTAAATAAAGCGCTTCTTCTACTGCTGTATTACCTCCTCCAACCACGGCCACTTTTTGATTACGATAAAAAAAACCGTCACAGGTAGCACAGGCAGAAACCCCTTTTCCTTTAAAATCTTCCTCGGATTTGAGACCAAGATAACGAGCAGATGCCCCTGTTGCTATAATCAAAGCATCACAGCTGTATTCTTGATCGTTACCAAACAGATAAAAGGGACGTCGTTGTAGATCCACTTTATTAATGTGATCAAACAGAATTTCTGTATTAAATTTTTCTGCATGTTGATGCATCCGCTCCATTAACGTAGGCCCGGTTAAAGATTCAGGGGAGCCAGGCCAGTTTTCAACGTCTGTCGTTGTGTTTAATTGTCCTCCCTTTTCCATTCCTGTAATTAAGATGGGCTTTATATTAGCACGAGCCGCATAAATGGCCGCCGTATAACCTGCAGGCCCGGATCCCAGAATAATACATTGATGATGTCTTGAAATATTCACATTTCCCTCTTCTTATTTAAATCATTTTTTTACTAAATGTCAGCTACATCATATCCGAAATTTTTATATTGTGTTATGGACCCATTCGAGAAAACACTTTATATTCATTAACAAAAAAATTGAATCAAATAAAAAAGTATTCATTTTTAAGTAAGCCTAGCCTTTTCGAGGCTGAATCTACCTTTAAAATTTATTTCAAAGTAAGTAAGAGCTCACGAGACTGTTTTATTAAAATTAAGAGGTTTTTTTGGATCAAGAAAAAAATAATATAAAAGAAAATACCCTTTTTATTAAAAAAAAAGGCTTTGAAAGTGTGTTGGCTATTTTATGTATTTTCGCCACTTATTTGATGCTGATATTGTTCAGTTTCGATCCATCGGATCCCAGTTGGTTTCAAACAGCCTGGCATGATTCTGTTCACAATCCAGGAGGTCATGTCGGAGCCTATATAGCAGGACTCTTGTTTTTTATTTTTGGACTTTGTGCCTATGCTTTATCCCCTGTTATTTTTTTATTTTGTGGCACGATCTTTTATGAAAACAAAAATAAAAAATCAAAAAATTATTTCCGTCTTTCATTCCGTTTGATGGGGAGCATATTATTGATATTTGCCTCTTGCTCTCTCATAACCCCTAGTTTTAACGATTTTTATTATTTTTTATCAGGAGGTTTACTGGGGTATGTAGTGAATCATGAGATGTTGTTTCATTTTAATCATTTAACTATCACCATGCTGTTCTTGTTGATCTGGGCACTAGGTGCCACTCTGTTGACAGGTTATTCCTGGTTGCTTCTTGCCGAGAAAATAGGTGTTTATACAATCCGTTTGGTCTTTTTTATTCGCACTCTTTAGTTAAACAACTGAAAGATAAAAGATTGTTGTCCCACCAGTCCACAGTGGTAATCGTGAAGTATTGGTTCCTGCTGATTTGTAAAGCCAATGTAAATTTCAAGTGAAATCGAGTTTTATCTGTATAATGCTTATACTATTTTTTAATTAAAATTTATTTTTTTATAAAAATAAATATCAATATAAATAATAAGGAGAAGATGATCTTGAATGCCATCACTATTAATAATCTTTTTTTGATTGGCTCCATATTGGTGGGAACGAGTATTTTATTAAGTTCCTTATCCTCTCGTCTGGGCATCCCTATTCTGGTTATTTTTCTTGCTATTGGCATGCTGGCAGGGGGAGAAGGTGTGGGAGGTATCGCTTTTGATAATTATCCCATCGCTTATCTGATCAGCAACCTGGCATTAGCAGTTATTTTGCTTGATGGAGGTATGCGAACACGCGCCTCTTCATTTCGTGTAGCACTTTGGCCTGCTTTATCACTTGCCACTGTGGGCGTCATGATCACCACAAGTTTAACGGGTGTTATGGCTGCTTGGCTTTTTCATTTAGATATTATTCAGGGTTTGTTGATAGGAGCCATTATCGGATCTACCGATGCCGCGGCCGTGTTTTCATTATTAGGGGGCAAAGGCCTTAATGAACGTGTGAGTGCCACTCTTGAAATTGAATCCGGCAGTAATGATCCGATGGCGGTTTTTTTGACGATAACTTTAATATCCATGATCTCCAATGGGCAAACTCATTTAGACTGGATGTTTTTAGTTGATTTATTACAGCAATTTGGTCTTGGGATCCTGATAGGCTTAGGAGGAGGAAGGTTATTATTGCTCCTTATTAACCGAATGAACCTTGCTAATGGGCTTTATCCTTTATTAGCGCTGGCAGGAGGACTGGTGACTTTTTCTTTAACGACCTCTATGAATGGCAGCGGAATTTTATCTGTTTATCTTTGTGGTCTGGTGTTGGGGAATCGCCCTATTCGTAACCGTTTCGGTATACTCCATACTTTAGACGGACTGGCATGGTTAAGCCAAATCGGTATGTTTTTAGTATTGGGTTTATTAATCAATCCAACAGATTTAATCACAATTGCGATTCCGGCGTTGCTGTTGTCTCTTTGGATGATTTTGTTTGCCCGCCCTCTTTCTGTTTTTATTGGATTACTTCCTTTTCATAGTTTTAATTTTCGTGAGCGTATTTTTATTTCTTGGGTAGGATTAAGGGGTGCTGTGCCCATTATTCTCGCTGTTTTCCCCATGATGGCAGGGTTGGCGAATGCACATTTATTTTTCAATGTCGCCTTTTTCATTGTGTTAATCTCCTTGTTGGTACAAGGTAGCACTCTTTCGTTTGCTGCACGTAAAACCAAATTAGTGGTACCTCCTCGATTGGCGCCGATTTCCCGTGTTGGATTAGATATCGATATTAACAATGAATGGGAACAATTTACGTATCAGCTCAGTTCGGACCAATGGTGTGTCGGTGCTGCTTTACGTGATTTAGAGATGCCGGAAGGTACCAGAATTTCAGGGCTTTTTCGTGACAAAAATCTGCTTCATCCTACAGGGAGCACCCGTTTGAAGGACGGAGATATTTTATGTGTGATAGGACATGAACGTGATCTCCCTGCTCTGGGTAAGCTTTTCAGTCATACCCCTCGTGTTCAGATTGATGAAAGGTTCTTTGGTGATTTCATTCTTGATGCTGATGCAAAATTAGAAGAAATTTCTCATATTTATGGATTAAATTTAGAAAAAGTCGCTGACCAACAAAAGAGTTTAGGCGAATTTGTGATCTATTTACTTGAAAAGGAGCCAGTGATAGGTGATCAAATAAATTGGGACGGATTAACCTGGACCATTGCTGAAATGGAATCTCAACGAGTGAGTAAAGTAGGCATAAAAATAATGAGAGATAAAAAAAGATCAAAAATTTCAGATGAATCTACCAAACCGATAAATTAATTCATCATCTATCATCACTGACAAAGAACCCGGCATCCAAACAGATCCCGGGTTTTTTATCGAACGAATTGATAACAAAAAACTTTGGTGCACCCAGGAGGATTCGAACCTCCGACCGCCCGGTTCGTAGCCGGGTACTCTATCCAGCTGAGCTACGGGTGCTAAATAAACTGGCGGTGAGGGAGGGATTCGAACCCTCGATACAGCTTTTAACTATATACTCCCTTAGCAGGGGAGCGCCTTCAGCCTCTCGGCCACCTCACCAGCATTTTGTCAAAAGTATCGATCTTGATTAATCGAAAACTTTCACTAAAAAATAGCTTTTCTTGAAACAACAAGGCTGCACATATTACTTTTTCAAGCTTATAAGTCAAACGGTTTTTCCTGGTTAAGCGAGATTTTAATGATAAAAAAATCTTCGCGCCGATTAAAAATATATCTCATCAAAATTAATCACATTAAAAATATGACTTAATTCCAATTTATTCATTTTCTTACTTGTCACAAGCGTCTTCGTTTTGATACTTTTTTTCATATTTATCATTTATTTCATTTCTTTCATCTTTTTTATCTGCTTGAATACGGTTGTAAATTTCTTCACGGTGGACAGCGACCTCTTTTGGAGCATTGATACCAATTCGTACTTGGTTACCTTTTACACCTAATACTGTTACTGTAATATTATCTTCAATAATCAGCGTCTCACCAACTCGACGAGTCAGAATAAGCATGTTTTTCTCCTTGAAAATTTAAAAAAATTGCACCTCTTAGCTTCTCGGCTAGATCTATGGTCTACCGTAAAAAATAGCTGATATAGCCACATAACATGTAAGCAACCCATTCAGATTTCTAACCTTGAAATAAAAGTTTAGTTGAAGCTAAGAGCTTTGCTTTTTATATATTAAACATTTATGAATGTGAGACTATCCATTTTTCTGCTTCGGCTAATACAGTCGCCAAAGAGTTGATATTTGTTCCCCCAGCTTGGGCCATATCGGCTCGACCACCCCCTTTCCCTCCAATTTTGGGTGCAATATAGTGTATTAAATCATCTGCTTTTATTTGTTGAGTTAAATTTTTTGTAACACCAGCAATAAATGAAATTTTATTTTTTGTCACATTTGCTAACAAAATCACCGCAGAGCCTAATTGATTTTTTAAATCATCTATCATTCTTCGCAGAAGAATGGGCTCTACGGCATCTAGCTGAGCTATCAAAATTTTTATTTCCTTTATTTGTTTTACATTTTTTAATAGCAATGAGGTTTTTTGCAGTATTTCTTGATCTTTAAAGTGTTGTAATTTTTTTTCCAAAACTTTATTGCGATCTATGATTATCCCAATCCTTTTAATCAACCCCTTTTCATCGCTCTTTAGCAAACGAGCGAGATCTTGTAATACATTCCTTTGTTGACATAAAAGTGCATTTGCCTCTTCACCTGTTATGGCTTCAATACGTCTGATACCAGCAGCTGTACTTGATTCTGATGTAATATGAAATAAACCGATATCACCAGTACGTCGGGCATGGGTCCCACCACAAAGCTCAATAGAAAAATCACCCATGCTCAACACTCTGACCTGATCCTCATATTTTTCACCAAATAAAGCGGTGGCACCTTTCTTTTTAGCGTCCTCAAGTGACATGATCTGAGTTTCGATAAGATGATTTTGACGAATCTGTTGATTGACCAACGATTCAACATTTTCAATTTCATCAGGGGTCATCATTTTAAAATGAGAAAAATCAAAACGACAGCATTTTTCATTGACCAGAGACCCTTTTTGAACAACATGTTTCCCTAAAACTTGCCGTAGTGCTGCATGAAGCAAATGTGTTGCAGAATGATTTGATCGAATGTGGCCGCGAACTTTATTATTAACACAAGCCTGAATGTGATCACTAATTCGTAACGATCCTTTAGAAAGCCGCCCTAAATGGACGATGGCCTGACCATATTTTTGTGTATCAGACACCATAAAATGTGCCGTTGTACTTTTCAGATAACCTTTATCCCCAACCTGTCCACCTGATTCTGCGTAAAAAGGTGTCTTGTCTAATATGACAAGGGCCTCTTGACCGGCATGAATTTCATTGATTTCTTCTCCACGAAAAAAAAGAGCCTTGATGACGGTTGTTTGCTGCAGCTGTTCATAACCACAAAACTCAGTGTGATGAGCTACCCGAATGAATTTATTGTAATCTGTCGAGAATGCGCTGGCTTGACGCGCCCTGGCGCGTTGTTCCGACATTTTTTGATGAAATGTCACTTCATCTATTTTTAAATTTCGTTCACGACAGACATCGGCTGTTAAATCGAGTGGAAATCCGTAAGTGTCATATAAAAGAAAAGCCGTTTCGCCTTCCAGGGTGTCCCCTTTGAGGTGATCGAGTTTTTTATCTAACAGAGATAAACCCCTCTCTAAAGTATGAGAAAACAGCTCTTCTTCTGTTTTTAATACCTGCTCAATCATCACTTGATGATGTTTGAGTTGATCGGTGATTGGTTTCATGACTCCAATCAGAGACGTTAATAACTGATAAAAAAAAGGCTTTTTAACGCCTAATTTATTCCCATGTCGAATGGCACGACGAATGATGCGCCTTAAAACATAACCTCTACCTTCGTTTGAAGGCCTGACACCATCAAAAATCAAAAAAGCACAAGCGCGAATATGATCGGCGATAACCCTTAAAGATGGATTTGAGTCATCCGTGGCACCCGTCACTTTTTTAACCCCTGAGATAAGATCACGAAACAGGTCAATCTCATAGTTAGAAGACACATTCTGTAATACAGCTGCCATCCGTTCTAACCCCATACCCGTATCAACAGAAGGCTTGGGTAAAGGCAACATCGTACCATCTGCAAGACGGTTAAACTGCATAAATACAATGTTCCAAATTTCAATATAGCGGTCACCCTCTTCCTCAGGGCTCCCTGGCAGCCCACCCCAAAGATGATCGCCATGATCGTAAAAAATTTCGCTACAAGGACCACATGGGCCTGTTTCACCCATTTGCCAAAAATTATCAGAACAAAAGGCAGCGCCTTTATTATCACCAATCCGGATAATCCGTTCACGTGGAATACCAATTTCATCTGCCCATATGTTATAGGCCTCATCGTCTGTTGAATAAACGGTGACATAAAGCCGATCTTTAGGTAAATGAAACCATTCGGATCCCGTCAAAAGTTCCCAAGCAAAATAAATGGCTTGTTGTTTAAAATAATCACCAAAACTAAAGTTACCCAGCATCTCAAAAAAAGTGTGATGGCGAGCAGTATAGCCCACATTCTCGAGATCATTATGTTTTCCACCTGCCCGTACACAACGCTGTGAGCTGGTTGCACGAGAAAAATCCGGATCTTGTATCCCTAAAAAAATATTTTTAAAAGGATTCATTCCCGCGTTGGTAAACAACAGTGTAGGATCATGATGAGGGATCAAGGAACTACTTGATACCACCTGGTGTCCTTTGCTCTTGAAAAAATCAAGAAATTTTTGACGTATATCAGCAGTACTATTGTGCATCATGTTTATATTGTCACTTCCCTGAGGATAGTATGGTTTTTTGAAAATTTCAGACATAAAGGTTAAGTGTGTACCATGCCATCATAGACTGCAAGGGAGTTTTATTACTCAATATTGCTTTGTCTTAGGTCCCTCAAATGATTTTTTTAATAGTGTTTCCTATTTGATAGGACAGCCCTGTTTCTGATAAGCGAGACTATTCAGCATCATTTCAATCCATTATAATTACTGATTAAAATGCCATATCAATTTGCCAAAAAACCTAAGGCACACCAACATGTTTGAAATCAATTTAATAAAAAATCAGATACAAAATTTTTCAGATAGAGCTGAAGCTCTCCGGGGGTATCTTTGACTACGATGAAAAAAAAGAAAGATTAGAGGAAATTAATGCAGAATTAGAACAACCTGATATTTGGAAACAGCCTGAGTGGGCACAAAAATTAGGAAAAGAACGGGCCATTTTACAGGAAATTGTTGAAACCTTGAGTCAATTAGAAAAAGAATTAAAGGATGTATCGACTTTACTAGATTTGGCCATTGAAGCTCAGGATCAGGAGATTTTTAACGAGGCCGTTTTTGAACTGGAAGCTATAGACAAAAAATTGAATCGCTTAGAATTTCGTCGAATGTTTTCTGGCAAAAATGATTTTGCTGATTGTTATCTAGATTTACAATCAGGTTCTGGTGGTACAGAAGCACAAGACTGGGCAAACATGTTGCTTCGAATGTATCTACGCTGGGCAGACTCCAAAGGTTTTAAAACAGAAATTATTGAAATTTCGGATGGTGAAGTTGCAGGGATAAAATCTGCGACTCTTAAAATCACAGGAGATCATGCTTTTGGCTGGTTACGGACTGAAACCGGCGTTCATCGCTTAGTGAGAAAAAGCCCGTTTGATTCAGGCGCAAGGCGCCATACTTCTTTTGCGTCCGCTTTTGTTTATCCTGAATTAGAGGACAACATTGATATAGACATCAATCCTGCCGATTTACGTATTGATGTTTATCGTGCTTCTGGCGCAGGGGGGCAACATATTAACAAAACTGAATCTGCTGTACGTATTACTCATTTACCCACCAATATAGTCACTCAATGCCAAAGTGATCGCTCTCAACACAAAAATAAAGAGCAGGCCTTCAAACAGTTAAAAGCCAAGCTATACGAATTTGAAATGCAAAAGAAAAATGCAGATAAAAAAATAATGGAAGACAATAAATCAGACATTGGATGGGGGAGCCAAATTCGTTCTTATATATTGGATGATTCTCGTATCAAGGATTTACGCACGGGTTTAGAAACACGCAATACTCAAGCCGTTCTTGATGGTTATCTTGATAAATTTATTGAAGCCAGTTTAAAAGCGGGATTATAAGGATCTAGCATGTCTGAAGAAAAAATATCTATTACAGAGCGAAAAGAACTTAATCATGAGTTACAAACTCGTCGAGAAAAATTGGCGTTATTACGAAAAAAAAGCATTGCCTTCCCAAATGACTTTCGTCAGAAACATTTTTCTGGTGATTTGCATACTGAATATGATCATAAAGAAAACGAAGAACTTATCGCTTTAAATAAGGAAGTGATTCTTGCGGGGCGTATGATGACAAGACGTATCATGGGTAAAGCCTCTTTTTTTACTCTTCAAGATACAAAAGGCCGAATTCAACTTTACGTTTCTCGCGATGATTTACCAGAAGGCATTTATAACGAAGATTTCAAAAAATGGGATTTAGGCGATATTTTAGGGGTGCGAGGTCGATTGTTTAAAACAAAAACAGGAGAGCTTTCTGTTCATTGCACCGAATTGCGTTTACTCACGAAAGCATTGCGCCCACTGCCAGATAAATTTCACGGGCTTCTAGATCAAGAGGCACGATACCGTCAACGTTACTTAGATTTGATCGTCAACGAAAAATCTCGAAAAAACTTTATCTTACGTTCAAAAACAATTTCAATGCTACGCCAGTTTATGATGGGCAAAGGGTTTATGGAAGTGGAAACTCCTATGATGCAATCTATCCCAGGAGGAGCTGCAGCTCGCCCATTTTTAACGCACCATAATGCGCTGAATATCGATATGTACTTGAGAATAGCGCCTGAATTGTATTTAAAACGTTTGGTGGTCGGGGGATTTGATCGCATATTTGAAATCAATCGTAATTTTCGTAATGAAGGTATTTCATTACGCCACAATCCTGAATTTACCATGATGGAGCTTTACATGGCGTATGCGGATCACCAGGATTTGATTGAGTTAACAGAGGAACTTTTTCGTGAGTTAACCCTAAACGTATTAGGAACGCATGTAGTAAAATATGGCGAACATATTTTTGATTTTAGTCAACCTTTTCAAAAATGGACAATGAAAGAAGCCATTCAAAAATATCGACCTGAAATTAATATTAACGATTTAGAAGATAAAAATAAGGCGATACTGATTGCAGAATCTCTAGATGTTCGTGTAGAAAAATTTTGGGAATTAGGGCGAATTCAATGTGAAATTTTTGAAGAAACGGCAGAAAAACATCTTATTCAACCTACTTTTATTACTGAATATCCAGCAGAAGTGTCACCATTAGCGCGTCGAAATGATCATAATTCTTTTATTGCGGATCGATTTGAATTTTTTATTGCAGGTAAAGAAATTGGCAATGGTTTTTCTGAATTGAATGATGCTGAAGATCAAGCTCAACGTTTTACCGAACAATTAAACTCAAAAGAAAAAGGCGATCATGAAGCGATGTCTTATGATCAAGATTATATTATTGCACTAGAACACGGATTACCTCCGACCGCAGGTTTAGGAATAGGTATTGATCGTATGATTATGCTATTGACTAATAGTATAAATATCCGTGATGTTATTCTATTTCCAACAATGCGCCCATTAAAATAAATAGAGTTTTCTAATTAAAAAAATAGACTGTTAATATAGAAGCCTGCTTTTTTTACTTTAACATTAAAATATTTTATTCATACTTTTGAAGTATGAATTTAAAGTTATATGAACTATTGATTTGTTGTTTTTTAATAGTAATATTAAGCTAATTTAAGAAATAGAAATCAAATAACATTTAAATATTATTTGATTATAAAAATCATACATATAAATTATATAAAATAACATATTATCTTAAATAATTTTTTATTTTTAATAAAACAAAAAATAGTCTTAGCTACATGATTTTAATCATAATTATTACTAATAACAATTGATTAATTTTAATTATTAATAATAAAAAAACATAAAATTTAGTATTTATTGTTTTTGATTATATAATAATATAATTTTATTTGATTTTTTTTACTAAGATAAATAATAATGTATATAGAAGTTAAATTTTTTTAAATTTATTTTTTTTATAAGAATAAATTCTACTTTGTTAATTTCATTAGGGAGTTATAACATGTATACCGATAGCGTGTCTGTAGTAACAGAAAGTAAGTTCATCGATATTAACAGTAAAGATATTATTGATTACAAATCAGAAATGTCATTAGATTGTTGTATGAATAAAGTTCATTTTCATAATAAAAAGATAAGTATTAATATAAACGAAAGACAAAAAAGATTAATGATGTGTCTTTTTAATGATATTAATAGAAAAAGAGATATTATTAAAGTAGTATGGTACGAAAATCACAAAGGTATATCAGATAATAATTATCATCAACTGATACATAAATTTAGAGTTTTATTAAAAGAATTTGGTATTCCTATAGAAATTTTAAAAACCATCAATAGATACGGATTAAGGTTAGATTATAGTTTATTGTCTTCTTCTGTAAACAGTGTTCTTAGTCTTAACCGTTTTAATGATTACAATGAAAAAAATCTTTAAAAAAATAAAAGAGTTCTATTTACAAAATAGGACTCTTTTATTTTAAAGAACATTATAATTATGTCATAAAATGTAATTTTTTGTCTTTTTTGTGTAATTTTGTTTTAATTATTTTATTTTATATTGTATTTTTAATGAAATTTAACACTTTAATCAAAATTAAAAACATTATAAAAATAGCTAAAAACTAAAAAAGACAAAAATGAAAAATATATTTATTGGAAATTCTCTTTTTATTCCTAAAACTCGTGTGATTAAGCAAGAAGGAAGAGAAATCAAAATCAGAAATAAAGAATCAGAATTACTTTTTTTACTTTGTAAAAAATATCCTAATCACATTTCAAGAGAAGAAATCGAAAAACAAATTTGGACACAAACTTATGTGACCGATAACACACTCACTCAAACAATCAGTAATTTAAGAAATGGATTAAATGATAAAAAGCACGAAATTATTATTACCATACCAAAAAAAGGGTATTGCTTAAATATCGAACCTAAATTTATAGATGACGAAAAGATAAAAATAGAAAACCTAAATAGTGACTTCAAAAAAAATAGCACATTAAAAAATATTCCCTTTTTTAAAAATGGATCTTCTTCTACATATATATTAAGCAGCTTTTTTTTCTTTCTTTTTTTTTCTATTAATTTTTTTGTTTTTTTTAAATTAGACAGAATAAAAATAATTCACATAAAAGCAGAAAAACTACCGATTACAGTTAATTTAGATGAAGAAAAAGACAAAGAATTTTTGAAGGAATATAAAAAGCCTCCGTTTATTTTTTTGAAAAAAATAGATGATGGAACTTACATAGCATGTGAACCTTATAAAGGAGGCTTAACATGTCTAAAAAAATAATTTATTACTATATTTTAATCATATTTTTTGGGATCTTAACAGGAGGCGTCTGCGGTTTTATCTATGCTTACTACCATCCAATGGATGAAATAAGTGGTTATTGGAAAACCAATTATTTTTTTAGCACGCCTGTAGGGCTTTATCATATTAATACACATGTTCATATTAATGGCCGTACAATAACGTTATCTAGTGATCTGTATGATCAGAAATCAAACCTTAAAATTAACCAAAATTCCGTTTATACTATTATTGATATCAGCGATAGGGTTTTTAGTGAGAAAAGCGAATCCTTTATAACGGATAAAGTTCAAAATGACGAAACTCTTGATAGTTTGTTTAAAGCCCCTTTTTCTATTAGTCGCCCCACATTTTATTTTTTAGATGAAAATACAGTGCTGGTCGATCAGTCACAAGGACTGATGATATTAAGTGCCCGTTTATGGCAACGGAGCCGCTAGCTTTCTTTCGCAATGTTAAGCAGCCCTGATCCTGTCAATTAAATATTTACTAATAAAGGCATTTCATGTCTCTTTTTTTGAATGATTCTTTCCCCCCTATAAAAAACGATCAATTCCTTTTTATATTAAAAAAATTTAAGTCCCCTATCTGGATTTATCATTCTGATACTATTATAGAAAAAATAAAAAAATTATCGCTTTTTGATTCAATTCGTTTTGCTCAAAAGGCGTGTTCAAATATCCATATTTTGAAATTAATGCGTGAACAGAATGTTAAAGTCGATGCGGTTTCATTGGGAGAAATAGAAAAAGCCTTAAAAGCAAATTTTATTCCTGGAGAAGCCTCTTCCGATATTATTTTTACGGCCGATCTCTTGGATAAGATGACTTTAAAAAAGGTGATTCAACTAAATATTCCCGTTAACGCAGGCTCCATTGATATGCTGGAGCAAATAGGTCAATCAGTATCAGGGCATCCAGTATGGATAAGAATTAATCCTGGCTTTGGTCATGGACATCATAAAAAAACCAATACAGGGGGAGAAAACAGCAAGCACGGTATATGGCATGAAGATTTACCTAAAGCTTTAGAAAAAATCGCACAATATCAATTAAAACTCATCGGATTCCATATGCATATTGGTTCTGGTGTTAATTATCAACACCTAAAGAAAGTATGTGATGCTATGGTTGAGCAAGTCATAAAATTGAACCAGGATATTAGTGCCATTTCAGCAGGCGGGGGATTATCTGTTCCTTATAAAAAAGGAGAAAAGGAGGTTGACACAGAACATTATTACAATTTATGGCACCGAGCCCGAAAAAAAATTTCCAAACACTTTGGTCATCCTATCAGTCTTGAAATTGAACCGGGACGTTTTTTAGTTGCAGAATCAGGAGTGCTCATTGCACAAATTCGGGCCATTAAAAATATGGGCAATCAACACTATATTATAGTAGATGCCGGTTTTAATGATTTGATGCGACCTGCAATGTACGGCAGCTACCATCGGATTTCATTGTTACCTGCAGATGGTCGCGATGTTTCAAAAGAAAAAAACATTAAAACCGTGGTTGCGGGGCCATTATGTGAATCAGGAGATGTCTTTACTCAAAATCAAAATGCTTGCCTGGAAACGCGTTACCTTCCCCCCGCTTTTGTGGACGATTACTTAATATTTCATAATACAGGGGCTTATGGCGCTTCAATGTCATCAAATTACAACAGCCGTCCTTTAATACCAGAGGTTTTATTAAAAAATGGAGAAGTACAATTGATTAGACGTCGACAAACCATAGAAGAGCTTATTTCATTAGAATTATTTTAATACGTATCTTTTTTAAGAAAATAATTAACAGAAAAATCTAATATGAAACATAAAATAAAATAAATAAGCCCCACAAATAAAAAGACTTCCATGGAGTGTACCATGGTTCTGTTATTGACCTGTGTCGCCAAAAACGTCAATTCATTAACCCCAACAATATAAGCCAATGAGGTGTCTTTTATGAGTGATATCCATTGATTGACAAACGAAGGAAACATGACGCGCAACACCTGAGGTAATATAATGAATCTTAATATTTGCCAGCTATTCAAACCTAATGATAAACCTGCAGACCACTGACCCTGACCAACAGCAACGATTCCTGACTTAACTGCATGCGCTAAGTATGCCGACGTAATCAAAGCAAGCCCACAAACAACAGTCGTGATTTTGGGAATATCCCATCCAAAAGCAATAGGCAATAAAAAGTAAATCCAAAAAATTAACATAATAACAGGGATAGCGCGAAAAAATCCTAATACAGCGGACAGAATCCCAGAGCATATACCTCTGCTCAGAGCCAATCCGATACCCCATATCACACCCAAAACAGAGGAAGCTATGCCCGCCAGAATGCTGATCCATAGGGTTAGGGCTGCTCCTCCTACTGGCCCATCAGGATAAGCTCCACAGAGCAAGTAACGCCAATTTTCTGAAATAACCGAAAAATCCATTTTAATGCCACTTCCGAGGAACACGTTGATGATGCCAGGTATTCCAGGCTTCAATTAAAGCAATGAGTAAAATATATAAAAATGTAGCAACACCAAATGCCTGAAAGGTGCGCAAAGTTTCTGTTTCAACCTGGCGCGAAGCGTAAGAAAGCTCAGCGACACCAATAGCCATCGTCAATGAAGAATTTTTAATAATATACATGTATTGACCCAGCAAGGGAGGTAAAGCAATTTTCAATGCCTGAGGAAAAATAACATACTTCATGGATTGCCAATGGGTTAAACCCAGCGCTTGAGCCGCGTTTTTTTGACCCAATCCTACCCCAGCAATACCGGCACGAAACTCTTCAGCGATAAATGCAGATGAATAAAGCGTTAAGCCTATCAAACCGGATAAAAACTCAAAAGACGGCCAATGAAAAGTAAAGTAAAAAATCACTAATTCATGAGGGCTATTTAACCATTGCATCCAAGATGAGGGTAAAATTTGACCCGAGCCAAAATACCAAAAAAAAAGCTGAACTAATAATGGAGTATTGCGAAATAACATGCAGTAGCAGGTGACCATAACCCTTTGAGCTTTGAAATCACTTTCTCTGGCGACCGCTAAAAAAATTCCTAATAAAGTTGAAAAAATAACAGTACAAACAGATATATACAGTGTAATAAGAAAACCATCCCACAACCAAATAATATATTTAGTGTCTAAAAATTCATCAATTAAATAACTTAATGGAAAATTCATATAATGATATCCAAAAACATTTTTTAATAACCTAATTGGTAATATCAAAATTTACTTAATATTTTAATAAAAAAATAAGTCCTGCACCAAAACAATGTAGGACATATTAAATTTTTTAAATCAACACGAATCGGCTTTTTAGCGGTTACTCTCTACTAAAGGGGTAAATTTAAAATCACCACGAGGTTGTGCTGTTTTAGTATCAGGACCAAACCAACGATTATAAATTTTCACTGCTTCGCCTTCTTTTTCCATCTTTAATAAAATAGTATTAATCGCATTAATTAAATTTTTCTCTCCTTTAGCAGTTGCAATCCCTTGATATTCTTTGGTAATACTAAAAGGCGAAATTTCAAAATTCGCTTTCATCTCTGCTTTTAAATTGCCCATCAAACCCACTAATTTAGCGTCATCTTGAGTAATCGCCTGAACATTTTCATTCCTTAAAGCCATGAATGCTTGAGGGGTATCATCATAAGAAATAACAATGGCTGATGGATAATTTTCACGCAATGTGATTTCCTGTACGGTGCCTTTATCTGCACCAATCCGCAGTGATTTGAGGTCGTCAGGTTTTTTTAATACCCCTTTTTTTGCAATAAATTTCTGACCTGTTGAAAAATAGGGCAGACTGAAATCCACTTCTTTTGCCCTTTCAGGTGTAATAGTAAAATTAGCCGCGATTAAATCCACCTTTTTAGATTTCAATAATGGAATACGATTAGCAGGATTTGTTTCAACAAATTCGATATTGACCCCAAAAGCTTTACCAATAGCATGAGCAATATCGACATCATATCCTATCAGTTTTTTTGTTTTTGGATCGTAATAACCAAAAGGAGGATTATTATCAAAAACAGCAACACGGATTTTTCCCGCTTTTTTTATATCATTGAGTTTATCGGCTTTTACCATTACAGAAAAAGGAATAAGAAGGGTCAATAACGTTAACATTAAAGCACGGTAATTCATAAAAAACTCCTAAATAATTAAATTTTCAAAAACGTCCATAAATTGATTAAAAATTAATTTTACATCGATATGGCCCTAACAAAACAGATTATCAGTACAAAATTATAAGGATAAATAATTTAAAGAAATATATTTATAACTATTTTAAAAAGAATTTCTTTTATTTTTAAATAAAAATAAAAGAAAGGTTTTTTTTAAAAAAATTTTTTACACATACAATATGTCATATTTTTTTTATACAAAACAAACAAAAAAAATAATTTTTCATATTTTATCCACAGCTAGATCACAATAAAATCGCAGAGTAGACTATTAATCTTTTCTTTTTAATTTAATTGGTTTCTTTCTATGACTTCTATGACTTTTATCACAGGCAGTACATTAGGTAATTCTGAATATGTTGCAGAACATTTGTCGGAAAAATTAACAGAAATGGGATTTGTCACAAAAATTTTTCATGGGCCTCAATTGAGCGAGCTTAATCTCAGTGGTTTATGGTGCGTGATCACTTCCACTCACGGAGCAGGAGATCTCCCCGATAATATTAAACCCCTGTTTAAACAAATTATTGAGGATCAACCAGACTTATCAAAAATCCGTTTTGGATCTATAGGTCTTGGTAGCTCAGATTACGGCGATACTTTTTGTAAGGGGATCAAAAAATTAGATCAACAGTTAATTTTAAAAGGCGCTCAAAGGATCGGAGAAATATTAAAAATAGATGTAATTGAACACGAAAATCCAGAGGATCCTGCGGAAGAATGGATAAAAAACTGGATTAATTTAAATAAAAATTTTTTAATAAGCTGTGGGTAACCATGTTGAAAAGCTGTGAATAACCTGTGTATATCTACGGGATAACTATTGTAAAAAAACACCCTGTGGATAAAAGTCATTTTTATCCACACTTTATACACAAGATAATCACAGGTAATCCACAGGAATTGATCTTCTTAAAAGCAATGATAGATATGGCAAAAAACCACTTATCCACAGAAAACAGTGATCCTAATAATAAAAATAATAAAAGATCTTTAAATAAAAAGATCTTATTAAAATAACAACCGAATAATCTGATTTCACTCTTGATCAAAATTTAAGTAGAATAGATCCAGAAAGATTGGAAAATTTTTTTCGCCCAAGGTAAAGTGACATGTTTTATCCAGATCAATTTGACGTTATTGTGATAGGTGGAGGCCATTCAGGAACTGAAGCCGCTATGGCCTCGGCTCGTATGGGTTGCAAAACGTTATTGCTGACACATAACATCGATACCTTAGGTCAATTATCTTGCAATCCAGCGATTGGAGGGATAGGAAAAGGACAACTTGTCAAAGAAATCGATGCACTTGGTGGACTGATGGGAATGGCTGCCGATAAAGCCAGTATTCAATCCAGGATACTCAACGCCAGTAAAGGCCCTGCCGTAAAATCGACCCGAGTTCAACTCGATCGCACTGTTTATCGTAAAGTTATTCGATCCGCATTAGAAAATCAGACCAATTTATCGATTTTTCAGCAACCTGTTGATGACTTGATCTTAAAAAACGATCTAGTTGTCGGTGCCGTCACTAAAATGGGGTTAAAATTTCATGCTAAATCAATCGTATTAACGGTAGGGACTTTTTTAGACGGAAAAATACACCTGGGTTTAGAAAATTATAGCGCTGGACGTGCTGGAGATACCGCTTCCATCTCGTTAGCCTCACAATTAAGAAAACTTCCTCTACGAATAGGCCGCTTAAAAACTGGCACGCCTCCGAGGATAGACGCCAGAAGCATTAACTTTAAAAACTTAAAAATCCAGCTGGGCGACACTCCCTCACCCTTATTTTCTTTTCTTGGAAGACAACATCCCCCTCTCACACAGAAACCTTGTCATATCACCTATACCAATGAAAAAACGCATGAAATTATTCAAAAAAATTTAGAAAGAAGCCCTATATACACGGGAATCATTGACGGAATAGGCCCAAGATACTGCCCCTCTATTGAAGATAAAATCATACGTTTTTCTGATCGGAGCGCTCATCAAATTTTTTTAGAGCCAGAAGGGCTTACCAGTAACGAAATCTACCCTAACGGTATTTCAACCAGTCTCCCTTTCGATGTACAACTGAAAATAGTTCGTTCGATTCAAGGAATGAAAAATGCTTTTATCGTTCGCCCTGGTTATGCGATTGAATATGATTACTTTGATCCCCGTGATTTAAAACCCACTTTAGAAAGTAAACATATTCAAGGCCTGTTTTTTGCGGGACAGATTAATGGCACAACAGGCTATGAAGAGGCGGCAGCTCAAGGATTATTAGCAGGATTAAATGCAGGGCGCCTTGCTCGAGGGGAAGAGGGATGGTTTCCACTCCGTAATCAAGCTTATATCGGTGTGTTGGTTGATGATTTAACGACTCTAGGAACTCAAGAACCTTATCGTATGTTTACCTCACGTGCTGAGTATCGATTATTGCTTCGAGAGGATAATGCAGATTTACGTCTGACAGAAATAGGTTATCAATTAGGGCTCGTCGATGAAAACAGATGGTGTCGTTTCAATCAAAAAGTAGAATTGATAGAACAGGAAAAACAAAGGCTGCGCAGCATATGGATAAAACCAAATTCAGATAATCAGATAGACCAAATTATTAAATCGCCATTATCTCGTGAAACGAATGCTGAAGATCTTTTGCGCAGGCCAGAGGTCAATTACTCTTTACTGACTTCTTTAAAACCGTTTTTACCTTCACTAGAAAACAACGAAGCAGGTATGCAAGTTGAAATTCAAATAAAATACGAAGGCTACATTATTCGTCAAAAAGAAGAAATTGCAAAGCAATTACGCAACGAAAATACTTTGTTACCTTTAAGTTTTGATTATTCGCTCATTTCTGGCTTATCAAATGAAGTGGTCTCTAAACTAAACGATCACAAACCAATCTCATTAGGACAAGCATCACGTATTTCTGGCATCACGCCTGCCGCGATATCTATTCTGCTAGTTTGGTTAAAAAAACAGGGCTTATTGCGGCGTAGCGCTTAATTTTAAATAAAAAGGGATTATTGTGTTGGACGAATTAAATATTTTGCTTTCAATCGCAAAAATAAACTTATCCGAAGAACAAAAACAAAAAATAATAAGTTATATCGAACTTCTGTGTCAGTGGAATAAAACTTATAATTTCACTTCCGTTCATGATCCAAAAGAGATGTTGATAAAGCATGTTTTAGACAGCATTATTGTTGCTCCATATTTAAAAGGTCGAAAATTTATTGATGTGGGTACAGGGCCAGGTTTACCTGGCCTCCTTCTTGCGATTGTTCTCCCTGATTCTCATTTCACCCTACTAGATAGTATTGGAAAGCGTATCTGCTTTTTGCGCCAAGTTCAGCAATCTCTTAGATTAACTAATATTCAACCCATACAAAGCAGAGTAGAGTCTTTTTTTCCGAGCAAACGTTTTGATGGCGTCATCAGCAGAGCGTTTGCCTCACTAAAAAATATGCTGTCTTGTTGTGAGCATTTGGTTGATAAAACAACAGGGTGTTTTTATGCTTTGAAAGGAGTAAAACCTGACCATGAATTGGCTGATTTGCCCTCTCAAATTACTTTGAAATCTATTTTTAAGCTACAAATACCCAAATTAGAGGCAGAACGTCATTTGATTGTTTTAAAAATAAACGCATTATTCGTTACATAAAATGGTTTCGCCTACTGAGAACACAAAAATTGCGTCAGTATCTCTCTCAAATAAGAGAATGAAAGAAAATTTCTTGTTTATGCAATTGAAGACTTTTGTTATCCTCGGTTCCGTTTTTGCTTTCTATAAATTTTATATTGCATTAATTTAAAAGGGTAAAAGACATCATGTCTGGATTAGGAGAAAGTCGTAGTTCAAAGGATTATATAAGTCACCATCTGGATCACTTGCAGTTAAATTTACTTAATTTTAAATGGGTTGATCCGAACTCAACGGATCCCGTTCCATTCTGGACAATCAACTTTGACTCTTTGTTTTTCTCTTTCACTTTAGGTCTTCTTTTTTTACTGTTATTTCGTAAGGTTGCCGTTAGTGTATCTAGTGGGACACCCGGAAAATTACAAATTATGGTGGAATTAGTGATCGGTTTTATCCATAAAAACGTTCAGGACATGTACCACGGAAAAAGTAAAGTCATAGCGCCTTTAGCGTTAACCGTCTTTGTCTGGATATTATTAATGAACTTTATGGATTTACTCCCTGTTGATTTACTCCCTTACTTAAGCGAACATTTGCTAGGATTGCCCTCATTAAGAGCAGTTCCGACTGCTGATGTGAGCACAACGCTGTCAATGGCTTTGGGTGTATTCATTCTTATTTTGTTTTATAGCATCAAAATAAAAGGGGTATCCGGTTTCATAAAAGAACTGACCTTAAGACCCTTTAATCACCCGGTGTTCATTCCTATTAACTTGCTTTTAGAAATGGTCACCTTGATTTCAAAACCCATTTCATTGAGCTTAAGGCTCTTCGGTAACATGTATGCAGGAGAACTCATTTTTATCTTGATCGCGGGTTTAATGCCCTGGTGGTTTCAGTGGATATTGAGTGTCCCTTGGGCGATCTTCCATATTCTGATCATTACATTACAAGCTTTTATATTTATGGTTTTGACGATTGTTTATCTCTCGATGGCTTCTTCAGAGCACTAATTTTATATTTTTGTAACAACATCAGGATTCAAAAAATACATTTTTTTACTATCGCTTTATCAACAAAAACAAAACTGGAGACTATGATGGAAAATATAAATATGGACCTATTGTACTTAGCTGCGGCCATTATGATGGGGCTGGCGGCTATCGGCGCTGCAATTGGTATCGGCATATTGGGGGGGAAATTTTTAGAAGGGGCGGCACGCCAACCTGAGCTCATTCCTTTATTACGTACTCAATTTTTCATCGTGATGGGCTTAGTAGATGCGATTCCTATGATTGCTGTTGGTTTAGGTCTTTATATTATGTTTGCCGCGGCATAAAAATGATTATATTTTCACTTTTTAATCACATGAAATCATCCACTTTTAAAGAGGTATTGTGTTGTGAATCTTAACGCAACAATCCTCGGACAGGCTATTGCGTTTGTCCTTTTTGTTCTTTTTTGTATGAAATATGTATGGCCTCCCATTATTAATGCCATTGAAAAACGTCAGAAAGAAATAGCTGATGGTCTTGCTTTTGCAGAAAATGCCAAAAAAGATTTGGAGTTGGCGCAGGTTAATTCAACCGAACAAATCAATAAGGCTAAACTGCAGGCCCAAGTGATTATTGAGCAGGCAAATAAACGCAAGTCTCAAATTATTGAAGAAGCGAAAGCCGAGGCAGAACAACAGCGTTCTCAAATTTTGGCACAAACAGAGACAGAAATTGAGGCAAAACATCAGCGATCTTATGAAGAATTGCGTAAAAAAATTGCTGTGTTAGCAGTCATTGGAGCTCAAAAAATTATCGAACAGTCTATAGATGAAAAAGTGAATAGTGACATCATCGATAAATTAGTCGCTGAACTATAAGGAGAAAGCGATTTATGTCTATGGCTACCATCGCTCGTCCCTACGCTAAAGCTATCTTTGACTTTGCTGTTGAACATCATTCAATTGAACATTGGCAGAATATGTTGGCTTTTTCTGCACAGGTCTCGGCTCATAAGCAAGTTACTCAATGGCTTTCTGGCGTGATGCATTCCGAAAAGACAGCACAGATATTTATTAGTCTTTGTTCTGATCACCTCGATGAATTTTCTAAAAATTTCATTAAAATTATGGCTCAAAATGGTCGTTTATCGCTTCTGCCTGAAGTACTGAAGCAATTTATGGCGTTGCGGGCAATGATCAATTCTGTGATTGATATTGAAGTGTTTTCTGCCATCCCCTTGAATGAAGATCAGAAGAAAAAAATTATTTTTGCCTTGGAAAAACGTTTACAGCTTAAGGTGACATTAAATTGCAAAATAGATGAATCTATTTTGGCGGGCGTGATTATCCGTCATGGAGACAGGGTCATAGATGGCAGTGTCAGCAATCGTCTTAAAAGACTTAAAAATTTTTTATTGTCTTGAACATGATAAATATTTTAATGTCATTTAAAGCATATTTTAAAACAGATTCTTAAGGAAACTGGAGCACATGCAACTGAATTCCACCGAAATCAGCGAACTGATAAAAGAACGTATTACTCAGTTTAATATCGTGAGCGAGGCTCACAATGAGGGCACTATTATTTCCGTCAGTGATGGCGTGATTCGTATCCATGGTTTAACTGACGTGATGCAGGGTGAAATGATCGCCTTACCTGGTGATCGCTATGCAATAGCGCTTAACCTTGAGCGAGATTCTGTCGGAGCCGTTGTGATGGGATCTTATATCGATTTAACAGAAGGTATGAAAGTACAATGTACAGGTCGCATATTAAGTGTCCCGGTGGGTCATGGTTTATTAGGCCGAATTGTCAATACATTAGGAAAACCGATTGATGGCAAAGGAACCCTAAACAATCAGGGGTTTTCTCCTGTTGAAACCATTGCGCCTGGTGTCATTGAAAGGCAATCCGTCGATCAACCTCTTCAAACGGGTTATAAATCCGTCGATTCAATGATCCCTATCGGCCGTGGTCAACGCGAACTGATTATCGGCGATAGACAAACAGGAAAAACCGCTTTAGCGATTGATACCATCATTAACCAACGCGATTCAGAAATAAAATGTGTATACGTCGCCATAGGCCAAAAAGCCTCTACCATTGCAAATGTGGTTCGTAAACTTGAAGAGCATGGCGCCTTATCAAACACAATTGTGGTTGTCGCTACTGCTTCTGAATCCGCCGCTTTGCAATATTTAGCGCCTTATTCTGGCTGTGCCATGGGAGAATATTTCAGAGATAGAGGCGAAGATGCCTTAATTGTTTACGATGATCTTTCTAAACAAGCCGTGGCTTATCGACAAATATCTTTACTATTACGTCGTCCACCAGGTCGAGAAGCGTATCCTGGCGATGTTTTCTATTTGCATTCTCGTTTACTTGAAAGGGCGGCACGGGTTAATGCCGAGTACGTTGAAACTTTTACTCAAGGTAAAGTGAAAGGCAAAACAGGCTCTTTGACTGCTTTACCGATTATAGAAACGCAAGCGGGAGATGTTTCTGCCTTTGTTCCTACTAATGTTATTTCGATTACAGATGGCCAAATTTTTCTTGAATCTGGATTATTTAATGCGGGTATTCGTCCTGCGGTCAACCCAGGTATTTCTGTTTCTCGTGTCGGGGGGGCGGCTCAAACCAAAGTTATGAAAAAGCTCTCAGGGGGTATTCGTACTGCTTTGGCTCAATATCGTGAGTTGGCGGCTTTTTCTCAATTTGCATCTGATTTAGATGATTCAACCCGTAAACAACTCAATCATGGTCAAAAAGTCACCGAATTACTCAAACAAAAACAATATGCACCTCTATCGGTTGGGCAACAATCTTTACTCCTATTTGCTGCAGAAAAAGGATATCTAGAAGACGTTGATCTCACATCATTAGCAGGTTTTGAAACAGCATTATTGTCTTTTGCAGAGCGTGAACATGCTGAGCTTTTAAACCAACTCAATCAAACCGGTGATTACAATAATGAGATTGAAAAGAAGATAACAGATCTTCTTGACCACTTTAAATCGAGCCAGGCTTGGTAGCATGAGCGTTAAAAACAAGCTGTGATTGAGGAAAATCAAAATGATCAGTGCAAAAGAGATACGCTCCAAAATAGCCAGTGTCAAAAGCACGCAGAAAATTACCAAAGCGATGGAAATGGTCGCTGCCTCTAAAATGCGTAAATCGCAGGAAAGTATGTCCGCGACTCGTCCTTATGCAGAAATGATACGGAAGGTAATAGGCCATCTTGCTCTCGGTAACCTGGAATATAAACATCCTTACTTGCAAGAACGTAAAGTGAAACGAGTCGGTTATCTGGTCGTTTCTACAGACAGGGGGCTTTGTGGTGGTCTGAACGTGAATCTTTTTAAAAAGATATTGACTGATATGCATGATCAGTCTGAAAAAAATGTGGCATCTGAATTATCTTTGATCGGATCAAAAGGCGTCGCTTTTTTCAATTCTATAGGGGCTAAAATAGTGGCTCAAGTGACCGGCATCTCTGATAAGCCTTCATTACCCGATATCATTGGCCCTGTACAAGCGATGTTAAAGGCCTACGATGAAGGTCGTTTGGATAAATTATACATCGCGAACAATAGATTCTTTAATACCATGTCTCAACAACCCCAAATCACGCAACTTTTGCCGCTTCTTCCCATGGATGAAGGCCAGATAGGTGTCACAAAAAAATCTTGGGATTACTTGTATGAGCCTGAGCCTAAAGTCTTGCTCGACACACTTTTACGGCGCTACATAGAATCTCAGGTGTATCAGGGTGTGGTTGAAAATATTGCCAGTGAGCAAGCTGCAAGAATGGTTGCCATGAAAGCGGCTACCGATAATGGGGGCAACCTCATCGATGAATTGCAGCTGATTTACAACAAGGCTCGTCAAGCGAGCATTACTCAAGAATTGACCGAGATTGTAGGCGGCGCTTCAGCGCTTTAGAACAGATTATTAAGTAGAGGATTTGAAATGTTGACTGGAAAAATTATCCAGATAATTGGTGCTGTAGTGGATGTAGAATTTCCTCAAGAGGCTGTACCTAAGGTATACAACGCCCTTGAAGTTAAAAATGATGCCATCAAATTGGTAATGGAAGTACAGCAACAATTAGGGGGAGGAGTGGTTCGGTGCATTGCAATGGGATCTTCTGATGGTCTTCAGCGCGGGCTTACTGTCACTGATTTAGGTCATCCTATTAAAGTTCCTGTCGGTAAAGAAACCCTGGGGCGGATCATGAATGTATTAGGTGACCCGATTGATATGAAGGGGCCCATAGGTGAGCAAGAAAGATGGTCTATTCACCGTCAACCTCCTTCTTACGAGGAGCTTGCCAATTCACAAGAACTACTAGAAACCGGCATCAAGGTGATGGATTTGATTTGTCCTTTTGCGAAAGGCGGAAAAGTGGGGCTATTTGGGGGTGCCGGCGTTGGGAAAACCGTCAACATGATGGAACTCATCCGTAACATTGCGATAGAACATTCGGGATATTCTGTTTTTGCCGGGGTGGGTGAACGTACTCGTGAAGGAAACGATTTTTATCATGAAATGACAGAATCTGGCGTTTTGGACAAAGTGTCTCTTGTCTATGGCCAGATGAATGAGCCGCCAGGAAATCGTCTCCGTGTGGCGCTCACCGGCTTGACTATGGCTGAAAAATTTCGGGATGAAGGCCGAGACGTTTTATTATTTATCGATAATATCTATCGTTATACCTTGGCGGGTACTGAAGTATCGGCGCTTTTGGGGCGCATGCCTTCTGCGGTGGGTTATCAGCCGACTCTAGCGGAGGAAATGGGTGTCTTGCAAGAACGCATTACTTCCACCAAAAAAGGTTCGATTACTTCTGTTCAAGCCGTCTATGTTCCTGCAGATGATTTAACCGATCCTTCACCTGCCACGACATTTGCTCATTTAGATGCAACTGTGGTTTTAAGTCGTCAAATTGCATCTCTGGGGATTTACCCTGCCGTGGATCCATTAGATTCAACGAGCCGACAGCTTGATCCCTTAGTTGTGGGTCAAGAGCATTACGATGTTGCTCGAGGTGTACAATCGATTCTTCAACGTTATCAAGAACTCAAAGATATCATCGCGATTTTGGGGATGGATGAATTATCAGAAGAGGATAAACTGGCGGTTTCTCGGGCGCGTAAAATTCAGCGTTTTCTCTCTCAACCTTTCTTTGTCGCGGAAGTCTTTACGGGGGCGCCAGGGAAATTTGTCTCTCTCAAAGACACCATTTCTGGCTTTAAAGGGATAATGAACGGTGACTATGATCATTTACCGGAGCAGGCGTTCTATATGGTTGGCACCATTGAAGAAGCCTTGGAAAAAGCGAAAAAATTATAACGCACCGGATTGGAGATAAATATGATGACACCCACTTACCTTTTAAATGTTGTCAGCGTCGAGAAAAACATGTTTTCTGGTGTTGTACAAAAAATCCGGGTCACAGGCAGCGAGGGGGAATTGGGTATTTTCTCTGGACACGCCCCTTTATTGACTGCCTTGAAGCCAGGGATGGTGTGTATGATAAATGAGCAAGGCGAAGAAGAATTCATTTATTTATCAGGAGGGATCCTTGAAGTTCAGCCAAAGCTAGTCACTATCTTGGCGGACACCGCCATTCGAGGGGAAGATTTAGATGAAGAGAGGGTGTTAAAATCAAAATGCGATGCAGAGGCGAATCTCAACAAACCGCATGCTGATATTGATTACACTAAAGCCTCAATTGAATTATCCAAAGCACTTGCAAAGTTGAAAATTATAGAACTGATAAAGTTAATATATGGCACTGTTAATAAAGTCCATTAATTTATGCAGTTTGTTTCGGGCTGGAGACGGGGCTCTGGGAGTTTAAAAAAATAGGCAGTTCTCCTTACTCTATTCTTATTTACATTTCCAATAGATTTATGGCGCGATGGCTATGCCTTCTTTCGATTCTGTTCTTGTTATCTGTTTTATATTTGCGTAAAATGCCCGGCTTATTATTAATGTATGGGGCTTTTTTATTTTTTCGCTCAGAAATCGGGGCTTTAATATGTACGCAGTTTTTCAAAGTGGTGGTAAACAACATCGTGTAACTGAAGGCGAGACTGTTCGTTTGGAGAAGCTGAGCAATGTAACCGGTGAAAAAATTAATTTTAATCAAGTCTTGATGATCTCAGATGGTGAAACGATCAAAGTCGGCGCTCCTTTGATTAATGGAGGCCTGGTTCAGGCGGAAGTGATGGCACACGGTCGTGCTGATAAAATTAAAATCATTAAATTTCGTCGTCGTAAGCATTATCGCAAACAGCAGGGCCATCGCCAGTGGTTTACAGATGTGAAAATTATTGGAATTATAAGTTAATACTTCAAGAGGAGTGATGTATGGCACATAAAAAAGCGGGTGGGTCAACTCGTAACGGTCGCGACTCTGAAGGTAAACGTCTGGGCGTCAAGCGTTTTGGAGGAGAAAAAGTTCTGGCAGGTACTATTATTGTTCGTCAGCGCGGCACTAAATTTCACCCTGGGGTTAATGTAGGTTGTGGAAAAGATCATACATTGTTTGCTTTATCTCATGGCAAAGTGAAATTTGAAGTTAAAGGTACTAAGAACCGCAGTTTTGTCAGTATTGAAACGGAATAAAATTTTGAACCCTGATCCAGTAATGCTATAAAAAAGCCTCAAAATTTTTGAGGCTTTTTTATTAATGTGTTATCCGATCATATTTGTTTTTTCAAAAAGGTAGGTCAATGTGATCCCAGACGTATCACAAGCGCTTTCTTGGTTGGAAGCACATCCAAAGGTATTAAAAGGCATCCGACGAGGTATTGAAAGAGAAACACTAAGAGTGACACCCAATGGTCACTTGGCAATGACAATTCATCCTAAAGTGTTAGGGGCTCCTCTCACTCATCCATGGATTACTACTGATTTTTCTGAAGCCCTATTGGAATTTATTACTCCTGCTGATCAGGATATCCAAAAATCGTTGATGTTTTTACGCGATCTTCATCGTTACACCGCGCGTCAGTTAAGGAATGAACGTTTCTGGCCTTTAAGCATGCCATGTTTTATTGAAACTGAAGAAGATATTCCGTTGGCTCAATACGGTTCTTCTAACCTGGGGCGTTTTAAAACGCTTTATCGCGAAGGCTTAAAAAATCGCTATGGGGCATTGATGCAAACCATTTGTGGTGTTCACTATAATTTTTCTCTGCCATTGGCATTTTGGCAAACAAAAGAAGGCATAGAAGACGAAAAAAAAGGGAAAAATGTCATTTCCGACGGCTATCTTCGCTTAGTGCGTAACTATTACCGTTTTGGCTGGGTGATTCCTTATTTATTTGGTGGATCCCCTACAGTGTGCTCTTCATTTTTAAGAGAAAAAAAATCCTCTCTGGCGTTTGAAACATTTGGGAAAAATACGTTATATCTGCCGTATGCCACCTCTTTACGTTTAAGTGGTTTAGGCTATACCAGTGCCGCTCAAAGCAATTTAAAAATGAATTTTAATGATTTGAATATTTATGTGAATGATTTAAAAAAAGCCACTCGAATTCCTTCCAAAGAATATGCAAAAATCGGTTTAAAAAATAAAAATCGTTATTTGCAGTTAAATACCAATGTATTGCAAATAGAAAATGAATTATATGCTCCCATTCGACCTAAGAGGAGTACTGAAATAGGTGAGCTTCCTTCCGATGCTTTATTGAAAGGAGGGATTGAATATCTTGAAATCCGTTCTTTAGACATCAACCCATTTTCACCTATAGGGATAAATGAAACGCAAATTCGTTTTTTGGATCTTTTTTTAATTTGGTGTGTATTGGCGCCCTCCAATGAGATGAGCGACGAGGAATTACTTTATACTCAGAAAAATTGGGAAAAAGTGATATTGGAAGGGCGTAAACCCGATCAAGTGCTGAATATCGGTACCGAAAGAAACCCTCAGTCTATCAAAAGAATAGGAAAAACCTTGTTTCAAGGTTTAACACGAATAGCAGAAATCATCGATGAAAAAGATAAAAAATATCAAAAAGCGTGCGATGAACTGCTGATGTATTTTGAAGATCCTGATTTGACTTTTTCTGCTCGTTTTCTTAAAGAAATAAAAGCAAACCAAGGCGAGAGCATTGGGCTTAAGCGTGCCGAAAAATATTTTGAACAGCTTAAAAAAGAGCCCCTTGAGCTACTTACAGAAGCTCAATTATGTGATGAGTCTCGTTCATCATGTCAACGCCAAGCTGAACTAGAGCGGGGGGATACTATCAGTTTTGAGGAATATCTGCGACTTCACTCCGGTCGTTATCGTTAATTCAGGAAGAGGGCTCATATTCCTCAGGTAGACAATTTATTTTTCACAATCATTTCTGAGTATCTTCTTTATACCATGGCTGATTATCTTTAGCATCAGCAAAAAATTCTTCTTCAGGTTCTTTATGATAACTGCTAGCCGCAAGATCAATATATCCCATTCTTTTTTCGATTTCTTTTTGTCTTTTACTGTCAGCTTCGTTTAGACCAACAGTAACATTAATAGATTCTATCTCTTCTTTTAATCTGGTTATCTGATTTTTTATATTTTCAAAATCAGCACCTGATATTTTCGGATTATCATATCTTTTTTCTAATATTGTTACCCCAATTTTCCTATCTGCTATCATAAGCTAGAGTAATAAAAAGTTTCGATAAGCTTTTATTTTTAAGACAAGGCTTTGATTCTGACTTGTCTGATCCTGTTTTCCTGTACCTCCATCACGGCAATTTGGTAAGAACCAATACATAACTCAGTATTCACAGGCGGGATTTCACCTAACTCTTCTAACAACAGGCCGTTGATTGTGCGTGATCCGATCGGTAATGACCAATTAAATGCTTTATTTAAATCACGGACACTGGCACTGCCATCAATTAATACAGAACCATCACTTTGAAGATTCACCTCTTCCGCTAAATTGGGAGACATCGAGGTCGTAAAATCTCCCACAATTTCTTCAAGAATATCTTCTACTGTGACCAGCCCTTGAATATCACCATATTCATCAACAATAATGCCCACTTTTTCTTTATTACGTTGAAATTTAATCAGTTGTATATTTAAAGGGGTTCCTTCAGGAATAAAGTAAATTTCGTCGGCCGCACGTAATAAATTTTCTTTATTAAATTCTTTTTTTTCTGTCATCAGCCGGTAAGCTTCTCTGACTCTCAGCATACCAATTGCATCATCCAAAGATTGACGATAAAGCAGAATGCGGCCATGTGGTGAATGCGTGAGCTGACGCATAATGGATTTCCAGTCGCTATTCACATCAATACCCACTATTTCACTTCGGGGAACCATAATGTCGTTGACGGACACTTTTTCTAAATCAAGCACCGAAATCAACATGTTTTGATGACGCCGTGAAATCTGTGAATGGGATTCATTAACAATACTACGAAGTTCTTCTTTACTGAGCTGATCAATATGATGAATAGATTCCTTGATTCCAAATAATCGCATGAGTAAATGCGTGGTGCCGCTTAAAAAGCATAGCATCGGCATCATGATTTTTTGCAATGGAATTAGCAGGAAGCTGCTTAAAAAGGCCGTTTTTTCGGGATATAAAGCCGCAATCGTTTTTGGCATCACCTCAGAAAAAACCAATATCAAAAAGGTTAACAACCCAGTGGCTATGGCAACGCCTATATCACCATACAAACGCATTCCAAGAATGGTTGCCAAAGAGGAGGCAAGAATGTTTACCAGATTATTGCCGACCAGTACTAGGCTGATCAGGCGAGCAGGACGTTGCAATAATTTTTCTACTCGAAGTGCTCCGCGATTTCCTTGCTTGGCAAGATGGCGTAAACGATAACGGTTCAGGGTCATCATGCCTGTTTCAGAGGCAGAAAAATAAGCAGAAATGATGATCATAACGATTAAAATAAAAATAATGGTGCCAGTTGAGACTTGCTCCAACAGAGGTTCCTTCTGTATATAGGTTAATAGTAGAAATCAATGTTTTTTAAAAACTTGAAGTTAAACGATGACCAGAATAAGCCAATGTGAGCAAAAATGCTCCAATAAAACTTAACCACAATGCAGGTCGCCCTCGTAAACCTGAACGATAATGACCCCAAAGCAACAGGATATAAACACACCAAGCCATTATTGAAAAGATACCTTTCTCTATATTCACTCTGTCAAACAAATTATCTTTGTAAAAAAGACCGCTGAGCAAAGTGAGTGTCAGTAAAAGTGTGCCAATTTGAGTAATATGAAATACATGACGCTCAATGTTCATTAATGGAGGCATATCAGAAATAAAATTGATTTTTTTGTGCTTTAATAAATAATCTAGAAAAACCAGTTGTAGCGCATATAACATCGCAATAATCAGAGTAGAGTATGCAAAAAAAGCGAGCCCAAGGTGAAAAAATAATGTCGTATTAAGCGATAAATGAATGATAAATTCACTAGGCATAAAATTTGAAAAAATAATATTCACCATGTCAAAACTATACACAATCGGTAAAAAAAACCAACCGCGACTAAGGAAAGCAGTGAGCGTCATCATGAAACAAACAAGGATACTAATGATAGAACAAATGTTCATTAAACTCAGGTTTTGCCCACTATGAACATTGAAAATTTGATATTTGAGTGCCACTGCATGACACAATAAAGCGCTGATGGCAAACACCAAAGCCCATCTTCGATAGTTGCTGTTGCGCCCTAGTAAGCTTGGCACAATCAAACTCAGGCTAAATGAATAGGCTGTCAGGGCGATAATCGAAAAAATAGACATGGCGAATCCAATCAACACCGGCTAAATTAATGAAAAGAGTTGTGAAGTATAGCTTTACCTGAGTTGCCCTCCAACTTTTATGTCAAGTTAAATCAAAGATGATTTATGCTATTATCTCCCTTTTTTTATTTTCAATACGATTCCCACAGGGCGAATTGATTTATTTGAGCAGAAACCCATGTTTAATAATTTAACTGAAAGATTATCACGCACGCTACGTAATATCAGTGGTCGTGGCCGACTAACAGAAGAAAATATTAAAACCAGTCTGCGCGAAGTACGTGTTGCTTTGTTAGACGCAGATGTCGCTTTATCCGTGGTACGCGATTTTATTCAACGGGTGAAAAAAAAAGCAATGGGCCACGAAATTAATAAAAGTTTAACACCTGGCCAGGAATTTATAAAAATTGTGAAAAATGAGATGACCTCCGCAATGGGCGAGTTCAATACCGAACTTAATTTAGCGACGCAACCGCCTGCGGTGATATTAATGGCTGGTTTGCAAGGGGCGGGTAAAACAACCAGTGTCGTCAAATTGGGCAAATTTATCACTGAAAAACAAAAGAAAAAAGTTTTGCTGGTCTCGGTGGACGTTTATCGGCCTGCGGCCATCAAGCAATTAGAAACCCTTGCACAATCGGTGAGTATTGAATTTTTTCCTTCTCACTTTGAAGAAAATCCCGTTGATATTGTCACTCAAGCTTTAAAACACGCCAAACTTAAATTTTATGATGTCTTAATTGTGGATACAGCGGGTCGTTTGCATGTTGACGAAAATATGATGAATGAAATCAAACAGCTGCATTTGTCTCTTGATCCTGTTGAAACGCTTTTTGTGGTAGATGCAATGACAGGTCAGGACGCCGCAAATACCGCTAAAGCCTTTAACGAAGTACTTCCACTGACAGGTGTCATCTTAACTAAAGTGGATGGAGATGCTCGAGGTGGTGCCGCATTATCTATTCGACATATCACGGGGAAACCCATTAAATTTCTTGGGGTCGGCGAAAAAACAGAGGCACTAGAACCTTTTTATCCTGAACGAATTGCTTCCCGAATTTTGGGAATGGGGGATATCTTATCTCTTATTGAAGATATTGAAACTAAAGTGGATAAAGTTCAGTCTCAAAAGCTGGCGGAAAAACTGAAAAAAGGTGCCCAATTTGATTTAAACGATTTTTTAGAGCAACTGAAACAAATGCATAACATGGGAGGGATGAGCAGTATGTTGAGCAAATTGCCTCAAATGGGTCAATTACCCGATCAAGTCAAATCCATGATGGACGATAATTTAACCACTCGCATGGAAGTCATCATTTGTTCTATGACCAAAAAAGAACGCATTAAACCCGATATCATCAAAGGTTCTCGAAAGCGGCGTATTGCAGCGGGCTCGGGTACAAAAATCCAGGATGTAAACCGTTTGCTGAAACAATTTTATGAAATGCAAGGCATGATGAAAAAAATGAAAAATGGAGGATTATCTAAAATGATGAGAGGAATGAAAGGGATGATGCCATTCAACCTTTTTGGGGGGTAAATTTAAGAATACAAGATTGAAATCATTTCAGAGAGTCACGAACATTGCTTTTTGTTATTAAATCAGTCAGAATTCTCGACTTTTTACTAGGAGTTTAGGTCGATTAAGCTTCAGAGAATATTCTTTATATGAGAGGGCAGTATGGTAAAAATTCGCTTGGCTCGCCATGGTTCTAAAAAACGTCCTTTTTATCAAATTGTTGTGTCTGACAGTCGCAATGCACGTGATGGACGTTTTCTTGAAAATGTGGGGTTTTTTAATCCTGTCGCATCAGGTAAAGCAGAAAAATTACGATTAAATATAGATCGCATTGAACATTGGAAAAATGTTGGGGCAGAGCTTTCTGAACGTGTTCAGGCTCTTGTCAAAGCCGAGAAAAAAAATCTTCAGACGGCTTCTTAATCTAGAGATAAATTTCAGGCGCTACTAATGACAACCCACTTAAAGCAACCTGTTATTGTCGGGAAAATAGGTTCAACCTATAGTGTTCGGGGTTGGCTTAAAATGTTTTCATTCACTGAAAAGACAGACAGTATTTTTGATTATCAACCTTGGTTTATTCAACATAAAAATCATTGGCAATTTATCGATATTGAAGATTGGAAGTGTCATCAGCAAGATTTTTTATTAAAAATCAAAAATATTGATGAAAAAGAAAAAGCCCAGCATTTTGTGAATGCTGAGATTACCGTCGATGCTTCGCAATTGCCTGTGCTCGAAGAAGGTGACTATTACTGGAAAGATATTATTGGATGTCAAGTCATTCATATTTCTGGTGACGTTATCGGAACAGTCGTTTCCATGATAGAGACGGGTGCGAATGATGTCATGGTAGTCCAAACACAGATTCAAGATCACAAATCCTGTTTAGTTCCTTTTCTTTGTGATCAAGTTGTAAAAAAAGTCGACAAGGTCATGCAGCAAATTCAAGTAGATTGGGATCTCGATTTTTGATGATTTCAACCGAACTTCAAAGCGTCAGCGAAAATAAATTATGGATAGGGGTAATCAGCCTTTTTCCCGAAATGTTTCGGTCAATAACGGACTATGGTGTTACTGGTCGTGCTATCAAAAAGGGGATTATTCATATCCAGTATTGGAACCCTCGTCACTTTGCTCAGAATTTCCATGCCAGTGTTGATGATCGTCCTTATGGTGGTGGCCCAGGCATGCTGATGATGGTGCAGCCTTTAAGGGATGCCATTCATTCAGCAAAAAAAGAAGCGATTCATACAGGCAAAAAAAAAGTGATTTATCTTTCTCCTCAAGGAAAAAAACTGGATCAACAGGCGGTGCGTCAACTGGCGCTTTACAAAAATATGATTTTGGTCTGTGGGCGCTATGAGGGTATAGATGAACGTTTAATCGACACTGAAATTGATGAGGAATGGTCTGTAGGTGATTATGTTCTTAGTGGAGGCGAATTACCGGCCATGACCTTAATTGATGCTGTCTCTCGTTGTATTATGGGCGTTTTAGGTCATGAAGCTTCTGCTAATGAAGATTCTTTTTCTGAAGGCTTGCTTGACTGCCCTCATTACACCCGACCTGAAAATGTTGATGGAATGGAGGTCCCAAACGTATTGCTTTTAGGAAACCATGCTAAGATTCGCCGTTGGCGTTTAAAACAATCTTTGGGGCGAACATGGCTTAGAAGGCCGGAATTATTGGCAAAACTCACTCTGACTGATGAGCAGATTTTATTATTAGACGAGTTCCAGAAAGAACAAAAACTGAATGATTATCATCGATAAATAACATTAATTTTTTAACCCCTCTTTTTTAAAATATCAGTTTATCTAGGAATGAAGAGAGACATTATGAGCGATATCATTAAACAAATTGAAGAAGAACAAATGAAGAAAGATGTTCCCGCCTTTCGCCCTGGGGACACATTAGAAGTGAAAGTATGGGTAATCGAAGGCACAAAAAAACGTCTTCAAGCTTTCGAAGGTTTTGTGATAGCCATTCGCAAGCGTGGATTAAATTCTGCCTTTACCGTGCGTAAAATTTCTAATGGTGAAGGTGTTGAAAGAGTTTTTCAAACTCATTCGCCTATTATTGACAGTATTACTGTCAAGCGTCGTGGTGCTGTTCGTAAAGCAAAATTATATTATTTACGTGAACTTACTGGTAAAGCCGCTCGTATTAAAGAAAGACTCAATTGATTTTTTATATAAAACGGTGATAAAAAAATACGCCACCGTTTTTATTTTTTTGTACTTGATTTTTCAAATATATTTATCGAGTGTAATTCCAGGAATGTTCATTTCCTATTTCTATTTTAAATTTTCGATAAAAGGGTAAATAATAATCAACAGCTTTATTTATTTCTGTTTGATATAACTTCCAGTTTTTAGGTAAAGGATCCATAATAGAAATGAGTCTCATTGAATCACTTAAATGGTAATAATATTTAATTTCTTCTTTTAATACATCATTAAAAAGCTGGGGTCCCACTTGATGAAATATTTTTTTCATATAATCATTTACTAAATCTTTATTGGTTTCATTTCCATTATTATCCTTTTTTAAATAAGGCCGTTCCTCAGTATAAAATATCTTGTTTTCAGAATAACGTTTCTCCATTTCTTTAATAATTTTTTTAAGAACAGGATTATTAGGGTGACTGGCAAAATTACTTGTATTATACCCTTTAAAATTAGTTGAATGATGTTCCACCTGTAAATTTAATAAAATGTCTTTCGGTCCTGCAATTAAAATAATTTTACTTACATCATTAGGGATCATATCATCGGTATCCAGATAAATGCCCCCATATTCGTCTATGATCCAGTAACGAAGAACATCAGATGCGGCTGAGTAATTTTTAGCTGGCTCTTTAAGAAAAGCCTGGAATTGTTTTCCAGATAATGTTTTTTTAAATTGATTAAAAAAAGATTCATTTTCAAGATTGCTCACACTCAAATTTAAAATACCCCGTAACTGATTTTTAACATTATGAAATGTACTGGGAAGAGAAGCCGAAATATGTACGATAGATTGATAATCACTGCTATTCCAGGTATTACGTGTCATATTTTTTATTAATTCTTCAGGAATGTTTTTATCTCCTAACCATATATAATGAATTTTTTTAGGAATAGGTTTCGCTGATAAATTAATACTTGGGAGCTCTGGTAATGGAACTGTGTTTAATTGAATATTTGAAAAATTTTCTGATAAAACAGGTTTTTTATCAACAATAAATTGCTTTCGGTTTTTAATCGGTTTTTGAATATTTTTTGTTTTATCCTTTAATTGATCCGATTTGCCTTCATACGGGTTTATATTTCGTGTTTCAGATTTTATTTTAGTGAATGCTGGACCTCCTCCTTTTAAAGCTAATTTCACCCATTCTCCATTTTTATTAAGAATCACAAATTGGCTTGTTTGTTGAATTTTTTTATCTGCATTGATTTTATATAATTGATAATGTCCATTTTTGTCGCTGTATTTATTAATATAAAAAAGATGATCATCTATATGAATAGACTTCATGTCAGTCAAAATATCAGAGGGTTTATTTGAAACCAAAGCCAGTGTTTGTTTTTTAGGAGGGCCAGAAGGGGCAATATGATCAATTGGTGATTCTTTTTGTAACTCGGTTTCTAATGATTCTGATGTTTGAGAAAATGCGTAAAAAAAGAGAATATTCACAACGCCATTAATAGAACTAGATAGTGCTTGATTAAAAGCGGCTTTTCTTTCTTCAAAAGAATCTGCATTAAAACTTTTTTCAACATTAATTCCTATTTCAGTTAACCAAAGGCTGCTGTTGACGATGAGCCCAAGCTCAGGTTGAATGAGCTGCAAGGGTAATAGTACGGTACTCAATGCGGAAATATTCAAAAGAGCTGTATCCCATCTGATTTCAGCATTTGATTTTATTTGAGTATCGGCATCCTTCTCCATTCTCATTTTTTGTTGTTTTGTTAAAAAACGAAAGGCGTCCTCTGTGATATTTGAATGAGCATATTTTATATATTGATCATCCCAGATACCTTTCTCTATGATTTCAGTGACACTTTTATGAAAAAGTCCTTTCTGTCTATCATTTAAAGAAAAATGAGATAGTAATTTATTTTTTTTATTTTCATCCAAAGACTGTATTTTTATCCAGGTTTTGATTTCTTCTAGATTATTAAATTCGAGAAATGCGTTTTCTTTATAGTTTTTTTTACTTTTTTTTTGCAATTCAATTATATTATTTGGAATATAAAGAATATATTTTGTTTTATTTTTATTAATAATGATAAGTATATCGGTAGATATATAATCTTTTATTTTAAAAGGGAAAATATCATATTGATAATTTGAAAAATTATCATATGTCAAATCACTAATGGATAAAGGTACAAAATAATCAGTATTTGGTTGATATTTATAAGCAAGATTATCCACTAATTTTAATGATAAATGATACCCTTCTTCAGATAAATCGTTTGTACTGTATTGTTTTACTAATCGTGCAATAAAATTTGCTTTTGCAACTATTCGATATTGATTTTCATATTTTGTCCAATAATCAGTCAGAGCGGTTTCATATATTTTTGAAAAATTGATATCCCATAATAAGTTCATTAGTTCAGAGGGCCTTATTCTGACTTCATTTCGGTGATCATAACATTGAGCACCGGCGCCTTCTTTATAAACACCGACATAATCATCTAAAAAATCAGGATTTTCATGATTAAAGGCACTAAAATTTGTCAGTACAGTTTGAGTTAAAGTTTCTGATTTTGTTAAGTCCCCACAGTGTTCCCATCCAGTAATGGTATCATGGTTATTTGAAGCACTTTTAAATCTATTTAAATAAGTTTTATTAGGATTAATATCTATATTAAAATTTTTTTTTATATTTTTCTTAATATAAGAAGAAGCCATTTCAATGATATTAGGCATATTTAATACGACCTCGTATGCCATTTTTTGATATTTTTTAATTTCTAATAAATCACTTTCATTAAAATGAATATGAGATTGAATGCTTGTGGGCACTTTAATATCTATTTCTTTAGCAAAAGACTTTGATATAAAGAATAAAATGATTGGGTAATACCATATTCCATTATTGATCACTAAGAAGTACTCCATATGACATATCCGACACTATTTTTTAATTTTAAATCTGAACAAAAACATAAAAAATAAATCAAGCTTTGATGTTTATTTATTTTTCAGATTGAATTACTGCCGGCCAGAGTGACCAAAGCCTCCCGATCCACGTTGACTAGATGTAAATTCAGACACGATATTCAATTCAACCTGTACAACAGGAACAAACACCATTTGAGCAAGCCTGTCACCAGGATTGATCAAAAAATCGATTTGACTTCGATTCCATACAGATAACATCAATTCACCTTGGTAGTCAGAGTCAATGAGCCCTACTAAATTTCCTAAAACGATCCCGTTTTTATGCCCCAACCCGGAACGCGGTAAAATCATAGCGGCTAGATGAGGATCGGCGATATGAACCGCCAATCCTGTCGGTAGAAGCCGGGTTTCTCCTGGAGATAAATGTTGAGGCGCCTGGGTACAAACCCTCAGATCTAAACCAGCAGATCCGCTGGTTGTATAAGTGGGTAAGGGAAAAACATCACCAATCCGTTTATCAAGGATTTTAATATCAATTTTTTTCATCATAACGAGTCAAAACCTCTTTGATTAAAAGCTGTGCAAGAATATTTTTATCTTCCAGTGGCAACGTTTTTTCTCCGTTTTCCCAAAAAAGATGTAAAGCATTTCTATCAGAATCAAACCCTTGATCTGAAAGCGAGACATCATTTGCACAGATGAGATCTAGATTTTTTTGAATTAATTTTTGTCGAGCATATTTTTTCATATCATGAGTTTCGGCAGCGAAGCCAACGACAAAAGGACGATTTTGTGTCATATGAGCGACCTCAGAAACAATGTCTGGATTTTTGACCATTTCCAGCCTGATTTTGTCTTTGTGTTTCTTCATTTTTTGTTCGGAGCATACTTGAGGTCGATAATCCGCCACAGCGGCACAGGCAATAAAAATATCTTGTAAGTGTGCTTGTTCTCGCACATTTTGTTGCATTTCAAGGGCGCTGATGACATTGATTCGATGAACACTGGCAGGGGTTTCTAAAGAAACAGACCCAGAGATTAAGGTCACTTGAGCGCCCAGTTGAGCGGCCGCCTTTGCGATTGCAAATCCCATTTTCCCGGAGCTTTGATTACTGATAAAACGCACGGGATCAAAAGCTTCTCGAGTGGGCCCTGCCGTGATCATGATGCGCAACCCGTGACCATCTTTTTGGGTTGAAAAATGATTTTTTACCAAAGCCACAATATCGCGAGGCTCCAGCATACGACCTGGTCCGTTATCCCCACAAGCCTGATCGCCACTGTCTGGTCCCCATAATAAAATGCCCCTTTCGGCCAGAATTTTTAAATTGGTTTGAGTGGCTTTCGCTCGGTACATTTGTTGATTCATCGAGGGAAGGACGACGACAGGAACGGGAGCACTTAAACAGAGCGTGGTTAATAAATCATCGGCCATGCCGACGGCAACACGTGCCACAAAATCCGCAGTGGCGGGTGCTATGATCAATAAATCAGCCCATTTTGACAATTGAATATGCCCCATGGCTGATTCAGCCGCAGGGTCAAATAAGTGATCAGAGACGGGGTGTCCAGAAACGGCTTGTAAAGTCAAAGGAGTAATAAAATATTTGGCTGCCTCTGTCATAACAACACGAACCTTTGCCCCATTTTCACGCAACCGTCGCACGATATCTGGAGATTTATAAGCAGCAATACCCCCACTGATGCTAAGCAGAATATGTTTTCCAGAAAGCGGCATTATTTCATGATCCCCTATTTTTTTAAAGACAATGTGATCATACCTTTATTCATGTGTGACCAAAATTAAACGAATGGCATCAAGGCGAAAGACAGCTTGACTAATATGGTTGAGAGTGTGATCACGGCTTTTTTCCAGAGACGCTATTTCATCATCCCGAATATTAGGGTTCATCATTTTTAATGCTTTTAATCGGTTTAATTCACAGCTTAATTCATTATCAGCTTCTTTTTTTGCTGACTCAATCAAGGCATCGGCCTCTTTAGTGATGATGGATTTTGATAATTCCAATATATCCTGTACTTCTTTTTGTACCGCTCTAATACATTGATGAGCGGTATGACGATCAACTTTATTGAGCATGGCATTCATCTTCTCAAACGCCACTTGATTCGCTAAATTATTTCCTTTTTTATCCAGTAACATGCGTATCGGCGTGGGAGGTAAAAAACGCGCCAGTTGCAAAGATTTTTTGGCTTGCACCTCGACGACATAAATCAACTCTGTCAGTAGAGTGCCTACAGGCAAGGCTTTATTTTTTAAAAAAGCAACAGAACAACTGCCGATTTCACTAGATAAAATCAAATCGATTCCATTTCGAATGATGGGATGCTCCCAGCTGAGAAACTGTGCATCCTCTCTTACCAAAGCGGTCTCGCGATCAAAGGTGATTAAATTTCCCTCCGGTGATAAACCAGGAAAATCAGGGAAAAGCATATGATCAGAGGGGATCAATAGCATCATATGCTCGCTCTGATCCTCTTGATGAATACCAATAATATCAAACAGATTCATGGCAAATTCGATTAAATCAACATCATTATTCTGTTTTAGAATCGCTTGCGCGTATTTTTCCCCGTTTTCTCCTCCACTTGAATGCAACTCAAGCAAACGATCGCGCCCTTGCTCTAATTCTAATGTGATGGCTTTTGCCTGTTTCTGACATTCCTCGATCAATTGATCGAAACCTTCTGATTCATCTGGTGCACTCAAATATTTTTTTAATCTTTGCTCAAAACTGGTATAGAGTTTATGCCCAACGCAGCAGCTTTTTTCTAAGGCATTCAACCCTTCGTGATACCAACGCAGTAAAATGCTTTGGGCACTGTTTTCGAGATAGGGAACAAAAATATCAATGTCATTTTTCTGACCAATTCTATCAAGGCGCCCTATTCTTTGTTCCAGTAAATCTGGATGAAGAGGCAGATCAAAGAGCACCAGGTCATGTGAAAATTGAAAATTGCGGCCCTCTGATCCTATTTCTGAGCACAGAAGAACTTGGGCTCCTTTTTCAATTAAAGAAAAATAAGCCGCTGCGCGATCCCGTTCAATCAATGATAAACCTTCATGAAAAACAGCCGAACGAATCCCTTGGGCTGTTCTTAATATATATTCCAGCTCTAATGCTGTGCGTGGATGAGCACATATGACCAGTACTTTTTTATCGCGATATTCGAGTAAAAAGTTTATTAGCCATGTGACTCGAGGATCAAAGTGGAACCAATCTTCTTTATCTGCCTGTTTTTGATACGCCCTTTCTAGATAGAGCTTATCTTGAATGGAAGTCGCTGTATTCAATGCTTGAATACAGGTTTGATACTGAGAGGGGAAAGGCAGCTTAATGGCATGTAATTTTCTTTTTTTAAAGCCCTTTATGCTATTTCGGGTATTCCGAAATAAAACACGGCTGGTTCCATGGCAATCTATCATAAAATCAATGAATTTTTGGGCCTGGGTTTGGTCTTCCTCTTTAAGACGGTCTGTTTTCTTGTTTTTTTGAAAATTTTCTCCAAGCTCATGGATGAGCCTTAACAAAGGCCCGAGATCTGTTTGATCAACAGTTTGAGTTAAAAAATCGGTTAATTGCTTTATTTTTTCTGTCGCCAGAGGTTTTCTTTCCAGAATAAGCGTCACTACCTCTGCAATCAGACGATAATTTTTTTGCTCATCAACAAATGTGTTGTAATCATAAAAACGATTTTTATCCAGTAAACGTAATCGAGCGAAATGACTCTCTTCACCAAGTTGTTCTGGGGTAGCCGTTAAAAACAGTATGCCCGGGACACGATCCGCCAGCTGTTCAATAGCCTGGTATTCTGGGCTGGCGTTTTTTTCACTCCAGGACAAATGATGGGCTTCATCTACAATCAATAGATCCCAATCTGCATTGACAAGATCCTTGAGTAGCGTTTCCTTTTCTTTAATCAAATCCAACGAACAAATCACCCATTGCTCTGTTTCAAATGGATTCATACCGTCACATGCGGATTCAGAATATCGATTTTTGTCGAAAAGAGAAAAATGCAGATTAAAGCGGCGCAACATTTCCACCAGCCATTGATGTTGCAGACTTTCAGGCACGACAATCAAGACACGTTCAGCTCGGCCTGACAAGAGCTGTTGATACAGGATCATGCCTGCTTCTATTGTTTTGCCCAGACCTACTTCATCGGCCAAAAGAACACGTGGCGCGTGGCGCTGTCCTATTTCATGCGCAATATGTAATTGATGAGGGATCAGACTGGCACGAACGCCTCGTAAACCCTGAGACAAAAACCGAATCTGTTTGCTCTGATGTGTGAGTGCCCGAAAACGCAAAGCAAAATGCGTAATATTATCGATTTGCCCTGAAAAAAGACGATTTTTGGGATGACGAAAAGTCAGTTTGCTGTTTAAAAATGTTTCACGGATCACCGCTGTATTTTTTTCTGTATCTGTTCTTGTGCCGATGTAGCTGATCAAATGGTTTTCTTCAACCACATCATTTACTTGCAGTGACCAACCCTCTTGATGCTGAATCAGATCACCCGGATGAAATAAAACCCGTGTAATAGGTGAACCCTGCTTCGCATAACGCCTTTTCTCGCCCGTTGCAGGAAAAGCCAGGGTCACCATACGTAGATCAATTTCAGTAATAGTACCTAAACCCAGTTCCGTTTCTGTATCGCTTACCCAGCGTTGGCCCAAAGAAAAAATCATAAATGACCTGTTTTCTTATTTTTGTAATGGAAGAAATGATATTTTTAATGAGCAGTATATTAATTAAAATACTCATGATCGTCATTTTTAAAAATCGCGATTTTTTCGGTTTCTCCTTTCTGTATGCCTCAAATTTACAGTATTCGTTAAAGTTTAAAAAGAGGTGCATAAATAGAATGTTGTCACAAAAATAGACTCAATCACCACGTTCCGAAAAATTTGTTGGGATAAGGGGTAGAATTTTTTGTTAATCAGGAGTGTTTCTCTAATGGGTGTCTGTAAAATTCATTTGTTCAAGAGCACTCTAAATAAAAATTTTATTGAAGATAAAAAAAGAGCGTTGGCCATCAACCGCTTTACCTGAGTCTCTTCTTAAGTCACCTTCAATAAACAAATTGAAATAAAAACGATAAGTAGTTATATTTAGTCAGTTGCCTAATACAAGGTAATCAAGGTTTAGTAGCCTGAATACGAAATCGGACTACCGCTTAATGCGGTTTTTTTATGTCCGTTATAAACCACAGTTACGTCTGCATTATGGTGGGGCGTAGCGGGGGAGCCGAAAGGTTCACCGGTTTCTTTCGTTCCGGTCTACTAACCTTGTTACGTCTCACCACCCCGTTTAGTAGCGGTTTGGTGAAATTTTAAAATCAACGAAAGAGGCCAAAACTATGGCTACCATTAAACTCCGCTTTAAATCCATCAATTTATACTTGATTATCTCCCAAAATTTTAATCAGCTTGTGCAAGGCATAGCGAGACGCTTTATACTTCAAGATAATATCCATATCCTTTCCTTTTTATTCATAGAAAACATCTCGACTTTTCATGGAGGAGCGGCATGAAAATCTTCGATCCTCATGATTATCCTGAGTTACGTGATATTTTTCCTGAATTAACGCCTGTCCAGTTTGAGCATTCGTTGTTATATGCCTTTGGCCTGTCTCAAAAAGAAATATCGACGGTTCGTGATGTGTCATATAAGGTGGTTAAAGCGTCAATCTCAGAGGCCAAATCTCAGTTTGAATCGAAATCCCTGACAGGATTATTGACGGTGATACACGTGAGATTAGTGCTTTTTGCTTTGTATCGGTGCCAGAGACACAGTGGTATAACGGTGAGTCAAGAATAAAAATGTATAGGTGCCTTTAAGGCACCTATATTTTTTTTAGAAGATTTGATACTGATAACTCAAAGTTATTCAATCTCTTTTCAAGATAAAACCGATGAGTTTAGTATGAGTTTCAATCCAAAAGACATTTCAAATCAGATGATTTATCTATTGAACAATCATCCTCATCCCTGCCACATCCGTGATAAAACCTCTCATTATCTTTATATGAATCTCGCGATGCGTGAATTATTGAATTTACCCAAAGGGGTTCCTATTGAAGGGAAAGGCATATCTGAAATAAAACCCGACATGCAAGGATTTTTTGAAGGTATCTCTCAGCAGGAAAAGGGGGTCATACAAAAAGAAACTTCTGTTTCTTTACTGATAACGGAGCATTTTGGAAAAGACCATCGGATTCAACCCTGTATTTTTGACATTCATCCCTTCTTTAATCAATCAGGTCAACTTATCGGGACAATGGCAGAAGCCAGACAATGCCAATTTTTTTCACCATTGGAGTATATCCAGGGTAAATCACCGAAAACATTAACAACACAACTACCCAATACGATGTTTACTCAACGCGAACTCGAGCTCATTTTTTATTTTTATCATACTGTAAGTCAAAGAGAAGTAGCTGAAATTTTAAATCTCTCTCATAGAACGGTTGACAATAAATTGCGCGGGATTGATGAAAAAATGGGCGTTTTTAACCAGGAGGGATTCAAAAAATATGTTGAAGAAAGAGGACTCAATAAGGTTATTCCCGATCATTTATTAACGTCGAGTATTAAGCTGATTGATTGACTATATATAACCATAAGCTGTTTATTGAAAATATGATCTGACCTTAAATTTGATGACAAGGTACTGAGAGTTGAGCGAAAACAAGTTTCATTTAAAAGTCTGCCCAACTCTTATATAAGTTCAGTATCATATTGAACGTTTTTTGGCAAAATAAAAGAACACAAAAGGCTTGCTTTACGCTTTGATAGCTTGATGTCACCTTCTTTTCTTTCTTCGCCATTGCTTGGCTTAAGATTCTTAATTTACTTTGTTAACAGTGCCATCCAAAACTTTTTTTTCAACATCATCTAATAGAGAACGCAAATCACTGGTTGTAATCCTGTTCTCTTGTTTACAAAGTTCATCTGTTTTTTTATAAACTTTATTTGTAATGTAATTTATTGATTTATCACACATTTTTGTTTTATTATTAGATAATTTTAAATGCATTTTAAATTTCATAAAAATATTTTGTGATATAGGATATATTACTGGATGAGCTCCAGCACCATTAACAACCCATGTACCGTTTTTATTTTGCGTGCATTTAACTCCCTTTTCTTTACATACTTTTCCAATTTCAAAAAGAAATTTTTGTCCTGTCTCCGAAGATTCACCGTATTTTTTTTTAAAATCATCTATTTTTTGAGCATAAACATTAGCTAATCCTGCATCGATAAGTTGATTTCTAGTCGTTTGATCATATTTTGCCTCATCAAAAATAGATTTTCCTTCGGGCAATTTTAATAATTTACTCAATTTTAATAATTCACTGTTGAACAAAGTTGAATAATTTACTGGATTCCTGTTAAAAGCGTCTCTATCAAAATTACTATTAACCTTATTGGTAATTTTTGTATCTTTAGATTCAACTGCTGATGATCTATTTAAAAATTGATTAAAAACTTTCATTTCTTCTTTCGTCAGACTAAACAAATAATTTTTACGTTCTTCTGGAAGTTGACTGAATGCTTTTTTAACTAATTTTAGATGACTACCTATTTCATTATTTGATCGATTAATTTTTGAAAAACATTCATAATATTCATTCACACACTTACAATATTTTTCAATTGCTTGAGCTTGTTTGACTAATTCTTTTGTGCTTAATTCTGGATTGATTTCGATCTTTTCTGTTTTAGCAGGAAACGATGTATTGTTATAATCACTTTTTGGCACAAACTTGGGTTGTCGATATATATGAGTTTTTATGAACTGCCAATCACGATTTATACTTTTTTCAGCTTCTAAACGAATATGTCTTTCTTTTGAAAGTTTAAATTCATCAAAACTTTTATTTATTTTGATTAAATCATTTTTTAAAAAATTATTTTTATTCAGTAACTTTTGAATATTCTCAACGTCTTTTGTTACTTTTTTATATAATTGAGATGTTTGAGTCTTCTGATTTAAATCTTGAGTGTCAATCGAACTATTATGCTCTTCACCTGTTGAATTTTTTATCGTCTCATTAAGAGATGTTTTTAATTTTTCTAAATCTTCTTTTTGATTAGAAAGTTTCGTGTGTTTTGCGTCAGAAGTTTTTAATTTGTTTAATTTAGCATCAATTGCTTTTTGACTAATTTCTATTAGATTGTTTAAACTAACTAATTTTTCAAGTAATTTACTTTGTTTTTTAATTGCCCCAGAAAAATGATAACTCTCTTTCGTGCCAAATATATTACCTAAGATATTCATCTTCATTCTGATGTCCTATTTTGTATTTTATTAAGTTAAATCTCAGAGAGAATTTTAAATTTACTTAAAAAAATACGCTTTTAGAAAACGCTCAAATGACACTGTTAATTAAATTAAATTTAATTAAATAGAAAGGTTTGGCTGTTTAAGGTTGAATCTTCAAATCTCCGGTTATTATTCAAAGTTTGCCTATTTGTTCGGTCCCGGATAATGATCTATACCGATCACCATCACTTTCATATATGCAGGTGTTCCAGGTTTTGTGTCTCTTCCTCTTCCTTGAGTCAGCCTTTGCAAAAACGGCTCGGGCAACTGCATTGCGGTTTTCAGCCTTATTTAAAGCGGATTGCACTCGGCGGCGTAGGCCGATCGCGAAATCATTCGAGCATAAACAACGTTTCTTGATGCGACCAATTTCACGTAATGATTTTGCCAGGCCATTCTGTTTGGGATAGCAGCCAACTCAGCGACTTTTCTAGTCGTAGAGAGAAATGTGTCATGATAAGCTGGCGGTGTATGGTAGTTGGAAGAGCGTAATTACGTAAATATTTCTGATACGCGAAACATGAAGTTTTATTTGAATAACATCGATTACGATCCTAAGCTTTCAATCTGACATTCCATTTTTTCACAGTATTAGGCTTCTTTATCCTCCCATCTTTTGTTAAACGAATTTAATTAAAGGTAAAAATATAGATATGTATCATATTGTTGCTTCTGATTTAGATGGTACCTTGTTGCTACCTAACCATACTTTATCGACTCATACCAAAAAAGTACTCAAATCCTTAGCTAAACTTGGTATTCACTTCGTTTTTGCGACAGGGCGACATCATATCGATGTTTCACAGATCAGAGATAATTTAGGGATAAAAGCCTTTATGATCACCTCTAATGGAGCGCGTGTTCATGATCCTGAGGATAAATTGATTTATACTGATGATCTTGATAAAGATATTGCTAGTGCTCTCTATGAAATGGAATACCATAATCCCGATATTCTCACGAACGTTTACCTAAATGATGGTTGGTACGTCAGCCGTGAAAGCCCTGAACAGGCTGATTTTTTTCGTGAATCTCTCTTCCATTACCAAGTTTTTTCACCTGATAAGCTAAAGACAGAGGGTGTCTGTAAGGTGTATTTCGTTTGTTATGATCATCAAAAATTGCTGTCGCTTGAAAAGGCAATTAATCTGCGTTGGGGTGAGCGTGTCAATGTCAGTTTTTCATTACCTCATTGTTTAGAAGTGATGGGTGGGCGTGTATCCAAAGGTCATGCATTAAAACAGGTGGCCGAAATACTGGAACATTCTCTTGAAGAGTGTATTGCTTTTGGTGATGGCATGAATGATTTAGAAATGTTATCGATGGTGAAAAAAGGCTGCATTATGAGTAACTCGTATCCACGTTTGAAACAGTCATTGCCTAAAATGGAAGTCATCGGATCTAATATGGATAATGCGGTTGCAAATTATTTGCAGAAGCTTTTTTTAAAAACGCCTTTGATGACAAAACCACTCACGAATAAATAATCGATAAGCCACTTGCCCCGTTATTTTTTCTTTTTGTAATCTCCAATGAGAAGGAATCATCTCCAGGTTATGACTGGATTCGGATTCAATATAAATCCACGCTTCATCAGCCAACCAGCTTTGTTGCTCTAGTAATGGAATGGCGTATGACAGAAGCCCTTGATGAAACGGAGGATCAAGAAAGATCAGATCAAAGGGCCTCTCACAGGGGCGAGCCAACCAGTTCAATGTATTGGTCTGTATCATCCGTGCATTTTTTGCTTCTAATACGGACAAATGTAAAAGCAATTGTTTTGCAACACGGTCATTGGACTCTAATAGCACGGCTTCTGCTGCATGGCGAGACAGTGCTTCAAGCCCTAGAGCCCCACTTCCAGAAAAACAATCAAGACAACGAGCATCTTTGATCATAGGAGCCAGCCAATTAAACAAAGTCTCTCTCATGCGGCAGCTGGTTGGCCTTAATCCAATACTGTCAGAGATGGTCAATTTTCTTCCTCGCCATTGACCGCCGATAATTCGAATCTGCCCTTGACGTTGAGCTTGTGATGGTTTTGCCATAAAAAATAAAGAAAGCCTTGTCATGCTTAAGAGAAGAAAATGATAGACTTTATCTTTCATACCTCAGTAGGTTTGATTAAACAAAAAATGTCATCACAGGAGTATACTCACAAATGGCAAAAGAAAAAAAATCTCATTTTTTTTCCTGGCTTGGCCGTAGCCGCCAAAATAAAGAAAAAGATGTTATCGATCAAACACACCAAAGTGATTCCATCGATCTTTGCAATGAAAAGACTTCCGGTGTTCCTTTTATTGAAATACCCCCCTCATCTTCTCAAAAAAATGATATTGATACTCAAAAGCCGCCCGAAAAAGCAGGATTTTTTACCCGATTAAAAAATAGTTTAAAAAAAACCAAACAATATTTGGGAACAGGTTTTATTGAATTATTTAAAGGCAAAAAAATAGATGATGATCTCTTTGAAGAACTAGAAGAACAATTATTAATGGCAGATGTGGGCGTGGAAACGACTCAAAAAATCATTGATTCGTTAACAACGCATTCCAATAAAAAACAATTAAAAGAGGCGAGTGGGCTGTATGTAAAATTGAAAGAAGAAATGTTGTCCATTCTTTCAAAGGTCGAGCAGCCCTTAAAAGTGAGCAATAAAAGCCCTTATGTGATTTTAATGGTCGGGGTCAACGGCGTAGGAAAAACCACCACGATTGGAAAATTAGCCCACCAATTACGTCAACAAGGTCTGTCTGTTCTATTGGCGGCCGGTGATACCTTCAGAGCAGCAGCAACGGAGCAGCTAAAAATATGGGGAGAACGCAACCAGATTCCTGTCGTCGCACAACATGACGGCGCAGATTCCGCTTCAGTTATTTTTGATGCTGTGCAATCGGCCAAAGCCCGTGGCATTGATGTTGTTTTGGCTGACACTGCAGGGCGTTTGCAAAATAAAACGCATTTAATGGAAGAGCTCAAAAAAATTGTGCGAGTGATGAAAAAATGGGGAGAGGAATTTCCTCATGAAGTCATGCTCGTACTCGATGCCAGTACGGGTCAAAATGCCATCAATCAAACAAAACTCTTTCATGAAACGGTCCCGTTGACCGGACTTGTATTGACTAAACTTGACGGTAGCGCTAAGGGCGGCATCATTTTTGCGATTGCTGACCAATTTGGTATTCCGATTCGCTATATTGGTGTTGGAGAAAAAATAGAAGATTTAAGGCCTTTTAATGCAGGCGATTTTATTGAAGCGCTTTTTGTGAAAGAGGATGAATCAGTATGATTCACTTTCTTGAAGTCAGTAAAGTCTATTTAGGGGGAAGGCAAGCTTTACAAAATGTGAGCTTTCATCTCACAAAAGGACAAATGGCCTTTTTAATGGGACATTCTGGTGCAGGAAAAAGTACTTTACTGAAACTGATTTGTGGCCTCGAACGTGCGAATGCCGGCCGTATTTTATTTTCAGGCCACGATATTACTCGTTTAAAAAATGCTGAATTGCCATTTTTAAGACGACAGATTGGGATGATTTTTCAAGAGCATCATTTATTATTTGATCGTACCGTCTATGACAATGTGTCGATGCCATTGATCATTACAGGCAAGTCGACTGAAAATATGCGTCGTCGTGTTTCTGCGGCCCTGGACAAAGTGAATTTGCTCGATAAAGCAAAAAATTTTCCTGTTCAGCTCTCAGGAGGAGAACAACAGCGTGTCGGCATCGCTCGTGCCATTGTTAATAAACCCATGGTTTTGCTCGCAGATGAACCTACAGGTAATCTGGACCCCAGCTTATCTCAAACTATTATGCAACTGTTTGGAGAATTTAATCGTGTGGGGGTGACTGTGTTGATCGCAACTCATAATATAAAGCTGGTTAATCATTCGCAGCATTTACTGTTAACCTTAAACCAGGGGCGAATGTCAGTATCGACAAATGATGAAAAAGAAAAAAATAATATTTAAAACCTTCAAAGGTGCCTGGCTTGAGCAATGGCGATATTCATGGAGACAGACTTTATTAGGTCTGCGGCGTCAGCCACTATCGACTTTTCTGACGATAATGGTCATCGCCTTCTCTCTTACTTTACCCAGCCTTTGTTATATTTTTTGGAAAAATGTTCATCATGCAGCAATCTTGTGGTATCCCAAACCGCAGCTGACCGCTTTTTTAGATAAAACCCTGGATGAGTCAGCCTCGAAAAACCTGGTCGCTATTTTAAAGCAGGAACATGGGGTAGATAAAGTACAGTATTTATCTCGAGAAGAGACTTTGGCTGAATTTCGAGAGGCCTCGGGTTTTTCCGATGCTTTGAAAATGTTGGAGGACAATCCTTTGCCTGCTGTGGCAATCATCACGCCTCAAGCACAGTTTCAAACCACAGACGCGTTGAATAAATTAAAAATTAAAATCAATAAAGTGGTGGGTGTCACTGAAGTCCGTATGGACGATAGCTGGTTTATTCGTTTAGTGGCCGTGACAGAATTGATCAAAAAAACCGCTTTAGTCATCGGTTTATTAATGTTGACCTCTGTTTTTTTGGTCATAGGTCACAGCATCCGATCCAGTCTTTTTAGTCAAAGAGAAGCGATGAATGTCATGAAACTGATTGGAGCAACGAAGAGTTTTATTTTACAACCTTTTTTAAATGTAGGCGTTTTACTCGGTTTCACTGGTGCACTTCTCTCTTTTATTTTATCTCAAGCATTGATTTGGAAATTAGATGTGTGGGTCACTCAATCCGCCCGATCCTTCGACACGATTTTTGTTTTTCGGGGCTTAAATTGGAATGAAGGTCTGTTATTGCTTTTGAGTGCGGCCATGATGGGTTGGGTATCTGCCTGGCTTGCAACAGTACAACACTTGCGTAAATTTACAGTCAGTTGAAGTGAGCGATAGTTTTTTTAATAGACCTGTGAACCTCTATGAGGTCCTTCCAATTGAAGACACAATGAAAACAGACGCCCTGGTTTTTTAAAGGGTTATTAGTGGTGATCCCGGTCTAAAGCAAGATAAGAAATGACAAAGAAATTCGGCCTTTGACATGTATAAACCGTTTTTTTTTCGATGTAGACCTCAGACATCATTTAGAGCGCAATCCTAACCTGGCAGCACAAATCATGATGGGGTACGCTTCTTAAAAAGCCCCCTTATCTTGACCCCTATCAAAATAAAAATGGGCAGTTCTATACAAATCCAGACTACCCTGAATACCATGAGTTCAGCGGGTAGCATGCTTTTTACATATTTTTAATGATATTTTGAGCAAATTCACTGCATTTATTTAATGTGGCACCTTCCATCAAACGATGAAAATCGTATGTCACGGTTTTCGCAGAAAAGGTGCGTTGCATCGCTTCAATGATTAAATCGGCGGCTTGCGTCCATCCCATATGCCTCAACATCATCTCAGCTGATAAAATCAGCGAGCCTGGGTTGACTTTATCTTGCCCCGCATATTTCGGCGCCGTTCCATGAGTGGCTTCAAATAATGCACATTGTTCGTTGAGATTCGCCCCAGGCGCAATCCCAATGCCGCCCACCTGTGCTGCTAATGCATCAGAAATATAATCGCCATTGAGATTCATACAGGCGATCACATCATATTCTTTGGGGCGTAGTAATATTTGCTGTAAAAAGGCGTCCGCAATCACATCCTTAACAATAAGGCTTTTTCCATTTTTAGGATTCTTGATTTCAAGCCAAGGGCCGCCATTAAATAATTTTCCGTTAAATTCTTCACGTGCCAATTCATAGCCCCACTCTTTAAATGCCCCTTCCGTGAATTTCATGATATTGCCTTTATGCACCAGGGTGACAGATGCACGATCGTTGTCGATGGCGTATTGAATGGCCGCTCTGATCAGTCGTTCACTCCCCTGCTTTGAACAAGGCTTAATGCCAATGCCGCAATTTTCGGTGAATCGAATTTTTTGGATCCCCATCTGTTTTTGCAAAAATTCAATCACTTTTTTGGCGTCTTCTGAACCGGCCTTCCATTCAATCCCCGCATAAATATCTTCCGTGTTTTCACGAAAAATCACCATGTCCGTTAATTCAGGCTGCTTAAGTGGGCTAGGTGTGCCCGTGTAATAACGAACTGGACGTAAACAAACATAAAGATCGAGCTTTTGCCGTAATGCGACGTTTAAAGAACTCATGCCACCTCCTATTGGCGTTGTCAGTGGTCCTTTAATCGCAACATGATATTGACGAATCAAATCCAGGGTTTCGTCGGGTAACCAAACGTCTTTTCCATAAATTTGAGTCGATTTTTCACCGGCATAAATTTCCATCCAGGCGATTTTTCTTTTGCTATTATAAGCCCGCTCAACCGCCGCATCGACCACGTTGATCATAGCTGGCGTGATATCAACGCCAATCCCATCCCCTTCAATAAAGGGAATAACAGGATGATCTGGAACGATTAACTTGCCATCAAAACAAATCTTCTGGGCTTTATTTTTAGGTGGAACAATGACTTTGCTGTTCATGAATGTCTCCTGCTCAATGTCAAATGTTTCAATGTCTGAATCATTATTTGATAATGGCTTTTTGGCCTTTTATTTTTTTCTGGCTTTTTTCAATTGTGCTCTAAGAGCGGCTAAATGCCCCTCGCTTCTTTCCATTCTTTCCTCTGTGCTGATTTCTTTTTGCCTGGATTCCCAATCGAGATCATCTTGCGGCAACTCAAGCAAAAACCGGCTGGGTGTTTGTGGAATACATTCACCATATTGGCGCCGCTCACGGCAAAGGCTGAAATACAATTCATTTTGTGCCCGCGTGATGCCGACGTACGCCAAACGCCGTTCTTCCTCGATATTGTCTTCATCGATACTGGTTTGATGAGGCAATAAACCTTCTTCCATGCCCACCAAAAAGACATACGGAAATTCAAGCCCTTTCGAGGCATGTAAGGTCATCAGTTGTACTCGATTTGCCTGTCCTTCATTTTCTTTTTTTTCCAATACGTCATTTAACGTAAAACGGGTGACCACTTGAATTAAGGTCATGGGCTCATACAGATCGGATCCCCTCAACATCTCTGTCATCCATTTAAAAAGCAGATCGACATTTTTAATCCTAACTTCCGCGGCTTTGGGGCTGGGTGCGCTGTCCTTAAACCAATGTTTATAATCGATCCCGCTCAATAATTCTGAGATGGCGTCTAAGGGATCTGTATCTGCCAAACGCCTGATTTTTTCCATCCAATGGGAAAAACGCTGCAGTGAGTCAAGGCTACGCGCAGACAAAAATTGACTCAAACCCAGATCAAAGCTGGCTTGAAAAAGGCTTTTACGACGCTGATGCGCCCATTGAGACAGCTTTTGAATCGTCGTTACGCCAATTTCACGTTTTGGTGTATTCACCGCACGTAAAAAAGCACGGTCATCACTGGGATTGGTTAACAATCGAAGATAAGCCAAAAAATCTTTAATTTCAGGCCGCGCAAAAAAAGAGTCTCCCCCTGAGATATGATAAGGCAGACGATGTTGCAAAAGCAGCTTTTCAAATAATCGTGATTGATGGTTCCCACGATACAAAATGGCATATTCGCCATATTGTGTTTTTCTCATTAACTGATGAGTGATGATCTCGTTGACAACGTGCTCCGCTTCATGATCTTCATTGTCAGCCGTGATCACTTTCAAATGCTCGCCATAAGCCAAAGTTGAAAATAACTGTTTTTGAAATACGTGAGGATTATTGGCGATTAACACATTCGCGACTTTAAGAATACGGCCTGAGGAACGATAATTTTGCTCTAACTTGATCACCTTAAGTTGCGGAAAATCCTCTTTTAACAAAGATAAATTTTGCGGTTGGGCGCCGCGCCAGGAATAAATAGACTGATCATCATCTCCGACCACCGTAAAGCGTGCGCGCTGACCCACCAACAATTTCACCATATGATATTGACTGCTGTTGGTATCCTGATATTCGTCCACCAGCAAATATCCCAGACGATTTTGCCAGCGCTCTCTAACGTCTTTATTGTTTCGAAGCAACTGGGTGGGTAATACAATCAGGTCATCAAAATCAAGCACACGACAGGCTTTCATGTGCTCATCATACAAGCCATAACAATAAGCCAATTGTTTCTCCTGATCTGTTTCAGCTGATGACAGCGCAGCCTCAGGGCACGTCAAATGATTTTTCCAGTGAGAGATAGCCTTGACTAAAGCCTCTAATTGAGTTTTATCATTATTCAAACATGTCTCGGTCAATTCTTTCAGCAAAGTCCATTGATCCTGAGCGTCGAATAGAGAAAAAGTGGGGCCCATGTTTAATTGAGCAAGCTCCGCTCTGATGATTTCCAGACCCAAAGCATGAAACGTAGAAATGATAAGGCCAAACGTTTCTTTGCGACCTAAAATATCAGCGACTCGCTCTTTCATTTCTCGAGCGGCTTTGTTCGTAAAGGTGACCGCCGCGATCTGCCGTGAAAGATACCCACAACGACGAATTAAATGGGCAATTTTATGGATAATAACCCTTGTTTTGCCGGATCCTGCCCCTGCCAAAACCAGGCAGGGACCTGTGACAAATTCAATCGCTTCTTTTTGTTGCAAATTTAAGCGCTGTTTGTTCATGCATTTTCTTTTTTATGTATCCTCAAAAATTAAACTACCGTTGATGAAAGATAAGAAGGAAGGGTGGATTCATCAGCATGATCAAAAGAAACAGTGCAAGTTGGCGCTTTTTCTGAAAGTTCAACATTTGAAAAATGGGGCGTTAAATCTGCCAGCTCTTGGGTTTCCAAGCCTATGAGTTCATCATCATATCGCTTTTTTTCTTCATTTTTTTGGCTGGCAAAAAAGGGAAATATGTAATCAAACACCGAGCGTAAAGTAGAGCGGTTATCTTGAGCTTGATGATCAATCACCGCAATTTTTTCCTTTGAAGGCATCGGCTGTTCTCCCTCTTTAAACTCATGATAAGTGACTTTGTTACGGTTAGGAGGTATCCAATAAGTAGAAAAAATTCCTTTTACCATGGGTTGGTCATCTGTGTTTTCATAATAGCTGTAATTCGTGTCATCAACACTGATTAAAAATTCATTATGGATATTTAGAAATATGTCTTTTGGTACTTTTTTCAAATAGACCTTTTCTGTGACAGACGACAATTTTCCCTCTTCCCAAATACTTTTTCTAATCACATAATTTTTTTTACCGTTGAAACCCTCGTTATAAATAATTTCACTCAAAACTTTAGGTTGATTTTTTAAAATCGGTGCTTCCAAAGCAACCGGCTCATTTTCTGAAATGGCTTGTTTTGATGAGAAAAAATAAGGGAAATTCGGGAGAATATGATTAAATATAGACATAGCATTTTGCTCCTTTAATAAAAATGAATAAGTTAATATTTAATGACTAAAGCACTTTGATTATAGACATTTTTATTTTTTTATTTTTTAAGTTGAGTACATCAAAGAATTAAAGCGTGGCTTGATATACTTTAAAGCGAGCGTTTTGAGTCAATACTTCATAGTGACCAAAAGTACGATTCAATAATTTAGGATAAGGTAAAAAAGCATTGGCGACGAGCCTTAATTTTCCGCCTTTATAAAGATGTTCAGGGGCTTCCTCAATACATTTTTCTATCATTTTCAGATCTGTTTTTAGGCCTTTATGAAAAGGAAGATTGGATAAAATGAGATTAAATCGTTCTGGAATATCTGAATATAGATCGCTGGGAACCACCCTTGCCTTGATATGATTCACAGCCAAATTGGCCCTGCTCGATTCAAGAGCCGCCGCATTCACATCGCTGAGTGTCAGTTCAATTTGAGGAGATTGACGAGCCAAAATTGTGCCTAATACACCCGCACCACAGGCCAGATCCAGCACCTTACCACTCAAGGGAATATCAAACGAAGACAGCAACAATTGACTGCCTTCATCTAATTGATTGGCACTAAATACGCCTGGGAGCGTTTTTATTTGCACATCTTTCACCTGATATCGGCGCCATTGGCTTTCCATATTGAAAACCGGTTTTTGTTTTAAACAACCATAATATAGACTGCAACGACGCGCGGCATCCATTTTATGCAAACCGACATTTTCAGCCAAAAGGTCTTTAGCACTGCCTATACCACTGCGATTCTCACCGACAATAAATATATTGGTTTGGCTGGGGAACAAGGAACATAAATGTTCTAATTGAAATTGCGCTTGGGCTTTATTTTTAGGCCAATAAAAAATGACCGTATCTGTCTTGGAGACAAGATCTTCAGACGGTAATACACCAAATTGAATATCATTTTTTAATACAGGGCTCAATAATCGCCAGTGATGATATTCTTGAGTATGAACCCTGATTTGTTTGGCGTTGAACTGAGCGGGAAGCAGATCTTGTAGATCACCCGAAAAAATCACAGATCGCTCAGCAAATTCACGAGTATGGCGCAATAGTATTTGACTCGGCGGGGTTAAATCCGACATTCGTTGCTGGTTCCCTTACATCATCTTTACTAAAACGAAGTATTTTTAAATAATCCCACTTTGAGATCATCGGCGGTGTAAATTTGCTGGCCGTCTGACAACACTTTACCGTCTGCTATCCCCATAATTAATTTACCCGTGATCACTTTTTTAAAATCAATACAATAAGTGATTTTTTTTGAATCAGGTAAAACCTGGCCCTTAAACTTGACTTCTCCGACCCCTAACGCACGTCCTTTGCCTTCATTCTCTAACCAGCCAAGATAAAATCCGACCAATTGCCACATGGCATCCAAGCCCAGACAACCTGGCATAACAGGATCATCAATAAAATGGCAACCAAAAAACCACAGATTGGGATGGACATCTAATTCTGCTTCCACGTAACCTTTACCATGCATACCCCCATCCTTGGTCATGGTAATGACACGGTCAATCATTAACATGTTGCTGGCGGGCAGCCGAGGTCCTTTTGGACCAAATAACTCGCCACGTGCTGAAGCTTCCAAATCTTTTCTGGAATAGGCACCATATTCATTCATCATATTTTTTAATTAGCCTTATATTAGTTTTAAACACTTAAATGAAACTTTAACCCTTTTTTGCGATGGGCTTTCAATGTTTCTGAAACCATTCTAAACATCGGCCCAAAAATCCTCGACGATCATGATGATGGACTTGTGCTATACGTTGCCGGATTTTGTGTAATAAATTCGGTTTATCTGTGTCGGAATAAGGCATACCTGTCAACAAGGGCAACGCATCCGCGACGGTATCTACCGCCCACAGGTGAAAATGCCCCTGTTTGACTGCCTCAACAACAGAATCATTTAAACAAAGATGGCGAACATTTTGACCAGGTAAAATCACCCCTTGAGACCCCGTCAAGCCTCGACGATCGCAAACCTGAAAAAATCCTTCTATTTTTTCGTTGATTCCCCCAATAGGCTGAACACGACCAAATTGATCGATAGAACCTGTCACCGCACGCGCCTGATGGATAGGCTGTTGAGCCAAAGCACTCGCAAGCGCGCATAATTGTGCTAAGGAAGCACTATCACCATCCACTTCAGCATAGGATTGCTCAAAAACAAGAGAGGCTGAAAATGGTTGAGCATGATCCAGTGCTAACTCAGAAATTAAAAAGGCCTGCATAATCATCATGCCTTTAGCGTGAATGTCGCCCCCCAATTCTGCTTTTCGTTCTACATCCACAAATTCGCCATCACCCAAATGCACAACACAACTGATGCGAGTCGGTTCTCCTAACGCCTGAGGATGGCCAGGGTATTCAATGACAGCCAATCCATTGACCTGGCCTATCACATCGCCTGTGGTTTCAATAAAAATTTGATCTTCTTCGATATCGTTTTGTATACATTCACAAAGATAATTTTGCCGCCAATGACGAGCGCTGATCGCATCATTGAGAGAATTAGCCGTTATCTTGCCCTGTTTTTCGTACAGAGATACTTCAGATAAACACTGTTTTATCCACACAGGACAAAGAGGTAAACGTTCCTTGTCGCCTGTTTCACGCACGGCTTCCCGGATGAATACCGGCCAGGCGTCAGACACCAAAGGCATATCTGTCAAACTATGAATGTAACGACACCAGAGGTTTATTGCTTCAGGATTCTTTAAAGACAGCTCAGTTTCAAATTCACCATAAAATGAAAACAAATTCAGTTCAGATTCTACTTGAAAAAAATCTTCTAACCGCCATGCATCCCCTACTAGTACTAGTTTCACATCCAAAGGCATGGGTGGAACCGTCACTGAAAGAGGACGCTTCTCGTCTGGTGAAAGCCATTCGAAACGCCTTTGAATGATCATTTGTTTTAATCGACGCCATATCAGGGGTTGGGCCAATAAAGTGCTGACAGAAATGACCAATACTCCTCCACCATTGACACGATGGATAAGACCAGGTTGTAGATCAATCTTGTTTTGATGAAATTTAACGGCACCAAACATTTGTTCTGGTTCAATCCAATTTTGAAAAAGGCAAACGGCTTGAGATGCGAAGGTATCCTGATCTCGACAGGTCGAAAACCAATGAATTTCATTGTCTTCAACAGCATAACGACCGCTAGAGTACTTTAAAGGTTCAGTATATTGTTTTTGAACAACCTGGCTGATAAGGGATAAATACTGATCATGTTCCTGTGCTTTAATGATCATAAAGCGCTCTTGGGATTGAGGACGACAAAATAAAGCCAACGCATTGCTTAATCTCGGCTGTACATCTTCAAAAGAGATAGGTTCTAAATCAGATGCCCGAAGAAATAGCTCCTCATAAGGGACCATATTCGGCAGCAAAGACTGCCATTTAAGATGTTGATGAGTCAAAATAGTCGATACTTTCATGTGTTAGATAAAAAGAATAAAGCATGATTATACAAGATTCCAATAAGCGACAACAGAGAAGAGAAAAGGCTTATTGAAGATCTTAAGTGCTTCTACTATGCTCCAAATAAAATGCCTGTCTTCGCACTTTTCTATTTTTTAAGGATGAAAAATAACCATGCCCCAAGGTCAATTCCCCCCGCATTCTTTGATCACCCATGATCAATCTGATGGCCAGATCCGTCGTACTAAACGAAATACCAATGAACGGGTACCCTTTGTATCCGTTAAACAATGGAAGGTTCAACCTGTCATAACAAGGCCGCCCCTATCTGGCGGTTTGACCCGATATGCGGGACAACTGATTATTCAGCTACAAGATGACGATACTGTGCTTAAGGCTGCAGTAAATCTCACTGAAAAACACCCAGGCTCAGTTTTAGTTCAACTGGATAAACGAAATAATTATCGTGTATTACATGGCTCTCCAAATACGCTTCAAGGCAAATTACGTTGGCAATTAGTCGGTCACGGCAGTAGGCCTCGTGCTCTCTCTCGCTCTATTGGATCCTTCTCTGGTATGAAGCCTGCTAGTTTAGCCAGGCTTTTAAAAGATTTTAACCAAAAATTTAACCAAATACATGGTATTAAAATGATTCCAAATCGCATCAGTTTAGTGGGATGTCAACTGATGAGTCACAAACGCAAAAATTTTGCCACTCAATTTGCCAGGGAGATAAAGCGCCAGGGTATTCAGGCGGAGATATCGGCCAGAACACAAACACTCTATGTTTCTGGTGTTGGTAGAAAGTTTACCGATAATACGAGATCACAGGGAGCGACTCAGACGGCAGGGGATACAATTCTATTAGGCTGGAATAAAAATGGAGAGCTGATACAGAAGAAGCACAGCAGCGCTTTTCGGTTGTTATCTCCTGTATTGGATGATTGGTCACCCCAGAATTTTACTGATCCCAAAATAAAAAGTGAAAAATTCAGGTATCTTGTTTATGCTTCTTCAATTCAAGATTTAATTTTTCGCACAGGCATTTTTTCAAAAAATAAAGATATTAAAGATATATTTAAGCAATCTGATTTTATTTCATCCAGTATCATGTCAAATGACACAATCAGAAGCTATTCGGTGGGATTGATATTACAGGTTCCCAACCAGAATATTTTAGCTGCCGCACCACACGAAGCCATTGTTGAGACTAATTTAGACAGTTTAGTCAATCAGTCTGGTGACCAGGCCTCCCGCATAAAAATAAATTTGCTGCAAAAATTGAAAGAGTTGACCAGTCGCAAGACAACATTGCCTCTCACAGACAACACCACTCTCTCTGAGTTAAAACGCAAAGGTCTGCTATCGAATCAATTATTTTCTTACCCGCAACGAGTCGCCACGCCGGATAATATTATCAATAGAACCCTTTTACGAAATAAAGTACTGATCACTGGGCGACCCGATGTCAATATTTATCCCCATTATCCTGTAACAGAAGAAATTAAAATCACAGGTCTGTTTTTGATAGATCATGATGCCCCCAAAAATAGAAATGAGGATCAACAGGTTTCATCCTCAGCGTCTCTTTTATCGAAAAATATTAATATATTACGTGAGTCGGCTGGAAATGTTGCCAAAGAATTAGGGATTCCATTAAAGGTCATCAAAATCTCTCATCACACTGATGATACTAGTGGTCATCAAAGAGATACGACAACAAAAATGAATCAAGAAAGTTCGATACATCTTTCAGAGACTATACGTAATGAAAAAGATCCCGCATCTTCTTTAAACGAGAAGTTAAAACGAGTTTCAGTCTTGGTGAATGATATTTCTTCCGACAAGTGGACTTCATTTAGTAAAAATGATCTCAAACTATTAATGGATTTTTTTCACTCTCCCTCAGGAGAACTCGATTGGAAAAAATTTTACCAGACATCCTCTGATCCCCTGCTTTATTCTCAATTTATGAGTCAAGTACAAAGTTTGAGGCAATTAAGTGAAACTCATGATCAATTCATTCGATCAACAGGGCAGACTGCTTTAAAACGGACTGCTGAGTGGGAAATTTTTATCGTCGAAAATATGGTCAATTGGAAAGAACGGATACAGCTATACAGTAATATGAGTGGATTTCAGGCTAGAATTCATTCTTGTATGCAAACGATTTATATAGGTGATGGCAGTATATTGGCGCAACAAAAAGCCCAAAAAGTGAGTTTGGCTTATTTAAGCATACTCAGTCTGGATGATAGAGAGTTACGTTTAAAATTACTGAATCAATTTCAAATTCATGCTGGGATAAATCAACAGGAAATATTTTTTCAAATCGATAATAACGACGAAAAAACTTTAGTGAGCCTGATTAATCAGCTAAAAGCAGAGTCTGCTTTTGTTGCAAAAGGCTCACAGAATATCTATCAATTTTTTGAAACATTGGTTAATGAAACACAAGGGTATTATCAGCTGCGTATGGGTCAAAATATCTTAACGATAGCGAAACGCAAGATTGGATATGAAAAAACAAATTGGTATGTCTATGATGCTAATTTTGGTGAAATATGCGTTACCACTGATAATTTTCAAAAAATCAATATTCCCCTTAGAACAATGTTAATTGAGTACTTAATGCGCTTAAGGGATGTGCCTCAAAAAGACGGGTTATTTGTATTTGATGTTTATCAGTTGAATCTTGACAAGATTTCAAAATCTATTCCTTTTCAAAACCTGGAAAGCTTTATCAGAGACACGGATGTGTTATCAGATCGTTCTTTGAACCAGAAGCATAAATCCCAGAAAAACAGGGGCAGCTTAGGTGTTTCAAACACATATCATGCCATCGATAAGTTGGGCCAGGCAACACAGGCTCTTTCTTGGATCGGATCTTTAAGATTCCTCTCTCATTACTCGCGGCGTCGTTCTTCTGGTCAATTAATGGAATCTGAAAAAGAAGCGCTGGATTTAGAGGCGAAGCTGGTTATGGCGGGTCTTTTTTATGATGCGGGGGGGGCTATTTTAGAGTTGGGTTTTAGAAAACTGGGCTCTCACCTTATTCAAAAGCTTTCTTATCAATCCGCTCAGATTTTTGCTTCTAGAATGAAACTTTTTCGGTATGCAGCGGGACTGAAACTGGCTCAATATGGAGGATCTATTTTAAATATTTTTGGCGCTTTTTTTGATATTTATCAAGTCAATATAGCAGCCAGTAAACTTAAAACAGAAACTGACCCTGATATCCAACAAGATTTAAAGGTCAGTATTGGCCTTTCTTCTTTAGGCGCTGGGAGCAGCGTCATAAGCGGCTTGGGATTATTAGCCCTAAGCGGGAAAATGGCATTAGCGGCTGGCACTATTGGTATCGCCTTAGGGATTTTAACCGCTGTAGTTGGGAGAATATATTACTCAGCTCGTGAAATTGAAAAAATAGAGAGCTACACTAAATTGATATTGTTACAAAAATTACGCACTGGCCTGTTTCATTTTTTGGGCGCAGAAATTGACGTAGAGGTCACCAATAAGGTCAACAAAGCAGTAACAGCAGAAGAGGCTAAAAAAAATATTCATCACCAGTTAAGAGCAAATTTTCAATCATTATTGAACTCAGATGATGAAATAGAGTCGATCTATTATAGTACAGGACCCATAATTCTGGAGGAGTATCACTATAAAAAATTAACAGGAAAAAATTTAGCTTCAAGAAGGAGCATTCAACATAGATTAAATCCGCAATATCCAGCTAATAAAACCATAAGAGACAAAATATTACCCTCTGAAGCTCCAGCCATCCTATCACACTATAAAGACCATGTAAGAAGAACTGAGAGCAATCAAACTATCTATTTTGATCTCGCTTTAGAAAACAGTGAGTATACATTTTATGACATCAAAGGGCTTTCACCTACTGACGATAAGATCGTTCTTCATACCGATTCCGATTCCGATAAAAATGGTACTTTTTCTGTCAAAAGACCGATAGAACCTTCAAGGTCTTTATCACCCTCTGTTTCTATTATAAAAACAAATAGACTCGATTCTACAACAGCGGATAAGATTTGTTTTTTTTGGGGCGCGGGAAACGATGAAGTGGTAGGTCATAGCCAAAAAAGAAATATTTTTGACATCGGTGATGGTATCAAAAATTTTAAGGGAGGCAATGAATCTGATACTTTTATCTTTACTGGAACTATTGTGCCCGATAAACCGAGCGTATTAGATGGCGTGAAGGGTTTTGATTTTTTGATAGCAAATACAAAGCCGTCACAAGCACAAGGCGGATACTATATTCATTTGAAGGAAGAGTACTTTGCTTTCACTGATTCGTCGCAAAAAATAGCCATATTAAAAAATATTCATAACGTAGAGATCTGTTCAGAAACAGACGATGTTATTTTGGGCAACAATCAACCCAATATTCTTAATGGAAATGGAGGGTATGATAAATTGATGGGTTTTTATGGCAATGATATTTTAGTGTCGCAGGCCGGTGAGCTTGATGGAGGAGAAGGCACAGATTTTTATCGTATTTTACAAAATACACGTTCTGATCACGCGACACTAATCATCAAAGAAGAAAATAACCCAGAAGAATTTAGCCCTGTTTTTTTAGATTATACGGTGAACCAGATCATCAGTATTAAAAGGATCAAACAAGATGTATTCATTGAATTACGAAATAAAAATAGCAGCATAACCACGCTGACATTGTCTGATCTCTATATTTTTTCAACTCAACAGCAAAAAGGAACTTTAACCGCCCAATATATTTTTTATACCCAGGATGGCATGATTTTTACAGGTCTGCCTTCTGAGATCACGTTCAATTTTGATAACGAAGAACCGGAACCCCTCACCTTAATAGCGCAATATGTTCCAAATTTTGATAAAAAATGTCACCTTCCTAAAACTGACAGTGAAGAAACGCCGTTAATCATTCAGAAAATGTCCTGTCAGCAAACACCCGGGGTGATCGCACTCAAAGATGAAAAAAAAATATTGCCGGATTTTTTGAAATTAGTCCCGCAAGAAAGTGGGTTTGATGATGATTTACAAGGAGATGATCTCAGCAACATTTTACTGAGTACAACAGGTCAAGATAAATTAGAAGGAAAAGGAGGAAGAGATATTTACATCGTCGAAGACAGGCCGATAGCAAAAGAGGTGCGCATTGATAATTATGATGCCCCTGCAACGGGCGACCCCGAGCAAGACATTTTGCTTTTGCCTTTTTCACTGAAAGAGATTGCAATAACACAAGAAGAGGACGATGTGATAGTGAGTCATCTCGATTCACCTGCAGAACATGTTACGCTACGTCTGATAAATTTTATGAAAGATGAACCCTATAGGCATCTTTCCGTTGTGGACAAAGAAGGAGCTGTGCACACAGTGAGCATCAACTTTCGGGATGAGGCCGGTCTCATTTCATATCAACTGTTCCCCAACCTCAGATTGAAGAACGAGTTTAATCACCTGAATCACCTAAATCAATTGAGGCAAATCACTTCTGGATTTTCAGAGATAGGGGAAGTCTTTCATGTCCCTGGAGACAAAGTTTTGCAGACAGTGACACCGGTGATTTCATCTTAAACTCTCTGCTTCACCTTTAGGGTGGACCCCTCTGATGTGATGAGAATATGAAAAAAGAGGATAATAAATATCCTCTTTACCTTGATCATTTGGAGCGCTGTTAATTTTTATTAATCAAATTTTCCAAATTTTTCACAAAATGCACGCGCAATTTCTTCAAGTATGTTTTTTTGCCGCATCTCCAAAAGCTCTTTATTGCGTTTTTTGTTATTAATATCTTTTTCTAATTCCTTTATTTTTTTATCAAGATTCCTCTGAGTACCAGAAATTCTTCCCTGTAATAATGAAATCTTTGTAGTCTTTTCCTGATCACTTTTACTGAAAGAGACTTTTTTTCGGGAATATTTTCCATCTAACTCACTCTTGTGAACACCTAACTCCTTCTTTAAACCTCTTGCATTCTTCAAGTTTTCTTCAAGAGTAGTGAGTTCTTGTTCTTCTTTTATTTTTTTTGGGGTGAGTGCTTGAGTGCTAGTATTACTCAAGGACTTGATTTGTGATGTAAAAGATTTTTTTTGTTTTCCCAATTCACAGAATTCCTTTTCTAAAGCATTTGTTCTTGCAGCTAAAGCGCTTGTACTGTTTGATGATCTAAATATAGCCATGATTTTTTATCTATTTTTTAATTTGATTGAAATTAACTTGTTTTTAATCGCTTTACTCAAAAGAATTTATTACTTGGTTATAAGCATTATTAATGAAAAGAAATATAAACTGTATAAAAATAAAAAAATATCAAAAAACGCTCATTTTATGGGGATCAGTGGTTTTAACTGAGATGGCCATTCTAGAGATGGCGATCAATGAGTGACATTAAAGTGACGGTAACGTTAAAATACCTGCCTTATTTATGCTTTTATTTTTAATCAGAGAAACATCAATGAAAGATCTCCTGTTGGGTGTCAATATAGATCATGTCGCCACGCTGAGAAATGCCCGAAGGGCCCTTTATCCCGATCCCGTTCAAGCGGCTTTTATTGCAGAACAAGCAGGCGCCGATGGCATTACGGTACATCTGCGAGAAGATAGACGGCATATCACAGAACGCGATCTTCACCTTTTATCTCAAACGATTCAGACACGTTTAAATTTAGAAATGGCGGTCACAAATGAAATGCGAGAGATGGCTTGTGCCATCAAACCGTATTCCTGTTGCCTGGTGCCCGAAAAACGAGAAGAAATTACAACAGAAGGCGGTTTGGATATGACAGTACAAACCGATAATATTGTTGAAATGATCGAGGTGTTATCAAAAGCAGGGATTGTGATATCTGTTTTTATTGATCCTGATAAGCATCAGATTGATTTGGCCGCACAAGCGAAAGCACAATATATTGAACTTCATACTGGCACTTATGCCAATGCGTCCGGCAATCAAAAAAGCAGTGAGCTCAAACGCATCGTGGATGCGGCGGCTTATGCATCTCAAAAAAAACTGAAAGTCAATGCAGGGCACGGCCTGAGTTACCATAATGTGAAAGCGATTGCGGCCATATTAGACATAGAGGAACTCAATATTGGCCATGCGATCATTGGCCGAGCACTGATCTCGGGTTTGGCGCCGGCGGTCAGCGAGATGAAAAAACTGATGAAAGAAGCGCGACAATAATGGCCATCTTGGGCATGGGCACAGATATGGTTGAAATCGCTCGCGTTCAGGCCATTATCGCCCGCAGCGGCGACAAGCTTGCTCATCGCATTTTAACTCCCCTCGAATTATCTGAATATCAACAACATCAACAGCCTGTTCGGTTTATTGCAAAGCGTTTTGCGGCTAAAGAGGCCGCAGCGAAGGCACTAGGAACGGGCTTTCGCAATGGCCTGGAATTGAGGCATTTTCAAGTGATTCATGACGAACTTGGAAAACCACATTTACTGGTATCAGATAAAGCCAATGAGATGGCGGTCAGGCTCAGCGTTAAATCCTGGCATCTTTCGATATCAGATGAAAGGCACTATGCAATAGCATTGGTGATCGTTGAAGGGTGAAACTCAAATTTGGACAATGAAAGAAACAGAAAAACGTAACAGGCCGAGGTTTTAAGTCAGACCGAACAAATAATTCTTGACCCTAATAAAGAGGATCCCTATATTACGCCGGCATTAGAAAAGTGTCATGAACGGTGAGGTGTCTGAGTGGCTGAAGGAGCACGCCTGGAAAGCGTGTATATGCGAAAGCGTATCGAGGGTTCGAATCCCTCTCTCACCGCCAAATCATGTATCACTGAAAAATACCTCTGTAACAATCAATCAACATGACGTTTCCAAATCCCCAACTATATATTCGCCTCTGACATATCTACTACAGCCGTAGTTCAATTTTCGGCTTATTGACCTTGAAAGCATCTATATCTCGTCGGAGAGGTCACTTATAGACAGAAAAATAATAGCGTATGAAGGTTTAATTTAACTATAGGCTTGTAATAGTTATATTAGTGAAAATTGCTTCTAAAGTATCTTTGTGAAGAATTTTTTCAATCATTTTAGGTATTTCTTTAGATTGTTCCAGCAACAAATTTGGGTTTCCAGATTCACATTTAATAAGATTTGGAATACATGTTGTGAAAGATGTTACATTAAATTTGCTATTCTCATTATTGGATGCTTTTTCGAAAAATTTGCCTAGCGTTTTAAGTATCATCAAGAATTCTTCTGGATACTTAGAGTTGATTATCTTAGAGAGCTCTTCCCCTATTTCCTTATGGGTTATTTTATTAGAGAGTATTGTTTGAACCTCTTCATATTTTAAAGGGGTGACTCTTTCCATAATTCTTTTAAAAAAACCAATCGCAGTGTCTCGATTATCGATTTTATCAATATCAACTTTCTCACCAGAATTAACCTGTTGTGTAAGCTCATTAAGGTGTGAAGAAGAACCTGATTCCCTAAATAATCCATCCAAACCTTCAGTTTTTATAAGTTCATCTATTTTTTTTAATAATTCGTTCAGAGTGTCTTTGCTTACGGTTTTACCTCCAGCAATTTCGGTTTTTGAAATCGTTGTCGCATCATTACTTTTGGTTTTGGTGCGTGGAAAACAACTCCGAAATAAAAAAGAAAAGACCTCTTTTATACCCTGCCATAATCGGGATAATTTATTTTTTTTCTGTGCTGAGACTGTTTCTGGACGCTCTTCTTGTTGTTGTACTGGTTCGCTTACCTGTGCTGAAGATGCCTGTGTGAATAATGATACTGCTGGTTTTCTTAATTTGAACTTGTTTTCTATCTTGTCGTCGTCTGCAGCTGAGGCTATTTTTTGATTATTGTTGGAAGCATTGGCAGTTGATGATGAGTTTGTACCAGCGGGTTGAAACTTATGGAAGTTAGTACTATACAACCACGCTTCTTTTGTACTTTCGATTTTTTCTCTTGTTACCGTTATTTTCCCTCCTTCTCCTCCTTCTTCTCTTTTTGTTAATTTTGAAGATGCTTCTGCGCTTTGACGAGACCCCGGATTCTTTGTTGTATTTTTAACAGCTTTAACAGCTTTAACAGCTTTAACAGCTGTAAACAAATTAGAGCCGCTAGTGGAGTCTGGAATATGATTCAGACTTCCACATCCCTCACTGCGATGTAATGTATTTGTTTCACTGAGGTGACCAGATGAGTGGCTTCGTTGAAGAGTCGGATTTATTGACATATATTTCCCTCATTAAAACTATCAATTCATTTTTATATTAAAATTTATTAAAACATTATTTGAAATTTGGTTTTCAATATTATTCGTTGATCAAAAAATAATTTTTATAAAAACTACGGCTCAGTTCAACTCTGATAATTTTAATTGTAAAAATATAGATAAACTACTATAAATCGCTCAAAATTTTTGATTTTATTTTTTACACATCACTGTTTTTTTCTTTTAAATCTTCCTCTTTAGAACATTCGTCTCTTTCGCAATGCCCATATAAACATAAACTGCGGTCGGTTAATTTGATACCGTGCTTTTTGGAAATTTCCCGTTGACGACCTTCAATACATTTATCAAGAAACTCAATCACTTTTCCACAATCCAGGCAAATTAAGTGATTGTGATGCTGTTGTTTTATTTCAAACACACATTTCCCACCTTCAAAATGATGGCGTGTGACAATCCCCGCATCATCAAACTGATTGAGAACCCGATACACAGTTGCCAAACCGATTTTTTCATTCATATCTATCAGTTTTTTGTAGAGATCTTCCGCGCTGACATGATGACAGACTGGATCTTGCAAGATCTCCAGTATTTTTAGACGTGGGAGGGTGACTTTAAGGCCCGCTTTTTTTAAAGCTATATTATTGTCTTTCATCTCGGTTCAATCCTATACATACTGTGCTTAACTCGGGCTCTTTAGTATAACCGTATATCTCTATCTGCTCTGTGTCCTCAAGGCTTATTTTACGCCGTTTTATCCGTCTTTAATATTTCGAGCCCCAACTCTAAAGAAACCTGCTTGAGCCAGTTATCCACGCGATCTTGCGTGAGCTCACTTTGTCTATCTTCATCGATGGCTAAACCAATAAAGTGCTCATCATCGAACAGCCCTTTTGAGGCTTCAAAATAATACCCTTCGGTTGGCCAATGCCCGACAATCTTCGCCCCATGAGGCTCGATAATATCGCGTATCATCCCCATCGCATCACAAAAATATTCGGCGTAATCTTCCTGATCACCGCAACCAAATATGGCCACCGATTTATTTTTGAAATTGATCTCCTCCAGGGTTGAGAAAAAATCATCCCAGTCACATTGGGCTTCCCCGTAATACCAAGTCGGAATACCTAAAAAAAGAATATCAAAGTTTTCTAAATCTTTTTGATGACTTTTGGCGATGTCATAAACCTTCGCCTGCTCACCAAATTGCTTTTGAATCAATTTGGCAATGTTTTCAGTGTTGCCTGTGTCACTGCCAAAAAAAATACCGATATTGGACATAGTACTTATTACACCTTAATGGAATCAGTTGAATGATTTTTTAATCAATGAATTAACAAAACAATATCATATCAAAACCTCAGAATTTCTCTCACAAAAGGGATCGTGCGTTTGAGTTGTGCACGAATGGATGCTTTTCTTAATTGCCAAATTCAAATGCAAGTTTTGGACAATATCATTGTGAATGAAGATATTTTTTATTTATTCAATTTTTTATTGCAGTCTAATTCATTAATACCAATCAGTGAATTTGATGATTCAGGAGGCGAAGTTCATGGTAATTGCTGAGCATCCTCCAGATGCCCAAAAAATGAGCGACGGTTATAGTACATATTTAATCATGTTCATGAAAAATCGCTTTTTCCAACATGGGATATTGAAAAAAGAAGTTCGCTTTTTGTAAATATTCAGGAATGACTTCTTGACCAGAAAGTAATAGCTCATCGCCCATTTGCCCAAATAATAACTTAATGAAAAAAATGGGGGTTTGAAGAAAACAAGGTCGATTCAAAGCTTTTGCCATATTTTTTGCCAACTGCTTTTGTGTCACGACTTCAGGGGCAACCATATTGATTGGGCCTGAAATTGATGGAGTTTTAATGATAAGCCGTATTGCTCGCACTAAATCCTCAATGTGAATCCAGCTGATTTGCTGTTGTCCGCTACCCAGTATGCTGGCCAAGCCAAGTTGATAAGGCATTTTCAATTTTTTCAGCATGCCATGTTGTTTTTTCAAGACGACCCCAAACCGCATAAGGGTATAGTTAATTTTATTTTCTAGTTTTTTCTGGACGGTAGATTCCCATACACGAACAACTTGTTGTGAAAAACAATTTTCTTGGAGTGTTATCGGTGTGTTTTCTGTATTTTTTATTGTATTTAAACCATAAATACCGACAGCGCTGGCATTAAGGAATCGCAATGATTGTGGTGCGCTTGAATTTAATGCCCAGCTGGCCAGCTGGGCAGTAGTTTCTACACGGCTTTGTAAAATTTTTGTTTTTTGCTCGCTTGTCCAACGTTTATCAGCGATATTTTCACCACAAAGATTAATGACGATTTGATAATCCGTTGCTGACTCTGATTTCAGTCCCTTCCAGTCGACGGCATGATGTTGAGGAAAACGTCTTTTTAGCTGGTCCATATCTCGACCCAATACGGTGATCTCAAACTCATCCGAAAATGATGATACTAAACTGCTTCCAATAAAACCGGTGGCACCGGCAATCAATATTTTCATGATGGCTGTCTCTTCTTTTTCCTGTTTCAGATGGACTTTTTTATTTTTCTCGAATAAAACTCGCGCTCGCATATTTCAATTAATATGGCGATGTTAATAAAGTCATTTAAATTACGATATTCGATCCTGTAATACAAACTTATTAAAAATAATTCATTTAAAATCAATTATATAACTTATTTTTTGATTAAAAAATAGACAACAAAAAACCTAAAAACTCGACAAAACACGATATTTTAAGTGTGATTTAACAATCACTTAAATTTTATTATGACCTGTGATTTGGCTCAAAATCAGAACATTCAGTGCTTTTTTCACTCTTTCATTTTCCAGTCACTTTCCTTTCTTAAACTTCCTTCCCGCCAGACGCCCTTATCATATAAGCAGTTGGGCACGGTGGTCATTGAAAATGATATTTGACCCCGATGGTACCCCCGGTGTCTTGCGTACTTTTTTCCCCAGTTTGTTGAGCCACATCTCCCCATACATCTAAACGCGCACGGATTAATGTCCGCACACATTCCCAGAGAGCAAGATATGAGACATACCCAGCCGCCAGAACGCCTGAAACAGGCGCGCAGCAGGTTCATGCAACCCATGCTCGAACCCGTGTTGCGCGACCTGCTGCAACAACCCGCCGCCCGCACAAAAAAAGTGAGCCCCCGCTTCCGCTTCATTGACCTGTTCGCCGGCATTGGCGGCATCCGTATGGGCTTCGATGCTCAGGGCGGTGAATGCGTTTTTACCAGCGAATGGAACAGGTTCTCGAAAAAGACCTACATTCAGAACTACGGCGCCCCTCATCCGTTTGTGGGTGACATCGTTCCATATCCGGCAGAGGACGTGCCGGACCATGATGTACTGCTCGCCGGGTTCCCCTGCCAGCCGTTCAGTATTGCGGGCGTCAGCAAAAAGAATTCGCTGGGCCGCCCACATGGTTTCGAATGCACCACGCAGGGAACCCTGTTCTTTGACGTGGCCCGTATCATCGCCACCAGACGCCCCAGGGCGTTCCTGCTGGAAAACGTCAAGAACCTGCTTTCACACAACAAGGGCCACACCTTCAACGTCATCCTGCAAACGCTCAGGGACGAGCTGGGCTATGATGTGCATTACAGGGTAATCGACGGGCAGCACTTCACACCGCAGCATCGCGAACGAATCATCATCGTCGGTTTCCGCGAAAAAACGGGCTTCTCATGGGATGACCTGAAACTACCGGAAGAAGGTCCGCGCCTTGCGTCAATTCTGCACAGGACGGATGGCACAGAGCCGGTGCTCCCCTGGGATGGAGAGCGCTTTTTCGATCACGACAGGCGGGCCGTGCCGCTCCGATACACGTTGACGCCCAACCTGTGGGCCTACCTTCAGACCTATGCAGACAAGCACCGCGCCGCCGGCAATGGGTTCGGCTTTGGTATGGCCTATCCCGACAGTGTGACACGCACACTGTCAGCCCGGTATCACAAGGACGGGTCAGAAATCCTGGTATGGCAGGGCAGCAACAACCGGCCGAGACGCCTGACGCCACGTGAATGCGCCCGCCTGATGGGCTTCCCTGACGCTTTCCAGATACCTGTCAGTGATACACAGGCTTACCGTCAGTTCGGCAATAGCGTCGTCATGCCGGTCATGCAGGAAGTCGCCCGCATCATGACGCCCCACGTGCTGGCTCAGATCGCACATGAACGAAACGGCACTTCACCTGCATTGCCCCTGTTTTCCTGATGGTTGACGTAGTAGACCGCTTCATCCTACCCCCTCGGCACTCCGGGCCAAGTGATTTCTTCTGCTGAGGGGTCGAGGCGATGAAGGGCGATGCGATAGGCTTTCCATACTGTTAGGACGAGACATGTTCGTTGCCTAACAGAGGGAAAAATGTTCAGATGAAAAATTTCACTTGAACTGCTTCTGAGTTTATTTATGTTCACAACATTGACGAAGAGATAACCCATGCGCTATATTCATCAAGCATCTGCAAATTCAGGTGCCGGGATTATCAACCCGAATATCTACAAAGGCGCATACCACGCCAGACGTGGTTTTTTTATGCGTACATCCTGAACATCCTTCTATGGTGGACTGGATGGGGCAGTCGAAAGGCTGACCGGATTCCTTTGTAGCCGGTGTTGATAACCCTATTCAGTTCATCACCAATGAGATTATCAACTCCGGTGGTGATTATCCTAACTACAAAGGAATACCACTATGAAAAATCAACCTATTTGTTTATCTTTCCAAGAATCACATGACATACGCATACAATTATTAAATGGCGAACCATGGTTTTGCCTCGTTGATATATGTTCTGTTTTAGAACTGCAAACTCGTTCAATTGGTAAATTTCAACTTGATATGCAAGGGGTGGAAAAACTTTCCACTCCCACGGTCGGTGGAAATCAAGAACTGGTATTTATCAATGAACCGAATCTTTATCGAGTTATTTTTCGTAGTAACAAACTTGAAGCCAAACAATTTCAGAACTGGATATTTAATGAAGTTCTCCCTCAAATTCGAAAAACAGGGCAATATCTTCCTGAAAAACACCAACCTCAATCACCCGAAGTGTTTAACGGCAACGACCTCAACAACCTGGCTCGCCTGGTCTGGGAGATGAGTCACGGATTTCGTTTTGACAACTCATGGCGTCACGGCATTTGGTCTGCTCTGCGGCAGGTCACCGGGATTCCCTCTCCGAAACCGTTTCAAACCCGTCACATTCCTCTTATTGCCGAAGAATGCGTTCGGATTTTTCATCTGACGAATCGCTTCAAAGACGTCGTCGCAGACACAGAAAAACAGGTCATCCGTCGTGTTATTCGACAACGGGAAGACGCCGATAACGTCATTTCGGAAATGAACGCTTTACTGGAAGCGGCGGCACATCACACCGAACACACCTTGGCATCGACCCTGGAAAAGTGGCAACAGCGTGAATTAACGCAATTTCTTCACCGAGGCCAGACGACTTAAACCTCGCCTTTTTTTGACTTTTTACTCTCACCTTTTATCGGGCGGGGTCTTCTCGCCCTTGATAAAACACGACCCTAAATATCGATTTTTTCAACACATCACGCCCATAGAAAAAACCCCTCTGAAAAAGTGACTTTCAAAGGGGTGCCAATAGGGCTAACAACAAGGAAGCCATGACCATACCAAAGTAAAAAAGCAAATGATACTTATATCTGATTTTTTGTTAAAAAAAATTCATATAATGAATCATTCCTTTTTAAGGAATACGCTCTATTCCACTGATGAAATAGCCCCCCACTCCGGCCTATCAGGCCAAGCTATTTCCCCCGCCTTGGGGGCAAGGGGCTTTCCAGGCGAAGCGGGGTATTCTACAGAGGCATCAAGCTCAAGCGCCTCGAACAATGTAGTTGAATGCGATATTACGGGGCCGGTTTTCGTGGGCGGTGGGGACAACCCGGGAGGCATCAAACGCAGAGACGGAGCCCCAGTTATCAGGGTCGCCTCTTTTGATGGCCGCACTGAATTCGAGGTCTGATAAAAAGCCCCAGTGGCGGTCACCCAAGGTCCCCATTGCCCTTGCCTCACATACCCGAACTGGCCCGTGATGTTTCTGATGGCATCGCCCTGGGTGCTCAATACCTTTCTGCCTGTATCCACTTTTCTGCCGGCATCCGCGCCCCGAATAAATTCTCCCCGTAAGTCCGGCAATTGTCCTGAAGGATAGGCCAGGGCTAAGAGGGGATAGTGTGTTTTGTCAAATCGGTCTCCATTGCACAGACGCCACCCGGTCGGTGGCCTGTCCGTTGGCCAGGGCAGAGGCACCCCGACCGGGACTTCCAGACGTAATATTTGTGGCGTCACCGCATTCACATCGGTGGCGGTGAGCTGCACATCCTGAGTGAGGGATTTGCCATTAATTTTACGATGATACGGGATGGCCTCTTTGGCCAGTTCGACCGTTTCTGTCAATCCGAGGTTTTCTATAAATTGCGCTTTGTCCAGGATGTCCTTGCCGTTTTTCTTTTTAGACAGCTTTCGATTGGCCGCGTTTTCGGCACAGGTCTGGATGGCCTGATACAGTTGCGTATGTTCGTGTTTGTTTAATCTTGTCCCTGTTTTTTCAATGACGGTGCAGAGTTCTTCCTGGAGGGCATCAAAGAAGTCGCTGTTCAAATCCGTAGCACGGGTCCCGGTGGTGGGGTCTCCGTTGGTAAACCCCGGTTTGCCTTGCCCAAATTTGTCAGGTTGGACCGTGGGGGTGTCAATGCGATGCATGATTGTCTCCTTTGGGGTAAGCAAAAAGGACCTGGGTATGGGACGGACACAGGCGCTCTATCACACATTCGACCGCCCGCTCGCCCCAATGACGCAGGGGGGAATCACAGGCACTGACACAGGTCATGGTTCGTATCCTGGCCTCGGCAGGGATATGGACTCGCCAGTAATAGCGCCATCGGTCGCCCCAAGCGGGGTCAGGGGAGCGGTCAAGGTGTTGACACTGTTCCAGGGTGGCCGTGGGATAGCCCAACAGGCGGAGCTGTTCGAGGAAAAAGCCCTCATGCATCCCACCGACGGTGTTGACCTTGGCATCGAGAATCTGTTGGCGCTCTTCCCGGGTTTGGGGTTTGGGGTCAAGACAGGGGTCCGGCAAACCACAGAGGGTGTCGTAACGGTCGGTCAGTTCCATCGATTGGGCCGGGTTGATTTCCTTCATCAGGTCGTCGGCCCGCTGATGCACTCTCGCCAGAGACGGGGCCAGGCCGTCGAGCAGGGGGTTGTCCCCGGCCCAGGCAGGGCCGGGCGGTAACAGCGATTGTAACAGTCGCGTATAATCTTCATCTAAATTCGGTTTATGGGGCATAGGGCGTCCAGGTCACGGGGCCTGATACGGGCACCTCGGTTTTGCCCAGCAGAATGTCGGTGGTCGGCAGCCTCAACTGGTGGGCCACTTCTCCGGCCGCCAGGCTGATGACCTCCCTCAGGCGGGAGAGAAAAAGTGTGCTTCCCGGTTCGCCCTCCCGTTGAAAAAAGGCCTGGATTTCGGCGATGACGGCAGACCGGATGTCGGGCCGGTCGGTCGATAACGCGAGAGAAACAGGCACGGATTTGGGGTTCACCGCAAAGACCGTCAGGCCACTGCCCGCCACGGGAGCAAGGGGTAAAATGTGTTCTCTGACTTGAGTCAAGATGTCCTGTGTGGGTGCCGGATGGTCCGGGTCGTCGGTGGCCACCATGACGCCCACGGTACCTGGTCCGTTTTTATGTCGATGCGTCCAGGCGCGGCTTATTCCCAACACTTCTTTCGCCCAGCGCACGTAGTCTCCATCCGCGCCCCCTTGAGGGATGTCATATCAACGCGCGATGATGCGCTGTCGCCAGCGCTCCAGGTCTTCGATATCGTGGCCGCCCTGTATCTCATCGGCATAGCCCGTGGAAGAAAGCCCGGGTATCGGGCTCAGCAGTCTCAGGGCGGTCTTGTCTTCACAGTTGCCGGCCTGTCCTGCTTCCTGTGCCACCACAGGCACGCGAAGCACGCCGTTGAGGGCTGAGGTCATTTTTGTGGTGGTGTAGGTCTGCCCATCGTCTCTTTGTATTTCAGTATCAGAGGACATCGACAGGGCATTGGGCACCCCTTCCCAGCGCACAAATCCCGTGGCCGTCGTGGCCCCTTTACGCGGACAGCGCTTGATGTTCGCATGTCGCACCAGCCACGCTTCATCCGCCAGGTCCGGTAACATGTTTCTCGCTAAATAATCGAGATACCCGTATAAGGTGTGCACGGCCGCCGCCTGAACCCGCGCAGTGACTTCCGCATCACAGCGCCTTAACAGATTGTCTTCGTTCAATCGGGTGAACAAATCACTTCGGATGGTGTCGATTAAGGTCGGTAGTGAGGGGCGGGAGAATCCGCTATGTGGCATGAATGGCCTCCCAGATATTGTCAAAGGTGAGGGTTGTCGGGGGGCTCTGGCGCACGGTGAGGGTCAGCGTCGCGGTGAGCGTATCGAGACCGGAACGAGTGACCGCAATATCCATGCGATCCACTATTCCATCCTCCCTCATCCACTGGAGGGCTTGCGCGATATAGTCACGGGCTTTTTGTGCGGTCTGCGCGGTGAGCCTGCTTCGCCTGAGCAGATACAGTCTTGAGCCGATGCGGTCATTCGCCACCGTGGGCCACGTATCGCCCCACCAACCCATCGGGGTTTCGGTGTCGTCATCCGGCTCCGCCCGTCGCCAGGTGAACAGGGAGATGACCACCGCTCGGGTCAGGCTGTCTGAAACGGTCTCAGCAGGATGGCCATTGACCCTCATCATTTACCTCATCCTCTGATGAGGCTGGCCTGTGCTGCCCCCGCTGTCGCCCGAGTGGGTGTGACTGTTGTACTGGTCTCGCATTGAACTCAGGGAACCCAGCTTGTCCTGTATTTCAGACTGGGAGACGATGGATTTTTCAGCGGTGATTTCTCCGGAGGTGTCCACCCGAGGGGTATCGAGCACCACTTTATTTTTGGCTTTCACCACAAAGGTGTCGGTGGTGACTTCTATCACCCGTCCGCGTTTGAGCACAATATGGTCTCCTTCATCCGTATACAGGGCCACTTCTCCCGTTTGTAAGTCTTTGAGACGATAACGCCTGTCGGCCATATTGATGACGATGCCATGCGAGCGGTCGCCAGAGAGAAACAGGGCCACCCCTTCCGCGCCGGCATGGGCGGTGGAGGTGAATCCGTACGGCTCCAGGTATTCCATCCCTGCTTTCGTTTCCCCTGCCATCAAGGAGACATCCACTCGCTGGCAGGCCGCGGTGCTGTCAAGCCGGTTCACACAGGCTCTTGACCACAGGCGGGAGAGGTGTCGCTGCAACACAGACAGCATCTTTTGCATACATCACTCATTGATTGAAGTAAAAAAAATAAAACAGGACCGTATCAAAAAAAATTCTCTTCTTCTGACTTCTGTTCCTGAAGAGGGGGAATATAAGCCGCTTCGGGGGCCACGCGTAACTGGCAGAGGGTGCCCCCTTCATTCTGGGTATACACGACTTCTCCAATCACCAGCTCTCGATGGTGAAAACCCAGCACGGGGTCGAAGACGCTCACCCGCTGGTTTGGCTGCCATAGACTGCCGTTGCCTTGTCGCCAGCCTTGAACCGTATAGGTGGTTTCTTCGGTTCTGGCGGCGCGCTGTTGGGCTTCAAATTCGGCCCGTTGACGACAGCTCGCCCCGGTGGCCTGACCGGATTGCTGAATATGTTGCGGGCGATAACGTGTGATTTGGCGGTCTTTCGCTTTCGCTCTCAGCGCGGTTAAGGTGGCTTCGCCAAAATCGGCATCGTCACCACTGCGTTGTCCCGCCACCTGATATTCGGAAAAACGGTCCCGGATACTTTGCTCGGTATCACCGCTTAAAATATTGTCACCCCAGACCAACGCCGTCGTGGCTCGGTCATTCCCCACCCTGCCTATCAACAGATTGCCGTGCTCATCATCCCATGCCAGCGCCTGCTGGAGTCCCAGGGCTTTGTTTAAGACTTCATGCACCGTTTCACCGTAATCCGCCTGGAGCCTCTGTAATCGCGTTTTTGGAACACCTTGATTGATGACTGTGATGCCAAACGGCTTGGTCAGTTGGGTCGCTATTTGAATTAAGGTGTGATCGTCAAAATCGGTGGGCGAGGCCGCACAGTCAATCAAATCCGCGGTTTTACTCCGGCCGGTGATGCCGACATGGATACTGAGGGCATCGTAACGGACAGGCGTGGCTTCAATCCATCCGGTTAACACTTTATCCTGACCCATCAGGACTTCGACAAGCTCCCCTTTTTGAATTCTGGGCTGTAACGGCGCACTGCCCGACTCCCCAGGCCACTGGCGAGTGATTTCTACATTGAAATCGCGGGCAAGACGCTCAATCCCGGCGGAGATTTGGACACGCGTCCAGCCGCCCCAGTCACGCCCGTTGACGCGTAATATCACCGCATCCGTCATCGGAGAGGGACGCGTAATGGCTGCTGCGGGACAAACCCCGGATGAGGCACCCGATTACGTGAGGTGATGTCGGTTTCTCTTGCGGCATGGTCATACCACTGCGCCGCCAGAACCAAGGCGGGGCGCACGGTTTCTGGGGTGCGCAGGACCGTTTTTTCACCTTGCGCCAATCTCGTGGCCATATCACGATGCACCTCCGTTTTCACTCGCTGCAAGGCCAGAAAAAGCGCATCATCTGGCGATAATGTCTGTTCGCGCTCAATGGCCTGATTCAGCGCCTCTCTCACTGCCATCAATGTCTCCCACGTGACCGCGGTACTCTCAACTTCACTGTCTGACGCATCTAAACCTGCGTGCAAGGCGGGATGGGACAGATTGACCTGTATCTGACGTTTCTCACGTTGATTAACCGGTAACAGGGCGGTACGCGGTGGGGGCAGTTGTGTGAGTCGCAGGGCTGCCTCATGGATGGCCGTCATACGCAACAAAGCCGCAATACGATTACTTTGTCTACGTTCCGCCTGTACGCTGGGCCTATCGCTTTTCCAGACGCCACGCGGGGCCAAATCATGCCCCAGCGTGATGCCCGATAGCGTCTTGATTTGCTGGGTGAGCGTGGCGGCGTTGTGCGCGGTCCGCCTGCCCGAACGCCACAGTCGTTGTATGGCTTCAATCAGATGTTTACCGGCAGAGCCCTGTGCCAGGATGACCGACATATCCCCCTGCAGCAGGCGGGAAGCCGCGGCTATCCCGATGTCGATACGGTCAAAGGCCTGGGTGATATGGCCCATCCTGTCTTTGGCATTCGCCAGCACACCGGCCTGTGCAAAATCCGGCAAGCCTTTCAGGCCCACACGGGTAAACGCGTCAGAAATCCGATCGTTCAATGCGGAACTGGAAGAGAGGAGTGTTTGGCTCGTGGCGATGCCTGCGGTCGGAAAAGACAGTTCCCCGGCTTCGACGACACTGAAGCTGACGCGGCACAGCCGACCTTCACGGCCGCTGTGGCGGACCCGGACGTCACCTTCCATGCACACAGAGAGTTCGCCGTAGTACGGGTGAACCAGCGTTCCCGGCCCCGGGGTTTCGATGGCGATAATCAGTCTGTCTCTCTGGACCAGATAGTCTTCCCCCACCAGATAGGCACTGATTTGAAAGCGTCGGGTCGCCCGACCCAGGTCTTCGGTATAGGGTTGGTCGCGGTTCGGATATTCGTGCGTCTGGACCCGTCGACCCAAGGTGGCTTCATCCCCTTCGACCTGAAACGGCACGCCCCGAAACGAGGCGGGGTGTAACCTGTTTGTCCAGTCCGTCATCATCCCTCCTCAGAAAAAAGTGGGCCGTTTTTACCGCCGGGCAAAGCGATTGTATCCGACATCGTAGTTCAACCAGACAGGGGATTGCGTGGCGGGTTGCACGGTCATGCCGGGCGGGGCATTTTGAAAGGAAACGGTCAGTTCCCCGGGCTGGGGTCTTGGGCTGGCCAGTGATAACTGGGCGGGTGGGCGTCCCTCAATATTGAGCAGCTCTTTCAGGCGAGGGAGAAATCCCGTGTAACCTCGGGCCTGTTCAGCCTCCTGTAACCGATTGACCAGCAACGTTCCCACATTGGTATGCTGCCTTGCCGCCTCACCGCGGAGCGTGTCCAGCCGTTTCATCCAGTCAAACAGCACCGCAATCGTGACGGTGACCACCCCCATGCTGGCCATGCCTTTGAGACTCTTCGACAGCTTCATCACCTGAGCCTGTGCGCCTGACAGGCCTTTCCCCATCGATAATAGCCAGGACCCCGCCGTCAATACCGCGACGCTTTTGAGCCCGGTTTCCCAACCCCCTATTGCCTGAATAACGCCATCAATATTTCGCCAGACTGCTTTAATCATCGGGCCGATCGTTTCCCAGTTATCGACGATAAGTCCACCGCCTATTACCATTAACGTGACCAGTTTACCCAGCGTTGACATGTTCATCACGCTGTTAAAAATCTTGAAGGCCCGAGTGACCACCCCTACCGCCGTCGCGGTGCCCAGTAGATAAACACCCCACTGAGCCAATGATTTTATCAGTTCTGGATGGGCTTTTATCCAGTGACGACATTGCTCGATCAATGGCCTCACCCTGTTGAGTGTTCTTGTGATAGCGGGTAAAAAAATGGACCCTATAGTGACGCTGGCGACGTATATCTGATTTTTAAACAGCTGTATCGCATTGGCGGTAGTGGCCGCACGGGCGGCATATTCTTTCTGCATCGAGCCCGCGTACTTTTGTACGTCGGCCACTCTATCGAAGTTCACTTTTAATCGTTCAAGGTTGCTCAACAGCGGGGCAATGGCACCGAGAGATTCTGAGCCGAACAGCGCTTTCATGACCGCAGACTGTTTGGCTTTCGGGACCTGACTCAGTGTGTCGAGCACCTTCAGTAGCGCCCCTTTGGCGTCTTTTTGCATCTCCACGGCCAGTTGAGACGGATTGATGTTAAGAAAGCGCAGCGCCTTTTTCTGTAACAAGGTGGCTGATTTGCCTGAGGTTAACGCCAGCATCAATTTTTTAATGCCCGTCGCCGTCACATCGGCCTCAACCCCCATCCCCCCAATCGTCGCGCCCAGCGCCGCCATCTCACCCGAGGCCATACCGGCCACCGCGCCCAGTGGGCCAATCCGGGTCACAATGTCAGAGATTTTTGCGGCATTGGCCGGTCCGTGATTGCCAAGGTCATTGATTTTATCGGCCAGCGAGACGACCTCATTTTGCGTTAACCGGAACGCGGTACGCCAGGTCGCCATCATCTGACCGGCTTGCGCTGCACTCTGGTCAAAGGCCACCCCCATTTTGACGGCCGCACCAGCAAAGGCCAAGAGCTCGTTTTTGGCGATATTCGCCTGTCCCCCCGCCGCCACAATTTGACCTATCCCCTCCGCCGCCATCGGTAAACGATGGGACAGTGCGAGAATATCCTGCGACATTTTTTTAAACTGCTCAGGGGTCTCAAACTCAACGACTTTTCGGACATCTGCCATCGTGGATTCAAAGTCTATCGCTTGTTTGATGGGGCCGGCCATCGCCGTCATCACCCCTGCCCCCAGGGCCGCCGCGCCCACCATCCCTGCCCTGAATTCCTGCTTGAAGGTCTTGACTTCCCGACGCATGCCTTTGAGCGGGGCCGAGAGTTTGTCGACCGCCGTGATGATTGCTTTGAGTTCGACCTGGTCAGCCAAGGTGTTGCTCCTGCTGAATTCGAATCGCTTGCGCTTCTAAATCAAATAACTGATTCAAGGGACGCTGTCGTAAATCGAAGGGATTGATTCGCCAGAACCAGGCGATGTTGTAGAATCGTCGGCTGAGACGGCTGAGTTCTGGGCACCGGTAAAAAAACCCACGAGGGTCATCGACGCGACAAACACATCATGTAGCGCCAGCTGTTGTGCGGAGGAACGCGGTATCCCCGCCAGTTCAGGCAGATAAGCCAGGGCTGAACGCGTATCCAGTCGCATATCGCCTCGCTCAGAGTAACTGAAAGGAATGCCGAACTTTTCAACCTGATCGAAAGTGGGTTCCTGAATGTCCAGTACTGAAATGGTTTCGTTGTGGACCTTGATTGGCTTGCTGAGTGCGATGGAGGTCATTGATAAAATCCTTCCTGTCCGTGAAATTCGAGGTCAACGGTGCCCTCTTCGGTGTGGTGGTTGGCTTCACCCGAGAGCCAGGCGCCTGACAGCACATACACCTGCCCATTCGCCAGTTCGGCGGTGAGGGTCATCTGGGTCGCGCTGACCAGTTTTTGAAGGGGAAACGCGCGCTCGACGATAAAGGTGCCCTTGACAAAGGGCGCCCGGTGGGTTTCCTTGTAAAAGACCTCCCCATTGAGGCCGAGAATATCTTCCCGAACGACGGTGTTCATCGGCACCTCTATGCCGCCGCTCAGGGTCAGTTGTTGACCATCCACTTTGAAGTAACAGGTACCCGCGGTCTTTCTCATCAGACGTTCTCCTGGTATTGCAACCGAAATTGATTGATGACAGCAAAGACCCTGAGCGCATTCACATAATCGGGCGGAAACAGGACATCCAGCCGGTTCGGGTCATGCGCATGGCGCTCGACGATGAGATGGGCACGGAAAGCCTCCACATTTTCCACCATGCCTTCCCGCTCGAGCTGGCGATACACCGCGCACAGCTCCGCCCGAATGACCGAGGGCGTGACAATCGCCTGGCCGGCACCAAAGCGGGTGCCGTCGTCAGCGAGCTTGTGTCGTCCATACCTGGAGGTGATGACCGATTTGAGTCGCCTGAGGACAGACGCACTGGTGTGCAGGGTTTCGCTGTCGAGATAACTGTTGTCTGCCACGCCCGCCGCATTTTTTTTGTACGTCGTGATGTCGCGCTGTATCCGCAAGGCACCCCCTTCGACATACGCGGTCGCGATGCCATGGGACAGGAGCGATTGCTGCTCTGTCAACGTAAAGCGTTTGCCCACGGGCGCGGGCAAGACGCCGTTGAGCTCGCCTGTTTGGGTGGGTCTGGCGGGGTCTGCCCGCAGAAAAACCGCCGAGCGGGCCAGTCGTGCCGCCACCCCTTCATCCAGGCAGGTCTGGATGGCCGGTTCATAGCCGGCGACCGTCAGATGCGGTGAGTTTAAAGACTCGCCCAGGGCAACCAGTTCAGATAAGGAGCCCGTTTTGGCCGTGTACACATGACCGTAAAGTTGTCGGTACGGACTCCAGCGGCCGCTCTGGTCGTTCATTTCCTGCTCAAACAGGGCCAGGGTGTCGCTGTCGTGAAAGGGCAGACCGATAAAGTCAAAGGGGGTATCGCCCATCGCGGCGATGGCGGCCGTCACATCGGGGGTATAATCGTCTCCCCTCATCCTGTCGACCACTAAAGCCAGCCCCGGAGGCGAGGTCTCCTCTCCCGCTGACAGCGGATTCGTCGACAGGGGAATGTCGCGGCCCGTCATGCCCGAATGCCGGGCAGTCAAAAGAATCTCCCCATCCTCCCTGAGTCTGGCGGTCACCGGCAAATCCGATGCGGTGTTGATGGCCTGGGTGAGATGCTCGGCTATCTCATCGAGCGTCTGGGCCGGATTCACCGCCACCCGAAGGCGACGGCAGCCTATCCACAGGCTCAGCACCCCTGGAGCCTGAGGTCTGCCGACCAGGCCCAGACAGGACCAGGCCGGCCCACCGGGGGGCTTCGGCTCCGGCACCGCGATGACCCACAGTTCCCCCAAAGGGTCAATGCGACGATAGGCCGTCACCATGCGGTGCAGTTGACTCCCGCGGCCCGTCAATTTTTGAGCGAGCGCCTCAGTCGGCATCCTCACCGGGGTATTCGTCTTTATCGGGGCGTCGGGCAAAGCGTGACCGAGCAATAAGGCCCTGCGGCTCTCCTGGGCCGTATTCGCCCGGCTGTTGTCCATCTCCGCGTAAAACAGCGGGACGCGCAGGTCTGAGGGAAGGGTGTTGAAACTGATGCTCATGGGGTCTCCTCCGATGGGGGCATGTGTGGGGTCAGACGAATGTTCCCGGCAGGCATTTCTTCCTCAGGGTCTTCCTCAGGTGCTTCCTCAGGCGCTTCCTCAGGGTCTTCCTCGGGCGCTTCCTCAGGTGCTTCCTCAGGCGCTTCCTCAGGGTCTTCCTCGGGCGCTTCCTCAGGCTCTTCGTGGGGTTCGGGCAAAGGCACAGACGGCCCCTCACCGGCGCTGGCGCTGTCATCGGGCTGATCTTCGTCGCTGTCTTTGTCCAGGGGGCAGGGTTGATACCAGACGCCGCCCTTGTGCACGTACGTCACCTCTGCACGGTCAGGGACGGGCAACAGCGAGGTGCCGACGGGCAATCGTTCAAACCCCCTGTTTTCCCTGTATATGAACGCCTCCCCTCTCTGGCGCTGAAAGAAGGCCTTTGGCGCCGTCAATGTGCGCGACACCTCGTCATCGTCCAGGCGGCGAAACCAATCTCCCCCCTCGGGCAGACAGGTGCCGGTTTCATCGGGAGATTCGGGCGAGGGGGCTTTGCCATCGTGACGGCGCCGAAACCACCAGTGCCCCTGCGTGTACACATAGGTCCCGTCTTTGTTCCACTCTGTGGGCCTGGCCGGGATGCGTTCGACTTCCCGCGCGCCTAACCGTCGAAACCAGTAGCCCTCTTCGGGCACATAAGCCCCGTTGGGGGGCAGTGCCGTTTCAGGCAGGCCGTGATAATTGGGCATGGGCACGAGGCGCCCTCGGTTGGGTTTGACAAACATCGTCATTTGGTTGACTCCAGTGAAAGAAAGAGGTCGGGCTCAGGGGAAGGACGCTCGAGACAGAGGGTGCCCCATTCGGGCAACGCGGCCAACTCTTGCGCTTGACGGGTGTCTTCAGGGTGAATCTCGGTGCGGACCTGAAATTCAAATAAGTAATGATATTCCGCGCGGTTGGCCTCTAACGGCTCTCCCCCCGCATATTCAATGGTCCCACCCTCCGGGTCAGGTGCCCAACCGAGCAACGCGCGCCAAATGTCCGCACGTACGTCATGCAGCAGGTCCACCGAGGGCCGTCCCCCGCTCCCATGACGGCGGTGATGGAGAATCACCACCACAGAGAACCGTTCGGTGAGGGCCTGCCAATAGGCATTCTGGGCACGTTGTTCCCCCACGACCTCTTCTCCTGGGAGGACATAGGCCGCGGGGAGGGCCAGTTTGCCGCACTCGGGTAAATCTTCGTAGTGCGCCACGCTGCCGACCCTGTTTTCAAAACGGGGGCAATGGGCGCGTAAGGCCGAAATAACAGGACTCAATTTCATGAATGACTCCGTCGGCGCTCAGGCCGAAGTGATTTACGCAGTGCTTTCTTTAACGTGTAGCACGTCCAACTTTTCAGACGCATTAATGTGGCAACCATGTAATTTTGACGTTTCTCAATTCGCCAACCACCGCTCTTGTGGTGACTCTTTTGTCGTTTATGTTGTTTAGGCATGCCGTAGGACGCGCTGCGTACCCCGTGATGCAGAAAAACAGGGTAAAAATCGCCTGCAATATCTTGACTGCCTATCCCTCGCTTCTGATTGGGCGCTATCTTGACCATCAATCCGGGTCGTCGTGAGGCAGGGCGAGGGACGTGGTAACCGATAGATTGCGCTAGTCGGCCCGTTTGCCATCGGGGGGTCTCTCCTGCTTGAGAACGGCCCCCCCGCTTCATCAGTCGACGACGCGCTTCTTCCTGATGCCTTTGACCGATTTTCATAAAAGCACGGCGAACCAGGAGACGATTAAAGACCAGATCTTTGGGTTGATGAAACTCAATATGGAGATTATCCAAACTCATTTCCTCTTTCTGGTTGACTGCTGGTTTCTTCGCACGAAAAGGCCAGAAAACGACCCGCACTGTGGATATCCGTCACGCCACGTATCTGGTAAACCACACCCTTAATCACTGCTTGACTGCTGTCGTAAAGCGACTGTCTGTATCTCACTATGATTTTATGCGTGACGGTTTTGTTGATTTGAAAAGAATGGATGCGCAGGGTGTCACTGACGGGGATCAATTGTCCCCAAACCGTACACGCGCCTTGATTCGCCGCCTGTGTTCCACTGGCGCCTATCGGTTCATCCTGTCGCGTATAAAACAAAATGCGCTTGTTTAACTGTCCCGGCTCGGGGAAACGAGAATGCGCTCTACCATAATGAGGTGTCATAATCCGCTCAGCCTGTAGTCATCCACCAGAAACCTGAAAAACGGAAAAACAGATAACTGTTCTATATCTGATACCCCTCCACGATGCTCATATAACCCCGTCACCAGGAGCAGCATACCCTGAATAATCGCGGCATTGATAACCAGTCCGTCAGGGTCAGTTTTAGGCACGGATGCTTTGTAGAGATGACGGTTCAGATGGGCGATGGTTTTTTGCTCTACGGCGGCGATATAACTCTCCAGCAGCATATCTTCACTGTTATCGTCCAGTTCAATCCTGCATTGTCGTTTGACCTGTGCCTTGTTAATCCACATGGGGGTTTATTTCCAGTCAAAAAATGGCCTGCATCGGCAGACCATCCTGTTTAAGTGGATGACTCCCCACCATGATTCCCTGATTGACCGCTTTTCCGCGCACCTCCTGCATTTGACGGAGCGGAAGGTGAGACCTCTATCTGGGTTAAATTCCCTTTGATAAACGCTTCAGGACGGTAAACCGCGAGCGCCAGACGCTCTTCACAACGGATGGAGATCATGTTTTTTTCAAAATCATCGGTATTCTCGGTACTGATCACCACATTCGCTTCTTCACGGTCAAACAGTTGCGCCCCTAAACTGAATGCCCCCACCAGGAATTTGTCTTTAAACCCAGCGGCTTCTGTGACGACGACGGGCAAGCCCCACAATGTCGGCGTCGTCAGGGCTGCCGGATTGGAGAGGAGATAACGCCCCAGCGTATCCTTGATGAGTTCAATCTGTGCCCAGTTGCTGAAGTGCAACACATGTCCTGTCGCAGGAATACGGGCCAGTTGCGCTTGCAGCATGGCCAGACGCAAATCATCAATCGCGGTGCGGTGGGAGGGGGTTAATTCCGCCTGGAATGCAGTGGCCTGCGTGAAGATCCCGTTCAGGTTTGAACCGGTACCGTCCCCGAAGAGCATTTGCTGCTCTTCCACGTATTTGAGGCCATAACGCAATTCCATGTCGATCAGGGAGGCCAGTTGCGAAAAATCATCCAGAATCTGCCTGGATGCCTTAAAGAGATGGGCAATCGTGCGAACGGGGACTGTGCCTCTTCAAATTCAATCGTGCTATAGGGCTTAACGGTATTTTCCGCAACCGTCCTGGCATGATTGGTCAATCCTTTCTGCTTCACGTAGTAAATCGTGTTACTTTGCGTCTTTCCACTGGCGATCAAATCACGAATGAACAACCGTGGCTTCGGCTGGGTCAAGAGGTCTGATTGACGGTCTGGCGCGACAATCGTTCCTCTGACATCCGATGAAATCAGGGCGGCGTTAACCGGTGCTATCACCCGTTTACTCGATTCCATTCCCGAGCCTAAAGCCTGTACTGCCTCCATGCCCACCACCTGTTGACCGATAGAACTCACCACGTTCAACGCATTGGCCACCGGCATTTGGGCGATATGCTGTTCCACTTCCCCCACCTGGGCTTTCAGGGTTTTTTCTGCTTCGCGCAAGGCATTGAGTTCGACCGCCATTTTATCGACGGCCGCTCTGGTTTCTGAGGAAAGCTGCCCGGATTTTTGCGCTTCCTTCAGGGCTTTTTCTGCCTGGGCACTATATTTGCTGCTGGCTTCTTCAATAGAAGCGGTGACTTTTTTAAACATTTCATTCATCTCAGACATATAGTCTCCAGTTTAATGGGGTATTGACACCAGACGACGCAAGGCATTGTCCAGTTGCGTCCAGGTCTCGGAAGAAACCTCATGGGCAGCGCAGGGCGTACCGTGAGAGGGGGGGATAGCGCCCGGCATATCACCCCGTAAGGCGTTCAATAATCCTCGTCGTTCAGCACGGGGCGTATTGGCTTTTGCCAGGAGGGCATCCAGTTTTCTCAGGGCGGCGATGGGCGAATCGTTATCCTGTTGCGTGCTGTCTGAGGGCAGGAGGGCATCCGCAAACCCTTTCTCTATCGCTTCGCCTCCATTCATCCAGGTTTCCCTGTCCATCATCGCGGTGATCGTCGTTTCATCCATGCCGGTTCTGGCGACGTAAATCTCCCGCATCGCCAAATCAAAGGGCGCCATTTTTTCCGCCATGTCGGCAAAGTCATGGCGATGACCGACTGCCATACCCCAGGTGTTGTGGATCATCAGGAAAGCACTTCGCCCGATTTGTATCTCATCGCCTGACATGGCAATGATGGAAGCGGCTGAGGCCGCGAGTCCCAATATTTTCACAGTGACCTTGCCGGGGTATTCACGTAGCTGATTGTAGATAGTCAGCCCTTCAAACAGATCGCCCCCCGGCGAATTGATATTGACGGTGACCGCTTTCCCCTCCAGTGACCGCAATATTGCCCCCATTCGTTGAGCGGTCACGCCTTCGCCTGCCCAATCCTGCCCAATCGACTCAAATATCGATAGCGTATTCTCATCCTGGCTCGATGCCCTGATGCGGCTGTTCCACATGGCCAATGCGGACGGTAAAATTTCACTGGTCATTGTCGGACAGGGAAAAACCGCCGGTAATACCGGAAGGGCATTTTTTTTCATCGGGAAAAACTCCAGTTATTCTGTTGCTGGCCAGGCCAGGCGCTGCTCGGGGGATGAGAAGGGGATGGGGCAGGGCATCACCCGGCATTGAGCGCGGCTCGCGCTTTTTTGCCGTCATTTTCCTGTCCCAGTTGATGGAGTGGCGTCAGGTTCAACTGAACGGTATACAGCTCACCGCCCTCAATCGGCGGCAGATTTTCCAGCCGTCGCACATCATTGCGACTCATCCAGCCATTTTGTAACGCAGTGGTGTAATAGGCCGCTCGACCATTACTGTCCGTTCTCAGTAGGCCTTCCACAGAAAACTCTGCAAAATGGTCTTCGTCATTCTCCAGCAGGCAACGGGCGATCTCCTGTTCAATGTTCACCAGTAAGGGCCGTAATGTATTGGTCAGGAAAATCAGGTTCATCCCTTCTACGCTGGAGGCCCAACTGCTTTGTTGGGTCATATGACCGACCATAAACGGCGGGACACGATACCATCGACAGATTTCTTCGACGCTATGATCGCGGCTTTCCAGCATCTGAGAGGTTTGTGGGTCAAGGGTGATGCCATTGAATTTCATCCCGGCTTCCAGCAGCATGACTTTTCCGGTATTTTCTGACCCTGAAAATCGCTCAAGCTCTTTATTAAACGTGTCTCGTTGCTCCCTGGTGAGTAATTTGTCGAAAGTGACAAAACCGGATGCCGACATGCCTTTCTGGAAATACCGTGCCGCCGTTGTTTCGAGTGACATGGCCGAGCCAAACACCTCACGACCGGATTTCAGCGGCATCATGCCGCAAACCCCATCTAACCCAAAACCACGTATGTGCATCATGTCGTTATCTGCAATCACCCGGGGTTTTAATGACGGATCACCTCTGGGGTTCTCGGTATCATGGTATTCCAGTCGCCCATTATTCCGTCGTATCACGGTGATGTTTTGGGGTAATCGCGGGACTAATGCAATCAGACGTTGCCCTATTGTCTTTTTTTCAATAAAGGCATTGCCGCGTAAACATAAACTGGCCACCACCATCTGCATAAAGCGGGAGGGGGTCATGTCCAGGTTAGGGCGCCGACACAGGACGTTGTAAACAGGGTGTTGCTGCGCCAGGCTGCGTGAGCCATCCGGTTCGCGGTGATACAGTTTGAGCGGTAACGTGGATATCGATTCACTCAACAGCCGCACACAGGCCCAGACGGCGGACAGTTGCAGGGCTTTATCGGCCGTCACCACTTGCCCGCTTTGACTCTGGCTATAGTCATGAAACGACGACCGTGTCTCCGTGACATTCTGTGGCACCCCTAGCCAGTTGAGCAGGGCACTTTTGATTTTTCCGGGGGATTTGTGTTGTTTCACTACAGCCCTACCATAATCGGATTCGTTAAAAAGCCATCCAGATCGCCGATTTCTTCCTCCACACCCTCGGCGGCCCCGATGGCCATCGCCAACGCAACAACACCGTCAATGCGCCCGTTACTGCGACGTTTACTAAAAACCCGGTTGCCGTTTTTGTCTTCTTCAATCACGGTATTCGCGGCGTTCCAACGTAGGCAGGGGTTGAAATCAATACGTAATTCGCCACCGAGAAGACGCTGCTCAAACAATTCAATGGATCGCGGCATCCAAAGTCCGGATTGTTTTGATTTGCCGAAGCCTTGTCCGTGAGGCGTTAATACCGTATTCACCCCTTCGTTTTCCAGTTCTGGCCGTAAATAATCCATATGATACGCATCGTAGGCAATACGATTGAGGGTATATCGTGCAGATAATTCCGCTATCCGTTGGGCAACAAAACCCAGATTAATCGCATTCCCTGGCGGTGCGTTAAGATAACCTTCTCGCAACCAGGCATCGTAAGGCACTCTGTCGACCCTGGCACGTTCCAGCAAGGTGTCTTTCGGTGTCCAGAACTCGACATAAGCCACTTTTTCTTCCGGCCAATAAAGCGCCAGCGCCGTTAAATCCTGCTTGCCGGATAAATCCAGCCCCCCGTAGCAGGGTGAGTTTGCCAGCGCCCCTAAATCCAGCGAGGTTTCCTCACACGCCATCCAGCGATCACTATTTATCCAGGGATTCTCCGCATCGACCCACTGACAGAAATTAAGACGACGCACCAGGCTCTCTTTGGCGGGCATACCCCGGGCTTGCGTGACTTGCTCCTGCAAATAGCGATCGCTGAACGTATGACCTAATGAGGGATTGGCTTTTTTCCAGCAACCGTTCTCTTTAAAAGGGTCATCACCTTCGTCCAGCGAACAGATGAACGCAAAAAAGCTCTCATCTTCCATGCTCCCTTCTGCCACTTTACGCCCGTATTCGTGATAGTCGTAGCACACACTGGTTTTGTTATGGCCGCTATTGGTGATCATGAAAATCAATGCCTGTTGGCGGCCTTTGGTGCCCGCCCGCATCATTTCAACGACCTGATGACTTTTGTGTTCGTGAATTTCATCAATCAAGGCACAGTGAGGACGGGGGCCGGATTGCCCATTATCGGCGCTGATAGGCCGGAAAAAAGCACTGGCCTGTAAAAAGGCCAGATTCCATTCCTTGCCCGCCCCACCGGATTTCTGTATTCGTTCGGCCAGCCTGGGCGATTGGTCTACCATGGCGACCGCGTCACGAAACAGGATCATCGCCTGGTCTTTTTTGGTGGCGGCGGCGTAGACTTCGGCTCGCGCTTCATTATCGGCCACCAGACAGTACAACCCAATGCCCGCCGCCAGAGGGGATTTCCCCGATCCTTTCCCTGCCTCAACGTATGCCATCCGAAACCGGCGTTGTCCTTCACTGTTTTTCCAGCCGAAAAGGGAGCCCACGATAAAACACTGCCAGGGTAGCAAATGAAACGGCTTGCCTTCATAGATACCGCCGTTCAATTTCAATACGTTGAAAAAAAAACGAATAGCCCGCTGAGCTGCCGATAAGTTCCACAGGATACCGCGGGTATTCGCCGTGGCTAAATCCCGCAAGTGACGTTGACAGGCATGACGAATATCAGGCCCGGCAAGCTCCGCGCCTGAAACTACCGCAGTGGCATAGTCTGTGGCTAAATCAGTGAGCGAAGAATTCGTCGAGTTCGTCAGGTTCTTTTTCCGTGTCATGCGTCCTCACCTTTGTTCTTGCCGCAGGTGTCAAGCCAAATTCCACCAGATAACTTTTAAAGCGTTTATCGGCATCAGACAGCATGGAAACGGCGGGATTGGCCTTGATTAATACACCGTTCTGGGAATGCACCTCAAATGTTTCCCCCTTTCTCTGTATCATGGCGCGATACCGTAGAATTTCATCGTAAATATCACACAGCCTTTCCAAAGCAAAAGCATCAGCGAGGGTTAACACGCTCATACTATTGAGTAATTGAGTCAGCCGTTCCCAGGTGTCTTTTGCCGTATTGGATAAATGTGTTGGGGGTTGCGCTGAATAAGGTGGTGGTGTAGGCTCAGCGCTATTGAGGGGTCTTCTTCCCGGATTGCCGGTCACTAATTTTAATGCGGTGGGTTTTGGGCGTCTTCCCGCCATCAATATATCCTTTTTGTCAAGATTTCACAAAAAGTGTCTATATTTCAACTATATACGATATTTTGTGAAACTGGTTTTCATTTCGCGACTGTGTGTACAAACGGGGCCAATGGGTCAGGAAGTCCTTCTTAGAGAAACTTTTAACCCACCCTATCCACTTATCCTGTTGATATATAATAAAAACATAATAGATCCTCGATGAGGAGATCACTTTTTACCCTGATACCAGTGACTATCGGGATCACTCGGCATCCCGTTTTCATCACAGCCATAGCCTTTGTTACCTTTTTCCATCCGTTGCTTGGTGGTGTTGTGATGCTGAACACAGAGTGGCTGCCAGTTATATTCATCCCAGAAACGTTTTTGTGCTGCCGTGACTTCTTCTGTTGTCTGAGCAAAGCGCAGACGGTGAGGAATGATATGGTCAACCACCGTTGCCGGATTAATAAAATTATTGGCTTGACACATGGCACATAAAGGATTTCTGGCAAGAAATGCCCGGCGTGCTTTATCCCAGCGGAAATTGTAGAGTTGTTTTTTTTGCATAATTTTAAAACAAGCTTGTATCATGTAACGTTATGAGATACAGTTTTTACATGATTATAGGATTTCGACACAAAGGACTTGCCGCCTTCTATGCAACAGAAACAACACGAGGCATTCAAGCCGCACATGCTCCAAAGCTACGCCGCATCCTTTCTTTACTCGATGTTGCTGAAAGCCCACAAGATCTAAATATACCTTCTTTCAAATTACACCCACTAAAGGGAGATAAGAAAGATCACTGGTCTATATGGGTTAATGGCAATTGGCGAGTCACCTTTCGCTTTGTTGGTTCAAATATTGAACTGGTTGACTATATTGATTATCACTAAGGGAGTTAATACTATGATGAAAAATCCCCCTCATCCCGGTGAATTATTACGAGAAGATGTGATAAATGAATTGGGTCTATCTGTTAAAGAAGTCGCTGAACATTTGAAAATATCTCGCGTTTCGCTTTCTCGAGTACTTAACCAGCACGCAGCTATTAGTCTCGACCTTGCCCTACGTCTAGAAATGGCAGGGATTAGTACAGCGCGCGCATGGCTTGCTATGCAGCTTAATTATGATTTAGCACAAGCTAGAAAACATCGACAACCAACAATTGAGCGCCTAGGGCTTGTTAATAACATTTAATTAATTCTTCGGCAGCTCAGGCAGCGGCATCCAGTGGTTAGCGGTACACATTTTCTGAATACCTTGGCAACAATCTGCATAGTGAAACTGAGAATTATCCAGATAAACACCCACCAGATATTCTTTTCTGTCCTTTCGATAAATAAGTGCTGTTTCGTTAATCTCTGGCATACTTACACGACAATCAATCCAGTTCATTAATTCTAATTTTCCTGTTGATTCGACAAAACAACCTTCCGTATGTAATCCTGAAGGTATTTTATTTTTGCTTGGTCGCTGATGATTCCGGCTCTGATATCGAGAACGTTTCGTCCAGCAATTGAAGAGAGTTCGATGGTTCCTGCATGGCCCAGGCTGCTGGGGCGGGGAGTGCTGACTGGACAGTGACCTTTGACGAGCACCCGACCACCGCGATCAAGCTTACGACGCAAATGATGATTCTTGGCTTGCACATCGGCTAATTCCTTCGTGTGTCTGTCATCCAGCGCCGAGATGGTCTGTATTTGATGGCTTAACTGCTCAAATGCAATCTGTTGTTTTTCCCTATCCGACACGGCAATCTTTCGTGCTTTTTCAGCATCGTAATACAGCGTCCGGTAATACAGGGTTACACCTGACATTGAGGTCAGTAGCAAAGCGATAACAAGAGGAATTTTCCAGGTCATAATTGGTCATTGATTTGAGGAATAAGATTTTCTATTTCTTTTTTAGTCTGCAAAAATCTATCTGTTTCTAACTCCACGCCGATAGCTTGCCGACCTGATTGAATGGCGGCTTTCACCGTCGAACCGGAACCCATAAAGAAATCTGCTACAGTATGTTTCGGCTTGCTACTGGCGTTAATAATGTGCTCAAGCAAGGCTGCGGGTTTTTCACAAGGATGTTTACCGGGATAGTACAGTACGGGTGGAAAATTCCACACATCGGTATACGGCACATCTTTGGTGACAGAAAAAGGTCGGCGCAAGTTTTCATACTGTCGTTTAAGTTCGTCATAGCTTTTCATCAGTTCACCGTAATCACGCTGAAGTTCGTCGTGCGTGAAACTCAGTGGATGGTGATTTTTGGAGAGAGACGCCGCTGATTTTTTCTCTGCGGCTTTTTGCGAAAAGAATTCTTGCAAACGTTCATACTGTGTTTTGTTCGGTAACTGCCACTGAGAATACGAGAACCAATGCCGATGCATATGGCTTCCCATATACTGTTCAATTTCTTTGCCCGTGATATTGAGCTGATTTTTTGCGGTGATGAAATAGTCAATCAACGAAGCAAACACTTCGCTTTTTAACTCAGCACATTTATAGCCATCCTTATTTTTTGCTGTACCCTCTGCCCCGTACTGCTCTGCAAACAATATTCGCTCGGTGCCTGGAAAATATGAGCGTAGCCATTCTTTTGAGCATCCAGTCCCACGACCATAGGGTTTAGCCCAAATAATGTGATTTAACATCCTCATGTGATTTCTTGGCATAATTTCGGTATCTGCGGCCAATTCTGCGCTACAAAACAGGTAGAGACTGCCGTTTGGCTTTAATATCCGCTGGAATTCAACGAGGTAATCATTTAGCCACGCCAGATATTGCCCGGTTGTTTTCCACTGCCTGTCCCATGCACAGGATTTAACACGGTAGTATGGCGGGTCAGTCAATATCAGGTCGATAGAATCATCAGGAAGTGTTTTAACGTATGGCAAAGCGTCGCCGTTAACCAATATCGGCTGGTTTGAAAAAGTCATCGTTATGACCTTGGATTTTAAATGTGATTGAGCTTGTTGGTGTATTAATGATTTTTTCAGACAGCGACGATTTAACAATATTCATCAATTACAACAACACACTTGCCGCCTTTCACGCCGCTGTTGTGATCCATCTTCTCAACGGTCATCACGCGAACCTGGTTGTCATCGTTCCAAATGTTTGCACCGGTTAACGAATCCAGCACGCCTTTGGAATAATTATCCACATCACGCTTGATCTTGTTGGGTAGATAGAGCTGCATCAATACAGAGAGCTCCCCTTGAAATTTTTGACATCCGGATTTCTGGCGCATCTCGTTGACAATTTTTGCGGTTGTTGCTTTAAATTCTTTGGCTTTATCACTGAGGTAAGTTCGGTTTGAATTCTGCCGCCAATAGGTATTCACGCTGGGCGGGAAAGGCAGTTCGATTATCATGATTAATGCGCTTTCAGTCTATTGTTTAAACTAAGATGGGATTTTTGTATAACGGAGAGTGCCAGACTGTGTTAATCATGCCGCGTGGCGTTGGGTGGTTATTTCGGCGTTCTTCCAACTTAACCGACACATCCCAAAGTTTGGGGTCAGTGTTAAGTGTTTTCTCAACGTGATAGCCCTTCTCCGTGTATTGCTTTACCAGCCTATTGGCTTGTAGTGTGTTGATGGCCTCGTATCGGAACCCGCTTTTTCGTAAATATGTCATCAGTTTTTATTGAAATTTTAAAGTGAGAAGTTGAGTAAAATTTTATAAAGAGATAAGTGTGTATTTTGTGTGTACATTTTTATAAAATTTAGTTAATGTACATCCATGTACAGTCAAGGAGCATTAGGAATGCAAACAACAAAGATATTCAAAAATGGCAATTCACAAGCAGTAAGAATCCCTGCTGGACTTGCTTTTGACAATACAGATATCGAGCTTGAAATCGAGCGTATTGGCGATGAAATCAGAATCCGGCCTGTTCGTCAGTCTCTAGAAAATGTCATGGACATATTTGCCAACTTTTCACCTGATTTTATGTCTGAAGGTCGTGCTGATCAGGAACAAGCAGATAGGGATACCCTCTGATGCCTCGCTACATGCTGGATACAAACATGTGTATCTATCTCATAAAGAATCAACCTAAACAGGTAGCAAGACGTTTCGTGAACTGCTTCGTTGGCGATGTTGTTATGTCAGCAATTACCTTTGCCGAATTAGACTACGGAGTAGCGGTATCCAAGGATCCAGAACGCGAGCTAAATAACCTTAATAAACTCGTGAAACTGATAAATGTAATGCCATTTGATGCCAATGCTGTTCGTGCCTATGGTGCAGTTCGTATGGCAACAAGAGAGCGCAAGAAAGACCACCTAGACAAGCTAATAGCTTCACATGCTATTGCATTAAACATCATACTAGTGACTAACAACGAACGCGATTTCATCGCTTATCCAGGTCTTCAAATCGAAAATTGGATAACATAGACGCAAACGATTTGTCAGGCCGTAGCCGCCGCTACGTGCTTCTTAGCCGCCTTAAAATCGACTTCTGAGTATCACTCAACGGAAAAACCGCCTATAAGCCTCTACAAGGCGTTCAAACTCAAAATAGCCATAGTTTGGAGTTAAAGGTGCCTTAAAATCGATTCCTGAACGATACCTCAGTGTGTTTTATGATTCACTACGATTAACAGCCTCATGCAGCTATGCGTGAACGGTAACTGCTCCACGTGAACGTCAACGTGCAACCGCCACCGTCGTTCATCCGGTCAATCACGCGCTCTCCGATAAATCCGGTCAGTTCGTTCAACGCCAGATTGCTGATGAGTATCGTTGGCTTCATGCTCTCGTAGCGCGTGTTGAACACCTCGAACAAAATCATTTTTTCTGCTTCACTACCAAACTGAACGCCTACCTCGTCGATAATAAGCAAGTCAGGCTGCGTATAACGCTTAATGACCTCCGCTTGTGAGCACTCTGCATTTTTGCTCCAGGTTGATTTAAATTCGCGGGCAATTCGCAGAACGGTCGTGAATAGCGTTGAACTTTGATGTTCGTTGATAACGTGCCTAGCAATCGACAGGGCAAGGTGATTCTTGCCGGTTCCTGGCTTACCACACATCACCAGACCGCCGCCCCGCTTAAGGCGTTCTGTAGTGGCATAGTTAATTTGGCCACCTGATAAAAACCAGGTGATAGACTTAAGTTATCAATACAGGTGTAAAAATGGATAAGAAACACAAACTCCCCTACAGCCCTGAATTTAAGCTAGAAGGGGCTCAATGAGTGACAAAACAAGGATATAGGGGGATAGAAGGAGCAAAAGCAATGGGCGTGAGTAAAAGCGCCATGAGTTCCTGGTTGAATCAGTGAAAAGGGGAATGAGAAGGGAAAAGCCTCTCGGGGTCTCCTATGACACAAGAACAGCAAAAGAGCCGCGAATGAGAAAAGAAAATGAGACGAATAGAAGAAGAGAACAGCCTGTTAAAAAAGGCTTCAGCTCTCTTAATGTCAGAGTTCCTGAACACTTCCCGTGAGTAGAGAAACTTAAGAAGAGCCATGCAGTGACACGCTCAGGTACGTCAGGAGCAAGAACGATGTTTGCCATGGTATCAGAACGGGGTATTCCGCCAAGTCGCTATCGGGCAACGAGAGTCATGCGTCAGTTGGAACGGGTCAGCCATCAGCCAGCGACTCATCAATATAAAAAGGCGAGACAGGAACATCAGGCTATTCCTGACGTGTGAGCGCGTCAGTTTTCTGTGGCTGCCCCTCATCAGATGTGACCTATCTCTGGGCAGGGAATCGTTGGACCTGTCTAGCCGTACTGATAGACCTGTTTGCACGTCAACCGACAGGATGGGCCCTCTCTTCTTCCCCAGACAGTGAATTCACCTGCAAGGCATTGTGGATGGCTTATGAATCAAGAGGACGCCCCAACGGCGTCAGGTTTCATTCAGCTCAAGGTTGCCATGACACGAGCCTGACGTTCAGGCAGCCACTCTGGCGCTATCGTATGACCCAAAGTCTCAGCCGTAAAGGTCATTGTTGGGACAACTCTCCTATGGAACGCCTGTTCAGAAGCCTCAAAACAGAATGGGTACCCAAAGCAGGGTATCCAACTCAACACGAAGCCAGGCGGGATCTTGTTGATGATCTCATTGGCTACTACAGTCAAACGCGGCCTCATCAATACAACGGGGGATGAACGCCAAATGAACCGCAGCGGTTGTACTGGAAAAAACACAAGATACTGGCCTGTTTTACTTGACCACTACAATTCAGCTTTTTCAGCAGTGTCGAAGTGGCAAACGCCTTAACACCGATGTTAAACAAAAGAGAGCCCAGCGCGTCGAACTGATTCTGCGTCACCGTCACCTTGAGCAAGATATCGAGTTGAAGACAGATGAGGGTGATATCTTCACGAAAAAAAGTCTCTGCCTGCCCGGGTGTGAGGGTGTCCCCTGCCTTCACGCCTGAGGTATGCCCGTAGCCAATCGTCCATCTGCTGCCAGGGCAGAGATAGGCTTTCAGCCTCAACGCCTCAAACGCTTTTATCTGCTCAATACCCTCAGGACTGATGTTCATCGTGACTCTCCATTTTTTCGCTCAGTCCAGGATTGCAGTCGGGCCCGAAGGTAATCCGTGCCCACATAACCAATGTAAATGGCCAGCACCTGAGGGGCGGAGGCCGGCAGGGTGCCGTGAAACAGGCCTTCGACCATCATCAGGAGGGGTTGGCTAAAAAACGCCAGCGTACTTCAGGACAACGCATCGAGTAATCGCCGGCTCCAGGCATGTTTTCCCCACGCATTGCGTAACAACGAAAACAGGGCGGCGAGGCTGGCGTAGCCAAAATCGGCTTGATGACCCCGAATCCAGGCCAGCAACGCAACCCAGAATCCAGGCTCTTTCTCAGGCATGGTCATAGGGGGAGAACAGGGTGATATCGAAGAATCGTGTTTTCATTTCGCCAGACGGGGGGATTTTAAAATGCAAAAAGCCCCCACCGAAGTGGAGGCTTTTTGTTTGTAACTACTGTAGTATGGGGCGATTATGTGGGGTCACGGGGACACAGTCAAGTACTTTTTGTGGCTTTTTTTGAATGGCATTCCCCACTTCTCACCTGATTTATTTCTTTATGCGCTAACAAAGGTGAGGGGGTTAATTATGCTATACGCAAAATATGAAGAAGTATTTGTAGGAATAGAGCATATATCCACACCAGAAAAACCAGAAATACCTTCTTTTAATAGTAAATAGTCATTCCCTTCATTAGCCGCTAAATTGAAAAAATCAAAACCATTTTTTTTCGCCTCCTCTACATCCATTATCAAACATTCGTACTTCGGTTTTTCCAATTTTTTCACGTTGATATTTAGCATGGTTTATTGTCCTTATTGTTAAAAAATCTAAAAAAATTTGATGAATCAACAGATTCCGCTGTATTTTAATCCATATTTCAAAAAATTAAAAACGATTACTGCTGATTAAAATAGATTGTTTAACCTTAATGCGTCGATTATTTTAACCTTCCAGGAGGGCATCGACCTGACCTGCGATATAGGCTTCTGAACGGGTTAAATACCCTGAGATAGATTTATGGTCTCGTTTGAGGGCGCGGCCTATCGCCCGACAAGACACCTTGCCTCGATAATAGGCGACGACAATCTCATAGCCCAATGAATCAAAGTGCTTGAGCCTGGCGACTGCCCGGTCCACTTTTTCTGCCTCGTTATCGGGCAGCATCGGCCGAATATCACTACTGGCCATGGGTACAGGCCAAGATGACAGGGGATATTCCGTCCCCACCCGCGTGCCTGCCCAGTTGCCCCAGGCGGTCAATCGATATCGAATCTCTTTCATACCGCTGCCTCCTCGACGTACTGCTCAATCACCACCACACATTTGCCGCCTTTGGTATCGCTGTGAGGGTCCTTTTTCTTCACCGTCATCACTCTGACCTGGGCGTCATCGGCCCAAATCCCTGCTTTGGTCAGGGCATCTAATACGCCTTTAGGATAATTATCCACGTCTCTCACCCGTTTGTCCGGCAGATACAGTGTGAGCAGTACGGAGACGTCCCCAAGGAAGGGGTGATGACCCTGTTTCATGGACGATTGGGCGACTTCGATGGCGGTCAATCGCTGAAACCGTTTCGCCGCCTCGCTTAAGTAAACACGACGGGCGGTGCGCACCCAGTAGTGATTCACACTGGGCGGAAAAGGCAGTTCAATTCTCATCGCCATAAGGGATTGAGCATCGAAAAAGGGGTTTTGGGAAAGCGGTCTCTTTCTGGAAGCGACACCACCACATCCCACAACCGGACATCCTCGTTCAGATATTTTCTCATTCGATACCCTCGCTGCTGGTAATGATGCGTTAAAAAATCGGCTTCCTCGCTGTTGATGCCCGTATAGCGGAAGGGGGTGTTGAGGGAAATGCTCATCTGTTTTGAGTGGCAAGAGGGAGTACAAATACGAAGAAGGTATGGGTAAAAAAGCGGATGAGAATATCAGGCATGGTGCCTCCTAAGGAGGAAAACCCCTAGGATAACTGACGTAATAGACCTTATTCAGGTGCAAAAGTGCACTTTAAGGGGAAGTCAAGGAAAGTGGTTATAAACAATGAGCGGTTTTTTAAAGCTCGTTTTGATAATAATGAATAATATTCAGAAAATTTATATTTTCTTCATCATTCATTTAAACAATAGCAGGAAAAAACTCATGCCAGGCGCAGTTAATAATCAAAATACTCAACCGATTCATCATCACACACCAACATCACAACCTAATAAACTCAGTCGATTCTTAAAGGCTTTACGAAAGGTATCCAATGATATTTCCACCCGTTTCGTAGATTTATTTTGTTGTTGTTTTTCTAAACCTAAACCGAGAACAGAAAACACCACAAGCAAAGCAACACAAGATGATTCTCACCGCTTGAATGATAATAATCATAACAGTGAAAAAATCAGGTTCACAGAAAATGGTTTATCTACTTCTGCTGATGTAACCAGCGCATCGCCTAAAAAACAAAATTTATCTGAACCCCCCTTTATTCTTACTGAAAATGAAAATATTAAACCAAAACAAACGTTTCATCCTGATTTCAATCTACAAGGCTCAAAACTAGAAGAATTCTATCCTTCTGGATACATATATGATGAACCTCCTATTATAATCCCTGAATTTTCTGATGTTGAATATAAGGGCTTATTAAATTCTTTAACTAAAGAATCGCTCAAGAAAAATTCATTTAAGATGACCAGTAACACTATTGCTCGTATAGTAAAAGAATTAGGTGGTGAAGCCGAAGAACAAATTAGTCACAACTCAGAAAAATTACGTGCTTTGATGGAGATTTATATCCAAGGTGAGGGTGTTTGTTATGGATTAAGAACAAGAATGGCGCTAGCCCTCTCTCAAGGCAAAACACTAGATCAAAATATGCTAGTTGTTGATCCAAAAACTAAAAAATCAATGCTAAAATTTTCGGAATGGAATGAGGTTTATAAAGCACAAACTGATCAGAGTAATAATTTTGGCAAAAATGAAGATATACTGGAAAAGCTTGGTTTTAAAAAATTTCATCAATATGAAATGGAATTACAAGAATGGCGCGAACCACGTTCTGAATTTTTTGAGAGGTTACTCAACCGTATCACTGATAAGGCTAATCAACATAAAGACAAAGACGTTTATATAACGCTTTTTTCTGGATCAAATATTGCAGCTGACAAGCTTATTGGTCATGCGTCACTAATTATGATTGAAAAGTCCCAAGGCGAGGGGAAAAGAAAAATATATTTTTATGATCCAAACATTAAATATTTGTATAAAATGAACGAATTTAAACACTTTAAATTTGTTTTTAAAACATTGTATGATGCGGATAAAAAAGATCTGACTAACTCCTACTCTAAATTTGAGGATTTTAAAATGCAACATTACACAAAACCTGAATAGCTCAAACTTTATCTCAATTCATCATCCTTTTTTAAAATAGGGTAAAATTTAAAGAGATTTAAACGCGCTCTAAGTCTGAAGAGTAAAAAGATGCATTTTTTTATTTCAAGGCACGGATTTATTTTTAAATAAATTATTATAATTTAATAGTGACATGTCTACTTTTTCGATTAGACAAATGAGGTGATTGTCTGGCTTAAATTAGGTGATATTTAAGCACGTTTTATAACATTCAAGACCTGCCTTCTTGAGAGGCCATATTTGAGGGCCAGGTGGTCGGCTCTGGAGCCGGTGAGGGTGCCGCTGTGATAGTCCTGTCGGATGTGATGATTACGCACGGCGCGAAAAAAATATTTACTCGGCAGGTCTAACACAGTGCCGGCATAATGTGCACAGAGCCGCTCGGCATCTTGACCTCCCAGCAAGCGACCCAACGGGTCGTTTGCCTGGATTTTTTTAGGGACATAGACTCTCGCGCCCCCCATGCTTTGACCCAATTTGCAGGTGAGGGCAGGGCCTAAGAGGTTGGTCATTTCCTGTAGCAGATTCGGTAAAATACAACCTCCTTTAAACGCACTGACTTTTCTGTTGTCGATAGCTGTTCCAGGTGAACGCCAGTGTGCCACCCCCGCCTTCCTGCATCCGGTCCATCACCCGCTCTCCGATACAGTCGGCCATTTCCGCTGGGGCCAGATTGCTGATGAGGACGCTGGGTTTCAACTGCTCGTAACGCGTATTCAGGATTTCAAACAGAATGATTTTTTCAGTGTCACTGCCAAACTGGACCCCCAGTTCGTCGATGACCAGCAAGTCTGGGCGGGCATAGTCCTGAATCACCTGGGTTTCGGTTTTCTCAGCGGTCTTGCTCCAGGTGTTTTTAACGGCTCGAATCATCTGCAGGGCACCTGTCAATAACACCGAGGCCTGATGTGTCTGGATGAGGCTTTTGGCCATCGACACCGCCAGATGATTTTTCCCCGTCCCCGGACGACCACACAGGACCAGTCCCCCACCTTGCGACCGTCGTGTGGGCCAGTGCTCTGCGTAGCGTTGACAGACGGCAAGACACTGTCTGGCCTGTGCATTCACCGGCTGGTATGACTCAAAACAGGCCTGTTCAAAACGGGGCGGAATGTGGGCGTTTTTCAGCAATGTTTGAATCAGAGCCTGTTTTTTTCTGGCCTGCTCTGCTTGCACCTGGTTTTGCATGTCTGCCATTTTTGTCTCAAGGCACCGCGGGCAGTCGCTGTGTAGTGCTCAAGTAAAACAGGCCAGTATCTTGTGTTTTTTCCAGTACAACCGCTGCGGTTCATTTGGCGTTCATCCCCCGTTGTATTGATGAGGCCGCGTTTGACTGTAGTAGCCAATGAGATCATCAACAAGATCCCGCCTGGCTTCTTGTTGAGTTGGATACCCTGCTTTGGGTACCCATTCTGTTTTGAGGCTTCTGAACAGGCGTTTCATAGGAGAGTTGTCCCAACAATGACCTTTACGGCTGAGACTTTGGGTCATACGATAGCGCCAGAGTGGCTGCCTGAACGTCAGGCTCGTGTCATGGCAACCTTGAGCTGAATGAAACCTGACGCCGTTGGGGCGTCCTCTTGATTCATAAGCCATCCACAATGCCTTGCAGGTGAATTCACTGTCTGGGGAAGAAGAGAGGGCCCATCCTGTCGGTTGACGTGCAAACAGGTCTATCAGTACGGCTAGACAGGTCCAACGATTCCCTGCCCAGAGATAGGTCACATCTGATGAGGGGCAGCCACAGAAAACTCACGCGCTCACACGTCGGGAATAGCCTGATGTTCCTGTCTCGCCTTTTTATATTGATGAGTCGCTGGCTGATGGCTGACCCGTTCCAACTGACGCATGACTCTCGTTGCCCGATAGCGACTTGGCGGAATACCCCGTTCTGATATACCATGGCAGACATCGTTCTTGCTCCTGACGTACCTGAGCTTGTCACTGCATGGCTCTTCTTAAGTTTCTCTACTCACGGGAAGTGTTCAGGAACTCTGACATTAAGAGAGATGAAGCCTTTTTGAGGATATCTTTCTCCCGTTCAACCTTGCGGAGTTTGGCTTCCAGCTCTTGAATCCGTTGTTGGTCTGCTGTCATTGTTTTACCCTGGGAAATAGTTTGTCCTCTTTTTTCGCTCATTGACCGCTTCACCCCATCACGGAGGGCGATGATACTCACGCCCATGGCTTTTGCTCCTTCTATCCCCCTATATCCTTGTTTTGTCACTCATTGAGCCCCTTCTAGCTTAAATTCAGGGCTGTAGGGGAGTTTGTGTTTCTTATCCATTTTTACACCTTTTTTGATAACGTGAGTTTATCACCTGGTTTTTGTCAGGTGGCCAAATTAACTATGCCACTACAATATGACGTAAGGCCTCATCTCATCGGCCGTAGGCCTTGCCTTATTCATGCATAAAAAACCTTAATGGAGAAAATACATGGCCCGCAAAAGAAAAACGGCTAATCGGGACTTGCCTCCTCATCTGTACGTTCGCAACAACGGCTACTACTGCTACCGAGACCCAAGGACGGGGAAAGAATATGGATTAGGAAAGGAAAAGCGGATGGCCATCAATGAAGCCATTTCGGCCAATCGGCAGATTTTTGACGCCCCTGTGAGCCTGAACGACAGAATCAACGAAGTGAAGGCGCTCTCAATGACAGAATGGATGGAACAATTTACAAAAAAATGACAGCAACGCTCAACTTGTATCAAATCTAAAAAAGACAGATATATAAATAATAACATGATGACTGAATTGCAGAAATTTTAATAAGACAGCCGTGGGGGATTAATGCGTAGGCCCAGTGGTGAAATGGAATTTTGATCCGTTTTTTATAAAATATAGATTTATAAGGTCTCATTTTTAATGAGACGTGTTTTAGAACATCCTTAGTAATTCGAATATACTCTAAAACAGAGATATCTATTAATACTAATACAAAAATGACTCCCTCAGAATTTTTCTATTTTTTAAGGATGAAAAATAACCATGATCCAAGAGCAATTCCCCCGAAATTCTTTTATTCCTCATCATCAATCTGGTCTGCCTGTTCATCGAACCAAACGGACACCTGCTGATTTTGTGCCGGTTACCCAATGGGATGGCCTATATGAAACTGTCATGACAAGATCTGATGGCGGTTTGACCCGATATGCGGGACAACTGATTATCCAGCTAGAAAATGATCCGATCATCCTGGATGCTGCCTTGAGACTAGCGGAAAAACATCCCGGCTCAGTTTTAGTCCAACTTGACCAGCGAAATCATTATCGCGTGTTATCAGGCTGTCCAAAAGCGCTTCAAGGCAAATTACGTTGGCAAGTAGTAGGACACGGCAATCCCGCTCGTGCAAATACATCACCCTCTATTAGGAGAATGTCTGGCATGAACCCGGGTGGTTTAGCCGAACTTTTAACTCATTTTAATCAACATTTTAGTAAAAAATATCATATCGACAGTACTCCAAACCGGATCAGTTTAGTGGGATGTCGGCTGATCAATTACACCCCCCCTAATTTTGCGACTCAGTTTGCGAGAGCGATGAAACGCAAGGGTATTCTGGCCGACATATCGGCCAGAACAGAACTCGTGGCTGTCGCTGATGGTTCTGGCTCTGGTAAAAAATTTACTACTCAAACACTATCAGAAATCGGGGCTCAGACGGCAGGCAAGACTTTACTTTTAGGCTGGAATAAAAATGGTGAGCTGATACAAAAAAAGCACAGCAGTGCTTTTAGGTTGTTATCTCCTGTATTAGATGCTTGGGCCCCTCGGTATTTTTCGGATCCTAAAATACAAAATAAAAGATTTAGGTATCTTGTTTATCCTTCTACCATCACAGATTTGACGTCACGTAAAGGCATTTTTTCAAAAAACATTCAGGATAAACTCAGGCAAGCTGATCTGATTTCTGCCAGTATTTTGTCAAATCAGACCCTCAGAGATTATACGGTAGGCGTGATATTAGAGGTCCCCGAACAAAATATTTTGGCCGCCGACCCAGATGCAAACGCGATTGAAGCCAATTTAAAAGGGGTTATAAAAAAATCCGGCGGCGAGCTGTCTTTAATAGAAACCAATGGGGTAAAAAAAACCCATCAGATTATGAATACCATCGACGAGCGATCAGCCCTGGCAAAAAGCATCCCTTTTTCTGAGTTAACACGCAATGGTCTGTTATCGAAGCAATTATTTTCGTACCCACAACGAGTGGCCACGCCTGATGATATTATCAATAACACTGTTTCGCGAAATACAGTGCTGATCACTGGTCGAGCAGATGTCAATATTTATCCCCACTATCCGGTGACAGAAAACATTAAAATCACCGGGCTATTTTTGATATCTTCTGATGATCTTAAAAATACCGGGGAGGCCACACATTTTTCCGGTTCAGAGGCTCTAACATCAAAGAATTTTCGGTTATTCAGTGAGGCTGCTCGGGACATTGCCCAAGAATTAGACGTTGAACTCAAAATTATCAAAGTAAGTCAGTGGGTTGATGGCCTCACCGGTCATACAAGGAACATCACCACAGAAATGAATCAAAAGAGCTCGAAAAATCTTTCAGATATGGCTCGTACTCAAAAACATATGACGTCTTCTTTAACGGACAAATTAAAACGAATTTTGATTTTGGTCGATCACCTTTCCTCGAGGCGGGAGAGCTTATTAAGCCTAGGTCATTTGCAACTCTTAACGGAGTTTTTTCACCTCCCCTCAGGAGAACTCGACCGAAAAAAATTATATCAAACATTGTCTGATCCCCTGCTGTATTCTGAATTTACAAGTCAAGTACAAAGCCTGATGCAATTGAGTGACGCTCATGATCAACTAGGGGGTTTAACAGGACAGCTGGCCTTAAAAAGAACCGCTGACTGGGATAACTTCGTCGTCGAAAATCTGTTGAATTGGAACGAAAGGATAAAATTATACAATAATACGGCTGAATTTCGGGCTGAAATTCATCCTTCTGTACAAGCGATTTATATAGACGATGGCAGTGACTTGGCGCAACAAAGAGCTGTATGGAGGAAAGGGCACAGATTGTTATCGTGTTTTACAAAATACCGGTTCTGATCCGGCGACACTTATCATCAAAGAAGAAGATGCCCCAGAATCATTAAGCCCTGTTTTTTTGGAATATTCCGTAACCCAAATCATCGATATTAAAAAGCTGAAACAGCGGCTGTTCATTAAATTACGTAATGACAATCAAAGCATCACCACCTTAACGTTATATGATCTCTATGTTTCTTCCGTTGATGAGCAAACCAGAAGATTAACCAGCCAATATATTTTTTATACCAAAGATGGCGTGATTTTTACGGGCTTCCCTCCTAAAATCGCGGTCAATCCTGATGAAGAAGAACCTGAGCCGCTCACTTTAATGGCACAATATGCCCCAAAATTTGATCAAACATTTCATTTCCCTAAAACCGATAGCGAAAAAGCCCCTGTCATCATTCAAAAAATGCAACATCAGAAAACTCCCGGGGTTCTCGATGTCAGAGGCGAAACCAAACTATTGCCTGATTTTTTGCGATTGCTTCCTCAAGAAACGGGGTTTGATGATAATTTACAGGGAGATGAACGTAGAAACACCTTACACAGTAAAACAGGTCAGGATACCCTGGAAGGCAAAGGCGAAAGAGATGTGTACATCATCGAAGACAGACCTATGGGAACAGAAGTGAGCATCAATAATTATGATCAACCTGAAACGGGCGAACCCGGGCAAGACATTTTACTGCTGCCTTTTTTACTGGATGATATTGAGATAAGACAGGAAAAAAAGCATGTCATTTTGAGTCATCTCGATTCGCCCACAGAACATGTCACTATTCGTCTGATGAATTTTATGGAAGACAAAAGCTATAGACATCTTTCCATCATGGATAAAGAAGGGCGAATGCACACAGTGAGACTCAACTCCAGCAATGAACCAGATCTGATTGTGGATCAATTGATCCCGGATATGACCGTGAGCGACGGCCATCATATCTTAAGCCAGTTAAGACAAACCACTGCTGGATTTTCAGAGGTAGAGCAAGTCTTTAATATTCCTGGAGACAAAATTTTGCAGACTTTGCAGGCAAAAATGATACCGGTTATTTCATCTTAAAGCCGCCTTATCACTCTTTATAGCTAGCTGGTTGATAGTCCCCTATGAATAAAGGGGACACATTTACATTTCAACTCTTTAAAAAAAACCATATGTATTCGGATGTGACAAAGTTCAAGCCACTACATACATGTATCGAATATTCAATTGTTTATCATCGAAATAATGCTTCTATGTTTAAACCTTGTGTTTGCAGCATTTCTTTCAAACGGAGCAAGCCTTCAACCTGAATTTGTCGAACACGTTCACGCGTTAAACCAATTTCACATCCCACCTCTTCAAGTGTCGCGGGCTCGTAACCTAATAATCCAAAGCGTCTTGCTAAGACTTCTCGTTGCTTAGTACTCAATTCAAATAGCCATTTAACGACGCTTTTTTTCATATCATCATTTTGGGTTGTATTCTCAGGATCATTGTCAGTTTCATCAGATAAAACATCTAATAATCCTTTTTCTGCCGCATTTCCAAAAGAAGTATCAACAGAGCTGATACGTTCATTAAGCCGTAACATACGGCTGACATAATCAACAGGTTTATTCAGTTGCTCTGCAATTTCTTCTGGGCTGGGATCATGATCAAGTTTATGGGAAAGTTCTCTTGCAGCACGTAAATATACATTTAACTCTTTGACGACATGGATAGGTAAACGAATAGTTCGCGTTTGGTTCATAATCGCACGCTCAATCGTTTGACGTATCCACCATGTGGCATAAGTTGAAAAACGAAAACCCCGCTCAGGATCAAATTTTTCAACAGCACGAATGAGACCTAAATTACCTTCTTCAATTAAGTCTAATAATGGCAGACCACGATTGATATAACGACGAGAAATTTTTACCACTAAACGTAAATTACTTTCTATCATTCTTCGACGTGACGATTCATCGCCACACAATACACGGCGAGCAAAATAAATTTCTTCTGCTGCTGTTAATAAGGGAGAATAGCCAGTTTCACCAAGATAAAGCTGAGTTGCATCCAGTACTCGCTGTGTGACATTTTCTACTAATAATTCATCTTCTTCGTCTTCATCTAACTCACTTTCAGTAGATTCATCGACTAGTAAAAATTTTTCAGTGAAAATTTCTGGGTCTAGATTATTTTTTTCACTGTACTGCGTAAAATTAATATCTTCATTTAACTCGTTAACTTTCAGCGTATTTTGTCTCATATGCTGCTCCTGCCCGTAATACCGAAAACAAAATTTCAGCGTATTTTGCTTAATTTATCGCTGCGAAAGGTACTGCAGCGGGTTGACGGATTTCCCTTTATAACGAATTTCAAAATGTAACTTTACTGAACTGGCTCCGGAGCTACCCATATTTGCTATTTTTTGCCCAGCTTTGACTTTTTGTTGTTCCCGGACCAGTATCTTGTCATTATGAGCATAGGCACTCAGGTAATCATCACTGTGCTTAATAATGATTAAATTACCATAACCTCGTAATGCATTCCCTGCATAAACCACTTGCCCATCTGCTGTTGAAAAAATAGGTTGTCTTCGGGAACCACTGATATCAATCCCTTTATTACCTCCTTCGGAAGCAGAAAATTCATCGATAATTTTTCCGTCAGTCGGCCATTTCCATTGAAGCGTGGGAGCTGTACCCTGATTTTTTGAGGTATTAATCGGATTACGAGGCAAAGTAACATCAGGTGTTGATTTTGCAACAATAGCTGATTTTTGCAATATTTCGCTAACATTTTGTTTACCTGAATGTTGAGAATACGCGTTAGTTGATTGAGAATCAACCATTGTTGTTTGAATTTCCTGGTGAGATGGGCGAAGAGGTAAGCCAATAGAAGTCACGTCTTTTTGTTTTATCATCTGTTTAGAGTTTTTATCTAACTGAATTAACTGATGAATTTTTAGTGTATAAGGTTCAGGAATATTATTTTTTTTTGCTAAATCACGATAATCATTTCCTGTAAGCCAAGCAATGTAAAATAAGGTGTCACCTCGTTTCACTCGATAGGTATGCCCGTTATAACTGCCTTTAAGAGTATTATCATAACTGCGGTTATAGATAATTGTATGCATTCTGTCATGTTCTTGTTTAATTTTAATAGAATGGTCTCTGGCAACACTAATAGGCGCTGGTTTTGAGTCTTTATTACTACAGGCAAAAAGAGAGAAGTTGGCAATCATAAATAGAGATTGATATAAAATGCGGCGGGTGTTTTTTTTCATTATATTATCTTCATTTTTTGATTAATAAAACCACTGCTTCAGATGCAATACCTTCACCACGGCCAATAAAACCCAATTTTTCGGTTGTGGTGGCTTTGATATTAATGTGATCTATGTTGCACTGAAGATCTTTGGACAGATTTTCTCTCATTTCTGGAATGTAAGGTGCCATTTTAGGTTCTTGTGCAATAATAGTGATGTCTATATTCCCTAATTGATATTTTTTCCCCAGAATTTTCTCATAGCTTCTGCACAATAAGGCGCGACTATCGGCATTTTTGAAATCTGGGGAGGTATCAGGGAAAAGTGTTCCAATATCACCTAAAGCTGCAGCACCGAGCAATGCGTCAATCACTGCATGTAAGACCACATCCCCATCTGAATGGGCTATCACACCCTGTTTTTCAGGGATATAAACCCCCCCAATGATCAGGCGAGAAGACCCGCCAAATTTGTGGACATCAAAACCCTTTCCTATGCGTATTAGATTTAACATATTCACGTTCATGGTGATTCATCATGTTTTTGGTTTAAGTAAAATTCAGCTAACTTTAAATCTTCTGGATAAGTGATCTTGATATTGTCAGATCTCCCTTGGATTAATAGTGGATGATAACCATAGCATTCAAGTACAGAGGCTTCATCTGTGACGAGTTTTTTTTCTGCTAAGGCACGTGATAAACAATTTTTTAATAATCCAAAAGGGAATAGCTGTGGTGTCAGGGCATGCCAAAGTTTGGCTCTCTCAGGGGTAGATGAAATAGTCATATCAGCCTGAGCTATTTTTATTGTATCTCGAACAGGCGTGGCTAATATACCTCCTACTTCACTGTGTTGAGTAATAGAAAGTAAATGCTCTATATCTTCATCACTGACACAGGGGCGAACGGCGTCATGAACCAGGATCCATTTAGAATGAACGTTAAGGTAACCAAAATATTTTAACCCTGCCAAAACAGAATTTGCACGTTCTTTTCCACCTAAAGCCACCCGAATTTTCGGATGTCGAGCAAGAGGTGTTGATTGAAAAAAATGATCTTTAGGGTGAATCACAATCATAATCTGTTGAATACAAGGATGAGATAATAAAGGTTTAACCGCGTATTCAAGTATTGTTTTACCTCTGATTGAGAAATATTGTTTTGGGCAATCTGTTTTCATTCGAGACCCGATGCCTGCAGCAGGCACAACAGCCATTACCTGAAGAGAAAGAGAAGTGTATGTGTTCATTTTTATCTTAATTGTTTAGCAGGAGAAACGATGTTGGTTTTTGAGGATTCAGGGATCAAACGATAAAATTTTTCATCTTGTTTGATCATCCCTAAATCATTTCGAGCACGCTCTTCCAGTGCTTCTTTTCCCCCGTCTAAATCGTTAATTTCAGCAAAAAGTTGGGCGTTTCTCATTTTTAATTCATTATTTTTTATTTTTTGTTCTGCGACATCCTTTTTAATTCGGACAAAGTCACGAATCCCATTTTTCCCTAACCAAAGAGAATATTGTAATCCAATTGCTAATAACAGCAGCAGCAATATAAATATTTTCATATAACCTCTTAAAAATGGCCTCATCATTCTATTAATTTTGGGTGTACTTTAGTCCAGAAGCTTTTTAAAATCCTTATAAGCCAATAAAGGTCTATAAAAATATGTTTAAAAGAGGCAATTTTGTATTATGAACACCAGTTTGTTTAAAGAATTTCAATTTGAGGCAGCTCATCGTCTTCCTTACGTTCCTGAAGGACATAAATGTCGGCGTTTACATGGTCATTCATTTGTAGTTCGATTAGAAATTATTGGCAAAATTGATACTAAAAGTGGTTGGATTATGGATTTTGCTGATTTGAAAGCAGCATTTCAACCTATTTGGAATAAATTAGATCATCAATATTTAAATGATATCGAAGGATTGGAAAATCCAACCAGTGAGTTATTGGCCGTTTGGATTTGGGATCGACTTAAGCCTAAATTACCTCAATTAAGTTCAATCACTATCAAAGAAACCTGTTCAGCAGGTTGTATTTATAGAGGCTCTGAGACCCATTTAGGGCAATAGACCTTCATACTTATCCTGAGCGAATTAATCTATCGGTCAACGCATCTCTGATTTCAGAGGGTTTCATATGCCCTCCTACATTGCCTGATAACACAGACAACTGATAGCCGAACTGTAAAACCACTTCTCTGGATGTACGGCAAGGTGTTTGGCCTGTTATGTTAGCACTGCTTGACACCAAAGGCTTACCAAAGCAGGAACATAACTGTCTGACCAAAGGATGAGCAGACACTCTGACTGCCAATGAATTAAATTCCCCACTTAACCAAAAGGGTGTTTGGATAGAGGTTGGGAAAACCCAGGTTAGGTGCCCTGGCCAGCTTGTAAAAATTTTTTCACGTTGTTCAGCACTGACCTGCTCATCATTAATATAGGGTTGTAATTGCTGATAACTGGCTGCTATCAAAATCAATCCCTTTTTTTGAGGGCGTTGCTTTAAAAGCAATAAATTATTCACCGCTTTTTGACTATCTGGATCACAGCCTAAGCCAAAAACAGATTCTGTCGGATAAGCTATTACCTGCTCTTTTTTTAATGCTTTTAAGACTGAAGCGAACGTAGGGTTATTTTTTATCTGCATGTCATCATTACACCTTACTATTTAAGACGAATATACCCGCCGTTCACGGAAGAAACCCATCCTTCAAGTTCCAGGTCAAGTAATTGGATGAGTATTTGTGATACTGGTTGATTTGTACGTTGGGCAATCAGATCAACAGGAGTGGCTTCATACTCTATGCTGCTCAATAAAGCAGGAAACGGCAGCTCCAATGACGACTCTGATTGTGTAAAAGCCACACTGGCAGACCGAGACATCGGCAACCATTTTAGTGAACTTCTTATTTGCTCAATAATATCTTGGGGTTTGTTGACCAAATAAGCGCCTTGTTGAATTAACCAATGAGTCCCTTCGCTGGTAGGGCTTCCTAGAGGACCAGGTAAAGAAAATACGTCGCGACCTTGTTCAAGTGCATAACGAGCGGTAATAAGAGAGCCACTTCTCAGAGAAGCTTCTACCACGACAACTGCGGCGCTCAGCCCACTGATAATTCGGTTTCTTTTTGGAAAATGCGTGGCCAAAGGCAGAGCAGTAGTTAAAAACTCAGATACAATAGCGCCCCCTTCTTCTGTAATACGTTTGGCTAAATCACAATGACGTCGAGGATAAATATTTTCTAAACCACTGCCCAGTACGGCAATGGTTTTACCCGTTGAATTCAAGGCAGATTGATGGCAAATGCTATCAATTCCAATCGCTAATCCACTGGTAATAATCAATCCGGTCTGGACGAGCTCTTTGGTAAAATATTTTGCCCAACGCTCACCATAGTGGCTGAAATTTCGGCTGCCAACCATGGCAATTTGTTCTTGAGAAAGAGTAGAGATATCTCCTATCGCAAATAATAAAAGAGGTGCAGAAGAGATATAAGTGAGTTGTTTTGGATAGTCTGAATCACCATACACCAGCAGATGATGAGCATCTTTTTCTAACCAGGTTAAGGTAGCGTTAATGTATTTTTCATTTAAAGGTGAAATAAATTGTTGGCATTGTTTTTGGTTTAAACCTCCGGCCATAAGCATATCCGGATCCGGGTGAATGTCAGCATAACCCTGTAAATATTCTGCTACTTTCATCCTTTGAGCGGTATTTAACCCTTTGACCATACTCATTCGTAACCATATTTCTGCTTTTAACATAATCTCTCTCTTTACAAAGCCTGTTATGAAACAGGCCTGATATGATGTTGTTCATCAATAACAAAAATGATTAAAATGAGCATTCAGTATTTTTTATTACTTCAATAGATATCGAATAATTTATGTCAATATTACAAATATTACATTTTCCAGACGATCGGCTTCGCAAAATTGCAAGTCCAGTTAAAAAAATGGATGATCAAATTCGGCAAATAGCGGATGATATGCTGGAAACTATGTATCAGGCGGAAGGCATTGGTTTAGCGGCAACGCAGGTCAATATTCATCAACAGATTATTGTTATTGATGTTTCAGAAGATCGTCATCAGCCTCTCATATTAATTAATCCGGAATTATTAGAAAAAAGCGGAGAAACCGGCATTGAAGAAGGTTGCCTTTCTATTCCTGGCGAAAAAGCGTTCATACCAAGAGCAAAAGAGATTACCATTCAAGCATTAAACCGTGAGGGGAGATCTTTTAGGTTGTCTGCCGATGACTTATTGGCGATTTGCATTCAACACGAAATGGATCATCTTATTGGGAAGCTTTTTGTCGATTACCTTTCGCCCTTTAAGCGTCAGCGTATCCAAAAAAAAATGGAAAAACTGCAAAAAATTAATGAAAAAAAAGATAAATGAACCAATAGCACAAAACAACTTACCGCTTTCTATTGGTTTTGAAAGACGTCTCATCTCAATTTAAGGAAGCTCAGTGTCCGAATCTTTAAAAATTATTTTTGCAGGGACCCCAGATTTCTCAGCCTGTCACCTTCAACATTTATTATCTCATAGACAAAAAATTCTCGGCGTTTTTACACAACCCGATCGTCCTGCTGGAAGAGGGAAAAAACTGGCTTTTAGTCCGGTAAAAATCTTGGCCACCCAACATCATATTCCCGTCTATCAACCTCATTCACTCGGTTTAAAAGAAGAGCAACAAAGTATCCTTGATTTAGATGCGGATGTCATGGTCGTGGTTGCCTATGGTTTACTCCTTCCTCAAGCGGTATTGAACATGCCTCGTTTGGGATGCATTAATGTGCATCCTTCTCTTCTTCCTCGCTGGCGGGGCGCGGCTCCGATTCAACGGGCGATTTGGGCAGGAGATCAAGAAACGGGGGTGACTATTATGCAAATGGATTCAGGATTAGACACAGGGAACATGTTGTATAAAACCGTTTATCCAATACAGCCCGATGATACCGGCGCGAGTTTGCAGGCTAAGTTGGCCGCATTAGGATCTCAAGATTTATTGCTTACATTAAAAAAAATGGCTGAAGGCAAGATGCACGGAGAAACTCAAGATGAACAAAAAACAACTTACGCTCACAAATTAACTAAAAAAGAAGCGCGCCTCGATTGGTTGCTGCCTGCTGCTCATTTAGAACGCTGTGTTCGGGCATTTAACCCCTGGCCTGTCAGTTATTTCATAATAAATGAACAAATTATAAAGGTCTGGGAAGCTCAAGCCATGCCCGATTCGCAGCAAGTTTCTCATCTCCAGCCAGGCACCGTCCTAAAAGCGGATAAAAACGGGATCCAAATTCTTACTTCTGAGGGTGTGTTAAACATGACGAAATTCCAGTTGCCTGGTAAAAAAATTATCTCTGCCTGGGATTTTCTCAATTCAAGAAATGAATGGTTTCAAATAGGGAAGCAACTTTTATCCTGATGAAAAATACATATCATCTTCGCGCTATTGCTGCTCAAATTATCAGTCAAGTATTAGATAAAGGGCGTTCACTCAGTGTTGTTTTGCCTGAAGTACAGAATCATGTCCCTTATAAAGATAAGGCATTGCTCCAGGAACTGTGTTTTGGCACCTTGAGGGTGCTGCCAAGGTTGGAGCATTGTGTGAAGCATTTAATGACACGCCCGTTAAATGCCAAAAAACGTCTTTTGCATTTCTTGCTGATGGTTGGCTTATATCAGCTCATTTATACCCGCATTCCACCACATGCTATTTTATCTGAAACAGTGAAAGCGGCTGCTGTTTTGAAATATCCACAATTCAAAGGATTGATAAACGCGATACTGCGTGAATTTGAGCGGAGAAAAGAAAGCTTACTTCAAAAAGTGGAGGCTCAAGATCCTTATTTACATCCACAATGGTTATTGCAACGAATAAAAACCGCTTATCCTGAACAATGGCCATCTATTTTGAGGGCGAATAACGAAAGACCTCCAATGTGGATAAGGGTTAATGTGCTTCATCATTCTAGAGAAAAATATCTGACAGAATTAGAAAAATCAGGAATCAAAGCAAAAGCGCACTCTATTTGCCTTGACGCAGTACAAATTTTGCCCCCATGTTCAGTCAAAGAACTCCCTGGTTTTGATCTGGGTTGGGCAACAGTCCAGGATGTGTCGGCTCAAAGATGTATTGATTTACTCGACCCCCAAAACGATGACTATATTCTTGATTTATGTGCGGCCCCTGGTGTTAAAACAACTCATATTCTTGAGAGGGCTCCCAGTGCTGATGTATTAGCGGTCGATATCGATGCAAAGCGTTTAGAGCGCATAAAAGAAAATTTACAACGTTTGCATTTATCAGCCAGGCTAAAAGTGGCTGACGCTCTTGTACCTGAGCAATGGTATGAAGGAAAAATGTTCGATAAAATTTTACTGGATGTGCCTTGTTCCGCCACAGGTATTATTCGTCGCCATCCTGATATCAAATGGCTCAGGCGTGATAGTGATATCGCAGCACTGGCTCAATTACAATCCGAGATTATCAAAGCTGTCTGGCCAACGCTCAGACAGGGAGGGATGCTGCTTTACAGCACTTGTTCTATTTTACCTGAAGAAAATCAACAACAAATCACCGAATTTTTGAAACATGAACTCAATGCAGAAAGCATAACAATTCAAGATGAAGCAGTAATAGGTCTACAAAACTTGCCCCAAACTGATGAAGGTGATGGTTTCTTTTATGCAAAAATCACCAAGCGCTCGTGACAAGGGTATAAAAAATTATGAAAATCATTATTCTTGGAGCAGGGCAGGTAGGTGTAACACTGGCAGAAAACCTGGCGAGCGAAAATAATGATATCACTGTTGTTGACATTGATGTCAACCGCTTGCGTGAGCTACAGGACAAGTTAGATCTACGAGTGATACAAGGGCAGGGATCTTATCCTCGTATATTAAGAGAAGCAGGTGCTCAAAATGCAGATATGTTAATTGCAGTCACCAATTCTGATGAAATCAATATGATGGCCTGCCAGGTGGCTTATTCATTGTTTAACACACCCAATCGCATCGCTCGTATTCGTTCTACTGAATATATTTTTGAAACGGCGAAGCTTTTCCAACCCGAAGTCATACCTGTTGATTATCTGATTTCACCAGAGCAATTAGTCATCGATTATATTTATCAGCTCATAGAGTATCCTGGGGCTTTGCAAGTGATTAATTTTGCTGATAAAAAAATCAGTATTGTTGCAGTAAATGCGTATTATGGCGGTCCTCTTGTCGGTAATGCACTTTCTTCTTTACCTGAACGTATGCCTCATATCAACACAAGGGTTGCGGCTATTTTTCGGCAAGATAGACCGATTCGGCCACAAGGGTCCACTATTATTGAAGCGAATGATGAAGTGTTTTTTGTGGCCGCTTCGCAACACATTCGAGCTGTGATAAGTGAATTACAGCGTTTAGAAAAACCTTACAAACGGATTATGATAGTCGGAGGCGGTAATATAGGGGCTGGTTTAGCACTAAAATTAGAAAAAAATTACTATGTTAAATTAATTGAGCGTAACAAAAATAGAGCCACCGAATTAACAGAAATGTTAAATAATACGATTGTTTATTATGGTAATGCCTCTGATCAGGAATTACTGGCTCAAGAGCAAGTAGAGCAAGTCGATGTTTTTATCGCTGTGACTAATGATGATGAAGACAATATTATGTCAGCCATGTTAGCAAAAAAGATGGGCGCTAAAAAAGCCATGGTGCTGATTCAACGTAGTGCGTACGTTGATTTAGTGCAGGGCGGCGTCATAGACATTGTGATTTCACCGCAACAAGTCACTATTTCAGCGTTATTGGGTCATGTGCGCAAAGCAGATATTGTCAGTGTTTTTTCACTTCGCCGTGGTGTTGCTGAAGCCATTGAGGCGATAGCTCATGGTGATGAAAGCACATCTAAAGTCGTCGGTCGTAAAATTAAAGATATTAAGCTTCCTTCGGGTACGGTTATTGGGGCTATTGCACGCGGTGATGAAGTGATTATTGCCAATAATAACGCTGTCATTCAACAAGGGGATCATATTGTGATGTTTATTACTCATAAAAAATTTGTGCCTGATGTTGAGCGATTATTTCAACCTAGCCCCTTTTTTTTGTAACTGACTATGAAAAATAAATAAAAATAATCTCCTCTTTCGCTCCATTACGTTGATGATAAAAATCATGATGAATTCATTAAACCATCTTCTTGCAGAAGAAATTAAAGCCGATCCCAAGCAGGTTTCTTGTGCAGTGCAGCTATTAGATGAAGGAAATACCGTTCCTTTTATCGCGCGTTATCGTAAAGAAATCACAGGGGGATTAGATGACACTCAACTTCGGTTATTAGAAAGCCGGTTGGGTTATTTGCGTGAATTAGCGGATCGTCGGCACAGCATTTTGAAGTCGATAGAGGAACAGGGAAAGCTCACCGATGCTCTAGCCAATGCGATTAACAGCACCCTAAACAAAGCAGAATTGGAAGACCTTTATTTGCCTTACAAACCGAAGCGTCGTACCAAAGGGCAGATTGCGATCGAAGCAGGTCTTGAGTCTCTTGCCGAAACGTTATGGCAGGACCCGCATCAAGATCCTGAGATCTTGGCGCAACAATATATCAATGCTGAAAAAAACATCACAGACACAAAATCCGCTTTAGAAGGCGCACGTTATATTTTAATGGAGCGTTTTGCGGAAGACGCGGCATTGCTCTCAAAAGTGCGTCAATATCTTTGGAAAAATGCGCATTTCGTTTCTCAGGTTTTACCTGAAAAAGAAGAAGTGGGCGCTAAGTTTCGTGATTATTTTGATTATCAAGAGCCTATTGCAAAAATTCCCTCACATCGTGCGCTCGCGCTATTTCGCGGGCGTAGTGAAGGTGTGCTTCAATTGGCTTTAAAGGTGCTTTCAGACGAAGATCCCAGCGAAGCGATTCTGGTGGAGCATTTTAACATTCGGCTTAATAATGCGCCTTCGGATCATTGGCGCAAAACCGTGTTGCAATGGGCGTGGCGTGTGAAAATAATCCCCCATCTTGAAACAGAGTTGATGGGGAATGTACGAGAAATGGCCCAAGAACAAGCCATTGAAGTCTTCGCACTCAATATGAAAGATTTGCTGATGGCGGCCCCTGCAGGGATGCGTCCCACGATGGGAATGGATCCTGGGTTAAGAACCGGGGTGAAAATTGCGGTAGTCGATGCCACAGGAAAATTGCTCGCGACCGATACGGTGTATCCCCACACAGGTCAAGCAGCCAAAGCGGCTATCCGAGTGGCGCATTTGTGTCTTGAACATCAGGTAGAATGGGTTGCGATTGGGAACGGAACGGCATCCCGAGAAACAGAACGCTTTTATGCAGAAGTTCAAAAGCAGTATCCGGAAGTCAACAGTCAAAAAGTGATTGTCAGTGAAGCAGGGGCTTCCGTTTATTCCGCTTCTGAACTGGCGGCAGAAGAGTTTCCTGATTTAGATGTGTCTATTCGTGGTGCTGTCTCTATTGCTCGACGGCTACAGGATCCTCTGGCTGAATTAGTGAAAATCGATCCAAAATCGATTGGGGTGGGCCAATATCAGCATGATGTCAGCCAAACGCAGTTGGCTAAAAAATTAACGGCCGTGGTGGAAGATTGTGTCAATTCAGTGGGCGTCGATCTCAATACCGCCTCCGTTCCATTACTGACTCGAGTGGCTGGCTTAAGCACAAGCATGGCAAAAAATATCGTGAATTGGCGTGATCTTAACGGCCGTTTTATTCATCGGCAGCAATTACTCAACATTAACCAAGTCGGCCCAAAAGCGTTTGAACAAAGCGCGGGATTTTTACGCATCAATAATGGAGACAATCCTTTAGATGCTTCCACTGTTCATCCTGAAGCCTATCCAGTAGTGGAAAATATTTTGAAATCGACGAAACAACACTTATCTCAATTGATGGGCAACATCTCCATTTTAAGATCATTAAATCCAGAGAATTTTGTGAATGACCGATTTGGTCTCCCCACAGTGCGCGATATTTTGAAAGAGCTTGAAAAACCAGGGCGGGATCCGAGACCTGAGTTTAAAACGCCGATCTTTTCTGATGAGATAGAAACGCTCAAGGATCTGATTCCAGGCATGATTTTACAGGGCTCTGTCACTAACATCACTCATTTTGGCGCTTTTATTGATATAGGTGTACATCAAGACGGCCTGGTGCATATCTCTTCCATGGCTAATCAATTTGTGACAGATCCTCATCAGCTGATCAAAACGGGCGACATTGTACAGGTTAAGGTGCTTTCTATTGATATGGAACGCAAGCGTATTGCTTTGAGCATGCGATTGGACGAACAGATCGCTGATAAAAAAGACAAAACGGCTTCTGAAAATGAATCAAAAGAAAAGAGACTGACCAAAAAAAGACCTCTTAAAAATGCCCCCATCAGTCATTTTAAGAATTCTGCACTCAGCGATGCGTTTGCTTCTGCGATAAAAAATAAACGTTCATAGTCATTAGGAACTTGGTAAATGAATGATTCCAATAAACTATACGACCTCGCTCAGTGTTTTATTCCAGGAGGGGTGAATTCTCCAGTTCGGGCATTTCAAGGGGTGGATGGTAAGCCTTTCTTTGTAGAAAAAGCAGCTGGCGCCTATTTATATGATGTAGACGGTCGAGCTTACATTGATTATGTCGGATCTTGGGGGCCGATGATATTGGGACATCGTCATCCGGTGATATGTGATGCACTGACTAAAGCGATTGAAAATGGGATTAGTTTTGGAGCACCCACTGAAATAGAAGTGAAAATGGCGCAACTATTGACCCAATTAGTGCCCAGTATGGATATGGTGAGAATGGTGAATTCAGGCACAGAAGCGACCATGAGTGCCATCCGCCTGGCAAGAGGATTCACAAAACGAGATAAAATTATCAAATTTGAAGGCTGCTATCACGGTCATTCAGATTGTTTACTCGTCAAAGCCGGTTCGGGGGCTTTAACATTAGGGCAAGCTGATTCGCCAGGGGTTCCAAAAGATTTTGCTCAACATACTTTAATCTGTACCTATAACGATCTGAGCTCAGTCCGAAAAAACCTGGAGGATTATCCAAAAGAAGTAGCGGCTATTATCGTAGAGCCCGTTGCGGGAAATATGAACTGCATCCTTCCATCAGAAAATTTCTTGCCTGGATTGCGTCAATTATGTGATGAATTTGGAGCATTACTCATTATGGATGAAGTGATGACGGGTTTTCGGGTGGCTTTAGGAGGCGCTCAAGAGTATTACAATATCAAACCTGATCTTACCTGTTTAGGAAAAATTATCGGGGGAGGAATGCCTGTCGCTGCTTTTGGAGGGCGCAAGGAGGTGATGTCAATATTGGCGCCTTTAGGTCCAGTGTATCAGGCAGGGACGTTATCAGGCCATCCGCTCGGAATGGCGGCGGGTTTTGCCTGCTTAACAGAATTGGCTCGGCCTGGTTTGCATAAAAAATTAACTGAATTGACGACATTATTAGTCCTAAACCTAAAAAAGGCGGCTCAAGAACACAATATTCCTTTGATCATTAATCATCTTGGGGGGATGTTTGGTTTTTTCTTTACTGATGCGAAAGTAGTCACTTGTTATGAAGATGTAAAAAAATGCAATATTGAACGTTTTAAACGTTTTTTTTATTTTATGCTTAAAGAAGGGATTTATTTCGCGCCCTCTGCGTTTGAGGCAGGTTTTATGTCATTAGCACACGGTGTTGAAGAAATTGAAAAAACAATCAGTTCTGCAAGGCGCTGCTTTGCTCAAAGTCGATTCTGATGCCATGGGCTGTATTTGATAAACGCAAAAATTCAGCATTTTCTGGCGATCTCAATTTTTTGAATTTTAACCGCTAAATTTTTCATGTCTAAGCTCCCTGTAAAACCTCTGAGGGCTGTCATCAATTTTTACCTGTTAAGGATTATTTTTTATTTATCTTGAACTTTATTTTAAAAAATCAGCTGACATTGCATTTAAATTCTCACTCTAATTAACATCTCTGGCCTTGTTGGCATCCCTTCTGACTGATACAGTAGGTGAATTTCGTGACCTCTTCATTTTTAGGACTTTTCCGCCATTATGTTTAAGAAATTTCGTGGCATGTTTTCCAGTGATTTATCCATTGACTTGGGTACCGCCAATACCCTGATTTATGTTAAAGGACAAGGGATCGTACTGAATGAACCTTCAGTAGTTGCTATTCGTCAAGATAGAGGCGGCTCCTCTAAAAGAGTCGCTGCTGTAGGTACTGATGCCAAACAGATGTTGGGACGCACTCCGGGTAATATCGCGGCCATTCGTCCTATGAAAGATGGAGTCATCGCCGATTTTTTTGTCACCGAAAAAATGCTCCAGTACTTTATTAAGCAGGTTCATAGCAATAGTTTTATGCGCCCAAGCCCCCGTGTATTGGTGTGTGTGCCTGTCGGTGCGACACAAGTGGAACGTCGTGCAATACGCGAATCGGCTCAAGGAGCCGGTGCCCGTCAAGTATTTCTTATTGAGGAACCCATGGCAGCCGCTATTGGCGCAGGTCTGCCCGTTTCTGAAGCAACAGGCTCCATGGTCGTTGATATTGGAGGAGGTACTACTGAAGTCGCTGTCATTTCCTTAAATGGTGTCGTTTACTCCTCTTCTGTTCGTATTGGTGGTGATCGTTTTGATGAAGCGATCATTAATTACGTGCGCCGCAATTACGGCTCCTTGATTGGTGAAGCCACAGCCGAGCGAATTAAACACGGTATCGGCTCTGCCTATCCTTGTGATGAAATCCTGGAAATGGAAGTTCGAGGCCGTAATTTAGCGGAAGGAGTACCACGTGGTTTTACTTTGAATTCAAACGAAATTCTTGAAGCGTTACAAGAGCCGCTAACGGGTATTCTGAGTGCCATCATGGTTGCTTTAGAACAATGTCCTCCAGAATTAGCGTCTGATATTTCAGAACGTGGGATGGTGTTAACAGGCGGGGGAGCTTTATTACGTAATTTTGAACGCTTATTAATGGAAGAAATAGGTATCCCTGTGGTGGTCTCTGAAGATCCTCTGACCTGTGTTGCTCGTGGAGGAGGAAAAGCCCTGGAAATGATCGATATGCACGGCGGTGACTTATTTAGTGAGGAATAAGTATCCATTATGAGGCGTCTTTTTAGTCATGATTCGTCACTTGAATTACGACTTTTTTGTGCTGTTTTTCTGGCCATATTACTGGTTATTTTGGATGCTCGATTAGGTGCTTTGGTTAAAATACGCCGTTATCTTGATACCGCAGTCTCACCCTTGTATTTTTTAACAAATACCCCTGGAAAAATATTAGACCGTGTCTCGGGAATGCTGAAAACGCATCAGCAGTATGAACTGGAAAATCAAACTTTGCGTCGGGATCTCTTCCTTAAAAATATTGATTTAGAAAAATTAAAACAATTAAAAAAAGAAAATAGCCAGCTACGAGCGCTGATGGCTTCGCCTTTAGTTCAAACAGAAAAAAAAATGATAACAGAGGTGCTTTCGATAAGTCGTAATCCTTACAGTGATCAAATTGTAATTGATAAGGGAAGCTTTCATGGTGTTTATGAGGGGCAGCCTGTGATCAACGACAAAGGCGTCGTCGGCCAGGTGATGAGTGTCAGTCAACTGACCAGCCGAGTGCTCTTGATTTGTGATACATCACACGCCATACCCGTACAGGTTTTACGTAATGATATTAGAGCTGTGGCAGTAGGTAGAGGATGTCAATACGATCTACTACTAGAGTATCTCAATAATGACGCAGATATTCATGATGGTGATATTTTGTTGACCTCAGGCTTGGGCGGACGTTTTCCTGAAGGGTATCCTGTTGCTGTTGTTTCTTCAGTGAAAATCGACACTCAGAGAGCAGACAGCATTATTACGGCTCGACCGACTGTAAATTTAAAAAATTTCAGGTATTTATTACTGATATGGGATAAAAATTATCATGCGAATATGCCGTTGGATCCCCAAATTCAGTAAACCAGGTAATGGATATAGGTTTACAAAAAAATGATATTAAGTGATGTTATCAAAAGAGGGTATATTTCCTCTTATTCCACAATAATGCCTTCTGCAAAGTCAGCTGAGACTGTTTCTCAGAAAAGGTAATATCAATGAGCTATTATAAAAGCCGTGGGCGCTGGGTCATTTATTTATCATTTTTGATTGGAATCATATTGCAAATCATGCCTTGGCCACAGCAAATTGATATGTTTCAACCCTCGTGGCTTCTTTTAATTTTTATTTATTGGGTGATGGCTTTACCTCATCGAGTTAACCTGGGCACGGGTTTTATTTTAGGGTTAATCACAGATCTTTTATTGGGATCTACTCTGGGTATTCATTCATTGGGAATGAGTATGATTGCTTATTTGGTTACCATTAAATTTCAGACATTCCGAAATATGGCATTATGGCAACAAACTTTATTTGTTATATTGCTCTCTATAATTATGACCATCACGGTATTTTTGACCGAGTTTTTGATCATTCATGTCTCATTTAATACTGGAATTTTTTCAAATGCCCTCATCAATGGTATTGTTTGGCCTTGGCTATTTTTATTGATGCGAAAAACCCGGCGAAAATTTTTGGTCCAATAATAACAATTATCTTAAAATTTAAGAGAAATAACAGTGACTTCTGAATTATTAATCAATGTCACCCCTTTTGAAACCAGAGTAGCGTATATCGATGACAATATTCTGCAAGAAATTTACATTGAACGTGAAAATGAAAATAAGACAGGCTTAGTTGGAAATATCTATCAAGGCCGTGTTACTCGGATCTTACCAGGAATGCAAGCGGCCTTTATTGATATTCAGCTTGAAAAAGCGGCTTTTCTTCATGCTTCAGATATTCTTTCATTAAAGCCTCCAGAAAATGAGGATCAAAGACAAGACATCGCTGAACTCATTCATCTGGGGCAAAATGTCATGGTTCAGGTGATAAAAGATCCATTAGGATCCAAAGGGGCTCGTCTGACTACTCATATTACTTTAGCTTCGCGTTATCTGGTTTTAACCATGACACCAGAAGTGGCCATTTCTCAACGTCTTGAAAATGAGCAGGAAAGAGAGCGTTTAAAAAATATCGTTTCGTCTTATTGCGATAAAAAAAACGGTTTTATTGTCCGCACTGCCGCTGAAGGAATGGATGAAAAAGCATTGGCGTCTGATGCCGCTTTTCTTAAATCGCTTTGGGCAAATATCATTGCAGGAAAAACACAAAACGGCAGCAAAAACGTTTTGTATACCGAGCTCCCTTTGAAAAAACGTATATTACGTGATTTTACAGTAGTGGCTAGTCTTGATCGCGTTAGGATAGACGATCAACAAACCTATAATTCGTTGAAAGCATTCAGTGAGGAATATATTCCTGAAATGCTCCCTAAATTAGAACATTATCCTGTTGAAAAAAAAACTAATCAGCCACTCTTTAGTTTTTATCATGTTGAAAACGAAATTCAATCCTTGTTGAATAAAAAGGTGCCATTAAAATCTGGGGGTTGCCTGATCATTGAGCAGACAGAAGCCATGACAACCATCGATATTAATACCGCGGGTTTCGTCGGTTATAAAAACCTTGAAGAGACTATCTTTGATACCAACATTGAAGCAACACGGGTGATTGCACGTCAGTTACGTCTACGAAATTTAGGGGGTATTATCATTATTGATTTTATTGATATGAAAAACGAGGAGCATAAAAAAAACGTATTATCTTCGTTGAAGAAAGCATTAAATCAAGATCGTGTCAAAACAACGGTCGGTGAGTTTTCACCCTTAGGATTAATAGAGATCACTCGCAAACGTACCACTGAAAATATTGAAAAGATACTTTGTGATCGCTGTCAAACTTGCGAAGGCAGAGGTTGGTTTAAATCACCTGAAACCGTCTGTCATGAAATTTTCAGAAAAATGATACAGCTACATCATTCTTCTGATTCACAGCAAATGTTAGTGTACGTGTCAAATCGTGTTAGTGATTTTCTTCTGCACCAAAAAGCGGAGACATTAGCTAAAATACAATGCCTATTAGGTAAAAAAATTCAAATAAAAATAGACCCGCTTTATACTCAAAATCAGTTTCATATTTTAACAATCTCACCCCCATCTGTTTAATGGATATGGCTGTCCTGTCACACAGGATCACGGTGTAGACCAGGTTTTGTAATTTTTTTTAACAATAAAAAATAATGAGTGATACATATGCCTCTTAACTTTGTCAGTGAGCAGCTACTTGCTGCTAATAAATTAAATTATCAACATTTATATCAGGTATTAGGCCAGCTATCAGAACGGAAGCTGAGCTACGCGGATCTTTATTTTCAATCCAATTATCATGAAGCCTGGATTATTGAAGATAGTATTGTTAAAGAAGGTATTTATCATATAGATCAGGGGGTCGGAGTACGGGCTGTCAGTGGCGAAAAAACAGGTTTTGCTTATGCAGATCAAATTACATTGAACACACTACAGAAAAGTGCCTGCTCCGCCAGAAACATAGAAAATCAACCTCATCAAGTGACATCTGTATCATTTAAAAAATACCCGCATCCTATCCTTTATCCTCCTTTAGATCCCTTACAAAGTCTCCCCCAAGAAGAAAAAATAGCGATCCTGCATCAGGTGGATAAAGTTGCTCGAGCGGCCTATAAAGGGGTTCAGCAAGTGACGGCCAGTTTAAGTGGCACTTATGAGCTCATTTTGGTGGCCGCAACAGATGAGACACTTGCGGCAGATATACGACCATTGGTGCGTTTATCGGTCAACGTGCTCGTTGAATCTGAAGGAAAACGTGAACAAGGGAGCAGTGGAGGCGGCGCCCGTTTTGGATATGATTATTTTTTAGGGATAGAAAATGGAGAAATCAGAGCAGAGGCGTTCGCTAAAGAAGCGGTCAGAATAGCTTTAGTGAATCTTTCAGCGCTTCCTGCTCCCGCAGGTAGTATGCCAGTCGTATTGGGTCACGGGTGGCCAGGGGTTTTACTTCATGAAGCGGTGGGTCACGGGTTAGAAGCTGATTTTAATCGTAGGGGAACCTCTGCATTTAGCGGGAAAATAGGCCAAATGGTGGCATCTGAGCTCTGCACTGTGGTTGACGATGGCACATTAAATGCGCGAAGGGGCTCACTTGCTATTGATGATGAAGGCGTCCCAGGGCAATACAATGTGTTGATTGAAAATGGGGTTTTAAAAAACTATATGCAAGATAAATTAAATGCCCGTTTGATGGGAGTGGCCCCCACGGGTAATGGTCGTCGTCAATCTTATGCCCATTTGCCGATGCCCCGTATGACGAATACTTATATGTTATCAGGGAAATCAACGCCAGAAGAGATCATTGGCAGCGTCGAATATGGTCTTTACGCGCCAAATTTTGGGGGTGGACAAGTCGATATTACTTCTGGTGATTTTGTATTTTCGACTTCAGAAGCTTATTTGATTGAAAACGGATCTATAACACATGCTGTCAAAGGAGCCACTTTGATTGGCTCGGGCATTGAAGCTATGCAACAAATTTCTATGGTAGGGAATGATTTAACTTTAGACAAAGGCGTTGGTGTCTGTGGCAAAAATGGACAAAGTGTTGCTGTCGGAGTTGGGCAGCCAACATTAAAATTAGAGGCGCTAACAGTCGGCGGAACAATCTAGGCTATAAAGGTCTATGTAAACGGATGGCATAGATTTGTAATGGCTTCACACTATTACCTCTTTACAGTTCAAGTTCAATGAGAATATAAAACCTAAATCGTATGATAAAATTTATTACCGACTTTGTTTCTGATCATCAAATTTGGATGATCCCCATCATTTTTTTCCTCGCTTTTGGTGAATCACTCGCGTTTGTTTCCTTATTACTTCCGGCGACTGTTATTTTACTTGGTTTGGGTGCATTAATAGGTCAAAGTGCCATTCCTTTTTTGCCAATATATATTGCAGCTGTGCTGGGCGCTTTTTTAGGGGACTGGCTTTCTTACTGGATTGGTGCTCGTTATAACGACAAAATAGCAACAATTTGGCCTCTGTCTCGTTACCCTTATTTATTAAAACGTGGCCATGTATTTTTTGAGCGTTGGGGTATTTTTGGCGCTTTTCTTGGCCGTTTTTTTGGGCCTTTACGTGCTGTTATTCCATTGGTGGCCGGTATTTGTGGTATGTCTCAATACTACTTTCAGTTAGCTAATATAACCTCTGCACTCATTTGGGCCTTCGGTGTATTAGCCCCTGGCGCTTTCGGTATAAAATCGCTCTCTCATTGGATAGGTTAATCTAGAGTTTTAAAAATGACTGATCAGCACAAAGAAAATAATACGACTCATTTTGGATTTCGTACTGTAGATAAAAATAAAAAAGCCGATATGGTCGCAGATATATTTGATTCTGTTGCGGCTAAATATGATCTTATGAACGATCTGATGTCATTTGGTATTCATCGTCTTTGGAAACGCTTTACTATTGAATCCAGTGCGGTACGTCCTGGCCAAAAAATCCTGGATCTTGCGGGTGGCACCGGAGATTTTACAGCAAAATTTTCTAGAATGGCGGGTGAAAAAGGTGAAGTCATTTTGGCAGATATAAATTCCTCCATGTTAATGATAGGCCGTGAAAAAATAAGAAATCAGGGCAGGATTAACAATATTCATTACGTTCAAGCGAATGCAGAATCATTACCCTTTTGTGATAATTACTTTGATTGTATTACGTTTGCTTTTGGTCTACGAAATGTGACTGAAAAAGAAAAAGCATTGTCTTCAATATTGAGGGTATTAAAACCAGGAGGGCGCCTTCTTGTGCTTGAATTTTCAGCGCCTGTATTTCCTTGGTTAAGAAAAATTTATGATGTTTATTCATTCCATGTCTTGCCTAAAATGGGAAAAATTGTTGCTCAAGATGAACAAAGTTATCGTTATCTCGCGGAATCTATCCGAATGCATCCTGATCAAGACACGCTCAAATTAATGATGATGAATGCAGGATTTGAGCAGGTCACTTATTCGAATTTAACGGGCGGTATTGTGGCTTTACACCGCGGTTTTAAATTTTGAGAGGGCTTATTTCGTGCTGTTATTAGAGAAAGAAAAAAAGACAGAACCAAAAATGATGGCAATATTTTTTTCTTCTGTTCTCGAGAGAGTTTTAAACAGCTCATCATTCCATGACAAATATATCAATGCAGTTCGTTCACGTCTCTCAGGGAAAGTATTAAGTCTGAAGTTAGGCGAATTAAGTTTCTCTTTATCATTTTTATTCACTGAACATCACATTGATGTTTTTACTGATTGGTCTGGTTCAGCCGGTTGTACGATTATCACCCGCTTTGATACTCTGCTCAGACTGATGAAAAATCGCGAAACATTATCTTTATTGATACGTGAAGGGAAGATCATGGTAGAAGGCGATATTCAGATTATGCAACACTCGGTCACGTTACTCGATCTTGTGGAATGGGATATCGCGGAATGCTTATCTCCTTATTGCGGCGATTTAGTCGCAGAAACAGTGAAACAGTTTCTTTGTAAAGGCCATGATTTTGTGGTTTCTCATTTAAAGCGAAAAAAACGTCATTTATCAGAGGCCATCACAGAAGAATGGAGACTCATCCCTCCTTCTCTTGCTGTTGAATCTTTTAAAAAAGAGGTCTGTGCCATTAGACTCAATGTCGAGGCCCTGAACGCCAGGATATCTCGGATGGAAAAAAATCAATGACGCTAAAAGATATTGGGCGTTTATATTTCATTATTAAAGTATTTCTTGATTATGGATTAAATGAACTCATTCCACGGACGCGTTTTACCCTTCCAATACGAGGGGGTTGTAAATTATTTTTTTGGATCCTTCCCCTTGCTAAAGATAAGCCACTCGGTGAACGTTTGCGTTTGGCTCTCCAAAGATTAGGGCCTGTCTGGATTAAATTTGGGCAAATGATATCCACTCGTCGGGACCTTTTTCCTGCTGATATTATTGACGAGCTCGCCCTGTTGCAAGATCAGGTTGAGCCGTTTGATGGTTTGATTGCTCGCCAACAAATAGAATCTGCTTTAGGTGGCACATTAGAAACCTGGTTTGAACATTTTGATCTTAATCCCCTGGCTTCGGCGTCTATTGCTCAAGTACACACTGCCCGTCTAAAGAAAAATGGAAAAGAAGTGGTGCTTAAAGTGATTCGGCCCGATATTCACGCCGTGATCGTAGCCGACATCAGTTTAATGTATTGTTTAGCCGGATGGTTGCCTAAATTACTTTCTTTTGGGTATCAATTACGCCCCAAAGAGCTCGTCAAAGAATATGAAAAAACGTTATTAAATGAATTGAATCTCTTGCGCGAAGCGGCGAATGCCATGCAATTTCGCCGTCATTTTGAAAATAATGAGATGCTTTATATTCCTGAAATTTATTTCGATTATTGTCGTGAAAATCTGCTGGTCATGGAGCGTATTTATGGCATCCCTGTTTCAGATATTGCAACTCTACAAAATCAGGGCACCAACATGGCGCGGCTCGCTGAACGAGGAGTTCAAGTCTTTTTCACTCAAGTCTTTCGAGACAGTTTTTTTCATGCAGATATGCATCCCGGTAATATTTTTGTTAATACTGGAAATCCAGAAAACCCACAATATATTGCTGTTGATTTTGGTATTGTGGGATCTTTAAATAAACAAGATAAACATTATCTTGCCGAAAATTTTATGGCTTTTTTTAATCGCGATTATCGTCGTGTGGCGCAATTATATATTGATTCAGGGTGGATCCCTATTGACACAGATGTTGAGGATTTTGAATTCGCTATTCGTACAGTTTGCGAACCTATTTTTAAAAAGCCTTTGGCTGAAATTTCTTTTGGTCATTTTTTAGTGAATCTTTTTAATACCGCCAGGCGTTTTAATATGAAGATACAGCCTCAATTGGTTTTATTGCAAAAAACTCTGTTATATGTCGAAGGACTCGGTCGTCAACTTTATCCTGAGCTTAATTTATGGACAACGGCAAAACCTTTTTTAGAGGATTGGTTAAAAAGTCAAGTAGGAATGAGGTCTGTATTATCGCAATTCAAAGAAAAGATCCCATCATGGACAAAAAAATTTCCTGAGCTGCCTGATTTGTTGTATGACAGTTTGCAGCAGCATAAAAGATGGCAATACAATGTCGAGCAATTTATGTCTCAGTTTCAAAAAGAAAAAAAGCGGTCTCGCAAATCCCGTTATTTGTTTTACATTGGGGCAATATCAGTCACTGCGGGCGTATTCTTACAATGGATGGATTCTGGGCTTCTTTTCTTGATGTTTTATATTTCAGGTGTGATTGTGTGGTTAAAAGGCTGGAAATATTTGAATTGATTTTACAAGCGGAGGAATAGAATATGGGAGGAATCAGCATCTGGCAATTACTTATTATTGCTCTTATTGTACTTTTATTATTTGGCACTAATAAACTGAGAACCTTGGGTTCAGATCTCGGATCGGCAATGAGAGGCTTTAGAAAAGCAATGAAAGAGGATCATGCTAATGATGCTGTTTTTTCAGAAAAGATGATAAGAGAAAAACCTCTTAAAAAAGAGGTTCGAACATCTGAAAAAAAAAATCACAATACCAATCATCAAAGAAAAAAGGTCTAGGTCATGTTTGATATTGGCTTTAGTGAGTTACTACTGGTGATTGTATTAACTTTGTTGGTTTTAGGTCCTAAAAAATTACCTATAGTAGTCAAAACAGTCACGCGTTGGATTCGGATATTACGTTCTTTTTCTGAGACAATACAAAATGATTTATCCAAAGAATTTCGCCTTGAAGAAGATGAACCTAAGCATTTAAAAAAATCCAGGAGATCATGAATGCTGAGCAACTCTACGAATCTAAAAAATAAATGAAGGATAATACATCTCTTATCAGTCATTTGATTGAATTACGCAAAAGGTTATTACATTGTATTATCACTGTATTCGTCGTTTTTTTATCGTTGGTTTATTTTTCTAATGATATCTATCAGTGGATATCGGCCCCTTTGATAAAGCAGTTTCCAGTGGGCGCAACCATGATTGCAACTGGTGTGGCCTCTCCTTTTATGACGCCTCTTAAACTGACTCTAACTCTGTCAATATTTATTTCAGTGCCATTCATTCTTTATGAAGTCTGGGGTTTTGTAGCCCCGGCATTGTATCAAAATGAACGCCGCCTTATGCTGCCATTACTGATTTCAAGCACCTGTCTTTTTTATGTGGGTATGGCATTTGCTTACTTTATTGTATTCCCACTCGCCTTTGATTTTTTTGCAAAATCAGCCCCTAAAGGGGTCTTAATCGCTACAGATATCAATCACTATCTAGATTTTGTCATGACGTTATTTATGGCGTTTGGTGTTTCTTTTGAAGTGCCGGTTGCCATTATTTTATTCTGTTGGATTGGCGTGACAACTCCAGATCAATTAAAAAAAAAACGCCCTTATGTGTTCGTAGGCGCATTTATCATTGGTATGCTTCTAACCCCTCCGGATGTATTTTCACAAACTTTGCTTGCCATTCCGATCTATTTATTATTTGAAATCGGGGTCTTGAGTGCAAAATTCTATTTGCCTAAGCGGTCGTAAAAAGCGTTTATTTTTTAAGCCACACGCTTTTTACCTCATGATTATCGCCCTTAGTCATAATCAAACTGGCTCGTTCACGTGTCGGTAAAATATTTTCATTTAAATTTAATCCATTAATTTCTGTCCATAAGCGACGAGCGACAGTCATCGCTTCTTTTTCACAAATTTGAGCATAATGATGAAAGTAAGAATTGGGATCAGAGAAAGCCCCCCGACGAAATTGAAGAAATCGGTTGATATACCAATGCGCTAATAAATCATAAGAAGCATCGACATAAATAGAAAAGTCTACAAAATCAGACACAAAAACATGATGAGGATCATGTGGATAATCCATCCCACTTTGTAATACATTCAACCCTTCCAGGATCAAAATATCCGGCTGTTGAACTATTTTTTTTTGATTAGGAATAATGTCGTATCTCAGATGAGAATAAACAGGGGCCTCTACTTTAGGGGCGCCCGATTTGATCCTGGAAATAAACTTGACCAGATTTTTTATATCGTACGACTCGGGGAATCCTTTTTTTTTCATTAACCCCCGTTCGGTCAGAACTTTATTTGAATGCAAAAAACCATCGGTTGTCACCAACTCAACACATCGATGTTCTGGCCAACGACTGAGTAAAGCCTGTAATAAACGTGCTGTTGTACTTTTACCGACAGCAACACTGCCGGCAATGCCAATAACGTAGGGCACGTTTTGCTTGTGAGTCCCTAAAAATTCTTCTAGAATCGCCCTCTGCCGTAAATTTGAACTAATATAAAAATTCAGTAATCTGGACAGAGGCAAATAAATGGCAGCCACTTCTTCTAACGAAAGGTTTTCATTAATCCCCCTTAACCTGATTATTTCTTCTTCTGTCAATATTAATGGAACAGAATCACGCAATGAAGCCCATTGAGCGCGATCAAACTGTAAGTAATGCGTTGCCAAATGGGCATTTTTTGGATTCATCAATTGATTTTACTCATTGTCAGGATTTCTAAATGACATCTATAGTACATCTCACCAATCCTGTTACGAAGAAATCTATATCTTAATAAAAAATTTTAGCCATCTGTTTCATATTCAGGGAAGAAGATCTATGTTTGAGTTTCAGGTATGATCCTGTCTTGTGTAAAGCGCTGTATTCTATCTCCCCGGCATGAAGCTCAAAGTGTTTGTCGCACTTTAGCAGCAGAGCATCGTCAGGGGGGCCTGTGATCAATGTGGTACAATGACAGAAAATCTTTTAATGAGTTTTGTTTGAATGGAGTTTGCCGTGTCACTTTCGCTTTGGCAGCAATGTCTTGCCCGATTGCAAGACGAATTACCTGCCACAGAATTTAGTATGTGGATACGCCCTATACAGGTGGAATTGATCGACAATACTTTAACGTTTTATGCCCCTAACCGTTTTGTTTTGGATTGGGTTCGTGACAAATATATTGATCATATTTGTCATTTATTAAATGATTTTTCTCCTCAGGAAGTGCCGTCTCTTCGCTTTGAAGTAGGGAACAAATCATCCCCACAAATCGACTCTGAAACGAACCGACCAGCTTCTTTAAAACCAAGTTGGGCGCCTTCCCCTATTAAATCTGGGTATGTTTATCGATCTAATGTCAATCTTAAAAACACCTTTGATACTTTCGTAGAGGGTAAATCCAATCAGTTGGCTCGGGCTGCCGCAATACAGGTCTCTGGTAACCCGGGAGCTGCTTATAATCCTCTTTTTTTATATGGTGACACAGGTCTTGGAAAAACACATTTATTGCACGCTGTAGGCAATGGCATTATTGCGCATAAAACCAAAGCAAAGGTGGTGTATATGCACTCTGAACGCTTTGTGCAAGACATGGTTAAAGCGTTACAAAATAACGCAATCGAAGAATTTAAACGCTATTATCGTTCGGTCGATGCATTGTTAATAGATGACATTCAATTTTTTGCCAATAAAGAACGTTCTCAAGAAGAGTTCTTTCACACGTTTAATGCCTTATTAGAAGGCAATCAGCAAATTATTTTGACGTCGGATCGTTATCCTAAAGAGATTAATGGAGTGGAAGATCGCCTCAAATCTCGTTTTGGTTGGGGATTAACCGTGGCGATTGCCCCCCCAGAACTTGAAACGCGCGTAGCGATTTTGATGAAAAAGGCGGATGAAAATAATATTCGGTTGCCAGGAGAAGTGGCGTTTTTCATCGCCAAACGTTTGCGATCTAATGTCCGTGAGCTTGAAGGTGCTTTGAACAGGGTGATGGCGAACGCAAATTTCACAGGCAAGGCGATTACCATCGATTTTGTACGAGACGCTTTACGTGATTTATTGGCCCTGCAGGAAAAGTTGGTCACCATTGATAATATTCAAAGAACAGTTGCCGCGTATTATAAAATTAAGGTCGCGGATTTACTTTCCAAAAGGCGATCACGTGTCGTCGCCCGCCCACGTCAAATGGCGATGGCTTTAGCTAAAGAGCTCACCAATCATAGTCTTCCTGAAATTGGCGACGCGTTCGGGGGACGCGATCACACCACTGTGCTGCACGCTTGCCGAAAGATCGAACAATTGTGTGAAGAAAGTCATAATATGAAGGAAGATTTTTCTAATCTCATTCGAACATTATCCTCCTAGTATATAAAACGATGACATGAAATTTATTATTGAGCGTGAACATTTATTAAAACCATTACAACAGGTTATCAGCCCTTTATCCGCGCGTCCGACGATGCCTATTCTTGGAAACTTACTATTACAGGTCAATGAGAATGTGTTGTTCTTGACGGCTACTGATCTACAAATGGAGATGGTCGTTCGAGTGGTTTTATCTCATTCTGATTTGCATGAGTCAGGTTCTACCACCGTTCCCGCTCGCAAGTTTTTTGATATTTGGCGAGGGTTGTTAGAAGGATCGACCATCACCGTTACCCTGGATGGTGATCGCTTACTTGTCTATTCAGGGCGAAGTCGATTTTCGCTTTCTACTTTACCCTCATCTGGTTTCCCTGGTTTAGATGATTGGAAAACTCAGGTCGCATTTTCGTTACCCCAAGAGACATTAAAAAAATTAATTGATGCCACTCAGTTTTCTATGGCACATCAAGATGTCCGTTATTATCTCAACGGAATGCTCTTCGAAACAGAAAATAAAGAGTTACGTGCTGTTGCAACGGACGGACATCGTTTGGCATTGTGTTCTATGTCTATCGATGAGACTTTGCCTTCCTATTCAGTCATAGTGCCTCGCAAAGGAGTGATAGAATTAGGACGTTTATTAGAGGCCAGCGTTCATCCTGTAAAGTTGCACATCGGTGAGCATAATATTCGAGCTCATCTGGATAATTTGACCTTCACCTGTAAATTAATCGATGCGCGTTTCCCTGATTATCGTCGGGTTCTTCCAAAAAATCCGAATAAAATACTTGAAGCAAAATGTGACCTTCTCAAGCAGGCTTTTTCCCGAGTGGCTATTTTATCGAATGAAAAATTTCGGGGGGTGCGGCTTTATCTGAGCCATAATCAAATGAAAATAACGGCCAATAATCCGGAACAAGAAGAAGCAGAAGAAATTTTAGATATTGAATACGAGGGAGAAGAACTCGAAATTGGTTTAAACGTAAGTTATATACTCGATATTCTCAATATTTTGAAATGTGACAAAGTCCGTTTTCTGTTGATCAATGCGGCCAGTAGCCTGCAAATTGAAGATCATTCAAGTCAGATGGTGAGCTATATTCTCATGCCGATGCGGCTTTAATGTTGATATGAGAATTCAATGGCATTAACACGATTACTGATTCGTGATTTTCGTAATATCGCTTACGCGGACCTATTTTTGGGAGTAAAATTTAATTTTTTTATCGGCAGGAATGGCTCAGGTAAAACCAACTTACTAGAAGCGATTTATACTTTGGGTCATGGTAAGGGATTTCGCACTTCACAAACGGGACATCTTATTCGTCATGATGCTCATGAGTTTGTGCTGCATGCGAGGCTAAAAAAAGATCATGAAACCGCGCTCATCGGTTTAAGCAAAAATCGTCAAGGCGAAACACAAGTGCGTATCGATGGATCGAGCAGACATAAGTTCGCTGATTTGGCGAAAATGCTTCCGATACAATTAATGACACCTGAAGGTTTTTCTTTACTCCTTGGCGGCCCTAAGTTTCGGCGGGCTTTTCTGGATTGGGGCTGTTTCCATCATCAATCCGAGTTTTTCAATGTATGGGCAAATTTTAAAAAATTACTCAGACAACGCAACGCCTTATTACAGAACATCAACTGTTATGATCATATCTATCCTTGGGATAAAGAACTGATTCCTCTGGCTCAACGTATCAGCGAATGGCGAAAAAAATACATTGAAATGCTTGTACCCCATATTACTGCCCGTTGTGCAGTATTACTGCCGGAGCTGTCACTGAACTTCTCTTTTCAACAGGGCTGGGATCCGAATCGGGCATATGGCGAGTTATTAAAAAATCAGTTTGAACGCGATAAAATACTGGCTTACACCAACTATGGCCCTCATAAAGCAGATTTTCGTGTCAGAGCAGAGGGCAAAACGGTAGAAAATATATTGTCAAGAGGCCAGCTAAAATTATTGATCTGCGCACTTCGATTAGCACAGGGCGAATTGTTGACCCAGCAAACCGGGCTAAATTGTTTTTATTTGCTGGATGATTTTCCTTCTGAATTAGATGCGACTAGAGGACGGTTATTAATCGAATGTTTGAAATCGACTCAAGCGCAATTTTTCATCAATACCATCAACAACGAATCTATCGTTGAGATGGTCAATGACACCTCAAAAATATTTCTTGTCGAAGACGGCAAAATAGCGCTTCAACCATAAAGTCAACATTAAGAGAGAAACTGAATGTCAAATACTTATGATTCATCAAATATCAAGGTATTAAAAGGGCTGGATGCCGTTCGTAAACGTCCAGGGATGTATATTGGTGATACAGATGATGGGACCGGTTTACACCATATGGTGTTTGAGGTTGTGGATAACGCGATCGACGAATCCCTTGCTGGATATTGTAAAAAAATCACGGTCATTATTCATGAGGATAATTCTGTGTCAGTAGAAGATGATGGTCGAGGCATTCCGACCGGTATTCACGAGGAAGAAGGAGTTTCGGCAGCCGAGGTCATCATGACTGTCTTGCATGCTGGCGGTAAATTTGATGACAACTCCTATAAAGTGTCAGGCGGATTGCATGGTGTAGGGGTTTCAGTGGTGAACGCCTTATCTGAAAAATTAGAGCTGACTATTTCTCGTGAAGGCTCGATACACCAACAAACTTATGTCATGGGTGAGCCCCAAGCTCCTTTAAAAGTGATGGGTAAAACGGAATTGACAGGAACTAGGGTCCGTTTTTGGCCGAGTCTAAAAACATTTACCAACCAAACGGAATTTCAATACGATATTTTGGCAAAGCGTTTACGCGAGCTGTCTTTTCTTAATTCTGGTGTTTTCATTTGCCTTGAAGACAAACGCAACGATCAAGAAAAGCATTTTCACTATGAAGGCGGTATTCAAGCTTTTGTGACATATTTAAACAAAAATAAAACCCCCATCCACCCAAAGGTATTTTATTTTTCGACTGTCAAAGATGACATTGGTGTAGAAGTCGCTCTGCAGTGGAACGATGGATTTCAGGAAAATATCTACTGCTTTACCAATAACATCCCACAGAGGGATGGCGGCACCCATTTGGTCGGTTTCCGAGCCGCGATGACCCGCACCATGAACAGTTATATGGAAAAAGAAGGTTTCAGCAAAAAATCAAAAATCAATGCGACTGGAGACGATGCGCGTGAAGGTTTAATCGCGGTCATTTCAGTCAAAGTGCCGGATCCCAAATTTTCCTCTCAAACCAAAGACAAGCTGGTGTCTTCTGAGGTCAAAACCGCGGTTGAAACCTTGATGAATGAAAAACTGGTCGAGTATCTTCTTGAAAATCCGTCTGATGCAAAAACAATTGTCAATAAAATTATCGATGCGGCGCGTGCCCGTGAAGCGGCCCGTAAAGCTCGTGAAATGACAAGACGTAAAGGTGCCTTGGATCTCGCCGGTTTGCCCGGGAAATTGGCGGATTGCCAGGAGCGTGATCCGGCTTTATCTGAAATTTATCTGGTAGAAGGCGACTCAGCAGGCGGATCTGCAAAACAGGGCCGAAACCGTAAAAATCAAGCCATTCTGCCTTTAAAGGGAAAAATCTTGAACGTAGAGAAAGCGCGTTTTGACAAAATGCTGGCTTCTGAAGAAGTCGCTACGCTCATCACGGCCTTAGGCTGTGGGATAGGCAGAGACGAATATAATCCCGACAAATTGCGTTACCACAGCATTATTATTATGACAGATGCGGATATCGATGGCTCACATATCCGTACTTTATTGTTGACTTTTTTTTACCGACAAATGCCTGAATTGATTGAACGAGGACATATTTTTATTGCACAACCTCCTTTATACAAAGTGAAAAAAGGCAAGCAGGAACAATACATCAAAGATGATGATGCCATGGAAAAGTACCAGATGTCTTTAGCCTTGGAAGGCGTCAAATTTCATACTCATCCCCAGGCGCCTGCGCTTTCTGGTGCCTCGCTCGAAAAATTGGTGCATCAACATTATAGTGTGCAGAAAACGCTTAATCGAATGGAACGTCGATATCCTCGGGCCCTTTTAAATCAGATGATCTATCAACCAACCTTACAGGAAGGCGACCTCAAAGATTCCGAAAAACTTCAAGCCTGGATGACCCTGCTGGTGGATAAATTAAACGAAAAAGAAACGCAAGGCAGTCATTATATTTTTGTATTGAATAAAAATACAGAGAACGAAATATATGACCCTGTATTGAAGATTCGTACCCATGGTGTTGACACGGACTATCTGCTCGATCTGCACTTTATTCAAAGTAGCGAATATCAAAAAATCTGTCACTGGGGCGATCAATTACGAGATCTGTTAGAACCTGGTGCTTTCCTTCAACGAGGAGAAAAAAAGACCTGTATCAACAGTTTTGAAGAGGCCCTGGATTGGCTGATGAAAGAATCTCGTCGTGGCTTGGCCATTCAGCGCTACAAAGGATTGGGAGAAATGAATCCGGGCCAGCTCTGGGAGACCACCATGGACCCAGAAACGCGTCGCATGCTACAGGTCAGGATAAAAGACGCGATCGCCGCAGATCAATTGTTTACAACGTTGATGGGAGATGCGGTAGAGCCTAGACGAAATTTTATCGAAGAGAACGCTTTAAAAGCGGCTAATATTGATATTTAACGTTAATTTCATGCTGCCCTAATAGTATGAGCGCATTCGAATGAATGAAAGAAAAAGAATAGATGACACAACGACGGCATACCAAATCGCACATAAGCGACGTCGATTAATATTTTACGCTGAACGTGCACTGCCTTGTCGATAAAAATACATTATTTTTTTGAATTTATTGGAGATTTTTTAATACAGGTCAATATACCGCGTAGAATATTGAGCTCCTTATTCTCTAGGCGAGCACGTGTAAATAATCGCCGTAAATGATGCATTGTTTGTATTGGACGAGCCGGATGAATAAAACCAACGTGCAGCAAAACTTCTTCTAAATGTTGATAAAAACATTCTAACTCGTTGACTAAAGGGTAATTGGGTATTTTGGATATCTGAGATTCAGAGGCGCTTTTCAAATAAGCAAGTCTGATTTCATAAGACAAAATTTGGACTGCCATTGCTAAATTCAGAGAGCTGTATTCTGGGTTAGTAGGGATGACCACATGATAGTGGCATTTTTGCAATTCGAGATTGCTCAAACCTGTCCGCTCACAGCCAAACACTAATGCAACAGGGCCGCTCTCGGCCTGATGAAGACTATATAGTGCGCATTGTTTGGGATCTATTTCCGGCCAGGATAAAGTTCGTGAACGCGCGCTGGCGCCTATCACCAGATTGCATTCAGCCAAGGCAGTATCTAGAGTGTCTACCAGAGTAGCCCGCTCGATCAGATCAGCGGCCCCAGCCGCCAATGATATGGTTTTTGCGTCCGGTTTTTTGGATGGATTGACTAAATAGAGATCACTCAATCCCATGGTTTTCATTGCTCTTGCGACAGAGCCTATATTGCCAGGGTGAGAAGTTTCAACCAAAACAATACGAATATTGTGCAATATACGAACCATAAAAATACTCAATTAAAAAGTGAATTTTATCACATGATGACCTTTGCTACTCTTTCATGATTTTATTGAAATGTGTATACTCGCCCGCTTTTGGCTATGGGTTCTTGATTTATAGATCTCTTGCTCTTTAACATCTGTTTATGGATACCAATCAATGCACCCGATGCTCAATATCGCCATACGCGCGACCCGAAAAGCAGGGAATTTTATTGCTAAATGTTATGAAACTCCCTCTTATAATCAAGAAAATAATGAGTTTGTCTCCTTTGTCCAACAACAAGCAGCGCAGAGGATCATTGAAACAATTCATCAATCCTATCCCACTCACATTGTGACCACAAAATATGACGATGCAATACCTGAGAAAGAGTCTGATATGAAATGGATAGTGGATCCAATAAACGGTATAAATAATTTCCTGAAACGCCTCCCTCATTTTTCCATTTCTGTTGCTTTACGTGTCAAAGGACGGACAGAAATAGCCATCATTTATGATCCTATTCGTAATGAATTGTTTACTACCACTCGAGGGCAAGGTGCTCAGCTTAATGGTTATCGTCTCCGCATGAACAATAAAACGAAGGATCTCACAGGCAGTACAATCAGTACTCTTTTATCTATCGATCAAAAAAAGCACGCACCTCATGAGCTGAGCCAATTGATCATGTTGCTTATCAACAAAAAAATGAATTTTCATTGTTCGGGCTCGTCTGCCCTCGATTTTGCCTATGTCGCCGCAGGCCGTTTGGACAGTTTTTTCGCTATCGCCATTAAAAAACAGGATTTTTGGGGGGGAGAAATGTTGGTGAGTGAGGCAGGTGGGCTGGTCACCGATCTTTCAGGGGGCCATGATCATGAGATATCTGAGAATATCATTGCGGCTCACCCCATGATGATCAAAGCGTTACTGAAAGCCATCGGTGAAATAAAAATGGACAAAGAATAGAAAAAGATAAAACTGAATGTCTTTTTTAACTATTCTGGCGCCCCCCGTACATAAAAAACAAGGAGGGGCCCCAGCCACTCTGATAAAAACTATATTTTTTTGTTTCCGACCATATCTTCTGGGCGCACCCACTTTTCAAACTGTTCCTCCGTCAGATAGCCCAATGTTAACGCCGATGCTTTAAGCGTAAGACCTTTTTTATGTGCTAACTTCGCAATGTCCGCCGCTTTGTCATAACCAATATGCGTATTCAACGCCGTCACTAACATCAGTGAATCATTTAATAACTTTGTGATACGTGTTCTGTTAGGTTGAATATCTTTTGCACAATATTGGTTAAACCCATGTATGCCATCTGATAATAATTCCATAGATTGCAGATAGTTATAAATAATCATGGGGCGGAATACATTCAATTCAAAATTACCTGAAGCCCCACCAATGTTAATCGCGACATCATTTCCCATCACCTGAGCACATAACATGGTCATGGCTTCACATTGGGTAGGATTGACTTTACCTGGCATGATCGAGCTGCCAGGCTCATTTTCAGGAATAATAATTTCGCCAATCCCAGAACGAGGGCCAGATGCAAGCCATCTGATATCATTGGCAATTTTCATTAAGGACGCGGCCAGACCTTTTATTGCACCATGCCCATGCACCAACGCATCACAGGTCGCCAACGCTTCAAATTTATTTGGCGCGCTGACAAAGGGCTCTTTTGTCATCTCTGAGATTTTTTTCGCGACACGTTCAGCATATTCTGGATGTGTATTTAACCCAGTGCCTACGGCTGTCCCCCCTAATGCCAGCTCATAAAGATGCGGTAAAGTGGCTTGAATATGATCGATGCTATGAGACAGCATCGCGGCCCAACCTGATATTTCTTGGCCTAAAGTGAGCGGCGTGGCATCTTGCAAATGCGTGCGGCCGATTTTCACAATAGAATGGAACTCAGCTGATTGTTCTTGAAAAGTTTTTTGTAATATTTTTAATTGCAATAATAAATTTTTCTTAAGCGCACACACAACAGATATGTGCATGGCGGTTGGAAAAACATCATTAGAACTTTGGCTTTTATTCACATCGTCATTAGGATGGACCAAACGCGCCATGCCTCTTTTGCCGCCTAAAATTTCACTGGCTCTATTGGCGAGAACTTCATTGATATTCATATTGGTTTGTGTGCCAGATCCTGTTTGCCAAACAGATAAAGGGAATTCGCCAATATGTTTTTTTTCTATAATTTCTTGGGCTGCTTTAATAATGGCCTCGCCCTTTGCTTTTTCTAAACATCCCAAATCGATATTCACTTGAGCGGTGGCATGTTTCACGATGGCGAGCGCTTCAATCAATAAAACCGGCATTTTTTCAGTAGAAATAGAAAAATGCTGTAATGAACGCTGAGTTTGAGCGCCCCATAATTGTCCATCCGGTACTTCTATAGAACCCATGGCATCTTTTTCAATACGTTTTGTGAGCATGACGACTCCAGTTGATACTAGGATCAAATCCTTTCTGAGGTGCTTTTGAAAGAGGATTTTAATGAATTGGCAAAATCTAACATGCGATTTAAAGGAATCAATGCTTTTTCAATCAATCCCTTTTCAACAAAAATTTCATGAGGGCTGCCCTGTGCTTCTAGTGCCTCGGCCATGGCTTGTAAACCATTCATCGCCATCCAAGGGCAATGAGCACAACTTTTACATGTTGCGCCTTCACCGGCTGTAGGGGCGGCCAATAGCGTTTTATCAGGGCACATTTGCTGCATTTTATAAAAAATCCCTCGGTCTGTCGCAACGATCAAAGTTTGATGAGGTAAGCTTTTGGCCGATTGAATCAGCTGGCTGGTTGATCCCACGGCATCTGCCAACTCGACCACCGTTTGAGGAGATTCTGGGTGCACTAATACCGCCGCGTCAGGATAAAGCGCCTTCATTTGAACTAAGGCCTGTGTTTTAAATTCATCATGAACAATACAAGCCCCTTGCCAGCAAAGGATATCTGCCCCCGTTTTTTTTTGAACATAATGTCCTAAATGTTTATCTGGCGCCCAAATGATTTTTTCCCCTAAATCGTCCAGATGTTCTATCAATTCCACCGCAATACTTGAGGTGACGACCCAATCTGCTCTTGCTTTGACGGCGGCCGAGGTGTTGGCGTAGACCACCACGGTACGATCAGAATAAGTATCACAAAAAGCGCTAAATGCATCAGCAGGGCAACCTAAATCCAAAGAGCATTCCGCTTTTAGCGTCGGCATCAATACCGTTTTTTCTGGGCTCAAAATTTTAGCCGTTTCCCCCATAAAACGAACGCCGGCAACCAGTAAAGTCGATGCAGGGTGATGACAACCAAAACGCGCCATTTCTAATGAGTCGGCGACACAACCCCCTGTTTCTTCTGCCAAAGATTGAATATCTGGGCTGGTGTAATAGTGCGCGACCAATACCGCATTCCTTTTTTTTAACAATCCTTTGATTTTTTCACGATAAAATACGGTTTCATTCTGGCTCAATGAAACGGGAGCAGTAGGGAACGGATAATCAATTGAATTTAGATCTAACATAGGTCATCGCTCATACATCGTTCAATTTTTTGCATTAAATGTCATATAGATTGCACTTGTTGACTTAAATTTTCAATAATCGAAAGGTACTCATTTATTCAATTTATGGGTTGTTGTGTAAAGTAGGTGTTTTTAAAGAGGGAATGTATGATAAAGTAATTCGAATATTTATTGAATGAGAATCTTATCTTTGAAGACCAATCAACAAATTGCATATTTGACTCAAAAAAATCTTATTATAAAATTTATCTAACGACTCAAGCATGCAGTTTTTTATCTGCTTTTAAGGAGTTTAAAAGACTTTTGATCTCTTCATCGTTATATGTTGAAAGACCCTGTAATTTAGATAAATAATCATAATATTGATTTATCTTATAACTATTATTTTTATAAATACTTGCTATATTAGCATGTGTCAAATTGGTTTTTCCGAAAAGTTCCTCTTGAACTGTATAAAAAGCAGCTTGATCCACAAGACCCTTAAAATCTGTTTTCAGTAAATCATCTGTAGAATTTTCATCACTAAAACCATGATCTTTCCCATGCTCTTCGCATATATTTCGGATTTTTGCAATTACTAGAAAATCATCTAATTTAAATTTAACATTTTCAAATAAAACGAAGGCCATTGCTATTCCAGTTACTTCTTCTTTTTTATTTGTATGCACCCCTTTTTTAAGATCATTGTATTTATTTCGACACTGGATCACTGTTTCAAGATTTATGTGTTTGATTTTTCTTAAATCATTTAGAAAATTTTCTCCCTGAGAACGTACATCTATTTTTTTAGAATTTAAAAAATTATTTAATTGAATATTGTTATTTGAATTTTTCATTTTTTTGAAAAATTTTTTCACTTTATTTAAAAGGTTGTTTTTTTGTGATGGAGTCTCAAAAACATATTTTCTATTGGTAGAAAAAAATGGAATTTTTATATGCATAAACACCTCGATTAAAATATATAAATTATATTTGAATATTTTAATTGAAGTGTTTAATAAATTTTTACAAAAAACGCTCTTTTTCATCTATAAGAGATCAAAATTAATCTGACTACTATAAATTTTTATGGAAAGAGCATAGCCGAATATGTTGTTTAATTTTAAAAAATAAATATATTGATATAAAAATATACTGAAAAAATATTAAATCTAAAAAATGAAAATAATTTTCATTTTTTACAATTGTAACGGTTATGGAAACACTGAAAACCTAAAAATAATCTGATAAAAAACGAGGTTAATACGTTTTCTTTTAACGGTATAGCGCCCTCTAGCGCATTTTTTAGTATCAAGGGCGAATGAGAGGCATTTTAATACCCGAAAAGGATGTTCAACCTTAGCTCGGATTTTCGCGATAAAATCTTGATGATGAGTGTGTTTTTCCTCTACCTAGGGGTTGGGCCAACGGGGCGAAAACCTACGCTAAAAAGATAATGTTATGAAAATCATGTTCTATTTTTAAAATGCTCTAAAGTTTCTATTTTAGAAAAGCATGCAGTTGGTATGATTATTCATCAGATTTCATTAATTCATTTTTGAAAAAAACAACTCTTTCGGTTTCCTTAAATCCCAGTGCTTTCAGATGCAGGTTCTTTTATACAGGAAGCACTTGAACATATTAATACGTCATTTTCTAGCTTGGGGAGATATGTGCTCAATGTTATTGAGGTCAGATGAGTAAGTCGGAAGATATTTCAAGTATTTTTTGGATGTTTTTAATTGTATGAAAAACAGGAGCCTCAATGGCAATCAGGGGTAAAAGGTGTTGTAAACAGTTGAAGAGGTGAGATGAAATTTGAACTTTTATATTAAGCATGGCAGGGGTGGGGAGATTTGAACTCCCAACACCCGGTTTTGGAGACCGGTGCTCTACCAATTGAACTACACCCCTAAAAATGTCTTTTCAGTAAGTATGTCGTCAACAGAAAGGCCGGCTTTAAATGTTTTGGCTGCTTATGTAAGGAGCCTGGCGGTGTCCTAGTCTCACATGGGGAAACCCCACACTACCCTCGGCGCAACGGCGTTTCACTTCTGAGTTCGGGATGGTTTCAAGTGGGTCCACCGCACTTTGGCCGCCAAGCCATATTTTTTTTCTTCAGAATAAGCAAGTCATGCGCTCTAAAACAGTTTCGGTGTTGTAAGGTTAAGCCTCTCGGGTCATTAGTACTGGTCCGCTGAATACATCGCTGCACTTACACTCCCAGCCTATCTACGTCATCGTCTCTAACGTCCCTTACCACAATCTCTTGCGGGGAAGACTCATCTTGGGGCAAGTTTCCCGCTTAGATGCTTTCAGCGGTTATCTCTCCCGCATTTAGCTACCGGGCAATGCCATTGGCATGACAACCCGTACACCAGTGATGCGTCCACTCCGGTCCTCTCGTACTAGGAGCAGCCCCCCTCAATCTTCCTACGCCCACGGCAGATAGGAACCGAACTGTCTCACGACGTTCTAAACCCAGCTCGCGTACCACTTTAAATGGCGAACAGCCATACCCTTGGGACCTACTTCAGCCCCAGGATGTGATGAGCCGACATCGAGGTGCCAAACACCGCCGTCGATATGAACTCTTGGGCGGTATCAGCCTGTTATCCCCGGAGTACCTTTTATCCGTTGAGCGATGGCCCTTCCATTCAGAACCACCGGATCACTAAGACCTACTTTCGTACCTGCTCGAGCCGTCACTCTCGCAGTCAAGCCAGCTTATGCCTTTGCACTCACCTCACGATGTCCGACCGTGATGAGCTGACCTTCGTACTCCTCCGTTACTCTTTAGGAGGAGACCGCCCCAGTCAAACTACCCACCAGACACTGTCCTCACCCCGGATAACGGGACCAAGTTAGAATATCAAACATCAAAGGGTGGTATTTCAACAGCAGCTCCACATAGACTGGCGTCTACACTTCTTCGCTTCCCACCTATCCTACACATTAAGGTTTCATATTCAGTGTCAAGCTATAGTAAAGGTTCACGGGGTCTTTCCGTCTTGCCGCGGGAACACTGCATCTTCACAGCAAGTTCAATTTCACTGAGTCTCGGGTGGAGACAGCCTAGCCATCATTACGCCATTCGTGCAGGTCGGAACTTACCCGACAAGGAATTTCGCTACCTTAGGACCGTTATAGTTACGGCCGCCGTTTACCGGGGCTTCTATCAAGTGCTTTGTTTTGACACTCACACCATCAATTAACCTTCCGGCACCGGGCAGGCGTCACACCGTATACGTCCACTTACGTGTTGGCACAGTGCTGTGTTTTTAATAAACAGTTGCAGCTAGCTGGTCTCTGCGGCTGGCCTCAGCTCCAGAAGCATGTCCTTTCACCTAACGCCAGCGTGCCTTCTCCCGAAGTTACGGCACCATTTTGCCTAGTTCCTTCACCCGAGTTCTCTCAAGCGCCTTAGTATTCTCTACCTGACTACCTGTGTCGGTTTTCGGTACGATTGACTATTACCTGTTGCTTAGAGGCTTTTCCTGGAAGTTCGGCATCAGCAACTTCTTACCCCATAAGGGCAATCCTCATCACGCCTCAGAGTCAAGATGCGCCGGATTTGCCTGGCGCATCCTCCTACACGCTTGAACCGGGACCACCGGCCCCCGGATTGCCTAGCCCTCTTCGTCCCCCCTTCGCAGTAATACTCAGTACAGGAATCTTAACCTGTTGCCCATCGACTACGCTTTTCAGCCTCGCCTTAGGGGTCGACTTACCCTGCCCCGATGAACGTTGGACAGGAAACCTCAGTCTTTCGGCGAGCGGGCTTTTCACCCGCTTTATCGTTACTCATGTCAGCATTCGCACTTCTGATACCTCCAAAACTCTTCTCAGAGCGTCTTCTTCGGCTTACAGAACGCTCCCCTACCATGCGTTTGCACGCATCCGCAGCTTCGGTGCATGGTTTAGCCCCGTTACATCTTCCGCGCAGGCCGACTCGACCAGTGAGCTATTACGCTTTCTTTCAATGATGGCTGCTTCTAAGCCAACATCCTGGCTGTCTAAGCCTTCCCACATCGTTTCCCACTTAACCATGACTTCGGGACCTTAGCTGGCGGTCTGGGTTGTTTCCCTCTCCACGACGGACGTTAGCACCCGCCGTGTGTCTCCCGTGGTCATATTCTTCGGTATTCACAGTTTGCATTGGGTTGGTAAGCCGGGATGGCCCCCTAGCCAAAACAGCGCTCTACCCCCGAAGATAAACCCACGAGGCGCTACCTAAATAGCTTTCGGGGAGAACCAGCTATCTCCTAGTTTGATTGGCCTTTCACCCCCAGCCACATGTCATCCGCTCATTTTTCAACATAAGTCGGTTCGGTCCTCCAATGTGGATTAACACATCTTCAACCTGCACATGGCTAGATCACTAGGTTTCGGGTCTATACCTTGCAACTCATCGCCCAGTTAAGACTCGGTTTCCCTTCGGCTCCCCTATTCGGTTAACCTTGCTACAAAATATAAGTCGCTGACCCATTATACAAAAGGTACGCAGTCACTTCTCATTGCTTCGAAGCTCCCACTGCTTGTACGTACAGGGTTTCAGGGTCTATTTCACTCCCCTCCCGGGGTTCTTTTCGCCTTTCCCTCACGGTACTGGTTCACTATCGGTCAGTCAGGAGTATTTAGCCTTGGAGGATGGTCCCCCCATCTTCAAACAGGATATCACGTGTCCCGTCCTACTCTTCGAGCTCACTCTGCTGCAATTTTCAGGTACGGGGCCATCACCCTCTATGGCTCGTCTTCCCAAACGATTCCCCTAATTGCGCAAAGATGGTGACTCCGGGCTCCTCCCCTTTCGCTCGCCGCTACTTAGGGAATCTCGGTTGATTTCTTTTCCTCAGGGTACTGAGATGTTTCAATTCCCCTGGTTTGCCTCGCAATACTATTTATTCATATTACGATAGTGCATATTCTGCACTGGGTTGCCCCATTCGGGTATCAACGGCTAACACGCTTTTTATCAGCTTACCGTCGCTTTTCGCAGATTAACACGCCCTTCTTCGCCTCTGACTGCCTAGGCATCCTCCCTGTACGCTTCATTACTTAACCTTACAACCCGAAATTGTTTCTGACTTACAATCTCTTGCTTATCCCTTATTTTTAAAGAGCAATTTCTTGAAAATGATTTAACTTGGTGGAGCTAAGCGGGATCGAACCGCTGACCTCCTGCGTGCAAGGCAGGCGCTCTACCAGCTGAGCTATAGCCCCATACAATAAAAAAATTATCTTAAGTTACAACATACCATCAAAAATTTAAGGTAAGTTGGTGGGTCTGAGTGGACTTGAACCACCGACCTCACCCTTATCAGGGGTGCGCTCTAACCAGCTGAGCTACAGACCCAATGTAAGATACAAAAACGAAATGTCGTCTTTTTTCATGATTTATCAGATAATGTGAGTGGACACTGATAGTGAGAGTTTATAGTTAAGGAGGTGATCCAACCGCAGGTTCCCCTACGGTTACCTTGTTACGACTTCACCCCAGTCATGAATCACAAAGTGGTAAGCGCCCTCCTTGCGGTTAAGCTACCTACTTCTTTTGCAACCCACTCCCATGGTGTGACGGGCGGTGTGTACAAGGCCCGGGAACGTATTCACCGTAGCATTCTGATCTACGATTACTAGCGATTCCGACTTCATGGAGTCGAGTTGCAGACTCCAATCCGGACTACGACGTACTTTCTGAGTTCCGCTTTCCCTCGCAGGTTCGCATCCCTTTGTATACGCCATTGTAGCACGTGTGTAGCCCTACTCGTAAGGGCCATGATGACTTGACGTCGTCCCCACCTTCCTCCGGTTTATCACCGGCAGTCTCCTTTGAGTTCCCGCCTCTACGCGCTGGCAACAAAGGACAAGGGTTGCGCTCGTTGCGGGACTTAACCCAACATTTCACAACACGAGCTGACGACAGCCATGCAGCACCTGTCTCACGGTTCCCGAAGGCACTTGCGCATCTCTGCACAATTCCGTGGATGTCAAGAGTAGGTAAGGTTCTTCGCGTTGCATCGAATTAAACCACATGCTCCACCGCTTGTGCGGGCCCCCGTCAATTCATTTGAGTTTTAACCTTGCGGCCGTACTCCCCAAGCGGTCGATTTAACGCGTTAGCTCCGGACGCCACAGTTCAAGACCGCAACCTCCAAATCGACATCGTTTACAGCGTGGACTACCAGGGTATCTAATCCTGTTTGCTCCCCACGCTTTCGCACCTCAGCGTCAGTCTTTCTCCAGGGGGCCGCCTTCGCCACCGGTATTCCTCCAGATATCTACGCATTTCACCGCTACACCTGGAATTCTACCCCCCTCTAGAAAACTCTAGCGACCCAGTTTCAAATGCCATTCCCAAGTTGAGCTCGGGGATTTCACATCTGACTTAACTCACCGCCTACATGCCCTTTACGCCCAGTTATTCCGATTAACGCTCGCACCCTCCGTATTACCGCGGCTGCTGGCACGGAGTTAGCCGGTGCTTCTTCTGCGAGTAACGTCAAAAATAAATGGTATTCGCATTTATCGCTTCCTCCTCGCTGAAAGTGCTTTACAACCCGAAGGCCTTCTTCACACACGTGGCATGGCTGCATCAGGCTTTCGCCCATTGTGCAATATTCCCCACTGCTGCCTCCCGTAGGAGTCTGGACCGTGTCTCAGTTCCAGTGTGGCGGGCTATCCTCTCAGACCCGCTAGAGATCGTCGCCTAGGTAAGCCTTTACCTTACCTACCAGCTAATCTCATCTGGGCTCATCCGACGGCGTGAGGCCCGAAGGTCCCCCACTTTGGTCTCGCGACTTCATGCGGTATTAGCTGCCGTTTCCAGCAGTTATCCCCCTCCTTCGGCCAGATTCCCAGACTTTACTCACCCGTCCGCCGCTCGCCGACGTGAACTCAGTAAACTGCGCTCACTCGATGCCGCTCGACTTGCATGTGTTAGGCCTGCCACCAGCGTTCAATCTGAGCCATGATCAAACTCTTCAATTCTTACTTCTTATTCTCTTCGTCTCACAAACATCTCTGTTTGCTCAACATCATAACGTTAATATCATTCCCTCTCACTTCAGTGCACACACACATTATCTGATAAATTTTTAAAGAGCTGCTTCCTAATCACAACATGACCGCGCATTCTACTCACTTATTCTCTCCCGTCAACTCCTTTACATCCCTTTCTTCCATTACAATACACATCTATCATGCTAATTAAAGTATGCTCCCGAATTATTATCCCAACGAGAGATCATTTTACGGGGAACGATCATCACCAGCCGAAACGGTCGGAACATATTGATGAGATTGCTCATTAAGGCTTACTGGCGTGGCAGAAAAAACACCAATACGGCCAACGAAATTTAGCCGAAATTGCCCTTCAGCGTTTGCATGTCTGGAAATTGACTTCATTCACAAAAATTTAAGTACCAGGAACAGGAAATCAGGAAATCAGGATCGCTTTTGGGATATGAAATCAATTCCCCCGGTTTGGTATGCTTCAAAGCTATAGAACCGCCTAAAATTTAGAACGCGTTTGCGATAGCTGAGTACCAAACAACGCCAATTATTGTATGAGTGTTTTTTTATATTTATAAAAAGAAATATCAAAATTAGCATTTCCATACAGTAAAAAATACATATTAATAATATTTAAAGTACAGGGATTATTATGAATGTTTCTGATGATCTGGGTAAAAATTAACGATAACTATATTTATACTTAGTGATGTAAATTTATTTACTCTAAATATTTTTTAAATGACCTTATTTTCGCAAAAAGCTAACTTGAGTGAAATACATGAAAAAGTTCAAAATGATACTCTTTATTTAAAATAATAAAATTCAATTACTTAATGTTATTAACAGTTCTATTTTTTAGATATTTCTGCTTTTTTAGCTTACCCAAATGAAGTTTGGTGAAACATAGATGGAAGGACTATGACTTCTCAAGAATTTATTCAATTAATCAACGCTGATGCCCATATAGATATTACTTTCGAATATCATAATCACCATGTCTATTTTTTCTCACCTGTGATGCAGATTACAAAACCTCTTTTAAAAAAAGTAGCTTAAACATATGAGATACCTAACGATTTCGAACGTGAAGCTCTTAGGAAATATCCTATTGTATAAAGCACTGGATAATAGTAGTAAATTGAATGGATTAGCCTAAACGTATGACTGGCGGTTTCATTACCCGCAACAATTTAGCTAAACGCATTTTGTATCGCAGCCTACCAATCGCTCAGGATTATGCTATAGACACTGGATTTTTTGGCGAACACACCAGAGAGATAGTTCGTACTGGTAGGTCGATTCTCTTCCATCATTCCATAAATCAAGCGAATAACGCTCATTTGGTTCAAGGATGGCTCAATTCGATACTTGAGTCGATGAATTTTTCTAAACCGATGCAATGTATTGCAAAACTGATTATAAATAAAAATTTTGGGGCTACTGTTTTGCAAGATTCTTTCGTTGAACGAGTGCTGACTACCTTGACAGATTATTAAGAAAACGATTTTTTATTCACGCTCGAAGGATCTAAATCTACAATGAAGTTATTTTTTGCATATAGGAACGAAATGCTTCAGAAGATTCTAGAACACAGTGAGCTCGATAACAACAGCGTTTCTTTAAAGAACATTCAAGAAGAGCTTGAGAACGAAATCGACAAAGAAATAAAGGGCCATCATGAACACCTTCAGTACTCGAAGTTATACTCAATGCTATATAAAATCATAAAAAATAAAAACACTCTCAAATATGGTACTGAAATATTAGACAATTCAGACCCTACTTTGAAGTATAACATTCAAGTAGTAAAAAACGCTGTTTTAGCCAAGCTAGAAAAAATGGAAAATAATAAAACCAAAAATAATTCTAAACAAAACTTTTTTACAAAAAACAAGACTTCTTTAACAAAAGAACAGATAGCAAATATGAAAAAAATAATCCAGGAAGATGGCATAGACTTGAGTTCTATTTTAAGTGGTAAAACTTTAGAAGTTGTTAAACAAAATCTCAATCAAGAATTACGGTTGTTTTCTAAGAAATATTATTCAATACCAGAAGATGGTAAAAAAATAAGCAGTAAAATATTCATAGAACGAAATAAAAAGGATGCTAAATTTGAGCTTCATAACCTATATCTTTTAAAACCTCAGCTTTTAAAAATGCTATCCGCTATCAACAGCGAGAATTCTGAAAATGTTTAGATAAAATTGACCCACCCGGCGAGTGCAGGGCGTTGTTGGGTTACTCAGCGTGATATGGCACTGTTAACAAAGTTAATATTAAGATAGGCTTTGTTTTTTTGAGGGTGATAAAAAAGGACAGCGCCTGGATATGAAAGCTTTTACGGGGCTTTGGATAAAGAGAAAATGGAGATCTGTATGTTTTCATCCGTGACACAACTTTTAGTGACAATACTTTTAGATTGCATCAGAGCTCTATTGATATGATGACCAGTTGCGTACCGGACCAGTATCAATATGAATAAAATGACTTTTAGGATAATAACCTACTCCCCCGGCTCTCATTCTTAATGCCGCTTTATAAATTTTGTTCAGTGGTATGCCTTCAATGTAAAAATCCACAGCACGACCTAAAGTATGAAAGCTGTTTATAGCTACAGCAGAGCTGCTCTTTCTTAATAAATTATTGGTTTTTTTTGTTCGATAACCTGAAATAAGCTGTATAGGTTTACTGGTACCCAATAAATTTTGTAAACGATACAGTTGATTAAATAATTGAGAGTCAATAGATTTTAATTTATTGGCTCTAAAATCTCGAAATATGTAATTTAAACGAGACAGCCCTTTTTTATTATATTTTCTTCCATCGAAAAACTCTGTTTTAATAAATTCTCCTGTATGAGTGTGATTAATTTGTAGTATTCTCGGCTTCGGACGGGATGCCGCCAAACCCAAAGGAGATAACAGAACCGATCCCAAAAAAGCGCCTCCTAAAATAAACCACTTCCGTCGATGCTTATCTATTTTATCCATAGTTGTCTCTGTGAATAATATCAATATTAAATAACCTTAACGACCTATAAAAAATGGAATTCATATCTTTTTCATATTGCGTTGACGTACTGCTTCAAACAGACAAACACCAGTGGCAACCGATACGTTTAAAGAAGAGACCCTGCCCAGCATGGGAATTCGTATTAAATGATCACAATGCTCTCGAGTTAAACGACGTAGCCCTTTTTCTTCGGATCCCATCACTAAAGCCATAGAGCCTGTCATCCTCGCTTCATACACCGTTTTTTTTGCTTCGCCTGCCGTACCTATAATCAAAAGATGATATTCCTTCAATACTCTGAGAGTACGAGCCAGATTGGTAACCCTGATCACGGGAATATTTTCGGCAGCGCCACTGGCCGCTTTTTTTACAGTGGCGTTCAAAGGAGCACTCCGATCACGTGGCAATATGACGATCTGTACGCCGCTGGCCTCGGCACTACGTAAACAGGCCCCTAAATTATGAGGATCAGTGATGCCGTCTAATACCAAAACAAAAGGGGTATCCAAGCTATTGAGTAAGGCTGGTAACTCATTTTCTTGATACTGATGCGCAGAACACACTTTCGCCATGATGCCTTGGTGGACTCCGCCGCCAGTTTGAGCGTCTAAATATTGGCGAGAAGTGAAAAGAATACTCAGACCAGCCGATTTGAGCTCTTTTACCAAGGATTGAAGACGATAACTGTCATTATTCTGTAAAACAAAAATTTCCAAAAAACGCTCTGGGTGATGCTCTAAAAATGCTTTAATACTGTGGAAACCGTAAATAATGTCACTCATCATCTTTCTTAATAGTGGTTTTTTTTGGATTGGTTCTCGCCCGCTTTTTTTGAGGGGGCGCTTTCGTATTTTTCATTTTGGTTTTTTTTGCGTTTTCTCGGGCGGTTTTCCCTTTGACTTGAGGTTTTCTGTCACTGGAAACTAAAGAAAAATCAATTTTACGTTGATCCATATTCACCGCCTCTACCCTAACTTTCACCGTATCCCCTAAACGATAAAGGATCCCTGAAGATTCCCCTATCATACGTTGCCCAATACTGTCATACCGATAATAGTCGTTATCCAGACTAGAAACATGCACCAAACCATCAATTAAAAAATCATCAAGACGAACAAAAAATCCAAAACCAGTCACGGTGGTGATGATCCCTATAAAGACATTCCCAACCTGATCACGCATAAAATCGCATTTTAACCAATCAGCCACATTTCTGGTCGCTTCATCAGCACGACGTTCTGCCATGGAAGCATGTTGGCCCAGTTCAAGCATTTCTTCATAGGTGCTGTGCCAACCTCCAGTCGGTGTTGAGCGTGTTTTGAGAGGATCTTGTTGCTTCGTATTTTGTTCGTTCGATGTCTTCCAAAGGAGATATTTAATCGCTCTATGCATCACGAGATCAGGATAACGGCGAATAGGGGAAGTAAAATGTCCATAAGAGCTTAATGCCAAACCAAAGTGACCTCTGTTCTCGGGATCATAAACCGCCTGCTTCATAGATCGCAGTAGCATGGTTTGCAACATTTGTTGATCTGGGCGATCCGCTATTTTACACATCAGTTCTGCATAATCTTTGGGTTGTGGTTTGAGATCGCCTCCTAATGCCAAACTGAGTTCACCCAAAACGCTGCGTAATCCTGTCATAGCGTCGTCTGAAGGGCGATCATGGACGCGAAAAAGCACTGGCTCTTTCTGTTTTTCAACGAAACGGGCAGCGGCAATATTGGCTAGAATCATGCATTCTTCGATCAATTTATGTGCGTCATTTCGTAATAAAGGCTCAATGCGTTCTATCCGCATTTGCTCATTAAAAATGAATTTGGCTTCTTCTGTTTCAAATGCAATCCCTCCGCGTTGTTCTCTTGCACGATCAAGCATTTTATACATCGCATAAAGCTCTTCAAGATGAGGGATCAAAGGTTGATATTGATCACGTAAGCTTTGTTCACCATCAAGGATGCGCCATACTTTTGTGTAAGTTAAACGTGCGTGTGATTTTATGGTGGCTTCATAAAATCGATAAGATGAGAGTTTGCCTTGCGCAGAAAGCGTCATTTCACAGACCATGGATAAACGATCCACTGATGGATTGAGGGAACAGAGTCCATTTGACAAAATTTCAGGCAGCATCGGAATGACTTGAGAAGGGAAATAGACTGAATTACTTCGATTTTTTGCTTCATCGTCCAGTGCGGTATTAGGGCGAACGTAATAGCTCACATCTGCAATCGCCACCCATAAACGCCAACCCCCTCCTCGTTTTTTTTCGCAATACACCGCATCGTCAAAATCACGGGCATCTTCACCATCAATGGTCATTAAAGGCAATGCTCGTAAATCAACTCGTCCTTGTTTAGCCTCTTCGGGAACCTCTTCCTTTAATTGGCCTATTTCTTTTTTTATTTCATCTGACCAGAGGTAAGGAATTTCATGGGTACGTAGCGCCATATCAACGGCAATGCCTGTACCCATATTCTCCCCTAATATTTCAATAATTTTACCTACAGCTTTACTGCAATAGGTCGCGCGCTGAGTGAGCTCTACCACCACCAGAAATCCCATACGGGCGCTTTGAGCATGTTCCGATGGAATCAAAATATCAAAGCTCAATCGGGCGTCATCGGGCACAACAAAACCGACACCGGCATCGACAAAATAACGACCGACAATCTGGCTTTTTTTGGGTACCAAGACTCGCACAATCCGTGCTTCCCTTCGCCCTTTGCGATCAGGGCTCAAGGGTTGCACCAGAACGACATCACCATGAATGGCTTTTTTCATCTGTTCCGCAGAAAGATATAAATCGTCTTTACTCCCTTCAACACGTAAAAAACCAAAACCATCACGGTGGCCTATCACCGTGCCTTTTAATAAATCTAAGCGTTCTGGCAACGCGTAACATTGACGGCGAGTAAAAACCAGTTGTCCATCACGTTCCATAGCTTTTAAACGACGCCTCAGGGCTTCCAGAGACGCTTCACCTGATAAATTCAGATCATTAGCCAACTCTATACGGCTAACAGGCGTTTCACGTTGAGCAAGGTGCGCTAAAATAAATTCTCGACTAGGAATAGGAGATTCGTATTTCTTTGCTTCACGTTCAAAGAAAGGATCTTGCGACATCAAAATTTCTCCTTCGTTGTCTATTGTCATTACAATGCCAAAAGCGCATTTTGTAAAAAATTTTAGTCGATCTTTTTCTATTTTTTTATCATTTCATCAAATGGGTGTCGCAAAATAATGGTTTCTTCGCGATCGGGTCCGGTAGAAATGATATCTACCGGGACACCAGTCAGTTCTTCAACACGTTTGATGTAATTTAACGCCGTTTGAGGCAACTGGCTTTTCTCTTTAATGCCAAATGTGCTTTCTTTCCATCCCGGTAAGGCTTCATATATAGGTTCAACTTCTGCCCACTCAGCCGATGTAATAGGGGTATTCATGGTTTCCGTGCCATCAGTTCTCTTATAACGCACGCAAATTTTAACGGTTTTTAGCCCATCCAATACGTCCAATTTGGTCATACACAAACCAGATAAGGAATTCATTTGAACCGCCTGCCGCAAGCTGACGGCATCAAGCCACCCTGTACGGCGGCTTCGGCCTGTCGTGGCGCCGTATTCATGGCCTTTATCACGAAGAAAATTCCCTGTCTCGTCATTGAGTTCGGTAGGGAAAGGGCCTGCCCCCACACGAGTCGAATAGGCTTTGACGATCCCTAAAATATAGTCAATATACAAAGGACCAAAACCAGCACCTGTTGCGACACTCCCCGCAGTGGTATTAGAAGAGGTCACATAAGGATAAGTACCATGATCGATATCTAAAAAAGTGCCTTGTGCGCCTTCAAATAGTAAATTTTCAGCCTTTTCTCTGGCTTGGCTTAATACTTGCGTGACGTCAATCACCATATTTTTTAATATATCGGCAATGCCCCATATACTCTCAACAACACGCTGGTAGTGAACCGGCTCTGCTTTATAATAATGGACCAATTGAAAATTATGGTATTCAATGACCTCTTTAAGCTGTGATTCAAAAGTTATTTGATTGAAAAGATCACCTAAACGTAATGCCCTGCGGGCGACTTTATCTTCATAAGCAGGCCCTATTCCACGGCCAGTGGTACCAATGGCTTTGCTCCCTCGCGCTTTTTCCCTTTCATTATCCAAAGCGACATGATAAGGAAGGATCAGTGGACAAGCGGCAGACAGCAATAACCTGTTACGAACAGGCACACCTTGCATCTCAAGTTCTTTGATCTCTTTGATTAAAGCATGAGGCTCCAAGACCACGCCGTTACCAATAATATTGATGGTATTATTGCGCAAAATGCCAGAAGGGATTAGATGTAAAACCGTTTTTTTACCCTTGCTGATTAAGGTGTGGCCGGCATTATGCCCGCCTTGATAACGCACAACATATTTTGCCCGTTCAGTCAGCAAATCAACAATTTTGCCTTTACCTTCGTCACCCCATTGTGCTCCAAGCACGACTATATTTTTACCCATGTCAAAAATCACCTAATTGCTTAAAAAAAGATTCTAACATTTGATTTTTATGCTGACAGCACTTTATTTGTTTTTTTAAAAAAATTGAAAAATTCGATGGATTTAATGATGGGCGGTTTGATGAAATCTTTTGCAACGCCGTATTGAGGGCAGTCAATTCAAATGAGGTTAAAATGATAAGCGCGTTGCATCTGCGCCATTAAACATCTACTATTTAGCTCATTTCCAGTTACCTTATTAATGAAAACGATGACATCATGCAAAAACGACATTGCATCTATCTTGCGATATTGAGTTTACCTATCTCTTTAAGTGCACAAGCAGCAGAAGAAGAACGTTATATTTCAGATAACCTAACGACCTATGTTCATAGCGGCCCTGGGGATGAGTATCGTATCCTCGGTGTATTAAAAGCAGGTGAACCCGTCACTTTGCTGGACGTCCACACCACCACTCAGTATGCTCAAATCCGCGATAAAAAAGGACGTGTTGTTTGGCTCCCTGCGAAGCAGCTCAGCCAAGTACCAAGCCAACTTTCACGTTTACCCGACTTGGAGCAGAAAATTAAAAATTTAACGGATCAATTAAATGACACTCACCATCGTTTGAAAGAGCGTAGCCAAGAAATACAAGAAAAAATTGCGCTCAGTGAAAAATTGATTGAGGGTTTAAAAAGTGAAAATAAAGGATTAAAAGAGCAGCTTACTATCCGCAATCAACAGATCAACGAAATTGAAAATAAAACAAACGCCGAGAAAAACAACATCATGATGAAATGGTTTACTTACGGAGGAATGGTGGCTGGCACAGGCTTTATTTTGGGTTTGCTGCTTCCTTTTTTGATTCCGCGTCGTAAAAGAAATCACCGTTGGATGGATTAGGTCATGTATCTGATATTTAATCGGGTTTGTCTCATTGATCGGGAAATCTGAGTTTTGGATAATAAATTGATATAAATCAGGTGATCATTCTTTGATAATAAGCAGAGTGAGTGGCTTATGTGAAGATAATTATGAGGTTCGATTATTTTATAAAATCCCCCCCTCTTTAATGGGATACTGGCTGTTTTTCATCTTTTATCATCCTCAAAAACAGAGATTATTTTAAACATTTACTTTGTTAACAGTACCATACCATTACACAGCCATTACACCTTTCACAGTGAAGGGGAAGAAATCGACCTCAATGATTGAGCCAAGAGGTGAGTTGCTGTGTAGGAGTGCGGGATGATAAAATGGTGCATGAGTCTATTTCTGAATGTATTACTCTAGATAATAAACGTAAAAAATTCAAACATAATTGGTGAGATACCGCCAATACATTCTTTTAAATCTCCTTTTAATCATACACTTTACTCAAAATCAATTAATTCATTAAAAAGGATCTTTCATGCGGCCTCGTTTATTTAAAGCGCTTTTTTTTTTCTGTATCCGCAAAAATAAATAAGGCATTTTCTGTTCATAGATGCATGTATATTCTGTTTTTTTTCTATGTCCTTTTAGGTATTTTTGGACGCTTTCCTTGGAAAGCAGATGAACCTTATTTTTTTGATATCTCTTGGAATATGGTTATTCACAACGCATGGCTTGTGCCTCATGTGGGTGATTTTCCGTTTATGGAAAAACCTCCATTCATGGCTTGGATAGGTGCCTTTTTCATAAAAATTCTGCCATTTTTACCTGCTCATGAATCATCGCGATTCGCGGTAGTACTCTGTATTTGCATTACAGTATGGGCTTTTTTATTGGCATCTCGTTGTTTGCATGAAGAAATTAGTTGCAAAAAATGTGGGCCAAATTTGACCACAATGCCCATTTTGGCGAACTGGCAAATGAATGCTCTGTGTTTATTAGTCGGCACATTAGGTTTTGTTGAACACATTCATAAATTCACAGCAGATCTTGGTCAATTGGCTGGGGCAATGATGGCTTTGAGTGCACTGATTCTTGTTGCATCGCCTACTTCAGAAAAACGTCCAAGCTACTATGGCAGTTTATTTGGCTCGGGTATTGGCATCGCTTTTTTATCAAAAGGATTATTTATTCTTTGTATTCTTGGTTTAAGTGTTTGCATTTTTCTGGTTGTTTTTTCTGATTTTCGGCACAGGCTTTCGTTGAAATTTTCCTTTTTTGCTACCTTAACCGCCTCTCCTTTCCTGCTCATTTGGCCTTGGTTGATTTATCGAACTCACCCAAATTTATTTAATGAATGGTTTTGGCTCAATAACATCGGGCGTTTTTCAGGATCAGCAAGGTTAGGTGGCAATGATGTGACTTATGTTGACAAATTCGTCTCCATATTGTTTAACGGAGCCCCGACCTCTCTTTTTTTATTGGCAGGGTTAGCGCTTTTATTATTTCGCTTATTACGTTCTTGGTCTTGTAAACTTAAAACAACTCAAGAAAAAAATTCGATATATCCGGCAATAAAAACACGAGGCTATTATGTCGCTATTGTTTTTTTGATCACCGGTTTATGCACTTTGTTCGTCTCAGCCTCTATGCGTGATCTTTATTTGCTCCCAATCTTGCCTGCCATGATTTTAGTCGCACTGCCTTTTTTACATTTAATGGAATCAATAAATTTAAAATGGCAAAAAGGATTAAATATTTTCTTTTTTATGATGTTATTAATCATATTGATGACTTGGATCAATCTTGGTTATAACGGTGAAGCCACGTTACTAGGTCTAATATGGCATAATGTAAGCGATGTTTTGCCTCTTCCTTTCGTGTTGCATACAAATGGCATGCTGGTGGCGTTAGTATGCTTTTTGATCATCTGCTGGTGCCGTGTCGTTCGACAAAACGATAAAAATATTATTCGTTCCTGGGGTTGTGGCCTTGCCATACTGTGGTCTACGACGGCTTTACTCTTGATACCCTGGATTGATGCATCTCGAAGCTACGAACAGACTTTTTTATCTATGAACTCCGTCATGGCTAATCATAACGGATGCCTGATAACAGAGGGATTAGGTGAATCAGAAATCGGGATGCTTCACTATGTAACAAGCAAAGCGGGTATTTCAATGACATTTTTTGAAAAAAAGTACTCAAATATCACTGAAAATTCTACATTAGACCTTTTTGAAAACCGCAGCGAAAGCTGTGAATTGGACTCACCTGAAGCCGCAACGCGGCCACCGGGATGGTGTACTAAAGCAGATCGAGATGGCAAGCACACCCGTTTATTAGGAAAGGTAAAGGAGAACCTGCAACCCTCTGCCGATTTTTTAACATCGGCCCTGTTACCGCGTTGCGCATTTCTTCTGGTGCTAGATGAAATTAAATTTCCTCAAAAAAATATTTCGCCCATCTGGACACCTATTTGGAGTGGAGGTCGCCTTACTGATGAAAAAGGCTTTACTTTGTACTATAAAGGCCTGTGAAAACCCTAATGTAATGGATGTAATGGCCCATCCTCACTTTTCCTCTGGTTGATTTGCGTCAAGGTGGTCGTGTTAGCACCGCTTTTATCGAGGTTTACAACTTTAGGTTTACCTTGGGGGCAAAAGGCCTTTCGAAAAAGGCCAGGATAAAAACAATCCCATTTTGTCATTCATAATACGACAGAATCTATCTGAAAACCCATCACGGCAAAACCACAACCCAACACTAGGAGCAGCCCCGGTTTACCGCCCCATACCTGATAATTTCCTTGATGTATTTTTCGTACTTTCCATACCATCAGCGCGGGTAATATGAGGGCCAACACAGCCAATGCAATAGCGGCAAAACCTAATGCCATGATAAAACCATTCGGATAAAAAAGGGCGAATATCAGTGGGGGCAAAAAAGTCATCACGCCTGTTTGAAAACGCCCTTTGGCGGTGTCGATTCTTTTAAAAAGATCGGCCAAATAATCAAATAGCCCTAATGCAACACCGAGAAAAGACGTCACCAAGGCGAAATCGGAAAATAAATGTAACGTCACTTCAACATGAGAAAAATTCAAAACAGTACGTGTAGCTTCTAACAGCGCGTTTAAACCCGTTTTTTGAGCTAAAATTCCGATAAAAGTTTCAGAAGAAATGCTGCCTAAGGTCACGAGTTGCCAAAAAATATAGGCGATTAACGGGATGGCACTGCCTACAATAAAAACACATCGCAGTTTACGAACATGCCCCCCCATATAATGCACAATGCTGGGGATGCTCCCGTGAAAACCAAATGAAGTGAAAATAATCGGGATGGCTGAAAGGACCAAACCCTGCTGTAAAGGCAACGTTAAAAGATGGGGAATGCGAATATGGGGGGCCATCACCGCCAGCATCAGTATTAAAAAGATAATTTTTGCGCTGAATAAAATTCGGTTAAAAAAATCGACAGAATGTGTCCCTACACAAACCACTGCCCCACCCATCAGGGTGAAAATCAAAACCCCGCCCACGCTAGAAAAAGATTGGCCTGTCCATGCACTGATGGTAGAAGCGATTAATTCCCCAGCGCCGCTAATATAGGCCGAGGTTAAGGCATACATTAAAAAGAGCATGCTAAACCCAGTGATCCCATAGCCGATCTTCCCAAGATAACATTTTGCAAGCGCTGCTAATCCTGTCTGGATGGGATGATGCTGGTAGACTTCCAGAAACAGTAAAGCGGTGTAAGACATTAATAACCATATTAAAATCAATATCAGCAAGGTGGCTCCAAAACCTACGCCTGCGGTGGCCAGGGGCATGGCCAGCATGCCCGCCCCGATAGTCGTTCCTGCAACAATTAAAATACTGCCTAGGGTGCGATTTTTCACTTTCACTTCCTCAACCAATTTTTTAATATTTATTTTTCTTAAAGTTTAAAATCTTTCAGATCGTTTGAATCTATCTCAGCATCAATTTGCCCCACCAAATAGGAGCTGACTTCAACTTCTTGAGGGGCAACCTGTACATTATCAGAGACTAACCAACTGTTAATCCAGGGAATAGGATTAGTTCGAATGCTAAACGGTGCGTCGAGTTTCACGGCTTGCATGCGGATGTTGGTCATATATTCTATATATTGGCAAAGAATATCCTGGTTTAAACCGATCATCGAGCCGTCCCGAAACAAATACGCTGCCCATTCTTTTTCTTGCTGAGCCGCCAACAAAAATAAATCACTACATTCCTGCTGGCATTCTTGAGCGATGTCAGCCATTTCAGGATCATCTTTCCCTGATCGCATTAAATCCAGCATATGCTGAGTACCCATCAGATGTAGCGCTTCATCTCTGGCAATCAGCTTAATAATTTTGGCATTGCCCTCCATCAATTTACGTTCAGCGAAAGCAAAAGAACAAGCAAAGCTCACGTAAAAACGAATGGCTTCAAGTGCATTGACACTCATCAAACATAAATAAAGCTGCTTTTTTAACGCATATAAATTGACCACTGTGGTTTTGCCATTCACTTGATGGGTACCCTCATCCAATAGATGGTAATAGCTGGTCATTTTGATCAAATCATCATAATAAGCAGAAATATCCTTTGCCCGTTTTAAAATCTCTTTGTTGGTCACGATGTCATCAAAAATACAGCTGGGATCATTAACAATATTTCGGATGATATGAGTGTAAGAACGAGAGTGAATGGTTTCTGAGAATGCCCAGGTTTCTATCCAGGTTTCGAGTTCTGGAATGGAGATGAGAGGGAGTAAAGCGACATTAGGGCTGCGGCCTTGGATGGAATCCAATAAAGTTTGATATTTGAGATTACTGATAAAAATATGTTTTTCATGTTCAGGTAAAGACTGATAGTCAATACGATCACGGGAAACATCAATCTCTTCTGGACGCCAAAAAAAAGACAATTGCTTTTCAATTAATTCCTCAAAAATGGGATACTTTTGCTGATCATATCGAGCAACGTTCACCGTTTGACCCAAAAACATAGGTTCAAGTAATTGATTATTTTTTTTCTGAGAAAAAGTGGTATAGCCCATTCCATAACTCCATTGTAGGTTTTAAAACCGATCTGTTAAATTTTACAACCACCGCTGGAACACTCATCATCCATCGATAGATTTTCTTTGACATCAGCCTGCACATCATCTGCACCATCACGTGTATTGTGATAATACAGCGTTTTGATCCCCCATTTATAAGCGGTTAAAAGATCGGTTAATAATTGTTTCATCGGTACTTTACCGTTAGAAAAACGCCGTGGATCATAATTCGTATTGGCGGAAATCGATTGGTCCACAAATTTTTGCATTAACCCCACCAGCTGAAGATACCCATCATTATCAGGAATATTCCATAACAGCTCGTACGCTTCTTTTAAAGATTCATATTCTGGAACAACCTGGCGCAAGATACCGTCTTTTGAGGCTTTAATGCTGACATAACCTCTCGGCGGTTCAATGCCATTGGTGGCATTAGAAATTTGTGATGAGGTCTCAGAAGGCATTAGAGAGGACAGCGTAGAATGACGTAAACCAAACTTAAGAATATCTTGACGCAAAGATGCCCAATCATAATGCAGGGGCTCCTGGTGGATATCATCAAGATCTTTTTTATAGGTATCGATAGGCAAAATGCCTTTAGCGTAACGGGTTTGATCAAACCAGGGGCAAGCCCCTTGTTCACGTGCCAAATCATTAGAAGCCCGAAGAAGATAGTATTGAATGGCTTCAAAAGTACGATGGGTCAAATTATTGGCACTGCCATCAGAATAACGAACCCCATTCCTGGCTAAATAATACGCAAAATTAATCACACCAATACCCAGAGTGCGGCGCGAAACCGCGCTTCTCTGTGCCGCCGGAATCGGGTAATGCTGATAATCTAATAAGGCATCTAAGGCGCGCACAGAAAGAGTGGCTAATTCCTGGAGTTCGTCCAGGCTGTTGATGGCACCCAGATTAAACGCCGAGAGCGTGCAAAGGGCAATTTCCCCTTTTTCGTCATTGATATTGTTGAGCGGGGCGGTCGGTAACGCAATCTCCAGGCACAGATTAGATTGCCGAACGGGCGCGACTTTGGGATCAAAAGGGCTATGCGTGTTACAGTGATCCACATTTTGGATATAAATACGGCCTGTTGATGCCCTCTCTTGCATCAGCAGAGAAAAAAGCTCGACCGCCTTGATCTTCTTATGACGAATGTCAGGGTCGGCTTCATATTGCACATAGAGCCGCTGAAATTCACTTTGATCTGAGAAAAAAGCCGCATATAAGCCTGGCACATCTGAAGGGCTAAACAGCGTGATCTCTTCTCCTTTTAACAACCTCTGATACATCAATTTATTGAGTTGCACGCCATAATCCATATGACGCACTCGATTGCCTTCAACGCCTCGGTTATTTTTCAGCACAAGCAAACTTTCGACTTCAAGATGCCATAAAGGATAAAAAACAGTGGCAGCGCCACCCCGTACCCCTCCTTGAGAGCAGGATTTGACCGCGGTTTGAAAATGTTTATAAAAAGGAATGCAACCGGTATGAAAGGCTTCACCGGAGCGAATAGGGCTGCCCTGCGCACGGATAGCGCCCGCATTCACACCGATCCCTGCACGCTGTGACACATATTTGACAATCGCGCTGGCAGTCGCATTAATCGAATCCAAACTGTCGCCACATTCAATTAAAACGCAAGAGCTAAATTGACGAGTGGGGGTTCTGACACCCGCCATAATCGGCGTAGGTAAAGAAATTTTAAAGGTGGAGATCGCATGATAAAAGCGTTTGATGTAATCCAAACGTGTTGAAGCCGGATAACGAGAAAACAGACAAGCAGCGACCAAAATATATAAAAATTGTGCACTTTCATAAATTTCGTGATTCACGCGATTTTGTACCAGATATTTCCCTTCCAATTGCTTGACTGCAGCGTAAGAGAACGTCATATCTCGCCAGTGATCAATACATTCATCCATCTGTGCAAATTCATCTTCACTATAGTCTTCCAAAAGATGGGGATCATATTTTCCCATTTTGACCATTTTTGAAACATGCTCAAATAAAGGGGGCGGCTCAAAACGGCCATAGGCTTTTTTTCTGAGGTGAAAAATAGCAAGGCGGGCAGCGAGATATTGATAATCGGGCGCTTCACAAGAAATTAAATCAGCGGCCGCTTTAATCATGGTTTCATGAATATCTTCAGTTTTAATGCCGTCATAAAACTGAATTTGAGAACGTAATTCAACCTGAGAAACCGAAACATGATTGAGCCCCTCTGCTGCCCAATTAATCACCCGGTGAATTTTATCCAGATCAATCGATTCTTTTCGTCCATCACGCTTAGTCACAAGTAAGCTGTGGTTCATTTGCTTTTTACCTTTAAAGAAGTCAAAAACGTTTTATAAAAATAGTTCAAATTAAAAAAGGAAAATTGAGTCAAAACACAATATATAGTGCCTACAAATTTTTTTTATAACAAGATAATGATAAATCGCCGATCTGGCAAGTGAGAAAATTGAGGAATTTGTGAATAACCCAGTGGATAATTGTGTGGATAACAGGAGATCGCAATGACAAACAGGAGATTAGCGTCAATAAAAAAAAGACAGTTTTGATAAAAAATGTCTCTCTTCGAGATGAAAAAGGGCGTGTTGCATCAAAAAAATGACATTAAATTAATGGACAACATTAGTCCCTACAGCATCATCTCCACTGGCTTGAAGAATTTGCTTAAGCTCGTCGTCCACATTATTTAAATTATTATAATTATGCATATTTTTTTCTCCTATACACTGTGTTTTCCAATAATTGTGGCTTTCAATTGACCCGCCGGTACTGATGAAATACATTTTAATGCCGCTATTTTTTATTTTCTCGCACAGGCCTTCTTTGATTAAGCTCTCAGATATGTTTAAGGTATTATTGTTAAATCGTATTCGTAAAACTCTTTTATTATCATCATTAATCGCCATGGGGGGCGCTTCCTCTGTATCAGATATGATAATTAATAATTTTTTACTATTAGTTCCCCTCGATAATAATTTAACGCCAGACAATATTCCTGAACTTATTAAGTTGTAACCGGGAATGAGTTCATCCTTAATAATCATGAAAATTTCATTTTTTTCACGAGTCAGAGGAATAGGATCCCTGTATAAAGAGAGGCCACATAAACGATTATCCAGGCTTGCAAGACTAATGACATTAGAATCCGTCATGGCAAATGGTATATTGTTTACTGTTTTTACAAAATCAATACTTTTGCTAATAACTTCTGTTTGTCGAGGTGCTTTAAATTGAGCAGGACCAAAATTCATGTTGTCATAATTAGGTTTGAAAAGAAAAACAAAAGGTTGCAAACAATACCGTCCTTCTTTCACTCCCCACGAAAAAGGCACAAAACCCACTTTATTTAAGGGATTCATCTCTAAAATAGTATTTATTTTTTCTATCAACACTTCTTTTAACTCATTAATTTCTTGTCTTGTCTCCCAACTCATTCGAAGTGGATTTTCTATCGTATGACGATAAAAACTAAAAACAAAAACAACATCCATAGGCTCTTCCTGATACGCTTTTTGAGCTGCCGCTTTACCTGAAACACTCATTGTTGAAAATAAATTAAAAATAGATGAATAAGCATTTCTTAATGTAATGGTATATTTTCTTTTTAAATCATTTTGATTGGGAGAAATAATCTCAATACTTTCATTAGTTGCTGTTGTTGAAGGAATAAAAGACTCAATATGACTGAGGGCTAAAAAACGATTTCGATCTCCTGGCGTTCCAGAGGTATCGCCATTATCTTCCGCCGTTAATATTAAACTCGTTTGTTCTAAAACTTGCTCTGTTTTAATTTTTTCATTAATTAAACGACAGTATTCAAAAGTGGCATAAATTAAAATAAGAAAAACAGAAAACATAATGAGAAAAAAAACAAAAATAGCGCCTTTTTGATTTTTGAAAAAATATTTTACAGGTTGAACTCCCTTATTCAATAAATAAAATAATCTCAGTTTTTTTATGATACTCAACATCGTTATTGTTTTTCCTTAAAATTTAAAAAAGAATCAGCGGGCCAACATCATGGGCGAGGAAGATTTAATCTCTGGTAAAAAATGGCTGGGGAACACGCTTAAATTAAAATCCGGTGGGGGCATACAAATGGTCACTCGATAAAACGGGATCCATTCATGATTGATGCCTCTCCCCTTTTTTTTAACGGAGAATGACCTCTTTTCTGTTCTTTCGATCCTTTCGACGATCGCCCTCAACGATTCTGCAGGCGAGCAAGATGGCGTACCCTGAGCACTACTCAGCGGCCTCACGAATGTTTGTGCGTTTTGTATCTGAGTTTGGTTCGTCCCTGGGGACTGCGGATCATCTTCAAAATAAAGAGATTCTAACACCAGCGCAGCTCCAGGCTTGTTAAAATCCATATGATTATCTCGAAATAATTCGCTTGCGACACGTACTAATTGATCCGCCTGTGCCTCTGTTAAAAGAGGCTGACCAGCATATAATACAGTTCTTTCTCTTAATACGCTTGAAAGCGAGTAAGCAATAGAATCGAATCTTCCTTTTGTATTGATGTATTGAGCCGTGGTGCTTAATATAAAAAATAAAAGCACAAAAAATAAAGTCACCAGACACAATTCAACTGTGATGCTTCCTCGTTTATCATGAAAAAAATTAAAAACGTTCATGTTCTTGAACAAAAAGCACCTCACGAATTAAAGTAAAATTCATTAGAAAACCTGGCAATAAAAAAGGCTGATATCTATATTCCACTCTGTATTGACCCAATGGCTTACTGTTGGCATCGGAGTAATGATGATTACTGATAAAATCGTCGAGATTTGAATAAAATTTCAGACTTAAATTAGCCCCCCTCGCGTCAAAAAAAGGACTCAGTTGATTCGTTTGTTTTGCTAATTCAGTTGCAAGTGTTGCTTGGTAATTGACGTTTGGAGTATTTTTAGCTCTTTGAATCGATTTTAAAATCGCCAGATCAAGAGAGATGCTCGTGATGAATAAACGGGCTGATTCAAACAAGAGAAACAAAAGCAAAATCAACATGGGCAGACACAATAAAAATTCTGTCATAACCACTCCTTCACGGGCACGAAAAAATTGATACAAAGACGTTTTTTTCATTTTTTACCCTTAATTGAAAGGTTTGGTTGGGAGATTTGGCTTAGTGCTTTAATCAGCTTATCTGGATAATCAGATATTTTTTCCATTTCAATTATCTTTTTTGCATAAGAATTATCTTTTATTTGAACTAAGCAAAAAATCAAATTATGTATTAATTTTGGATCTTTATTACCGTTTAGATATTCCGGTAAAAGAAAAGAAATGGCTTTTTTATAATCGTTCTTTAAAATAGCAAGCACGGCAAAATTGTTTAATACAGTGGAATCTGAAATAAAAAGATCTCGAGATTGTTTAAAAGCGTTTTCTGCTTTTAAAAAGCTCCCTGTATTGGCTAATGAAATACCATATAAATTAAACCATTCCGCACTTTTTATATTATTTTTCAATATATTTTCGATAATAATTTGAGCTTCTTCATTTCTATCTTTTTTGATTAAATTTTTTATATGTAATAAATGAATTTTTTCATCTTGTTTCAAATCATGAGATTTTGAAACAAGAGGTTCCAGGTAGTATAAAGAAGAATCGTTATCTCCAGATAAATAATAAAACTCTGATAATTTTAATCTGACTGTGCTGTCTTCTTTTTTTTGTAAAAGATTACGATATAAAGCAATTAACCCAGGATAATTTTTTGATTTAATAAGAACACTTTCTTGTTTTATTTCATCTGTTTGATAATCTTTTTTAGGAGAAACTGTACAGCCGGTAAGTAATATTAAAATTGTAGATAAAATAATTCTATTGATTTTTTGGCTCATAAGAATTGATCTCCTAAAAATAACTCTAAAGCAGTTGGGGATATAATTAATAGTATAAAAGGAATAAGGATAAACAAAAATAAAATCAAGGTTAATTTTACGGATAACTTACTTATTTTTTCTTCAGATTCCATTAATTGCATTTCTCTAATATCGGTTGAAAATTTCATTAAATGCTCATATACCGAAGAACCGAAATCAACACTATTTTGTACTGCATTACAAAACATTTTTATTTCTAAAAAAGAAACCTCTTGATACAATGTTTTAATCGCATTTTCAAGACCGTGGACTTCTGCTTTACGAACGACCTGCATGATTAATGAAGCGATATCCTCATTAATTTTATAAAAATTTTCAGCACTATAAGTTAATGCATTTTCTATCGTCATTCCGGCTTGAATACAAGCTGCTGTCATATCAATGAAAAAAGGAAAAGAAGATAACATCAAGCGAGTTTTACGAAAAATAATACTTTTAATTAATAATTGATAAAAACCAATAGAAAAAATACTGCTCGTCAAAAATAGTGCAATTAATATATTTTTTGAGTATTCAATTTTCCAAAAAAATAAAGCTGCTGCAAAAATTAAAGCAAATAGACTAGTAATACAAAATATGATCTTGTTTTTTTCTAATAAAAAATCTGGAATTTTGATCACAGAATAAGTCGTTTTTGTTTTTAATGCAGGTTTGTTTTTTTGAGTTTCAACCTTCTTGTCATTGACTTTTTTATAAACCGATATTCTTTTTTTTCTATCAAAAGAATAAAACAATAAAGTTGTTCCTAAAAAACACAAAATAATAAAAATAAAGAACATCATATTATATTGCTTTCCTGAACATATATCTCATGATAAAAATGCCTAAAGTATTACTTGCCAGGCAATAATAAATAATTATTTTCCCTATTTCATAAGAAAAAATTTTTTGAAAAGATAAAGGATTCATAAAATAACTGAACGCAAAAAATATAACAGGTATCAATGTGACCACCCATATAGACATTCTGATCTCCCCTGTCATCGCCATTTTTCTTTTTTCCATTTTATTATAATTTGTAACAACCTGGTTTAATCTATGGATTAATTCTCTTAATTGGCCACCTTGATTTATATTAAGCATCAAAATATTAATGAACATATAAAATTCAGGGTAAGAAAAACGCTGATAGGCATCATAGAAAACGGTGTTAATGTTTTCGCCAATAGATAAACGACGAAAAATTAAATCACATTCTTTACCTAAACCGCCTTTAATTTCCTGGCCTGCTTTTTTAAGTATTTCATTAACACTTATTCCGCTGACAGAACCCATATTAAATATTAATAAAAGTTCTGGAAATGTTTCTGTAAAATATATTTTTTTTTGCTTTTTGTAATATAAAATTTGAATAAAAATAATGAAGGCAATAAAAATAATCGCAAAAACAAAACACAACAAATAACTTAATTTGAACAAAAAATGATTGATAAAAAAAGCAAAAATAAAGCAGAAAAGAGGCAATAAAATATAACCTTTCTTTTTTTCATGAAAAATTTCTTGAATATCAATAAACCAATTTAAGGTTAATTTTTTAAAAAATTTTTTTTCAAAAAATAAGCTTGATTTCCTGGTTTGTTTTTGATTAATCTTCTTTTTAATTTTTATCCAGTTAATAACATTAAAAAAAAATAGAAATAAACCAATGACTAAAATCATATAAAACATTATTTATTTGCTCCGTCAAATATTTGATTTAATTCTTGACTCATATTAAAAATAGTGGCGCGCTTTCTAACAGAAGAACGAATAAATAATCCATGATTAACAAATTCACCACTGAGTTTGCCTGCGTGATTTCTTTCTTCTGCAGGAACAAAAGAAAAAATGTCCTGTAAAAGCACATTGTCTCCTTCCATTCCCATAATTTCTGTTATATGGGTGATTTTTCGAGAGCCATCATTCATGCGAGAAGCCTGAACAATCAAATTCACTGCCGAGGTGATATTACGACGAATCACATTAATCGGTATTTTCGTGGATCCCATCATAATCATGCTTTCTAAACGCGTGATCGCATCTCGAGGCGTGTTCGCATGTATGGTAGTAGAGCCGTCATGACCTGTATTCATGGCCTGAAGCATTTCAAAGGTCTCTTCTCCTCGACACTCACCGATAATAATTCTATCGGGTCGCATACGGAGCGCGTTAATCACCAGATCACGCATGTTCACTTGACCTGTATTTTCAAGACCCGCGAGGCGGGTTTCCATTCTGACAACATGGGATTGCTCTAAATTCAGTTCAGCCGCATCTTCAAGCGTAATAATTCTTTCATTATCAGAGATATATTTTGATAAGGCATTCAGCAAGGTGGTTTTACCAGAGCCGGTTCCCCCAGAAATAATAATATTGGCCCGGCAACGGCTGGCAATAATTAAAAAATTAGCCATCTCACTGCTCAATGCATTCATATCCAATAAATCTTTTAAGCGCCGATTATTTTTAGCAAATTTTCTAATCGAAAGCGCAGTACCGTCGAGCGTGATAGGATTAATCACCACATTTAATCGGCTACCATCTAATAATCGAGCATCACCTAAAGGCCGTGATTCATCTATCCGTCGATTGACCTTTTGCATTAAACGTTTAGCAATGTCCGTTAATTGTTGATTGTTAATAAAGCGACAGTTTGCTTTTTCAAGTATGCCTTTTCTTTCAATAAAAATGTTTTCTGGACCATTCACCAGAATATCACTGACAGAATCATCTTCCATTAATTGCGTTAACGGACCAAAACCCATGATTTCATCTGCTATCATATCAATCATAAAATACTGAGCCTGAGTATTTAAATGATATTGATTATTATTAAAATATTCGTCAAAAATATCGACTAAAGCAGAGATTAATTTTTTTCTATCTGTGATTAAATGATCTACCTTTTCAATATCAAGGTTAGATAACATCTCTAGTCGTATTTTTTCTTGAATTTCTAAACTAATCAGCATATTTTCTCATTTTATTTTTTTATCATTTTTAAAAATGGCGTTAGCCAGCCTTTTTGTAAATAAAAAGGAATATCTTTTAAACCCAGAATTGATTGCGATAACTTCAAAAGATTTTTTTTGTGTTTTTCATAATAATAAGGAGAATGAACAAAATTTTTCGCATTTTTAATATAAGGAATTTTGATATCAATCGATCTTTCTAGTAAAGATTCAATATCTGGTATGGCAAACATATCTTTTGTTTTTGGACGATTTTCATTAACACAGGTGATTATTCTAGTTGATTTTTGATTGTTTTTTTTAAAACGTTCAAAAATATTAATAAAGTTTTTAGCCACCCTGACAGATGTCATAGAATGATCGAGCACTAACACAACAACATGAGAATGATTGATATATTTTTCTAAATCTTCTCTTTCAAAAAGATAAATAGGTTGATCAAATATAATAAAGTGATATTTTTTTTGTAAATTTTCTTCAATATTAGAGATAGATTTTTCACCTAAAAATAAAATATCTAAATTTTTTTGATAATTAAAAACAGTATTTCCGATTTTACTCTCAGTGATTAAATCAATATCCTGAGATCCCTGTTTCCCCTGTGATAATAATATTAAAGAATTTTTTAATTCGTTGATGGATTGTGCTAACTGATAGCTGAGCAAAGACGAGCCAACGCCCCCCCTACAGCCTAATACGCTGATTAAAAATGAATTTCTCAGTTTTTTAATTGAAATCCCTTTTATAAGATGTTGTGTCAACTCTGTTATCTGTGAATCAGCATGTAAATATAACAAACCCTGTTCAGTAAATTGTTGTGCAACACGGATAGAATCATTGCTTCCTACTAAAACGCACCAGGCCCCAGAAGGAATCTGGCTTTGAACAAAATTTAAAATAAAATCAACGTCTTTATGGCTGCCTATATCTAATATCACGCCTGAGAGAGCATCAGGAAAATCTACATGGGTCAATTCAGAAAAATCTAAAGACATTTCTTTTATATTTTGAATACCAGATAAATAAACCTGATCTGAAATTTTGCCGCTCAATTCAGTGTTCTTTGAAAGAATAGCCACCAAATTTTCACTTGGGCGTTGATTATTTTGAGAATGAATTGAATTTTTACTTAAAAATAGCGACATAAATTTATTCTGACTTTAGATGAATAATAGAATTATGACGATTTGCATTCACAGCACATCCTAAATGCTTTTCATCACAATTGGTGGTTTCTTCATTTCGTTCTTTAAGATAGATCATTATATGCTGATTCTTTTTTTCAAAAGAATAAGGATTTGCTCTTTCTACCAAAATCACCCCAGCAGGAATATTCATGGCCATTAATTCTTTTTTTAAAATCATTCCACTTTTAAGAGAAGATTTTATGGGTAGCAGCAATTTTATATTAAGAGAAGGGGTGTTTTTATAAATTTTAATAATGTCATCAAAAATCATTTTTTTATTTAAATGATGAACTTCATAACTTTTTATTTCTTTTTCAGGCAGATAAAAATAAGATCCCTTAGGAGGTTGAACGGGCCCTGCTTTCAGTGAAAGTGTTAAAAAGATTAAGCTGATACCGATGAAAATATATTTCATTGAATAAATCCTCCTTTGCCAAGAAACGCCTCGGCTTCTTTTTTCTGAGATATGTTTTTTATGACAGAAAGATTTAAAAAACGCGCAATAGAGGGTGTTTTCATAAAATCCGGGAGCGTGATTTCTTTAGAAGGAATGGGTTTCACTAAATTCACTGTGGCCACCACAATTAATTCAATACTTCTGTTATTAGTTTTGGTATGACGAAAGAAGCTGCCTAATATGGGGATATCACCTATGAAGGGCACTTTTTGAAGCGCCTCTTGTTCCTCTTGATTGATTAACCCACCTAATACAAAACTTTCTCCATCGGCCAATTCAACAGTGGTGTTTGCTCTGCGTTTTTTTAAGGAAGGCATAGTAAACTCTTCAGCTTTTGTATTACCAATAACGCTACTGATCTCTTCACTTAACATCACTTTAATACGCTTGTTTTCATTGACTTTGGCTGTCACGCTTAACTTAATGCCGAACTCCTTAAAGTCAATGCTGGCTCTATTCGATGCGTCTCTGTCCTTGACGTAAGGGATCTCTCCCCCAACTAAAAAAGAAGCACTTTCACCAGATAGAACAGATAAATTAGGTTCAGCAAGAACCCGAGCAATGCTGTCATCTTGAAGGGCATTGACCAAGTGAGTGATTCTATCCGCGGTAAAATTAAATTTATGAAAAGAAAAGGTGCCTAAGTTAGCCCATTTAAATCCAATATTGTCTTTAAATTCTTTTGAGACTTCGACAATACTGAGTTTAACGTTCACCTGATTAGAGACAGGGAGTTGAATTTGGTTGATCAGGCGTTCATAAACCTTATTGGTCAAAGAAGAGTTGACATTTTCTGTAGTTTCACTGGCATCGCCCTTATCACTAATGTCTAAGCGAACAGAAACTGTATCTTTATCATTGGATTTAGGACTTTGTATCGATTCCCCAACCATTCTGACGATATTGTCTCTGACTTCTTCTGTGGGTGCCATGCCTGTTAAAAGATAACTTTTCCCTATTTTTTCTATCTGAACCTGACTCTCAGGGTATAGCATCCGAATTTTATCAGAGACGACTTTGATGATATTATCCACCATCACAGTCGCATGATATGAAATATTTTGATTGGGCTCGAAAAAAGTGAACTCTGATTTTCCTTCTGCTTTCGCATAAATAATGACTGTATTATGGTCCACTATTTTATAATCTGCGACAGCGGGGTTAGAAACAAAAACAGTATCGATGTTTTGTTTTTTTTTAATCACAAGGGATTCTCCTTCAGACATAAAAAGATCGCCTGTGTTTGCTGCGTTCGCAGATCCGGGCAATGTGAAAAATCCGAAAATAAAAAATATTAATTTTATACATCTTTGATAAAAAAATATTCTTTTCAATTGAGTTACCCTCTTAATTCTTTGATGACTTTTAATTTAGGCATAATTGTAGAGAGTTTATTTTCTTGACTAGAACCTTTCATAGGGACCAGGATCAAATCCCCTGATTGTTCCGTCATGAAAATAGTTTCTAAATCAGAAACTTTAATACTGACATCAATATAACCTAGCGTATAATTTTTGTTATTTTTATTTATTTTTGATGATTCTTCATCAGAATATTTTTTTATACTCACAATTTGTATATCAGGAATAATCTTTGTAAGGACATAATCTTGATTATTGTTAGTAGAGCTATTATTTGATTTAATAGAAATATGGTCAGGGTTATTTATCTGGTTTGAATTTGAACTTTCTGCAGTTCTGAGTTGCAAAGAAACATGATCTCCAGGATGAAATAAATTAAGTAAATACTGATTTTTTTTACCTATCTCAAAAGTATAGATCATTTTTCCTGATTCTAAATTAAATTTTATAAAATCCGGGCTTTCCGGTTCCGCTATCATTGTTCTTGTAATATAAGCATTTTTTTCTAAATTATTTTTTAACAAAAATCCTTCAATCGAAGACAAAGGAGATAAGTTATTTTTAACTAAAGGGCTAGATTCAGGAAGTTCTTGATGACTCAAAATATAATCTTTATTGTTTAATAAAGCCCCAATCTCCAGATTTTCTTTTGCTTTGGCCAATAAAACATACACTTTCTTTTCACTGATCACATTGGTGGCATTAGTGATCAAATCTTTTTTATCGTCTTTATTATTTGTGAGTAATCCAAAAACACCAATCACAATAATTAATATAGAAAATAGTAACACTACTCTATAATTCATTTTGGTTTTATTCCCTTTTTTTAAATAAATGATTTAAAAAAATTAAAAATACTTAATAAGTAATACTTAATAAAAATCCTAAGGCAATGGCAACCCCATAAGGGATCCCTCTTTTTTTTATGTCAGAAAAAGAAATCAACATTCCTAAAAGCAGAACCAATAAACCACAGATTGAAGTGTAAAATATAAAATTTAAAATTTGTAAATGATTTAAACCCAATATCAAGGCGGTTATTAATTTAATATCCCCACCGCCCATCAGGCCAAGAACAAAAATAAAAAAACCTATCAATAAAAAAATAAAGGCACTTAAAAAATTGATATTTTCATTAAAAAAGTACCCATATAAAATGCTTGTCACCGCAATCATGAAGACTAATTTATTACTGATGAGGCGATATTTGATATCGGTGTAACAAACAATCGATAGTTCAAAAAAAAAGAGACTGATTAAAAAAAACGGTAATATTTCCATATAAAAATATTCTTATTAAATAAGATACCTTCTTAAAATCTACAAAACTGAAATATAAAAGCTCAAAACTCTCACTTTAAATATAATCGCAATTCTATTTTATAGAGTGATAATACACTTAAAATTTTTAAGAAGATAACCCACATTTAAAAATTTTTTTAAGCTGTCTGAATGATGGATTACTCTAATTACTACCACCACCTGCACCACCACCTGCACCAGCACTAGAAGTAGAAGTAGAAGTAGAAGTAGTAATAGCTGGGATATTCTCCACACCATCTTTAATCAATTTTTCCAACGGTGTCTTAAGAACTGCTCCTAATCCGACTACAACACCAATAAGTATGACATACTCAACAAGCGTTGCTCCACGCGTATCTTTTATAAATTGCCTGAAATAAGTTTGACAAAAAACGTAGGGTTTAATAAAAATGTTTCTCATGATTTTTCCCTCTTTTATATATAAGATAATAAGAGTTTATATATTATGTTGTTATATTCACAAATTATACTTTTTTATAAATAAAATTTATTTTTAATACACTCAATTTATTTAAAAAAATGAATGAATCTCAAAAAAAATTTATTGATCTTTTGTAATGTTGATTTTAAAAAACAACAAAAATAAACAAGAATAATTTTAAAAAATCCTACATCATTCATCAGGCAATAGAAATGAATTTTGATAGCACTGTTAATAAAATTAATATTGGCATAGTCTCTGCTTTTATCTTTGTATCAGACTAAAAAAAGAAAGTTTATCTCAAGATTGGGTTTTTTAGATTGCCATATCAGTAAAAATAGATTTTTTTAGAATCGAATTTAAAGAATTATGTTATTATCACAGCATCTATTTCAGTTGAGTATTTAATCAAATCGTTCACGACATGCATTATTCTTAATATATGTGTTACAAGGATTCAACATAATGAAAAAAAAGCGTCATTTTTTTTTAATTGGATTAAATTTGCTGTGTTTTAGTTCAATCAGTGAAGCTGAAAATTTGTTACAGGTTTATCGGCAAGCAAAAAGCAGTAATCCTGATTTACGTAGTGCAGCAGCAGAACGAGATATCGCATATGAAAAAATCAATGAATCACGTAGTTCCCTGTTGCCTCAGATAGGTTTAAGTGGTCTTTATGGTTATCAGGAAGGCTTGAGAAGTAACACAAATTTGAAATCTAACAAAGCGACCGCTTCATTACAATTAAGACAAACTCTTTTTAATATGTCGAAATGGCGAGAAATGACGTCTAATCAAAAATCAGCGGGTATCCAGGAGGTTGATTTTCAAGTCAAAGAGCAAAAATTATTGCTGAGCACCGCAACGGCTTATTTTAACGTATTGAGAACTATTGATATCTTGTCCTTTACCGAGTCAAGAAAAACAGCGATTTATCGGAAATTAGATGAAACAACACAACGATTGAACGTTGGATTGGTCGCAATCACAGATGTGCAAAACGCCCGTGCTGATTATGACATGATTTTAGCTGATGAGGTGAAAGCTCGTAATGAGCTTGATAATGCTTTGGAAGCATTGCGTGAAATCAGTGGGGGTGATTATGCTTCCTTGAGCACTGTTAATGTAGATCGCCTTAAGGTTTCTCGCCCCGAGCCCGTTAACCAGCTCGTTAAAGAAGCAGAACAAAAAAACCTGGAATTACTGGTTGCCCGTCTATCTCAAGATTTCGCGCGTCATCAAATTAAATTGGCACAAGCGGGTCATATGCCAACCCTGAATTTAAATGCTTCCAGTGAATTCAGCAACATCTACAAAAGGAAAGGGCCTTCGAGTGAAAAGAGTTATAACGGGGAAAATAGCGTGAGTATTAATTTAGATATTCCACTGTATCAAGGAGGGTTTACCCATTCTAAAGTTGAGCAAGCTCAACATAATTTTGTCAGACTCAGTGAAAAATTGGTCAGTAAAAAACGAGAAGTGTTTAAAAACCTTCGCTCTTCGTTTAATAATATTTCGGCTGCCATCAGTGGTATTAATGCTTATCAACAAGCTGTTGTTTCTGCAAAAAGTTCATTAAATTCGATGGAAGCCGGTTATAATGTCGGGACGCGTACTATTCTTGATGTATTAAAATCGACCTATGAGCTTTATGACGCTAAGCAAAAGCTTTCTAATGCACGTTATGATTATTTGATTAATACATTAAACATAAAATATAGTTTGGGTACTTTAAACGAGTCAGATTTAGCCTCAATTAATAACCTGTTAGAAAAATCTGTTTCTACCTCTGCGACTACATTGGCTCCTGAAGTTTCAACATTAACGAAGAAAAGAAAATTTTAGGCCTGGGAATAGCGCCCTACAAAACCGCAGACGAGAAATTCTTGTCAGTTGGAGACGGGGCCTAAAATCGGGGTCTATAAGATGTTTTTTTCTGATGTGAAAATAAAAAAACATCTTATTTTCTAATACGAAGAATAGGCGTTTCACCTGCTTTGACTTGACCTGTGAGTTTTATCATCTCTTTCATTTCGTCCATATTAGAAATCACAACAGGCGTGAGACAGGATTTCGCTTTATTTAAAAGTAGCGGCAGATCAAATTCAAGAATCACCTCTCCTTTTTGAACATACTGGCCTTCTTTTCCAATACGTTTAAACCCTTCGCCTTTTAGCTCAACAGTATCAATACCAAAATGAACAAAAAGCTCAATACCATTATCGGATTGCATAGAAAAAGCATGATTGGTTTCAAAAATTTTTCCAATGGTGCCGTCAATCGGCGCTCTTATTTTGCTGCCTGTAGGTTTGATAGCAATACCGTCACCTACAATTTTTTCAGCAAAAACAACATCCGGGACCTGTTCAATTGGAATAATTTCCCCAGATATAGGAGAATAAATATCAATGATTCTATTTAATTGTTTATCATCTGATGAAAGCCATGATTTTAATTTATCGATCAACCCCATGATTTTTCTCCTAGATATTAATCTTTAGTTCGGTATTTTAAGGCGATGCATTCTACAAATGAATAAGCGTGTGTTTTTAGAACAATAAGTATTTTTATTGTTTCCAGGTTTCTTTGTGTAATAACGGTCTACAGTATTATTTCGATTCCGTTTTAGAGAAACGGCTAAGCACATGCATAATATCTTCGGTGGTTGATTGACTCAGTACTTCTTCGGCGAGTTTTTTTGCTTCTGAAAATTTTGTTTTACGAATAATCCCCTTTATTTTTGGGATTGCAATCGCACTCATACTAAATTCATCCAGCCCCATGCCGAGTAGCAAACAGGCCGCACTTTTATCACCTGCAAATTCACCACACATGCCCGTCCATTTGCCTTCTGAATGAGAAGCATCAATGACCCTTTTTATTAAGTTGAGTACAGAAGGAGACATGGGATTATAAATATGGGCAATGAGTTCATTTCCACGATCAACTGCTAAAGTATATTGCGTCAAATCATTTGTGCCGATACTAAAGAAATCCACTTCTTTTGCAAGGTGATGAGCATTAATAGCTGCAGAGGGTGTTTCTACCATAATGCCTATTTGAATTTTTTCATCAAAATTAATTTTTTTGCCGCGTAATTGTTCTTTCAATAATTCTATTTCTGATTTGAGTATACGTATTTCTTCAACAGAAATAATCATCGGAAAAATGATTTTGAGTTTCCCAAAAGCAGAAGCCCGTAAAATAGCTCGTAATTGGGTATGTAATATATCTTTACGATCCAGGCTAATCCGAATCGCCCGCCACCCAAGAAAAGGATTCTGCTCTTTTGGAAGGTTCATATAGGGTAAATCTTTATCACCTCCGATATCCATGGTCCGAATGATCACAGGCTTTGGAGACATGGTTTCAGCGACAGCTTTATAGTTTTCAAATTGCTCCTGTTCTGTCGGAAAATCATTCCGATTCATAAAAAGGAATTCCGTACGATACAGCCCAATGCCTTCTGCGCCATTATTTTTAGCACCAGGGATATCATTTTCAGTACCAATATTGGCAAAAATTTCAACTTGATGCCCATCTTGAGTCACGGCGGGTAAATTTTTTAACTGAACGAGTTCTTCTTTTTCAGTCATGTATTGATGTTTGAGCTCCATTAACTTATTGATAATATCTTGAGTGGGATTGACATAAACTCTGTTATTAATACCATCAAGAATTAAATTATCCCCATTTTTGATTTGTTTTGTGGCATCTTTAGTGCCAACAATAGCGGGTAATTCAAGTGAACGAGCCATAATAGAAGTATGAGAAGTACGGCCACCCAAATCAGTGATAAACCCCAACACTTTTTCAAGATCAAGTTGTGCGGTTTCAGAAGGGGTTAAATCTACAGCCACTAAAATGACCTCTTCCGTCATGCTACCCAGATCAGTGACAGGCAAGCCAAGCATATTTTTAAGAAGACGTTTGCCAATATCACGTATATCAACAGCCCGCTCTTTCAGATATTCATCATCCAGTTCTTCCAACTCTTTAGCTTGAGCTTCAATCAAAAAATGAACAGCAGAATCAGCAGACACATTTTTATTTTTAATGCGATGGATGACATCTTTTTCAAATTCTTCATCTTCTAATAGCAGGATGTGGCCGTCAAAAATGACGGCTTTTTCTTCGCCTAATGTCATCTTTGCTTTCGCTCTTATGGCTGCAAGTTGTTCAGAAGATTTCGTACGAGCCCTTATGAAACGATCGATTTCAAAATCGATCAGCGCTGGAGAAATATGATTCGAATTGATGGTGATTTCATTTTCTACTAGCAAATAGGCTTTAGCAAAAGCTATCCCCTCGGACACTAAAATACCTGAAATCATTAGATTTCCTTATTTTTTATAAAAAATTTTAACGTTAAAACAGTCGAGGCTTTACTTAAGTTCTGCCAGTAATTTGACTAAATATTCAACCGCCTTTTTTTCGTCTTCACCCTCAGCTGATATAACAATACTAGTACCTTCAGCCAAACCTAAAGTTTGCAATTTAAACAGGCTTTTGGCACTGGCACTTTTTCCGTCTGAAATGACTTTAATATCACATTTAAATTGTTTTGCTTCTTTAACAAATTGGGCAGCTGGACGTGTGTGTAAACCATTTGGAGCTTCAATAGTAACTTCTTGTTCAAACATTCTGTTTACCTAAGTTTCAAAATTATAATGAAATTACACTTATTATCAGTTCTCGGCTCTTGTCAGTTTTCGATTATTATGTCTGGATTTTCTCCTGCTTAATATCCTGGCTGACAAGCTGCCATCCCTCTTTTTAGGATGGATATCAATCAGACACAGAGGTCATATTTTTTAACGAGCCACTCCTGCGAATGAACGACGATGCTGAGCATCATACGGACGATTTTGATCGCTGAGTGAACGAGTTGATCGCCTCTCTGATGATGGGCGACGTTCCCGTCGCTCCTGCGGACAATCACCTAAAAGTTTAATATTGATAGGCTTATTGAGAATATGTGTACGAGTGCAATGAGACACAATGTTTTTGTGCATTTCTTTTGGCAGCTCGATGGTCGAATGGGAGGGAAACAAGCTGATGTTGCCAATATAACGGCTGCTGATATCACCTTCATTTGCAATGGCCCCCACTATGTGACGAATCTCTACACCATCATTACGACCCACTTCGATACGATACAGTTGCATTTCTCCAATATCGCGTCGTTCTCGGTAACAAGGGCGTTCAGACGAGTCACGATAATCACGCCAGCGATGAGTTGAACGGACCTCTCTTTCATGACATTCGCGACGCGCTGAACGAACAGGATCTGGCGGTAAAATTAACGGACGCTCACTCTGGGCCATTTTTAGCAAAGCGGCTGCAATCATTTCTAAATCAAATGGTTCTTCTGGCCGTAATTTTTTCAGCAAAGTTTTATACATTTCCAAATCACTGCTTTCAATGTGTTGTCTGACTGTAGCGGCAAATTTTTCTAATCGACGTTGGCTGAGTAATTCTGCCTTGGGTAACTGAATCTCCGGAATAGGCTGTTTTATAACACGTTCAATATTTTTTAATAAACGGCGCTCGCGATTTTCAACAAATAACAAGGCCCGCCCCGCCCTACCGGCTCTTCCTGTACGACCAATACGGTGAACATAAGACTCAGAATCCATGGGAATATCATAATTAACAACAAGACTAATACGATCAACGTCCAAGCCTCTTGCGGCTACATCAGTAGCAATTAAAATATCTAAACGACCATCTTTTAATCGCTCTAAAGTTTGTTCACGTAAAGATTGGTTCATATCACCGTTTAACGCCGCACTGTTATAACCACTGTCTTCCAATGCTTCTGCGACTTCCAGTGTAGCGTTTTTTGTTCGTACAAAAATAATAGCAGCATCAAAATCTTCTACTTCTAAAAAACGAACCAAAGCTTGATTTTTACGCATACCAAACACAGGCCAGTAACTTTGATTGATATCAGGTTTAGTGGTGACATTAGAATGAATGCGAACTTCTTTTGGCTCTTTCATGAAACGGCGAGTAATGCGGCGAATGGCGTCTGGCATAGTCGCGGAGAAAAGTGCTGTTTGATGTTCGGCGGGGATTTTAGCCAGGATGTTTTCCACATCTTCTATAAATCCCATACGCAGCATTTCATCAGCTTCATCCAATACCAGACCTGTCAACGAAGATAAATTCAAAGTGCCTCGTTTTAGGTGATCTAATAAACGCCCTGGGGTACCCACCACAATCTGTGGTCCTTGACGTAAAGCTTTTAATTGAACGTGATACGGTTGCCCCCCATAAAGTGCTAATACGTTAATGCCTTTCATATACTTGGAAAAATTGGTTAATGCTTGAGCAACTTGAACAGCGAGTTCACGGGTAGGTGCTAACACCAGAATTTGAGGGGCTTTGATATCAGGTTTAATATTCTGTAAAAGAGGTAAACCAAAAGCCGCTGTTTTTCCGCTTCCGGTTTGTGCCATTCCGAGCACATCAGAACCGTTTAGCAGATGCGGAATGCATTCCAATTGGATAGGAGAAGGTTTTTCGTATCCTAAATCAGTAAGAGCAGAAAGAATAGATGGGGACAGCCCCAATTTAGAAAAAGAGATAGGTAACTCAATCGTCATGTAAAAATGCCTCATTAAAAATGGCGGCCAGTCTACATAACTTGTCGAAAAAAAATGGAATGATTTTCATTGAAAAGTGTGAACTGGCTCAAATTAAATTATAAAAAATAACAATGATCTACTAGTTAGGTATATAGTTAGGGGTAAAACAAAAATAAATCAGTTGGGGGCGTATTTAGTTTTGTTTTTAATGCTTTACCCTCTAATAAATGCGCCTGTTTTTGACCCATCAGTGCCAATCCTGACAATTCACATCGAAGGCTTCATAGACAGTATCAAAATTTGTGTCTGTGTTAAATGAGTTCCTAAATTCTTAAAATAGTTAAATTTTTAAAATCTATCAGGAAATCTCCAATCCTTAAAAAAGAATTACGTTCAAACAATCAGAAACAAAGGGGCCGTATTATACAGCACTCCTCTCTGATATAAAAGCTGCACTTAATTTGGCGCCCTGTTATGCGCTTTTATTGAATGCGCCTACCCTAAATTAATTTAAAAAATTTTTACTGTTTCTGCGATTCTTCGAAAGAGGAATCAACAGGAGTATCTTCTATTTTATGTTCAGAAGTATCCGCTATAGCATCTTTGATGCTTAAACGAATACGGCCTTGGCGATCAATCTCTAAAACTTTGACTGATACCTGTTGCTTTAATTTTAAATGATCTGTTACTTTTTCTACCCTACCTTCAGCGATCTGCGAAATATGAACCAACCCTTCTTTAGCAGAGGCAATCGAAACAAAAGCACCATAATCTGCAATCCGGGTTACTGTTCCTTGATAAATGCGCCCCACTTCAATATTGGCTGTAATTTCTTCGATGCGTTGTTGAGCAAAGGCAGCACTTTTTTGACTTAACGCAGCAATAGTAATATTGCCATCATCTGAAATGTCAATCTTGGTATCCGTTTCATCAGATAGCGCACGGATCACCGCTCCCCCTTTACCGATAACATCTTTAATTTTTTCAGGATTGATTTTTATATTGTAGATATGAGGGGCATACTGAGAGATGGTAGAACTCGCTGAACTAATGACCTGATTCATCACACTCAAAATATGTAAACGTGCCGCTTTTGCGTGATGCAAAGCAGATTGCATAATTTCAGGTGTAATACCTTCAATTTTCATATCCATTTGCAATGCAGTAATGCCTTCAGAAGTCCCTGCTACTTTAAAATCCATATCACCGAGATGATCTTCATCGCCTAAAATATCAGATAACACAACAAATTTATCCTCTTCTTTGACGAGCCCCATAGCGATACCTGCAACGGCAGATTTGATAGGCACACCTGCATCCATAAGGGCAAGAGAAGCACCACAGACCGAGGCCATCGAAGAAGAACCGTTCGATTCTGTAATTTCTGAAACCACCCGAACAGTGTAAGGAAACTCTTCTATATTCGGCATCACAGCCATCAATGCTCTTTTTGCTAAACGAGCATGACCGATTTCGCGTCGTTTAGGTGAGCCAAGCATGCCTGTTTCTCCCACAGAATAAGGCGGGAAATTATAATGAAATAGAAAAGAATCTGAGCGTTCGCCCATCAGATCATCTATTGTTTGAAGATCACGCGAGGTACCCAAAGTCGTTGTGACCAATGCTTGAGTTTCACCACGAGTAAATAATGCCGACCCGTGTGTACGGGGTAAAATACCTGTACAAGCGTGTAAAGCCCGAATCATATCCTTATCACGACCATCAATACGAGGCTCGTCTTTTAAGATACGTTGCCGCACGAGATTTTTCTCAAAATCGTAAAGAATATCTTGAATTTGCTCCGCATTTACAGTTTCGTTTTCTTTTAAAATCCTTTCAATAATATTTGTTTTTATCTCATTCAATTTAGCGTAACGTTCTTGTTTATCGGTAATAAGATAAGCGTTGCTTAAATCTTTTTTATCTTCTTCTGTAATACAGGATCTCAATTTTTCATCCACAATTTTAGGTGTAAAAGGCCATTTTAATTTACCTGCCTTTTTCACCAGATCATTGATGCTTTCAATGACGATCTGCTGCTGCTCATGACCAAAAATAATAGCGCCTAACATTTGCTCTTCAGTTAAAATATTGGCTTCTGATTCAACCATTAAGACTGCGTTTTTTGTACCGGCAACCACTAAATTTAAATCACTTTGTTTTAACTCTTCAGGAGTAGGATTAAGCACATACGCCCCATTGATAAATCCAACCCGGGCAGCGCCTATAGGCTCATGAAATGGGATACCGGATAAGCTTAATACAGCAGAGGCGCCTATCATGGCAACGATATCTGGATTCACCTTCGGATTCACAGAAACGACCGTCGCTATGACCTGTACTTCATTTAAAAAATCTTTAGGAAATAGAGGTCTGATAGGACGATCAATTAAACGAGAAGTTAAAGTTTCCCCTTCGTTTGGGCGAGTTTCACGTCGAAAAAAATTACTGGGAATACGGCCAACAGCATAGCTACGTTCTTGATAATGTACGCTTAAAGGGAAAAATGTTTGTCCAGGTTTGGCCTCTTTTTGGGCGACGACAGTAACCAAAACGGCAGTACCTTCAATGATTACCATTACAGCGGCCGTAGCCTGGCGGGCCATCATGCCCGTTTCTATGGTGACTTTGAGCTGCCCGTAATCAAATCTACAGATAGTCGGAGTGAACAAAATAGTATCCTTTTCTTATATAATAGGCGGTGTGAAATTTTTTTATGATGCTTATTTCTAAATCAGTATCAGAAAGCGATAAACGATAAAATTGATATATTAGATAAACTGTAGAAAAAGGGGCCGATTGGCCCCCTTTAATGTGATTATTTTCTGCATTATTTACGTAGACCTAAGGATTGTATCAGATCTGTATATTTGGATATATTTCGTTTTTTTAAATAATCAAGCAACTTACGACGCTGAGAGACCATGCGCAAGAGACCCCTGCGGCTATGATGATCTTTTTTATGTTCTAAAAAATGTTTTTGCAAATCATTAATTCTTAGTGTCAACAGAGCAACTTGAACTTCAGTAGAACCTGTATCATGAGCAGAACTACCATGCTCAAGCACTACTTTGGCTTTTTGTTCAGCATTTAGAGACATAATTTTTAACCTCAAAAAATGTAATAGAATGGACCCGATCTCTAATTCAGAAATTGACTACATCAAGCTTTGTGCCATTCTATTTTGTGTTGATATTCTCCCTTCTTAAAGCAGTAGGGCATTTCTGATACATCATAGCCAAATGCATTTTGATTGATCAAAATCATTGATTGTAAGACGAACAACCATGGTGGCTTTTATTGAGCATCTTGTTATTGAATGTCAAAAATAACGTGATTTTATGACGTGTTATAAAGCATCTGAAACATTTCTTAATAAACGTTTTGGCGCGATTCGGCCATGAGCATCAATAATACCAATACCAATAAAATGACGCTCACCACCTTCAGTGAGGCGTACCATGGTGTCGGTAGGATTGTCAAAAAATGAAACAGGCTGACCTTGTTTAATACAAGCAGCAGCGCCAGATTCTAAGTTAACTTCTGGAAGGTGTAAAGCAGTGCTCTCAATCGGCAATAGCAATAAATCTATTGCAGAGCCTAAAGTATTATTTTTCAATGTCAGTTCTTCGAGTTTTTCTAATGTCACCATGGAGTCATGCGTGTAATCTGCTACCTGTAAACGACGAAGATCGCTGACATAAGCACCGCAGCCCAATACTTCGCCTAAATCGTCTACTATTGTTCTAATATAGGTGCCCTTGGAACAGTGAATTTCAAGTTCTAGTTCATGCCCCTCCCAACGAAGACATTGTAAATCAAATACGGTAATGCGCCGAGCTTCACGATCTAATGTCACTCCTTGACGTGCATATTCATATAGAGGTCTTCCTTGATGTTTTAATGCAGAATACATAGAAGGTATTTGTAAAATAGGCCCCCTAAATTTTTCCAGGGCTTCTTCTAACTGAGGTTGCGTAAATGTGATTTCTCGTTTGTTAATAACGCTGCCTTCAGCATCAGAGGTTTCTGTTTTATGACCCAGATAAGCAGTCACTCGATAGCGTTTATCCGCATTAAGCAAAAATGGCGAAAATTTAGTGGCCTCACCGAGGCAAATCGGCAACATGCCTGTTGCTAAAGGGTCTAATGCACCTGTATGCCCTGCACGACGGGCAGCAAAGAGAGATTTCACTTTTTGTAAAACTTGATTTGAGGAAAAATTTTTGGGCTTATCTAATAATAAAATCCCATTAACATCACGACCGGAGTGTCGGCGTTTAGATTTCATTTTTGATGTTACTGTCAGTTTTTTGATGTTTTTGATCCGACTTGGTAGCATGAGTGACTAAGTTATACATACGTATGCCTTCGATTAACGAGTCATCATAAATAAAAGTCAGGTGCGGCACGATTCGTAGGCACATTGCTTTCCCCAATAATACTCGGATATAGCCAGAAGCTTCCTGAAGAGCCTTAATCCCATCTGCATGATGATGATCTGGAGCCATATTTTCTGTTAAATCATTGAGAAACGTCACAAAAATTTTTGCATAGGCTAAGTCACGAGACATTTTAACGCTGGAAACGGTGACCATTCCAACTCTTGGATCTTTAATTTCACGTTGAAGGATGAGGGCAATTTCTTTTTGTATCTCGTGAGAAACACGTTGAGCACGACTAAATTCTTTCATGATATTCGTCTCCAAATAAATTGAGGTTTAACAAGCTCATTGAGAGAGATATTGCTCATGTTGTATCTTTTTAAGAAATAGTTCTTTTAATTTCAATTATTTCAAAAACTTCAATCGTATCATTCACTTGCACATCATAATTTTTCACTCCAATACCACATTCTATTCCATTACGTACTTCGTTCACGTCATCTTTGAAACGACGTAAAGATTCTAGTTCACCCTCATAGATGACCACATTATTACGGAGTACACGAATAGGACTGCTGCGTTTAATCAGGCCTTCAACAACCATACAACCAGCAATGGCCCCAAATTTCGGAGATTTAAATACGTCACGAACCTCTGCAAGACCAATAATTTTTTGTTCATATTTGGGTGAAAGCATGCCACTCATGGCTTGTTTAACTTCATCAAGCAAATTATAAATGACAGAGTAGTAACGTAAATTTAAGTTTTCTGCTTCTACTAAACGACGCGTTGCCGCATCAGCGCGAACATTAAAGCCCAGAATAATCGCGTTGGATGCTGCTGCTAAAGTCGCATCTGTTTCTGTAATACCTCCCACACCTGAACCAATGATTTTAATTTTCACTTCATCTGTCGACAATTTTTGTAATGCCTCTCTGATGGCTTCACAAGAACCCTGTACATCAGACTTTAATACAATATTTAATTCTGAAATTTCACCTTCCCTCAGGCTATCAAACATATTCTCAAGTTTTGATTTCTGTTGGCGAGCCAGCTTGATTTCACGAAATTTACCCTGTCGATACAAAGCAACTTCACGCGCTTTTTTCTCATCACGAACAACAGTCACAGCATCTCCTGCAGAAGAAACACTGGACAACCCAAGAATTTCTACTGGGATAGAGGGGCCAGCAGAAATCACTTCACGGCCTAATTCATTACGCATTGCACGCACTCTGCCGTATTGAAAGCCACATAAAACAATATCTCCCTTATTTAGAGTACCTTTTTGTACTAATACTGTTGCCACTGGACCACGGCCTTTGTCTAAGAAAGACTCTATAACCACTCCATTGGCCATACCGCTTTTTACGGCTTTTAGCTCAAGGACTTCTGCTTGTAATAAGATAGCGTTGAGAAGATCGTCAATACCTGTTCCTACTTTTGCAGATACATGAATGAATTGAGAATCTCCACCCCATTCTTCAGGCTGAATACCATGTTGTATCAGCTCTTTTTTAACACGATCGGGGTCCGCTTCTGCTTTATCTATTTTATTGACCGCGACTACCACCGGAACTTTGGCAGCTTTAGCATGCTGAATCGCTTCAATAGTTTGAGGCATAACCCCATCATCGGCCGCGACCACTAATACAACGATATCCGTTGCCTGGGCACCTCGAGCTCTCATAGACGTAAAAGCAGCATGTCCTGGAGTATCTAAAAAAGTGATCATGCCATTTTCTGTTTCAACGTGATAAGCCCCAATATGTTGCGTAATTCCGCCCGCTTCTCCTGTGGCTACCTTCGTTGAGCGAATATAATCGAGTAATGAGGTTTTCCCGTGATCAACATGACCCATAATAGTCACAACAGGTGCACGATGTACTGTTAAAACACCGGTATCTCTATCACTCATTAAAGCTTCTTCTAGCTCATTTTCCCGTCTCAGGATCACTTTATGACCCATTTCTTCTGCTACCAATTGTGCGGTTTCTTGATCTATGACTTGATTAATTGTTGCCATAGCGCCCAATTTCATCATGGCCTTAATGACTTGAGAACCTTTAACGGCCATTTTATTGGCTAATTCAGCAACACTGATGGTTTCACCAATCACGACATCACGATTAAGAGCGACCACAGGCTTATTAAAGCTCTGTTGTAGGGCACTTGGCTTACGTTTGCTTTTTCGAACGACTGCTCTGGCTTCTTCACGATCCGTTTTGGACTCTGAGAGTTTATTGGTCTTTTTCTGTTTTGTTGTTTTAGTCCCACGATGACGACTACGTCGATCCCCTTCAACTTTAGCGTCATTTTCGTCTTCTGCAGCACGAGCGTGTTCTGAAGTTGTTACATGGTAATCCACCGAATCAATTTGATCTGCCACCAGCTCTGACCACTTGGCTTCATTTTCAATGGCCATTTTTCGAGCTTGTTCGGCAACACGCTTTGCTTCCTCTTCGACTTTACGCCTGACTTCTTCTTCGGCAAAACGCTTCAGCGATGAGGCTTCTGCTTCACGCCGCGCTTTTTCAGATTGAGCTTCTTTTTTCTGTTTTTCTTTAAGAGAATGGCGTTCTTTTTTGGGGGATTCAATTTTTGCTTTTTCAATGGCTTTAGTTTTAAGCGATTTTTGAGGAGACGTTTTATTGAGTGATTCTTGAGAAAATGTGTTTTTTGTTATTTTGGGTATTTGAGCGTTTTCCTCTTCTGGAAGCGGCGCTTCTGGCTTTGTGACAGATGGATTAACATAAGTACGTTTTTTACGTACCTCAATATGCACAGTTTTACTTTTTCCGCCAGTGACTTGAATATTTAAAACACTACGGGTTTTTCGTTGCAAAGTAAGCTGATTACCCACGGTGCCCTGTTGACGATTAAGGTGCGCCAGTAATTTTTCTTTTTCTTGCTGGGTTACAGTATCCGTTTGAGATTTTTTGATCCCTGCATCAAAAAATTGTTGCACTAAACGATCAACGGAAGTTTTAATTTCTTCTGCCAGCGATTTTACGGTTACATCTGTCATGCTATTCCTTCCTAAACTACAAGTTTATTGCGTATTATTTTTTAAGCTCATTAAAATCAAGTCATTTCCGTTGATGTTGCGTGAAAATTTAAAAATTCTGGATAAATGTTTAGGTATTATCATCGCTAAACCAACAAATTCCACGGGCAGCCATAATCAGCTCACCGGCCTTATCATTACTCAGACCCTCAATATCAGCCAAATCGTCAATAGACTGCTCAGCCAGATCTTCCAGTGTGGATATGCCAGATGCAGATAATCTAAAGGCAATTTTAGAATCCATATTGGGTAAATTTAATAAATCATCAGAGGGGGAGTTACCACTAAAATTTTCTGCCAAGGCAAGGGTGGTTAATGTTTTTTTGGCTCGATCACGCAATGCATTAACCGTTTCTTCGTCAAGCCCTTCTATCTCTAATAGCTCCTCAATAGGGACACAAACCAATTCTTCTAAAGAAGACAAACCTTCTTCAATTAAAACTTCAGCAAATTCTTTATCAATATTAAGGTGTTGAATAAAAGTATGTACAATAGAGTCGACTTCAGCTTGATTTTTTGACTGCAGTTCTTCTGCCGTCATCACATTTAATTCCCAACCACTGAGTCGTGAAGCCAAACGCACATTTTGCCCATTACGTCCAATCGCTTGAGCCAAGTGAGTAGCTTCAACAGCAATATCCATTGTATGCTTATCTTCATCTATGGTGACACTAACCACCTCTGCAGGTGCCATTGCGTTAATGACAAACTGAACAGGATTATCATCCCATAAAATAATATCGATACGTTCACCGCCCAATTCAGTGGAAACAGCTTGCACACGAGCCCCTCTCATTCCTACACAAGCGCCCACAGGGTCAATACGTTTATCATTACTTTTTACTGCAATTTTCGCTCTAGAAGCAGGATCTCTCGCAGCGGCCTTGATTTCAATCAATTCTTCGCCAATTTCAGGGACTTCAATACGAAATAACTCTATCAGCATTTCTGGGCGTGAACGACTGATAAACAATTGAGCCCCTCGTGCTTCAGGACGAACATCATACAAAACACCACGAATACGATCACCTGTACGAATATTTTCTCTTGGCAACATGTCTTCACGACCAATAATGCCTTCGGTATTATTGCCCAGATCAAGATAAATATTTTCACGAGTCGCTTTTTTTACTACGCCGGTGACAATTTTCCCCTGATGTTGACGAAACTGCTCAACGAGCATCGCTCTCTCAGCCTCTCTGACTTTTTGTACTATGACCTGTTTGGCTGTTTGTGTTGTAATTCGATCAAAAATGACAGATTCAATTTGATCTTCAACATAATCACCGAGCTGAATTTGAGAATCTTGAAACTGAGCCGCTTCTAAAGTGATTTCTCGTGTGGGTGATGTCACAATATCAACGGCGAGCCAACGACGAAAAGTATCAAAATCACCGGTTTTACGATTAATGTTGATACGAACTTCAACGTCTTGATCATATTTTTTTTTTGTTGCTGTCGCCAATGCGCTTTCTAATGCCTCAAAAATTTTTTCGCGAGGAAGAGATTTTTCGTTTGAGACGGCTTCTACAACAGCTAAAATTTCTTTATTCATAACTAGTTGCCTCATCCAAGCCCTTAGAAGTGGGGTACCAAATTTGCTTTCTGAATGTTGCTTAGTGCGAACACTTCATCTTTTTGATTAACAGCAACAATGATTGATTCACCATCAACGGATTTAATAATGCCTTGCCATTTACGCTGATTTTGAATGGCCATTCGTAACATCAGATTCACTTTTTCACCGATAAATTGAGCGTAATGCCTGGCAGTAAAAAGCGGACGATCAAGACCTGGAGAAGAAATTTCCAGGTTATATGGAACAGTTATGGGGTCTTCAACATCCAATACCGAACTGACTTCTTTGCTGACATCAGAACAGGAATCAACAGTGATCCCTTCTTCATGATCTATATAAATACGCAATACCGATTGGCGACTTTGAATAAACTCAATCCCAACTAATTCATAGCCTAATCCTTCAACCGGGGCTGTAATAATTTTTTTAATTTTTTTACTAATATAGACAAGCCAACGCTCCTCAGTAGGTTTCTGTTCCAAAGAAGGGCTTGGCTGCACGATTTCTACACAGGCAAAGCGGGGGCTGCTCAATAGAAAACCAGCCGGTTAGGTCAAAACCTGTGCCTGATATCGCTACCCTGAAAGCCGAGGTGTTTATGAAACACCGAGAAACAGCTAAAAATCTCGATAAACTTGCTTTTAGATAACAAAAAACCCCGAAACTCGGGGCTTTATAACTGGATTTTTTTGCCCCTTAACAGGCTAAAAAAATAAATTGGTTGCGGGAGCTGGATTTGAACCAACGACCTTCGGGTTATGAGCCCGACGAGCTACCAGACTGCTCCATCCCGCGTTCAAGAGCGTGAAGATAGTACGTGGCTAACAACTAAAAAGCAAGTCATTTGAAATGCTTATTTTAGATGGTACCGAGGACGGGACTTGAACCCGTAAGCTCAATTGAGCACTACCACCTCAAGGTAGCGTGTCTACCAATTCCACCACCACGGCAGGGTCTTTATAACAACTTCAAATTGAAAAATTCGAAAAAGGCATCCATTCATTGTCGTATTTTTTCTAATAAATTATTGTGGGATATCTGTCTGAGGCTTATTAACAGGATTTTCTGTTTTTTTCGCCTGCCCTGATTTCTCGGGCTGATTCAAATTTTCCCACTCACTTTTTTTATTGGTCGCAATATTGCCTAAAATAAGGCTGATTATAAAAAATAAAGTGGCCAATACTGAGGTCATACGGGTCATAAAATTTCCGGAACCGTTGGAACCAAATAAACTGGTTGATGCGCCTACACCAAAAGATGCGCCAACATCGGTCCCTTTACCCTGTTGTAACATAATGCAGCCGACTAAAAGTATTGAAATTAAAAGAAAAAATATCAAGAGTGCATGATACATATTTTTTATGTTTTATCCTTGTACTTGTTTTTTAGATCGCCTGAAAACATCTTTTATCGGATCTATTTAACCGAGGCCAAAGATCTGATTTAACGGGCGGTGCATACTAACGAAAGTGTTGAACACAAGCAATACCCATTTATTTAATCTCACGAAGTGAGATCCACTTTCATTCTTTTAAATTTAACAATCATATCTCAACATAGAGCCTATGATTCGTATTATTGTACCCTGTCACTCCAACCTGTTCTCTTACCAAGGATGATGTAAACATATATAATCAATGTATTTTTAAATAAAAAATTATTTTTCTTTATTCATCTAAAAGGTATTTAAAGCATGGGATTTAAATGTGCGATTGTGGGTTTGCCTAATGTAGGAAAATCCACTCTTTTTAATGCATTAACACAGGCGGGTATTGAAGCTGCCAACTTTCCTTTTTGTACCATAGAACCCAATAAGGGGATTGTGCCCGTCCCAGATCTTCGACTTGAGCAGCTCGAAGCGATTATTCAGCCTAAAAGTGTTGTGCATACCCATATGGAGTTTGTGGATATCGCCGGGCTAGTGAAAGGCGCCTCCAAGGGCGATGGTTTAGGAAACCAGTTTTTAAGCCACATTCGTGAAACTGAGGCTATTGCACAGGTAGTTCGATGCTTTGATGACGATAATATTATTCATGTTGCAGGCAGAGTCAATCCTGGCGAAGACATCGATATTATCAATACAGAATTGGCTTTGTCTGATTTGGAAACCTGTGAACGTGCACTTGATCGGATTCAAAAGAAAGCAAAAGGGGGAGATCAATCCGCTAAGATAGAATCAACAACGTTAGAAAAATGTTTAAGTTTTTTGAAACCAGGAAAGATGCTACGCACTCTCGATTTAACAAAAGAAGAAAAAAATACGGTGGCTTATCTTGATTTTTTAACCTTAAAACCAACTATGTATATTGCTAACGTCGATGAAAACGGGTTTGAAAATAATCCTCATTTAGATAAGGTTTATCAGATTGCAGAAAAAGAAAAAGCCGTTGTGGTGTCTGTCTGTGCTGCAATAGAAGCCGATCTGATTGAACTGGAAGAAGCAGAACGTCCAGCATTTATGGCTGACATGGGGCTTACAGAGCCCGGTTTAAATCGAGTGATTCGAGCAGGATATCAATTGTTGAATTTACAGACTTATTTTACTGCCGGTGTTAAAGAAGTGCGCGCCTGGACAATTCCTATCGGGGCAACCGCACCCCAGGCCGCGGGTAAAATCCATACCGATTTCGAAAAGGGATTTATCCGGGCTCAAACCATTTCTTTTAGTGATTTTATCGCTTTTCAGGGCGAACAGGGGGCAAAAGAATTCGGCAAAATACGTTCAGAAGGCAAAAATTATATCGTGCAAGACGGGGATATCATGAATTTTTTATTTAATGTTTAGATGAAATTCAAACCTCTTACTGTAAGAGGATATTTGAGTATCCTCTTTTTTATTTATTCAACCCAGTTTTCAACTGTGGCAGTATTCGTGCAATTTTATCCAATGTTTCTTGATATTCTGCCTGCTCTTCACTATCAGCAACAATGGCTCCTCCCGCCCAACAATGAATTTTTCCTCGTTCTGTTAATAAAGTACGGATGGTGATATTGGTGTCCATGGTGCCACAGAGACTGATATACCCCATATTACCGCAATACAGATTACGACGATGAGGCTCAAGTTCTTCGATAATTTCCATGGCCCGCACTTTAGGAACCCCAGTCACTGAACCTCCAGGAAAACACGCCCGCAATAAATCAGTACAGGTATATTCCTGACGCAGCCTGGCTGCTATGGTGCTCACCAAATGATGTACCGCCGGAAAGGTCTCAACCACAAAGAGCTCAGGCACTTTTACCGTACCTGGTTGCGCCACTCGCCCGATATCATTACGCAGCAAATCAACAATCATTAAATTCTCAGCCCGATCTTTTTTAGATGAGGCTAATCGAGAAGCTTGTTGCTCGTCCTGCGCCTTGTCTGGCAAGCGAGGCAAAGTACCTTTGACAGGCCTTGTTTGAATGTGATGATTTTTTAAATATAAAAAACGTTCTGGCGATAAGCTGAGGACCGTATTGTTAGGTAAACGCATAAAAGCAGAAAAAGGAGCTTGATTGTTTTGGCTTAAATGCAAAAACGCTTGCCATTCATCACCTTGATAATCTGCACTGAAACGCTGAGCAAGATTAATTTGGTAACAATCACCCTGATGTAAATATTTTTTTATCTGGCGAAATTTTTGACCATATGCTTCGCGAGACATACTGCTTTGCCAGTCTGAATGGAGTTTAAAAGGTTGAATAAAGTGAGAGGCTTTATTTTTTTGTTCTTCCAACCATTGTAAACGTAGCTCAATATGGTTATGGCAAACTAAAGTCAACTTTTTTTTGTGATGATCAGCAATCAAAGCCCAGTCATATATACCTATCGCCATATCAGGCAAATCGATATCCTTCTGATTTTTTTCTGGTAATCGTTCAATTCTGCGCCCAAGATCATATCCAAAAAGCCCCAGTGCACCTCCAAGAAAAGGCAAATCAGACTGTGGTTCTGCTGTCAAATTCAACTTATTTAACTCTTGCTTTAAAAGCATAAAAGGATCGAGCTCGCTTTTTTCAATCACATCAGATGCCATATGAAGGTGACGAACAATTTCTGTATTTTTTTCTGAAGTCGTTAAAGTCACCAGCGGATCTGCGGCCATGATATCAAAGCGATTATGAGCGTGTTGAGCAAATCCAGAATGGAGTAAAACAGCCCAAGGCTGCCCTGAAAAAGAAGAAAAATACTGTAAAAGAGCATCGGGTTGATAATTTAATTTTTTAAAAATCATGTGATAAACATCAAATAGGTTGTTAAAAATAAAAAAATCTCTGTTGAGATCCTAAGTCGATTTTGAAAGCAGCCCCATAAAACCTGGAAACAGTAATACCGACCAACCACCCAGAGCCAGCCAAATCCCAAATGGGATCTTGTCTTTTGTGCGCCCAGACAATAAAGTAAATAGTATGCCCGAGAATGACGAGATTAAAGCGACATAAATCAGATTTTGCACTCCAACCCACGCCCCTAAAGCACCAAATAGTAAAAAATCCCCCGATCCTAGCCCTTCTCGGCCAGAAAGAAATTTAAACCCCCAATATAGGCTCCATAATGAGAAATACCCGATCATGACACCGCTGACAGCCTGGGATAAATTCAGGGGGCTGTAACCCAGTAAAGCCACCAAGAGGCCAAGCCAAAGTAAAGCGTAATTTAAAGAATTCGGAAGCCAAAGATGATCGACGTCAATCAAACTGAGAATAATCAATAAGACGCTGCATCCCATTATCGCCATACTCCAAAAAGAAAGCCCCCAAAACATCACCGGAAGGGTAAATGCAATCCCAGTGAATAACTCTACTGCTGGATAACGAAGAGCAATCTTTTTTCGACAAAATCGACATTGGCCTTTTAAATATAACCAAGAGAGCAAAGGGATCTTATCGTAAAAACGCAAAGGGGTTTGACATTCAATACAGTGCGAAGGAGGTAAAATGAAATCAAAACGTTCTGTTTTTTTAGAGGGGATCCCCAACTCATTTTGGGCTTCAAGGCGCCAGGCGTGTTCGAGCATTTTAGGGTATCGGTAAATAACGACATTTAAAAAACTGCCGATCACAAGACCAAAAATAAAAATGACCACAAAGATAAAAGGCATATTTTCCAGCATTTTTAACTGAATCATCATGGCTTTTCTGTCTTATAGAGGCAGTCTTTATAAGATAAACTCATCCTTGCAAGCGGCTTATTCCAACTTCCACTGATACTCATGTCATACTGAACATTTTGCTGGAGCACATTTAAAATCTCGTTTGAAGCACATAACTGTTTTTTATATTCTTCTAAAAATTGATCCGGTGACTTTGTAAATTCAGCGCCCTGTTCCTGCATAAATATCATGTTGATTTTGTTAGCCTGATGGTGGGCCATCATCAGCACATAGTGCCCACTTTTGACAGGAAGATATGGTCTGATTTTATCGACCTGTTTTTTGGCAAGTGTGCTCGCAGGATCGATGGCGACAGGTTTAACACATCCATTTAAAATAAAAATCAATAAAAAAAATATCAATTGATAAAACATCAGCACTCCATTAGCTTAAAAACCCATTCAACCTGTTGAAAATCCATAAAATAGGGCGGTAAATTTTAGGGGCACGGAAACCTTATTTGACATCTCTGATGAATTCTAAACGCTGCACCTCTACTATCCCTGGAATGCCAGTCTCAATCAGGTCAAGATAAGCGGTTTGTATACCGTGCCGATATTGCAGATCGAATAACCAAGAAACTAATTTTTTAAAAGACACCTCAGCGATCCAAACCCGTAATGCTTTTTCTTCCTCTTGCATTTTAATGATTTCCATACCCGCCTGAGCCGCACTCTGATGCACTATGTTCGACAGACTTTCATCAGGTAAAATGGCTTTTTGATGTCTTCGGTTTAGCCATTCTTTCAGTGCCGGTTTAGCCAAATGAATTTGATGTAATAACTGACGATGTTGCTCAAGCTTTTTTTGTGCCAGTAAGATTTTTTTTTGTAAGGGGTGCCAAACAAGCGAGTAAGACAAAAATGTGAGAAGACAAAATACTCCTCCTATCAAAAAATAACGTTCTCTTAATGATAAATGATGCCATCTTTGTTTCATCTTATGATCTTCATTTGGTTACTTTTAAATGATTCGCTTCCACGGTTTTGTTTTTTAAGGTGAAGGTGCTATTAACTCGTTTTTTTTCTTGTACCAAAACGCCTTGTTCCACTATAAATTTTTCTGAAAGACCATTGCGTAACTGTTCGAATTCAGAAAAATGATTGACTCCGATCTGCAAATATAATGAGTGATGCTCCCGAGCGTATCTTAACGCAAACCAATGCATATCTCTTGGTTGAATACGCATATTTGCGATTCCGATCGCAATTTGAGCCAAAAAATCCATCAGATGAGGCACTTTGGGCTGTGATTTCATCTGATTTGTTAAAGCGTTAAATTGTGCTTTCAGATTGACCACTTTTTGTGGCTTGAGGAATAAGGCTTGATAAGCCTGTTCTGCTTTGATTTGCGTTTTTTTGATTTCCTGTGTTAAGCGATGGAATATCAATCCCTTCTCTATGACAGATAAAATAACAAAACAAAGGATCGCCATGCAGGCCGCTGCCGCCCCTTTTAATAAAGGCATACGGATTCTCTTGTTTTGTCTGTAAGGCCCTGAGAGTAATGTGATGTTGGGAGAAAGACATCCTCTTGCCAATACTGTAAGAGCAGGGATTAGATTCCCTGCTTGCCAAAAAAAAGAAGAATCTTCAGGAGGAGAACTAAAACTACGGATATTTTGGTTGAGTGTGCTATCACGCGTCTGATCTTGCTCTGCTTTTACGAGATACAAGATAGGTAAGCATTCCTGTTCAAGTGTAAAACCTTGATAGCTTCCCTCTCTGAATAACCAGTCGTTTCCTAATTTGACCGCCGTGGTTTCTCCTTCTTGGTAAGGCAGAGCAAGCCAATCAGGTATTATCCGCGTTGCCTGTAGACCTGCATGCGCTAACCAATCCAGGCAGGTTTGTATGTAAGAATGCGCTATCACAGCAACAGTCACACGTTCTTTGACCACCTCTAATGCCACAAAATGCAATCGTTCAATATTGTCTGCTACGCTGTCTTCCAAAAGTGCGGGTAAGGCTTGATCGATCTTTTTTTCGGCTCTTTTAGGTAAAAGGCACGATTGTATCGATACCTGTTGCCCCGGTAATAAAACCTGAATATCAGATCTTAAAGAAAGCGCTGAAAGCTCAGTGAGTTCACTGACTTGATTCAGCTTTCCATAGTCTTTAATGAGATCTTCATTGACGGAATAATGAATCCAGTGAACCGATTGATCTGGTTTTTCCGGTAAGCGAATCACCAGGATATCCGTCATTCCAATTCTCCTGATTGGTGTCTGAGTACATAAAATGGGCCTGAACCTTCGCGTGCTAAAAGAGAGTTTAAAACGAAGTCCTCTCCCCGACTCATGTTAATTTGAGCGCGTAACATAAAGTAATCGCTGCTCAGCGTCAGATAAGCACGAAGCTTTTGTTGTATTTTGACGTTTAATCCATCTAATTCCGGTAGACGAAATACCTCGTTCAAGTCACGCCAACCCTTTTCAGGGCGAGCCAGAAGAATCTGTTTGGCTTGGCGCAATGAAAGATGGGGCGTCAACAAAGCCGCTAAGACCTGCGCCTTATCGGGTTTAAGGGTGTTAAGGTTGAGCTGTTGAGAGGAGGTCGGTAATACGCAGATGCATGTTTTTAAAAGACGATATTTTTGGGCTGTGATGCCTTTGACAACGCGTAATTCACTTTCATCCATTAAAAAACGCCCTGACGTTGAGACAGCAGGCTTTGAAAGCATAAAACTGTTGTTCACTTTGGGATCAATAGGCTCAATTTCAGGCTTAGGCTTGTTCATGAATTCCACTATGTGATTCGCCATATTCGATGCTTCATAAGGCGGAATATGGAGCATGTTAAGCAGAGCTATCAATTGTATCCTGGGCGATTGCTTTTTTTTGCTTTGAGAAAAGGGATCTATGAGCGCATTCATATTAAAACAGGTCTGAAAGTCACTGAGTTCCAAGCGGATGGAAGCCTCTTTAAGAGGATAAACTCCGGATGATTTTGCCCAGCCCTGTGCCAAAGTGACTTCCTTTTCATGCGCTAAACTACGCGTCAATTGACTGATCGCAAGCGACTCAGCAGCGATGGCGTACCAATAAGCTTGTTGTGATAATTTTTGAGTTTCAACTCGCCTCATATTCTGTTGTAAACGTTCAGTCATCTCGAGGGCCAATACACTAAACACGGACAATAAGATCAATACCATCAGTAGTGCCATGCCAGGCTGTTGAAGAGATTTTTTCATTTTTTGATGAGGCTCTGTCTAAAATCGATGACAAACGACCATACCCAGTGTTCGCATTTGGGGCGGATGAAACCCACAGCACTTGCTACGATTTTAAGAGTCCATACCCAGTCAGTAAAAAAATGCGCTCAACAGTGCCTTTTTGTTTGCGTTTTATCTGTAAATGCACGGCTGAAACATTTTTCGAATTCCATTCATGGATCCACTGGCGATCCTGATAAAAGCGCAGATGCAATTGTTCGACATCCGTTAATAAAACATCAATCTGTGGCTTCTGAGTTTCGGCACTTTGCCTGTTCAGCGCGTCTAAAGACCAGGTTAAGCGCTCTAGATTGTTTTTTTTGACTCGATAACCGACTTTGAAGAGGTGGCTTCTTTTCAGTGCCATGTTGGGATTTGGCAAACCTCCAGATACCATAATCATGCCTCCACTATCTGAGTCTAAAACACCAACACCTGCATGAAAATTGGATTCAGAAATATGAAAGACCATATGTGTGATATCTCTATGCAACCATTGCATGGTTTTTTGATATGCCTCTATATTTTGAGTGATCTCCATGCCTGCTTTTTGAAAGCGGGTTACACCATCCATCAGCGCATAAGCCAGCAAACTCATCAGAGAAAAAATAGAAATCGCTGTCAATAATTCCAATAATGTAAAGCCATTGGATAGTGGTTTTCTTCTCAATAGAGATGCCCCCTATTGGGTTTATCTGAAACACTCAAATAAGTACGAATTGAGGCGGATAAAACTGAAAAATCAGGGTGCAAACTCACATCCAGATCAATTGCCTGTAGTAATCTCTCTTCAGGCAAAAGCTGCACACGCCAATACCAAATACGCTTTCCCATCATCACTTTTCCATTGTGTGGCCCAGGCTTTTGCTCAGAATGAGCCAGTTTCAACAAAGCGAGTTGATTGTCGGCAACCCAACCTGCTTGCATTTTTTCTTCTAATATGGACAGATTTCGGATCTGATTTTCTTTGAATTCCAGTATCATGACCGCAGTTAAAGAAAGGATGGAGAGAGCAATCATTATTTCTAACAAGCTGAATCCTTTTTTTTTTCGTTATGGCATTTCATTGAATCACGCCTATGTGATTTAAGTTCATTTCCCCGTTTTCTTTCAGTTCTGCCGCCCAAATCGGCCTTTTCTGAGCATGATGAAATTCAAGCTCAAACGCAGGGATCACGCTCTGCCCTAATAACCAGATTTGGGGTAAGGTTTTTTCAGATATCGTTTCATCGTGCCAATCTGATTCATACGAAAAAATCTCAGTGGCATCTTCTGTTGGTTCTTCGAATGTGTGATTGAATGTGAGTCTTAAAAAGATATCTGGAGGCAGTGTGATTTTTTTTATTCCTTGCCACTGACCCTTTTTTCGACGCATGATTTCATATCCATGACGATAAAATCGAATGCCATGCATTTCCCCTTTGATGAAAGCCTCTTCCTGTGTACGCTGTAACAGTCTATAAAAGCGTTTTGCTTCCTCTTTTAAGCCTGTTTTTTCTTTTGTGGAGGCTGTCATCAAAATCATAGCGCCCATCAGCCCAATCAAAAAAATCACCAGCATACTTTCTATCAATGTAAAACCGTTTGAGCCCATTTATTTTTGATACTCGTGTAGATTCCAGTTCCCGATGTCTGCCGCATTGCCTTCACCGCCTTCTTCTCCGTCCATGCCGAGTGAATAAATATCCATAACGCCTTTTTCCCCAGGGTGGATGTATTGATACGGATGACCCCAGGGATCCTTGGGTAAACGTTTAATGTAACCCTGTTTTCGGTAGTGAAGCGGTTCTGGAGAGCGCATCGGCTTACTGATTAGGGATTGCAATCCCTGCTCGGTGGTGGGATACAGATCGTTATCGAGCTTATACATATCCAGGCTGGTTTCTAACGCCACAATATCGCTGATCACCTTTTGTTGATCCGCTTTTTCTTTATTGCCCATTAAATTAGGAATCACCAGACTGGCTAAAACACCAAGAATGACAATGACCACCATGATTTCTAACAGGGTAAATCCACGAGCTGTTGTGTGATTTAATGACATTGTTTTTTTAAAATGATTCATAGATTAACCATATTATTGAGCGCCAATATAGGTTGCAAAATTGCAATAACGATAAAGAGCACGATGCCAGACATGATGATGATCAGAACAGGCTCAAAAATACTGATGACTAATGTCATCAATAATGAAAATTCGCGATCCTGATTATCCGAAGCTCTTTCCAGCATTATATTGAGCTCGCCACTGCGTTCACCAGATGCAATCATATGCAGCATCATGGGTGAAAATAAACGGCTTTTTGAAAGAGAAAACAGCAAAGAACGCCCTTGTCGTATCTGCTCCGCTGCTGCTAATACCTGCTGTTCTACATATGTATTTGAAGACACTTTAGCCACAATGCCCATCCCTTCGACTAAAGGGATTTGACTGCCCGATAAAATGCTTAATGTTCGTGCAAAACGTACGGTATTCGAGATTTTGATGATTTTCCCCATCAACGGGAGTCGTAAAATCATCCGATGCCAAACGATCTGAATGCCTTTTCGTCGAAGTAAATATTTAAATAACCCGAGAAGTAAAACGAACACCAAGATCACATATAAACCTTGGGTCTGAATAAACGCACTGATGTCCATCAGTAATTGTGTTGAAAACGGCAAATTTGTACCTGAATGTTCAAATTGGGCCACCACTTTAGGCACCACAGAAGACAATAAAACACCGATCACGATAACGGAAACAATACTGAGGATCATTGGATATAAAAGAGCTTGTAGTATTTTTCCCTTCATGTGGTGACGTTGCTCCATGTGATCCGCTAAACGATTGAGTATCAAGTCAAGATGACCTGATTTTTCACCAGCGGCAACCATGGCGCAAAACAGATCGTCAAACATATCTGAATACTCACTTAGGCTATCTGCAAAGGGGTATCCTTCTAATACACGGCTGCGAACAGATAACATTAAGCTGTTGATATGGGGTTTTTCACATTGTTCTGAGACCGCTTTTAAACATTCTTCTAATGGCAATTCCGCTTGAACCAGTGTCGCTAACTGACGTGTGATTAAAGCTAACTCCGCTGTGCTTGCTTTGCTTCGCCAACGAATGCGTCTACGATGACCCAAAGTTTTTGTGGCACGTTTCTCCTCGATTTCTTTTAGAAGTAAGGGAATCCATCCCTTTTCTCGCAATTGTGATCTGGCTTGACGTGGAGAATCTGCCTCTATGGCTCCCTTTTGGGTTTCCCCTTCACTATCTAGCGCTTCATAAGAAAATACCGACATTTTTTATTCTACTTGTGTGACACGAAGAACTTCTTCAAATGTTGTTTTACCCGCACGTACCTTTGCAATACCATCGTCTTGAATCGCTAGGGTATGACGACGAATATATTTTTCCATGTCCTGTTCTGATGCTTTTTCGTGGATCATATGGCGCAGCGTTTCGTCCACCAGCATCAATTCATAAATACCCGTACGACCGCGATACCCTTTACCGTGACATTTTTTGCATCCAATAGGGTGATATAAGGGAGTCGATGCCGGCACAGGATGAGATGAAAAATCTAATTGTGGATTAGAAAAAAGTTCTGCTCGAGAACAATCTGGACAAAGCGTACGAACCAAACGTTGTGCCAAAACCCCTACCAAGCTTGAAGAGATCAAAAAGGGCTCAATTCCCATATCTTTTAAGCGTGTCACAGCGCCTACCGCGGTATTGGTATGCAAGGTTGATAATACGAGATGCCCTGTCAGCGAAGCTTGTACCGCAATTTGAGCTGTTTCCAGATCACGAATCTCTCCTATCATCACCACATCCGGATCCTGGCGCAAAATGGCTCGCAACCCACGAGCAAAAGTCATCTCTATTTTAGAATTCACCTGTGTTTGCCCTACGCCTTCAATGACATACTCAATGGGATCCTCTACCGTTAAGATGTTACGCTCAGTGCGATTTAATTCCTGTAAGCCTGAATATAAAGTGGTGGTTTTCCCAGATCCTGTAGGACCCGTGACCAGCAAGATCCCGTGAGGCTTAAATAGCTGTTTTCGAAATGTTGAAATTAAATCAGATGACATCCCTAAATCATTTAAATTGAGGATCCCCTGATGTTTATCTAAAAGGCGCAAAACGACGCGCTCTCCATGAGCGGAAGGCATGATAGAAACGCGAACATCCACCGAACGCCCCCCAATGAGTAAAGTGATTCGACCATCCTGAGGGATCCGCTTTTCTGCAATATCTAATTTTGCCATGACCTTGATACGTGAGACGAGTAAGGCCGCTAATTGACGCTTTAATCGAAGTATTTCACGCAATATGCCGTCAATCCGAAAACGAATGAGCAAGGCGTTTTCAAAGGTTTCGATATGAATATCAGAGGCCACTTCTTTAATCGCTTCTACGAACATGGCATTGATCAATTTAATGATGGGCGCATCATCTTCACTCTCTAATAAATCTTCAGTGATAGGTAATTCTTCAGCCAAGACATACAAGTCACTCTCGCTGCTGATATTTTCCATCAACTGACGCGCTTCTATTGAATCCCGTTGATAGGCAGTGCTCAATCTCTGTTTAAAATCGTTTGCTGATAAGGCAAAGGGCCTGAGTTTTATGCCTGTGACCCTTCGTACTTCTAAAAAAATATTTTTTTGCAAGGGCGGAACGTAGTAAAGCGTAGGCACATCGGCACTATCCGTCTCTACAATCACTGAAAAACGGCGGGCATAACTGAAAGGGAGGCGAGTTATCCCGGTTTTTTCTGATCTTAATGAGATCATGATTTTTTAGTTATCGCTAGTAGAGCGCGAATTTCTGCTGGATATTCAGATTCTTTTCCATCAGCAGGAAGCAGTGGCTGCTTTGTGCGGGGCATTAAACTCAATCCTGGGTGATTTTTATACAGTTGCTCAGCTCGCATATAATGATATTTTCGTTGTGAAATGCCGTCAGCAGAGAGCCCATCTCGTAAAATGGTAGGGCGGATAAATATCATCAAATTACGTTTTGTTTTTTTATTAACAGTGGATTTAAAAAGATGCCCCAAGATCGGAATGTCTCCTAGTACAGGTACTTTAGATACACTTTCCCCGCTCTCTTCATCGAGAAGCCCCCCCAATACAATTAATTGACCATCATCAGCCAATACAGTGGTTTTGAGTTTACGTTCCGCAAATTTGATATCAAGCTTGGTTTCCCCCTGAATTTTTGATACTTCTTGCTCTATCAGCAACTGTACGGTGTTCCCTTCGTTGATTTGAGGGGTGACTTTTAACATCACACCAATTTTTCTTCGTTCGACAGTATTAAAGGGATTCGTGTTATTCGCGTTTGCCGCCGAGCCCGTGAGTACAGGGACATCTTCACCTACCATAAACGAGGCTTCTTGATTATCTAAAGTGGTAATACTTGGAGTGGAAAGTACATTCACACTGGAATCGTTTTTCACCGCTTGAACCAGTGCTTGCCAATCTCCTTTAATAATACCGACCTTAGCACCACTGAAACCCGAGAGCAGTTTGCTCAGCAATGAGATATCACTAGACACTTGGGAAGGTAGGAACGTTTCGTTTTGATTCAAGGTATTCCCTGTTTTTGACTCCGCCTGCCGTCGGGCCAAAGTTAACGCTCCTAATGGAATTTGATGGCCATTATTAAATTGAATCAAGCTGTTGTTCGCTTGCCACTGTACTCCGAAATTAATATCACTGATTTCTGCAACTTCAACAATCAGTGCCTCAACATGTACTTGAGCACGACGTATATCCAACTGTTCAATGATGCTTCGTATAGATTGCATCACATCTTGAGATGCTGTGACCACGAGCGCATTTGTTTTTTTACTGGCGGCAATCGAAACAGACATTCTATTTTGATCTTGACCCTGCTCGTTTTGTTTCCCTTTTAAGGTGTTGCTCACTTTTTCAATGATGTCAACTAAATCTTCGGCTTGACTGTATTTAAGGTAAAACACCTGACTGTAGCCGCTTTGCTGAGTTTCTGAATCCAGTTCCTGTATTAATTTTTTGATTTTTTGGCGCATTTTAGGTTCAGCATGGATAATAACGCTGTTAGTCCGTTTATCGGCTACCACTGTATATTTTGATATAGACAAATCATTTTGGGGGGCATTTTTATTTAAAGCATTGATGACCCTAACCATTTCCGTTGCAGACGCATTTTTTAATGGGATGACTTCATTGAATTTATCTGCATTCGAATCTATAAGCTCAATAATAGAAAACAAACGCTTAATAACAGCCGCCCTTCCTGAGAGAATAAGAATATTCGACGGACCATGGCTGATGATATTTCCTGATTCCCCTCGATCTATCAGCTGACGCAATACAGGGGTCAGTTCACGTGCTGAAATATTTTGAAGGGTCATCACCTGTGTCATCATTTCGTCACCGAAATAAGGATTTTTTTGGTGAGTTATGACAGGAATGGGCTCCGTTTTAACATGCATGCTTCTGACAATTTTGAGCGCGCCGCCATCAACTGGAATGGCGGCATAGCCTTGTGCTTCTAACACATTGAGAAAAAGTTGATAGTATTGCTCTGTCGATAAAGTATCTGTGCTTCTAATGCTCACCCGACCTTGAATATGAGGCCCCATGATCATCGTTTTATTTAGGTTAACTCCAACAGTATCAATAAAAGCGCGCAAATCGGTATCTTGAAAGTTGGCCGAAAAATGATCGGCTAATAAGATGGAGGGAAAGAACAAAAAAAATAATAATAAAATCAATGGGAAAAAATAAGGATAATTTATCTTTTTTACAAAAGAAAAAATTCTATGTCGAAAAATGTGAAGGCGTAATATATCAGACCAAAACATAACGTTCCTTTTTATGTTTTTATATCAATGCAATCTTAATATCAGAGATATTGATATTCAGAAAAATTTTATTCAATCAGGTTTTGATTTAAAATTTTTTCGTGATCATCTCTTAAAGATAAACTTTCTTGCACCCCGTTATTTTCAAGCACAATTTTTTTAGATAAAACTTTGAGTAAAATAATATGACTACCATCAATTGTTTCACCAGGGACGTAAATTTTTTGTATGCCATTGTTTTCGATGACTGCAACGCTTTTATTTTCAGAAGCAGCAGGAGCTGTGCCACGTAAAATAAAGGGACTTTGTGTTTTAGGCAATCTGTTTTGTTGAATTTTACGATCTGGATCACCAAACCAGTTTTGTTTAAAAATAAGATTGATATCGATTTGCGGTAAAGATCGAGATAAAACAGGCTCAGAAGGAGAGTCTATGATAGGAATGTTTTCACTAGGGGAGAGAAAAAACAAACATAAAGAAGTGGTTTTCCATACAACCAGGCTCCAAAGAAGAAAATGGATAAAAATGATCAAATTGTTTTGAGAGATCACATTTTTAAAAAAATATTGATATCGCATATCTTTTGTTTAAAAAACACCATAAAAATATTTTTTATATTCAATGAACTAAAAAATAAAATGAAAGCTATCACTTTTAATATTCTTTTTATTCTTTAAGTATTTTAAATATTAAAAATATTGAAAGATAAAAAAGCATCATTAAATCAAAATTATATTAATAATAATTTCTAGGCAATATTTTAAATAAAAATTATTTAAAAAACAAACAAATAATAAATTTTCAGGTTAAAAAACAAGCAATAAAAGACAATAAAATCGGATGAAAGACGATATTTTAAGTATTATTTAACAATCATTTAAGTTTTATTATGACCTGTTATTTTGCTTGAAATTGGCATCAAAAATAAATTTCATCAACGATTAATCAAGTAACAGCAAGTAAGAAATTTTTTCTTCTTTCACACTTCCCTCCAACGCGACATTGTAAACATGGTTGTTCAGGTTTTGGTTTGCGATAATATTTGTTTTTGACACATTCATTTGTTAATAAAAAATCTTCTGGTCTTTAGACAATTATAGAAGCTATATTACATCCTCTATTCAATTTTTACACTAGGTAATACTAAAAAACATACCCACAAAAAGTGCTTAAAACCGCGTTTTTTTATTAAACAACAGGTTTAAAATTTAATTTCGAATAATACTATCTTTTGATAATACAAATAAAAAGGTTTTATAAATTTTATTTAGTCTGTTTGATTTTAAAATTAATCATAAGAAACAGCTAAATGACGAATAGACATATCTCCACTCCTTAAAGCTGTGATTAAAGCCTCTCGCCATTTTGTCGGCATTATAACGCTGTCTGGGGAAAACCCTTTGAATCAGAAGCAGTAGCCCGGGAAAAACTATGTTTAACTTCTCCATCAGGTTTAGAATTTAAACTAGTTGAAGAAAATTTTATTTGGGCAAATTCTCCATTTTTAGTTGTTTTAATTAATGAAAAACCCAAACAAGATTCTTGATTAAAACCATATTTAAAAGCTATGGCTGTGTGTGGAGTACTCCCATTTCGATGTGATAACCAACTGGGCTCTATCGATTTTCCATTGCGTTCTCCTGGCACACCTGATGCATATCGATTTATTGAGTTAGCTCCGGTATTATTGAGAGTCAATTCATTCAATTTTCCATTTTGACCACCAAAAATATTCACAGGAACGATTTTTATTGCACCTGTCTGAGTTTCTACAAGACCTGTAAACCATTGTCCTGGAGAAGCAGATTCCCAAACAGCCATATTTTCACTGTCAAAATGTAGTTGATCTTTTGGTTCTGGGTTGTAGATGTTGTTTGTCAACGAAGTTGAGGGTGTGTTAGAAAAAGTTTTTGTTACATTTTTGTTTTTTATTACCGCGTTATCTGCTTTTTCTGTTGTAACACTAGACGTGTTTGCTTGAGTGTGAGAATCGTTATTATCACCTATAATGTCACTAACGGAGTTATCCGCAGGTATAGAATATTGACGATTCACAGTGATTTGTTCAGGTGTGTTAGTCGTTCCCCTTGCTTCTATGGCGCTATTGAATTCTTTTTGCTTTCTTTTGTTTGTTGTATTTTGACGTTGCTGTTCACAAGAATCATTAAAAATCTTCAAATTTTCGTCTCTTTCCTTTCTTAAACCCTCACGCTTTATGCTTTTATTCCCCCGCTCCGCATCCTTATATGCATATTTTCTTTCATCTTGAACTTTATTTTCTTGAGCATGGGCGTCATGCTCTGGAATTCCGTTAAAACTCATAGTAGTTACGGCCCCTACCAATCCTTCCAATGCACCCCCTTCAGTTGATGAGGTTGTCATTCCTGAAGATTGACCAGCCACCACGTTGAATATACAAAAAGTTCCGAGAATCATTTTGTCAACAATCGAATCTTTTGTAGGGGTTACTAATGTTTTTAAATTCTCTAAAGCATCCATGAGCGGGTTTGTTTTTTGCTTCAAATACCCGGGAAAATATGAGCGTAAGATTGAATCTTCTTTGAACATTTTATTCGTTCTTTTGTATAAATCCTGTATTGTCTTGTCGTCAAATTGTTCTGTCTTTATTGCGTTTTGAAATTCATTTTGAATATTTTCCATTTTTTCTTTACTGAGCGAAGACCCAATTCACTTTATTTCTTCCCACAATTTAGGCGAGTCTATTAGCTTTTTAAGCTCCTGAGAGATGTTTAATGCCGGTTTTGTCTGTTTTTCAGCCTGGATGTCATCCAGAGATGGATTTTTATTTTTGACTGAAACGAGTTCACTGGCTATTTTTGATGAGGCACATGCCACATGCGTTATTTGACGTATAAAAACCGATGTTCTCTTGATGAGATATACATAGACGATCGACTGACATTTTTATTTCCCCAAATATTATTTAAAAAATGAATAATTATAAATTAAGCCCCTAAATATTTTTTATATTCAGATTTTTAGAAGCATTATTTGTATATATTTTGTTTAATTTATTTTTTTGTTATTAATATATGGCATCTCTCTAACAAAAATAAATATCAAAAATCTCTGATGTTTTATTCTTCCAAAATAAAGACCATCAAAACATCAGGTAATACCTGAATAAGCTGTCTTAAAGAGTTAAGATAGGGGGAGGGAGAGTTTAAATAGTCTAAGCATTGAACTTTGACTGATGGGTGATTTCATTCAATTTAATGAAAAACCAAGCCATTCGGACACTTCTGCTACGCTGCATCCTTCGGGACAAAAGCCACTGATATCGTAACCCATTGAGCATATGACACCATCGGATTCATACTCGATTTTCATCGTCTTTGGCTGAAAAGTTTTTTAGCACTCATACCAGTCCTGAGCGTCTTCTGAAATAAGAAAAATGACCCCCATAGCGCTTTCTAGCGCTTTTTTGTCAGAGGATTCAGGGTGATAACGTTGAAAATTTTTAAGGTTTTGCATTACATACACCACACATTCATCCAGTTATAATTGATATTTTTTTGCAGAGGGCGCCGCTGAATGTAGTCAACATATTCATAAGAGTTCGAGTTATACGCGCCGGTAATCACATGTGGCATGTTCATCACGATAGCCAGGCCCACGCCATACCTGGACTTCTTGCATATGGCACTGTTAACAAAGTTAATGTTAAGATATTCTCTGTTTTTTAGGGGGATAAAGAAATGAAAAACAGGCACTATCCGCTCAAAGAGTGTGATTTTATAAAAATCATCGAACCTCATATTATAAAATATGATAAACGTCCAGGCAGACCTGCAAGCATCAGTCATTATCAGTTTTTTTCAGCTGTTTTGTACGTATTGAGAACGGGTATCCCTTGGCGTGATGTACCTGATTTATACGGTCATTGGCATACGATTTATATGCGCTTTAAAAGATGGAGTGAAAATGGCTTGTTCTGGAACTTGCTTTATCGTTTACAACAAAAAAAGAAAATCAAAATGGACTGTACATGGGTAGACAGTACGACGGTCGCCATCCACCGACACGGCTCAGGAAGCCTTAAAAAAAGGGACCTCAATCGATAGGGCGCGGCCGAAAAGGCGTGAGCACTCAAATTCACGTGGGTCTTTCAGGCCGCTTTCTCCGGAGTGCCTGTCTATCTGAAGGACAGCGCTCCGATATGAAAGCCTTTACTGAGCTGTGGATAAAGGGAAATGGGAGGAAGGTGAGCTACATCATCGCTGATAAGGGAGTTGACTTTTTTGATGTCAGAAAATTAATCCGGGATAGTGGAAAGAGCCCTGTGATACCCCGACGAAAAGGGGCTGTTTGCACCGGCATTCAACCTAATGATAAAGAAAAATACAAAACACGCTCTGCGATTGAACGTTTCTTCTTCAGCATAAAAGAACAAAAAAGACTCGCTTTACGCTTTGATAAACTCGATATCACCTTCTTTTCTTTCTTCGCTATCGCTTGTCTTAAAGTCTTTAATTTACTTTGTTAACACTGCCATGTCCCAATCGAATATCGCGCACAAAGGTATTATTTAGTCATCCGTTGAGGGGCCGCCCCAGACCGCTCCGTGAATATTGCCGTCGTTCTGGTATTTGGCGGTTTTGCCGTTCTTTGACACCGTGAGGGTGTCGTTCGCTTGGATTTTACCCTGCACTTCACCGCCATGCCGTTTATCCAGTGCATTTTTTCACAATCCACCGTTTCTGATAAACCCAGGTTTTCTATAAATTGCGCCTTGTCCAGGATATCTTTGCCGTTTTTCTTTCGAGATAATTTTGTGTTCGCGGCGTTTTCGGCACAGGTCTGGATGGCCTGGTAGAGTTGCGTATGGTGATGTGGGTTTAATCTTGTCCCTGTTTTTTCAATGACGGTGCAGAGTTCTTCCTGGAAGTGTTCTGGTCAAATAATTTCGGATAAAACTCAAGAAGTTTTACACCACTGAAAGGGCGGGATCGCCCTTGGGGGCTTTGAGTTCAGTCGCATGTTCAATATCAATGGGCAGGTCGGCGTGGTTGGCCTGAAAAGCATCCACCATCCCTTGGGGGTGATCATTGACCCAGGAACGGCCATCCCGTCCGGTGATCTGTTCACCGACAGGGATTAATTCCACCCACAACGGGGTTCCCTTCTGGGCAGCGGTCGCTTCCAGAAGGGGCCGAAGTTCCGTGTTTAAGGCAAAAGTGTGTGTTGTCATGCCCGCCAAGGTAGCGCGGGCAAAGGAGGGAGTTCAGATGAAAAATTTCACTTGGCACAGCATAAACAGTACTATTTTGTTACATGTAACATGTGCTATACTGCGTACTGAGCTATTACAGGAGAGCATTAATAATGACTGTTAATCAACGTGTCAGAAAACACCGTGAAGCGTTAAGGCAGGCAGGCTATCGACCTGTCACTATCTGGGTTCCGGATACTCGCGATCTTCAGTTTATTGAGAAATGCAGAAATCAATCCGTTAGCCTGAATCAACGAGATGAAACAAAAATAATGGACTGGATAGATGAAGTGAGTGATACGGAAGGCTGGGAATGAAACGAGGTAATATTGTCACTGTTGTCAGCAACGGGGATTATGGCAAACCTCGTCCAGCCTTAATTGTTCAATCCGATATATTTTCTCAACATCCTTCTGTGGTAGTGGCACCGTTTACCAGTGTTCTTACTGGCGCTTCTGTTTTTCGTTATCGTATGGAGCCAGACGATAGCAACGGTCTTAACTGTATTTCAGAAGTTATGCTGGACAAATTAACAACCGTGCCTCGTCATCGTCTGGGTAATTTTTGTGGTAGCGCATCAAAAAAAGATATGCAACTGGTAACACAGTTAATGGCCGTTTTTTTAGGCATTGTTTAATTTGAATTGAGTCTCCTTCTTAAAAATGTTCGGAACAACAGTGCGCATACTCACGGCTAACACCCCCTTTTTAGCGGATTGTGCCTACAATAGACCTGAATTCGATCTATGCTGCGGGATTTTTGGCTATCTCGGAGATAATGTCTATCTGCTTATCCAGTTCGCACTGGAAAATTAGCGTATCAACAGGTCTTCCTCGCTTATCAGATACGTCAAGCCGTTGATGCTGCTTTGGCGGAGGGCAAGACATTGAAACAGTTTCAGGATGAACTGGAACCCCTCCTTGGAAAGCGGGGTTGGCTGGGAAAGGTATTGATGGAGGATGGCTCTATGGTTGAACTCGGCACGCCACGCCGTTTAGAAATCATCTACAACACCCACATGAGAACGGCCCGCGCCGCGGGGCAATGGGTGCGTATCGAACGGAACAAAGCGGCATTGCCGTATTTGAGGTATGGGCTTGGGCCTTCAAAAGAGCATCGACTTCAACACGTATAGCTAAAGGCGTAGAGGGGTTCAGTCCAGCCCCCCATCACCCCTCTGGCTGACCCGCCCTCGATGTAACCGCCGCTGCCTCCGATTCTCATCGCCATTTTCCGGGCGGCACTCAAACTCAGCGGAGCCCCGCCTGTCAAAAAAATCATATGATGAAATTTTAACGGGGCCGGTTGAACAATGCGGGGGTGATAACGCTGCGAAAAAAGATTGGTCTCTGAAAAGCCGGCCGGTAAATACCCCGCCTGTATCAGCTCTGGTACACCCAGAATATAAGGAGACGTGGCCGCGGTGCTGTATTGCTGGTCTTTGTTAAACTCATAGACCAAAGGCAACACGATCAGAGCAAAGCAAAACAGCCCGACCCCCAAGCCGATGCAGGCATCGAAGATCTGCCAGATGCCCTTCTTTAAAGATGTCATTGTTCTCTCTCCTATGAGGAGCCGGAAGGTTGTCTTAATCTCTGCTGATCAATACTGTTAAAATCATCGATGAGTGAACCAAAATTATTTTGCAAAATTGCATTCAATAACATATTATGACTTCATTGAATGCTTATTTTTGAGGTAAGACTATGTCAATGTTAACAGTCCGTAATTTACCTGACGAAGTACACCGAGCATTGAGGGTAAGAGCCGCGCAGCATGGACGTAGCACCGAAGCTGAAGTCCGGGAAATTTTAGCGATAACCGTTAAACCAGAAACACGTGTCCGTTTGGGGGATGCCCTCGCTGATTTGGGACGCAATATCGGCTTAACAAATAAAGATTTTGAGATATTCAATCAGGTAGAAGATAAAATCCCCGCCGAACCGACGAAATTTGAATGATTGTTCTCGATACTAATGTGGTTTCAGAGTCGATGAAACCTCAGCCCCACCCGGCTGTTCGCGCTTGGCTGAACGATCAAGCGGTTGAAACCTTGTATCTGTCTAGTGTGACATTGGCTGAGTTGCTGTTCGGTATTGGGACCCTTCCAACAGGTAAGCGTAAGAGTATGATTGAACAAGCGCTTAACGGTTTGATGGGCCTGTTTAAGGCTAGGGTGCTTCCATTCGACACTGACGCCGCGCGGCATTACGCCGAATTGGCTATGACGGCCAAAGCCAAAGGGCAAGGATTCCCAACCCCAGACGGATATATTGCCGCAATTGCAGCCTCCCGTGGATTCATTGTTGCGTCACGTGATATTTCTCCCTACGAAGCGGCCAGAGTCACCGTGATTAATCCATGGAACATGCAAATAAAGTAGGGCGGGGTCGTTTTACATCCTCATTCTTGAATGTTTTTGTAAATCTCAAGGGCCTTACATATTCGTAGTAAAAGTCACCGTATTGTTTCTTCCAGCAACACAGGCGGCAGAGGCCTGTGCCGGTGATATCTCGCCCGTCATCGCAGGCGCACTGTTGATTCGGACCGAAGCGATATCTCCATTGCTTAAGGTCGTGGCGAGTTTCATGCAATCTTTTTCATTCATGCCGGCTGTTGAGACCATAAAACCGATTCCGCTGCCGGTGACGGTGATGGCCCCGCCGCTGGCATTAAAAAGCCGGTCTCCCACAATCGAAATGCCTTTAGGGATGGCCCCTGAGCGGATGAGCGCAGGGACCAGGTTAGCGGTGCCATAGCCGGTTGAAATACGTAATGATTTAGTTTCATTCAGCAACGTATTAATAGAGGCCACCGATGAAGTTGAATACACTTTCACATACAACCCCATCCCCGCCGCAGCGACCATCGCCAGCCCCACAAAGGCCATGCCCCAACCGATACTCGCATCACTGATATTAAAAATACCTTGCTTTAACGATTTCATTTTTTTTCCTTTTAGAAGTGAAACGCCCTTTCAATCAAGCCATACATGAGGTAAAGAGTTTGCCCAGAAATTATTGGGCCACAAATCGGCGAATATGACAGACAAAGACCGAGACAGCAGGGGCAGTGAATGGGAGACGATTTGAATTTCTTTTTTAATTTTTGGGGATTCAATTGAGTCTCTAAAAAAACAGAGCTGAATAAGACCATTATGAGTGAATTGTGATTTATTGTGACTTTTTCATTTTAAAGTATTGATATTTATAAAAAATAAAATATGGCATATTACGACCTATTAGTGGCCTTAAAAAAGGCGATTTTGAAAATTGATTTTAAGGAATAAAGGATGGTCGTTGTCATTCCAAAAAAGCGCCGTGATGGAAAATCAAGTTTTCTTAAACTGGTGTTTTACCTCTCTTTCCGTGAAGATAATCCAGGTGATATTCCCGTGACCGCTGATGCTTTTTTTGACCGTCCTTCCACTTCTAAAATCGCGGTGTTTGATCGTTTAATTGATTATATTGATCGCCATGCTTCCCCTGAATCACAGCAGCTCATCACGCACCTACCCGATGGGAGTCATCGGATTCTTTGTGAAGGCGTTTTATGTCAAACGAACACGTTGAGTATTGAAACCGCCTCCTCTGAAATGAATGCGGTGGCCTCGAATAATCGTCGTTGTCTCGATCCGGTTTATCATTTTATTTTGTCTTGGCCGGAGACGGACTCTCCGACGGTAGAACAGATTTTTGAAAGCGCGCGGCATAGTCTTAAAGCCTTGGGGATGTCTGACCATCAATACGTGACTGCGATTCATCGTGACACCGATAACCTCCATTGTCATGTGGCGGCCAACCGTATTCATCCCCTTTCTTATCGTGCAGTGAACCTCTATAACGACGTTAAAATTTTGCACAAAGCCTGCCGAAAATTAGAGCTTAAATATGATTGGAAACCGGATAATGGGTGTTGGAAGAGAGATCAAAATCATCAGATTATTCGAGCTGAATCTCAATATCCCTCGGCTCCGAGAGCAGCGACGCAGTTTGAATATCACGAAGATAAAGAAAGTTTTTATTCGTATGTGGTTCGTACGTGCCGAACAGAGTTGACTTCTATTTTAAAAGGGCCGCTTCAAGAATGGGAAGAGGTGCACGCTGTTTTTTTAAGGGCCCATCTGGAATTAAAAAAGAAAGGTTCTGGGTTGGCGATTTATGACAAAAATTGTCCGAACAATGTTCCTTTAAAAGCCAGCAGTTTACATCCTCAACTCACTCTTTCGAAATTAGTGCCTCGCATTGGCGAATTTGAAAATGCGCCCCGAGTGATGGAATTTAAAAATGAACAAGGGGAGGTGACCTTAACAAACTATATGGTGAGTTCACATTATGATGATCGACTTCATTTGCGTGATCATCAAGCTCGAATGACTCGCCGATTAGAACGCGCTGAGGCCCGAGAAGAGTTAAAATTGCGTTATCAAACTGACAAAAAAGAAGCGAAATGCCCTTCTTTTGACGCAAAAAATCGTTTCAGAACTCTTTCCATGACCTTTCGTTTCCGAAGAGCCCATGTGTGTGTTGCGGTGCGCGATCCTTTTTTCTCATTTAATGAGAAAACTGGCCTGGCATGTATTGGCTTTTGAGCGAGAAAAAGCGATGGCCGAGTTGCGTTTAAAATTAAAGGAAGAGCGGGAGAACTGGTATCGTTCTCCAGAAAATCGGCGACTGTCTTATCGTGTTTGGGTGGAACAGCAGGCGTTAAAAGGAGATAAAGCGGCGATTAGCCAGTTAAGAGGGTGGGCTTACCAGGCGCGGGATGAGCGCACGGCTTATCTCAGTGAGACTGTCATTGAATGTGCCGTTTCAGATGATATTGAGCCGGTTGAGCTGAAAGGCTATACCCATCATATCCACCGTGACGGGGCGATTTTATACAAAAAGGAAGGGGTCACCCAAATGATTGACCGAGGGGAAACCATTGAGATGGCCAGACCGTTTGAAAACGAGGGGGACAATATGGTGGCGGGGTTACGTTTGGCAGAGCAAAAAAGTGGAGAGAAACGGGTTTTCTCGGGTCCGCGGGAGTACGTTGAGAAAGCGTGTTCGTTGGTTCGAGATTTGAATGAAATGGGGGAAACTTCCTTGACGTTAACAGACTCCCTTCAGCAGAAACGGGTTTGTGAAATTCGCCCTCAAGATAAACCCGCTCCTATCTCGTTTGACTCTCCGAATTTGACTCCCTGAGCGCATCGCCCCTTTTTATTTTTATCATTTGTTGGAAATGGGTTGTTGTTTGTTGATATTTCGTTAAAAATGGGCAGAGATAGCGTATTTATCGGGCGGTATATTTGATAACAATTTGAAAGGATAAAGGATGAATAAAACTGAGTTAATTGAGCAGGTCCGAGACAAGTCGGGCCTGACGAAGGCTCAATCAGCAGAAGCGGTCAACGCTGTTTTTTCGAGTATTATCGAAGCATTGGGGAAAAAAGAGCCGGTGCAAATCATCGGATTTGGGACTTTTAAAGTCCGCCATCGCAAAGAGCGGATGTCTCGTCATCCCAAAACGGGTGAAAAAATAAAAACCCCGGCTCGTGAAGTCGCTGTGTTTTCTGCGGGGAAAAGGCTGAAAGACTCCGTTCATTTACAATCGCCCAAAGAAACTCAAGTGGCTAAAAAATCAAAAATCGCCGCGAAAAAGTCATCGTCCTTGTCATCCAGGAAAAAGTGACTTCCATGAAAATGTTTCTGCCGCACGACGCTTTGTTTAAGCAGTTTTTGGGAGATATTGCCCTTGCCCGCAATTTTTTTGAAGTGCATCTTCCGGCGGATGTTTTGAGTCAAGTCTGCCTGTCTTCGTTGAAAAGGGTGTCGGGTTCTTTTGTTGAGCCGACTTTGAAGCAATCTCATTCCGATATGGTGTATTCGTTTGAAACCGTGACGGGAAAGGACGGGTATTTATATTGTTTGCTGGAGCACCAAAGTACGGCAGATAAAATGATGGCTTTTCGAATGAAAAAATACAGCCTGGCGGTCATGCAACAACATCTTGACCAAGGTTATTCTACCTTGCCGTTGGTCGTGCCAGTCTTGTTCTACCATGGAGAAACGAGTCCTTACCCGTACAGTCTGGATTGGTTCGATTGTTTTGATGACAAAGAAGCCGCGCGGAGATTAGATTCTGAGCCTTTTACTTTGGTAGATGTGACGGTTATTCCCGAAGAAGACATTCTGAAGCATGGGATGATTGCCTGGCTTGAACTGGTCCAGAAACTGGTCCGAGTTCGTGACATGATGGACATCGCGCCTTATCTTATTCGTCTGGACAAGCGTTTCCCGTTAAACGATGACCTATTTAAAAGTTTGTTGTATTATCTCTTTCAAGAGGGAGAAACGGCCTCTCGCCCGTTATTTTTTGAGGCCCTTTCTTCGACCACTCAACGGGAGAATGTGATGACGATAGCAGAAGAGCTGAGAAAGGAAGGCTTGGAAGAAGGTTTAAAACAGGGTGTTCAGCAGGGGATACAGCAGGGGATACAGCAGGGTGTCCAGCAGGGTAAAGAAGAGGGCCTGAAACAGGCTACCCTGGCCATCGCCAAAAAGCTGATGGCCGATGGAGAAAGTCCAGAAAAAATCCAAAAATATACGGGGCTATCGAGGGAAGACATCGATCGGTTATTTCATTGATGAGGCTTCATAAAAAAGCGCATGAACTCCATCCCATTTGAAAAAACGCTGACCTTAGGCCCCAGAAGGTCAGAAAGCAAAACCCCCTGTTTGATGAATCCACGTAGGGGCGTTTCTCCCTCTTCATCACTTATTGCCTTAAAAAAGAAACCGAAGAAAAAAGAGCCAGAGAAAGTGGCTGAGACCAAACCTCTTCCGTTATCCCCCTAAAGTCAAAAAAAACCGCACAAGCAGCCTAATGTCTCTTTTGAGCATGCAGTAGAGACCCTTTCTGCTTATTGGCCCGACTTGTTTGGTCATGGGCTCAAATTAATGAAAATAGACCTCCTTGAGGATTTGTATGAGGACATCAACACACAGGAGTTACCGCTTTCAAAAAAAGGGCTCCGCCGCTGCATTAGAGCGATAGCGCGCTCTCGTGATTATCTTGAACAAGGGGTTCTGGGGGCTCAACGGTATGATAAGCACGGTCAGCCCTGTGGGCAGGTGACCGAGGAGCAATCTCAGTTTGCCCAAAAATACCTCAATAAAAGCTATTTTTCTGAAGATTTGAGGGGGCCTGTCCCGTGAGATTCGTCAGGGTGTTGAGTGTTCGAGTGTAATCTCTTTAGGCTCTTTGTCTGCTCTGTATTGCCCTTCGGTTATTTTTAAGGAATGACGCGCCGCTTCGAACAGGATTATGCCTCGCTCCTCGGGGGTGTGAGACAGGTCGTTACGGTGGTCCAAATTCTGTGTTATTTCACAGAGATGATGGAGTGTTTTATCGAACAGCCTGACGTTCAAAGTGCCTTTATTCTCTTGAGTGTCAGCTGTTTTTAAGCGTTGTAAAATTCCCTGGACCTCCTGTTTAAAAGCGGCCCCTTTGTGTCGCAATTCAGGGACAACCTCACATAATGCGTCGAAATCAGGGCGTTTGAGCTCTATAAACCGGTTAATCCGCATAGGAAGCTTTGAGGACAATTTTTCCTCATCTGGAATAAAAATCGCGGCACTTCGTACCACGGCATCCTGAAATACGATGACGCCCTCCCCCTTGTTGAGGGCTTTGAGTTCCGTGAGTTCAATGTTATCGCGTTCACGAATGTGATGGGTATCGGCGTCTTCATACCGACTGCCACTGAGACTGCCTTTACGCTTAACGGAAGACAGTTCGCTATAATAGCCCTTCCCCGCCGCAGAACGAATCAGATTAAAGGTGTCCTGGGCATCCTCTAAGGCCATAAACCATTTGGTCCGCTGATTGGCGCTGACGGTGAAAAATTCGCGCATTGATTTGTCCATCATGGATTGCACATCCTGTGCGGCTATCATGAGCATGTATTGCAAAGAGCGCATTTGAGCGGCCATTTTGTCAAGACCTGAGGCAAAATAAGCGCCCAATTCGTCAAAAATAATCGGGTAAGGAAATTTTTGAGCAAATTTTTGGCTGAGTAGCACGTCCTCTCTTTTTCCTTCTAACTGTCCGCATAAATCTTGACTGAGGGTCATTCTCAGTCCTGAAATATAGAGTTTTCCGAGGGTCGAGGCTTCTGAGTTCGACAACTCCAAGGCCGGAATCAAGACCACGAGAATGCGGTCATTATGGAGTACATCTTTTAAATCGATGTCGCCCGCGCCTTGTGGGAACACCTGGCCGTAAATATCATTAAACAGGCTGAGCATGCGAGTGAACTGCTGTATCAAAAATCCGTGTTGTTCCCAGACCGTTTTCGACCATTCTGAGGGGCTGTCGATGAGGGCCATATCAAAGCCCGCGAGGGTGTTCAGATAATGTTCAAGCGGCTTGTAGCCTTCTTCATGCCAGTGGTTCTCTTTGGCTTCTTGATAGAGTTCGACTATTTTTCGAAGAGGTAAATAGTCTTGTATGACCCTTTGTGAGAGGAATAATCCGTCTTTTTCTCTTTTGTAGCACAGGGCGTAAATCAAGGCGGCTATCATGGCTTTGGCTTTTTCCTGCCAGCCATTTTCATTGCTGCCAACCTTGGGCAGCAAGCTGTCCATCAGCTGGATGATGAACGTTTCGGAGGCATTCGCAAAGAGATTGATGGAGTTGGACTGGGGGCGGGATTGGTCGCCGTTCACCAAATTTGAAAATTTGCTGTTACCCGCGGTCAAAAAGTTGAGGACATAAACATCATCTTCCCGCCCAAAGCGCCGTGCCAGTGACCAGACGGCAAAGGCCAATTTGTTTTCCGCTTTCCCATCGGATAAGCACATCCCTCGACCCCAGCAGAGGGCATTGAGATAAACAGACAGGATGGCTTCTGTTTTTCCTGCGCCGGTAGTGGCGATGAGCTGGATATGGCGTAAGGCGTCATCCAGATTGAGCCAGAGTTCGCGCGCCAATGATTTTCCTCGGGCGTAACCCAAGCAGAGTATGCCGGCCGCTTGTTCACAATGACGGGTGCGCGTGATAAAGGAAAACAGTCCTGCACCCCCCTTTCGGGCTTTAAAGCCTTCCTGCTCTGTCGTCAAATCAGGGCCTCCGATATCGGTCGGGAGCCGTATGGGCATTCGAAACGGCCTGTCACAAAAAATAATCAACAAGATCACGCAAGCCGGTAATCCCATAAGCAAAGTCACCGGCCAGAGGCACCCTAACACGAGCGCGATCAAGAACCCCCATTGTACGCCGGTGGGAGAGAGTACAGTATCGGTTAAGCTGGGATTAAAAACAGGACGATTGATTCGATGGGGATCGAGAGAAGAGGGGCGTTTATTCATGGTGTTTCTCCTGTTGATGAGCGGCGTTCATAAAAATAGCCAAGGTGTCCTCGTTTTTGAGCGCACTGAATGGAATAGGTCGCCCATCATCTGAAATCAGCTGAGGTGTGCCCCTAAAGCCGTAGGCGGAAAAGGCTTTGTTGTTCACCGCCAAGGCTTTTTCGCCGATGTCACAGGAAGCCGAGGGGGTTAAGGGGGGATCATCAAATAATGAGTGCCACAATGCTTTTCGATGCTCTGGTGAAGCACAGAGCACAGGGATCACTTGATCTGCGGTGGTTTTTTTCCCTATCAAACTGACCGGAAAAATCTCAATATTGACCTTTTTACCGATGGCCTCCAAGGTGGGTTCGAGGTCCCTGCAATGGGGGCAAAGAGGATCTGAAAACACGTATATCGTCCGAGAATGACCTGTGGTCAACGGCACCGTAAAGATTTTTCGTTGAGCGGCGTCGCGTAAATTGTGGGCTAATGTCGTCAATGCGGGGGAGGGGTCTTGCATCAGACCTTTTTCGGTGGCGTGTTCCTCGGGTAAGAGGGGCGCTGAGGTGGCGTCTGCTCTGGCGAGGGGGGTGTCGTCTGTTGTGTGGATTTCAGACAATAATCCGTGGCTGCCAATGGCCAGTAGTGCCAACAAACCCAAGCCGAAAAAGAGGTTTCGCCAGAACAATTTTGTTTTTTGCCGCCGAACCAGGGCCTCTGTCAGCGCATTGAGAAGATGTTGTGCCTTATCCGGCGACTCACTGTCACTGAAGAGAACGAGGTCTTTTTGATGTTTTTGTCGGAAAATCAGACTATTTTGGCGGATAAAAAAATGGGGTTCCTTCCCAAGACTGCATGTAAAAAGCACCGACCCACGGTCAGCATCACCGATGCGAGTGGTCATCAGGTTACCTATGAGGTGTGTGAAAAATGGTTTTGAGTGCATCAAGTCCCCCCGTGAGAGAATATTTTTTCATTTAAAAATGGATGAGTGAGAGGGTATTTCGTGGGTGTTTTGTGACTATTTTTTAATCCGATCATCGATCACTTTTCCGATGTGGATTAAATCCTTTTCCAATCCCTGGACGGCATACCTCAGCACAGGAGAGGGTAAGGTGACTTTATGTTTAGCCGTTTCTTGTTCCCACTGCATCTGAGTGACGATACCCGCACCTTCTATAAAGGGTTTCGGGCGATCAGATGAACACAGGGCATACCAAAGCGGCCGATCCAGCCCCTTTAGCCAACGAAATCGCGCCGTCGGTAAATGGAGGTCATTTGAGTGCAGAGCGGAGAGAGCGGTTCGAGCATAGGGGTGTTTTTTTATCCAGTTTTTTGCGTCTGGATGACCCGAGACTTTTTTAAAGGCCTTGTGGGCTATTGAGAAGACGGGAGTGCCTCTTTGGCCTTTATCGCGGCGGCTTTTGATTAAGCAGGACCGATTGAGGGTATCGAGCAGTGCTTCTGCCGCTTGACGGTCATTGAAAAAAAATGGCCATCCAAAAATGGCCCATAAGGCCCGTTCATAGGCATTCAACTCAGAGAGTTGGGTGATTTTTCGTCCCAGTTGTTGCGTAAAAACGACCTGGGCCTTTTCATGGTCAAGACGCTGGTTGAGAACCAGGTGATGTTTGTGAGCAAATTCTTCGGGAGAAAGTGCGCTTTGGTGCTCGGGCGGATTGGTATTTAAGAGTTGAGTTTTTCTATCGCCGTAACACAGGGCCGGAATCACAGAGGGAGAAAACCTTGCCATGATTTTTGGGAGTGTGTGAATACTGATTTCCCGTCTGGTTTTATTTGCGGGATGGGTTAAGGTGACATAGATAGCCAGAAGACAAAGCGGTATTAAAAAGAGCAGTACTATGCCGGCCGTTTGGTTCATGACAGCCAGCCAGTGCAGGATGGTCACGTTGTCGGCATTGTTGGCCGTTTGGGCCAATAAGTTCATCCGCGGCGCGGCAAAAGAATGCATCAAAGGCACATCACAGGCTCGCCAAAGGTGATAGAGCGCGGCACAACTCCAATAAATCACCTCCTCTAAAAAGAACCAAACGATGACGGATACGCCTATGAAGGCACTGAGTAACAGAAATCCGTCGTTTTCAGGGGGAGAAATTCGATGTTTGTCCATGATGAACCTCTGTTTGGAATTTAAGGAAATGAATAATGACAAAACCTCTCTCAGAAAAAGCAGAGAAAATACTTAATCGGTTTGAAAAAGAACTTGAAGTGAATAGCCTGTTTAAATGAGTGACGATGGCAAGAAAAGAGATTGAGACCGGTGACATCATGACACCAGAAAAGGCCATCGAACGATAAAGGGGGTTATAGAAAATAACGAGGAGCTGTTGTTTTACTTATTCAACAAGTAACGTAATTATTTAAAAATGGATTGAAAAGGGGTAAATCAAATGCCTCAAAGTCACGAGTATTTCTGGTGACGACAGTAAGATTATGCGTTAATGCAGTTGCAGCAATCATGGCATCTTCATAAAGCGTATTCGATTTTCTATGCATCAGCTTTGCCCATAATTGAAACGTTTCTGCACTCATCGGTAATACATTATAGGTAGAAGAAATTTGAGTGAGCCATGTTTCAATTGAGGATGCTCTGATGGCATCTTGTTCTCGGGTGATTTCTATTCCCGCCTGAATTTCTCCTATCGTCACTGCGCTAAGAAAAAGGCTTGCATCAGGAATGTTTTCAATCCAGGAAACGACAGCCCCATGCGGGCGAATTTTACGGATCTCTGAAATAATATTGGTATCAAGAAGGTACATGAGAAGGGGTTAAAGTTTGAGCACAGAACGTCGTTTTGCCGCTCCGCGCTGAGGTAAGTCAATATTAAAACGGTTCTCTTCAGACAAAAGCAAATCTTTGAATGATTTTCGTGACTCTTTATCCCAATGGTTCCATTCAGTGAAGGGAATAAGTACCGCAATTTTTTCGCCTCGCCGAGTGACTAGTTGTGAACCCTTCTGAATACAGGAATTCAAGAATTCACTGAAACGTGCTTTGGCATCTTGTACTGTCCAAATATTCATCATGTCACCTCGTGATTATGACTAGTTATTTGACTAGTTTAATTTAATGATATAGTTCATGCAAGAAAAATATTCTTCATTGCTGAAATCAGCAGGGCAACATCTTAAATCCCATTTTCTTTGAGAGATGTTTCGTACTGTCTTCCACGTACCCCGGGAAATGATAAGGATAGTGGTAGTGTTGATTTCTCATGACGCACAGCTTTTCATACAGTAGCCAAGCGTGATTATTCTGAATATCGATGAATGGGACTTCGGTTGAGTTGATGTAGAGTCTGAGTTTATTGTTGCCGGTTAATTCGCATTGACGCCAGTTACTGACATTAAACCCAAAAATATCGATTTCTTTTTTGTTGAATAAACGGATATAAAGCATAGTGCCGCGTTTAGGGTCAATCCCAAAATAGGCACTGGAATGCATTTCACAAATTTCATTTTCTGGGGCGGGGTCGTAACTTTCGTCGCTTTTAATCACGGAAAGGATTTTAGCCAAGCGTTGGCGTTTGTTGATGTAGCTTAGGATGCACCAACATAATGGAATGATTAGGCCAGACCAAGAAAGCATAGAAAGGAATATATCTTTACTATTAGAATAATGGTATGCGCGATCATTAATCATCATAGTAGAGACAATTGCGTAAAAAAAAAGTGTTGGAATACCTACCCATACATAAAAAGACACAGCAAGAAAGACCAAGGCTTCACCAATCGTTTTCTTGTTTCGCATGGTTGACCTCCTCATTTGTATTCATGAATTATAGCACTCACTCTCTGATTTTTTAATTAAACCCCTGAATTTATTTAATGCCATCTTCTTGATCATGGGCAGTAGGTTTAGGCACGAGCTTCTTTGGTGAGGGCGCTGTTTTTGCACCACTGCCAAAGTTAGCAAACATTCCCTTAATGGACTCATTCATCCCTCCCAACATACTGGCGCCTTCACGGCCCCCTAACCATGAAATGACATAATCGGGCATGCTGACCTGCAAGCTGAATGCACTGGAGACGAGGGTGGTGCAAATTCGCGCATAAATCATCAAAACGCCCACAATACTGATTAAACCGGTGATGGAATCGGCTTGAACATTGGCGAGCGCTGAAGCAAACAGGGTATTTAGGAGGGTGCCTACTGCGACGACGACCAGACTGGCAAATAGAAAGCCAAAGACCATCAACATAGGGCGCAGCATGACATCAATTAAAAAAACATAGCCATAGGCGGAGCGGCTTCCTCTGTCTTCCTCACCTCCTAAATGGGTAGCAGCCCATAATGAGCCTGCCGTTGCGCCAATAAGTACGCCCACAATCCAGTTAGTGGCGGCGCTGATCCAGTAAATAAAAGGAATAAAGGGCAAGTAAACCGATAAACTAAATCCGATGCTCAACAGGACAAACACCAAAAAATAGACCACGGGTCCTATCGCTTGAAGCAATCTATCCGCCACATCTCCAGCTCCTGTAATGATATTAATCACATTGCCTGCTAAATTACCTTTACCCCAAGCGGTGAATAATTTAGCAGCAGTATAAGTACTTAATATTGATGTAGCACCGCCTAATGTATAATCCCCAATCGCTTTCATTTTTAACAATGGGTTGATTTGATCGTTTGAATCATTTTTTAAATTGAAATTTAAGTTTACAGCATCTCTTACAATATTTTGTCCCCAAGAGTTACTTATTCCAACCAAAACAGACGCCGTATCTGTCGCATCACTGACTTTCTGACTATCTTTACTACTCTGTGTCCCTAATGGTGCGGTATAAGTACTGTTCTGAATTTGAGCCCGGTAAGCGACCGTCAATTTTTCGTGATAAGAGCCTACTCCTATCTCACCTAATTTCGACATTCCTGTCACAGTAGGACGCATATTGACGACGGCGTTGGTTTTATTATTGGCGGTAGCAAAGGTTTGATACCAGCTTCCCAATGCCAGCCAACCGTACTGTCTGAGCTGATCGGCGACCACATCCTGTAACTGGGTTTCATGATTCATCGCGCGGACTTCCTGTTTGATGTAGTCCTCATATTCTCGGGCCGCTTTCTGGATTTGACTTTCCACATCCTCTATTTTCCCTGTGCCGGTGTCGAGTTTTTTCTTAAATTGCTGCACAAACTCATAAGCCGCTTTTGAAAGCTGATTTTGCATGCGATGAAGCGATTGAGTTTGTGCCAGGACTAACGGCGCGGTGTTCACGGGCACGCTAAAAAGCGGTGTCCAGTGCGTATTTTTTGGGGTCACAGGGAGGCGGGCCGAGCCACATTGCGCGCTGCCATTGCTGATGATAACGCCTTCTGGAAGGGTTTTGGTGCGCATATAAGGCGTCCCTTTTGCTGGGCCGCTTTCACTGTACATCCTGTGAAGTTCCTCATTGATGCCATACAGACACAGGTTCATTTCAAAGATGGCCCGAGAAGCGGTGAGCGTTTGTGGCGCAATGGGTTGCATCACCAGGGAATGCCCGCCTTGAAGTAAATTTGCCGCTTTATCGGTGAGGAGATTAGCCGAGCCGACCCCCATGATGGACGCGGCCCAAAGAACCATCAATTGTGAGAGTGACCAGCCTGAAGAAGTCGGCACCAGACTGAGAAAACCGAGCAAGACAGTCACAGGATAAAGAGGGCTTCTGCCGCTTCTGAAGACTTGACCTTGATGACCGGCTTGCACCATTTGACGCAAAGTGACGGTAATAAACCAAAAGAGGGCAATGGTGGCAATCAGGCTGTTAAAGACAAAAAAAAGTTCCCCAATCATCGTGGTGTGTGTCGGATGTAAGGGGTTATTCACGATATCCCCAAAAATCATCACTAACATTTGCCGGGATAAATCGCCACTGCGCTTTGCTGCGTCAGATAAGTGTTGAAAATTGACCTCTTCGGCAAAAATTTGCGGGGAACAAACTATCAGTGAAAAGACACTGACGAGACGGAGTCCCTTTTTCATTTTAATGATTCCAAATAAGCGGTGTAAGTGGATGTACTGAACTCATTAAATGAGTCAATGAGATGAAAAAAAGGCGTGATTTTGGGTATTCGTGAACCCCTTCAGCGCTTTATGTTCAGCGTGTTTTTAATCCAAGCCGTTTCTTCTAAAAAAGCCCGAAATTCTCCCCGTTCTTCCTGGGAGACGCGTTTTTCTCTTAGCTGCCAGAGTCGGTATTCGCAGATAAGGGCCCGCATCAATCCCAATGCTGAGACAGCCATACCAATCAGGGCAAAAAAGCTGGCCTTTATCCATATCATCATAGGTAGCGTGTGAGCATGGAATAACAGCGACCCCATCAGGAGCACTAACAGCCCCATCGGGAGGATAAAAACACAAACCCACCGATATTTTGAGGCGCGATACTGTTGTTGGAGTTGAGTCGGCGTGAAACCACTGTCCCGGACGGCGTCTTGCCAGGACAGTGACGATGTCACCTGTTTGTTTTCTGATTTTTGGGGATACAGCCCCTGTATTCGGTTCATCAGTGTCATCCAGGGTCGGATTGACACCTGTGCGATACGACGCGTTTCCGACAATGGCAATAAGATATTCAAAAAATAAGTGCTGGCTTTGAGCCCGCGTTTTAACCTGCTGTCGGGTTTATTCATTTCGACTCACTCCTGCGCTGATGTGTTGGCGTTTTTGGTGCAATAAAGGCCGAAATTCCTGTACTGCCTGAAGGCCCAGTTGCTGACCCTGGAGAATATTGCCCTCCTGAAGCTGTTGTTTGATGCCGAGTAACAGCCAGTTTTGAAGGTTCTGGATGCGTATCGATTCACGCAGGAGGTTATCGCCTTCCATCGATTGCAGGTCGGTCAGGTAGTCTGTATTGGCGTAACGCCGCCCGACTTCAAAAAACTCGAATTCTCTTTGAGAGAGGCTTTGAGTTCTTTTGGCCTCCGGTGAGGCCTGTTGCTCAAAATACGCGGCCGCCGAAGGGGTTTGCAGGGTTTCTCTTAACACCGCTCGGGTCTGTGGACTGGCCTGACTGGCGGCAATGAGGGCGCGTTGCGGATGGCTGGCCGCAGAAACGATGGTCTGGTATTGATGCAACAGTCCCTGATATTGCTGACCCGAAGCCGTGTTGAGTTCTCCTTTTTTGAGGGGGTCTCCGGCCGATCTCTGGGTGGTATTTTTTAGGTACATCATCGCCGCATCCGTCTGTGCCTGAGTCAAGGTCAGGGCAGGGGCGCTGCCCACTTTGCCCGCCCCAGAGAGCACGGAGCGTAATTCGATATCGCCATTGGGCAGCTCGGAGATTTTTTTACATAGAGGCGCACCGCCGGAAGCGGTATATTCTTCTGCACTGCAATAGTCGGCATGGATTTTGGCGGCGCGAAATTGTTCCTGCTCTACAGGCTCTGCTGAGGTATTGATCGCCGTTTGAATATGTCGATGAGCAATCCCGTTTCCTTTCGCCAGATGGCTTTGTGTGGCCGTCGCGTTTGCAGTGACCTGGTTTGCCATCCCTGAGGCCGATTCGCTGCAAATGCTCTTGGGGACGGTATAACTGCGACGGGCGGCTTCGAGCCGCTGCGTTTTTCGAATAAAGGTGTCCTGATCTCGTTGTGTTTTGGCCGTTTCTGCCAGCATGGAAGCCAATTTATTGCTGTTTTGATTGATGGCGGTGCCAATCTGAAATTCGGTGGCGGCGATTTGCGCTAACGTGGCATTGATGGCTGAGAGCGCAGGGACCACTTGGGTGCTGATGGGGAGACTGTGCGTCACTTCGACCGGCATGGTCAGATAAGAGTAAGGTGCCGGTCAGGAATATTTTTCTCATGGGATGGGCTCCTTTTGAGTAAAAATGGAAGACGAATAAATTTTTTACCATCGGGTGCCTCTGCTGGACATCAGCTCATCGGCCAGTTGTCGAATGAGGTTGGTGCTCTCTTGTTCTCCTGCCTGTTTTTGCCGGTGTTCGATGATTTTTTCTGCACTGCCCGTGGGAAAATGTTCCGCTAAAATATTTCGAGCCGTGCGGCCATCGAGTTGTTCGTACAACCTGTTTCTCAGGGCACTGTCTTTGGGGGTGGAATTGAGCGCCCAGAGTTCTCTGGGCCCCACAGTGTTTTTCAGAATGTGCACAATCCGACCTGTTTTGGTGCGAAAAACCGCCAAAAAGCAGGTGCCGCTGCCATCGGGGGCCGCGCCTTTACTCAGGCTCATAAACCGCCGTATTGTGGCCGCGGGCACCTGAAAATGCTCGGTGAGTATTTTGGCGTCTTCGGGCCTCACGCGCATCAGATACAGAGAGTTCGCCGATTTGAGTAAATCCGGCGGAAAATCGCTCAGATATTGGGAAGAGAGCAGGGTTCGGATCCCGAATTTTCGTTGTTCCCGGTCCTGGGTTTCCAGCGCGCTAAAAATGAAAGGGACTTTTCGGGCATTGTGCAATTCATCGTACACTTTGGTTTTCATTTCTTGATCGAGTTGCTCTAACCGAGCCAGATGAAAATCCCTGTAACGCGGATCGATTTTTGACAAAAGCTCTTCCCGATGTTGAGGCAAACTATACTCTCCGCCCGCCACCTGTCCTGCAAACAGATAGAGGATCCCCGTGCGTAATTGCCCTTCATTCGTGTTATCCCCCATCACGTTATTGAGATCGAGGGCGATCACACGCGTATTGGGATCGAGTGCAAACTTCGTTCGTCCTGCCATCATGCGATATTCTGTGCTGGCCTGGGTGAGGCACCGTGAAAGGGTTTTAAGCAACTTTTCCTGCGATCCGTCTCGATGAATATCGCCAAAGGCATGACGCACATCTTCATGATTGAGGGCACTGTGTAAGTCCGTCAGCTCTGGCACGGCTTGGTATTGCGCCAGGGTGGCCTCCTTGATGTGACCTGTTTCAAACAACCTGTCTCTGACCTCATACCAGGAAAAAGACTCCCATTCTTCAGGGGAGTCGATCTCTGACAGTGCGGTATCTACTTCAGGCACCAAAGTCGGGGCGTACCGGATCGGATTTTTTTCTGCGTTATGGCGATACACCTCATCGATGACGCGACTTAAAATTTGCTGCGTGTCTTTGGCATTAGGGGGATGACCTGTGGTGGGATCGGTACACAGGGCGGTACACAGCTGGATCAGCCAACTTCGCTCTGTGGTTAATGGGAATCGGGCCCCCAACTGGATATCAAAAGGATTGCGGCACTGCTGGGCGTCATTTTGTAAAACGATCCCGATCACTTCATTTCGGCGCTCCGGTGGCAGGGCATCCCCGATCAATCGGATGAGACCTTGCGCGCTGTAGCCTTTGTCGATGATGCTCAAAAAAGGCAACTGGCTCTGTCCATGGCTGATCACCACTTCTTGAGGACGTTCAGCAGGACAGATTTACCAGATCCGGGTTCTCCCGTCACCATTTCTGTACATTTTTCTTGAAGTGCACTTCCCAGCCGTACAGGAAAGGGTTTCCCATCGACGGTCTGAAAGACCACACTGGCTTCATTCGGCCAGGGTGTGGCAGGCCGGTTCAACGGCATCATCGCCAGTGCCGCCGACAAGGGAGGAAAGAGCAAATGCACCCCACCGGCAGAAGAAGCGGCTAAAATAGTGGACGTCCAGGCCCGTAGCGGATCGCCAAAAGTGCGGGTGACCTCGCAGACGCCCCAGGATTGGACCGCTTTTTGGAGCATGGTGAGGTTTCTTTTGACGCCCTGGGGATCATCCGCCCAGGTACTGGCTGTGATGGTCATCACACAGGTCGGATCCCGCTCATTATTTTTCGCCAGCCACTGGACAGAATCATAGAGTGGGCGCAACGAAGGGATCACCGAGAGAAACTCCAGGGCAGTGCGTTTTTTTCCTAACACGTCATGGCCGCAGGGCATCAAATCAAAACGTACCCGAAAGGGGACTTTGCGGTTAATTTTATGAAAAAGTTGGGTGAAGGTTTCGGGTTTTTGGGGGCCGAGCGTTAAGGCTAAGCTGCTGTGCCAAAGCCCGTCAATTTCAACCAAAGCTCCGTGGGTGTTCACTTCTTGTGAAAACAGCTGAAAATTTAAGTAAGGTGGCACCATGGTACTGTGATCGTCGCCTTTGGGTCGCCCATGGGGAAACAGGAGATCTCCGGGCAAGAGAGGTTGCCAGTCACGGGATGTGCCATGGCGATCCGTTTCTTCCCGGATATGGAATCCCACTTCATGGGCTTCCATCAATCTCAGTAAGACGCCTTGACCATCCGTCGAAAAATCCTGTTCTATTTTACTCAGGAGGGCATCATGCCGAATTTTAAGTCCTTCCAAACGCAAATGTTCGGGATCTTGTCCAAAACGTGCGACAGGGGCCCCATTGAGTCGTGTTTGAAGGCGCTGTTGCTCTTCTTTAAGCTCTGAGGCCGGCAATACTGTCCGCCCGGTATACACCACCATAAAAGCGCGTTCCCGTGCCATAAAAGGCACCGAGTGCTCTATTTTTTCTTGGAGAATATCGTCCAGATCGAGGCCACAACGTCGGATGGCGCGACATTGGGGGGCCATCAGCTGGGTTAATTCTTCTCTGGCTTTATGGGGATCGCGCTCAAAGACAAAGCTGAGTTTATGGCCCCAACTTTTAAAATCGCTGGCCAGCGCCGTATGTAATCGCGCAATATAATCACGAAAAGACTCTGGGTCTTCTTTTTGAGCCCGCTCGTTAAAGGTGTCTTTTTCATCGAACTCACAAAAAGCCCCCTGTATTTCAAAGACACTGGCGTAATCGCCTGTGTGGGTGACAAAAATGTAAGGGGCTTTCAAGGCAGGTCGAAGCATTTTGTCTTCCTGGGTTAAACCAATCACGGTACGCAGATCACAATAAGCAGTGAAATCTTTCCCTAAGGTGTAGCGAGAGACGGCGGCGAGCGCAGATTCAATCTGAGTCAGGATGTTTTCAATCATAAGGATGATATCCAGGGTTTTTTTGATGTAATGAAACCGAACTATGTTGAGCGGATGGCGTATTTTTTAATTGCCCCTTTTTTTTGCTTTGATATGATAGTACGAATAATTCTTACTTTTAATGAAGGGGTTCTTTATGGCCAACGCCGAGAAAATCAGTATTGCTTTGCCATCAGAAATGGTTCATATCATCCGTATCGCAGTGGCTACGGGTGAATATGCATCGAGTAGCGAAGTGGTTCGTGATGCGTTACGTGACTGGATATATAAAAATAGTCTGCGTCAGAAAAAAATGAGCGAGCTGCGTCAACTTTGGAAAGAAGCGATCAGTGATAAAACCCCTGCTAGCTCGATGGACGATGTATTGAATCGTCTCGAAAATAAATATCAGGTGATGGCTGACAAAGCGGATGCAAAAAAGTGAATCGATTGGAAATTTCCAGCTATATTGAAGGTGATCTGGAGAATATCGCTGATTATATCGGCCAAAATAATCCCCGCCGCGCAGTGACCTTCATTCGGGAGCTCCGCAAAAAATTTTATGACATTCAATCTAACCCGTTGATTTATCAACTGCGTCCAGATATTGGAGAGGGAGCCCGCATGGCTTATGTCGGGCGGTATGCCATACTTTTCCGTGTTATGGGTAATATTGTTCGGATTGAACGCGTCGCTTATTGTGGTCGAAATTTAGTCGATATTTTATCTTGTGAATAAAGCCCCCACTTTGAACAGCGACCATTAATCATGGCTCAGAAAACCTTGATAGATCTCAGCCCATTGTCTTGTGTCGGATTCAATCCCCTGTTCAGCAAAGAACCCCTTCCCTATGAATTTTTTGGGGGGCAGTATCAGAGCCAGATGTCGCCATCGATGTTGATACTGTCTGCGTTGTTCCTCACTCGCTTGCTGGAGCGCTTGCGCAAAGGCTTTGGGCTGCGAAGTGCCCCAATAGGCTTCCACCTCTTTTTTATGCTCTGCCAGCCAATTCATTACCGCTTTGCCCGCCTCACGATAAACGGGGTCTGGGGATTGCAGTGCAAAAAAAGCGGCTCTCTGCAAGTGATTGACGTCTTCGGGCTTCATTTCGGGTAGATAGGCCACAAAGCCTTCGTCCATTTTAAGAGAATCCAGGTTTTGCCACGCTTCGCATAAGGGATCGACCACCGTAAGAGGGTCTTTATCGTGGTTGAGAGGATGGCTCTCCCCCTCCTGCCGCCGGTTATTTTTTGAGAGGTAGCCACAAAAAAAGCACGGAGCCTCGCTGTTTTTATCCGTGCTTTTTTTTTGTGATGAGGGGCCGTCCTTTGGGCTGAGTATAGAAAAAACCAGCATGAGTGATCCTCCATTTATTTTTTCAAAAATCAGCTCAGGTTGACGGGTCTGAGTCCGGCCTGCTTTTGTCCTCGACTGATGAATTGATCGAGGGCAATTAAAATACAGCCAATGCCAATGAATATGGCAATACTGGATCCTTTGATATGGGGGTCATTTTTTTTGCGTAACCACAAAAAAATCCCGGCAATGACGCATCCGACTCCGGCGACTTGCGCGGCCATCATCAACCCAGGTTTGACGCTGGCGATCCCTTGAGTGATATGGTTGACCATCCCTGCAATATCTTCATCGGCAGAGGCGGTCTGGGTCACACACAGGCCGATCAGGGCTATCAAGCCCTGAACTATTTTTTGGCTGAGACGATGAGTCGAAATACACAGATGGACGTAAAAAAACAAAATTTTGTCGTGAAATGAACGCATTGAAAATTCCTTAAAAAAGTGACATGAAAAAATGAGATCTGACTTGATTACCAGACGATATTGAGGGTATTTTTGAGTGCGGTGAGTAAATAGGGATTACAGATCAGCAGCGTGCCTATCAGCATTTTGACCACGCCATGAGACACATCTTCTCCTGCGCTCAGGCCGGTATGACCGTCGATTAACGACCTTTTCATGCGCCGGATGCCCTGGTAGAAAAAAATAACGCCTAACAGGCGCAACAAAGTGAGAACGGCATTGATGGCTTCTGCCGCGGGGCCATACCGAGAGGGGGAGACATAAGCAATGGCATCAAAGGTGACATCGCCAAATCCCAGTTGATGCGCAGAGGCATTCATGATTTGTTTTAATGAGATCAGTCCCCCACACATCATCAAAAACAGCACCCCCTTTCCCAGGGAAAAGCGGGCGCCCTGTCGATGCGTTTTAGGGCGGACAAAGCGCACACAATAAATGATCGCGCTGAGGATCCCCATCATCACAGAGAGGGCCATGACGAAGTTGATCCCCGATTCCGTGAGCCTGTTGGCCAAATGACCCAACATTTGGATAAGGTCGGTATTCATAGGGTTTCCTTTTTATTTGATCACCCCCGCAGAGGTGTCTATTTGACGTTTTGCTGTGTCAATTTTATAAATTTTTATTTTTCCCAATGTGTCGCCTTCGCGCACCGCATAAGTGCTGCCTTTGTATGCGATCCACGCCATGCCCTGTGACAGGCTATGAAGGTGATAGCCGGCTGTCCCTGAGGAAGGTCGGGGTCTTTTTTGATTGAGTTGAGGGGCTTTTTTTTGAGCGAAGACCTCTTTTTGAGTGCGGTGACTTTCGAAACGGATGGCCATGTCCCCGAGTTGTTGCTTGAGCTGCTTGATCTCTTGATTTTTGGCATCGAGGCGAGCGGATAAAGCCTCCATCGCTTCCCTGTTTTCCTCAGCAAAAAGACGGCGGGCTTCGAGAATGAGGGCCATTTCTTGTTGAAAGCGGGTGAATGCCTCGGACAGAGCCGCGTTGTTTTGCGTATTGACATTCCATGAGGGGATCGCTTTTTCCTCTGAATCTTTTTTTAAAAAGGCAGCGGGTTCTTCTACGTCCTGTGAAGAGGCAAACCGCGCGAGGGCTGGCTGTTCTGAGGGAGGAGGCCAAAAAAGATAGGCTCCTCCAAGAACCATAAAAAAAGCGAATATGACGAATTCCTTTGCCCCTAAACCCAAAAAAATCTTCTTGTTCGAAGGGAATTCAGGGGGGGGTGTGGGCTCTGTAGAGAGGTTGGAGGCCTCATGATGATCTGAGCCTCCTTGATCAAAATCAAACCGATCTTTTGTTTCGTTCATGGTGTTTTTTCCTTTGATGGAAAGGTCATTTCGCTCTTTCTGATTTGAGACGAAGATTATCTTTTTCATAAACGCCGCCCATAAACTGGATGGCGATGATGTGTCCCCGGTGAAGAGTGACCTGTTGGATGGGTAATCGCGCGGCATCATGGGTCATGACCTGAGCGGCCTGTTGGCCTATCCCCCCGACGATCGTGCCTGCAATGGCCCTGCCATCAGGATTCGAGGGGCGAGTTTGTATCACCGTGCCTTGAGGCGTGATCGTATTTTGAGTGTTGGCTTGCTCAAACAGTTGCCCTGCGCGACCCATTCCCATCGCCACCGCAGGTAAAATAATGCGAGAAAAATAACGATGATTGACTGTACTGGCGACAGAGGATTGCAAGGTTTTTTCATCGAGGGCGTAGGCCTCCACGGCATACGTTTGTCCGCGCCAACTCATGCGCTCAAAGTGAATGGTGAGTCCGTCACCGACCAGTTGAACGCGTTTTGCCTGTAATTGCGCCCCGGCATAAGCGCCTGTGGGCACTTTTGCCAGTACCTGCGAATCAGGATTATCCGAATCGACGGCGGTTTCAATCACCGCAGGGACCCGGGTATAGGGGGGTACAATGGCTTTCTCAGTGATGTCATTGCCTGTCAAAGGCAGAGGGGCCGTCGATGGTTGGGCTACACTGTCTGTCCATGTGCCTTCAGAGACCGCTTCTCCTCCTTCAATGAGAGGGGCCCCTTGAAAGGCCACGGGTTGCCATTGCGCATTTAACTCCTGGAGCAAGGTGTCGATGGCTTTTCTTCGGTGTTCATTGGCGCCGGTTTCCGTGAATGCGCTTCCTTTTTCCTGCTCCGTGACAGGAGGGGGCGCATACCGATTTTCGTCTGGAAGAGAGGCCGGGGACGGTTTTTGATTTTCTTCTGTCCCTTCCCTGATGCGAGCCACAAAGCTTTGGCCTTCCTCTCGGGCTTTTTCTGATTCAGTCCTGTTGTATTTTTCTAACAGTGCCCGGTATTCGGCGCTTTCTGTGGTTGGTCGGCCTGTCTGTGCGGCGACACTGTCAATCTGGACGATCGATTTCGTTTCAATGGGGGTGTCTGTCCATTGGAGGACCAAATAAATCAATACAGCTAAAACAACAATGCAGATCATCAATAATATCAATGATTTCCCCGCCTCCCTCGCGAGCTCTTGTTCAATTTTCATGAGTTACTCCAGCTCAATGATCAACGGCTCTGTCTTCCCCATCACAGAAAAATGCACGGTGGGCGTGAGGGGTAATTTCCACAAATGCGTGCCATCGAGGGAGGAGAGCGTTTGTTCAAATTCGTCTCTGATGTCACTTTGGGTGCGAATATAAAGATGCTCCCCCCATTGCCAAACGGTGGTTGAGGGCACCTGACCCCGGGTACGAAGTGGTTTGGCGTCAAGTGGGGGTACGCCATCCAGAAAAGCTTGAAGCAGATGGTTGTACAAGGCGATTTGACTGTCAGGGGGCGCGCTGGGTTTGGCATTGGGGCCTCTTTGGGGGATCCGCAAATCCAGACGGCTGTCCATGATCTGGGTTTGAGCTCGGCTCTGTGGAGATCCGCTGGTGAGATGGATCACCACGGGGACGGGCAAGCCCTCCAGGTAGACGGTGATATTGCCGGTGTCATAACGGCGCAATGCCTGAACGGCGATGAGCGCGCTGCGAGGGATATAACTGACCTGAAAGCCTTTATGATTGGAGTTCAGGGGCGGGGCACCGAGTGTCCATGGCGCACCAGTACTGTCAGAAAAAGTGAGACTGCTGGTTTGATTGGCCGCCGTGCGTAAAATCGGGATGCTGGCCCCCGGCGATAAATTGACCGTTAATGTGCTGATACGAGGGACGATGGTCCTGGGCTGATAGGCCCGTCCACGACGAACTTCATCGGCCCCCCGACTGAGCGCCTCAATTTCAGGTCCTGATAAAGGAAGCGCTTGCTCCTGGGCATAGCTCAGTGCGTCGGAGGGCAGAGGCAAGGGTTTGTTCTTTTTCGAATTTTGATTATTTTTTCGCTCAGAGCTTGAGGGCTCTTCTGTGGTTGATGATGCGGAATGGGCGGGCGTCCACTGGCGCGGTTTGTCGGACGCCCTGGCGTCTGTGAATACCACACTGAGGACTAAAAAAAGAAGCCGTAATGTCATGATAAATTCGCCTGTTGATGGGTCAATAGATATTTTTTTCATTTCGCATCAAAGGTGACTAATTGAGTCACTTCCAGTCCATTGGGTTTTTCTCTCACATCGGCGCGTTGCAGAAAGAGAGAAAAAATAAAGCGTTGCTCGGGTAGAGACCGCGTCTGTCCTGAGAGTTTTAAGGTCACGGGATACTGGATTTCCCACGCATAGACGCCATTGGACAAAGGCCCTTTTTGGCGAACGACGCCGGGCGCTAACATGACGGCCAGATTCATTTTTTTATCTCGGACGGCGGCTAAGACGTTCGATTGTGTCAACGCCTGGTAATAACTTTTAAATCCTTCTTCTGAAAAATAAGAAGCCACTCTGCTCATTTGCTCTTTAAAATGGACAAAATCCATCGTAAACGCTTCTCGGATGGCCTGAGCGCCAAAATCTGACACTTGAGATACCGTCAACACCGGTTGATGTGTTGGGATGAGAGGGATCACTCGTCCTTCCTGTGTCGCAAAGTATTTGACGGGGGGATGCGCCACTGTCCAGCCTAAATAGCCATTGAGCAGAAGCGACACGATGAGACACAGGCTGGTTGTCAGGCAGAGTGTTAATGTGGTTCTGGCAAATTGAGCCCCCAGTTGATTTTGATGATGGAGCTCAAGAGCCGCTCGGTACATTGAATCATTGTCCGACAGAGCCTCGGATTTATTTTTCATGTCAGTGAATCCCAAAATAATGAGTTAATTGAGCGTAAAAGGAGATCCCTTTTTTGGATCAGGGAGGATCGTTTGTGAAGCGGAAAGCGTTTTTGTTGGGATTGAATAGTCCGCCACTGTCCATTCTTCCCAAGGATTGATGTGGCTCGGGATAACACGGGAGATTTTTTCTCGACCCGCCGCACAGACCTTGTCTTTAATGCCATTTAAGATGCTCGACAGGTCAGGAAAGGTCGGGACGGTGAGGGAGGTACTGAGGCTGCCTAAACATTGCTGTAACGCGGTGGTGGCGTACTGTTCCCGTTTTTCCCAGGCATTGGCCGCTTTTTTTGCCTGCTCATACCCCATTTGACTGCCGATTTGAGCCGCTTGATGTGCGCGACAGGGCTCGGCTTGAGTGAAGAGGCTGATCAACCATAGGCCTGCGCACCCTAAAAGGTTTTTGAGTGTTTTCATCGCCATCTCCTTTATGGTGCGGGACTGGGGGGATCCTGTTGATCGGGTTTCGGTGTTTCCTTGACTCTTAAGAGATTGTTTTCTTCAGGTGACTTTGTCATAGGGGGATATGGTGCTTTAAATCCCCATTTTTTATTAAACTCGACTGTCTTCTTTTCTGGCTTCTCCATCTGAGCGATGACGGGGTCTTTTTCACCTTCGAGACGAAAAACAAAGCGGTTCGTCTTCGAGAGGCCATCCCCCTGATTGAGGGCATGTCCGTATCCCATCGGGCGGACTCCCCCCTCATCCACGACATTGAGCCTCAGATAGGGCGCGCCGCTGGCTTTTTGACAGAGCATGCCGATATGCTCCCTGATGCCAAACCATCCCCTGCACAGAGTTTCCCTGTCCCTGCACTAAATGCAGTCTCATTTTTCCCTCAGGGGAATGCGCTGTCATCACCCTGTTCCCTGAATCTGGGTGAGTTGTCGGCAGTACCCCCCTGGTCTGGATGGCCTGTCTTTGTCGTGCCCTTGCCATCGGGTTGCACCCATAACCCATCGGACTGATGGGAGGGCAAAGGCACTGTCATGGCGGTTTGTGTGAGAACGGCCTGTTGTATTTTATTAAAGGTGGCCCTGTCGTAGGCCATCAGCGCCGAAGGGGGAAAGGCGTCTTTTTCGTCTGCCACCAAAAGACGAGTATCGATGGCGGAGGCGATCTCCCATTGAGTGCGATGCCCTTCTTTTTTTTCCCAACGAACGAGGTTTCCCTGCGCATCTTTGATGGGGATGTTCAGGGTCAGAGGCTTCTTCCCCAGGCAACGAAGGGTGATCAACTCGCCTGTCTTCATACCACTGTCATTTAATGCCCCTTCTAGTTCCTTTCCCCATATCACCTTTTCCCCTTCCTTTGTGCGCATTCTCACAAAATAACTCATGCCTTTTTCTGCCTTAAATTGATAGGGCGCGGCTCTGTGTTCGAGTAATTTTCCTGTCAATGGCCCCTCCATCGTGGGCTCTGGCGGTGCAGTTTGGGATGTTTTTTGGGGTGTGACCGTTTCCCTGTTTGCCACAAGGGCATCGGTTTGGGGTTTTTCTGTCGATTTGGCTTCTTTGTCTTGATGTAAACGCTGCATGGCCCTCTCGAGTTGATGTTGCTGCTGAGGATTTTTCAAAACGACCTCAAGCCGATGCTCTGCAATCACATCGATGGCCTTTTGTTTAAAGGCGTCACTGCCCGTGAATTCGATTTTTCCATGATAATGTTGCTTTGCTACCCACAGCGCGGCGAACACCATCGTATTATTTTGGCTGGCTTGCGGAGACGCCATCGTTATTTGCTGCCCGTGATCGACAAAAGCGCGTTCTCCCTGATGAAAATACACCACCGTGCCGTTTTCATAGCGATGGGTGATATTTTGCATGAGTGTATCTATGTTAAGCGGGGTGACCTGAGGGGTTTTTTCTCCCTTTTCAGCGCTGAGTGACGCTATTTTGATGCTGTTCTCTCCATCAGACGGCCCTTTTTTTTGAATGGGGGTCTGTGATGTTGGCATCACTACTGATTCATTGTTCTCAACAGGAGGGTCGAGATTGACCTGCGGCGCACTCTTCTTAACGCCCGACTCTAAATAAGGCGCTATCTGTGATGTGACCGCTTTGATGCCTTGAGATTGCTGCACATCGTTAAAATCGGTCAAATTCTGCTTTATTTCTGCTTCGGTAAAGACCGGTACAATGACGGTGCCCTGGGTCAGCTCTGCGGCTTCCTGCGCTTTTTGTACTCCTTTATTGGTGGCATTTTTTCGATCGTCATCGGCTAAAAAAAAGTGATCATTATCAGGGTAGCGCTGCGCTAAAGAGTCCGCCACCTTTGGCATATTCCCCGCATCGACGGTCATCACGACGGGCAACCCCGTCGCCTGTGCAATGCTGGCCGCAGTGGCATAGCCTTCGGCGTAGAGTAAAGGCTGTCCCGCTTTAACGGTCCCTCCCACAACAAAGAAGCCGCCTGTTTTTTGAGCCCCCTTTTTCAGCGATTTAAAGCCGGTTTTGTCAATCCGTTGAATGGTTCTGATGTCCCCTTCGGCATTACGCAAGGGAATGACCAACCTGCCCTGTCTGTCCTGTTTGATGCCTTGGGTGAGCGGTATCCCTTTTCGCCGCAAGTAAGGATGTGAGGCCTCGGCTTGGGGCAATAAGGCAAAAAGTTGACGAACCCGCCAGGCATGGTGCTGATGTTTGCGTGCCTGCTCCGCCTCTCGGGTCTGTTTTTTTTGTGCAGCCAGTGCCCGAAGGTGATGTTGAGCGGGTTTATGCACTGATGATGACGATAAAGAAGATTTCCATTTGATGGGATCACTATGGAGTCGGTGATTTTGATACCAACCCGCAGGAGTCCCATCCAGATAACCGGTATAGGCCCCTGTTTTTTGACCTGATTTGTCCTCGCTGGTTTTCACCCGATGAAGCTGCCCGTCCATTTCTGGAGGGCCGTCGAGTTCAAATCCTGCCTCTGTTAATACCTGCGCAAATTCGTCTCTGGGATCGCGTTTTGTGGGCGCTTGAGACATCGGATCGGGCAGCCATCTCTGTAATGCAGAGAGATTGGCCCCCGGTTTGGCAAACCAGAGTTTTAAATCTTTATCGAACCCCAAGGCATTTTCACCCTGGGGTAACTTTTTGGCCGCCTCTTTGGCGAGCGAGAGCTCGTCATAAGGAATGACCAGCCACGTCTTTTCCGTTGCCATCATAGGCCTGTCTCCCGTTATTCAACAAATTTTCGAATCCACCAAGGACGCCCCAGGACGGGATTACCTCGCATCAGATGCAGCCCTCTTTGGGTTAACACAGTGAGCGTGACGCCAAAAAGGGAGAGCCCTTTAAAAAATAAAATCAGGGCGGTACAAATGGCGAGCGTCAGAAAGGTAGGCCAACGAAACCAGGCAAAATAAATCGGTAACAGCAGCGCTGGAATACCCAAAATCGTGAGAGGCCGTGAAGCGTCTCTCCAAGGGGAGATTTCCATAGAAGTTCCTTAAAAAATGAATTTAAATAGAGACAATAATATCTATTCTTGATATATATCAATCAAGAATGTATACTTTTGAAAAAAAGAGAAAAGGAGAGAGCCATGTCAGTCACTGCCAAGATATTTACTACCGGCCGTAGTCAAGCGGTTCGGCTCCCCATGGAATTTCGATTCCAGGGCTCGGAGGTGTTCATTCGTCGTGATCCAGAAACGGGCGATGTGGTTCTGTCGCCCAAGCCAGCCTCTTGGCAAGATTTTTTTGTGCTGGCTGATAGCACTGACATCCCTGATGATTTCATGCGGGATCGTGATCATTTGCCCGAAGAAAAAAGGAATTTGTTTTGAAGCACTTTATGCTGGATACCAATATGGCAAGCTATGTCATTAAAGGTCATCCTCCACAGGTGCGCCGTAAATTGGCTGAAGTGCCGATGGAAAGCATCGCCGTCTCTACTATTACTCAGGCTGAGCTGCTTTACGGTTTGGCACGAAAGGGGCACCCAGTTGCCCTTTCCCGCCTGATACGAGAGTTCCTGCTCCGTGTGAAGGTGTTGCCTTGGGATGAAAAGGCCGCGATCGTCTATGGAGACCTAAGAGCTTCTTGCGCTTCTTCCGGCATCACTCTGAGTGCATTAGATATGTTGATCTTGTCACATTCAGTCTCATCCAAGAGCATTCTCGTCACACACGACAAGGCTTTTTCACTTTTGACTTATCCTGATGTCTTTGTTGAAGATTGGAGTAAGCGCGCTGAATCATAAGAGCGTATTTTTCTTTCTCTCTTCCCTTTCGCTGTGACTCATGACGGTGAGGAGCTCTTCGTCATCAATACGGTCTTCCTGATATAATGGCCATGCTTTATCAGCCAAACGGGCTTTTTGCGTTTTTAAACGTCGGTTAATCCATGCGCTCCATTGGGTGTAATTCAACTCAGAGAGCGCTTGTCGCACGGCTTCATCAAAAATGAGATATTCACGAATGGCCTGGCGTTGGCCGTCTGTGGTGCGTAATAACTGCTGCACGACAATCACCTGTAATATCCCCAGCAAATCGTGCGCGACGGCTTCCCGCCTGTCTGTGGGAAACATCAAGACCGCTCGGGGAATGGTTTCAGCGGGGGAATGGGTGTGCAAGGTAGACAAACACAGATGCCCTGACTGACCGCAGGCAATGGCCCCCATCAAGGTCTCCCCATCTCGAATTTCTCCCACCCCAATGACATCAGGCGCCTGGCGTAGCGCCAGTCTCAGTCCTTCCGAAAAGCTGCTCACGTCACGCCCAATTTGGGATTGGGTCGGAGGCAAACGATTTTCTGGCGTGCCGAGAATATATTCAATGGGATCTTCGAAGGTGACGATTTTTCTATCGGGATACACACGCCCACAATATTGATAAATGGCCGCCAGTAACGTCGATTTCCCCGAGCCGGTTTCGCCACACACCCAGATTAATCCCTTATGGGGCAACAGATTTTTGAATAACTCAGGCTCGATGGCCAAACTCTCGAGTGTCGGGATTTGGGAAGGAATGAGCCTTAAGGTGACGGCCAGGGTTAATTCCTGACGTCCCGCGGTGGCTTGAATGAAATTGGCCCGAAACCTCAGGCGTTCTCCTCGTGGTAATCCGTAGCGTCCATTCGCATCGCCCTCGAGCTGGAGTGCCCGATCAACCCCCTGCCCTGATTTCACCATCGCCTTGATTTCTGGCGTAAATATCTCATCGACTAACTGGGTTAATCTGGCCTCTTCCAGGCGAAAGGCACTGGCTTTGATCAATCGCCCGTAACGGCCGACAATCATGGGCGCGCCGCCCTGGAGATGAATGTCGGTGACATGGTGACTCGCACACCAGGCGAAAAATCGCCGCAGGGTGTCTGCCGTTAATCCCGCGCTGAAATCAAAGGGCGGCAGGCTATTTTCCGTCATTGGATTTTTTCTCCGTCGTGATGATGGGCTGCCAATCGAGGTGATCGATGTTGAATTGAGCGCGTTGTTTTAAGCGCTTTATTTTATCGCCTAAAATCAGTTGATCTGGGGTAACCACGACCGTTTGTTGCTGCTCTGTGACCCTCGGGGGTGTCACCATGCCTTGTTGCAACAGGGTGGAATATTGCAGCATGCCTGTATAATCCCGGGTTAAACGATGAAAATTGGCTTCTAAAATCCGGTCTGCGCTTTCCCGTCCTTCTGACCAGCCTTTTTCTATCGCTTTTCGCCAAACGGTGCGTTGTTCGCCATTTTTCGGTCGTACCGCGTTGTCAGGTAGCGCCGTGGTGGTGGTGCTTAACCCTGCCATCAGATACGGACGCCAGCTGGGCGGATGGCTCACAAATCGTTCTGGAGACAGGATATGGTAGATGCGGCTGGCAGAGCGGATGTGATCGTCTGTGATATGAGCGATGTCTTGAGCCGAGACGATGACCGGGGGCAACCACCCTTGGGGGCTGATTAAGGTTCGAAAATCATAGAGGGTATTGAGGATGTTTTCTTTGTCTCTCAAAGCCCCTTGCAGTTCCCATGCCCGCTGCGCTTTTCCGCCTCGAAATCCTAAGGTGTGCCCTGCTTCTGTCAGCATTTGATACACCGTCTCACTCATGCCTTTGTGTGGGTGTGAGGGATTAAGGTAAGCGGTGATATCCGGCGGGGGTTTTTTTTCTGGCTCTTGAGCCCAGGCCGACCCAGTGAGGATGAGTAGCCACAGCATCAGCCCTGATTTTTTCATCTGTGTCCTGCCTTCTCTGGAAGAGAAAAAAACAGATGCAGACTATGGGGGTGTCTTTTGAGTGTCGCCCGCCAGCGGATTTGGGTTTCAATCTGGCGAAGGAGCGCGTCAAATCTCATCTCCTGCACGCTGACATTGACCGGAAGAGGGCGCCGGTGGCCACTGCAGGCAAAGGTGAGCCCTCTTTGACGCGCTAATTGAGCCAATAACGCCAGCGCATCTCCCTGCCAGTCCAGGTTCACCCTGTTGTCTTCACTCAGAATGGGCTGAGCAAACTGCGATCGTTTTTGATGTAAAGCCCCCGATTGATGGAGCGTTACCTGCTTCATTGAAATAGAACGCGCGGCCTTCTCTAAGGCCAGGACTGCATCAGGCGCTTTATCGATTTTGGGCGTTTGACAGCCAGACAATATCAAACCTGTTAAAAACGCGATGGTTTTTTTCATGGGGATGTCCGTTAAAAAAGGGTTTGGGTGGATGCATGCCGTCACTTGAGCCACAAAATCACTGCCTTTATGGACGCTGACTCCGCAATTGCTGATACCGCCGATACACCTGTCTGGCATATTTTATCCGGCGGTGTTGGTTATTTTTGGCAAAACCCGCGTTGTAGGAGCCTAAGCACGACCAGTGATGCCCGCACATGTTGAGATGTCTGGCCAAAATCCAGGCGCCTGTCTGAACATTCAGACAGGCGTTGCTCAGCAAGTCTTCTTTTGACCTGATGACGCCCAGTGTCTTTAAGGCTGGAATGTGAAGGGAGTTGATTTGCATCAATCCAAAATCGGTACTCAAGACCTTTCCCGCTTTATTTTTATTGTGATTGATCGCTCTGGGATTGAGACCACTTTCCTGTATTGCCATCGCCTCCAGCAACACAGAATCTAACTGGTAACGTAGCCCCGCGGCTTGAAAGCATAACGCGGCAGCAGGGCCAGAGAGGGTGAGCAGCAAAAAGAACAACGCTGTTTTTTTCATGACGATGACTTGAAAGAGAGCCTGCTTTCGCCTTTCAAAAAATCAGATAACACCATTCATCAAGAAAGAAAAAAGCAGAAAGGGAATAAAGGGGAAATGAGGTTGTCGAAAAACTGACCCGTATAACAACGCCAGTAAAATAGACCCACCGGCGACCATGACCGCCGTCGTTTTATCTAACCATAAGCCGATGGACAGGGCGATATAGATATCTCCTGAGGCAAACACCCAGACTTTTTTTTTGAGCCAGCTGAATCCATTGATGACGATAAAAGGAAAAACAAACAGGCCCGTGGCCATGAACGCCTCTTCCGGTGAAGGGCCTATTGTGCCGGAAGCGACACCATAGACGCTGACGCCACTGAACAAAAAAATCAAACAATCCGGTACCCAACGCCGGACGATATCGATGTAACTCAAGACGGATAACAAAAAAAGCCCCCCCGACAAATACCCCTGTTCAGGCTTAAACCAATAAAAGACCGGGGCAATATTCAATAGGGCGACGGCGGCCAGCGGATACATCGGCGGGGTCGTTTCCCGGGATGGTTTGAGGTCGTCGCACTGTGAAATGACGTTTTTTTCCACTCTGACAATGATGTTAGGGAGGGAAACGGCCATCACCAAGGCGCTGAGCGAGGACAATAACAATAACAGCATCATCGTCATCTCATGTAGACAAGGTGGTTTTCAGGGATAAACGGCGGCTTTGGCATTTGGCCGGACAGCGTGATGAGATGATGCTCATCGGTGACCCCCATCAGGGAGGAATGGTCCGTGGCACTCATTAAACCGGCATACAGGCCGGCTTGATTCGGCATATCAACATAACCGATGCCATTTTCAATATGCATTCTTATCTCCGGTTTTTGGCCTAACCAAGGGGGAAGTAAGCCATCAGCATTGACCGTACCGGTATACGCAGGATACTTTTTTTTAAAGGTCGACAACCTGTCTGCATACAGTAGAAAGGTCGTGGTGAACAGACTGTCCGTCACCTGTGATGTGACCTCGGCGTCTTTTTCCTTCAGGGTATTGAATAAATGCGTACCCAGAAAAATGAAAAAAACCACTAACACGCTATTGAGATTCAGCATGATGTCCTTACAGGGTGATTTCAATGAAACAAGAGTGTAGAGGGGGACGTTAATTCGACAGATCGATTCTGATATCACTGCTCAGGTGGTAATGGGCTGAGCTCAGTGCCACGCGGAGGTGATCGCCCTGGGCTATTTTTAAGCGATATTGTTTTTGTACGACGCCCACGGTGTCGTAGCCCCAGTAGTGGCCACCCCCTCCGGTTTTTCTGACATTTAATCCGTTCGTGATCTGTTCCCTCACTCTGCCATTGAGCGACAGGGTAAAGTTCGCCATGGCGGTGTGTGAGCCGTCGACCGCAAAAAATCTCGATGAAATGGAGACCAGGACAAAATGAAAATCGCCTGTGGACTTTACCGATAATGCATTCACTCCGGCGCGTGACAGGTGGCCTCCCCCTGCTCCCTTCCATACCCCTGATTGACAGGACAGTATGGCCCCGCTCGCATCACGGCTCAGTAAACCATTCTCGTTACATTTGGCTCCCGCCACCGAGATGTTATCGAGTTTCACATAGCCGCCTAGCACGGTGCCTGAGGTATAAATCGATTTCCCGTTAATGGCCTTAATCCAGGTTTTATCGGTCATATGCCATCCGCCTTCTCCCTCAGAGGAATACCACCCTTTGGATCCCTGGGTGATCAACCAGCCGTCTGTGGTCATGTCGCCGCCAGAACGAAGGGCGCCTTCAATGTGCGCTGAGCCTGTGGCATGCAATTCTTTGGTTTTGACTTTATTCGCATTGAGTTGATTGACCGCGTTAATGTCGTTTCCCTCCATATTAAGCGCCGTTTTCATCGTATTTAACTCAGCCTGACCCGGCACCGCATGGCGATACAAATAATCATTTTTGCCTGAGCCCTGAGAAAAAAATCCGGCGATGACCACATGACCCTCTCCGGGGTGATAGCCCCCAAACGCCGAGATGGGTTCAGTCCAGCCCCCCATCACCCCTTTGGCTAACCCGCCCTCAATGTAACCGCCGCTGCCTCCGATTCTCATCGCCATTTTCCGGGCGGCACTCAAACTCAGGGGAGCCCCGCCTGTCAAAAAAATCATATGATGAAATTTTAACGGGGCCGGTTGAACAATGCGGGTGTGATAACGCTGTGAAAAAAGATTGGTCTCTGAAAAGCCGGACGGTAAATACCCCGCCTGTATCAGCTCTGGCACACCCAGAATATACAGAGACGTGGCCGTGGCACGGTTTCCAATCCTCAACGCGTTATCCATCATGTATTTGTGCGTGGCTTTTTCTACTCGCAGCGCATGGCTGGCCGCCGTGCTGTATTGCTGGTCTTTATGAAAGGCCGTCACCAGCGGGATCACGATCAAAGCAAAGCAAAATAATCCCACGCCCAAGCCTATGGAGGCATCGGAGATCTGCCAGATGCCCTTCTTTAACTGTTTCATTATTTCGTCCCCATTTTTATAAAAATGTGATAGTGTTATCTGTAACACCAATGACATAAAAGGAGAACTGTATGCACCTCAATGAACGGCAGACCATCACGCTTCGACTTGAAAAAAACCTCAAAGAAAGAGTCAAATATTTGGCTGATGATAAGCGGAGTTCTTCTCATGCACTCATGCTCGACGCCATTCATCAATATGTCGAACGAGAAGAAAAACAAAGCGCTTACCGTAAAAATGCATTAGCGGCCTGGCAGGAATACCAGGAAACAGGCGAACATATTACCGCAGAGGAAGCACTGAACTGGCTTGATACTTGGGGGACGCCCAACGAGAAAAGTGCGCCCACATGCCACAAGTAATTATTCAGAAACGAGCTCAAGAGGATTTAGTTCGTTTACAAGCCTTTCTTAAAAGAAAAAATCCATTAGCGGCAAGAAAAGCGGCGAAGGCCATTTCAAATAGCATTAAGTTATTAATCGATATGCCATCAATAGGACGTCCGGTTGAGGGATTGAATATTGAATTTCGAGAACTCATCATCGATTTTGGCAGCAGCGGGTATGTTTTATTGTATCGTGATGACACGGAACTTGATCGTGTGGTCATTTTATCCATCAAACACCAAAAAGAATCAGGCTATCAGTAAGGTTGTCTTAATCTCTGGTGAGCAATGCTCGTCGAATGCTCAATGAGTAAACGCAAGATATACATCAAAAAAATCCGTCTCTTTGAGCCGTGATTGAAAAGACATGAAGGGCCTTACATATTCGTAGTAAAAGTCATCGTATTGTTTCTTCCAGCAACACAGGCGGACGAGGCCTGTGCCGGTGATATCTCGCCCGTCATCGCAGGCGCACTGTTGATTCGGACCGTAGCGATATCTCCATTGCTTAAGGTCGTGGCGAGTTTCATGCAATCTTTTTCATTCATGCCGGCTGTTGAGACAATAAAACCGATTCCGCTGCCGGTGACGGTGATGGCCCCGCCGCTGGCATTAAAAAGCGTGTCTCCCACAATCGAAATGCCTTTAGGGATGGCCCCTGAGCGAATAAGAGCGGGCACCAAATTGACCGTGCCATAACCCGTAGAGCTGCGCAGCGATTGGGTTTCGTTGAGCAGGGTGTTGATGCTACTGACGGCTGAAGTCGAATAGACTTTGACATACAACCCCATCCCTGCCGCAGCGACCATCGCCAGCCCCACAAAGGCCATCCCCCAACCGATACTGGCATCACTGATATTAAAAATACCTTTTTTTAACGAGTTCATTTTTTTTCCTTTAAAAGTGGAAGGCGATTTCAATCAAGCTGTACATAATGCCCACAATGCCGACCGTCGCGGCCGCGCCCCCAAACATACTGACTAATTTGATGACATGGCCTTGCCGTTCGACCTGCATTAAGGTGGTTGCTAACAATCGCTCTCCAAATCGCTCTAACGCCCCTTCCTGATTCGAGGTCTCAAACACACTGTGCATTTTGATGATCGCGTCCTCGCTGGGGAACTCATATCCCGCTGTATCTAACGCCGCGCCTAAATTTTCTTCCCCATCGGCGAGACGCGCTAATGCCGCATTGATTTTTTCTATTAACCAGGGGGATTGGGAGAGGTCTCTCATTTTTATCAGCGCATTTTTAACCGGGATGTTGGAGGACATTAAGGCACTGACACTGGTGACAAAAGTCGATCCCTGTATTCCCTTATAAAAGGAATACGGGGGAAATTTGTCCGCATAAAACCGCCTTTTCCCGACCCAGCGCGGAAAAGAATACACAATGAGAATGCAGGTCAGCACCAATCCGATGAAGAGCCACCCCCCATAGGTAATGAGGAAAAGATAAAAATAATACACGCCTTTTTGAGCCAGGCTCCATTGGACCAGGGGCACGGATTCCAGGAGCAACGGAACGAGCATCACGCAGGCGAGGGTTAAAATCGTCAAAGACAACGAAAAAAGATAAGCACTGGTCAACAGCGCGCCCCGAATCGCCTTTTTTAATTGTTCGGTGGAATGCGCGATGTGGATGGCTTTCTGGAAGCCATCCGCAGGACGACCGGCAATATGGCACGCCTCTATGACACTGATTTCCTGCTCTGGAAACCACGCCTTTAATGCCTCTGCTAAAGGGGTCCCTTCCTCAAAATGCGCCGCGCATTCTTTTAATATCTGCGCGATTTCGTTATTCGGTTTCTTTCCTCGGCGCGTGTAATTGATGATGAGCTTGTCAAAGGTTTTTTGAATGCTTTGGCCGTCCAGCAAATAGTGCCTGAAATTGTCGTAAATATCGGCGCGATCATCGGCGTTAAAAGTCCACTGACACACGAGCCGTTTTAATTTGTTCACTCCACTCTCTCCTGTGATGTTGTGCTTTTTCTCTGATGTCTTCGGTGAACACCAAAAAATCCCGGTCCAGGTTACAGACCTCCTTATGTGCCATGACGGGATCGATCCTTCCTTCATTAATCAGTCGAAGGGTATTGTCACACAAGGTCTGTCCGCCTTTTTGATACCAGTAGTCATAGGCATGGGTTTTTCCCCGCTCGTGATATCGGCGCATGAATTCGGCATCGACTTCGATGACTTCAAAAATCCCCACCCGTCCTTTCACCCCTTTTCCTTCACAGTGTTCACACCCGGAGAGATTTTTCAGGTAAACCTGCTCTGGTTGGCAACATTGTTCAATTAAGTCCTGAAAAACCGGCAAAAGGTCATTTTTATGTTCAAGATAGGGTTTTTTACAATGAGGGCAGAGTTTGGGGGCGAGGCGTTGTCCCACCAGACAGGTGATGAGGGCGGCATCGCTGATGAGGTCGTTTTCAACCTGTAAGCTTTTCAGGCGCGCAATCGTATCCACCGGATGCGTCGTATGCAGCGTGGTTAACACATAGTGGCCCGTTTGGGCCACTTCAATCGCCGCGGTGGCTGAAAGGTGATCGCGCACTTCCCCGATGACAATACAGTTAATATCAAGCCGCATCAGGCTTTTGACGGATTGCCACCATTCTTCTTTGGGGCCTAACGCGGTTTGCACCGCCCCTTTAATCGGCGACTCGACCGGATTTTCAACGGTGGCCAGATGGATCCCAGGGTCTCTGGCCGTCATCCGTTCGCTGATCACCTGAACCAGGGTACTTTTCCCCGATCCCATCGGCCCGGTAAAAAAAATCACCCCCGTCGGTTTCGATATCGCCCGTTCAAGAACCGCTTCCTGTGGGGCAGTCAACCCTAATTCATTCAGGGACAAGGCCCTGTCACGTCGGGTTATCAAGCGGATCACGGACAGCAATCCTTCCGAAGTGGGGCGGCTGGCAAAACGGCCCCCGGTCAGCCCCAGGGAGTGCACATATTCTTCCCTCACTTTGGCATCGGAGGGCTCTGAGTAAGACACCGAAGCGTGACTCTGATGAAGACACATCGTGTTGTAGAGGCAATTGACATACCGGTTGCCCTCCTCCGCCGCATATTCCTCGTAATAAGCCAACTTTCCGTCGATACGAAAATAGACTGAGCAGACAATTTTTTCCAGACGGATATGCACATCCGAGGCTCTTTGAGTGACCGCGTCACTGAGGATTTTAATGATTCTTTTTTGTATGGTTTTTGTCGATTTGTTCTCTTCATTCTCTGCGTCCGACTCCGCCGATTTTTTGAGTTCGACAATGTCCGATAACGCACAGGGCATTAACGTGAATTGAACGTTATTTTCTTTTAACCGGAGCTCATACTCCATCACTTCAAGACAATCAATAAAAGGCAAAGCGACTTTTAATATCAAAGTGCCGTCATCGCGTTTCACTAAACAGATCGCGTCATTTAACTTTTCAGGTAAACGGTCATCCGGCACGGCATGAGCGCCCGATAAAGGAATGACTTTCATGGTGTCGCCTCAGTTAACATCATTTTATTACCCGAAAAATGGGTGATAGTCACCTCATCCAATGAAACCTGAGTGAGCGTAAAACCGCCTGGGATCGCGTCCCCTTTTTTTCGGGTCATTTCAGTGCCATCAGGAAAACGCAAACGCACAGACAGGCTTTTTCCATGGCCAATCATTTTCGTGATACGCGGAATGGGATCCGGTTTGAGGGACATCGTGGGGCTCCTGTCTAACGAGCCCGTCAATCCCACCTCGTCTTTGGCTTTATTGCGTGCGGACAAGGCCTTGTACCAGGTGATTTGACTTTGCAAGGCATCCAGTTCACCAACGGTGTTGATGTCAGAGGTGGCGCTCAGTAATGAGGGAAAAAGGGTCAACAAAAAAAGAAAGACTTTATGGCTTTCCATACATCACCCCTTGTACCTGATATTGGATGGCGGCGTTATCCTGATTGATCAGCAAGGCGATTTTTTTTATTCTCATCCCGGGGAGTGCACTCTCTTTAAAGATCATTCTCGGAGGAATCGCGCTCTCATAGCTGAAATGCATTTCCCGCCAGTTCGGCAAGGGAAAGTCGATGCCCTGTTCGTCTGTTTTCTTTCCCGCAAAAGGCACCTCCGTTAACCTGAACCTGAGATTATGTCGTTGCAATAATGTCATGAGTTTGTCACGCTGATGTGACAGGGGCAGTAACGGGTCGTCGCCTTCGGGTATGGCATGGATGGGAAGAAAGAAAACGGCGGCCCCGGTTTGTTTTCCGTTAAAGCGGGGGGTCACCGAATAGCGTTTTTCCACACTCCATTTAAAATCCATCGCGCCCACAGCAGAGCCCTCAAGCCGAGCAAAAAGCAGTTCCGCCTTATCATGAAAACAGGTGATCTGAGCGGGGATCCACCCGCCTAATGACAAAGGGATGTCCTGTATTTTTTTGTCGCATCCTTCAATAAAATGTTGAACAGACGGTTTATCTACCCAAGGGGGCTTTAGGCTGAGCAGGGCCGATTGATAGCGAGCGGCTCTATTGATGTCGTCGGCTAATTTTTGTTTTTCTACTGCCATTAAACGGGCTTTATGTTCTTGATGATCCCAATATTCATTCAAAAAATAGAGCACACTCAGGATAAAAATAAAAAAAGACGCCCAACAAATCTTTTCCTTTTGGGTCAGTCCCCAGGTCAAGGGTTTAAGCCTGAATTCTTTTTTCAGATTTTTAACGGCCAGTACGTCCGACCAATCCCTCTCATCCGTCACCCATAAAAACCGTTTGTCTCCAAACACCTTCACTTCCCCCTCGCCTTGGGATAAACGGGCCGTCATATCCCCCACCTCTTGCTCCAAGGCCTCTGAATGCACGATTTTATCGGTCCAGGGCATCACCAACCCGCCGGTGGAGGCAATCACAATATAATGATCCTCCATTGACTCTACTGGGAGCACGGCCAGCCATTTACCGGGGATCAAGGACACCAATGACACCGCCAGCGAATACTTTCCTTTGAGTGGGACAGAAAATTTGGGCGCGAAGCCTGCTTGAATCGATCCGTTTTGCCGGATGGCGACGACATCCAGGTGTTCTCTTTTCCCAATGGCTTTCACTTCTTTCATAAAATGTAAGCCCCCTTTAATCGCCCGCCATTCAAGCCCGACGACGAAGGACTTTTTGTTGTAAGTCACAATATGTATTGGTTTTTTTTCGTGGGACATACATTTTTTCTCATGTATTTCAAAAAATAACATTGAAATACCATTTAATTGTATGTACGATTTGATAAATGAGAATTGAATACGATGCAGTGAAAAATCATCGCAATATTTTGGAACGTGGACTGAGCTTTGATAGCGTTAAGGATTTTGATTTTTCTACGGCCTTCTTTTTTATCGATGAGCGCAAGAATTATCCCGAAGTTCGCTATCTTGCTGTCGGTTACTTAAAAAATCGCTTACACGTTCTGTGTTTTTCTGACATTAAAAACGGCATCAGAGTCATTAGTTTTCGTAAAGCCAATACCAGAGAGGGCATTAAATATGAAAAATCACTTACCCTTGATTGATAAAGAAGGTGAGGTACGTGAACTCAAAGAGGAAGACTTTGCTTTGATGAGACCCGCTGAAGAGGTATTACCCCTTTCTGTTTTGAAAACGCTCGGCATCCGAGGCCCACAAAAAGCCCCTACCAAGCAAAAAATAACCATTCGTCTTTCTCAGGAAGTGGTAGATGCCTTTCGAGCCACAGGTAAACACTGGCAATCTCGTATGGACTGTGCGATGAAAAACTGGTTGAAAGAGCATTCTCCCCATGATGTCAAACCTTGACCCACTTTTTTAACGCAATAAAGGGGTGATGGTGATCACAAAAGATTCTTTCTTGCTTTTCCCTGACATCCCTCCGCCGAATAAAAAATGGCGGGAGGAACCGACTCCTCGTTGACTCCCGTCTTGAATATTTTGTTCAAAACCACTCATGAGAACCGTTTCTCCAGGCTTGAGCCATACCCGTTGTGGAATAGAGCGGGAGTCGGTATCGGGCGCTTCGATGCTTTCAGTTTTGTTCCTGTTTTCTATTCTTCTCAGCCGATTGAGCGAGGAGATATCCATCATCATCGTCAGCATCATTTTTTCATTGCCCTCTAAGATTTTTGGCATGATGTTAATGTTGGTACCGGTGGTGATTTCCCCGGGTTCGAGTGATTGAACCGGCTCAGCGCCCGTCGTTGTGTTGCCCGTCGTGACCGACGTTTTGCGCAAATAAGTGGTTTGCTTTCCAATCTGCATTCCCGCAGTCGCCAGATTCGTGGTCATGATAGACAGTGTTTTCACATCCGATACCTTGACCTGCTCAGACAAGGCTTTCAACAAAAATTGTGACCCCGCCCATTGCGACGCTCTCCCCGTGGCCGTCTGCAAAATTTCAAACCCCCCATTGGCCAGATTCGAGCCCGCATTAAAGGCATTCGCCACATGAATCCCGTATTTTCCTGACAAGGATTTAAAAATGATATTCCAGTCAATGCCTGACTGGTCAGCCGTCTCCGTGTGCACGGTGTACACCACCACTTTAAGCAAGACCTGTTTCGACAGCTTGATATTTTCATCTCGCAGGTACTCCCCAATGCGGTTGACCACTTCGGGAACATCTGTCACCACCACCACCCCTGAGGTTTGATTGAGACTGAGCCGCCCCACGCCCGGGGTTAACATGCTTTCCGCGGTTTTTTGGATATCGCCGTAGAGGTCATTGGCCATTTCGGTTTGTTGGGAGGTACTTGAGCCGCTACTCGATCCGCCGCCTCCTGTGCTACTTTGAGTGGATAAACCACTCTTTTGATGATGCTTAAGAGCATATTTTGCATTCGTCGGATCGATATTAAAACGACGGGTTTCCAGATAAAAAAGCGTGATTTCTTCATTTTTGACCCGCCATGAGACCCCTAAACGGGCGGTCACCATATCCAGCAAACCCGCCACATTGCCAGAGTAAGCGACATCCGTGATCGTATTGTTCATCGAGGCTGTTGCTGAATTCAAGCGACTCGTCTGAATGTCCATTGAGGGCAAAGGCATCATGCCGTCGTTATCCATCGGGGGAATGGGCGAAGGCCCCCGATCCCTCTGCTGAGTTTGACCCTTTCCGCCGAGATGAGAAGCCCCTCTGCTGAGCAATGCCGCGGCATCTGGGGAAATGTTCACCCGGAAACCGCATTGCTGTGTCACATCCTGAGCAAACTGGTAAATAGTCTGAGGTTGAGACGTTTTGTAAGTCATATGACAACGTTTTATTTTTTCTGGGATCGCTTTATTGACGGATTTGATGGGAACCGGGTTAATCCATTGCTCTTGATAAAATGTCACCACGGGACGCGCCGTTGAGGCGTCTTTCAGTAGAGCACTGACCTTATCCGAATCTGTTTGAGCCGCTTCCATCACGTTATCAATGCGACGGTGCACTGCACAGCCAGAAAGAAAGAGCGCAATGCTCATGCAAACCGCTAAAAATGGCCTGTTCATGAGTGTCTCTCCTGGTCATCGACTTTGAGCAGACATTGTGTCGTATTGATCCCTGCAAATAGGGGCACCGTGGCCTTGGCATATAAACGAAATATTCCATTCAAGGCGTCACGGAAAGTGCCAGAAAAGGATAAAGGCGCATCTATTCTGTAGTTGGTGTCGGTATCCCAAACAAGATGCCAGGCTCTCCTTTTTTCGGGGGCACATTTTTCCTAAATCCATAAAGACAAGGTGTCTTTGAGGGTAGAGCCTTGCTCTGCGCGCCAGGTTTTCTCTGTCTGAAGAGGTTTTTGGGGCATATCCTCTGTCTTTTTCACAACAGAGTTTCCTGTTGTATTGAAAATGGGTTTTTGCAAGGAGACCTTCTTTTGTGTCTGAGGGGGTATGGGGGCGATGTGTTTATTCTGAGCCCCCTCAATCCTCATTCCACTGGATTGTTGGAGTCTCTCTTGCGCCAGAGCTATCTTTTGACTGCTCCGCTGTATTTGTGACTCGACAAATGGGGCAGGGGCATTGTCATTATGGCGAGTGGGGGAACCCGTACAGCCGAACAGCAACAGGGAAAAAAGGAGAGTTTTCACGGGGAAGGTCATCAAAATGGGCGATTTTTTGAGCGCCGTGCTGTCAGGGTCAATTGAATTGAGTCCGTGATTTTTCTTTTTAGGGCAGATATTTTTTTGAGGATGACCAGAAGTAAATAACGATAGCGCTGAGGATTTTTTTGGGGAGGGAATGCGGCCCTAATCAAACGACGCCGTCTTTTTTGTTCTTGCCCTCTGTCCTGTTTTTTCATTTTTTTCTCCCCCCTTTTAAAATCACAGTAAGATTGAAATACCGCGTTGAAATGCGCATTTTTTTATAAAGCCCCCTAGCTAAATGGAGATAAAAATCCGCCCGGCGGTCTACGCTTAACAAAGGTTTTATGGCAGTGTTAACAAAGTAAATTAAAGACTTTAAGACAAGCGATAGCGAAGAAAGAAAAGAAGGTGATATCGAGTTTATCAAAGCGTAAAGCGAGTCTTTTTTGTTCTTTTATGCTGAAGAAGAAACGTTCAATCGCAGAGCGTGTTTTGTATTTTTCTTTATCATTAGGTTGAATGCCGGTGCAAACAGCCCCTTTTCGTCGGGGTATCACAGGGCTCTTTCCACTATCCCGGATTAATTTTCTGACATCAAAAAAGTCAACTCCCTTATCAGCGATGATGTAGCTCACCTTCCTCCCATTTCCCTTTATCCACAGCTCAGTAAAGGCTTTCATATCGGAGCGCTGTCCTTCAGATAGACAGGCACTCCGGAGAAAGCGGCCTGAAAGACCCACGTGAATTTGAGTGCTCACGCCTTTTCGGCCGCGCCCTATCGATTGAGGTCCCTTTTTTTAAGGCTTCCTGAGCCGTGTCGGTGGATGGCGACCGTCGTACTGTCTACCCATGTACAGTCCATTTTGATTTTCTTTTTTTGTTGTAAACGATAAAGCAAGTTCCAGAACAAGCCATTTTCACTCCATCTTTTAAAGCGCATATAAATCGTATGCCAATGACCGTATAAATCAGGTACATCACGCCAAGGGATACCCGTTCTCAATACGTACAAAACAGCTGAAAAAAACTGATAATGACTGATGCTTGCAGGTCTGCCTGGACGTTTATCATATTTTATAATATGAGGTTCGATGATTTTTATAAAATCACACTCTTTGAGCGGATAGTGCCTGTTTTTCATTTCTTTATCCCCCTAAAAAACAGAGAATATCTTAACATTAACTTTGTTAACAGTGCCATATTAGGGTGGGCCCTGGCAGGACATAGGCGGACTGAGCTCTGTTTAGCGGCTTTACAAATGGCGTATTGGCGTAGAAAGCCCGATAAGGGGCTCATTTACCACTCAGATAGAGGCAGTCAGTACACCAGTAGCGAATACGGGCAACACCTGTCGGTCATGGGGATGCGGGCAAGCCACAGTGACAAGGGCAGTGCTGGGATAATGCCCCTACTGAGCGCTTCTTCCGCACTCTGAAATATGAATATTGACACTAAGAAGCCCTTAAAGACCCCCATGATTCCAAGCTCGGTGTGCTGGACTATTTGGCTTGTTACAATAGTAAACGTCCCCACAGTGTACTCGGATATCTTTCTCCGATGGAGTTTGAGCGAATACCATTCATCAATGTGTCTTAAAAATTTGTTCGGGTTTACTTGACCATTGCACTGTTTTCAAGTTTGTGGCCCAATACGGTCGCATTGATTATGTTGCCAGCAACATGAGTGAGACAACCCGTGACAAAGTGACTGCGGTCATAGAGGCCGGCTGGTCTGTTGAAATTTATTATCGGGAAGTCAAGCAGACTTGTGGAATAGAACGCTGTCAGGCCCGCACGAGTCGAACGCAAAACAATCACATTTTTTTAGCCATATCCGCTTGGTTTGAGCAATATAAGCGGCGCGTATCTCAAAAAATGTCCTTTTATCTTATCAGCAAAAATGGCAGTGGATTAAAACCGTGATTTCTGATTACATGAGATCCTTACTCTCTTTGCCTCACTAAATCACTGCGAAACTCGTGGTTAAGTAAACCACGAACTTCATCTGCTATTTTTGTCCCCCTCAAGGCACAAGCGGATTTAACCGCTTTATGTAAACTTTCAGGAATATCGATAGTCAGTCTTTTCATTTTTTCTGGCACTTTTTTCGTTTCTTCAATAGCTCGAGTCTCAACCCATGAATCAATATCAGGTCTATCTGGTTTAACGCCAAAAATTATTTTTTTATTACTCATGATGGCAACTCCAAAATTTCATCGACCAAAGCAGATATTTCCTTTGCATCACTACTATGAGGTTCTAATTCAAAAACAGCTTTTCCAGCTGCCACTGATTCAGCAAAAATAACCCTTTGAGTGACAGTTGAGTGAAGAACATCTGTTGAATAGGTCGCTAACGCATCACACACGTCACGCCCAATGGCCGTATTTGCGATTTTGCGATTAACAACAAATACGGATTTAATGTTTTCTTTATAAATTTTAGCTTCATTGATAAGAGCAATGACTTCCTGCGCAGCCCACACATCATATGGACTGGGCTGAACAGGTATAATAACCATGTCTGCCGCCATAATCGCAGAACGAGCAAGCTCGGTAACACGAGGAGGGCCATCAATAATGATGTGTTCGTAGTCCTCTGCAAATTTCCTGATTTCCTTATGCAGAGTGGCTCTCGGTAAACCGACAACGGTAAAAAGGGATTCTTCATCTCGAGCAGCGGCCCAATCCAAAGAACTTCCTTGAGGATCAGCATCCAAAAGAAGAGTTCTTTTACCATTTAAGGAGAGCTGAGCCGCAATATTAATACTTAACGTGGTTTTACCCACCCCCCCCCTTTCTGGTTCAAAACTGAGATAATCATAATTGATACCCTTTACGATAAATCTTAAAATCGCAATTCATTAAAGTAGTATTTGCGATTTAATTTTTACAAAAAATAAAACATGAGTCAAGAAAAACAGAAATACGACTATCTGTTTTTACGATAATATAAGTTGGTAAGATATCTAATTAAAGTTGAAAATTCGAGTCAATGAGTTGAATTTAGACTAGCCATAAAAGCTAATTGGCTAAAATTAAGGCCTTTTACCCAGATTTTTGTTCCGGCCGTTCTATTTCTTTGGCCGCTTAAAAACCGCCCGCCTCTTTTAACTTGAATACAATGCCCCCTCTTTTTTTCATCAAATTGAATGAATAACGCATCAGTCAAAATCAATTCTCAGGTTATCTACTGATGTTTTCATGGCTTCTATTTTGGTGAAATAAAAGATGAGCGGTTTTTGATATTTATCTTTCATTAAAGGAATAAAAATTACATAACAATTAAACTGAAAAAACACGAATCATTCCTCTAAAAGGCTCAATATAAAAATATTTAGGAGCTTAATATTATTGAGACTGAACAGACAATCAAAAATTACGGCGGTCTCACTACTGGAGAATTAATAATGATTTCTATAAAAAAATTCAAAAATTTTATACCAAATATAGGTTTATTGAGTTTCCCTAAAACGGGGAAAAATCAAAAAAATACAACAAATCTTACTGATTTTACTCGAATCATAAATTCCCTAAATACGATTAATTATGAAAATGTCACTGAATCACAAAAAAAAGGCAGTTATAACGAGATAGAAGAATTATCATTCGACTTTTGCTAGGATGATTTTTTAAATAAGCTGATTAAATTGATCCCTGAGATAGGTGAAGTGATTATAACTCAAGGTAACAAAGAAGAAGCTCGTGAATTCCTTGAAGGATTATGCGTTAGTTTATCTGCTTATTGCATGATAGAAGAACATGTTCATGGGCCAGGAGGGGGTAAAGCTTATATGAAGTGGTTAACAGAACTAGTTAATGCTTATGTCGATAATGAATCAAGAGATGTTAATGATATTAAAGGTATCCAAAAAAGATTACAGAGAAATTATCGCCGTCAGCTTCTGGGGCCAGTCATCAAAGATTTAGTAAATTTACAATATAGCAGTAACTATTATTTTGAATATTATCATATCCAAGATCGAAAAAATGAAGTAGATGCGGCAAAGCTATTATATGAGGAAACATTTAAAAAAAATGGATTAATATGGAAGCGTAATCGTAAAAACGATATATTTGAGCCCGAAGAAGTTAAGTATAAAGATATTATGGAGTCAGTAAGAGCGGATAAAGTGAATGAAAACATTCATCTCAGTTTTATGTCAATGGATCATGCGACGTCTATCGTTGTGCATAAGTTGGAAGAAAATAAACATATATGGTCATTCTGTGACCCCAATTTTGGTTTAAAAGCATTTGATAACTATTCCGATTTTCGTAAATTTATGAATGAATATTATGACGATCTTAAATCCTTTGAAAAAAAATCTCTCCCTAAAGTTTATTTTTATAAATTTGATGGAGATAAAACATGGAATCGGATTCATCATGAGTGTCATGAACATTCATCGGCCGGTGAACTAAAATATATTTTAGATACATTCATAGGAAATAAAGATAAAAATCAACCGAAATTATTTAAATTAAATAAAAATATCACCGGTCAAATTATGGCTTATGAGCTAAAATTTGATGATAATGGCCGTGAAATAATCAAATCACTCACTGTTAAAACGAAAAAAAATAAAACAGAAAAAGTCGTCGATGTTGAGTTGATTAATGTTAACTCAGCTGATTTGTTTGATGTTCATAAAGCATTAATAGCCAATATCAGTTTTATTGAAAACCTTAAAAGTGATGAGCGATTACTGCTCAACATGTCGAAATATTGGATGTCCAAGCATGTGATAACCCAGCGCATGGCAAGGTAAAAAATCATGTATCCACTACAGTTGTAATTAAATCAAACATGTGAAGAAATCCGCCTCTGATAATGATAAAGTTTCTCTATGGCTTAATTTTCTCGTCGCCAATATAACTCGTGCCATAAATCACACCTAGATTTTTTTACCACTCATTTAAATTAATCTCATTTTACGATAAATCTTAAAATCGTAATTAATTAAAGTAGTATTTACGATTAAAAGCATCTCAAATAAAAAACGAAGGACAAAAAACACAGAAAAACGTATTTCTGTATTTACTACAAAATGTTATGACAAATTCTATTCCACAGATAAAAGTATTTAAATTATTTTGAAGTTTAATATTTACGTAAAAAGTTATCGCCTAAGGGTATATCCTGATGAAATAATTAAAAAAGTGAATGAATGGTCATAATGACATAATCTATATGCGATATGTTTTATGAAATAACTTAAATGCGATAATAAGGTGAAAAAATGTTCATCAGAGCTTATTTAAGAGCATCAACGAAAGATCAATTTGCTGATTGAGCAAAAGAGATGCTGGAGTAATTTATTCAGGAACGCGGCCAGAGAATCGCCTGCTATTACAGGGAAAATGTCAGCGGCATAAAACTCGACAGACCGGAGCTAGGACGATTACTGATAGACAGTCATCGGAATGATATTTTACTGGTAGAAAAAATAGACCGCTTGACTCGACTGAGCAACACGGGATGACGCTGAAAAAGCAGATTGAGCAACATGAGCTGCGAATTGTCAGCCTGGATGTCCCCACTTCATGGCAAGCCTTGTCTGATCTAGAAGCATCACCGAACGATCCGATCACCCGTGCCGTGATTGCCGATATGAACAATATGCTGATAGATCTGATGGCCGCAATGTCACATAAAAACTGGTTGAGCCCTCGATAGAGACAAAATCAAGGAATTGAGCGGGCACATATAAGTTGGGTAAATATCGAGGTAAGCAAGCTGGCGAAGAACGACACAAAAAAGTGTATATACTACAGACAGGTAAAAAACCAAGCATTAAAGAAACTGCTGAAGTGACTGACTATAGTTGCTCGCAGGTATGTCGAATAAAAAACCTATATCGATAAAAAAGTCTGCATTGGTTCTCTATTTCTCATCATTGGGATGTTAAGGCTATTTACACAAAAAAATTTACAGACTCTTGCCTAACGTGAGTTTTCGTTCCACTGAGCGTTAGATCCCTATTACTCCTGAAATTCAAGATTTACCTCGTCGAGGCGAAGGGACTTTCACAATGAATGCGCTGACCGTTGTGAATTAATGGTGACTGAGAAAAGCTGTACGGGCTATGGGGTCTTATTAGCCTGCTACTGCTTGCTTCCCCCCTGATGACTCCAGATGCTAAATTATTTATGAGAGCTAACCCAGTTCTCAGTGCTTAAGCCAACACGAGTATAAGAATAAAAATCATCAATATTGTTCGTTACAAGAGTAACATTCAACGATATTGCGTGAGCGGCGATCATTCTATCGAAGTTTGCTTTTCGATTTGGGAAAAAATGGGTTAACTCTCCATATTTATCTGCTTGTTTTATTCCAAATGGTTCTACATCCAAAACCGATAGTAAGTTCTCAACAGTATCTCTACCCTCTTTTTTAATTCCACAACACAGTTCAGCCCAAGTGATTGCACTAATTATGATTTCTCCCTTTCGATAATTATCGAATTTTTTCACAATTTCGGGGGGACATTTTTTAATGAGATAGATACAGATATTCGTATCTAACATGTACTTTTTCATGACCAGTCCCTTTTATTTTCCTCAAACTCAGGGCGCCTACCTATAAAGTTTTGATTTAAAGTATGTAATATTCGAGGTATATCGCCGAGAGTGCGTTCTTTCGGCTCTACGATAATACGATTACCTTCGCGATAAACAACTAACTCTGTTTGCGGCGGAAAAGCCATCTTAGCAGGGATACGTACAGCTTGTGAGTTTCCTGCACGAAATTGACGCGTATTAAATGTCGACATAAAAAGTTCCTTAACTCAGCACATAAAGTTATAACACGTTATTACGTTTTTTTATTATTGTCAATTTTATCTTTAAGGTGGGCAATTCATGGGGCAGACAAGAGAAACTCATTGAAAGTTTATTCTTAATATATCTCAGGGGTTCCAACACTCAGGCTTGTTGTTATTTCGAGGAAAAATCACTTTTATTTCCTGATTTTTAGGTGTTTAAGAAGCACTAGCGTTTGTAGGTTATTTAAGAGTTGATGCTGATGATTCAAAAATAAAAAAGAAATAAAATCAAAATCAAAAATTTAGATAAATTCATAATATACTCATTAAATAATTAATGTATAGACTCAACTGCTTTAAAAACCGTCATGGTCTACTCTCCTCTCTTCAAATATTGATATAACGTTTCCCGACTGATACCCAAGTCGCGTGCAACCTGTGCTTTTTTATCGCCGGCAACAACGCGGCGATATAGTTCGGTCATTTCACTCTCCGAGAGTGATTTTTTTCGACCACGGTAAGCGCCCCTCTGTTTGGCTAATGCAATCCCTTCGCGCTGGCGTTCTTTGATTAAGGCGCGCTCAAATTCAGCAAATGCGCCCATGACAGATAACATCAGATTGGCCATGGGTGAGTCTTCGCCGGTAAAGCTAAGATGTTCCTTGACAAACTCAATGCGGACGCCGCGTTGCGTCAACAGTTGAACGAGGCGGCGTAAATCATCAAGATTACGGGCCAGACGATCCATGCTATGCACCAACACGGTATCGCCACTACGGGCGAAACTGAGTAATGCCTCCAATTCTGGTCGTTTGATATCCTTGCCCGAGGCTTTGTCGGTAAAAATGCGATCGACTGTGATGCCTTCGAGCTGCCGCTCTGAATTTTGGTCAAAAGTACTGACCCGAATATAGCCAATACGTTGTCCCGTCATTAATTATCCCCAAAAGTGTCAGAGATAACTCTATAACCTTTGTTTTTTTGTGTCAATAAATAGAAAATTTGATTCTATTCTGACAGTTTTGTGATGAGAGCCTAACATCAGGATAGGGTATAGCTCAATCTGACAATAGGAGAACTGTATGCTTGATAAAAGGAATGGCCGTGGCGATATACTTAGGTTTCGCTTGGCGACCCCTGCGGACATCGGCTCACTGGCCGCTCTGCACGGATGATTCGCCGGTGACTGACTCTTCAGCTAGAAAAAAATTCATTGCGGCATTCCAATCCGCTCTGATGAACATCGAAGAACAGAGCAGATTCGTGCCTTTTGTAGCTGAAAGTAACAGCCAGATCGTCGCAGTCTTGTCGATAATCAAAGTGGCAAAAATTCCTCACCCCGACGACATCAATGGTCAATGGGGATATCTAACAAATGTTTACACATTGCCGGAATTTCGGAATAAAGGAACTGGCGGGCGCCTGCTCGCTGAAGCTAAAAACTGGGCGGAAGCTCAACAATTGGAATTGCTGGTCGTCTGGCCAAGCGACAAGAGCTACGCATTCTACGAGCGTGCCGGTTTCCGGCGCGAGGCAGATCCACTGGTGCTAAAACTTTAAGCGAGCTCCACAGGAAAGTGTTGGACAACTACAGTTGTTCAGTAAAGCTTGGCGAATGAAAGGGACTTCCCCTAAATTAAGTTTACTGTCCTCACTTTTGTGCCATTATGGGGAAGATAACCAAAATTCGAATATAGGGGAAGACCATGATTATTACAACCGTTGGGATAGACCTTGCTAAAAATGTCTTTGCTGTTCATGGTGTTGATAAAAATGGTATTCCTGTTCTAGTTAAGCCTAAAGTGCCTCGAACCGCATTGCCAGAGCTAATGGCTAATTTACCTCCTTGCACGATCGGCATGGAGGCCTGTTCCGGCGCACATTACTGGGCAAGATTATTCACGCGGTATGGTCATAACGTCCGACTCATGGCGCCTAAATTTGTTTCTCCTTATCGCTTAGCAGGTAAAGCCGGGAAGAATGATGCGGCGGATGCGCTGGCGATTTGTGAAGCGGTTCGTCGGCCACATATGCGTTTTGTTCCTGTTAAAGATGAAGAACAACAGTCAATGCAATGCTTGCACCGTACCCGACAGGGATTTATTGAAGGGCGGACTGCATCTTATAACCGTCTTCGTGGATTAGTCTCTGAATTTGGTTTCATTGCACCACAACGTACGGAATCGTTACGCCGCCTGGTTGCAGAGCACAGGGAAAACCTACCAGGATGGGTCCGGCATTGCATCGATACTCTGCTAGAACATATTGATGCCATTGAGTTGAAAATTGCTGAGTATGATCGCATCCTGGCAACAATCGCTAAGCAGGATAGTCGCAGCCAAAATCTGATGAAACTCAAAGGGGTGGGTCCAACAACGGCGAGTGCGCTGGTTGCTAATTGGCACTGCTCATGATTTTAAAAATGGGCGTCAGTTGGCAGCTTGGCTCGGTTTAACACCGTCACAGTACAGTAGTGGGGGAAAATCCAGACTGGGAAAAATCACCAAAGCGGGTGATGCCTACTTACGCACCTTGCTTGTCCAAGGAGCACGTTCTGTCATGATTGGTGTGGAGAAGCAACAAGATCCTTTCAGTCAGTGGGTGAGTTCGCTGATCAACCGCCGAGGTTACTGGCGTACTGCTGTGGCAATCGCAGCCAAAAATGCCCGTTTATGTTGGGCGTCCCTGTTTTATGGTGATGACTTCAGGTTCTACAATAAGTCATTTAATTGACTCAGTAAAAATATCTTATCTGAACTGTCAGCGTTGATGTAAAAGGGTTAGACCCCCGTGAGGCATTTCTGTAAAAGTACTGGATATTATTATCCGTTTAGCGAACGAGAATCTTACGAGCGTCTTTCATCAGGGTCCGAATCGATAATGATTCATCATGGCCGTTTATAGTACCGCAGTCTTATCCCTTTAACTTCAGTGATAGATAGCCAGACAGAAAAAACCGGGGTTGACTAATCGGGGAAGCCCTTATAGAAGCCCTTATAGTACTTTAATTTCCCTTTCGTCAAACGACCCCTCTATGACCAAAAAAAGACTGAAGTATCCCCCAAAAAAATAAATGCGGTCACTGTGTGAGCTTGAGGCAGAAATGTTTTAGGGAAGACAACATGAGGGGGGAGTCACCAATCCGGTTATCTGGTGAAACCGAAAATGTTTCTTTTGGGGGTTTAGGGAGCAACACCAAATAGGCTTCTTGATATTTTGTAAAGACAGGCCAATCTTATTATTTGTATTACATACTATTAATATTCATTCAATATGAACCAACGAAATGATAAAAAAGCTTAATCTTAATCAAAGATGAACTTAAAAAAATTAGAAACCGTTTTAAAAAACATGATAAGAACAATGATATGATGGTTCTATTACTCTAAATGAATTAAAAGAAATATTAGGTGATTATTTTAGTGATGACGATATAAAAAAGAGTTTTAAGGAAATGGATTGAAATAAAGCTGGCCACGTCAGCTTTCATGAATTTTTGAAAGCTAATGTTAATTAAATTGAATTTTCATCAATTAAAATTCAAAAAATCATATTCAGCATACCCATTGGAAGTAGCCTCCTAAAAGTTGAGAGACTGTCAGGAATTCTGTGTAAGTGCGCGTTTTTCATAAATATTCCGACAAGCGTTCTGGGCATTCAATCATAAAATGATTGAATGCCCAGAACGCTTGTTTTGTACAGGCATAGTTCACGTCTGTAGCGAGTATTTGGGAAACCGAGGCTTCCCTGACTCATCAGGACATCGTTCCAGTCAATCCCTTTCGCTCTAGGCTGGGGAGATTAGGCAGCAGGAGGTACACACGAATGCCGCGCTTCTCCAGCTTGGCTTTCAACACGTTCGCTGACTTCTCACCAGTTACAGACTTATCTTTGTCAGCCCAGATCAGTACGTTATGAACACATTCCGGAATGGGCATCATTTTCTTGGCGTTGCCGACCTTGGCCTTCTTACCGTTTTGGGTGAGATATGTGCGCTGGAGCGTTACCAGATTGCCCCAAACATCTCGGACTCGGATAGCGCACACGATAGACGGGAACTCCCCAATCTCCGTCACCTCAGTTTCTGGTGGGCAACCAGCGCATCCAACAAGAACAACCGCGATCGGGTCAGATTTCAATCGCCTGTCATAATGTGGCCGCCAGTTGAACATTCAGGTAATTCCGTCCAGATACACTTTGCATTGAAACCATATTTAGATTAAATTTAAACTTAATTATAAAAAAGGGGGGATTTGTCATGAGAGTCGAAACAATCAGTTATGTGAAAAAAAACGCCGCCACGCTTGATCTGGCAGAACCGATTCTTGTCACACAGAACGGCGTTCCTGCGTATGTGATTGAGTCATACGATGTGCAAAAGGAGCGGGAAAACGCCATCGCATTACTGAAGCTGCTTACCCTCTCTGAGAAAGATAAAACTGACGGCAAGGTCTACTCAAGAGGCCAGCTGCTCGAGGGGTTATGATATGGGCGTTGTATTTCAATACACTAATACCGTCAAAATCTGTATCGATGATATTTCGAGTTATTTATTACGGCGTATAGAGGCGAAACGAAAAGAGGTTATCACCGCCATTATTGAGCAATTCGAAAAACGAGTGAGTGATTTCCCCCTGGGCTGTCAGATGTGCCCGGAATTGCTTAAAATAGGCTGTGCTCAATATCGTGAATGTAATACGGCAAATGGTTATCGTGTGCTGTATTCAGTCGAAGATGAAACTATTACAGCTCATGCTGTTTTGTCCCAAAAGCAGGACATTCAGCAACTGCTATTTAAGCGTATGATAAGTTTTTAATTAGACGCATAATCAATCTATGACGGACCGTCATAGGTTAAAAAATGCTCTTGGCATACAAAAAATTCTGTTTCCCGAACTGGGATTTTTTCTAGCTGATAGTTTTTTAGCCCTTGATAAATAGGCAGTAATTTCAAATAATGAAATACTAGTGTATTACATGTGTCATTCTTGGTTATTCTATTTTATTGTCAGAAAATGCGCATATTCCCGCTGATCCATCGAGAAAGTGACGCCTATCTGCGTTTCCCAAGTCCAGTGCAAACACCTTTTGCGTTAACGTGGGGTTGATGGCCGAGAGCACAGAAACTACTTGAGTACTGATGGGGATGCTTAAAAGTGACAGAACCGCCTAAAATTCAGAAAAAAACTCTGGCGCAGGGTAACCGAACAACGCCACGTACTATCGGCGTAAAGCAAAAGGCTTACTATGAAAAATATGATGCGATTGAAACAAGCCTTATCAGATAAAAGCCTCCTTTTGGGGTTTTATTCGTGAGTTATCATTTACCACTAATATCTATTGCAGGATCTGTATAGTCAGTCGTCTTTGCTATATAATTCCTTAAACCATAATCATTAGGATCATCTTTACAATCGAAAAAACTGTAGTTTTTATTTATTTTTTCGTTCTTTATGCCAATCCATTTAGCTATGCCATCAATAAAGTTTAGTCCTGATTTAAAAGAATAACACTCTTTTCTACTACTAGAATCAGATGATGTTTCGAACAATGGTATGTCATAACTAAACTTACTTAGCCTACTATTGTTTAGGTATATAACACCGTCAGTCTCATTGTGTGTTAATCCATGATCAGCAAAGTATAACATTGAGTAAGACCCCTGATTTTTAGAAAATTCTTTCATCATAAATGAATTTAATTTATGTAAAAACTCATCAGTTTTATTAATGGATGATATATAACAATTGATGTAAGAATATTTTTTATCGTTAACATTGGCTATTTTTTTATAATCGATCAATCTATCACAAGCATCAGAATGGGAACCATATAGGTGAACTACAATAAATTTCTTTTCTTTTGATTTTTTTATTATTTCTTTTATTTTTTCTAACAATAAAAAGTCACTGGTATTCTTACTATCATAATTTCCGTATTTTAAAAAATATTTATAATCACTTTTTTTAGCTATTGCAGAAATAGGAGTATCATGGTATCCAAAGTATCCTTGATTTGATAGCCAATAAGTTTTTATATCCGCTGACTTTACTAAATCAATCAATGTTAAATGATAGTTAGGTTTCCAGTTTTTAAAATCTGGTTTCGTTAACATTAACCTTAATGAAGAAACAGTATTTGAGCCTCCAGACGTTAATCCATTCACTAAAATCCCATTATTACTACTCATAAACGGAGTGTTATTTATTGGATAACCAAATGCATGGTGATAATCTTTTCTCGCACTTTCACCGATAACAAGAATGTAATTATCATATTTCGAATTTTCTAGATGAGATCTACCCCATTCTGAAGAAGATTTAAAATTATTTAACATAACAATTTCATTTTTAACTTCTAAAATCGATCTTATCGTAATTTTAAAAAATTCTGCTGGAGATTGATTTATCATAGAAAAAATAACAAAAATACTTATTAATGTTTTATTTTTATAAAACTCAATGTTGTTTTTTACGATAAAAAATCGATATAAAAAAATACCAGAAATTATAAAGATTGGATAAAAATAATTCTTTATAGGTATATGAGTCAAAAACTCTTTCATTTCGAGAAAATCTGTTGCAAAAACAGATGCCACATATGAATAATCAGGCGTTCCATAAATTATTCCTATTGGTGAATATATTGCATATAAAGTACACATAGGAAAAACTAAAAACCAAAAAGCTTTTTTTGATGAAGTCAAAATAACAATTAATATTAAAAGTAAAAAAATATTTCTTTCTGATGGAAGAATACCCGCGCATTTTAATATTAGCTTTGCTGTAAAAAACAAAATAACAAGAGAAATAAAAGAAAAAAATATTTTATTAAATTTCAAATTTTTTAAATTAATTGTTTTAATAATATTATTAATAGACGTTTTAATCATTTCTTTCTCATTAAAGAAGGGGAGAATGTCAAAAATATAGGGTTGAAGACGGTTTTCTTTTCCAAAGTGACCCGTTATCAATAAAGATATGGAAGTTTCTTTTTGTATAACTATCTCCTCTTGTTTATTGGTACCTTCAAAAAATTCCGATATGTCCGGTTTAATTTCAGATAACCCTTTCCTTGGTGCACTTTAATGACAATATAGTCCGGTACAGATTATCTCACAGGCGATTACGCCACAGGGTGACCTTTTCCATGACCGCGTCGAAGTCAGGAGCTTGGCGAATAACCATGACGGCTATTACTGCTTCGGCGTCCTTAAGGTTCTGTCGCATTAAGGCTTTTTAAATTGCCATAACCACATTATGTTGTGACTGGTTAAGCTGAATTTTTCTTAATGCGACAGAACCAACAAAACCAACTCAAAAAAATGCTTTTTTTTATTAAGAAACAAGTTAATTTGGGATTTTATTATAATAAACACCATCTAAATAACTACGATATTCAATTACTTGTTGTGTAATTTCATCATTAGTTCCAAAAAGGTACATATAAATCTTTATTCCATTTAACCTTATTAATTTCAATTTAAACTTATCTTCATAAGAAAATGGTTTCCCTGCTACAACATATTTTAGATTGTTTTTTTTAAAAAACTCTATCATTGAAATAAAATCATATTTTACAAGTAGAGTTTTTGTTATCTGACTAAGAGAGTAATAGTTAGCCATTGCACCGTCAAATATACCTCCACCCATTCTCATGGATTTTTTAGAGAAAAGCTCCATTTTTATTTTTGATTTATCATAAAATAAATTTACCATTTTTAATGGTTTATCAACTTTATCTGTTATAAATACAACATCAGGATGTGATAAAAACCAATTATTTATATCTTCAAAGCTCATTGCGGTATATTTGTTCAAAATTTTATATCGTTTAAATTCTTCAAGATTGGGTGGTAATTCGCCAGAATATCCCGTTTGTTGAGCCCATGTTTTCCAGTCATGTGTTCCAACATAGTACCCATCTTTTGTTTCTCTAATATCTAATTCAAATATTTTTGCACCTTCATTATATGAATTATTAAGCGCTTCAAGGCTGTTAGTATATATATGTCCATCTATCTATCCGCCAGCATGAGCAATTATATCAATTGAGTTTTTATTGAATTGAAATATCCTATATTCAACAAAAGAATATAGTCCTATTATAGATATAATAAGAAACAATGATATATACTTTAAGATATTAATAAATAACATTAAACCTCTTTGTATAAAGAGGAGCACGTTTCGCCTAGCCAAGATGATGCTCCATTAACGAATTGATTCAGCAAAAATGACCGTCATTTATCAAATTAATCCTTGTAAGGCATGACAAAAACGAGTTTAGCACTGAGATATAAAATTCTAAAAATAGCTAAAAATTACGATTCATTAATCAGTTAATTAATGAAATAAATATAACTTATTGCAATAACTTTAAATTAAATTTTGTGATTTTTTCTAATTATATATTATGTCGAATTAAACTTAAAAATCGCTGATTTATCATAGGCTTATTTGGGCTTTATGTGATTAAAAAGACTTCTTGCCTGTGTATATAAAAACCCCTATGAAAGGGTGACTTTCATAGGTATAGGTATAGGTATAGGTATAGGTATAGGTATAGGTATAGCTATACTATAGCATCAGGGAATTTTCTTTACCATACCAAAATGAGAGTAAATGATACTTATATTTATGTGATTTATGTCATTTTTGATGAAAATCATTCATCAACGGCATCAGTCTTTTTTTATGGATGAGAAATACCAATACCCTTGATTCATCAGCAAGGTTAACTGTGCCAAAAAATCGTCCTCGTTGATGAATTTTATGAGCATCTGGCCATCAATCATCCTGTGACGTGCCAGAATATTCCAGGCGTCGGCATGATCTGAGTCAAGCGACTCGCCGTTGACAAAATAGCGGTCGCCGATGTGTAACATACGCAGCCCCATTAACCGGTGCAATGGATGTCCCTGTTGCAATAAGGTCTGAACCTGTGAAGTGGCGTACACCTGCGCCGCAGGCGACTTCGGTAACTCATAGGCGGTTTGAGACATCTCCTGAACAAACCAGGTTTCAAGATGCTCTCTCTTCTGGACCAGGAATTGACTCATCATCTCTTGGACGGCGGTGATGTCTTGAGGCAGAATTTCGGTGGGATCTTCACGCAGGAGTAAATCGGGCGAGGGAGCATACTCAATGCCTCGATGGCTTTCATCTGAAAGCGACTCAGTCCATTTCCTTATCATGCGCAGGCTGTTGTCTGTCCAAAAATGAAGGCAGTAACTCTCATGGCGGCTTCGGACGAAATGGCTTCATGGGCAGAGCCTTTGGGGATATACAGCATATCCCCGGAACTCAGCTCTTCATCCATCATTGCTTCAGAAAAGTCGTTCTGACCATCATCAAAAACCGGCGATGACCCTCGATCTCCTACACGCCAGCGGCTACGTCCCATCCCTTGTATCACCAACACGTCAGACGGTTTAGTCTGAGGGCCAATCCCACCGCCGGGTACTGAAAAAACCACCGTCAGCTCTTCTTTGACCCAATCGGGGAAGACACGAAACAGAGACAGGAATTTTTCAGCGGGTCTGTGCGAATGATTAATCGCTTCCACCCGTAGTGACCAGTTTCGTTGACCTAATGAGGCATACCCATTAAAGGGTTTATGCACTAATTGATATTTTCCATGATTCCTTTGAATGAGTTGGCTCTCGAGGGCTTGTTCTGTCACCAGTTTTTCCAGCTCTTCAGGCGAAACCGGATTGATAAAATGAGAAATCGCTTTTTTTAAAAATACAGGCCGCTTTTGCCAATGGTGTTGTAAAAAATCTTCCCAGTTGATGATGAGATGCATGTGCTACATTCTCCCTGTTTTTACTATCAAAATGAATAAAATACTCCTACCATCAAGGTTTTTTGGCGGTATCGCATCTTATTTAAAATGATGATATCAAATCAAATATTGATTGGCATTTCTTATTATATTGACGTTGTTATTATTTCGGTTTGGGTCATTCATTTTATCCCCCTCTCGCTCCAAAAACAGGGTTTCCTGTTAATTTCATTTTTAATAACTCTGATGGTCTTTAACGTCATACCACATACCGAAAAAAATTTTGAGGTTTAAAAAAATCCTTTTGGAAAAGCCAGTAAAAGAAAGGGCGGTTTATCAGATTTGCGACATGATAGGAGTGTCAAAGCCAACGCTTTACAAATATATCGAGGTTGCCAGAAGTCGTTTGACGAAAGGGGTGTTTAGTTCCGGCCCCTCCGAAACGGGAGGCGAGAAGCCCCAGCCAATAAATCAAAGGCCAATCCAAATTGGCTAATCTATTTTTGGCTACCCAAATTGACCATGCAACATGAAAAATACTTGTGTTTTGGTGCTTACGCTGTACAATGGTATCATTGATATCCTGAAACAGAAGAGATACCAAATGGCAAACGTAAATGTAAGAAATCTGCCCGATGAGGTGCATCGGGCCATCCGAATCCAAGCCGCCCAGCATGGCCGCAGCACTGAGGCCGAAATTCGCGACATTTTGGAGCGGGCAGCGAAGCCCGAGGGCCGCGTGAAACTTGGCTCTTTCCTGGCTTCCATCGCGCGCGAGGCTGGCGGCCTGAGCGATGAAGAACACGCCTTATTTGAGAGCGCGGGCATCAAGTCTCCAGCCCGTGCGGCGAGCTTCAAATGATCCTGCTCGATACGAACGTGATTTCGGAGACGCAGCGCCAGGAACCCGATGCCCGCGTCCTTCACTGGATCGACGCGCAAGCGCTGGAAACGCTCTACCTTTCCGCGATCACGGTAGCCGAGTTGCGTGCAGGTATCGCTCTGATTCCGGCAGGAAAGCGCAGGGACAGCCTGCATGAGAACTTGGAAAAGCGCCTGCTGCCGATGTTCGCCAATCGGGTGCTGTCGTTCGATATGGCTTGTACGAAAGCCCATGCCGAGCTGCTGGCCAAATCCCGCGCTGCCGGCTTGGCGATCGAAACGGCCGATGCCTTCATTGCGGCCGTCTCTCTCGCCAACGGCTTCACCGTCGCCACCCGCGACACCAGCCCTTTTGAAGCTGCTGGGGTGAACGTCATCAATCCATGGGAGGCGGCGCAGTGACAACGGCCCAGAACAGTGACAAGTAGATCTACTTGTCACCAATACCAACCCCTGCGCTCTAACGCCGGTTTTTTAGGAATGGCGAACTCGTAAAGGGCTGCTGACCATTACAGCTAACATTTAAATAGTGATGGGTACATGTATCAACTATTCATTTGATCTGATATTCCATATATTTTAAAAAAAGGTTGAACTCCCTATAAAAATCATTCTTAAGTAAATACATAAATACTTATGTAAGTATATATGTATATTTATATAATATAATATAATATAATGATATAACTGACAGTGCCCATTTTATCGCTTTTAGAACAAAACTCAGGTTTTTATCGAATTTTTTCATGGCCTCTATTTTTGTCAAATAACAAAATGAGCGTTTTTTAATATTTTTTTATTTTTTAAATGATTAAAATTCTCTGAAAAATTGTTTCATTTAAATAACATTAAAAATAAAGGTACGTAAAAATATTTAATAATTTTATCCAAAGAACTTTTCCCGAAAATACTTTAAAAAAAGATCAATACTTCATGAAGTATTAATAAATTGATTTTTAAAAAAAATCATAACCTATTACATTTATCAAGGCAAAAAATGAACGTTTATAAAGAAAAAATCATTACAAATCCTATTGTTTTAAATAATTCTACAAATAAAAATAATTCATCAATAATCCGTTCTTTTAAATCAGCAAGCTCTCAAAATAAATACTTTTATGTTCCAAGTCCTATTTTGGAAGAATCTCAACCACCAGTTATTAACCGAGATTCTGGATATGAAATAGTCAGTCAGAATATAAAAAATATTTTAAATAAAAACCGGATTTTACCGTAATTGTTGATACAGAAAAAGTAAAAGAAGATTGTATAAGATCTATTCAAGATAATTTAAAAAGTGAAAAATTTCTTTCAGTTCTAAAGCGAGAATGTAGCGATTTGTCAGACGAAGAGATTAAATTGATATTAAGTAAACAAATAAATGTTATTTCAATTGAAAAAAATCCATTAGATTTTATTGATAATAACGACAAGATTTATATATTGGGACACGGGTCAGCTGGACGTAAAGGAATTTACGTTACACCCAAAAAGGGTGAGAAATATTGTTATCATACAGATAACATCGTTGATGTATTATCGAAAAGCGGATTAAGTCAATCACATATATCTTTTAAATTACTTCCATGTCACTCAGCAGATAGCAAACCTCTAGAGTTATTAGATCCTAGCGAAGAAGCATATTCTAGAGCTTCAGAGCCGTTTGAAAAAATAGTTAAGGGTAAAGACACCACTGTGACTGTAAAACCACTGGCTCATCATTTTTCTGAATCATTAAACAAAAAGGGGTTTTGCAATGCAAAAGTGACAGGCTACCATGGTTCCGTTCAACGGTTACCTTTTAAAGGGACAGACGGATTATATCATTCTGGAGTACTAGGTAATGAAGATTACGATTCAAAAAGAAGAAGTGAACATAAAGAAATATTTAATTTTTCTGGTAGATTGAAATCCTCTCAAGTCAATACACCAGAGAATGAAGCTGGCCCATCTGGATATCATCATAATGAGGCTAATACCAGTACATCAGCCACAGAGAGCACCCCAACACCGAGTACTAGCACAGCCGCCATGGGCAATAGCGCCGGAACCTCTGCTCATCAAAATACCGCAGCCATATCGAATGCAACAGCACATGCAGCATTGACTTCAAGTTCATCAGAAGTCGAATTGGATAATTTGTTTCAACCCCTCTCTGAGAATAATGACACCTCTAAACCGGTGAGCACAGAAGAAAGCCGAAAAGAAAAAGCAGAGAAAGCCCTCGAAAATATCAAAAACGAGGATACGAACACACGCCTGCGGGAAAGCAGGACGTTAAGACAGCTCAACGAGACTCAAACAACACCAAGAAATGAAGGAACAAATTTCGAAAGGCCTACAGAGTCCTTAGAGCCTCATCAGCCGGTCGCCAAGCTTGATGTTTCAGAGGTGCTTGACTTGATGTTAAGAGAGTTAAGAGAAAACAAAAGTGCTTTTAGATATAAGAATTTCGCGAAAAACCTCGCTTTCCTCTCACAGTTTGCGACAGCAGATGAAATTGTTTCCATTTTTTATAACAAAGATTTTGTCAAGGAGTTTGTTCACGAAGCTCAAAAAGTGAGTCCTCTTTGTAGGTATCCTTCGGAATATGACAGACAAAAACTGGCTCTATTTAACATGGCCTGTGACGTCGTCGCTGAACTTGCCGAAACTGGGAAGCTTCCCGAGGAAGGCTATCGCGTTTGGTGTAATAAAGAGAAATTATGGTCTCCCACATATTGTATTAAACAACATATCAAGAACCTAGGAATAAATCTTAAGGCATTTCTTAAAATAGCCAAACGTGCAGATTTTCCTTCATCGGGCTTTAAAAGTCATCAAGAGTGTTTAAAATACATTGACAAAGACCTCGAAAAGAAACAAGAGAAAATGGATAGAAGACTATCAAATATCAAAAAACAACTGCAGGCGTTAGGCCAGCGGTAAAGGGATTCGGTTAAAACGGTTGACCTCGATAGCCCCGCTGAAAAAAAAGATATTCTTTCTTACGTAAGAACGACAATGGAAAAATTAGCCAACGAGGCTGAAGAACTTGAGAGAACAGATGAAGACTTAGGAGAAGCGTTAGACAGTCAAAGACAGCGAGACGCAATCAATGCCCACAACGATAATCAAAAACAAAATCAACGAAGGGCTCAGTCTATGCAGAGTTTTTCCTATTTTTCTCAAGGCAATAAAATACAGGCAGAGCAATCTCATCACGAAAGAAGGCTACGAGATGCTCAGACTCAACATCAGAAAAAAATCGATTATCAACTATATGACCACGAAAGAGCACTGCAAACAAAAATAATTGACTTCAGAACCAGTAGTTTAGCCATTGACACTGAAAGAAATCTGGCAATAGAGATGAGCGATAAAAAACATCGGTTAGAACAAGAACAAAAGCAGTATCATCAGTTAGGTCAGACGCCTGCACCGACAGCGATAGGACAGTCTGAGGAACATCCGCCAACCGACATGCAATTAAATGGTTTTAAGAACAATCCGCCAGAGGGTGTTCCCGTAAATCATTCAGGATTACCCAACGCGGGCAATCCTCATACATTACCTGAAACTAACAGCCATGACTCAGCCCCACGGACTGCGCCTATCAATGACGGAGGCCTCGCAAACGATGCAGAAATGAACAGTATAGGGACACGTTCATCAACAGCTTATTTACGTTTCCCCGGTGCGACATTCACTCCGCACGGAAACAAAAACAATGTTGTTGGAATTAATATGCCTATTCAAATACCTAATAACCAAGGGGGGATGGATACTGGCAGTGTGAGCCTGGATGTCAAACCAGAAGAGGGAAAGACAGTTATTTATGTCAATGACAATCCTATTGAGTCTACAAGCTATGAAACTGAAACACAGGCACATCAGCCATTTCAACGACCTCAACCACCCACCTTGGTTGATTTTCGGACAAACGCTGATGGTATTGGAGCGCACTTTAGAAGTACCGATGGCTCAGAAGTTCAGACTGCACTGTCTTGGACTTCGTTCGACGGTTTGAAAATTCAAAATTATGATTCTCAAGAAACAATATCGATTAATACATTCGCTATAACTCAGAAACCGAGTAAAAAATTGATTTAAGCCGGTTTCTAATAATGCGACTAAAACGGCACTGTTGCAAATATGAGGATGGGTAAGTCCTGATTTCAGTAAAAAGACTTACATTTCAAATACTCTGTTCACCAGACGCATTTCACCTGGTGGATGACCGAAATAAAACGATTCTGCCTGGCCTTTGCGCAGTGCCCGCATCACTTCAATGCCCTTTATCGTGGCATAAGCCGTCTTCATCGATTTGAACCCCAGCGTGGCGCCAATGATCCGTTTCAGCTCGCCATGATCGCATTCGATCACGTTGTTACGGTATTTAATCTGACGGTGCTCAACGTCAGGCGGGCACCGGCCTTCGCGTTTGAGCAGAGTCAGCGCCTTGTGAGTATTGATAAAGCGTGGGATCTGCCAGCGTTTCACATTGTTTAAAATCTTACCCAGAAACCGGTATGCGGCTTTGCTGTTACGACGGGAGGAAAGATAAAAATTGAGGGTACGTCCTCTGCTGTCGACGGCACGATATAAATAAGCCCACCGGTCATTGACCTTCACGTAGGTCTCGTCAATGGGCCACTGGCTGAGCTCGGAAGGATTATTGCGCCAGTACCCCCTCAGCCGCTTTTCCATTTCCGGAGCATAGCGCTGAACCCAGCGGTAGAGCGTCGTATGGTCGACACTGACAACGCGTTCAGCCAGCATTTCCTGGAGTTCGCGATAGCTGATGCCCTATTTGCAGTACCAGCGTACCGCCCACAGAATGATGTCCTGGTTAAAATGTCGACCTTTAAATATGTTCATGGGCAGTATCTTTGATAAATTTATTGACAAGCCTATCAGTTTGCTGATCTTTGCAACAGTGCCTTCCATAATACGACGGCGTTAGTAACAAGCCCCAGTGCTCCCAGTTGATCTTCCTGACCGTCGGTATATCGCATTAACACTCTCAAAAAAATCGAATGAATCATACATTACTTACTTATATAAATACATACTTACTTATTTATATAAGTAAGTATGTATTTTTTATAAAATTAATATATATTAAATTACGTATATACATGCTTAATTACATAAAAAAGGGGCAATTAATGAGGATTTCGATAGTTAATACAAAAGGTGGTGTTGGAAAAACTACAACTGCTGTGCATTTAGCTACTTATTTGTCTTCGTTGGCATCGACACTATTAATAGATGGAGATCCGCAGGAAAGTGCAGCCACTTGGGCTTCTTGGCGGCGAGAACGTTTGGTGAAACGGGGTAGTTTATTGCTTACTACTACTTGTCTTCATGGTAAAGCTATTTATGATGAAGGAAAATCCCTTTCAAAAGGTTTTATGCATACAGTAATTGATGCAGGAGGGAGGGATGCGCCCGGTCTAAGAAACGCTTTATTACTATCAGAATTGGCGATTATACCAATCGGAGCATCTCATCTTGATGCGGCAGCTATGACAGATTTATTAGAGGTTCTGGATTTGGCTACGGATTATAATCCAACATTGAAGGCAAAAGTTTTGTTAAGTCGTATTGATCCTAGAACAAAAGATGCAAAAGAAATGATTGAATTTTTAAAAGAAAATGATTTAGAAGTGCTGTCGGCTCGTGTATGTGAACGGGTGTCGTTTCGACGAGCAATTGGAGAAGGAAGTACTGTAGAAGAGCTTGGGAAGGATACTGTCGCTATTTCAGAAATGAATTCGTTTTATAAGGAGATTTTGTCATGAAAAAGAAACCTTCTTTGGATGAATTTCGTAGCGGAGGTGGTGAAACCGTAACAGAAAAAACGAATGAAATATACTCTGTCTCCGAGAGAGCCAATAAAACTATTCGCATCAGAAAATCTTTTGAAAAAAAACTTAAAGAGAATGCTTTCTATCGTTCAATGAAAGAAAATCGTAGAGTCACTGAGTCTGATATTATTGATGAAGCATTAGAAAAATATTTTAAAATTCTTTAAAAATGAGACTGTACCAAAATTTATGTAAATTCCCGTATTCGATAATCTGTCGTTATCTTGACCCCATCATTTGATATCCGGTGTCGGTGTTGTTCCGAAAAAGATCGTCGCCGCCTTTAAGATAAAGCCGTTTTTATGCTTTCATATACAGCTCTATATATTTACTTTTGTGTAAGACACTAAATAAAATTCATAAAAAACCCCTCCGCAATCCTGACTTGAAAAGAGAGTGTCAATATATGGCTAATACTAGGGAAGCTATGACTGTAATAAAGTTTAAAGGTAAATAATACCTAAAAATTCATAAAATGAATCATTTTTTTAATTACTCCCACCTTCTGTAATTCGACCGAACTACCCACAGTATTAAATAATGTAACTACCATCCAAAATGAATCAAATCTACTATAAAAAATCAGAAAGCAAATTATGAAAAATTTAGATTGCATTAAGGAAAATCAATGTTGAAACTTGATAAATTAAAGTTCAGTCAATGGAAAAACGTTCGAAGAATTATATTAAAAAAATATACCTACTTATTTTACATCTATATGAAGAAAATAATGACGAGGAGTTGTATTTTAATAAACTTAATAATATATAAAACTTATTTTTTTAAAAATAGAAATTTTTTAAAAAAATAGAGAAATTTTATATAAAATTTTTATCAGTAATAACTTTATATTATTTTATAATAATGAAAAAAATTTAATGAAAATAAAACAAAAATTGTAATGTCAATTTGTATTTATTTTTTTTAAAAATAAAATTAAAAATTTATTCATTTTGTTATAAAAAATAATAATATTAATTATTTTTTAATCACTTTTTTTCTAATTTTTTATCAGAAATCATTTTCTGGATAGATTTTAATCCGACTTTTATCCCTGCACTTTCAAGAGCCGATTTAATATCTTCTGAAATGTACCCTTTATTTAAAGCTAATTTGATTATTTGCGCCTTTAAATTTTCCAAGACATCGTCTTTATTTAGTCTTATATTTTTTAGGACAGGATATGTTTTGTTGAACCGCTTGCAAGCAAGCGTCCCAACAACCGTTCCCTTCGGTCACTAACAACCTGGTCAGGGCGGTGCCCCGACACCCCTGATTGGAAACTCCATGAGCCAAAGCGAAAAACGCCAAAGAACCCAATTATTATTGGGTATCCGATGTACTCCAGAAGAAAAAAAACTCATTCAAGAGAAGGCCGAAGCCTCTGGTTTAAGAGTGGGAGAATTTCTGCGCCGCTGTGCCCTGGGAAGACGCATTACTCCCAAAACTGATGTGAAACTTATCTCTGAATTATCAAAGACAGGACTGCTTCAAAAACAGCTTTTTAACGAAGGAAAAGGGGTTCATAGTCAAGAGTACTTAGATATATTAGCGGCCTTAAAAAAGGCGATTTTGAAAATTGATTTTAAGGAATAAAGGATGGTCGTTGTCATTCCAAAAAAGCGCCGTGATGGAAAATCAAGTTTTCTTAAACTGGTGTTTTACCTCTCTTTCCGTGAAGATAATCCAGGTGATATTCCCGTGACCGCTGATGCTTTTTTTGACCGTCCTTCCACTTCTAAAATCGCGGTGTTTGATCGTTTAATTGATTATATTGATCGCCATGCTTCCCCTGAATCACAGCAGCTCATCACGCACCTACCCGATGGGAGTCATCGGATTCTTTGTGAAGGCGTTTTATGTCAAACGAACACGTTGAGTATTGAAACCGCCTCCTCTGAAATGAATGCGGTGGCCTCGAATAATCGTCGTTGTCTCGATCCGGTTTATCATTTTATTTTGTCTTGGCCGGAGACGGACTCTCCGACGGTAGAACAGATTTTTGAAAGCGCGCGGCATAGTCTTAAAGCCTTGGGGATGTCTGACCATCAATACGTGACTGCGATTCATCGTGACACCGATAACCTCCATTGTCATGTGGCGGCCAACCGTATTCATCCCCTTTCTTATCGTGCAGTGAACCTCTATAACGACGTTAAAATTTTGCACAAAGCCTGCCGAAAATTAGAGCTTAAATATGATTGGAAACCGGATAATGGGTGTTGGAAGAGAGATCAAAATCATCAGATTATTCGAGCTGAATCTCAATATCCCTCGGCTCCGAGAGCAGCGACGCAGTTTGAATATCACGAAGATAAAGAAAGTTTTTATTCGTATGTGGTTCGTACGTGCCGAACAGAGTTGACTTCTATTTTAAAAGGGCCGCTTCAAGAATGGGAAGAGGTGCACGCTGTTTTTTTAAGGGCCCATCTGGAATTAAAAAAGAAAGGTTCTGGGTTGGCGATTTATGACAAAAATTGTCCGAACAATGTTCCTTTAAAAGCCAGCAGTTTACATCCTCAACTCACTCTTTCGAAATTAGTGCCTCGCATTGGCGAATTTGAAAATGCGCCCCGAGTGATGGAATTTAAAAATGAACAAGGGGAGGTGACCTTAACAAACTATATGGTGAGTTCACATTATGATGATCGACTTCATTTGCGTGATCATCAAGCTCGAATGACTCGCCGATTAGAACGCGCTGAGGCCCGAGAAGAGTTAAAATTGCGTTATCAAACTGACAAAAAAGAAGCGAAATGCCCTTCTTTTGACGCAAAAAATCGTTTCAGAACTCTTTCCATGACCTTTCGTTTCCGAAGAGCCCATGTGTGTGTTGCGGTGCGCGATCCTTTAACTCAACCCCGTGCAGGAATTGTCCGGGCATAATATTTCCTCACTGTTAGGACGAGACATGTTTCGTTGCCCAGCAGATTGCCCAACAGAGGAAACCCTGTTCAGATGAAAAATTTCATCTGGGCGGCTTTTTTGAAGTTTTGGGGGACGAAGTTCTCAACAGCTCAAACGTTTTGGCTTTTGTATTTTAATCGCTTACAATACTACAATTATATAACTACAATTAAGGAGTGATCGCCTGAAATTTTCATGGGACGAAACCAAAAATAAAATGAATCAGCGTAAACATGGGGTGAGTTTTGAAGAGGCCATGCAAGTATTTAACGATCCTTTTCACATAACACGTCAAGATCGGACTGAAAAGGGAGATTTGAGGTGGCAAACGATAGGGATGTCTGACCGTATCATCATTTTATTGGTCGCACATACCTGGAATGATGAGAACAAAGAAGAACATATCCGTATTATTTCAGCACGACGTACAACCCGCATTGAAAGGAAGATGTATGAACAAATGCCTTAAATCTGCTCAAAAACCAGAAAAGCCAATAGATTTTTCAGATATTCCTGAAACCTGCGAAAAAGATTGGGTAGGCGCATCACGGGGACAGTTTTACCGCCCTATTAAAAAACAACTGACTGTGCGCATAGATGCCGATGTCCTGGAATGGCTTAAATCAGAAGGGGATGGCTATCAGTCTCGTCTCAATCGTATTTTACGGAGCGCGATGTTATCGAAAATGCAGAGCTAAAGAACACAGCCGCAATGAGTGACAGTGCCCCCCTCCCGCTCACTCCGGCCTTTGTAACACAAATCTGGGTAAAGGTCCCTTCATCCTACCCCCTCGGCACTTCAGGCCAAGTGATTTCCCCCTCCGAGGGGTCGAGGCGATGTAAGGCCACGCGATAGGCTTTCCAGGCGTTGAGGGCGTGGATTTCCTGCTCGGTGGCCATATTTAAATCGACCGCATCCTGCAGGGGCCCTATATGCTGACGGGCCTGTTCGAGTAATCCCTGTTTCTGCCCGGTCTGTCTTTTCAGACGACGCTGATTTAAGGCTTTTTGATGGAGTTCAAGGGCTTCTTCGTAGCTAAACCCCATCTGAACGAGTTGATAAGGGTGGTCCGCTGGCACATTCACATATTGAACCCCATTGTTGTCTGTCAGACTCTCAAGATACACTGCTCCGTTCATGATTAACCTTATTTTTTGGGTTGATAACGTTTGTCATAGTCAAAGGCATAAGGCATCGTCACATCTGCATAGTCTTTTCCTAAAGCAGGGTCATCCGACCCAAAGGGTTTGACCATAAATCGAATTTCAAATGCAGAGTCAATAGAAACAGAGTCTTCTTCCTTATGTTTTATTTTATCGCCTCCTGCGTATGACCATTGAAAAATTTCCACCTCTCCTTCTTCACGAGAAAACCCTAAACGATGATGAGAAAAGCTGCTCGTCACAAAATACGTGAGCCCTCCGCGTAAATAGCCTCCGCTGTAGACAGGCGAATGGTTCAATGCCCCTGCACTCAGTCCATTTATCATCGGATATTTTCCATCTACAGGACGAGCAATACAGAGCATTCTATAATTAAGCGCTTTCACCGTTTTTCGGTAACTTTGATGCAGTCGTTTGATATGGAAGTATTGAGCATCACCGCCCCAAGGCGTATCTCCCCCTTCCAATTGCACTAATAATCCTGCAAGGTGTGTGATATCTTGACCAAAAGGAAATTTTTCACGATCCGTAGCGTAGGAACGATGGATTGTCAGCCAATTATTTGCGCCCTCATTGGGCGGAAAACGCCACCAGACGGGATAATATCGCTCAGTACTCAGACCCGTTAAATCAATCGTGGTGGTATAACGCGGCTCTCCTTCCAGTTCTTTAGCTTTGACCGTCTGTTTCCAGTCGTGACATTGCACTACCCGTTCATCATCCCCTCTCATCACGGTATGTTGAGTCGTCCCGAGAGGCAGGGTGGCCGTATGACTTAATCCCAGGTTTTGGATAAATTGCGCTTTATCCGGGATGTCTGCCCCGTGGTCATTTTTGGAGAGCTTTTGAGAGAGTTGCTGTAAAATCTGAGTGCTGAAATCCCTCTCTTCTCCTAAGGCTTTGGCCAGCTCCTTTAAGGTGTCCAAGGCCTCTGGCGCCCCGTCGGTGAGCGCGTTGACCGCCCGAGTGACAAATTCGGTGGTCGCCAGTTGACGACTGCTGTTTTTGAATTTAGGCGTCGGGGCCTTAGGCTCACCCGTAAAATCAGGGCTTTTTTTAAGCGCATAAACGGGATGCGGATCCTCTTCCTCCCTGTGGTGATAGAACTCGGTGTTGAGCCTGTCTTGTCCTTCTTTTAAAAAGGTCGTGCGATTGCCCAGCTGTTGGGCCTGTCGATTGGCAATGCCCTCGGGTCCCCCTAACACAGGGTCACGGGTTTCAATTTGATAAATGCCGTCTTCCCATTGAGACAGTTCCGTCAAGTCGGTCATGCGTGGCTCCCATAAGAGTATTGGCCGTTATATCGGGCTTGTTGTGAAAAATCATAATGAAAAGGGGGATATTCGAGACTGACCAGATGACAACGCGCCGGTGCCCACGCTTTCAGGGATTTTTTGAGCATTTTTGCCTCGGCCGCCGTGATAAGACGTTGAAAAATAACGCGATAACAGGCCCATCGTTCAGGGTCGCCAGACACAGGTTGCTCTCTTCCTACGCCTTCGATGACCGTGACTTCCCCAAATCCAGGACCGCGCAACAGACTTCGGATCGAAGAGAGGGTGCCCTTGTAGCGATGCGCTCGAGCTGAGTGCTGGATCACTTCCCGTTGCGTGCGTTCATCCCAGTCACTGTGCCATTGATCGACCGATAAGGCCCATGCCAGCCAGGGGAGCAGATCGGCTGGGCACGTCTCAGGATTCCATAACCGACCGATTTCAATAGGGATTTTGCCCAGTCTGGCGGTAGCCGCTTCTATGCCCCGCTCTTCCTGAGTGGCATTCGGGGGGAGGAGGGTTTCCCTCATCTCAGCCCCCTTCAGAAACGTGGATAGCGGTCGCAAAGGCCGCCTGATGCGCTCGAACCAAAATATCCTCAGCAGGAGAGGTCATCCGCACGTTTTGCACACCGGGCTGGTGCAGGGCGGCATACAACCCGGACAAGGTGACATCAAAGCCCAGCTGATGCTGTTGAGTGGCATACTCCGTCACCTTGATTCTGGATTGTTCCGCGACAACAGATCGATCCGGGCCAGGATAAAAGGTCAGATGGGCGCTGATGTGGTATTCAATGATGTCCGCCGCCTGTACGGTGATATGGTCCGTTAATGGCCGTATCGCTTCGTGGTTGAGCCGCGCTGTGACGGCTTGAAGCAACGCGGCATCAGGGACCCCTTTTTCGTCCATACTCAACACGGTGACCCGCACTTCACCCGGCGACGGGCTGGTCACCGAGACATCCTTGACGTCACCCGAGGCGGCCAGGGTGTGATAGACATAGGCACCTATGGGCCCCGCTGTGCTGTAACCTTCCAATGATAACGGTATTCTTTGGCGGAGCCTTTCATCGTCTTCATAAGTGGCAGGGAAAGCGGGAATGGCATCAGGGTTGCCGGGGTCAATGACCAAACGGGAAACACCGAAAAGTGCGGCAAGATGATCCAGGTCCTTGCCTTTGGCATAGGCCAGCATCACTGAACGGCCCGCATCGTTGACCCGTTGCCGCAATAATAATTCACGATAAGCCGCGACTTCCAGAATTTTGCAAGCGGGATCGGATGCCACCAGGGCGGTCAACTCAGGTGCCCGATGACGCAAGTCAGCCAGCATTTCAGACAAAATACTGTCATAATCCAGGGGTTGGACCACATCAGGGTCGGGCAATATCGCCAGATGAATCGCGTTGGTCATACCACCAGTCCTTCCAGTTTGAGTTCCTTACCCTCAGGCAAATACTCCCCAACCAGATCAAAGGTGATATGTCCCTCTTTCACACGGGTGACACCCACATGTAAAAGCCTGAATCGGGGCTCCCATCGTTCCAGGGCTTCCGCCGTGGCCGCCACCATTTCAGCCATCGTGTTTTCATTCAAAGGCGCATCCACCCATTCAAACAGACGGCACCCATATTCACGGCGCATCACACGGCTGCCGACAGGGGTCGTCAGAATATCGGTGATGCTTTGGCGAAGGTGCGCGTGACCTTTCAAAATCTGCCCCGTGGTCCTGTTGACCCCATTCATTGCGGTGCTCCCGGTGTTGAGGTCGCTGCCCCTGTTTCAGGGGAACGGTGTGTATGGCTGTTGTAAATATCGCGGTCCTCTTGCATGGAACGGGTATGATCGGTGATGTCTTCTGTCGCCCTGATATGTCCCGTGACATGCACATCCCCCACAATAGAAACGCCGCCTTGAGAAATCAGGGCAGTCGTTGCGCCCTCAGGCAGCATGATTTTGAAAGCGTGCGCTTCACGGTCATAGCTCAAATCCGCCCCGTCCGCAAAACGGGTGCGGCGCACGGTGGGCCGGTTATCTGTCGCGGGAAACGGGTTTTGATATAAAGCGGGCAGCACGACCCCTAATTCTGGCTCACCGTCAGGGCACAGGAGGAGCACCTGTTCACCGATTTCCGGTGCCCAGTAATCCACATCATGACTGGCACGGGCAGTCATCCAATGAAGCCAACCCGTTTCAAGGGGCCCTGCTTCGACTTTGACCCGTGCATTGTGATAATCCGCGTCAGTAATCGTGCCGATCAAAACAATATTGGAGAGTCGGCGTTCCACTTCCGCCAGGCGTTGTAAAATGTGATTGATCATCCCAGCACCTTGTCATAAGCCATTTCATCACCGAAGTGTTCAACATCATCCGATACATACACGGTTGACGGGAGAATCCCCCCGTCCCACACGTCTTGACCGATTCGAAGTGATTGTTCCCAGGTCACGGCCCACATCGCCACGCCCTGGCGTTCCACCTGACCGCTGAACAGGTTGTCGGCTTTAACGCCCTTCGCATCCATCGTGCCTGTAACGCCCCAGCGTTGCCCGGGGATCAAAACCAGCAGGCTTTCAACGATGGCCAATGCCGCTTCATCTTTGGGTAATTGCCGGCGGTCTCCTGTAACCACAAAAGCCGCCAGTCGAAGTACGGCTTCATTTTCGCCCGTCTCCAGCATATGAACCCTGGGCGTTCCCATCAAAGCCACTCGCACAGCGGGTAACTGGGTAGCAATCCGTTTTAATTCATCCAGGTTAAACCGCCCCGGGTGGGGGGCGACTGCTTTCAGTTCAGGCAATTGGGCGTTGATTTTGTCCATAATCGCCTGGCGTAATGCGGTCAATTTCATAAAGCCCCTTGAATCAACTGATCGGCCCAATCCTCAAGGGTGTTTTGCAATTCCACGAGGTTGTCAGCACTGATACCCAGGAATTCGCGTTGTGGCATTCCCCTTTTCGTATCCCCAAACTGGTGACGGGCGGCATACATCAGGTTTGTTCCAATGTCAGTACGGCCCAATCCGAACACCGATTGAATGGAGTCGATTAAATCCCCGCTGCTTTGAAGGAGGTCTTGATGGCGGTGTCTTGATTTTGCGTACCGTGGCGACCATTGTGGCCACTTATCCCCGTCAGGGCTTTCTTTTTCATCGATGAAACGGTCAACCGTCTGCTTTTCAACCAGATTACCCAACACGCTCAGCACCTGTTGAGGATCGATGCCCCCAAGGCGGTCAAGCAGGAGGTTCAGGCGTTCAATGCCGCGAAGTTCGAGTGACGCCCCTACGCCCGCCATTAGAAAGCCCTCAATTGATGCCGGCTAAACCACCGCGTATGGGAGTGACTGCATGCCCCCTCTGTTCCGGTGGGCGTTGTTGTCTCGCTGTCGGTGACAGGTAATTCCGCTTTGCCTTGAGTAAGGCGTTCCAGCCAGGCCACGGCATCTTCATACCGTTGGCGTTTTTCTTCTGTTGTACCGCCGCCGTCCTGGGCCAGCCAATAAACGGCAATATCAACACACAGACGTTTGAGCAGGTCAGGAAAATGCATCAGGGGAAGGGGGTAACGGGTCGATAGATACGAATCCATCAACCCGCTGGCGTCAGACAAGGCATGTTCCACCGTGGTCATGTCTGCCCTGTCGTTATTATTTCGGTCCGCTATCGTATATAAAAAATCCTCACCGACTCGGTGCGTCATCTCTTCGAGGGTGGCATAAGGCATGAAACATTACCCTTCTGCGATGCGTTTTTGGTAAATAGCCCAGGCCCTGTCACGTTGTGCGGCAGTGATGTCTTGACCCATCACATTTTCGAGGTCTTTCACGGGGGGCTTTTTGTCTGGGTCAATGATGCCGATGGCTTCCACGATGTTTTCAATCCGTTCGCCGGGGGTATCGTCAACAGGCGCTTCAGCCCCTTCCATCACGCTCAACAGGGGCTCTGCCTTAATTTGTGCCCATTGGTGTTCAGTGAAATTCGAGCGTTCTATCATTTTCCCTTCTGAGGTAAACAACTCACCCGCACGGCGAAAGCCCTGCCTGTTTTTTGAACGAATAAAAAGGCGTTGATTCATGACTCACCTCTCCGAAAAAAAAGCCCCGTTTCTGGGGGTTACAGATAATCAGGCACCACCAGTTCAAATTTGCCTTTGAGTTCGTTGGATACGGGGTCAGAGCCCTCCACAAAGAGTTCGCGCTCAAGCAATTGAGTGGCTTGCTTCTCAAGAGCAGTCGGGACAACCAGCATTTTGGGTTTGATGCCCAGAGGACGCCCCCCATCCGCTTTAAACCCCCGCATGTGGCTGTAGACGGTCCAGAGGTTGTCCAAGGTTAAGGGCGCTTTCACCCCATACGCCATTTGCCAGAAGCCAAAGCCGACGTTACAGCGCAAATCGACGCCGTAGCGATACTCGCCTCGCATGAAGACCGCCTCATCCTCTTCCTGAGTCATCCTGATAAACTGGGGTTTTTTACGCTCCTGGTAAATGAGGGGCTTGAGCGCCCGGCTGGTATCCAGTAAGTACCAGGCCTCCCCTGTGTAACTGGCGTCAATGAGCACATTCGAGACACTGATATCTTCACCCTGACCGTCCATCTGGCGGTTGACAGGGTGGTCAGTATCAAAGAAGTATTGGCCGTCATAACATTCAGAATGAAAACCCGATTTCAGCAATGGAAACACCAGTTCATCTGGAAAAACGGCCGTAGCACGGCCCATTTCTTCCATCATCGGGGCGTAAATGCCCAGGTTGTCATCTTCAATGTGAGTGCGCTTGACACCCACGGTGCTTTCAAATGTCTTATTGAGGATTTGATAGCCGTGGGATGCCATGTTTTTGATCACACGGTCACCGACCCACTCACGAAAACCCGGCCATTGACCCAACCAGCCATAGGTATTGCTGGCGGTACTGGATTGAATGACCGTGGCAATTTTATTGTACTGAGGACGGGCCATCCCCAGACCTTTTTGAAAGAAAGTGTGGTAGCCCGTAAACAGGCTTTTCAATAGTGCGGGGGTCACGATAGCCATTATGCGGCCTCCTTGATTTGATTGAATTCGTCTTTATCATCCAGACCCAGCAATAAACAGGCGGCCTTGTCTTCTTCACTCAGTCCCTGGCTGTGTTTGTTGACCGCCTTCCTCTCCCAGTCGGTGTCTTCGCCCATTCTGGGGGCACACTGAAGAAACGCTCGAAAGCGTGTCAGACCCCCGTCCTGCTGACAGCAAGCCCGGTGATAATCCACCGTAGCCGGGGTAATGGCGCCCATTTTCTGGGCTTTTTCCAGTTCGTCTTCAATGTGCTGATGAAGCGCCCTGTGTTCGATTTCCCTGAGCCTGATTTCAGCGGCCTGAGCCCGATTCAATGCGGCATCGTGGTCAGCGCGGGGCACAAATTTTTCCAAAGACGGGTGACTGGCCCTGTTCAGTGCCTTGTCCTTGTCTGTTTTCATCTGGTGAATGGCGGATACCGCCTGAGCTTCAGTCGCTTGCGCTGATAGACCCAGTGCGGTACAGAGTGCCAGTGGTAAGGTCATCGCGGGTTCTCCGGCAGGTTGGATGCGCTGGTTCAGCGCGGTTAAGTGAAGGTTCGGCTGATTGGTCAAACCCGCCGAATACAGTTGCAAGATACGTTTTGTGTGCGTGTCGAAGGTGAATACCGGGGATAAATACCTGTAAGATTTCTCCTCCATGAGTGAACGGCCTTGAGGGTTCCATTCAACCCATCCCCAGATAGCCCCCCCATCACGCACTTCCAACCCTTTAATCCAACCCACTGCGGGGGCGGGATCGCCCTTGGGGGCTTTGAGTTCAGTCGCATGTTCAATATCAATAGGCAGGTCCGCGTGGTTGGCCTGAAAAGCATCCACCACCCCCTGGGGGTGATCATTGACCCAGGAACGGCCATCCCGTCCGGTGATCTGTTCACCGAAGGGGATTAATTCCACCCACAACGGCGCCCCCTTCTGGGCAGCGGTCGCTTCCAGAAGGGGCCGAAGTTCCGTGTTTAAGGCAAAAGTGTGTGTTGTCATGCCCGCTAGGGTAGCGCGGGCAAAGAAGGGAGTTCAGGTGAAAAATTTCACTTGATCGGTGGGAGCGACATTTTTGACTCGTTGTGCAAATTTAGCCAGGCACCCGACGCAGCCAGAAAAAGCGTTCTTCCAGTTTTAATGAACGGCGGTCGGCTTCGCGGACAATTCGATCCCGAGTGCCTTCATCAGCACCAGTGTCGTACGCAGCGTCGGGTTGCCCTCGGCGCTGAACGAGCGATAAAGCTGTTCGCGTGATAGACCAGTCTGACTGGCGATTTGCGTCATGCCTTTGGCGCGGGCGATGATGCCCAGAGCGTGAGCGATGAATCCTGGATCGTTTGTCTCGAACGCACCGGCCATGAAGTCAGCGATGGCTTGGTCAGATTTCAAGTGCTCAGCAGGGTCGAAGGGGGTCAGTTTTTTAGTCATGGTCATTCTCTCCATTCATCAGCGAGGCGAAGTGCGGTTTTGATGTCACGGCCCTGCGATCCTTTGTCGCCACCAAAGAGTAGGACGATGATCGCATCGCCGCGCCACTGGAAGTAAACCCGGTAGCCAGGGCCGTAGTGAATACGAAGCTCGCTTACGCCCTTGCCAATCGGTTCGGCGTCACCGAGGTGACCGTAGGCCAGCCGCGCCAGCCGCAAAGAAATGGCCGTGGTCGCCCGCTCGTCTTTGAGCTTGGTATACCATTTGCGAAAGGTTTCAGTCTGCTTCAACTCGATCATGCCATTAATGTAGTCTAAAAGTTACACGAAGACAAGCCTTTTTAGCGGATTGTGCCCACAATAGACCTGAATTCGATGTCTTTTTCTTTTCCAAAAGTTTGAGTGTGGGATAATCTGGCTTTGCCGGGGTGAACATTCCAGCCGGGGTCTATGCCTACCGGCACTTCTTCCACTTTGCCAGTACGCCTGTTTTCCCAAAGAGTGGTTTTTTGTTCTGGAGCCTCAGAGACTCCCCCTCGTTGTGACGCTTGGCGTTCGGTCATCTGCCGGACACGACACCGACACCCCCAACCATTCGGGGGTAGATGGGTATCCCAAAACGGCTCATCCACAGGAAGAATCACCCCTTCCCACTGTACGTGTTGAAGTCGATGCTCTCTTGAAGGCCCCAGTCCATACCTCAAATACGGCAATGCCGCTTTGTTCCGTTCGATACGCACCCATTGCCCCGCGGCGCGCGCGGTTCTTTCGCGGCTCTTTTGCTGTTCTTGTGTCATAGGAGACCCCGAGGGGCTTTTCCCTTCTCATTCCCCTTTTCACTGATTCAACCAGGAACTCATGGCGCTTTTACTCACGCCCATGGCTTTTGCTCCTTCTATCCCCCTATATCCTTGTTTTGTCACTCATTGAGCCCCTTCTAGCTTAAATTCAGGGCTGTAGGGGAGTTTGTGTTTCTTATCCATTTTTACACCTGTATTGATAACTTAAGTCTATCACCTGGTTTTTATCAGGTGGCCAAATTAACTATGCCACTACAGTCAGGGCACCTACACCGGCACGTACATTACCCGCACCGTGGGCACGGGCCTGAAGGCGACGTTGACGCTCGGGGAGGGTGTTGGCTCTGCTGCTGAGTCAAACGCGTATGAAATCTACGATAAACCCAGCGTTGATAGTGTGAACGTTCCTGATGAAGTTCAAGAGGGACAGCCGATTAGTCTAGTTTATAGGTTTATAAGTAATAATACGGGTAGTGATACTTCGACCTTCCAGTGGGAATGGTGGGATGAGCAGGAAAAGGTTTGGAAGAAATCTGGGTTAGCTTCAAACCAGAGTAGGTCTCTGATTCCCGACTCTAGCTATTCCGGCTATCAAGTTAGGGTTGTTATTACTCCTAAAGGAAGTAAGCGGGGCATCAAAGGGGATTTGGTTATAAGTAATTCGATAAAAATATTACCTTCTAAGCCTGAGGTTCGCAATGTAACAATTTCATCAAGGTTCGCGTGGGGTCACGACGTTCCGAAAGGCGGTTTATTTGTTATTGTAAAATATGATTTTATACATAACAACACGGGTAATGATCAATCCATTTTTCAGTGGCAATACAAAGAATATAGTACATGGAAAGACTTTAACTCGATTGAAACAATAGATAGCAAAAAATTACAATTGTCTGTTACTAAACAATTTTTGTTTTCAAGCCAAAATTTTACTTCTTATAATATAAGGAAGTATGCTCCGATCAGGGTGCGTATTACCCCTAAGGGATCTAAGAAGCAGAGCATTACGGGAACAGTAGTTGAAAAGGATATGGGATGTCTAAATCAGTTACTAAATCCTGCATCGACTTGCAGTCTGTAAAATAAACTGTGTAAATGGCATTCTAATAAAAACTTTATTGAGGATAAACAAATGCCTATCAGTGAAGAACTGATAGACCAGCTGCTTAATCTCCTCAAATTGTTCACGGGTGATATCTCTGGGGTATATTTTTCTCATGCCCAAATTATCAAGCTTCAACGTGTTTTAGTAAAGACTCTCAACAGGTTCTGAGACTGGGGGAGAGGTCCATACTGTTTTTTTGAGGGCGTATTTAGAATTAAAAAAGAAAGATTCAGGGTTGGCGATTTATGACAAAAATTGTCCGGATAATATTCCTTTAAAGACCAGTCGTTGACATCCTCAACTCACGCTTTTGAAATTATAACCAAGCAACTTAATAATGATTAAGTGATATATTTTTCAAACAAGATATCGATGTCACACTGAAGTTCTCTTTTTCCGGAGCTCTAGGCCTATGAGGAAAAATGAATGACCCAAAATATTTATGATCATCCAGAATTTTTTGAAGTCTATGCTCAGCTGGAGCGTTCAGTGAAAGGCTTAAAGGGTACCCCTGAATTGCCTGCCATTGAACGCATTTTACCGGATTTTAAAGGTCTTGATATCGTTGATCTTGGCTGTGGGTACGGTTGGTTTTGCCGAGAGGCAAGAGCAAAAGGAGCAAAGCAGTTACCCGGTCTGGATATATCGACAAAGATGTTAGATAAAGCCCGACAAATGACCCAGGATGCTGAAATTACCTATCAGATAGCCAATTTGGAAAAATTGGTTTTTTTAGAAAATCAATATGATTTGGTATATAGCTCTTTAGCCCTACATTGTGTAGAAAATTTATCCGGTTTATTAAAAACGGTGTATCAAGCCTAAAACCAAAGGGATATTTTGTTTTTTCCGCAGAGCATCCCATTTATACTGCACGAAAGCAGCAGGGTTGGCTAATCGATAAAGAGGGACAAAAATTTTGGCCCGTAAATCAGTATCAAGTAGAGGGGAAAAGGGTGACAAACTGGCTAAGTGATAAAGCAGCATCGCACTCTTGGGACTTATGTAAATATGTTAATTCAGTCTGGTTTTATAATAAAGCATCTTGAAGAATGGGCTCCTCAGAACAACAAGTGATTCAAAATTCAGCATTAAGCGAAGAGATACACCGCCCAATGATGTTTTTTCTTTCCGCTCAAAAAAATACTTAACAAAATCTTTTTAAGATCTGATCCTGTTGTTCGGATTTTTTGCTTTTGGGTTTCCAAGCCGGGATCTGGGTTAATTTTTCAAAAAAATAAAACAAAAAAATAGACTTATTGGGGATACAAAGTCAGTTAATATCAACGAGCTAAAAATATTCAAAGTATTTCTTTAAAAAACTAAAAATGCATTGGCTAATAAATTGAACTCATTAAAAAAACTGCCCACCAGCTTGACAAGTTCCAAAATTCAGTGTCCTGAGTCTGAAATGTCATATCTCCTCAAGCTGAATATGACGCGTTTCTCGAGCAAAGAGATACGTTATAGCCCCAAGAAAAAAGATAAACGCGAAGATCAAAAAGGGGGTTAAAACGATATTCTGAGACAATGATTCACTACCGATAATCGCCCCTAAAAAAATAGGGCCAATTATTTTAGCCGTGGCTCCGACTCCATAACCCAGCCCAAGACAGGTCGAGCGGATAGGATTAGGGAACATTTCCCCACCAAATGCATTGATAACCCCAAATGCACCATCACCAAACATCATCGCTATAAAAATCCCGACAAAGAAAACCCAACCCGAAGAGATCATATTTAGCCCCAAAAAAGGCAAAATGGTCGTGATCTGTATACAAAACGCAGCAATCGTGCATCCTAAAGCTCCCATCAAACCGCAGATAAAAAGTGTCCAACGCCGCCCAAGATAATCACAAGCCCATGCCGACAGCAATCGACCGATTAAATCTCCTAAAGAAAGGATCATGAATAAATTCGCCACCCTATGAATACTAAAGTTGAAAGATTCATTCAGTAGCGCTTGTCCCCAGGACTGAATAATAAAACTACCGAATAGAAAACAAAATGAACCCATAGCCACAATAGTCAGTGGTTTTCGATAGTCTTTGATCATCTTGAGATAAGACGGTTGGGCAGCAGAGACATGTTCAGGTAAATCTCCCACTTGAGTGACCGGAATAGTCATCGCCCAGGCATAGGCTTCACGCGCGTGCTGAAGGCGTCCTTTTGAGACTAAATATCGGGGGGATTCTGGGATAAATTTTGTCCATGCCAGCAAGACCACTGGGATACAACCCATCATCAAAAGACCTCGCCAGCCCAACAGGTCAGCCAGATAAAGCGTGGCGAGAGAGCCCAAAAATAACCCCAATGGTATGAACGCTGAAGTCAAACCCGTGAATAACCCCCGATTTTTGGATGGCAAAAATTCTTGTACATAGGGCACAGAAGTCACGTTCAGCCCGCCAACCGCGATGCCGACACAAATGCGCATGATGGAAAAAAAGACCCAACCATTTGCAGGCGTTAAGGCAGAGAGCCCAGTAAAGATGACCAGCATTAAAATACATGAGATAAATGATTTTTTTCGACCATATTTATCCGCGAGCCAACCCCAAACAATCGCCCCGATGACGGTTCCCAGTCCCGCTCCGGCCAGGATAACGCCAGACTGTATTGCGTTTAATGACCACTGTGGGTCTTTCATCACCAGGGTAATGACAAAACCGACCAAAAATAAGTCAAAAAATTCCAGAATACTGGCCATAATGACCATGCATATCAGGGATTTTTGATTTTTTGTCAGAGGCGCTAAATCAAGTTGTTGTATCGATGTCATATCTGCTTTTACTGAGGGCATAGAGCGTGACTCCATATATTATTTAAAGCGGTATCATATCTCGATGAGGTAACGTGTTCTGTCAGCTTGATTTTAAGCGACTAAAGTTCCGGATGTTGTTTGTGATAAACACGGTAGCTGTCGAACACCCCTTCGTCTGTATAAATCAGCAGCGCGCTGCAAGACGCATCTCTGGACGCCACTGCGGGCGCAATGGTGAAACTGGGTTTCAGCTCGTCTGCCACCGCTTTGGTGGTATCCAGGGTCTTGCCCCCTCCTGGTCCGACAACGACAGAGGTTTGCTCGTTGAATGTGAAACCCGCCAAGAGGGCGATTTCTTTTTGAGATGACTCCCCATTAAAACGTTTATAACGGTAAGCGATGTCGGCTTTTTTCAGAGACGTCTTCACTCGGGCTTCAACGATTGTCCAGACCGCGTTGTTTGCAATAAGAAACACCTTGCTGCCCAGCGCCGACAGATAAAGCCCCAATTCATTCAGTATCCCCTGCCTTGAACATATTTTCCTGGTGAAGAAAAAAGAAAATTTCTCATCATATTAACCTCGGTCTTTATACATCGGTGTCAAATTCCCGGAAGATATGGCTCTTTTTTTGAAGAGTTCAGATATAAGATTTCAGTGTGACTCCTTCCTTTATAGACTGCAATCGTGTTTGGCGTTGGTTTATTTATGACAAGATGACAACTGAGAGATAGGTCTGAGCGCAAATCATCATGATAATTTGACTTCATAATCAAGCGAGAATTTAAATAAAGTAAAGTAAAATTAAACTATAATACTAAACAAAAATGCGCTTTTTTTGAAAGTTTTTTTAGAAAAAATGTAAAAATTTTTCTTGGGTTTACTTTTAGACATCAAATTATAAAACCTAATGACATTGATAAGATTTTACTATTATTTTAAATAACTAAAAAGGATTGTATTTGGTTTAGATTTAAGTTTTATAATTTTCAGAAAAAACAAATATGAAAAGAGGTAACATGAATATAAAAATAAATTATTTAATAAAAAATTTTAAAAATGATGAAAATATTAATATAAATTTAATTAATGAAAATAAGTTTATTATTTATATAAAAAATTTTTTTTATCAAATAATAACACTTGGACTCAAAAGATCTTTATATGAGGCAAAATCAGAAGATAAAAAAGAATTATTTAATATAGCATTTTCAGTATATGCCTCTTTACCACAATCTTTTTTAAAGATAAATGAAAATTATACAAGAGATATGTATTTCTCTCCTGATAAAAAATATAAAATTCATCAATTTGGATACAAAATTTACATTAGCAAATTAAATGAAAAAAATGAAATTATTGATTCACGTACCGAAATTGCTGATTTGAGCAACCGGGATAAATTTGAAAAATTTAAAAAAAAATTCCAGGAAATTAAAAAACATGATGACTATCAAAAAAAAGTTGATAATAATTATAACATTATAAGCAAGTTAAATTATAAGGAGATTAATTTTTTATCAGATTTTAGAAAAGTCATTATTAATTATGTAATAGAAAATTATACATCTTATGTAGATCATATAGATGGTATAAATTCTAGATCTGACAATAATTTAAAAGAAAAGGTAATTTCTTTAGAAGATTTTAAAAAAAAATATAAAGAAACACCTACGCCAGAATATATTGCCATGGACGATATTGCTACTATGATGGATTATTTTTTCATCGAAAATCAAGAATTAACAAAAGAATTACTAGAAGCAGATGTTCATGAATATTATATGTATGAATTTTGTAGAGATTATAAAGACGATCATATTATGTTAAATTTTTTAGCTATATCATCCTATCTTGAGGGTGTTTATGATAAAAATAATGATTAATTTATCAGCTCAAAAAAATATGAATACAGACAAAAAAATGGCCGTGATGCGTTCAGTCGATTTTTAATTGTCGATGCCCAGAGCGTCAAAAATCCCGATACTGACAAAGACAAAGGCGATGATCTGGGGAAAAAGATTTCAAGGGATACAGCGTCATATTGTTGTGGATACTCAAGGGCTTCCTCAGGCCGTTGTTGTTACAACAGCCAATGTGACGGGTAGAGAAGGGGCACTCGATGCACTCGCAGGGCATCAGGACAATCTGAGGAAATGAAAATGCCTTTTGACGGATGGAGGCTATACAGGTGATAGGTTTGCTCTGTTGAGCAAACTCTTGGCCCAACGTCATCAATGGCAGACGTTTACGGTCATTCCTGAACGTTGGGTGGTTGAACGCTCATTGAGTTGGTTCGAAAAATGCCGGCGGCTTTGGAAAAATGGCGAACGAAAACTCAATACCAGCGTGCAAGTGGTCAATTTGGCTTTCTTGGCGGTGTTCTTAAAAAAACTCTGAATAGGTCTAAGACATTACCGGCATAAGACGCACAAAGCCGCTCGGCATCTTGACCTCTCAGCAAGAGGGCCAATCGGTAAATTTGCGGCATCGACGGGCAACTCTCTGGCTTGTAAAATACTCGCCGCGGGGGCTATAGCATATTTAGCAAAGTAAATTAGGCATCTTTCCACTATCCCTGCTCCATTTTCTGACATCAAAAAAGTCAACTCCCTCTCAAAAAAAACAGCGATTATCTTAATATTGACCTTTTTAACAGCGACATAGTATAAGTGACCTGATGAGATTGGGCGCAAATTTAAGGGTCGTTGTTTCCCAGGTGTTACCTTACCTCTTAAAATTTAACCGACTATATTTTGAGATAAGATGCACCTTTACCTTCCTCCTGTTGCTTTCTGGCAGTTACGTCATTAACGTTTTAGTTTTTCAGGCTTTTACCCTGAGAATTTTGTTAATGTCTAGGGGATAAAATTGATGAAATTATTTACTATTAATGATTTTTCACCTTATTTCACCTTGTTTCCCAAGCTTTCTAAAAGAGAAATTGAGGTTTTATCTATGTCTCGTTCTGGTTTAACCAGAAGTGAAATCGCTTTGGAATTAAACCTCAGTGTTAGTACTGTCGATAATTATTTTAACAACGCCATGCATAAGTATGAATTAGAATCATCTTGTGCATTAAGGGCGTTTTTTAATTTTGTGATACAAGACAGCTTCATAAAAATGATTATATATAAATAACTGATTTGCTCAGCTCTAGATAGTGTCGTCACGTAATAAAAAATCAGTTATGATTAAGGGAATAAAAATCCTTGTTGAGAGAATGTCAAAATGAATCTAGCCCATCGCCGTCACGATATATCGGATCATGTTTGGAGTCTTCTGGAGCCTCATCTACCAGGAAGAAAAGGGTCTTGGGGATGAATAGCCCGAGATAACCGGCAGTTTATTAATGCTGTTTTCTGGATATTGAGAACCGGCGCCCCTTGGCGTGATTGACCGCCGGATTACGGTGGTTGGAAAAATACACACCGCCGGTTTTGCCGCTGGCGTGACAAATGGCTATGGGAGTCTCTCTTGGAAGCGCTGATTGTGGAGCCGAATTTTGAATGGCTGATGATCGACGCCACTCACAGTCAAGTTCACCCTCACGCGGCAGGGGCAAAAGGAGGTCATCAGGATATGGGGAGTACAAAAGGGGGCTCAACAGCAAAATACATTTGGCCGTGGATGCGCATGGTATGCCGGTCAGAGTCATTATTACATCAGGTACCACAGCAGATTGTATACAGGCTGAAAGCTTGATTGAAGGCATCAAAGCAGAAAATTTGCTGGGGCTGGGGCTATGATAGCGATCAAATTCTCAGACAGGCTACAGAGGCTAATATGCAAGGGGTGATTCCCCCTAAAAAGAATCGGAAAATTCAACGTGAATATGATAAAGCCCTCTACAAACATCGACATCTCGTGGAGAATGTTTTTCTGCATCTCAAGCGCTGGCGGGGGATTGCTACTCGTTATGCAAAGAATACCGCCTCTTTTCTCGCTGCAGTACAAATACGCTGCCTTACTCTATGGCTCAATATTTCATGACGATACTATGCAGGAACTGGCTTTTATGAAGGGAGTCTTACTGTGGATAAAAAAATCGGGTTTACATTTCTCCCCAATTCCATTTTTATCTTCAACGAAGTTTTTATTAGAATGTGATTAACACGGCTGATTTTATATACATCCACAGAGAAACCCTCCGCATTACCAAAAAAATTGTACCCCTTGTCTCAACAAATTTTTCGGAACATAGTGATTGAGTCCATTTGTGTGACAATATTCTATCAATCCAGAGAGCGAAGTGACCCCTGTTTTTTCATAAATTCTTTGTAATCTATTCTCGATAGTTCTATGAGATAAGCACAACTTTGTCGCGATCTCTTTATTGGACAGCTTCTGAAAGGCATAAAATATGATATCCAGTTTTTTTTCTGTAAAAGTATCTACAGGAGGATTTAATGTCAGAACGGAGGACTTTAAATGACTAAAAAAATCACTGATAGAGATGAAACTGAATTTTTTAGCATAAAAAAAGTCCTACTGATCGGTCAAATATGTTAATTAGTGATCAAGACTGTTCATCATTAATAACTTTTTAGCTTGAGACATCCATTGTTGATTTTCTTTAGCATTAAAAATCACCCCCATTAAAAAACATTTGTGTACTAAGGTATAGTATGTGTATTGGATCTTTAAAAAACCGAAAATTTTTGCGTCTAATGTGGTTTTTAATGCTGTCCTTCTCTATTTTAGGGTGGTTCGTATACGCTTTATTGTCAGATAAAACATCTTGGGTCGATACTGATGGCGTTTTACATGAACCGCTGTTTGGTCTTATCCCAATCAGTTATTTTTTCGCGTTGGTAGCCATCGTGCTCGCATTATTCGATCTGGCCCTCAAATTCAGGAAATATAATTGATGTTTTTATTTATTTTTACAAATTTCAGTTAAAACAAGTAAAAGTAAATAACGCTCATTTTACCTTTTCAAAGGACTGGGCATAAATAAGCATTTTGATTTTTTTTAAAAATAGGTTTTTTTAATCCGGCCAGTAAGTGCAGGGTTGGGTGACTAGAAAAAATATAGTAATTAAATCAAAAGTATTACACGCCATAAGTTATTTGCATGAAGATAAATCGGCGTTAAAAAAGCAAGCAAAATCAATGATAAAAAATACATAAGGTATATTAATATGTCTTTTTCAGAAAAAAGTCTATTTTAGAGGACATGACATGTATTCAAGCATTTTGAACACTACCCATACGTAGCAGGGGTAAACTCGCACAATCAATTATAATTTATTTCTATCCGCTAAAATTTGTTTGATTTCTACAGGAATGACTTTAGGTTCAACAATACGAACTTGCTTATGACGTGATAGCTGTCCTTTTTCAATCATAATATGGCTCTTGGCCACTTTACACTTTTTAGAAAGAAAATGGATTAAATGTTTGTTTGCTTTATTATCAACGGGCAAGGCAGTCAGATTTATTTTAATTTCATTGTGATGAATGCCCACGATGTTATCAAACCTGGATTGAGGTTGAATATAAACATTTAATATTAAAGATTTATCTGCAAATTTTATCATGTACAAATACATTAAGAATTAAAGATGAAAACAAAAAAATTAAACCATATACAAAATCATGTCACGCAACAATCTGGAACAGAACCCCCTTTTTCAGGAAAGTTGTTAAATAATACAAAAGAGGGAATTTATAGTTGTTTGTGTTGTGATACCCCTCTTTTTTCTTCAGACAATAAATTCGATTCTAAGTGTGGGTGGGCGAGTTTTAATGAAACGATTCATGCTCAAGTCATAAAATACAATCATGATTTTTCTCATGGTATGAAACGTATTGAAGTTCGTTGCACCCATTGTGATGCTCATTTAGGTCACGTTTTTCCAGATGGCCCAAAGCCAACGGGGCAGCGTTACTGTATTAATTCTGCCGCATTGAGTTTTACTGATAAAAAGTCAGGAGAAATCATAGAAGGTTAAATAAATAATATTATTAAACCTAAGATTCCTGATTTGCCGATTTTACTCTGAGAATCCAGTTTTCCGTGTCTTACTGAACTCTCGGTCCCCCGCCCTAATGCTGTAGCCTCGAATACGGTTTGTGGTTTTTCCTCATTGGTAAAAAACCGAAGCCAGTTGACAGTAAAAATGCGAATATTCGCCTCAATGTCGCTTAGAGTCTGTGTTTTCGGTGATGACAATATGTCTGACATTAAATTCTAATAGATTCAACAGAATTAATCATTATTAAGCAAATAACCAACATAAAAATTACGGTCAATTTCAAAAATTCCCCGGAAAATTTTTACCAATAAATCTTATTTTCATAGATAGTGTCCTGAAACTTTGATAATAGGATGGAGAATAGTAAAAAGCCCTCTGAGTTAAAATGTGGAGTATTGAAAGGTGTCGAGAAAGGTTATTGATGAAAATATGTGGGAAACACTATATCAATTCTTACCCGCGCCTAAAGGCAGACATGGAAAGGATGACCGTTTATTTTTAGAGGCGGTCTGCTGGATTATAAGGACGGGTGCGCCGTAGAGGGATTTACCGCCTGATTATGGGGACTGGAAAAGTGTCTATAATCGCTATAGCCGCTGGGTTAAGTAAAGTGCACTTCAATGAAATAGTTGAGGTGTTAAAAAAAGAGGGCGATCACGAATGGGCTATGATTGATGTAACGATTATTCGTGCTCATCAGCATTCATCGGGAGCAAGAGGGGGCAAGAGTTTCACGGGGTTCAGTACGAAAATTCATGTAAAGGGGACGCACTTGGAAGACCATTGAAGTTTATTTCAACGCCAAGACAAATGTCAGATATGATTATGTTTTTTGTGATTTTCATCATAATCTACGCGCCTAACCGCTGTTGCATGCAAACCAAAATTATCCATTATTCGTTTTGTCGACTTTCCATTCGGGGGTTTTGCAAAAAAAATATTATACAGTTCATCTCCGTGTTTTCCTTCTGTCAAGCTTAGAGTCTCTTTATTGGTAACATCTTTTCGTTTAATCTTCTGGGGAAGCTCTCCATAAAAACCCTTCTCTTTGGCAACAACCCCATATTGATGTGCTGTAACTTCATTGGCAAAAACCGGTGATTTTTTATCACGAAAATTTAACATGAATGTCCACTTATTTGCTTTATATTTATTATAAAAATATAGCTTTTTCGATATTACATGATACTTTTTGATTTATAAAAATCATTTTATATAAATCTATTAATTAGATGATTCAATCAACTTATAAGGCGTTAGCCATAAAATTTAATAACAACAATCTTTAACAGCGCCATATAACCCGATGTTTTTATAAGTTGTTTTTTGACCACCCGTAAAAATGAGCGCTTTTTGTAATTTTTTTTAATTTAAAAACGTAAAATACCCTAAATTTATTTAACAGCATAAAACATAAAAAAAGGTAAGTATTATGAGTTTATTTTTATGTCTAAATTGCCTAAGTTCCAATCGAACGACTAAAAATTCAATTCAGTCTCAAAAAGCAAAAACAGGGATCTGGCAACAGTTCAAAAAATTTTTTGTAGGGATCAAAAACTTAAAGACCTATATAAAATCTGTTGTGTCAGGAAACGGCGCCTATTCAAAAGAGACCGGAAAATCAATGGCAGGCGCAGCGTTAAACACGCTCACAGTTGAAAGCAGATCAAAAGAATCATTAAATCTTATTTCAAACAGCGAAAACAAATTTTACGCCAAAGCCGCAAAAGAATGCAAAAAAAAAGACGAAGGATACTTAAAAGCAATCCAAACAGCCACAAATCCTGAATTTTTAAATGCAAAAGAAAAAAGTGTCAAAGATAATTCGACACGTGGCACTCATCATACCTCTATTCAGAGCGGGGATAATCATACTTTAGTGCCTAATCCTTCCAGTTCAGTTTCTTCAAATGCGGCTGTTGATCCTACAATTGGAGCAAAAACAATCTCTGATTCTTCAGAAGTGCCTAAAAATGTTGTTACTACGTTGAATGGCAAAAATAAAAAGCTTCAAACAGAAAGTAAAAGTTTAGACAAAAATTTCCTTGAAAAACTTTTTACTGAATATTACGGGAAAAGGGCTTTGAGAAGGCATCATTTCCTCTTAATGTCGAAAAAACAGCAGTATGGTTTTACTGTGGTGCCGCACACATTACAGTAAATGAAGCTCTGAGAAATGGTGAAGTTATGAATGAAGCAGATACCTTCTGTTCATCAGGGGCTTAGTTCTGCTTTTGAGGTAAAATCTGATAATCAAAAACTGGAAAAGACTTACAGAGGTGTGAACGGTCCTGATAGTTTTGATAAAATTTCAGAAGGAGAATCTACGAGTGATACAGGATATCTTTCAACGTCCCGTAAATTCCAAGTCGCTCAAAGGTTTAGTAAATCTCTTTCGGCTGAAACTCGTGGGTCAATATCAGTCATTTTCGGTAAATCAGGTATGGATATTAGTGACGCATCTATGTTTAATAATAGTGAATCTGAAGTTCTTTATAGGAATAATACAGAAATGACACTTCTATTTTCTGGAATCAATAAAAAAGATGTTAAATTTAGAGTTCTGCAGGAGAAGAATTTACCTGATGAAACAGGAACTGAGAAAAGATTAGTAGATGCATTGGATTTAAATATTTCTAATCTAATGATAAACACAAATAGGAGCCTGTTGAAGATTTTGTTTAAACGCCTTTTTTAAAATCTTAAAAATAATATTAATTTCAATCTATAATTAAAATAACTTTGTTAACAGTGCTATGCCTCAAACTCATAGAACTGTCTGACATTCATAAAGACAGCCCTCTTGATGAGTAACCGAATAACGCCATTCTTAAGCGGTCAGAAAAATAAAACGAGCCTGTACCCAAATCTGGTTACAGGTCTATTTATCTTGGCCCTTCGGCACTTCCGGCCAGTCTATTTCCCCCGTCTTGGGATCAACGTCGATCAATGAACAGAGCTAATTTTAGATTGGCACTACAGTTGGAGTATACTGGTGAGTGGCTTTTTCTTGAAAACCGTGATCGCCAAAATCCGAAACAGGAACTGTGTGACCGTGATAAGCAAGAGTTGACATCGCTTCTGATATTTCATTGATGTTTGTGGAAATCAAAGAGGATCGACGATTTGCTTCACGTAAACCTTCCTGACAGGCCAGATTTATTAACTCTTTTATGTTAAAATCAGAAGCAGAAATATTTTCTTTTTTTAACATGTCATACACTTCTTTAAGTGTGAAATCAGGTTTTATGTTTTTTGGTATAATGTCAATTGTTTTTTTAACTATGTCTATTTTTACTTCATAGACTTCATTGTTTCTGGTTTCAATTTGTTGGATATTTTCATTAATTATTTGATCAATTTTGTTAGGGTTTTCTATTAAATCGTCTTTTATGCTGGAAGCTTGTTTATATAAATTTTGGTTCGCTTTATCTCTATTTTTTATTGTTTCGTAAATTTCAAATAAAACTTGACGTGTCTCTTTGGGAAGATTTTTATCTAAAAATTTTGTGTAAAACATATCACGCACATTAGACTTATCGATAGGAATATCTTGATATAAATTATTTTTAGTGAATGCTGCTTCGGAAAGATGAGCAGCACAGCTTTTTTTTGAGAAACGCTTCTCAATTTTACTGAGAAGCGTTTTTCTCAAATTCTCTTTTTGAGTCAAACCCCTTGATAAAGCATCAGAAAAAGAGGAAATTAAAAGATCGAATTTTGAATCACAGTAATCGACGAGACTATCAGCGAAGACATTGATGTGATAGGTATCACTCCCCAATGTTTTTTCTTGATTCATCATTGCATCAATATAATCACTTTCGTTTTCATGAAGGTATAATTTCAAGGTAGCATGCGAGCTTTTTATTTGACCAGAATTTTGATGAAAATTCTTAAAAACCCGGATGAATTTAGACTTAATATGGTGTTTGAGTTTTAATTCAAATTGGTCTGTAGGAAGTTTACGTATGTTGGTATAAATATCTTCTCCGTCACTATCTTTACCAGTATTGAACCAAACTGCTCTGCGAGGCGTCAGTGATTTCCAAAAATTTAAAGTTTTTTCCCCATAAATTTGAATGTTTAATTGATTGTTTTCACCCAGATTAAAATTCATTTTTTTCTCATATTTTGAAATTTGGGGTGTCAATTTCAGTTCAGTTTCTGGGAGTTGTTTTATGGCTGTGGCAGGAGAAAAAAGTTGTGTAAAAAAGGTATGTATAAACACGGTTTGTTTTCCTTATCTTAAAATTAAAAAAACGCTTTTTTTAAAAAATTCATGTTGATGAATCAATATTTTTTTGAATCAAAATATATGATTTTCATTATTTAAGCTTTTTATCTATCTGGATTTCTTATTGAAATTTAATGCGAACTGATTTTAACCGTTATTTTAGCGCATTAAAGTGATTTACGCTTATTATTTCTTGTATTTTTTAAATTTATTCATTAAAAATGTTTTATTTAATAGAAAATACATTTTGATACAGCCACGAGTTTCGCCAAAGAACTGTGGGCGCTTTTAGCATCTTGGGTAGACAAAGCAAGGCCCTGTTGATTGATGGCCGATGATACTGTGCTAGCGAAAACTCGCCGCAAAAAAATAGAGGGGGTTCATTATCAGTATTAGGGCAATCAACATGATGTTATAGCAGGCATCGGCTGAGTGAACCTGTTTTTTTCTCACTAAATCAGTGCGAAACTTGTGGTGAGGCCAGAAAAAACAATGGCAGAAATGCATCAAACAGCAAAAATCATCAAACCAAAACAAATCAACTTTAACCAATCAGGGGAGAGCGAAAATCGTCATTAACATACTGTCAGACATCAATCGGATCGTATATCTCACTATCCTATTGATTTCTTTTCCGCTGCATGCTCAGCATTTCAGTGGGTTGACGCTGGAAAGTGTGGTCATTGTCAGTCGGCATGGCGTAAGGGCGCCCACCAAATTCACACCTTTAATGCAAAGGGTGACTCCTAATAAATGGCCTGTTTGGGAGGTTCCTTATGGATGGATGACTCCCCGTGGAGGGCAACTGGTTTCATTCATGGGGAGATATCAACATCTCAGACTTGTCAATGAAGGTCTGTTCCAGGAAGGCAAATGCCCAACAAAAGACGAAGTTTCTGTTCTTGCTGATATAGACCAGAGAACACGAAAAACAGGAGAAGCTTTTCTTTCAGGGTTTATGCCATCATGTTCTTTACCCATACATAACCCGCTAATTTTCAACAAAAAAGTCCCTCTTTTTAATCCAATAAAAGCAGGTATCTGTCATATGGATGAGGGGCATGTGAAGCTGGCTGTTCTTATGCGTGCAGGGGGATCTTTGGAACATTTTACTCAAAAGAATCAGCCGGCTTTTTCTGTTCTAGAGAACGTTTTAAATTTCGCACACTCTGATTTTTGTAAAAACAATCCACCAGGAAAATCCTGCACGCTTATAAACGCTCTCCCAGCTGGCCTCCAGGTTCATAGAGATAATGTGTCACTCAGTGGTGCACCTGGCCTTGCTTCAATGTTGACTGAGATTTTTCTTTTACAACAGGCCCAAGGGATGTCTCATGTCGCCTGGGGAAAAATTTCCAGTAGGGAAGAGTGGGATCAATTGCTGAGTTTACATAATGCTCAATTCGATCTTCTGCAGCGAATGCCTTATATTGCCCGCCACCGCGCAACGCCTTTGTTAGATTTAATACTGATGGCACTGACTCCGGGGAATAAAGGGAAAAATGTTGACGGCATTACACTCCCTGCGTCTTTGCTGTTTATCGCTGGACACGACACGAATATTGCGAATATTGGTGGTGCGTTAGGGATGAAATGGCAGCTTTCTGGCCAGCCTGACAACACCCCCCCAGGCGGAGAACTTGTTTTTGAACGTTGGGTTCGTGTGAGTGATAACACACAATGGATAAAGATATCTATCGTCTATCAGACATTAGAGCAAATGAGGAATATGAGCCAGTTGTCACTAGAAAATCCGCCTGTTCAAGTGAACCTGGCTTTGCCTGCATGTGAAGAACAAAACGAGCAACAGATGTGTTCATTGAAAAGTGTTCAAAAAATCATTCAATCAGTACGCATTCCTGAATGTAGCATCTGCAGTAAGCATCATTAATACTTTGTTAAATCAGCACTAAACAAATTTAACTGCTCAATCCAATCAAAAACAGCATCATTACAGTTCTCACGCAAGAAAGCAGGTTCGGAAAATAGCACGTTATCGACTATTTTTGAGAAAATTTTTTTCGGGGGAAGCCTACCATGAGTATCTATTTTTCTGTTGGTGGTTGTTCATTGGGTAAAGTTTTAGTTGCTCAAAGCGCATTCGGGGTATGTGCTATCCTGATGGGAGATGACGAGACATTGCTGATGAATGAACTCAAAGCGATTTTCACCAGAGAGACGTTGCTGGAAAATCATGGATTGCTTAAACCGCACTTAGGACAGGTGAGTCATTTTATTGATTCACCTATGGATAAAATAGCTTTTCCGCTCGATATTCAAGGGACTCTATTCCAGCTGAGCGTCTGGCAGGCATTACGAGATATACCGTTTGGGGAGACACTGAGTTATCGAGATATGGCCAGAAAAATACACCGCCCCGATGCGGTGCGAGCGGTAGCAAACGCGTGCGCTTCCAATCACCTGGCGGTGGTCATTCCTTGTCATCGTGTCATTCGTACCGATGGTACGCTGTCTGGTTATCGTTGGGGCATTGACCGAAAACGCCAACTGTTAGAAAAAGAAGCAAGATGTTTGTATGATGCCTGACTTTTTGACGATGCAAACCCCTGTGAGAAGCCATGAATCATCTTTGCTTGGAAAGGCTGAATTGAAACCAACTCATCTAAAAATTCTGAACTGCTTAGATCTAGACCTCCTCGATAATAATACCGTATAATGCCGGCCTCATTTAGGCCCCTTAGCTCAGTTGGTTAGAGCGCGCGACTCATAATCGCTAGGTCGCTGGTTCAAGTCCAGCAGGGGCCACCAATGACAAATGAATTGACATTTCATCCCTTCTTTTTTCATCTTCAATACAAAAGCACAGCCTATAGTTTTTTTGCAAGAGCTCTATTGCGAAAGAAATTTTTACAAATTGTTGAGCTTTTTATCATAATATTTATTAAAACCTGATTTCTTTTTGTCACTGATGTGACTAGGCTAATAGAAAATTTAAAGTGAAATTACCTTATTTTTTTACTGGCAGAGTCGTCAGACTCTTCGAATGCAGATACCTCATTAAGAGAATGATAATGATGACAAAAAAAAGCTTTCGTATAGAAGAAGACCTTTTAGGTAAACGACCCGTTCTCAATAGTGCTTATTATGGGATTCATACCGTAAGGGCCATTGACAATTTTCAGATCAGTAGTCACAAGATTAGCGACGTGCCTGAGCTTATTCATGGAATGGTGATGGTAAAAAAAGCCGCCGCCATGGCGAACAGTGAGCTAGGTACACTTTCTCGCGAAGTTGCTGATATCATTATAAAAGCCTGTGATGAAATTCTAATTAACCAAAAATGCATGGATCAGTTCCCTGTAGATATTTTTCAGGGTGGTGCCGGGACTTCCTTGAATATGAATACGAATGAAGTACTTGCTAACATTGGGTTGGAGCTTATGGGGTATCAAAAAGGCCAATACGAGCACCTTAATCCTAATGATCACCTCAATCAATCTCAATCTACAAATGATGCTTATCCTACAGGGTTTCGCCTTGCGGTTTATGTTTCTATTGGAAAATTGATCATCGCAATTAAAGAGTTACATCAAAGCTTTGGTAAAAAAGCAAAAAAATTTTTCGACATTCTAAAAATGGGCCGCACCCAGTTGCAGGATGCTGTTCCTATGACATTAGGCCAGGAATTTAAGGCTTTTGAAGTTTTGCTTAATGAAGAAATAAAAAATCTAGAGCGCACCAGAAAACTATTATTAGAAATTAACTTAGGGGCTACAGCGATTGGTACCGGCTTAAACACACCGGAAGGTTACCAGGTGCTGGTGATTAAAAAATTGTGTGAGCTGACTCAATTAAAATTTGTAGCTGCAGATAATTTAATCGAAGCCACTTCAGACTGCGGTGCGTATGTCATGGTGCATAGTGCGCTAAAGCGTTTAGCGGTGAAAATGTCAAAAATTTGTAATGATTTACGTTTATTATCTTCAGGCCCTAGAGCGGGATTAAATGAAATTAATTTACCTCAACTACAAGCAGGCTCTTCCATTATGCCTGCGAAGGTCAATCCTGTGATCCCAGAGGTGGTCAACCAAGTCTGTTTCAAAGTGATTGGTAATGATATTTGTGTGACCATGGCGGCAGAAGCGGGCCAACTTCAATTAAACGTAATGGAACCCGTCATTGCTCAGGCTATGTTTGAATCTATTCAGATTCTGACGAACGCTTGTCAGAATTTAAAAGAAAAATGTATAAAAGGTATCACTGCCAATAAGGAGGTTTGTGAACATTCTGTTCTCAACTCTATCGGTATAGTGACTTATCTTAATCCTTTTATTGGACACCATAATGGAGATATCGTTGGTAAAGAGTGCGCAAAAACGGGTAAAAGTGTTCGTGAGGTTGTATTACAAAAAGGCTTACTCACAGAAGCGGAGCTAGATAATATTTTATCCGTTGAAAATTTGATGCGCCCCAGATACATCGCAAAGCGGTATTATGATGATTAATTTTTTCAAGAAATTTGTGCTCACGAAAATATGCTCAGACCAGGCCTTCTACGCTGACTAAAGTCTTATCATTATGTTGATTCATCATCGGCTTGATATTCTAAATTTAAGACAAAACGTAATATCGCCGCCACAGGTTCAAAAAGATGCTCAGGGATAATTTCATCACAATTCACTTCATTATGTAGCATTTGCGCGAGTCTCACATTTTCAACCACTGGCACATCAAATTTTTCGGCTAATTTAATAATGGTCTGAGCCCTTGTTCCCTTTCCTTTTTCAAGCACGATAGGTAGCGGCGCTTCTTCTGGATGATAAAATAAACACACCGCAAAATGAGTGGGATTTTTAATCACTGCGGTTGAGCCTTTGACTTTATTAGAGAGGCTTCCGCTTTGAATTTCCTGTTGTAATTCTCGACGTTTAGATTTTATTTCAGGATCACCATCGGTATCTTTGTATTCACGTTTGATTTCTTCACGGGACATTTTCATTTTTTTCATGGTGTTATAATGCTGAAAGCTGTAGTCCAAGATACCAAATATCACGTAACACGCGAGCAAAGATCCCAGCAACCATTGCATTAAAGTACCAAATATCGGAAAAGCACAATGAGTGCCACAATACGATAAATATCCAAAGGTAGGTGCATATTCGCGAAGTAGATAAGCAAAAATTAAAGAGACTAAAATCACTTTAAATAATGATTTACAAATTTCAAACAGGCTGCGGAGGGAAACCAAATTTTTAAAATTACTGATAGGATTGATATGTTGGCCTTTAAAACCGATTGCTTTGGTTGCGAGTAGAGGGCCAACCTGTGCCATAACGACCAGTATGGTCGCTAATGCTAATCCCCCTCCTAATACTCCCATAATCTGTAAAAACACACTGGCTATTTCAGAGGTCAGATCGAGTACCGCAATGCCTATAGGTTTATCTGATTTTTTTATACTACTGGTAATTAAAAGACCCATCAAATTCACTAAATCAGGCCCGACTAATGAAAAATAAATGAGAATAATGGCCAATTGTGTGCCTGAAGTAATTTCGACACTTTTAATGACCTCTCCCTTTTCCCGGGATTCTTTTATGCGTTTCTCTGTAGGTTTTTCGTTTTTTTCAGGCATGATCAGCCGCTCTTTAAAATTTTAACCAGATAGGTCATATTTTTTTCAATATGTTTAATTTCATTCAAATAATGGTGAAATGCAAAAGGCAAACTGATCAGCAATAAAAAAAGGGCCATAATGCTCTTGATAGGCATGGCAAGAAAAAAAACATTAAGTTGTTGTGCGGAACGGTTAATAAGCCCTAACGAAAGGTCTGTTATTAGCATCACTAACAATGCAGGTAAAGCGAAGTTAAAACAAAGTTCGAACATTAACCCCCACTGCATTTTTATAAAGCTTAATAATTTTTCTCCAAAAAATAGAATTTTTTCTCCTGGGTATAATAGGTCATAAGAACCATAAATTACCCTCAATAATGAATTAAATCCCCCTGCAATTAAAAATAGTACAGACAAAACCTGGCTAAATAAAATGCCGAAAACAGAGGATTGCATTCCCATAGTAGGGTTAATAGCACTGGCCATAGTCGCGCCACGCATGGTGTCTATTAAAGAAGCGGCCATTTCAATCGCCCAAAATGGCAACGCAGCAAAGAAACCTATGGTGACACCGATGACCAGCTCCATCATGATAGCGAAGCACCAATGAATTAATATGTGAGAATGTATTAAAGAAGAAGAAATGGTGATGGGAGTGATAGGCAAAGCAATCGCCACCAATAACCCATTACGCAACAGAGAACTACCTAAACTGTGAGTCGTGAATACAGGAAAAATCAACAAAACCCCTAAGGGGCGAGCCATCGCAAGTCCGAGGGCGGTCAGCCAAGGAATATATTCAGCCATTTTATTGGTGCATATTCCCAATTTGTAAGAAAACTTGATGGGTATAATTCAGCATGGTACTTCCCATCCAGTGATAGCTCATCAGCAAACACAGGCAAACTGCCAATAATTTAATTAAAAATTGTAATGTTTGATCCTGAATCTGTGTCAACGCTTGAAATAAACTGACCATCAAACCCACTAATGAGGCCACTACCACAACAGGCATCGAAAGAATTAAAACAATCCAAAGTACCTGAGTGGTTAATTGAATAATAATGGCATTACTCATCGGTAAGATCCTACCAATTGCCCCAATATCATGTCCCAACCTCCCACCAGAAGGAAAATAAGTATTTTGAAAGGTAATGAAATGGTCATAGGTGACATCATCATCATGCCCATCGCCAATAGAATATTGGACACGATCAAATCGATGGCCACAAAAGGAAGATAAAGTAATAGACCTATTTTAAAGGCCTCAATAAGCTGGCTTACGGTAAAAGCGGGCATTAATATCAGCAATGAATCTGAAGCAACTTTATCACGGTACTTTTTTGGCCAATTATTTTTAATCATATCGGAAAAAAAATTGATTTGCTCCGATGAGGTGTTATGAAGAAGAAATTGACGATAAGGATCGAGCGCTTTGCTGTTAATTTGCTCGACAAAAGTGCCAAAATCCTGTGATAATTTTTCTCCTTTTAAGCTTTCATTCACCTCCAAACCGACCGGAGCCATGATGAAAATCGTCAATACCAAAGCCAAACCATAGATAGCAATATTCGGAGGTGTTTGTTGCACACCTAATGCATTACGTAATAAAGAAAAAACGACCGACAACTTTAAAAAGCAAGTCCCCATCACGACCAGTAATGGAAAAATAGATAATAAAAAGAGTAAAGTAATTAATTCATAGGAGCTATTGACTAATTCCATGACCTATCCCAATAGACCTTTTGCAAGATCATTTCAAAAATCTATTAAAAATGACTGTATATTATTGGAGACGATCAACAAATAGCATAGGGTGATAACTGGATATCGATCATTCAAGCTATATTATTTATGAATGATGATGTTACCTGGATAACAGCTTTTTTAATTCATTCCCACCCTTATGACGAATATCCTGTCCTTCAACATAATAAACAATAAACTCACAAATATTTTGGCAGCGATCTCCTATCCGTTCGATGGAACGAGCGCAAGAAAGCGCAGTGATCACACTGGGGATAGTGCGGGTATCTTCCATCATATAGGTCATTAATTGGCGCACTATTCCTTCATATTCTTGATCTACCTTTTCATCTTCCTGATAAATTTTGATGGCCATATTAAGATTCATGGTTGTAAAAGCATCGAGAACGTCGCCGAGCATCTGGATAGTGTGTTTACCTAAAGATTCAAGACTGGCTAAAACAACTGATTTTTGTTGATCAGATAATGTTTTAAACGCCGTAGAGCAAATTCTCTCAGCGACATCTCCAATACGTTCTAATTCTGAAATGATTTTGATAATCGCTATCACTAAACGTAAATCCTTTGCAATAGGTTGACGTCTTGCGATAATAAGGACGCAGTCTTCATCGATTTTCATTTCCATTTCATTCACTTTTTTATCTGCTTTGATCACTTTTTTTGCTAATTGCATATCTTGGTCGTGCATCGCTTTAATAGCATCAGTCAATTGTTTTTTGACTAATTGTCCCATGGACTGTACCTGAGTATGAATTCCCTCAAGATCAGCATTAAACTGTCCTGAAATATGTTTATCTAAATTAAGATCGTTCATAAAGTGCCCTACGTTAGCCATACCTTCCTGTAATATAATCCTCTGTTTGTTTTTTTTTCGGCGTAGTAAACAAAATATCTGTACCACTGAATTCAATTAATTCACCCAAATACATAAATGCGGTGTAATCAGAACAGCGAGCTGCCTGTTGCATGTTATGAGTCACGATGACTACGGTGTAGTCTGATTTTAATTCACTGATCAGTTCTTCTATTTTACCGGTAGAAATCGGATCAAGAGCAGAACAAGGCTCATCGAGCAATAAGACTTCGGGTCGGATGGCAATCCCCCGTGCAATACACAATCTTTGCTGTTGTCCCCCGGATAAACTATAGCCACTTTGTTGTAGTTTATCTTTAATTTCATTCCAGAGTGCGGCTTTAGTCAGCGCCCATTCAACTCGCTCATTCATTTCAACGCGTGAAAGATTCTCAAAGAGCCGGACTCCAAATGCAATATTATCGTAAATAGACATGGGAAAAGGCGTTGGTTTTTGAAAAACCATCCCGACTTTTGCTCGCAACAAGGCAATATCCTGTTTATCGGTCAGAATATTTTGACCATCCAACGATATACTGCCTTCTGTTCTTTGCTCTGGATACAATTGATACATTTTATTAAAGGTGCGTAATAGAGTTGATTTGCCACAGCCTGAGGGTCCTATAAAGGCCGTGACTTGATTTCGAGTAATATCTAAAGAAATATTTTTTAGTGCCTGAAACTTTCCGTAATAAAAATTCAGAGAACGCACCTGAATTTTGCTGATGTCAGTAAGCATAATAATTAAGACTCATCTCTTTGATGACATTTTTTTGTAGTGCATTTGTATAGTAAGCATGAGAGTTCCGTAAAAATTTGTTTCTTTCTTAAAAATAAAGTCGTCATATTTAATATCCACTCATAATTCAAGATAAAAGCCTAATATCATAGTTTTTAAACTTTCTTCTTTTTAGAGAAAATGATGCGCGCTAATATATTTAAAAATAACACACAAAACGTAATCAATAACACGCCCGCCCAAGCTAACTGTTGCCATTGAGAAAAAGGGCTCATCGCAAATTTAAATATGGTAACCGGCAAATTAGCAATTGGTTGACTTAAATCTGTGCTCCAAAATTGATTAGACAACGAAGTAAACAGTAGGGGTGCGGTTTCTCCGGAAATACGAGCAATCGCCAAAAGAATACCGGTCAAAATACCGGGAATAGACGCCTTCAACGTGATAGAAAAAATCATACGCCATTGAGGAGCGCCCACTGCATAAGCCGCTTCTCTCAAACTATCGGGTACCAAAGTGAGCATATTTTCAGTGGTACGTATCACAATTGGGATCTGTAATAATGCCAACGCAATCAACCCCGCCCATCCAGAAAAATGCTCCATTTGAGTCACGACAAAAGTATAAACAAAAAGGCCGATCACAATTGAAGGGGCTGACAATAAAATATCATTGATAAAACGAATCATCTCTGCCAAACGAGATTGACGACCATATTCTGCCAAATAAATGCCTGACATGACCCCCAATGGGGTTCCTACCAAAGTGGCTCCTGAAATCAACAAAATACTGCCCATAATTGCATTAGCTAAACCCCCTCCCTCTGTATTCGGAGGTGGGGTCATCTCAGTAAATAAAGCGAAAGACATGCCATCCATACCTTTGACTACTGTAGAAAACAGGATCCATATTAACCAAAACAACCCAAAAATCATCGTGATCATTGAAAGTAACAAAGCCATTTTATTTTTATTACGGCGCCAAGCTTGCTTTCTAGTTCGAGTTGCCATCAAAGTCAGCGGACGCTTTATTTTTATATTCTGATCAGCTTCCTTCATCTAATGCCCTTCTTTTTTAGAGATGCGTGAAATCATCCATTTGGATAGGGTGAGCACGATAAATGTAATGAAAAACAAAATCAGACTTAATTCCATCAACGCGGCAGTATGTAAACCCGATTCAGCTTCAGCAAATTCATTTGCAATGGCGGAGGTAATACTGTTGCCCGGCATGAATAATGAAAAACTGTTTAATTGATAGGTATTCCCGATAATAAAGGTGACTGCCATTGTTTCGCCGAGTGCTCGCCCAAGGCCTAACATGATCCCACCAATCACTCCGTTTTTTGTAAATGGCAACACAACATGCCAGATGACTTCCCAGGTTGTGCATCCAATACCATAGGCAGATTCTTTCATCATAATAGGTGTTTGATCAAAAACATCCCTCATCACAGAAGCAATATAGGGAATGATCATAATAGCTAAAATAACCCCTGCAGCTAAAATACCAATGCCAAAAGCAGGGCCTGAAAACAACATTCCAATAATAGGAATTCCTGAGACAACATCAGCAATAGGCTCTTGGAAATATTGAGCGAATATCGGTGAAAAAACGAACAATCCCCACATTCCATACACAATACTAGGAATAGCCGCCAAAAGTTCAATGGCCAATCCCAATGGCCTTTTTAACCAATTGGGCGCTAACTCTGTCAAAAACAACGCGATGCCAAAGCTGACGGGGACGGCAATCACAATAGCGATGAGCGATGTCACTATCGTTCCGTAAATGGGAACTAAAGCACCAAAATGATCAGCAGGAGGATTCCATTCTTTGGTCCAAAAAAAAGAAAACCCGAATTTTTCTATGCTAGGCCAAGAAGTCAAAAGCAACGATAGGATGATCCCGGATAACAAAAAAAGAGTGAAAAAAGCGGCCAGTTTTACCAAAGTACTAAAAACAGTATCACCGTATTTATTGGGTAATTTCACCGAAAGACTGGACTTAACCATGTATAATTTCCATCGCAAGCAAACCATTATTTTTACAAAGATCAAGTGTAAAATAGACATGAAATTTTTTATGTCTGATTACAGTTGTTAAAAATGAGTTCAAAATACTTGTTTTTTCGCCATTAAAAACACTCTTATACAAGACAGATCACAGACCAAAAATACTGCCTTTTTTCGCTTGTTTTTTATATTAGTTTGAGAATTGATTAAGCTTTAAAAAAAGCTTGACCATTTTTATTCTTACAGCTGAGTTTCCCATGCCTTACGTATCTGATTAGTGACAGAGTCGGGCAGGGTAGCATAATCAAGATCATTCGCCTCTTTAGCGCCATATCTATAAGCCCAATCAAAAAATTTGAGAACATCGATACGTCTATCATTGGTCTTTTTGGGTGTTTTCTTTATCAGAATGAACGTTGCTGCTGTGATTGGCCATGAATTATCTCCTTTTTGATCTGTTAGATCCTGAGCAAAAGAGTGTGTCCAGTCAACATCCTTTGCCGCCGATTCAAAGCTGGTTAAATTTGGTGTAACAGACCGATTATTTGCAGACAATAATCTAGTGTAGGCTAAATTATTTTGCTTCGCGTAAGAGTATTCCACATAACCAATCGAACCAGGTAAACGTTGAACAAAAGCGGCGACCCCATCGTTACCTTTCCCTCCTAATCCAATTGGCCAATTAATATTAGAGCCCTCGCCTATTTTTGCTTTCCATTCAGGATTTTTTTTAGAAAGATAATGCGTAAAAACAAAAGTTGTGCCTGAGCCATCTGCACGACGCACGACGGCAATATCCTGATCAGGCAATATCATCTTAATCTCAGGATTTAAAGCTATAATTTCAGGATCATTCCACTTTTTAATTTTACCTAAATAAATATCTCCCAGCACTTTACCATCTAATATGAGCTGATCTGATTTAATACCAGGGATATTGACGGCCAAGACGATCCCTCCAATCACAGTGGGAAATTGAAATAAATTATTTTTCAGTAATTGTTGTTCCGTTAAAGGAATATCCGAAGCCGCGAAATCAACTGTATTGGCAATAATTTGTTTGATACCTGCGGATGAGCCGATACCTTGATAGTTAATTTTAGCGCCCATCTTTTTTTGATAGGAATCTGCCCACTTTGAATACAAAGAAGTAGGAAATGTCGCGCCAGCCCCCGTTAAGTTCGTACTAGAAAATGCTGAGGCCGTGATTAACAAAATGCTACTTAAAACACAAAGGAAAGTGATATGCCGTAATTTCATAATGGGCCTTTTATATTTTGCGATCTGAAATGAAAGTTAAAAAACTTGCTTGAACAAATTGTCTTCATAAACAGAAAGATGTGCAAGCAATAAAAAATAATAGATTTTTTGTAAAATCGTAGCCTGATGATTCAAATCATAAGTAAAATTCAAAAAAACACCCACACCCCATTTTTTTCAGAAGGCCTTTCAGAAGAAAATTTCGATAAAACTCGCATTTTTATGTAAAGAAAAGAAATAACAAAAAATATTTTCAGATCCTCTTGGAAGCTTCTGCATTAAGTCCCCCAATCACATTTTATAAATAAATTCATCGTAGTATAAAGGTCTAACAGAAAACCCCGATAAATTTCTTTTTCATTTTTTAAAAGATATGGAGATCTCTAAAAATGTTTTTTTCACTATGGCAGGTAGGTTTAGATATTCAAATGAGCGGAGTCCGCGCGCTTGCTGTTTTAAAACGCCGTTATGGCTGGCAGGTGCGCTATTGGTGGTATCATCCTCTTGACAAAGGTGTTCTACAAAACGGAAATTTACACAAGCCTGAAAAATTAACTGAGGTTTTTCGTTTATTGGCTCAACTCCTTCCAAAAAATATTTCATTACGTATTAATTTGCCTGCACAAAGAATTTTACAAAAAAGTATTCCTAAACCAGATAAAAGATTAAGAGAGCCAGCCTGCAGAGAATTTATTCAATTTAATGCCAAAAAGCAGTTTTCAATTAATGATCAAACCTTATCATTGGATTATCGAGCTCCAATAAAAAATAGCACGTCATTATTAATGACAGCGGCTCATCAACAAGAAATCAATGCCTGGCAAAATTGTCTTGAAAATGCGGGACTAAAACCGAATGTGATTGACATTTCGCCTTGTGCTTTACGCTATATGGCTGCAGAAGCAAAATTATCACAGGAACATATTTTGTTACATCAGTTGGAAAATGAATGGCTATGGACATCCCCGTTGAACACGCCTTTTCGCTATGGCTTAATTTCTGGAACGCAAGAAAACATAATCGAAGAGCTCCGCTGTGTTTATTCAGACGGATATCGTCCGATGTCTCAAATTTATTACACGGGTCTGCTAGAGGTAGCTCCACCTAAAAATACCATTCCATGGTCTCCTTTTTTAGCATTTAAACAGTTTCAACCCACATTACCTGCGTTACCTATGTCTTTTGCATTAGCAGGTGGTTTGGCTGTACGTCCAAAGGATTTTTAATGTTTCAGGTTAATTTTTTACTTTGGAGGGAGAATAAACTAAAAAAAAAGTGGCTATTTTTGGAGCGGATTTTTTTTACTACAAATACTCATCATCATAACGGTCACTCTATTTATTCATTTTTTTTTGCAAAATGAATATCAAAAAAGAGAAATAACTTTACATTTATTATTACAAAAACATGAAAAATTACAAAATACATATAATAAAACTAAACAAAGATTAATTGATTTGAAAGACATACAATCAAGCATACAAATTTATGAAAATATATATCAAAAAACAAAAAGTTATTTAACATTATTAAATCAATTATCAAATTTTATTCCAGAGCGTTGTTGGTTATTAGAGATAAAACAAAAAGATCAAACATTTATTTTGGATGGAATCAGTCATGATTACAATAGTATTGCACTTTTTATAGAAGGATTAAGTCAAAAAATATTGATCCATAATATTGAATTACAGAAAGTAAGTCAGAAAAAAAAAGGGGTATTTTATTTTACTATAGCAATAAATGAGTTTTTATCATTATAAAGCGATAAATCATGAATAAAAAATTTCAAAATTATTTTAATAGACCAATATGGCAGATTTTTTTATATCAATGGTTTTTTTTAGGTATATTGATTTATGTTTTATATATATTTGATTTGCATCTAATATTTAATCTATTGAAGCTAAAAAAAGACGAAATTTTAAATCAAAAAAAAACGATTGAAAAAATTGAAAATAAATTATCTTTATTACCTGAGTTATTTTATTTAGAAAAAGAAATACAAATGTTAAAATTAGAAAACATTTTTTCATTGAAAATGGAACACCAAAAAAACAGCTTAAAAAATAATTTTTATCAAAAATTTAATCATTTAAACATCCAACTTATCAACTGGGAAAAACAAAAAACAGAAATTAAAGAAAATTTAATACATAAAAATTGGATAGCTTACATTAATACTGATTATTATGGAATCATCAACTTTTTAGTGGAATTACTAAAAACCAATCCTCCGATTTTAATTAAAAAAATAGATATATTTAATAAATCAAAAAATTTTCATGATCTCATTCATGAAAAAGAAAATCTTGAAATGACTATTCAGATCACAGAAATTTTACCTATAAAGGCGATAATTAAAAATGCACAATAACAAGAAAAAATATAAATTTATTTTTTTATTTATTGTTCATGTGTTTACTCAATATAGCTTTGCTAATGAAAATATTCACTATAAAGAACTAAGAAGAGATCCTTTTAAACCTTTTTTGTTAATACCTTGTAATCAAGGTTTGGATAAAATAAAAAAATGGAAACTAAAAGGTGTATTAGGTAAAGAAAATAATTATAAAGCTTGGGTGATTAATCAAAATGGGGAATGGCATCAATTAAAAACAAAAGAATTTATTCTAACAAATTGGGAAATAAATAAAATCACTCTAAATCGAATTAATATGAATTATATTTCCGTTTATCATCCTGAAAAAAAAGACATCCACAAACATTGTGAAAAAAACTTGTCAGAAATAGCACTTTTCCTTGATTAAGGAATATCATAAATGATTTAAAATAATCAAAAAGGTTTAAAATTTGATGATTAAAATAATAAAAATTTTTATCGGGGCCTATTTATTTTTATTAAGTAGCTTGAGTTTTTCTAAAGAACAAAAAGATATTTTTGTCAATATGGAATTTAAAGACACGCCTGTGGTTGTTATTTTACAAGCTTTAGCAGATTATCAAAAATTGAATTTGGTCATTGCAAAAGGGGTACAGGGAAATCTAAGCCTAAGATTAATAGAGGTTCCTTGGTCACATGCATTAGATGTGATTTTACGGATGAGTCAATTACGAATTGAGCGTAAAGATAATATTCTTATGGTTTTTACAGAACAGGAAATCATTAATAAACAAATAGAAAAATTACAGATAAAAAAAGAAAAAAAATCCCAATCAAAAAAAATGAATTATTTAATTTTTACATTCCAACATGCAGACTCGGAGGAAGTAGCAAAAAATTTAAGTGCCAACAGAGGTTTTTTGCTTTCTCAAGAAGGGAATGTGATAGCAGATAAAAGAACCAATAACCTTTTTATTCATGATACAGCACAATCTTTGGCAGGATTAACAAAATGGTTAAAAGAAATAGATTCTCCTTTACGGCAAATAGAATTATCAGCTCATATTGTGACAATGAGCAGTGAAAATTTATATGAATTAGGTATTAGATGGGGCATGAATGCCTTAGAAAAGGGCAACCCGCTTGGAATTAAAAATTTTAATATTAATTTACCGCTAAAAAACACCGCAATTGCTGCAAATTTTCAGGTTGCAAGCATTAATAGCCGTCTTTTAGATCTTGAGCTCAGTGCATTAGAACAAGAAAATCAAGTAGATATTATCGCGAGTCCCCGCTTGATAACTTCTCACCAGCAAACAGCCAGTATCAAGCAGGGCACCGATATTCCTTATCAAATCAATGGTAAAAAAGAGAATGTCAGCATTGAATTTAAAGAAGCGGTATTAGGGATGGAAGTCACTCCTACCATATTAGGCAATGATAAAATTAGATTAAAACTAAAAATCAGTCAGAATATGCCAGGTATGGCGATTAAACGCGGGGATGCAGAAAATCTTGCGATCGATAAACAGGAAATCACCACACACATTATAGTAAAGCATGGTGAAACGATTGTTCTTGGAGGCATTTTTCAGAAAAAAAATAATCATCGAATCGATAAGGTACCGGGGTTTGGAAACATTCCTTTTTTGGGGGCTTTATTTAGACAAGATGTTAATCAACAACGACGGCGTGAACTGGTCATTTTTATTACACCCAAATTGATTCATTAGAGTGATTCTCATATATTTCAGCTTATTAGATATGGCACTGTTAACAAAGTCTGTTTGTAAAAATAAAACTCATTATTTTTGCTTATTTGCTTTCAATAAGCCGGGAGCCGTTTTATTTTTTTATGATCAATTATTTTTTTGTTCGCGATGAGTGATTTTTGCGTCTTTAAGTGAGTTTGTTAACAGTGCCATAGTCAATCAAGGGTGTATTACAGTGGTAGCGACTTGTCCTGCAGCAGGGTTTAATGGGTTCCAGTGTCTGTGTAGAGTCTCTGTCTGAGACGCCAGTGATTCACTTTGTGATGACGCAAAACCCGCCATGGATTCAGGCAATCTTCCTGCTGTCAAGTCAGACTCCGAGACCTTGCTCACTGCCCCAGGAGAGCCTGCCCCTAAATCCAGGCGCTTATTTTTCAGCGCGCTGTCATGACGTACCATCACCCTGTCATTTTGGTCCGTTCCCTCAGGCCTGCCAATAGAGACCAGACCTTCTTCGTTCACCTCTACAGGGGCGACATCCCCATTGAGGTCGATTAATGAGAGAGGACGGTCAGGAGCCTCTTTGATGAAATGTTTGATACGGACACTAGCGTGGGTATCGCCGACAGGGCTCAGCACCACGTCGTCTTTGTCTGTGGTGAATACCGTCTCTTGCAACAACCAGGGGACTTCTACTCTATCCTGTATCAGAGGGTCGTCCTTATGATGAGGCATGACATGACGATGAATGACGATGTCCCGTTTTAAAACCGCATTCTCTACCACATAATGATGGGCCATGCCGGTGCCCATCAAAAGCTCTTTTTGGTGAAAGTTATCTAAAATCAGGGGAGGCACAGGCCATCGGCCATCCGCCTGTTGCATGAGCGTTTCAGGAAACCCGGTGATGAACATGCCATCCCGGGTGTACAAAAAATAATGATGCTGCAGGGCTCGCGTCTTTCCTTGTGCTGGGCCGTACATGTTTTTGAATCTCACCTCAGTGAGACTCTGGTTATCATTTCTCAGGGTCAACACCATGTCGCCCCCCGACTCTGTGTCCTTGAGAGACAGGCTCATCACATTGGCCGCGTTATAATCTAATATGATGTTGCTGGTGTCATGTTGACCCACGGTCTCTTTGACCTCTATTTCGGTCAGCGTGTCTGCGGCGCGGTTGTTTTGTAAAATGCGATAGCTGTCGATGCCCTCACCTCCTGTCGCGGTCCCTGAGCTCAAGCTTAAAATGTCATTCCCACCGTGACCTACCAGGGTATCTGACCCACCGGCACCCTCCAGATGATTATTCCTGTCGTCACCAATCAGAATATCATTCGTCTCACGGTGACCTATCGCATGTTCGATATTCTCTAATGTCGCTATCTTGGTATCCTCGCCGACATATTTGACCTCTCCTTTGTGCAGGTCAATCTGATAGCCTCTGCCGTTAGCCGGCTTGACCGCCGCTATCACGGTGTCCTGGTCATCTTTCGCGCCCTCCTCAGCACGGATAGGGCCCGCACCGTTGAAATGGCCGGGTTGACTCGGTGCCTGCTGCCCTTGCAGTAAAAAAGTATCGGCGCAAGACCCGCCCGTGAACTTTTTGGTCCCCCCCCCGACGTCGAAATAGTTCCGCCTCGATGGCTGTCCTGTCATTTCATCCTCACCATCACCCAATTTGTAGTAGGCAATCAGGTCCCTCTCACGACGGCTCTCAAAAGGATGCGCATGCACCTCCCCTTGCTCGTTTAAAGAGATTAACTCCAGATGAACAGCGCCCTGGCGGATACCCACTATTTTCTGTTCGTTCTGCTTCGCCAGCCGGTTAGGCCGATACGCGACCTTTGCCCCTTGCTCTTCACGGCTTTTGTCGTCGCTCGCCTCCCCCAGGGTCCCCTCTGCCTGCCCATAAGACATCGTATAACTCCCATCATCCTGAATGACCACCAAATCTGAACGACCATCCCCATTCATATCATGCAGCTGTAATTGCGACGGATTAAAAACGCCTCCAAATCCCTGCACCGCCGCCTGCGTTTGATTCGCTAAACGTCTCAAGGGCTGTCCAGGCGTCCGGCTCCCCAATCGCGTCTCTAATTGACCGTCCCTGGTCACAGAAAGAATATCTCCCAGGCCGTCCCCATTGATATCCCCCGCAAGATGATGGAGATATTGAGCAGAATGAAGAGGGGCATCGGGATGAGATACCTCCTCGGGCATACCCAGCATCTTGCCGGCATCACCATAATGAACATACAGGCTGTTTTTCACAAACGACACCCAATCCGGATGCCCGTCTCCATTGACGTCCGTCAATACCGGCGCGGCCTGTGACAGCGCGGGTAATTTGACGCCCTTGATTGTCTTGAAAACAAAGTCTTCCGTGGGTTGCCCCAGCAAAATCTGGACAGGAGCCCCGCTATCCAAGAAAAACATGATGTCGTCCAGACCATCCCCGTTGATGTCCCCCACCAGATGACGCACATGGTTTGCATAAAGCCCATGGTAAAAAGTGTTTTTCGTGTCCATTTTTTTGACGGGACCATAGGCACCGTTTTCATCTGCAAACAAGAAAAACAGCCCCTCTGGGCTGAAATAACCGATATCAGGACGGCCATCGCCGTTAAAATCCCCCAGCGCGCCCGGTGCGCGATGTCTGCCTTTCATCTCTAGAGACGCCGTCAACGATTGTGTGTTTTCGTCCACGAATCGACCCAGCGATTGACGATGCCCCGCCGACAGGGTCATCATGATATCGGCATCACTCCTGTCGTCTCTCGATGTCAGCGTAGGAGAATAGTATTCATAGTCACTGTCTTCGACCGTCATTTCTCCAGAAATGAGCAAATTCGACTTTAACCGGTTGAGTTTGTCTGACAGGGCCCGTTTCCCCTGGGTTATCTCATCCGGGTGCACGCGGTCTTCCTCCATGCCAGCATGATGCGCGACAATTTTTTTATAGCGTTGAGGGGTCAGTAATATCTGGCCCAGGCTGCCATACACCTTCTCTATCTGGCCATGGCTCAGTAATAACGTTTGGAATTGAGCTGTCTGTGCTTTCTGATGCTCTGCCTGGGCATGGGCCAACATTTGATGGCGACTGGCCTGATTGGCGAGCTCGGGGGCTAAATATTCACCGCTAAAAAGACGCCAGCCACTATCGAGTTCTTCTAAAACGCTCAACTGAACCCATTTTTTCAATTCCTCTACTTGACGCACCGCCGAATAAATCATTCCCCCCAAGACCAATCCCCCTCCCATGATGAGCCCAGCCGGGCCCGCTAACAGCGACGCCTGGCCACCCACCGCAAAAGCAATCGCCATCCCTATATTTAACATCGCTCCCGCAACGGAAAGCGCATCGTTCACAATCAAATCCTGACGCGCTTTTGGCTCGGCCGTGCTGGGCAGCTCACTGAAAGCGCGATAGGCCTGAACCATATCAAACCCACTGGATAATGCCCCTAATACGGGCCCCCAAAAACGCGCCACGTTCATTCCAACGCCCGATGAAATCCCATTTTGCACTAAACGTCTGCCGTATTGACCTAACCCAGATTGGGTCGCATCAATCCCGATATTCGAGCTGAAAGAGGCGATGGCCAAATGATGTTGAAAAATCAATTCTTCTTTTTGTGTTTCTGTTAGCCCCCCCTTGTTCAAGAGATCCCGATAGTCTTTTAAATCCCGCAACCCCCTCAGGTAACCGTACCCTTGCATCCCAAAACCGGCTCGAGCGCTCAATCGATTGAGACGCCCCCCCCCCGGCGGGAGCCAGCACGCTTTTCAACGACCCCCAAAGCGCCGGCGGGATGTCGAGGCTCGATGTCATCGGCGCCGGCGCCCTTCGTTGGACATGTTCATTAATCCGGTTGAGTTGCTCTGAAGCCACCATGGTCGACGCCTTATCGTCCCCCTCTAGCAGAGAGGGCGGGCTTTTCACGTCCAGCTGTTGTTTCAAAAAACGCACGGCCTGCTGGGTGCTCAGCTCACCGCCATCCGCATGATGCAAATAAAACGCCAGACGTTGCGCATCAAACCGCAGTTTTTCCACCACATTTCCTTTTCTAAAGTGCTCGGGAGACAGGGGCTGGCCCTCGACCATGGCCCCCATCTGATGTAAGGCCTTTCTGCTCAGGGAAATCTCCCCGGCGTCCGATGACCGGTCCCCTGACGGGGGCTCATCCCCTGAGCCCGTTTGTAATGACGCCAGGGCAGACCTCGGTTCCACCAGAGAGTCCAGGGGCGGCTCCCAACTCGACAGCGTCTCCTCAGACAACACCCCAGAGACCCTGTCAGAAAAACGGGTTTTCTGTACGACCAGTTCACCCTCAGGTGTCCAGCTGAGCACCACTTTATCCGGGATCTCCTCACTGGCCGCTTCATTGACCACCGAGAGTTTTCTGCCCTGGGCATTCACCCTCACAGGGAGCCGACGAGCGCCAATATCTGTCTGCCATCCTGCCTCATGCTTGAGGGCTTCCCCAAAATGCTGGGCATAGCTCTTGTCTTCCACGCCGGCTGCCGCCAATGAACACCCCACCAGGCTGATGTATTTGGGTCGGGGATTGATACGAAACTGCTTTTTGAGTTGTGCATTCAACGCGATGAGTTGATTCGACAGTTGCTGGGCGCTCAAACCTCCAAAAGTGGCGGGATACCCCTCATTTCCTCCCTCACGACTATGCCCCACCACTTGCCAGCGTAAATCACCTCGAAGCAGATACGGGTCACCTTGCACCACCTCATGTCCTCCGTCCTGCTTCAACTGGATGATGAGGCTTCTTTCCGCATGTTTGCCTGCCAGTTTTTTCGCCGCGTCACTCACCACCCTGTCCTCTTCAAGCTCCACAATGATTTGACCTGCAAAACGGCTCTCAGTATTTGTAATCGTTCTGTTTGGCTCCGATAATCCAGACTGGGTAATGTATAAACCTGCCAGTTTTTTCGCCACTTCACTCACCACCCTGTCCTCTTCACGCTCCACAATGATTTGACCTTCAAAACGGGTCTCAGTATTGGTAATCGTTTTGTTTGGCTCGGATAATCCAGGCTGGGTAATGTATAAATCGGATAAAAAATCGATGTAGTTAGATTGTAATTTATGGGTTTGGGTTTGGGTTTGGGTTTGGGTTTGGGTTTGGGTTTGGGTTTGGAGTTGAGTTGTATCAATATTGGGACTTAACGCTAATAAGGTAGGATTACCTTTATTTTCATTTCTCTCAACCTGAAAACCCTGGTGTTTTAAAAAAGTCTCTATTTCTTTTTGAAATTTATTGATCACGAGTACTTGAGCACCTCTTTTAATAGCCGGTATTACATCATCTTTAATTTTTTGATAAAATTCATTTTCATTTGTATATTTGTTATTGAGATAATCGCTTAATATAATTAAATCACCAGCACCGATATTCTTTCTTTTTAATAACGCCCAGCCATCTTCATTAAAAAATTCTGTGTCTTCCTTTGTATTTTTATGAATGTGATGAATAAACTTTATTTTTTGATGATTAATTATCGATGGAAATATGCGTGTTTTATTTTTTTGTTCAACAAAAACTGAAATCGGAAGATTAAGCACATATGTATCTGGTTTATTAAGCTTTACATCAATGCTGGAATCATCTTTAAAATGAAATGAGTTTTGTGCAACATAATATAATGCCGCTGCATAGGCATTGAAATGTTTCGCTCGAATTGGATCCTGAGGTATATCCAAAATCAGTCTGCCATTATCGCTTACGGAAGAAGTTAACATAATTAAACTTTCTTCAAAGTAATACATTATATTCTCACGAAAATTTTTTTTTATAGTTTGGTTTATGTTTGAAGAATTTGATTCAATAAATAATTCGCTATTAAAGTTTAATCCATGTTTTTGGGCTATATTTAATATATCGTTTTTAATAACTTCAATATTTTTCAATACCTCATCGGGATAATTAATAATCGCTTTTTGAGTCAAGATCACAAAAGGATTAGTATCATTTATTATGATTTTTCCTTTAAATCCCAATAATCTTATCCAGTTAGAATAGATCGCTGATCCAGACATGGGTTCTATTACGCGCTTGATAACGTGACCACTATCATTTTTACGATTAATGATATCTGCAATCAATTTACCATTCACATAAAATAGTTTTTTTACAGTGCTGCCAGGCATTTTAAAAGAGGACAGGCCTTGTAAATTAAGCTTGATATTACCATATAGGTTTTCCCCTATTACTTTTTTGTATATTTCTTTTTTTCTTTCTTCAGGCGTTTTACTGGAATCATTGATTGTTTTTTGCATGTAGCTCGAAAGCATATTATTGTTGTGATTTAAGGCTGTGATAGGATAATTTGGATTATTCGTACTTCTTGATTGATGATATATAGTGTTATTTCCATATTCAGATTTTTCTAAACCATATGATTTTGGTTCTGTTATATCAATAAAAAATGATGGCATTTGTCCTTTTTCTGTGACTTTCGGTATTTTTTGATTCATATCTGATAGATCTGTTTTTTCTAACTTTCTTTTTCTCGTGCTTTCTTTGGTTATTCTTTGTGTTGGAAGGATTGATGAAATAGAGAATTCAGGAGTGAGATTGACGGGGTTAACAATCGGGTTCTGACTGAGGCTATGATTGGTATCATTAGTTCTTGCCTGCGTTGTAGGCACTCGATGCATAGAGAGGTTAAGAGGAGCTTCCTGCATAGGAGGATAAAGAGCGGGATCAGCAGAATTGACAGCCAGATTTCGACCCGAGTCGTTATTTATGTCATTTAATGATGTGAATTTGTTAGATAAAAAATTTTTTTTCCCATTTTCCATAGCTTAATTCCTTGTAATGAGCAAACTGGCGAGAAGCCCCGATCTGTGACGATGGTGTGAATATTGTATGCCGATGATGTTTTGAAATTCCGGACAGCCTTATAAAGCGCTGCTGTATTAATGGATAGTCAATTAAGGTTGGTGGGCTTATACGCCTTGCGGTAACTAAAAGTATTGAGGGGATTAATGCATTGAAACCGTGTGGACATGTGGCGTTTATGTAACATATGTTGCTTTCCCTTTCAGTAAAATTTTAACTATTCCATAAGTTTTTTATCCTAACATAGCTATACATGACTTTAAAGACCATTTAATTAACAATCCATATTATCTGCCGCTTTATCATTGTGAATACACTCATTATCATCCTAATCTTTCCATGATGCGATTTGAGAATTTTTTGACGCCATATTGCCAAAAATCTTGCCATTTTTTAGAGATAGGATCAATGATCGTTTTTAAACGATAAAACCAGCATCTTCAGGTTGAATAAGTATATCAATGGCGTAAACGTGATGGGCTACAAGACACCGCCCCATTTCTCATTGTTTGCAGACGAAGCTGGGCTGCCCAAGCAGCCATCACATCATTACACTTTCTATCTTTATTTATTTCACTTGCATTTTATTGGAAACTGACTTGACGCCTGAAACACCACGAGTCACCTTTATTGCCTGTTGAATTGCTTGAGGACTGCTAACAAAACCACTTAATTGCACTTTACCTTTAAAAGTTTCGACATTAATTTCCGTTGATTGCAAATTTTTTTCTGCTAACAAAGCCGCTTTGACTTTGGTGGTAATCACAGTGTCGTCCAAATATCCCCCCGTTCCTTCTGATTTTTTAGTAGGCACACAAGAAGAAACTGCAAAAGTTAATAAAATAACACTCAATAACAAAGTTAAAGTTTTAATCAGTTTCATAAAAAACGCTCCAATATTTTATTTTTTTCATCAACTAAAAAATTATTTTTTCTATCTATAACTAAAAGGAATATTAAGTATTAATTAAAAAATAGGATTATTCAAATTATTATTAATCATTTATTATATGATTTTAAATAAAAATACTCATTTTTTAATATGATTTTGAATCAAGAACAATAATAAAATGATTTCTCTATATGCATTATTTTTTATTTTTAAAAATAAAGATCTATTTTAAAAAATTTCATTCATTTTAGAGAATATAATTATTCTTTTTTAAAATTCGTTTGGTTTTCATCATGATAGAAAAAAAGACAAGTATCATTTATGATCTTCATAGCCATACCAGTGCATCTGATGGTTTATTAACACCCATGCAATTAGTGCATCGAGCCGTTACAATGGGGGTTCATATTCTGGCTATCACGGATCATGATACGACTTCAGGTTTAATGGCAGCAAAAAAAACCATCCAGGAACAGCAACTCCCAATTCAATTAATTGATGGTGTGGAAATTTCTACTTTATGGAGAAAATATGAAATACATATTGTGGGGCTGGGTATTGATATAAATCATCCTGTTATAAAAGCATTTTTAGACAAGCAATCAGAACGGCGTTATGAAAGAGCTCAAAAGATCAGTGCAGCGCTCGAAGAAATAAAGATCTCCAATGTTTGGAAAGGAGTTCAGGATTTAGCAGGCAAAGGGCTGGTGACTCGAGCCCATTTTGCTCGCTATTTACTGAATTTAGGTAAAGGCTCTAATATCAAGCAAATTTTTAAAAAATATTTGGTAGAAGGCAAACCAGGCTATGTCTTGCCTGAATGGGGCAGCATAAAAGAAGCGATAGAAATCATTAAAAAAGCAGAAGGATATGCTGTTTTAGCGCATCCTGCGCGTTATGGTTTTTCAAATCGATTATTAAAAGTGCTTCTGGCATATTTTGCGGATCAAGGCGGGGATGCCATGGAAGTCGCACAATGTCAGCAGGCAACGCATGAACGTACATTATTAGCGCAATATGCCAACGAATATCATTTATTAGCCTCTCAGGGATCAGATTTCCATCACCCCTGCTCCTGGATAGAATTAGGTCGTCATTTATGGTTGCCTGCAGGATCTGAGCCGATATGGGATCACTGGAATATCACAGTAAGTCAACCTTCAAAGATGATATAGGTAGATCATGAGTCAATTTTTTCACCTTCATCCTAAAAATCCTCAAATACGCTTAATCAATCAAAGCATTGATCTTCTCAAAAAAGGAAGTGTGATGGTTTATCCCACGGATTCTGGCTACGCTTTAGGCTGTCTTTTAGAAAAAAAATCCGCGCAGGAGCGTATTTGTCAAATTCGGGAAAGAACAAGCGATCATCACTTTACCCTGGTTTGCCGTGATTTATCTGAGATTGCGCTTTATGCTTACCTTGATAACAGTGCTTTTAGATTAATTAAAAACAACACGCCTGGGCGCTATACTTTTATATTAAAAGCAACGAAAGAAGTCCCCCGTCGTTTAATGAATGAAAAACGGAAAACCATTGGTTTACGAGTGCCTTCTAATGATATTGCCTTAGCATTGCTAGATGCATTAAACGAACCGTTGATGTCAACGACGCTTATTTTACCTGGCGATGATTTTGCACAATTTGATCCAGAACAGATCAAACAAAAGTTAGGAAAAAAAGTCGATCTCATTATTGATGGAGGTTGTATCGCTGAGCAACCGACTACGATCATCGATCTTACAGATGGCAATCCGGTATTAGTTCGATCAGGAGGAGGGGATACAAGCCCTTTTTTATAATCTATACCAATTTAAGTCTATCTTCTTTTTTTATCACGACGCCTGTGAAGGCGACACAGAGGCTTTTTATGAGTGAAAAACTGCAAAAAATTTTAGCGCGGAGTGGATATGGCTCACGGCGAGAAATCGAAGAAAAAATCCAACGAGGGCTTGTGAGTGTGAATGGTAAAATATCCACACTCGGTGATCGCGTTTCTGTTATGCCTTCCACCCAAATTCGCCTGGATGGGCGAATACTTCCTATTACAGAACCACAAAAAATACCCTGTCGTGTTTTAGCTTATTATAAAATTGAGGGTGAGATTTGCACAAGAAAAGATCCCAAAGGCCGGCCGACTGTTTTCGATCGTCTTCCCAAATTACATGATTCACGTTGGATAGGAATTGGGCGGTTAGATATCAATACGTCTGGTTTACTGTTATTCACTACGGATGGAGAGTTAGCGCATCGTTTGATGCATCCTAGCCAAGAAATAGAGCGTGAATATGCCTCACGCATTTTTGGACAGGTCAATGAGCCAAGCATCAAACAGCTCACCCAAGGCATTCAACTAGAAGATGGTATGGCTGCTTTTCGTCGCGTCACCTTTGGAGGAGGTGAAGGGTTGAATCATTGGTACAACGTCATTCTGACTGAAGGTCGAAATCGTGAAGTGCGCAGGCTCTGGGAAGCGATTGGCGTACAAGTCAGCCGTCTGATTCGAATACGATACGGTGATATAAAATTGCCAAAAGGGTTGCCTCGTGGCGGATGGAAAGAGATGGATATCAGTACTATTCATTATTTACGGGAGCTGGTGGGGTTAAAAAAAGACATCACCAATACACTGCTTATTGAAAAAAAAGAGCAGCGATTTTTTAAACCTCGTCAAATTCGTCGCGCTGTTAAACGACATGTGATGTCCTCTACACGGAGTTTTAAAAAGAAAAATTAGCCTGTAAGAAAACTGTAATGCCATGGGTCCGTGGGTTAATCTGAATCATTTGCGTCAGTCGAGAAGCTTAAGAAGAGCCACTCGGTGAACGATTATTTTGTGAACACATTTCCTTCGCAAAGACACTATATTGAAAACAAGTGAATCAGCTAGGCGGCACTGCGGTTTGATATCCCTTGCGTTTTTACAGTGCCAAAATGAATGGTTAAAATTTCCAGGTCATCCCTAAAGAGATATTCCAAGGGGATTATCTGTTCTCCCCCTTCCTGTATCCAGCCACAGCGCTGACATTCACTGACTGGCTCATATGATTAAGCGATTTAAAAATGATTCATTGATATATTCAAGCAAACAAGGAATCGATGTCACAATGAAGTTCTCTTCTTTTACTTTTAGCGTGAGCCTATGCGTGTTCAATGGGATGCTTAGGGGAGTAAGGAGGCAAATATTCAATCATATGCCCCGCATTGACAAAGAAAGCGGTTTAAGATTTGTTTTCAATAAAATTATATAATCGGGAAATTATTCATTCTTTTCACCACTTAGCCCATGCATGTTTATTAAGGTTTAGACCTAATGAATTCAAAATTTATTAAACAAATTCAAAAACGTAGAACTCTAGCCATTATTTCCCATCCTGATGCAGGTAAAACCACTATCACAGAAAAAGTCTTGTTATTTGGACAAGCCATTCAAATTGCGGGCACGGTCAAAGGCCGAGGCTCGAATCAGTACGCAAAATCCGATTGGATGGAAATAGAAAAACAACGAGGCATTTCCATCACCACTTCGGTGATGCAGTTTCCTTATAAAGGATGCATGATTAACTTGCTGGATACCCCAGGCCATGCGGATTTTTCTGAAGACACTTATCGCACTTTAACAGCAGTAGACTGCTGTTTAATGGTGATTGATACCGCGAAAGGGGTAGAAGAACGGACTCGAAAGTTGATGGAAGTCACCCGGCTACGTCATACCCCCATTTTAACCTTCATGAATAAATTAGATCGTGATATTCGTGATCCCATAGATATTTTGGATGAAATAGAAAAAGAATTAAAAATTGCCTGTTCGCCTATTACTTGGCCTGTGGGATCGGGCCGATATTTTAAAGGTGTTTATCATTTGTATGAAGATAAAACCTATCTGTATCAAACAGGAAAAGGTCACACTATTCAAAAAATAAAGAGCATCGAGGGTTTAAATAATCCTGAGTTGGAAGTTGTCCTGGGAGAAGATGTTGCAACCCAATTACGACAGGAACTTGAGCTCATCAAAGGGGCATCTCATAAATTTGATCTAAACGCTTTTTTATCTGGTCAATTGACGCCTGTTTTTTTTGGCACTGCACTGGGCAATTTTGGGGTGGATCATATACTGGATGCTTTGGTGACATGGTCTCCATCGCCGACAGAGCGTGAAGCTGAGCAACGTAAGGTGTTTGCAGAAGAAGAAAAATTAACGGGATTTATCTTTAAAATACAGGCAAATATGGATCCGAAACATCGAGATCGCATCGCTTTTATGCGTATCGTTTCTGGATCTTATAAAAAGGGCATGAAATTATTTCAAGTGCGTACTCAAAAAGAGCTCATGGTCTCAGATGCACTCACTTTTATGGCAGGTGATCGCACACAGGCTGAAGACTCTTTTCCTGGTGATATTATTGGCTTGCATAACCACGGCACCATTCAAATTGGCGATACCTTCACGCAAGGTGAAACCCTAAAATTTACAGGTATTCCTCATTTCGCGCCTGAATTATTTCGTCAAATTCGCCTCAGCGATCCTCTTAAACAGAAACAGCTTTTAAAAGGCTTGATCCAACTGTCAGAAGAAGGGGCCGTACAAATTTTTCGGCCTCTTTCGAATAACAATATGATTTTAGGTGCTGTAGGAGCACTGCAATTTGATGTTGTCGTTTCGTGTTTAAAAAACGAATACCATGTTTCTGCAGTTTATGATGTGGTGAACATCTGCACAGTGCGTTGGGTCTCTTGCTATGAGAAGAAAGAATGGGCGGAATTTACAAAGAAAAACGAGAACAATTTAGCGTTAGATGGAGGTAATCATCTGAGCTATCTGGCGCCGACCTTAGTCAATCTTCGAATGGTTCAAGAACGTCATCCCAAAATCATTTTTAGAAAAATACGAGAACAGTGAAATGTAAAAATGACAAGAATAAAACAGGGGTTAAAAACTTTTACAGCCCGGGAAACAATAAACTCATCAGAATATTTGAAGAAAAGCCTATCCTGACGCAGCGTCATTTTTTGATAAACGATGTACCGCATCTACAAATATACGCACGTGCTCTGGGGGGGTGTCTTGATGAACGCCGTGGCCTAAATTAAAAATATGCCCCGTTCCTTTTCCAAAAGCCCCTAAAATAGAGGCGACTTCTTTTTCAATAATAGGTGCTGGGGCATACAAAACAGCGGGATCCATATTTCCTTGTAATGTAACCTTGTCTCCTACACGGTGACGGGCCTCTCCAATGTCGGTTGTCCAATCGAGTCCTATCGCATCACAACCCGTTTCTGCGATGGCTTCTAACCATTGTCCGCCGCCTTTAGTAAATAAGGTCACCGGTATTTTGCAACCTTCATTTTCCCGCGTTAGGCCCTCAATAATCTGATGCATGTAATTTAATGAAAAAATACGATAATTTTCTCCGCTTAATACCCCGCCCCAAGTATCGAATATCATAATAGATTGAACGCCTGCTTGAATTTGTGCATTCAGATAGAGGATCACAGTCTGAGTCAGTTTATTCAACAATAGATGCAAGGTGGCCGGTTCGGTATAAAGCATGGCCTTCAATCGACTGAAGATTTTGCTGCTCCCACCTTCGACCATATAGGTCGCTATTGTCCAAGGGCTGCCTGCAAATCCAATCAAAGGCACCGTGCCTGCCAATTCTTTTCGAACAGTGCGTGCTAAATCCATCACATATCGCAATTCTTTTTCTGGATCAGGAATAGGGAGTTTTTCTATGTCCGCTTTCATGCGAATAGGAAAATGAAACTTTGGGCCTTCGCCTGTTGTAAAATAAAGTCCCAATCCCATGGCATCGGGAATCGTCAAAATATCAGAAAATAAAATAGCCGCATCTAATGGGTAGCGACGTAAGGGCTGAAGGGTGACTTCACAAGCCAATTGTGTGTTTTTACACAGAGACATAAAATCGCCCGCTTGCGCTCGTATTTTTTTGTATTCAGGTAAATAGCGCCCAGCTTGACGCATCATCCAAACAGGCGTTATATCAACGGATTCTCGCAATAACGCCCGAATATAAGCGTCATTTTTTAAGATTTTCATCAAAAATCCTTAAATTTTTCTGTTACGAAGGTGGAAGCTTTTGAAAAATCAAGTAAGAGAGAGGATATCAGATAAGCTAAAGGCAGAGTTAAAACTCTGCCTTATAGTAGGATTTAAGTGTTGAGGATAAAGCCTAAATCACCTTGGCGGGTTTCTGCCTCATTTAGAACTGATAAACTATACCGGCACCAATCACATCTTTGGTATTAATCCCATTTTGCTTATTAAAATCATCATCCTTCTTTAACAGATTGATTTTATAATCGACATAAGTGGAGAAATTTTTGTTGAAATTGTAGTAAGAAGCAATTGAAATATATTTTAATAAATCTTTATTTGTGGTTTTTTCGTCTGAAACAATTAAACCTTTACCCTTGGATTGAACATAGGCCAAAGAAGGACGCAAACCAAAATCAAATTGATATTGAGCAACTAATTCAATATTTTGTGCTTTTTTAGCAATTTTTAAATCACTATCATTGCCATAAGGGGTCATATTTCTGGTTTCTGAGAACACCGCCGCCAAATAGATATTGTTTAAGTCGTACTTCGCACCGACATCCCAAGCTTGAGCCTGTCTACCTGGACTCAAATTCCTTTGTTGATTGGTTCGATTAGAAATAGAATATCCCGCACCAAAATCAATGCCATAGCCTACATCATAAGTAGAAGAAACCGCCCACCCATCGCCATTTTGTGAAAAAGCTTCCTTATCAGAAACATCTGATTTTCTGCCATTTTCATTTTTACCTTGATACTGAATGGCGAAACTCAACCCATCTACCAAGCCAAAAAAGTCCTTGTTACGATAAGTCAGCAAACCGGTTGCCCGTTTATTCATGTAATTATCTGTGATAGCGAAATTGTCACCAAAAACCGGCAAGACGTCCGTATATGAAGCAATGTCGTATAAAACGCCATAATTACGGCCGTAGTCAATGGATCCATATGTAGTCTCGATACCAACAAAAGCCAAACGTGTTTTATTCCGTTTGCTGCCTTGAGATTCAGTATCGCTGGCTGTGATTTCGTATTCCCATTGCCCATAAGCCTTGATGTCATGATTAATCTGAGTTTCACCTTTAAGGCCGAACTGAATGTAGGATTTATCTCCATCTTCTCCACCATATGAAGAAAATTGATGACGAGCATCGATCATACCGTATAAATTGAGTTTATTTCCCTCTTTATTGTAAATTTCTACGGCATTTACAGTACCGGACGCTAATAAAACAGGGATCATGACTGCAAGAAGATGACGTTTCATTTTTATTACCTCATTTAGTTTTATTTTAATACTTGCCATTGCGCACAATTACTTTTATCAAACGATTGCTAAAAACTAGGCCCCAGGGTCATTCATGCTTGAAGAATGCATCTGTTGCCGCCTTAATTTAGTTTAAAAACGAGACTAATTACAAACCATTTTATCTCAAAAACACGTAAAAGTATAAAAAAATATTAATTTTAGGGAACTTTTTTTAGGGGGCTATAATATCGAGATATTAAAACAGTGATTTTATTTAAAAATGAATAAATTAATTTTATTAGGGCATTGCCGGCATGAAATGACGGATAGTGTTTGGGAAAGACATAGAGCCTTTTCTGCCAGGTAGGAAAGGCAAGTGGGGCGGGATAGCAAAGGTCGCTTATTTATTAATGCTAATGCCGTGTTCTGGATATTCAGAATCGGCGCTCCGTGGAGGGATCTGCCGCCGGATCACAGCGACTGGAAAAATACGCACCGCCGTTTTTGCCGTTTGAAAGACAAAGGTATATGGATATCGATTCTTTCAGAGCTGACTTTTAAAGAGATGGGAAGTGTTTAATGATGGATGCGACGTACATAAAGATTCATCTCCATGGTACAGAAACAGTGGGCGATAACGATGGAATGGGCGTGAAAAAAGGCAAGTTAAACCTGATTTTCGATGCACACGGAATGCCACTCAGAGGGTCTTTAACAGCGGGTACGGTGGCGGATTGTAAAGCGGCTACCTCTCTGCTCAAGGATTTAAGAGGAGATTATTGACTGTCAGAACGGGTTTATGACAGTTATGCCATCATTGAGCAAGCGAAGGAGCAGGGAATGCAATCTGTGATAACCCGAGAAAACATAGAAAATTCCCTCGAAAGTTTGATAAGGCGCTCTATAAAAATAGCCATGTTTTCGCAAAAATTAAAGAATAGCGAGGAATTGCAACCCTATATGCTAAAAGAGCCTACTCCTTTTTCCATAATTAATATAAAAAATTTTATTCAACATAAATATCAATATAACGATTGACTTTTTTATTAAATAGAAAGATTTCAGCTATCGGATATATAACGGCAGTTTTTTAATAAAAAATCAACATATTAGAATGAAAAAGTCACAATAAATCACAATTGAGTCATCATGTTATTATTTATCTTTGTCTTTTTTAGAATTTAAATCACAATTTCTCTGCTGTTTCGATATTGATCTATATATTCGCCGATGGGTGGCCCCATAATTTTTGCGCACAATCTTTATTTTTTTCATCACTATGCAACCTGGCCGATCAGCTTCCGTTTCTTCAATCGCCTCCAACATTTAACGTTAATGGTATCGCTCATTTCATCCCTGTTTTTTCTTGCTGAAGCCGCCACTTCCCATCATGAATATCTTGCCACTGCATTCGTTCGATATCTCCGAGTCTTTGACCTGTAAGTAAGGCTAAATTCATTCCTGATTTGATACAAGCTGAGCGTTGCTGTCATTTTTTTGTAAATTGTTCCATCCATTCTGTCATCGAGAGCGCCTTCACTTCGTTGATTCTGTCGGTCAGGCTCACAGGGGCGTCACAAATCTGCCGATTGGCGGAAATGGCTTCATTGATGGCCATTCGCTTTTCCTTTCCTAATCCATATTCTTTCCCCGTCCTTGGGTCTCGGTAGCAGTAGTAGCCCTGATGACGAACATGCAGATGAGGAGAGAGGTCCCGGCCGTTTTTCCTGTTCGGGCCCTGTATTTTCTCCATTAAGGTTTTTTATGCATGAATAAGGTCGATGCCAAGGTATTGTCGGTTTGATGTGCCGCCGCTTCCAATAAAGCGTTCATTGCAGAGCAAACCAAATGCCGTGACGCCATGAGTGGTCAACATGAAATCCGTGACTCATCTCCAAAACGAATCAAGCCAGGTTATTGAGGTCGTTGCCGTTGAATACTTCCGGGGATTGAGGTTGGTGTTCTGGCACTCCGACTTCTTTATCGAGAATATCTAAACACCATTTTCGAAATTCTTTGGCGACAGGCGTGTTGGCAAACATCGCTATCAAATGCTCCCCACACAGGGAGAAAATTCTTCCCGTTTTTTCACACAAGCTGTTGTTTATTCCGTTGAACGTCAAATTGACGGTCTCGGTCATGCACGGTGTAAACTCATCTTTTTTAGGGTCATAAATTCGTGTCACAAAATCTGCTCTTGCGTATTGCAATGCGTTAGCAAGCTCGGCAGAGCTTTTCGCATGTTGTGGGTTGTAAATAAAAGGATTCAAAGTCATGCCATCTCTTGATAGCCTGATTCGGTGTTAGGGAAACAATCAGGTTGTCCGGCCAATGTCATCCAAAGAAAGGCCCCTACAATATTCAACGTCATGGCAACCTCCTTTGATTAAGGGGCTTCAACAAGCGAATAAACCACTCAATCAAAGGATGACGAGGCGGTTTTTTTGGCTGACCCCGTCGATGTGGGTGTTTTTTCATCAAAAACTCCTGAAATACAAGGCGATCCAGGCCCGCCTGATGAAAGGGGGAAAATGAAACGAAATGTTAAATTTTGCAGATTGAGCGTCAGATCGGTTACACTGGTCTTAAAAAGGAGGTTCCCCTATGGGTCAGGTGGCATTTGATACATTGCAGGCAACAGAAGATCTAGAAACGGTCGGTATGTCGAGAGAACATGCGCGGGCAATATCTCTTATTGTGCGTAGGTCTCATGAAGTGGCTGATGTGGCGACGAAGGCGGATATTGCGGACGTGAAGCGTGATATCGCCGACGTCCGAAAAGACTTATCCGCTGAGATCGCTGATGTCCGTAAAGACTTATCTGCTGAGATCGCTGATGTCCGCAAAGATATGAAAATTCAGTCTGAAAAAGTGGATGCTCAATTTGCAGATGTCCGTAAGGATATCGATACCCGATTTGAAAAAGTGGATGCTCAGTTTGCTGATATTCGTAAAGATATGAATAACAAATTAGAGAAACTGGGTTTAAGTTTAACGATCAAAATGGGCGGAATGATAGGCTTTTTAGTGGTGTCTATCGGCCTGATGTTGAAGTATCTTCGTTAAGTCTTTAACGATGACTTTTCGCCCGAAACAACCACACCCTGTAGAGCATTCGGTTATCTAAGCTGTATTCGCGTGTGGGGCGATGTAAAAGCACTTTAGGTACGCTTAAAACAACCCCCCCCTTTTTTTCGCTCTTCCCTCCACTGTGTTTCCAATCTTTGTCTTTCTTCTCGACAACGGACGGTCCGTCTGAGTTTGCATCTTTTTTTGGCATTCATACGCATTCTCCTGTCAATGGGTTTGGGTGATGAGGGGGTCTTCACTAATGTTGCCATATGGTCGTGATCTCATCCCGAAATTCACTGAGTGAGGGTGTACACCTTCTCGGCATACCTTTGAGTTTTTAAAGAGCGTCCGCCTAGGCGGGTAAAGTATTATTTATTAATATATCCTAAGATATTTTTATTGCAATATCTTTGAGTTTACTTTTGGTTATATCTATAGTATAACTATGATATCTGAGAGATTTTTATATCTGCATCAGAAAAGATGAGAGTAAATGATAAATGTAAGATAAATAGCAATAAATTGAATTATCACTCAGTTTTGAATGGGCAATATATATATATTTAAAAAGGATTTTTTATGATAGAGATAATACGACTAAAGGCAGGGAAATATAAGGTTGCTCAACCTTCTTTAAGTTTTTATCTTCGACGAAGACTGCGAGAAAGATACACCAAAACACCTATAAGTGATGATTTAGATGTTAATTCGAACAAAGGTATTCTTAAATCATCTACAGATAAAAACCCAAACATGCCACCTTGCATGAAACGATAAACTGACATTGTATCATTAATGCAAGCGTAGACTAAATCGCCTGTTCCAGGTATCTCTTCTGTGTCTACAACAATTAACGTCCCCGCCGGAGCATCGGCACACCCACTGTTGATATCAAGACGATAAGCCCTGCAGTATTTTGATTTCACCAAATCAGGAACCAACACTTTTTCTCCGGTAGGACCATTTTTCCCATACACAGCCACTGAAAAAATATCATCATAAGAAATATTTTTTTCGAGATTTTCTTTTTCATTCTCTCTTATCAATCCCTTGCCTTCACTTAACCATTCTGGCCTAACGCGCAACACTTTAGCTATTTCAATTAATTTCGTGCTACTGAGCGCTTTTCCATTGAGTAATTTCCAAATACTGGGTTGAGTCATGCCGGCTGCATCAGCTAATTTTGCCTGTGTCAGTCCTGTTTTCTTCATTGCCATTCTTAAGCGTTCAGCCAATGTTTTTTCATTCATGTTGCTCAAGATATAACTTGAGGTATTTTTAGTCAAATACTCAAAAGAATTGCAAATTAATAAACTAAAGGCTATTATCTCTTATCTAAAAAGGGTGCAGGAGTTAATTGATGTCCATAAATATACATATACAACATGCGATTAACATAGCCGGTAGCCAAAAAAATTAACTCAGTCAGCGATTTTGGGATGGTTATATTTAAAAAAAGTGGCACCCAAAGTGCTTTGAAACGACCATTGCAGAAATAAAAATCCGAATGCACAGAGAACAACACAGAGCCCAACAAGCACGAATGCACACCTTGCTCAAACAGGCGCCCCGTTTTGCGTCTGCCTGAATCATATCAGCCGGTGAATACACAGGCCGCCAGACAGTGCCTACGCGTCTGTCAAACCTATGCAGAGCACTGGCCCGCACGAAAGGCGCAAGGTTGCGGATTGGTTCTGAGCAATCTGGCCCCAACCGAACTGGCCGACTGTATCGGAGAGAGTGTGATGGACCGGATGCAGGAAGGCGGGGGTGGCACATTGGCGTTCACTTGGGGCAGTTATCGACAACGAAAAGGTCAATGTGTTTAAAGGAGGTTTTATTTTACCGAATGTATTACAGGAAATGACCGACGTCCTAGGCCCTGCCCTCACCTGCAAATTAGGTCAAAGTATGGGCGGTGCGCGAGTGTACATTCCTAAAAAAATCCAGGCAAACGACCCATTGGCCCTCTTGCTGGGAGGTCAGGATGCCGAGCGGCTTTGTGCACATTATGCCGGCAATGTCTTAGACCTGCCGAGCAAATATTTTTTTCGCGCCGTTCGGAATCATCACATCCGACAGGAATACCACAGTGGCACCCTCACCGGCTCGAGAGCCGACCACCTCGCCCTCAAATATGGACTCTCAAGACGGCAGGTCTTGAATGTGGTTCGGCAGAAACAGAGTCATTTGGATGAAGGTGTCGCTCAAATGTCATCTGACAGACAATCACTACGCCCAATTTCAATGATTTAAATTATTTGTTTTATAATTCCTTCCATTTAAAATGGTTTCCTACGTTTACTTTTGCACCAGTGAGTATCGCACCACTGGCAAGCAGCTCATCTTCTGTCATATCCACATTTCTTAAGTCCGCGTTAGTGAAGTCTGTGCCTTTTAAATCCGCGCCTGTTAAATCCGCGCCTGTTAAATCCGCGCCTTTTAATGTCGCGCCTTCCAGGTTGGCTTTCTTAAAGTTAGCACAATGCAATTTGGTGTTATTGAAATTCGCTTTCTGTAAATTCGCTTCACTGAATCTAGTGAATTTTAGAGACTTGTTTTCACTGAAATTTACGTTCTCTAGACTCGCCCCGCTGAAGCAAGCGTGAAATAGTTTTGTTGTGCTTAGGTCCATCATTTAGATTCGTTTCAGACATGTCTGCTCCGAACATATCCGTATTTCGCATGATTGAGCCCCTAAAATCCGCGCCCTGTGCATTTAAGAAGATTAGTTGCAACTCATTTAAGTTCGTGTTCGTTACGTCTGCGCCTACTGGTAGACGCAGTCCATCTAGAACTGTTTTTCCTTGTTCTCGTAACTCGTTAAATACATGTTTGTACTCAATTGAATCATACTGTTGTGAATCATCTGGGTGCTCTTCGTTATGTTTTGCAATCAATTCCATTATTATTTCTTCTATTATTGATTTTGTAGAAGTAGATAAACCATTTGCTTGAGAATCATCTTGTGTTGCTTTGCTTGTGGTGTTTTCTGTTCTCGGTTTAGATTTAAAAAAACAACGACTAAATGCAACTATGATACGGAAGCTGGCGTGGCTTGCTTTCAATGCCTGCCTCACGTATCAATTGGGCTGTTTTGGAGCGCCCTGCGGGCGCTCCTTCCTGCTTCAGCGCGGCCGATAACGTGCGGGACCCTGCCGCGCCCCGGCTATTTCTGTGTCATTCCATCAGCCGTATTTTCAGGCGTTCACGTTCAGGGGTGCCTTTTTTCTGCCGATGACATTGATAATAGTCAGTACTTCGATTGAGGCCAAAGACATCACATCATTCTGTTTTAGGGTAATCCTCACTTCAGTCATTAATCAGGCTTATCGATTGTAAAAGTCTGACATTAAGAGAGCTGAAGCCTTTTTGAGGATATCTTTCTCCCGTTCAACCTTGCGGAGTCTGGCTTCCAGCTCTTGAATCCGTTGTTGGTCTGCTGTCATTGTTTTACCCTGGGAAATAGTTTGTCCACTTTTTTCGCTCATTGCCCGCTTCACCCCATCACGGAGGGCGATGATACTCACACCCATGGCTTCACTGCCTTGACGAAACGGGTAATTTTGTTCGATAACCAGATGGGCTACTTCGCGTTTCAATTCTGCTTTAAATGTTGGCTGAGACATTTTCTTGTACTTCCTTTGTTCAGTAACGCTTTCGGGATTAATTTACTGGCTGAATTCATTAAGACAGAACACACCCTCCGCCACAATGTTCCCGTAGAGGGCTGTCTGGTTCAGGCATTAAATCGACTTCTCCTCCTGTCCCAGTAAAATGAATGGCATGACCACTGCCCGGCGGGGAGATAACGACCCTGCTGAAAACCAGGTTCGTTTTTCCGCCGGCAGACACAATCAGGTCACCTGCGGCATGGAGAGACGTGATGGTCACGGTCGTGTCTGTGGCGCCTGTGTCCGAATAAAGCACCGCGGAGGGGGTGTGGACAGAGTTTGAATATGGCTGTCATGAAGATGAATCGTTGCATTTCCGTTAGTTGCTACAGCATGAGCACCTTGCCCCCCTACATTGATGTCCAGATGATGGCCTGTCACCCTGGCATTCTCCAATGCGATAATACCCACGAGTCTTTTGCCCGATGCTGCTCAGGGTGCTGTCTTTGAGAGTAATATTGGCACTGTAAGAATTGACCAGCCTACTATCCGCGCCCTGTGAAGTTATCTTCAGCTGATGAGCCGTGACCTCTGTCTCTTTTCCTGTGGCCCAAAGACCATAAAATTGATTTTGGGTGCCGATGAGGGTGCTGTTCGCGATATCCACTTTCCCCCTGTTTGAACAGCGACCGCGGTGTCGTTGGCACCCTTCAAGGTTATCTCCATATGCCTGAGTGTCAGGGTGGAGTTTTCTATCGCCCAGAAAGCATAGGAACTTCCTGCTGCTTATGTATCAACTAAAATTTTTTTATCCTCAGCGCCCTCCAGCGTGACAGTGGACTCTCCGCTCGCTTTGACGGCGGTTTTTTTACTTCTACCGCTGGATAGGGATAGCGCCTGGCCTGGTTGATTATTCACTTGAGCTTTACTCTTCGCTTCTATCCCGTCAGAATAAACCTGTTGAGTCAGCTCATGTTGTCCTCCATCAAATATCTGTGGGTCTGAAAAACCGGCTCCACTGTGTATCAACATCGTCAACGCAGACAGCCTGAGGGTGTGCAGTGTGATTTTTTTGTATCGCATCGCATCGTTTTTCAGTCTGGTTGGAAGGGATGGGCTCGTGATGGATGTCGCGTCATACAGACTCATCTATTTTCTCAGCCAATAAGCAAACAGGCTTTTACAAAAAAATCAAATTTCTAATGAGCAAAAGGAGGAAACAGATGAGGTCTTTTTTTGAAGATCTTTGATGGACTGATTGGCCCGCTCGACCTTTTCTGTTAATCCGAGGCGTTAGATAAATTGCCCTGTATCCGGGATGTCTTTTCCGTTTTCCTTTTGATATAACTTGGTGTTTGCCGCGTTTTCGGCACAGGTCTGGATGGCCTGATACAGTTGCGTATGTAAAACATAGCCTGATCAACAAAACTTCGTCACAAAAGCATAGAGGAATATATAGTGTCTATTTTTAATCATTTTACTATTAAACTTTTTTGTGTATTGCTAGTGTTTGCCCTTTCCGCCTGTTCTTTTCCATCAAAACGCTAGGAGGAGTCTATTGCAGAAACTTCGATGAAAGAAAAAATAGGGCAAATGCTGACTGTAGGTTTTGATGGCTTTGTTTTAGAGCCCAGCAGCCCGATTGCTCTTGCCATTCAAAACAGACAGATTGGAGGAGTCATTCTGTTTGATTATGGTTTAAAACGTCAAGCCTATCAAAGGAATATCAGAAATCCTGCTCAATTAAAGAGATTAACAACAGCATTGCAAAATATGGCTAAAGAAGCTGACCAATATAGAGTTAATTCAGCAGAATCTTCATATCCTTTAATTATTGCAGTTGATTATGAAGGTGGAGCCGTAGATCGTTTAAACAGCCGCTATGGTTTTCCTAAAACCTATTCTGCACAACAGTTTTCCAAATTACCCGCTAAGCAAGCAGAACAACAAGCTAAAAATATGGCTGAAACCTTGGTAACCTCAGGTATCAACGTGAATTTTGCGCCAGTTGTTGATCTGTTATACGGACCCGAAACATTTATCGCACGAAAAGAACGCAGTTTTTCAAGCATTCCTGAAAAAGTGGAAGAGAGCGCAGAATTCTTCTCTCGTGCTTATGGAAAAGCTGGAATAGCTTGTGCTTATAAACACTTTCCAAGGCATGGTAGTGCAGTAGGTGATACTCACCTGGGTTTTGTAGATGTCACCGATACCTGGAAGAAAAAAGAATTAAAACCGTATCAATACCTACTTGCTCAGAAGGACGCCTGCCCGATTGTTATGACTGCTCATGTTGTTAATCGTCATTTAGATCCCAGCGGTAAACCGGCTACCTTGTCTAAGGCTATCATACAAGGAAAGTTGCGTGATGAGATGGGATTTCAGGGCATTGTTAGCACCGATTGCATGCAAATGAGCGCTATCGCGGATAATTATAGCTTGAGTGAAGCATTAAAGCTGTCTATTAATGCCGGTGCCGATATGTTGATTTTTAGTAATCAGCAATCTCCTGTTTGGCAAAATCCCGCAGATGTCATTGATCTTATTTATGCGCATGTAAAATCAGGCGAGATTAAATCCAGCAGAATTGAGAGCGCTTATCAACGTATAATACACCTCAAGAAGAAATTGTCAGATGTAGATAAAAACATTGCTAACATAATTGACACACAATAAGGATATACAATGAGTTCGTAGCTCAGTTTTGTTGATAGTGGCAGATGATTATATACTCAAAATGCAGTCGCTCATCGCACAAAAAGGCGGGGGATGTAAGAGCATAGCACTTTCTTGCCCCGCATCTTCAAGTTTATTGAATATATATCAAACAATGATCTTAATGTCGTTGATGAACCTGAAATGATCGGGCCGTCTGATGTCATGCTGAGCCGGGGTAAAGCGGCGAACATGAACAAGGGCTTCAATAGCTTAAGACACGAACATGGCAAAAACCGGGTAAAACCCCAACACGAATGACGTTAAAAGAAATCCTGGACAGTATCGCACGTGAACCCCATTTAACGCCTAAGCTGAGTGATGAGTTTGGCACCATAGACTATGAGGTAGTTCAATCAGACGAATGAGCATGATTTAAATTTATTGACCCGATTGGGAGGCAAAGTGGGTGCCGTTGCCAAACCTGCGAGCGGGTTCTTACTCTACGCAGGTTTTCATCATAACAAAAAATCTGAAAATGAGCAGAGGCTTGAAAAAATTGAAAGTATTGATGGTGTTCATGATAAAACAAAGAAAGATAATTTGATAAAAAAATTAAACATGTCTAATCATGATATTTTCGACGAAAATAAGGTATGCGGTAGTTTTGTTCCCTATCAAACCCTTTCAAAAAGCTATGGCGCGTTTATGGCACACGTTTTATTACGCTTTCCTTTTATCTCCATTTTTTATTTTTAAAATCATCAAATACACTAGGACAAAATTGGGACACAGAACAAAGAATAAGGCTTTATAAGATTGTTTGCCTTTATTACATGATGGCAGGCAATAAGAAAGAATTCATGCGATAAGTGAGGGATTTAATAAGGGGCTCTCAGCACTTCCAAGTCGTAGGTCACTGGTTCGAATCCAGTAGGGCATACCAATGAAATCAAGGAGTTATCAAGATATTTTTCCTCAACATCACAAGGAGTGCCAACCGACTGGATATTTTAAAAAACCTTCAAGTGCAAGGATAGCTTAACAGTCACATAATGTTTCTATCGCTCACGTTTACCCTCTCTAAAATTTTGTATTGCTGTCAGCATGGTCGAAAGCTTCTCAAGGTCGAAGGGCGTGATCGTTAAGTTTTGATTGAAAAACGTTTTTGCTTCTTCTGTTGGTTTGCCTTTTTCTGATAGTTGTACAATCTGATTCATATGTAAATCAACTTTATGAAAATCACCGTCATGCTTTACAATTCCAAAAAAATGCCCAGAACTAGCTGCTCCTGATCTTACAAGAAAAATAGAACCTAATTTGTTTAGGCTTTCCATAAAATTATCTTTATTGAGAGTATAATTATTTCCAGAATTATAACTATGAATAGTGTCCGAGCTGAAGACAGATGATAAGTCTGGTTCAAAATCATCATCAGGACATGATGTTTTCCCTACAAAGGTTATTTTTATACCCAATATGTGAGCCAAAAGAGTTGCTGTATATTCAGAACATGAATGACTTATTGTCTGTAGATAAATTTTTTCATTTTCCGTAAAACCTTTAATTTTTTCTAAAAGTTCATCTGCGCGTTTGGATTCATCTCTTTGATTACTAAGCTCCATGGCTTTCTCTGGATCGTATTTTTTTGCCATTTCGTCATAAAAAATCGTGTTTTCAGCTGTAATTTTTTTATGTTCTTCATTTATTCTATTTATTTCTTCTATACGTTTTGTTCCTATACCAAAATCGTACTTTATTTCAGCAAGACGTCGTCCCGGATGCTCAATCAAATCAGCAATCCTTGCTAATTTTCCATTTTCGTCAACTATGAAGTTGTTAATTTCTTCAGGATTATTCGAATCAATATTTAGAATGCCTTGAGGCTTTGCTGAAGAATCAGCAGAGATTGTTTTTGCTTCACTTCCAATAGAAGAATTAGGCACTAAAGTACTATTATGATTATCCCCGATCTGAATAGAGGTATGATTAGTGCCACGTGTCGTCACATCATCATCTCTGACAGTTCGTTGTCTAAAGGAATCGATAGTTGGTTTCCTGCTAGGGGGCATTGAATCCAAATGCCAGTTTAGTAATCTGTTTATTTCCTGGGTCCAGGCTTTGACACTTTTTTCTATTCCATTTAAAGATTCAGTATTTTTGGCTGTTTGGATTGCTCTTGAGTATTCTCCGCCTTTTGCTTCGTATTCTCTTGCGGCTTCGGCGTATGGGCTGTGTGTGCTGTTTAAAATAAGATTTAATGATTCTCTTGCTCCTTTGATTTCATTGACTAATTCTTTTGATCTGCTTTCGACTGTGAGCGTGTTTGACGCTACGCCTGCCCTTGATTTTCCGGTCTCTTTTGAATAGGCAACGTTTCTACTTAACACAACAGATTTTCTATCCGTCTTTAAGTTTTTGACCCCGACAAAAAATTTTTTGAACTGTTGCCAGATTCCTGTTTTTGCTTTTTGAGACTCAATTGGAGTTTTAGTCGTTCGATTGGAACGTAGACAATTTAGACATGAAAATAACTTCATAATACGTACCTTATTTTTTTATGTTGTTAGATAAATTTAAGGTATTTTAACTTTTTAAATTATAAAAAAATTGCAAAAACCGCTCATTTTTATGTGTGGTCAAAAATAACTTATAAAAACATCGGGTTATATGGCGCTGTTAAAGATTGTTGTTATTAAATATTATGGCTAACGCCTTATAAGTTGATTGAATCATCTAATTAATAGATTGATATAAAATGATTTTTATAAATCAAACAGTATCATGTAATATCGAAACAGTTATATTTTTATAATAAATACAAACGCTCAAACATCGTCCCGCTTCGATTTGACCAAAGAGGTAAGGCCCCTCAGGCCAGTCTATTTCCCCCGCCTTGGGATCATAGGTATCTACAGATCATGGAGGGTTAAGAACCAGCATCGCGAAATGAGCAAGTTCTTCAGGGGTCTATTCTGCTAATAAAGTCAAGGTATTGAGTAAGATGGATAGTCCTGCGAGCAGAGCTGGAGCGCTTTCTATTCGTCCTCGTTTTTGTTGTCGTCCGGATAATCGACAAATTAACTGACGGGCGGCTACATTGTCGTCTCCATACCAGTACACATGCCATACTGGCTATCAATAACCTGCGTAGCACAGCTCCAGCACTAAGCTGACGCCATTTTTCTACGTCATGTCCAGCCCCTTTGAGCAGCTTCAAAAAGGAGTCGATACTCCAGCGCCAGCCCAAAACCAGCGAACGGATAAGTCAGTAACAGTAAAAAGGCATATATAAAAGTGCACTTAAGATTTGAAGTAATTTATTTACAAAAAATTGATTAAATAAAGATTACTTGACGTTTCTTTTGATTAAAAGAAATACAATATATTAAATTATCTTTCAATTTATTCACTTTAAATTCTTTCTATTTCAACATCAGATTTGATTGATGTTGAATGAAATTACAAAATTTATTTCAATCAAAGTAAGAGTGCATTATGCCTATAATAAATCTAAAATTTTTCAATACTACAAAACCTACAATTGAAAAAAAATTCGTAATTCATTCTGAACATCTAAAAGATCAAGCATCTAATATTGCAGAGCGATTAATTAATGCCAATAACATCAGCGACTTCAAATTTAATTTTTTATTAAAAAAGCTTGATAAAGCTCAACAAAAAAATATTGCATTGATTGATAATCACATTAAATTTTTTAAAAAAAAGCTGACTGATCTTCATAATTCATTAAAAACTACAACAAGCGAAAGCAAAAGCGAAATCGAAGATATAGAATTGGTAATAAATGAATTAGAAAAAGAAAGAGAAAAAATATCACATGAAAAAACATTACAATTAAAGCGAGCGGCGGATATAAAAAGGGAGAATCTGGAAGCCCGACATCCCGGTAAAATACACTATGATGAACCGATTACGCCTTTTATCCTTATGACTTATGATGAGGCTTTAGAAATATTAGATGAAAATACATGGATAAATAGAAATCACCAAAAAACGCAGAGCGCAGAAATGAAGGAGGATATGAAGCCGCTCTTTGATATTCTAGAAACATGTGATGCGGAGCTCATCAAGCAGCCGAGTCAGCGTAAAGGAAAGCTTAAATCTGTTTCAAGGTATTCTAAAAAAACCGCTGGTGGTATTTGTTGGGGACACATGATGGAAGGCATAATACAGAAGTCTCAAGGAAAAACTTTAGATTCTTCAATGCGATTTGGTAATCAAATAAAGGCCTCATCACTGAATAAAATCATCAAGAAACAGATGAAATTTGAGAAACAACGTAACAAACTTGACTTGGAACTTGCAAAAATTGTCAATAAATATCAGCCACTGAAATGGTATTACGAGCATGGCAATCCTCAACACGCTGGTAAGGTAAACTTACTACAAAAAAAAATCCAAAAACTGCAGGAAAAAATTGACAAGCTGGATACAGGAGAAACCTATCTAACAAAACATAATTTCATCAAAATTGGTGAAACCAAGCGTGAACTTAGCCCAGAAGATATACAAAGTGAAGAAGCTGTTGAGACATTTGTTTCATCGTTTATCGGTGATATGACAGCTAATAAAGAAGAACATCAAAAAGTTTATAAAACAATTGGTGCAACAGATGGAAAACGGGGCGGTCACGCTATGAGTATTCTTATTGAAAAGCAAGGGGGAAAAGAAATATTCACTTTTTCTGATCCAAATCACAATCGTTCAGTGCGTATTGATGACAAACAAAAATTTGAGATTTTTTTGCGTAAGAATTTTTCAGAAACATTTTTTGTTCAATTAAAGGAGGTGACAGTGACAGATTTTATTTATAAAGATGAACAATCTTAAAGCACCTGGCTGTAAATAAACTGGTATCAAAGTTTTTTTGCATGACGTTCAACGGTAAGGGAAATCGACGAACTTTTCAACCCCTACTTTCATGCCGGAGAAGCGATTTCAAAAACCTTAAAGCAAGATAATAAGAGTTCATTTCAAGAAATCGCCAATAAATTTTTTCAGAGACCAAACAAATAAAAACGGCTGATTCATTCTATCCCTTCGGCACTCCGGGCCAGGTGATTTCTTCTGCTGAGGGGTCGAGGCGATGGAGGGCAACACGATAGGTTTTCCAGGCTTGGAGGGTTTGGGTTTCTTGCTCTGTGGCCACCCCCAGGTCTGCCGCATTGTAGTGGCATAGTTAATTTGGCCACCTGACAAAAACCAGGTGATAAACTCACGTTATCAAAAAAGGGGGAATAATGAACAAAAAACACAAACTCCCCTACAGCCCTGAATTTAAGCTAGAAGGGGCTCAATGAGTGACAAAACAAGGATATAGGGGGATAGAAGGAGCAAAAGCAATGGGCGTGAGTAAAAGCGCCATGAGTTCTTGGTTGAATCAGTGAAAAGGGGAATGAGAAGGGAAAAGCCTCTCGGGGTCTCCTATGACACAAGAACAGCAAAAGAGCCGCGAATGAGAAAAGAAAATGAGACGAATAGAAGAAGAGAACAGCCTGTTAAAAAAGGCTTCAGCTCTCTTAATGTCAGAGTTCCTGAACACTTCCCGTGAGTAGAGAAACTTAAGAAGAGCCATGCAGTGACAGGCTGATGTCAAGTGTTTGGGATACATCAAAGCCGTTATCAATATGGGGTAAAGGGGGTTAATAGAATCAAACCTGAACAGATAGAGTGACAAGCTCAGGTACGTCAGGAGCAAGAACGATGTCTGCCATGGTATCAGAACGGGGTATTCCGCCAAGTCGCTATCGGGCAACGAGAGTCATGCGTCAGTTGGAACGGGTCAGCCATCAGCCACCGACTCATCAATATAAAAAGGCGAGACAGGAACATCAGGCTATTCCTGACGTGTGAGCGCGTCAGTTTTCTGTGGCTGCCCCTCATCAGATGTGACCTATCTCTGGGCAGGGAATCGTTGGACCTGTCTAGCCGTACTGATAGACCTGTTTGCACGTCAACCGACAGGATGGGCCCTCTCTTCTTCCCCAGACAGTGAATTCACCTGCAAGGCATTGTGGATGGCTTATGAATCAAGAGGACGCCCCAACGGCGTCAGGTTTCATTCAGCTCAAGGTTGCCATGACACGAGCCTGACGTTCAGGCAACCACTCTGGCGCTATCGTATGACCCAAAGTCTCAGCCGTAAAGGTCATTGTTGGGACAACTCTCCTATGGAACGCCTGTTCAGAAGCCTCAAAACAGAATGGGTACCCAAAGCAGGGTATCCAACTCAACAAGAATCCGGGCGGGATCTTATTGATGATCTCATTGGCTACTACAGTCAAACGCGGCCTCATCAATACAACGGGGGATGAACGCCAAATGAACCGGAGCGATTGTACTGGAAAAAACACAAGATACTGGCCTGTTTTACTTGACCACTACATGGGGCTTTTTTCAAAAAAGCCGTCCAACACAAACTCAATATCATTATTTTGGGGGGGACGGGTTCGGGTAAAACCACCTTTGCCAAGCAGTAGTTGACCTTTTTCCCCCCGAACGGCGAATGCTGACCATTGAAGAACTGAACGAATTAAAACTCCCGTATCACCCAAACCATGTTCATCTTTTATACGGAGACACGGTGTCATCTAAAGAACTGGTTTCTTGCTGCATGAGGATGAAAGGGGATCATATAGCTGAACGAAATAATTTTGGTTACGTCATGTAATGAGAAAATAAAGCATCGATACTGCAATTGACCGCTCTTCTTTTGCTTTTTGCTTCTGCCCATTTATGCTCAATAGGATAGATATTCAATGATATGCCCCGCGTCATCGATCACTTTTTGAGTGTCCAAACGTTTGTGGAAGGTCGCATTATCCATGACCACCACAGAGTCGGGGGGCAAACTCGGCAGAAGTATCTGAATGACCCAGGCGTGAAACACATCACTATTCACAGAACACATGAACAATCCCACCGCCATCAGCGCTTTTCCCAGTAACGCACCGATGCACATTGGTTCGCCCCTTTGCCTGCCAATTATGTTGACCGAAACAGCGTTGACCCCGTGGGGCATAGCCATATCAACGCGGCATATCATGGGCAAAGCCGCTTTCATCCAGGTAAACGACTGATTTTCGCGGTTTTTCATAGTCAGCTATCTTGTTTTGGAAGGCTTGCCTCATATCTTCGTTGGCCTTGGGATGATTGAGGGGTTTTTTTATAGGTGACGCCCAAATGTTTCAGGGCCTACCAAATGGCTTTGGTACACCCCCCGAAACGTTTACCCCTTTCATGCTGGTAAGCATCCGGGTAACGCTCAACATCCTTGAGTAAAGCCGCTTTATCTATTTTACGCTGCCGGGGGGAAGAGGGGTTCTTTTCAATTCGCTTCAGCCAGCGGGTAATCGAAGTGGCACCGATGTGAAAGCGTTTTGCCGTTTCTCTTATGCTCCACTTTTCTTTTTCTCTTACATTCAGCACGTGACGGCGAAAATCAACTGAATGACTCATCTCTCTCCCTTTCGAAATCATTAAATTTATTTCGTTAGGCTATATCATACTGGGGGACAGAAGGGGGAAATAATAGGGTAATAAGAAATAATCAAGGGAAACACAATAGAGAAAATTTAATCTAACTTATTAATTTTAATTGTTTTTAATATACTCTTTGTTTTCTTTTTTTTCGTATTCATTTACCAATACAAAAGCTGGAAAAAATTTTTCCTAATAAATCGTTAGAACTGACCTGACCTGTTATTTCACTCAGAACCTGTTGTGCCAAACGCAATTCTTCGGCTAAGAGTTCGCTCAAAAAATTTCCCGATGACCATTTTTGTCTAGCGGATAAAAGATACTGTGCCGCATTTTCTAGTGCCTCTAAGTGCCTCCGGCGCGCTAAAAATCCTCCCTCCATATTGCCTGAAAAACCCATTGTTTGTTGCAGATGTTCCCGCAAAAGATCAATCCCTTCGCCTGTTCGAGCAGAAAGAGAGATGAATGTGCCTTCCTCGGTTTCAGTCAATGCAACATCTTCACCTGTGATATCCGACTTATTGCGTATCAGAGTGATAGGCAAACGAGATCTGGATAAACGTGCCTCCCATTCTGGCCAAAGTGGATAGATTGTTTTTTCTGAGCTTGTGCTTCCGTCAACAATGAATAATATTCTGTCTGCTTGCTCAATTTCATTCCAGGCTCGTTCAATACCTATTTTTTCAACTGGATCTTCCGTTTCTCTAAGCCCCGCTGTATCAATGATATGCAAAGGCATGCCATTAATCTGAATCTGTTCTCGCAATACATCACGGGTTGTGCCTGGTATCTGAGTCACGATAGCCGTTTCCCTGCCTGTGAGCGCATTCAATAAACTGGATTTACCTACGTTTGGACGGCCCGCTATCACTATTTTCATTCCCTCACGTAACAGCTGACCTTGGCGAGCTTCCGAGCGCACTTTATCTAAATCATGAATCACCCTATCTAATTGAGTTTCAATCTTGCCATCAGATAAAAAATCAATTTCTTCATCAGAAAAATCCATTGAAGCTTCAATATAGACTCTTAAATAAGTGAGCGATTCTATCAATTGATTAATACGTAAAGAAAAAGTGCCTTTGAGAGAATGTAGAGCGCAACGGGCAGCTTGCTCGGTACTGGCATCAATGAGATCCGCAACAGCTTCCGCCTGAACCAAGTCTAATTTATCATTCAGAAAGGCCCTTTCAGAGAACTCCCCCGGACGAGCAATACGAACACAAACATCAGGCAGATTTAAAATCGCTTTGAGTAATAAATCCAGAATAATAGGGCCCCCATGCCCTTGTAGCTCTAAAACATCTTCACCTGTAAATGAATGGGGCGCAGGGAAATATAACGCAATACCTTGATCTAAAATATTCCCTTCGGGATCCTTAAATGCAAGATACTCGGCGTAACGCGCACGAGGCAATTTACCCAGTATCTCTTTCGCGACTGTTTTTGTGGCACACCCTGAAATACGCAAAATCCCTATACCACCACGTCCGATAGGGGTGGCTTGGGCTACGATGGTGTCAGTGTGACTCATGCGAACCTCGGTTTAGAATCTCTTGTGTATCATTGATACATCAAAAGCAGATTGAGCTTGTTCTAAAAAATAAGGTTGTCTATTGGACCGCTCAATAAAGTATTTATTTTAAATTATTTCTTTTTATCACGGTTATGTAAGCCTCGACTTTCCAAACCACGATAAATTAATTGCTGCTGTATAATGGTAACCAGATTACTCACGATATAGTAAAGCACTAATCCTGAAGGGAACCATAAAAAGAACACAGTGAAGATCACGGGCATAAAGTTCATGATCTTTTTTTGCATGGGATCTGTGATGGTACTTGGGGACATTTTTTGAATAAAATACATGGTCAGCCCCATCAGTATTGGTAAAATATAGTAGGGATCCTGAGCAGATAAATCGTGAATCCATAGGATAAAGGGCGCGTGACGGAGCTCAACAGAACCCATCAACATGTAATACAGCGCCAAAAAGATCGGCATTTGAATGATCAAAGGCAAACACCCACCGAGTGGATTCACCTTTTCAGATTTATACAATGCCATCATCTCTTGACTCATGCGTTGTCTGTCATCCCCTATGCGTTCGCGCATCTCTGTCAGCTTAGGCTGTAACATCCTCATCTTGGCCATGGAAGTATATTGTGCTTTGGTTAAGGGATACATGATCCCTCTGACAATAAAGGTAATCAGGATGATAGAAAGCCCCCAATTACCGACAAAACCATGGATAAATTTCAATAATTTAAACAACGGCTGTGAGATAAACCAGAGCCAGCCATAATCTACAGTCAAGTCAAGATGAGGTGCAATCACCGCCATCTTATCCTGTAGCTCGGGGCCCACCCATAAGGTCGCTGATAATTCCTTTTGCTCGCCAGGATTGACCAGGACAGGAAGGCTTTTAAAACCCGAGGCGACCAAACCATGGCCTAGGTGACGAGAATAAAAATCATGAGTTTCACCGGCGTTAGGGATCCAGGCTGTCGCAAAGTATTGCTGTAGCATGGCAACCCATCCCCCCTGAGTCGTGATATTTAAATTTGCATCTTCAATATCACTAAAGCTGTACTTTTTATATTTATCTTCTTTAGAAGAGTAAGCGGCGCCTCGATACGTATGTAAAGCAAAATTACTGCTAGCGGTATCACGATGTTTAGGAAGCTGAGTACTTTGTTTTAATTGACCAAAAAAATTGAACTCCAAGGGAGTACTGGAAGCATTGTTTATCCGATAAAGCACACGAATCGCATAATCATTACGTTTGAGGATAAAAGTTTTGGTCAATACCAAGCCGTTTTTATCCGTAAAAGTCAGAGGGATCTGCAATTCATTTTGACCTTCAGGCAATACAAAATGAGGCTGTTTTACGGAATAAACAGGGCGATGGCCATTGAGAGGATTATCTGGGCCATTTTTCCCAGTGAGTCCACTTTGAGCTTCATAAACAAAATCTGGTGTACTTTCGAGCAACTGAAAGCTTTTCTTTGAGCCTAAAGTATCTGGATATGCAAGAAGGTTTGCTTGTTGAATATCTCCCCCTTGTGTATCGATGGTCAATGACAACACATCTGTTGTGACAGTGATTTTTTGCCCTTGAGTATTGGAGAGCGGCACCAGGGTTGAAGTCTCTGTTCCATTATTATTAGTCACAAGGGCAGTACCATTTTCAACCGCTTTCAGCGGATTATGATCGACTTGCCAGGTTTGCCAGATCATAAAAGAGACGAAAAAGAAAGCGATAAGTAGAAGATTACGTTGTGAATCCATCTTTAATATTCTCTGTGATCGTGATGTTTCGGTGGCACAGGGTCGTTTCCTGCTGAATGTAGAGGGTGACATCTTATGATACGTTTGGCAGTAAGCCAGCTGCCTTTTATCACTCCAAATCGGCGCAGCGACTCAATGGCGTAATCAGAGCAGGAAGGATAAAAGCGACAAGAAGGAGGTAAAAAAAAGCGGGAGATCAATTGATAAGCTTTTATCAAATACAGCATCAACTTAATTAAAATTTTTGAACTTAATGAGAGTAACGACGCCATAATCTTTCCAAAACTGCATTCAAAACCTGGTTATCGAGCTTATCCACTCCTTTTTTAGCCAAAATGATAAAATCCATGGGCAACAAAAAATGCTGATGTAAACGAAAACTTTCTCGAGTCAGCCGTTTAATCCTATTTCGGTGATGTGCGTGTTTCACGTTTTTTTTTGAAATAGCGAAGCCAATACGTGGATGCTTTAGATCATTGATACGAGCAAGCACTGTGATTTGTTCAGTACTGGCTCGCTGAGGTTTTTCAAAGACAAAACCAAAAGAATGAGGAGTTAATAAACGTAACTCTCTTGGAAAACTAAACTGAACAACCAATGCTGTATGTATAATCAGTGAGAAACGGTGAGACGAGTACGGCCTTTTGCGCGACGACGAGCCAAAACTTGACGACCATTTTTATTGGCCATCCGAGCACGAAAACCATGACTACGATTGCGTTTTAAAACAGAGGGTTGGAAGGTGCGTTTCATGAAAATATTTACCTGAGCTTAAAATAATGACAGATGAAGCACGAAAAAATTGATACACTGAGGGCGGCGATTGTAATGATTACATCTTTTGGAGTCAATTTTAGATAGCAAATTTATTCTGTAAAAAAGTACAACCCTTTACTTTTTTTGAGGCGATTGTTCAAAACTCATTCAATTTTTCAGATTTTGTCATTTTTTAATTTAAGGCGATCTACAGAAGCGGTTATTTTATTATGAATAATTTTTAATATATTTCATTTTTAATGAATAAAAAACAAGTTTTTATATTTATTATTAAAAAATGATTTTTATACTATATTAATGTGCTTTATTAACTGATTTTATAAATCATAAATATAATCATTATGACTAGTCATATTTATTAAAAAAAGAATATCAGGATAACTTATATTACAAGGACAGAACTCATGGATAGATTAAAAAAGATTTTCAAAAAAAACTTTATTAAAAAAAGCGCTTCTCAGCCAGAATCCTTCCGAATTGAAGGGATGACATCAAAATTCAATGAAAAAATCGAAAACTCTATTGAATCGTTTGCCAGGTTTCCAGAAAAAATATGGGATAAATCCGAACTTTATCGATTTCTGATGGAAAGAGGATCAAAAATAAACGAAATCACCAGATCTTTTGATTTTTCTATTTGGAATAACTGGGATCAGGAAATCGAGAAAGATGCCCACGTGCTGATGAATATACGAGAAGTCCAAAAAGAATATTTTTCTAATTATACAGAAGGCGGGCGAAGTATTGGCATCATCTTCAAAGATTTGATCTTTTCTCAAATCAACGAACAGGATATCAACAAAATTGCCCAACAAATGAAGCAATATCCTCAAATTGATTTTAAAGAAAAACTTAAACTTATTTTACGGAACATGTTTTGGGAAATATTAAAAGAAGATCGGCCTGTTCAAATTTTTAAACCCCGGCTTTATGAAAAAGGCGCCATTCAACTTCATCAATTAAGCGATATGTATTCACGACGAAACGTTATAGGTCAAGCTGGAAAAATAACGTGGAAAAAGGTGAGCCGATGTTTTTTTGATTTTGATGTGAATAAAATGATTGAATTACCATTGCCTGACGGCAAAAAATATTTGCACGCGTCAAAAAGATAAAAAAAACTCAAGAAAATAAAGTGAATCCATTTATTTTTGAATTAGAAATTTCAGGAATAAAAAAAACAGATATTGTTATTCCAAATTTTGTGATATCCAAAAATACGCCATTTTCTATTTTTGTAAAAAATCATGAGTATCCCGTTTTATTTAAAGAAGAATCGAGTCATATTTCTATTTTAGAAACACAAAAATCAGACGGAACCACCAGAAAAGAAGTTAAGGTTAAAAAAAAAGGAATATTTAAAGAATCTTTTATTGAATCTTTCTCTATTGAAGAAGAAACAAATCCTATCGTCAGATTTAAAATAAAAAAACAATTTGATTATAATAAAAAAGACAACTTACAAACATTGATCCCAATCACTACAAAAGAGGGAGAAAAAATAATTGGCCGTGCAATATATGAATTTAATGATGGTACTACATTAAATTTTTGGGAACCCCATCGACCTGATAATCATTTAATTAATATGATACATAAAGATTTAAAACTCACACCAGATAACGAGTTAAAAATATTCAAAACATATTTTAGAGCAAAAATTGTTAATATTTTATTTAATCATAAAAATTACGATCAACAGACATTACACTTTTTTTTTAAAACGATTTTTGAAAATTCCAAATTAAATTCTTTAACTCAATTAGCGTTTAAAAGTTTGATAAAAAACAATAAAATTTCTATAAATCAACTCATCAGTCGAGAGTTTTTAGATAAAATGTTTTTTTTTAAAAAACAGATTTTTTCAAGTATTCAAAATAATTTAAATGAATTTATTTCTCCTTATATTGATGCGATTACTACAAAAGATATTTCAACAGCGGATCTAACCTCTTTTATTGACGAAAAAAGCATTGAAATTGTCCATGATGTATTCAATAAAATGCTCAATACCCCGCCTTGTGAATTAAAAATAGTGGGTCTGCAAGAACCTGGCCAAAAATCTTTGATAATAAACAGGCCATTAAATATGGATGATATTGGTAGAAAAGTGCCTGTTATTCTAAGGAATATGAGGAGCTATGCGCGAGTTGATCCTATTTATGATGAGAGTAATTATCAATCTACTGATCGTAAAATGATTGGATTTCAACTTAAGATCTCAGGTCTTAATCCCCGAGAAATGCAAATATTAGACCGGTATGGTTTTGGTGACAGTAAATTTAAGTTACCGGGTTTCGATAACGAAATCATTTATCAGGTTTTTTATAAAAAAAATCTTTTTATTCCTCATGATCATCTACAGCAGACCAGCGCCAATATTGCTCCATTGGCTCTTGGGGCAAATTTTAAAATTAATTTTACCGATAAAATCATCATTTCTCCACTTGAAGCGAGACTGGATAATTTAGAGACGAAGACCATCGATGATGGTAGGCAAGAAATAGAAGCCACAGTTAAAATTCTCACAAAACTGACTTCTCAGCAAATTCAGCATTTAAAATCACACTCCATTTTACAAAGTAATGTTTTAGTATCTCATGCTCAAATGCCAAAACGGGCGACATATGCGAAAGTGGTGTATCGTGTCACTCATCAAGAAAAAGCAGGTACAGAAAAAGAAGAAACCATTGGTTACTTTCAAAAGCCACCCGCAAAAAACCAGAGTGTATCAAAATTAAAAAAAACAATCGCCGATCAACTCTGGTCAACCGTAAATATCGACACCCTTATTCAAGAAATGGAAATGAATATTCTTGCAGGGCGGGCACCCAATTTCAGGCCAGGTCCAGAGACAGCTGAGAATGCTCTTGTAGGGCATGTGATTTTAAAATTGGATTATCAATGGAAATCCACTGAAATCGCGCAAAAAATCGCCAATGAATGCACAGGAAATCTACTTCTTATTAATCTCACAAGAGAAGGAGAATACGAAGCGTTTGGTGATAAAACCATTTTAAACCGATCATTAAACTGGTGGATAGTGGGAGAAAGAAAAGGCCAATTTGTCGGCGGATATTCCGCCACAAATTTAGCAGAAGTCATCGCCGATCTGACTTCAAGCCTGCAAGAAGAGTTACAGCTTAATCATCAACCTAATCCTGCAAACATCAGCGTTGTCAGTGACAATACAGACAATACAGAAGAATTTAATAATGCATTGATTTCGTCGCTCCGTGAACAGGGTATTTCTGCCCGCATCCCTAATGAAGTCACTGAGCCATTGATAGAAAAAGGCCTTCGCGTTTTTGCACTGTTAGAAGCACTGAAGTCAAAGCAACTGAGTTTTAATCATCTCAATGCCAATCAATGGAAAGATTTGGCCAGTTTCTTTCAGAACATGAAAGGCACTTTAGACACCAAAAAATTACTTTTACATATCACTGATCCTGAAATTTTAAACCGCTTTGGCGCTCATATTTTGAGCTTAGAGGGAATAGATTTCCCCTTTTCTTTTAAAGGTTCGCAGGCATTGGATGCTCTGGAACGCAGGTTTGAAGTGCAACGCAATGTCAACCTGGCGTTACGAGAATGGAGTGCGATATATGGCGGTTCATTCAAAATGCTTCCACAAAATTTTTATATTCCAGAAATTCCAGGTGCACAATTAAACGCAAGAGCACTGATATGGGCTTATTATCATGCGAGCCAAATGGGTGAAAACGCGCGGTTAAAATTTTTTACTCTTTTAAAGGCCAGGGCGGCACTTCAACAGCAAAGACATAGAGGCCTGATTGACTCATCTGGTCTTAGAGACTTAGAGGAGTTTGATCTTCGTTTCCATCACTTAAAGTTAACACAGGCAAATGTGAACCGCCCTGCTTTAGATTATTCTTTTACATCCTTAATAGAGCCAGGCGATTACCTCTTATATTCAAAAACAGGCGGCTCATTAATGGTGAGTGTTAAAGATTCAGTAAAGCAATGGCATTACACCCTGTATGACCCCAACATCGGTGAATTAAAAATCAGTGTTAATAAAACCCCGGCGGCCTCTCAAATACTCGGACAGGCTTTAGAAAAGTATTTCAATCAAAAAATCAACCCGCTAAATCAGAGTGCTCGAACCATCGGTGAATATTATGGCTTTAGAAAAGAAAATAATCGCTATCATATTTCAATATTACCACTCAATCGCGCGTTGACAGAGGTCTCTGATACTGCGGCTGACTTAAAGGCCGCGCTCAGAGAGTTTCACGCACTCTCATCTTCATTGAAAGATCCTCAACAAGTTGTTGTTGATAAGCCACAGAGTCTTCCCATTAACGCTTCAACAGAAATCATTCATCCGCTTTCCTCTTCAGTCAATCCAGAACCAACCACCAGCAAACCTGAGACAACAGGCTCTCCCGTAAAAAAGACAGAGCCCGGCACGGTATCCAGGAATGCGTCGCAAAAAATAAAACAAGAGAAGCTCAGACAAATTGATCAGCGTATGGGCACGACTTTCAAAGTCATGAAAATAGGCTCAACAATAGACTTTATGATCGACTATATAAAATATTTTGTTCTTTTCGGCAAAAAGAAGGAGATGAGCCAAGAAGAATCTCAACTGACCAAATATCAAAATATGCAAGCCATCAATCTGACGGTTAATTTTGTGGTGGATGGGATGCAATACACTTTTTATCATCGAATGAAGGAGATGCAAAAAGGCTCGAATATTTCCAGAACGTTAATGAGTGTAGCCACAAAAATAAAATTACAGGGGAATGCTGTCCCAAAAGGCATTCAAATGTCGGCCCAAGCCTCAAAAATGAGAGGGTTGATTGCAGGCGCTTTTGCGGTAAATACCTTAAATTTTATTGGTGTGGTATTTGATATTTATTTCACCTATGACTGTTTTAATCAGGCTTCTACTGAAAAAAATGCGGATAAAAAAACGGACTTGATGGTACAGGGAGTATTTCAGTCTATTCAGTTGGCCAGCGGTGTAGTCGTAGCCATCAGCACTTTGGGCGCTGTTTTTATGCCAAAAATGAGTGTTGCAGGCATGCTGTTAAGCGCGTGGACATTAGGATTGTCCATCTCAATGGCTCTGGCAGCCAAGGTGTATTCTTCTATCAGTATGGTGAATGTGGTCTCAAAAGAGATCGGGTTAAGCACTGCCGAAAAAGTAAGAGAGGGGCTTTATATCTCTTTAATGAATCATCCAACACCTGAAACACAAAACAGGCTCACTGAAAAGAAAACGAGGGAAATATTAAAAGAAAAATTTGATATACAAGTAGCTGAAAAGGCCCATAAAACATTCAATTTACTGCAAAATATCCATGCCAGTGACTATTTTTATGTGACATCGGATTTCATTTTACAAGAGAAGCATTATATAGAGCTCACCTACTTCACGAACAATCACACCAAAGGAAGGGTGCCTCCTTCTTTTGAAAGTTTTTTTAACGGAAAGCAAAATATTTATGACCATTCGAATCTACCGGGTTATTTTCATCCTGAAGAAGTAGAAGAAAGAAAACATATTTATACAAAAATGATCAATGAAATGAAGCCAAATCCAGGGAAGGGCACTCTCGTCACGCATTACCAGGAAAATGAAAGCCCCTATTGTTATTACGATTTCGTTCGATTCACTGAGTCAGATGATGTGGTTAATGCCAATGAATTATCAGAAAATTCTTTTCTTGTTGAGCAGCTCGAAAGAGCTTCTTTCCCGAATTGGCCATTGATCACTGAACCTGCTCATTCTAACGACCTTAATGGTTCAGATCAAAATGATGTGTTAATTCTTCCTGGAAATCAGCTGGGGAGTATCAGTGCATATGCAGGCGATGACATTTTAACGCTACAGAACGGCCTTGCGATGGGAGGAATTGGAACGGATACGTATTGTATTGTTCGCAGCGTCCTTAAAAGACCGTATATCAATCCGAACGTAGTCGATAGATTTACGGTGGATATCATCGATCAACCCGGAGAGTTCAGTTACATAATGCTGAATTATGATTTCAACGAGCTCAAAAAAATGGAATTGTTACGAGAGGGGGATTCGTTTTATCTTGTGCTTTCAATGAATAATCAAAATAACAGCGAAACGGTCATAAAAATAAAAGATGTCTACCGTTTAGATACCAAAAACGAAGCGTTACTTGTTTTGAGCAACAGGTTTACCCTCATTACAGACGACGGGTTATTATTGGCACCTCTTTTTCCTGCTTTTATAAAGACCCCTATGGAGCAGGGAAACATACCATTTCACCTGAAATTTGATGCGATATATAGCGTTGATTATGATCAAGCCTCTCATCAACCGGCCTTGATTGACCCAGTCAATAAAACTTTAACAAAAACCATAAAAAACAGGACCAGGGTGATTCAGCTATCTGATGATATCCATTTTATTAAAGACCAGCCTATCGGTAGATCAGAATTATGTGCTTCGTTCTCGGCGTTTTTAAAGCCGAAAGAAGACAGTAGCGCCGTCTTTGATTTGGGTGGAGGAAATGATAAGGCAACAGGATATCTCAATAAAAAAAATCATTTTTTCCCGGGGACAGGAAACAAGCAATATCAAGGCGGTCATTTTGCAGATATTTTTAATTTAGAATCTGGTCAGGCGACAGGATCTAAAGGACGAGACACCTTTAACATTTTAAATCATTCTCAACCAAAAGATGCGAAAGTGATCATAGTAGAAGAAAGCAATGAATGTAGTGATATTTATCTGCATTATACATTGAGAGATATCGAATCGATCCGTCTTGATGAAAGAGGAAACGAGTACGATCTGAACATACGGCTTAAAAATGCCAACACCACTTACACCACGTTAATCCTGAGATCGTTATATCGCCAGGACTCTCAAGAGTCTGCGGCGCTCATTTTAGATAAAAATGCGATTTTTTATACTCAGGATGGCGCGTTGATGACCCCACAGTGGCCTGATAAACTGGAACAAAAAGAAGAATTTGAAGGGATATTTAATGTGCAATATCACTATTTACATGATCTCAATCATCAAGACTATTTTGAAAAAATACCGCCTGATCAAGTCAATATCCTTTTTAAGATTGGTTCAGGCCAAAGCCCAGATATCATCAAAGTAGGAGAGAACGAAATTGTCCTCACCAGGGAACAAAATCTGATTCTGAGTGACACACCTTTTAACGATAAAATGGAAGGTAATGAAGAAGCGAATATTTTTTTCAGTTACAGAGGAGCAGACTTTTTAATAGGAAACACGGGACAAGACGTGTATGAAATAGGCCTCGATGATCGAAAAATACCCAGAACAGTAGTGATCGACAATCAAGACGATCAATCAGAGCCAGAAATAGATGAAATCATTCTTCCCATGAACATTGATCAGATGACTCAACCCATCCGAAAAGACGATGACATTATTCTACGCTCCAGGCTGGAGTACGATTCACAGAAAGCGTTAGAGATTGTTTTGATCAATTTTATGAAGGGAGAAAAGTATCGCCACATCAAAATCAGAGATGCCTCAAATGGCCTGTACGATATAGATGTTGATGATTTTGATCAGCCTTATATCGGGCAACCTAAAGCAAAAGTCATCCCCTCAGAAAGTAGTGATGTGATCCTTATCACAGATGCAGAAAATTTACCGCACCTGTTTTTTGCTCAGGCAGGAGATGACGTAGTCGTGGATAAAAGCAGGGCAGCAAGACACATCAAAGGCGGTTTAGGCGATGACGCTCTGATCAATCACAGCCTTACCGGTAAAACCCTGGATGGAGAGCAGGGCAAGAATGAACTCCACGGACATGATGGTGATGACATGTTTCAATTAGGTCGTGGTATCGATCACGCAAATGGAGGGAAAGGGGATGATTTTTATGATTACACCTATCGCGATGGTGACGCGGAATTTCCTGCTGACGATCAGGTGAAAGCCATCATTCAGGATAAAGAAGGAGAGAATACATTAACATTAAATCAGGTGACGTTAGAGAACATCCAGTATCAATGGAAAAACGAGGGAAAAGATCTTCATCTGTTCATATCGAAAAAAGCCAACCGTGAAAAGCAAGATGAAATTATTCTGCAAGACGTGAGTGAGTCCATTGCGAAAGTCATGCTCGGTGAACATAGTATGAACATTGAGCAACTTATTCAGAGTATTTCCGCTGTCATTCCTCAAGACCCTGAGGCTCAAGGCACTGATCGTTTTGTTCCTGATTTTGCCTCTGAAAATCCGATGCTTTCTGGGCAATGGGTTCATTTTTAATGGGTATTATGGTGCTTTGATCAGATTCAGATGGATACACAAACCCTGGAGTCAAACTCCAGGTCGTTTTTGAAAGAGCTCTAAGCATGAGGTGTCACAAAAGATAACGCTCTGTCAATCACAGAAACATCTGCTCCTGATTGATAAGCATTTTCGCTGAGATAACGACGCCATTGTCGGGCACCTGCACAGCCTTGAAATAAGCCTAACATAGGTCGAATCAGATGTTTCAGAAAAGTGCCACGAGATAATTCTTGTTCAATATAGGGATAAAATGCTTTGATTGAAGCGGTAATATCGATTAGAGGGTCTTGTGCATTAAAAAGCTCAGAGTCAACCTGAGTTAAAAGGGTTGGGTTTTGATAAGCGGCTCGGCCGATCATCACACCTTCTACATATTGCAGATGTTGTTTCGCTTCTTCTAGTGTAGAGATTCCTCCATTGATCACAATATTTAACTTTGGAAAATCTTTTTTTAACTGATAAACCCGAGGATAGTCTAATGGAGGTATTTCTCGATTTTCTTTTGGACTCAATCCAGAAAGCCAGGCTTTTCGAGCATGAATAATCACAGTATCAATTTCACGGGAAATCTTTTCTATAAATTGAGACAAAAATTCATAGCTATCCTGCTCATCTACACCAATACGGATTTTGATGGTCACGGGAATTGAAACCACGTCACACATCGCTTTCAAACAAACACAAACTTGTTCAATATCTTGCATCAAAGCGGCTCCGAAGGCGCCTTTTTTGACCCGAGGAGAGGGGCATCCCAAATTTAAATTAATTTCCTGATAACCTCTTTGTTCGCCTAATTGTGCGCACTGAGCTAATTCAAACGGATTATGCCCCCCCAGCTGTAATGCAACAGGTTGTTCTTCTTCACTATAGTCAAGGTAGTCTGCTTGACCATAAATGAGTGCGCCTGTAGTCACCATTTCTGTATATAGAAAGGCGTTTTTTGTTAATAAACGATGAAAATACCGGCAATGTCGATCGGTCCAATCGAGCATGGGCGCAACGCAAAATCGGTGGGAGAAATATTTTGGAGCTATGCCACTGTTTTCGCTGTTCTGTCGCGGGTTATGGGATTCTTTATTTTCGTGCATTTTTTATGTCGTATTTTTGCTTTATCAGTACACCATAGGGTACACCAGATCAATGGTGTACCGGGATAGGGGATACAGGAATTGGCAGAAGTATGGCTTACTATAACATGGTAAAACGTCCGCGTGCTGACGGTACTCTAAGGTACCGCTGAACTGCTGGCGTGAAAGAAGGTGGCAAACATCTACACCGCGAAACGCGAACCTTTGGCAAACCGCTTCATCCATAGTTAACCATGATGTGAGTTACGTATCTTCTGTTTTAGCTTCTGCCAAACCTGTCTACGGTATCGACTACATAACCCACCCCGCAACCGATGCAAGGCCACTCCTGCTCCAGATGGGGTTGACAGGAAAATCCAAACGCCGTAGCCGGCGCCCGGTAAGTGACGAATTGGATAGATTGTTGGAAAGACTGGAAGCACGAAGCGATCACGTTGTCGCTAAAATCCCCTTCGTTGATATTCTGAACTTCTCAATACTAAGTTGCATGCGGGTGGGTGAGGTGTGCAAAATCAGGTGGGAGGATGTGGACGAGAAACAAAAAGCGGTACTGGTGAGAGACAGAAAAGACCCGAGCAAAAAATCGGGTAATCACATGCTAGTACCACTGCTCGGAGAAGCCTGGGCTATAGTGCAGCGCCAGCCCAAAACCAGCGAATTGATTTTTCCCTATCATCCCCGCTCTGTCACCGCTGGTTTTCAGCGTGTGCGTAACGCTTTAGGAATAGAAGACTTGCGTTATCATGACCTGCGGCGTAATATACGATATTTTAAATGTGATTTAACAATCACTTAATTTTTATTATGACTTGTGATTTTGCTCAAAATCAGGAAATTCAGTGCTTTTTTCAATCTTTGATTTTCTCCCTCCTCCCCCTTTTTTACACTCTCTTCCAGCATGATGCTGTACCTAGGGTTCACCCAAGATGGGGGCGACTATTTTGATGGTTCAGACCCCATTTACCTTCTCCTTAAATCCCTATAAATTTCATGCTTTTTCCTCCATGACGGATAAGTCAGTAACAGTAAAAAGGCATATATAAAAAAGTGCACTTAAGATTTGAAGTAATTTATTTACAAAAAATTGATTAAATAAAGATTACTTGACCTTTTTTTTATTAAAAGAAATTCAATATCTGAATTTATTAACTTTAAATTCTTTCTATTTGAAGATCAGATTTGATTGATGTTAAATCAAATTACAAAATTTATTTCAATCAAAGTAAGAGTGCATTATGCCTAGAATAAATAAAATGTTTTCCAATACTGAAAAACTCACAACTCAAGAAGAATTAAAAATTCACTATAAATTTCTAAAAACCCAGAAATCTAATATTGCAAATAAAATAATTAATGCCAATAACATCAGCGACTTAAAATTTAATTTTTTACTTAAGAAGTTTAATGTAGTTCAACAAAAACAGATTCGCTTGATTGATAATCGTATTAAACTTTTACAAAAAGATCTGGCTGATCTTAAAAATCCATTAAAAACTACAACAAGCGAAACCGAAATCAAAAATACAGAATCGATAATAAATATATTAGAAAAAAAAAGAAAAAAAATATTAGATGAAAAAACATTAAAATTAAAGCGAGCGGCGGATATAAAAAGGGAGAATCTGGAAGCACGACATCCCGGTAAAATATACTATGATGAACCGATTACGCCGTTTATCCCTATGAGTACGGGTGACGCTTTAATAATATTAGATGAAAATACATGGATAAATAGAAATCACCAAAAAACGCAGAGCACAAAAACGAAGGAAAAGATGAAGTCGGCCTTTGATGTTCTAGAAACATGTGATGCCGAACAACTCATCAAGCAGCCGAGTCAGTCTAAAGGAAAGCTTCGCTCTGTTTTAAGGTATTCTCAAAAAACATTGAGTGGTTGTTGTTGGGGACACATGATCGAAGGCATAATACAGAAGTCTCAAGGAAAAAATTTAGATTCTTCAATGCGATTTGGTAACCAAATAAAGGCCTCATCACTGAATAAAATCATCAAGAACCAGATGGAACATGAGAAACAATATGAAAAAATTTTGAAGCAATACACAAAAACTTTCAGTAAGTATCAGAGCCTTAAATTGGATTACGATAAAGGCATGACTCAACATGTTAGTGAGTTAAACGTACTAGCAGAAAAAATCAACAAACTGGCGGAAAAAATTAGAAGTGCAGCTACAGGAGAAATCTATCTAACAAAACATGATTTCATCAAAATTGGTCAAAACACGCGTGAATTAGAAAATAAAAAAGATAAAAAAGCTGTTGAGACATTTGTTTCATCGTTTATCGGTGATATGACAGCTAATAAAGAACAACATCAAAAAGTTTATAAAACAATTGCACTAAACAATAAAAAAGGTTTCGCTCATGCGGTGAGTATTTTTCTTGAAAAGCAAGGAAAAACAGAAACATTTACTTTTTCTGATCCAAATTACAATCGTTTAGTATGTATTGATGATAAACAAAAATTTGAGAATTTTTTGCGTAAGAATTTTTCAGAAAAGTATTTTATGAAATTAAAGGAGGTAATAGTGACAGATTTTATTTATAAATTGGATGAACAATCTTGAAGTCTCTGGTTGTAAATAAATTGGTATCAAAGTTTTTTTGCATGGCGTTCAACGGTAAGGAAAATAGACGAACTTTTCAACCACTACTTTCATGCCGGAGAAGCGATTTCAAAAACCTTAAATCAATAAATGAGCGGTCATTTCACGAAATCGGTAATAAATTCAGCGGCCAGAGGGCCTATGGCTTTGCTCGCTCTGTCCATCCATTTTTCTTTTTCCCTCACCGCTTGCCGCGTCCGTTCTGCCTCTGTATAGGTCCCTCTCAACACTTGATGATCGTCAAAAATCCATTCTCCATTATTTTCTGCGCCCTCAGGCAGCGAATCCAGCTCGACAATATTGCAATTTAAAGGGAATAAGGTAGAAGCATCTCTCGCGATAGAGACCACCGTGTTTTTTTCATCAAACATCACTTTGAATGTGTCTGGCTGAAACGTTTTTTGAAGGTCATACCAATCATCGCCGTTTTCATCCTGTAGGTATGAAGCATTGATGTTGTATTTCAACTCCCTTTGTTTTTCTGATAATGCTTCAATATCTGTCTTGTTAAAATTTTTATACATCTTCATCACATTATCCCTGCCCTACGGTTATCCACTGCCCATTAATATTTTTCTGTATGAATCGGTAATAGGCATAGCTTTTTATCTCCCAGAGACCATCCGTTTTAAACCCAGTGACCACGGCGCCGTTGGGGCGTCCTCTTGATTCATAAGCCATCCACAATGCCTTGCAGGTGAATTCACTGTCTGGGGAAGAAGAGAGCTTCAGTGTGACATCGATACCTTGTTTTCAGAATATATAAATTAATCAAAATTAAATCGCTTAGCCATAAAGGTTACTGACAGATGTAGAACTGGAGTACTGTTAAGCGTTAGCAAGCTCGGCAGACGTCAACCAGATTTGGTCCTTGTGAGAGAGGGTTTTTAGAGCGGTATTGCGAAATATTAAAGTAGTCATATACACTCAATTTCTTTCTCTATTTCATTGAGATGGGACATTTGATTTCCAGCAATCCCTCCTGCTGGGCTGCACACGGAACCGGGCGTCTGTTATCGTCACGACATACGCCCCAGAGTCCGTGATAAAGCCACTTTGGCCGGCCGCTAACGCCTGTTGTGGATTGTAAATAAAGGGATTCAAGGTCATGCAAGGGCTCCTGTGGTGTGTTGGGAAGGGGTGAGCTGGTAATAATCACATAAAGCGGCATCGACGAAAGACAAATCGTTGTCAATCTCTGCGCTGTCAAACAGACCCATGGGGGATTTGACGGTATCAAAGCCGTTATTTTGAGTACTCAAGAGGTATCGACCGTCTTTGACACAGGTCCGAAGCACGGTGGTGAACATCCCCTCGAGGGTGATTTTTTCATCCAGTAATTTCCCCACGGTTTTCATCTTGATTTTGCCGGAGGCGGTGTCTTCGCTGTGAGACAAAAAATACACCCTCAGGTCAGGGGGCGTGTGATGAATCGTGTGGTGAAGGATGTCCCAGGTATGATGCGCAATCTCGGTGAATTTCTCGTACGATTTTTCCTCTCCCCGCCGCATAAACTCGTTGGCCATGATGTATTGAAAATCATCGACGACGGCGATGCGTTTTCCGTAGGAATAGGCTCTGGCCAACGCCATCTTCACCGGCTGCCAGAGGTCACTGACATAAATACTGCTGTGAGGGTCTTTGGTCTCCCAGGGTCTCCAGGCTTTGGCCGGAAAGGGCAGCGGTTTTTGAATAGACTGAATCAATAAACAGGTTTTGGGATTGAGGTGTCGCAGACTGGCTGTTTTCCCGGTCCCGGATTCTCCTAAAATCAAGCTGACCGTGCCCATGAGGGTCTCCTTTGCGGCGTGTGGCGATAAAAGCGCGGGCCATCTCCCGATAGCCTGATTCGGTGTTGGGGAAACAGTGCCGTTGTTCCGCCAAATCAATCAACAGAAAGGGGCCTAAAATGCAAAATTTCATGGTGTTCCCTTTTGTTTTAGGATATGCAATAAGTGAAGAAACTAGGCAATCAAGGGGTGATAAGGGGGCATTGTCTTCTGTCCAGGCCGATGTTGATGTTTTTTCATAGGATGCTCCTGTAAATAAAAGGCGAGAGAAGCCCGCCTGATGAAAGGGGGAAAATGAAACGAAATGTTAAATTTTGCAGATTGAGCCGTAGATGGGTTACACTGGTCTTAATAAAGGAGGTTCCCCTATGGCTCAGGTGGCGTTTGATACATTACAGGCAACAGAAGATCTGGAAACGGTCGGTATGTCGAGAGAACATGCGCGGGCAATATCGCTCATTGTGCGTAGGTCTCATGAAGTGGCTGATGTGGCCACCAAGGCCGATATTGCGGACGTAAAGCGTGATATCGCCGATGTCCGTAAAGATATGGATACCCGATTTGAGAAAGTCGATGCTCAATTTGCTGATATTCGTAAAGATATGGATACCCGGTTTGAGAAAGTCGATGTTCAGTTTGCCGATATCCGTAAAGATATGGATAACAAACTAGAGAAACTGGGTTTAAGTTTAACGATCAAAATGGGCGGAATGATAGGCTTTTTAGTGGTGTCTATCGGCCTGATGTTGAAGTATCTTCGTTAAGTCTTTAACGATGACTTTTTGCCCGAAACAACCACACCACACCCTGTAGAGCATTCGGTTATCTAAGCTGTATTCGCGTGTGGGGCGATGTAAAAGCACTTTAGGTACGCTTAAAACAACCCCCCCTTTTTTTCGCTCTTCCCTCCACTGTGTTTCCAATCTCTGCCTTTCTTCTCGACGCCGGACGGGTCCGTCTGAGTTTGCATCTTTTTTTTGCATTCATACGCATTCTCCTGTCAATGAGTTTGGGTGATGGAGTGGTTTGATGCTGGCCATATGCTCGCCACTTCATCCCGAAATTCACTGAGTGAGGGTGTACACCTTCTCGGCATACCGTTGAGTTTTTAAAGAGCGTTCGCCTTGCGGGGTCAAGCTTTCTACGAAGCATTCCGGACTTCATAATCGTCGGACAGAGACTCCGTAGATTTTCCCTGTCTGTTTCGCAGTGTTGTTTTTGGTTTAAAAATAATAGCAAATAGGATTTGCTAAAGCGTAATACTAAAAGCTATAAAGTATTTGTAATGATTTTTTATAAAACATGAAGTTTTATAAATGGCCTAATAAAACTATTAATTTTTATGATGTTGATTTTTTAAAATCAAAAATTTCAAATCAAAACTAACGTGATGCAATGGAGAAAATAATGACTCTTTATTTTCAATTTTAGGAGCGCAACATGATTTGTGTTTGGCGTAGGGTCAAAGAAGGTGTTTATAACGAATACACCATTCCTGCACAGAAGATTAAGGACTATCGTCTTAAATCACGAAAAAGAAAAACAGCAACCCCAATAAGTTCACCGATTCAGACAAATCAAACAAAGGAACTTTTTTGTCATCAACAGATAATAATCCAGGCCCGTTACTGGGTAAAAATCGATAAACGGAAATCATATCCGAAATCATAGCGACCACCAGGTCGCTTGCTCTTGGCTTAACCGCCGTATCCACAATTACTATGGAACCAACCGGAGCTTCTTTGCAACCACTATTACGATCAAGAATATAAGCACGCCAGGTAGAAACCGACTTTCCTTCAGGAAGGTTCACGATATTTTCTGTTTCCCCTTCTTTATTCCAAACACGTACTTCGTTAGATGAATCAGAAGGAGAAATAAAAGAGGAAATACTTTCTCCTTCCATTTCCCCTACACCCCGCGCAAGCCAATCAGGATTCACTTTTAACGCATGAGCAATGTCTACAATTTTTTTAGAACCTTTTGAGGTGCCTTTAGTTAATTTAAAAATAGTAGACTGAGAAACTCTTGATGCCTTGGCGAGGGTACCCTGACTGAAGTTTCTGGATTGCATGGCAAAATTCAGACACTGGGCAAGTGTACTTTTCATGAAAGATAATTTCTAGCCAAGAGTATTACTCGTCAAATTTGTTTTGCTATTGCATATATCAATACTAATTATTATTGTTAGTCACCGTTCAATACTATTACGATAATCCTGATGAATAAGGCTATTAAAAAAGCAATAAAAATTGCACGCAGTCAAAAAAAACTCGCAGATTTATGTGGAGTCAAACAACCCACAGTATGGCGATGGCTTCATGGTGGAGGAATAACTTTTCGTTATCTGAAGTCGATTGTTGAATCCAGTGGTGGAGAAATCAAGCCCCATGAATTGAATAAAGATTTTGAAAAATATCTATTTATTAACATGATTTTTTCACAATGCAGAGCAAAAAGTAACCCAAAGGACACATTGATGATGATGGAAAAACGGGAATTAATTAACCAAATGCTGAAACACATTCAAGGAGGCAAATCGGTGGCCGCCGCTTATTTAGGGATGAATGAGCCGAAATTTAATAACCGCCTCTATGAACATAAGGGCTCACGGTTTTTTGATATCGATGAAGTTGAGTGCCCTTCAAACGCTCAGTCAAAGCTCAATGCCCATATTTAAACTCTCCCTCCCCCTATCTTAACTCTTTAAGACAGCTATTCGGGTTATCACCTGATGTTTTTATGGCCTTTATTCTGGTGAAATAAAAAATCAACAGTTTTTGATATTTATCTCTAACTCAAGGGAGACAACATTACACAACGGTGAATTTGCTCAATGCGTTGTATTATTCTGACGGGGTATCTCATACCCGTTGTATTTGAAAATAAAACACAAGCTCAATTACTTTGTACTAAGCCAAATTGTTCATTAAAGCGACTCAGCATCTTATTTAACTTAAAAAACTCAGAGCTAGTAGCAGCAGTAACATACTATAAATTTACTAGGGAATTATAATGTTAAAAATTATAAATTTTTTATTTAACAAATCTGATTCATGCAATTTATTAAAAAAAGATCGGGCTAATTGTGATGTCCTTCCATATAAAGTCAGCAATACAACAGATAAAAAAATAATACTGTTAAAAAAACGTGATGCAGATCAGTGCGATGAAAGTTATGTCACAGCTCAGGTTCTTTAAGATCATGGAATTCATGATTATGAAAATTTTGTAGCTGTCAGAGTACAGGATGACATTTATACTGATTTTGAAAAAAAACAAATTCAAGGGCATCAGGAAGTTCAGGCAAAAGTGTCAGACTGTTATCATCGAAAGCCTTTTTTGAAAGGCATTTTTAGAGGAACTGAGAAATCTGCTTGTTTAATTGCAAAAGAGGAAGCTAGATATGCTTTAAATGTAATGATTATGACAAAACAGGCTTTTAATGAAGAGCGCTCAAATCCTTTAAACTTGCAAAAGAGATATGCACACACAAACGCCCATTCTTGGGTAGTATGCCCTCTAAAAACACTAATCGATCAAGGCTGTTAAGTCTATCCTGATACGTCATCACATCTAAGGCCCGGCGATGGTCACCCTTTTATTATCACTCTTCCGAAAACAACTAAAACGAATGTTGAGATTTATCCAATAAACGAAGAATCCAGCTCTAAGCCCAATAAAGCAGTTTTAAATTCTCCTAAAGAGACTAATACTAATAGAATGTTTTCTTCTAAGCGACAAAAAAACGAGGCTCTATCATCTTCTCATTCTACGAACTTGAATTGTGATCTTGAAAAAATTAAAAAGGTAGATTACAGACGATGTGACGTTTTTAAGATTAAGCAAACGAACCATAAGAATACTTCCGAAAAAATTTGGGTACAGGAAACAGGATATATCAATAATTTGCAAAATACAGGTGAACCAGCTCTTCTGATTCACCATTTAGATGGTCTATTCTCTATAGAAGCAGAAGGGACAGCTCTTAATGTTAACGATTTTTTTGAGTTTATGAGAAATAAGTACCCCAATTTGATGAAGAAAATTGAAACAGATAAGAAACTACTACACCTTATAGCGTGTTACATGAAAGACAGTATCGCTCAGGAGATTGCAAATAAGTTAAATAGAACGGTAATAATCTATGGTGATCCTGAAAAAGAATTAAAATCTTCCTTAAAATCTACTACGGATTCCTATTATACTTTTAGCAGCTTGTATAAAAAAAAATCTCAATTTTTTAACGAAACTCAAGTTATTGATACAAAAGGCGTAGTAAAAATTAAGCGTTCTATTGCCAAAGCTCGAGCAATTTTCCCAAAAGAAAATGAGTTAGAAAAAAAGTTAAAGAGTCCTGAATACCAAAAGCTTGTCCAAGACAGATGGAATAGGACGGATATGTTACAAAAAAAAAGCGAAAGTGCCACGACAGCTTATTCTGCCTCATTCTCACATAACAATACAGCAAGTACTTCTACTACCGCTTTTCAGAATAGCCCCCCTAATCAAATTTTTTCAGAGCAAAAATCAGCACTTGGTGCTAATGCTAAAGATATACGTCCTTTTATTTTAGATCAGTTAGTCAAAACCAAAGATATTGGTGATTTTTTGGAAATGACAAAAAAAATGCTCGACACTGTTGCCCCTGAAGAATTCAAACGTATTTTTTCTGAACCAGCTGTTGTCAAACAGTGTCGGTATTTTTGGGACAAATCTAGTTTGGCTATGGGCGATAAAGCGAAAATACTGAAACTTCCATCAGAAATATCTCAGGGTGCCGAGTCTTCTCAAGTTGAAAATATGGTTATTGGTTTGAAAAATAAAATACAGGAAGCAATACAAACTTTGGGAGAAGTTAAAACACGGGATAAAGCATCTCAAAAGATGTTAGATGCTCAAAGAAAGGCAGAACAAAAACATGATACAGAAATGAAGAAAAGGCAAATCGAACGAGCGATTGAATCTCAACAAAACCTTCTGGCGTTTTCTCAAGATAATCACATAAGAAGGCTACAATCTCAGGAAACGAAAATTCAGCAAGATTTTCAGACGCAACAAGAAAAAAAATAGAGAGCACGAAATATCATGAAAAACGGGAGCAAGAAGCAAAACAATTGAGTCAAGAATGGTGCACAATGCCATTCAAAATGAGCATCAGTCTTATAAAGATAAGTTAGCCTTAGAGCAGGCTTCTAAAAAGCGCTCAGAAGATGAGCAGAAATCAAATAACAGGGACAGGACAAAAGTCACCCAGAGTTAAAAGATTCTAACAGAAATTCGTCAAGTTCACAGGATGAACCTGGCAAAAACAGCCCATTAAATGGCGCTCACGGAAATCACTTAGAAGCTTCATTAGAACAAAACAGCAGTATAAAGCCATTGTCATCTAATGATGAGATTAGGAATTTATTGCGGCAGGCTAAGGTGACTAAGGGAGAAGATGATAATCTTCATCTTGAACTAGATGTTAAAATACCTCATAAAAACAACGATACGAATGATAATGCCACTTTGAGTCTTGATGTGTCTATGGGACAGACAAAGACCGTTTTTTATAAAAATGACGCCCCTCCCACTTTTGGGTCTAGAGTGCCTGAAACTCAAAAAAAGGCCCGTACATCAGCAACGCTTGTGGATTTGCATACAAGCGCTCGTGGTGTTGGAATACATATAAAAAATTCCTCTGGCTCAATTAAGTCAGCCTTACCTCGCGATTCGTTCGATAATTTGCAGGTTAAAAACCATGATTCTGGTCAGACAACGTTTATTAGTACAGGAAGTTTTCCTAATAAATCAGCCCCTAAATCTATAAAAAATTGATTTAAAACTGTTTTTACGGCAACTTCTGTTTGAACTGGCCTGGAAATCAGGTTATGTCAATTCGGCTGCCAGGTCATGAACTACATAGAGACTCCTCTATAGAAGCCTTTCCAACACTTGAAATATTCGGAAAACCCTAGCTAGCTTGTTATGCTGGCAGGGAGCCAAAAAATGAAAGATAAAAAGAAGCAATCAAAAAGAAAAAATACGAGCCCTATTTTAAGCAAAATCACAGGTCATAATAAAAATTTAATTATTGTTAAATTACACTAAAAATGTCGTATTTTGTTAAGTTTTAGTGTCTTTTATTATCTATTTTTAACATAAAAATCAATTACAAAAAATTGCACAAATAAACCTTATTTGACGTTTATTTTAATTCAAATGAATAAAATATTCTGAATTCAAAATAATCCAAGGTAAAAAATTATGGCAATAGCTAAAACTAATAATATGCTGGATATTATTAATAATAAAAATTGACTAGAATCTGATTAAATTCAAGTCTGCTTAAACCTATGTCGGTATCAAACTCGCCTGAAAATTTGTCAAAAAATGTACTAAATAGTGAATTGAATGTTTCACTAAAGGATGAAGCTCACATAGATGACGGCAAAAAATTGAATATTGATAAAATCACAAAATTATGCCAAGAACAAAAGGTCGGTATTGTGCCAGAGCATCTCATAGAATTGCAAATTTTGGCGCAAAAGAAAAATTGTATTATCTCGATTCGTCCTGTTGATTTGATGGCAACAGATCTGATAAGGGATGGTCATCCGACTAAAGTGGTTTAAGATAAAAGGGAAAAGCGCAAACTGGGGGCCACAAACAGCTTTTATTTGTGTCAATCAAGCATTAAGTAAGCTGGCAGATCAGCCACAAAAGACGCTCAATAAATTTAATACGGCGGTACAAGAGTGTTTGGATCAAAAAAATGCTAAGGAAGTAGATTTAAAGATAACAAAAAATCGGATTGAATTACTTGAAAAAGAAGGCATTGTCTACGAAGTAGAAAAAAATGATTCGGGGGCTATTACTAAATTAAAAGCCAAAACATCAGAAAACGTAGAGCATGAATTTACACTAAATCCTTGCGATGAAGGGTCTGAATTATACTTGGTCAATTACAATGGAGCACCGGTTAAAGTACTGAGTTCAGTGGGGAACAATGAAAAACCACTGACAGCTGATTATGATATTTTGATGATTGCCCCTTCAATAGAGGATTTCGGTTCTAAGGATAATTTAGCTGTGCCGGATGTTGCAAGAACAATTGTTGATCACAGAATGGAGATTTACAATAATAAAAAAACAAATAAGACGCAAACTTCTTCACTAGAGAAGTATTTAGATTCGACTAATCCAATAAAAATCAAAAAACGTCATCCGGATAAGATTATAGTACAATCAATAAATTATTTAGTAAGCTTAAGCCTGATTTTAATAGCTTCAATGCAAGAGAAGACAAAGACATTGGTAATGCTACGCCACGTATGAGTGAGATGATCGATGAAATTAATATGTGTCTGGTTGGTGCAAGAGGTGAGAAGGTTGTGCACCATAGCAGCGATAAAGGTAACCCTGTAACTGATCCAACAGCAAATTTCCCTGCTACATTTGCACTATCTAAAAGTATGGGGAGGTTTGATGAAATCTGTGTTATAAAAGACCAAAATGAGTTAAAAGATATGGTGCATCTGTTAAAAGATGAGGGCTATCATGTGCCATTAAATCCACTTTGGGAAGAAGATGTAACAAACATACGTGCTTCATATTTTACAGCCGCTAAAAAAGTTTTTTTATCTAATTAAAGAAAACATAAAAGAAGAATATAGAGCTAAATCACTTAAAAATGATTATAATCAATAAAATTATTGATATAATTTAAATTTAATCAAAATAAAATTATTTAGCCATATCGTCTCGGCGATGGGCTAAGTTCATTATTAAATTCTCTCAAATGCCATTTTTATCCCCTCAATGATAACCTGTTTTCTTTCATTACCTGACGACTCTATCTAAAGTGTCCGGAAATATTAAACCATTAAATTCTTTACAAAAAATAGAAATTTGAATTTTATAGTCATATCATTTTAATAACATTGATGTTTTAACGCCACTCTAAATTCAGGAAAATAATCACATGCCTTCTTTTGATATTGTGTCTGAAATTGATACACAAGAAGTTCGTAATGCGGTTGAAAACGCTACCCGTGATCTGTCCACTCGTTGGGATTTTCGTCATGTCACCGCTCGTTTTGAATTTGATGAAAAACAAAAAAGCATCAAAGTGACCAGTGAATCTGATTTTCAAGTGAAACAGATGCTTGAAATCATCTCTGAAAAACTCGCAAAAAGAGGGATTGAAGGCGGGGCTTTGGATATTTCCGCAGAGATTTTGCACAGTGGAAAAACCTATAGCCTGGATGCCAAATTGAAACAAGGGATTGAGTCTTTAAAAGCCAAAAAATTAGTGAAGCTCATTAAAGACAGTAAATTAAAAGTGCAAGCTCAAATTCAGGGTGAACAGGTAAGGGTGACAGGTAAATCGCGCAACGATCTGCAAGCGGTAATGGCTTTAATTCGCACTGGAGATCTGGGTCAACCTTTTCAATTTAATAATTTTCGAGATTAGGCCTGGTGATAAGTTTCACTTAAAGCCTTTTTCACGTTTAATAAAATCATAGGCAGCTTGAATTTTTTGCGTTTTTTCTTTGGCTATTTCCATCATCTCAGGAGGTAGCCCTTTTGCTATCAATTTATCAGGATGATTTTCACTCATCAGTTTTCGGTAGGCGCGTTTAATAGTAGCACTGTTGTCATTGACGTTCACACCAAGCACTTTACAGGCATCGGATAATGTCGGTGCTTGCCCGTTTTGTGAGCTGCGCCCAGAAGAAGAATAGGTTGCATGCTGATACCAGTTTTTGTGCCCAAATTGGCTGCCACTTTCCATCATATTGAGAAATTGATGAAACTGTCTTTGAGAAATGCCCAGCTCCTCGGAAATAACATACAGCACTTGACGCTCATTAGGGTGGAGAATGCCATCAGAAAAAGCGGCTTGAAATTGAATTTCCAAAAACATTTTAATTAAATCGACCCGCCCTAAGCAGATGCCCCGTAATTGCTGTAATTTTTTTCTTAAAGGAAAATCATTTTCTTTGCCTTCACGAAATGCAGCCTGAGCGGCGGCCCGTGCTTCACCATGTAATTGCATTCTATCCATCAATGTTGTCGCGAGCTGAATATCGGTTTCAGTGACGCGTCCTTTGGATTTTGTGATATGCCCCATGACTTGGAAAGTGGTGCAAAAAAATAGAGATTGTCGATTTTTTTGATCAGAAAAAAAATGTTGATTTCTGGTTCTTAACCTGAGATCTACAATATTTCCAATAAAAAAACCTAATAATACACCCCAGAAACCAAGGCCAGATAAAAATCCCAACAAAGCCCCAAACCATTTTCCCCAATACAGCATATGCTCCTCAATTCATTTTTCGCTTATTCAAAACACACTATTGTATTAGTCAAAAAGATGACTCATAAACTTAAAGAAAGGGGGTGATCCTAATAATAGCGTTTAATGGAAAAAAATAAGCAGTAATATTTTTTAATGTGGCATATAAGGCTTTTAAAGCGCGTTACAGACTATCATGAATTCAAATTAGTACCAAATAGAGCAAGATAGAAACAAAAAAGTAAACGGTGATCCTAAAACAACTTTGAGTTAAAATCAGTGATAGATAAAAGAACTCAATCGCTCCAAAACTTTTGGCGATTTTTTAAATATAATCGTACTGTGAGCGGCACAAAACATAAAATGCGCGTCTGTTTTACAGTGCATATAAATTAGAATAATGACTCTTTAAAAAAACAATATGAGGTATTGATGAATGACACAGATCCCTATGACGCTACGTGGCGCAGAGAAATTACGCGAAGAACTTCAGCATCTAAAGAGTGTCCTTCGCCCTCAGATCATCGCAGCTATCGCAGAGGCTCGTGAGCATGGTGATTTAAAAGAGAATGCGGAATACCATGCAGCTCGTGAGCAACAAGGATTTTGTGAGGGCCGTATTCAGGAAATTGAATCAAAATTATCTCACGCTCAAATTATTGATGTTACTAAAATAGCCAACAAAGGTATCGTTATTTTCGGCGCAACAGTGACCGTATTGAATACTCATTCAGAAGAAAAAAAAATCTATCAAATTGTGGGTGATGATGAAGCGAATTTCAAAAAAGATCTTATTTCTGTTAACTCCCCCATCGCGCGAGGTTTAATTGCTAAAAAAATCAGTGATGTTGCTGTGATTCACACCCCGGGCGGTGAGGTCGAATACGAAATTCTTGATGTTAAATATTGTTAGTATGCATGCATTAACGATTTTAAAACCCTCAAATCCCCTTTTTGATAAATAGCGCCAATAGAGCACAGTCCATGAATATTTTTTATATTACTATTTTGACTCATGGAAGCACTGATAATCGATTTAAATGAAATGAATGTTTAGAGAAAAAATGTCCAGTAAAAAGCGTTCAGCCAGTTCCCGCCGCTGGTTACAAGAACATTTTAATGATAAATATGTGATTGAGGCTCAGAAAAAAAAATTACGATCACGCGCTTGGTTTAAACTTGATGAAATTGACAATACCGATAAAATTTTCAAAAGAGGTATGTTTGTTCTCGATTTAGGCGCTGCACCTGGAGGTTGGTCACAATATGTGGTCAATAAAGTGGGTCTTAAAGGCAAAGTGATTGCCCTTGATTTACTCCCCATGGATTCAATCTTGGGAGTAGAGTTTTTGCAGGGTGATTTTCGAGAGAAATCTATATTAAAACGCCTTTTAAATTGTATTGGAGATAAAAAAATAGATGTTGTTATCTCTGATATGGCCCCCAATATGACAGGAATATCCTCAGTAGATATACCAAAATCGATGCATCTCGCCGAGTTAGCCTTCGACATATCTCGTGATATACTCATACCCGGCGGGAGTTTTTTGGTCAAAGTGTTTCAGGGAGAGGGGTTTGAACAATATTTAAGGGAAATGCGTTCTCTCTTTAAAAAAGTTAAAGTACGTAAACCAGATGCTTCACGAATAAGATCACGTGAAGTTTACATTGTAGCGACAGGTCTAAAATGATCATAACCTGGCGCTTCTTGTTGATAGATTGTAAATATGAGGTTAATTCCTTGAGTGATATGGCAAAAAATTTGGTTCTTTGGTTAGTGATTGCAGTTATTTTAATGTCAATATTCCAAAGTTTTGGTCCCGGTGAATCAAAATCCCCAACAGTTGATTATTCCACTTTTATATCTGATCTGACTCATGATCAGGTTCTTGGTGTCCGTATTAATGGTCGAGAAATTGACGTTAATAAAAAAGATAACACGAAATATATTACCTTTATCCCGATTAATGATCCTAAACTTTTAGATACTTTGCTGACTAAAAACGTGAAGGTTATTGCTCAACCGCCCGAAGAAACCAGTTTACTGACTTCTATTTTTATTTCTTGGTTTCCCATGTTATTGCTGATTGGTGTTTGGATATTTTTCATGCGCCAAATGCAGGGTGGGGGAGGAAAAGGGGCGATGTCTTTTGGTAAAAGTAAAGCCAGAATGCTGAGTGAAGATCAGGTTAAGACCTCTTTTGCAGATGTGGCAGGTTGTGATGAAGCCAAAGAAGAAGTCAGCGAATTGGTTCAATACTTACGTGAGCCTGGGCGTTTCCAAAAATTGGGCGGAAAAATTCCAACCGGTATTTTGTTGGTAGGCCCTCCGGGAACAGGTAAAACTCTGCTGGCAAAAGCCATCGCAGGGGAAGCAAATGTTCCTTTTTTCAGTATTTCAGGATCTGATTTCGTCGAAATGTTTGTAGGTGTTGGGGCGTCTCGTGTTCGCGACATGTTTGAGAAAGCGAAGAAAGCCTCACCCTGTATCATTTTTATTGATGAAATTGATGCTGTGGGTCGTCAGCGTGGAGCTGGCTTAGGTGGTGGGCATGATGAACGTGAACAAACCTTAAATCAAATGTTAGTCGAAATGGATGGCTTTGAAGGTAACGAAGGCGTCATCGTGATTGCTGCAACCAATAGACCCGATGTGCTTGATCCCGCTTTGTTACGTCCAGGTCGTTTTGATAGACAGGTGGTGGTTGGTTTACCAGATGTTCGTGGACGTGAGCAAATTTTAAAAGTTCATATGCGGCGTGTCCCTCTTGATATTGATGTGAATGCCTCTGTTATTGCACGAGGAACGCCTGGTTTTTCTGGCGCGGACTTAGCCAATTTAGTGAATGAAGCGGCCTTATTTGCGGCACGTTTTAAAAAACGTGTGGTTTGTATGAGCGAGTTTGAAAAAGCCAAAGACAAAATTATGATGGGTGCTGAGCGTCGTTCTATGGTCATGACAGAAGAACAAAAAGAAGCGACGGCTTATCATGAGGCAGGACATGCGATCATAGGCCGCTTGGTTCCAGAGCATGATCCGGTTCATAAAGTCACCATTATTCCTCGGGGTAGAGCATTAGGCGTGACATTTTTTCTTCCAGAAGGCGATGCCATCAGTGCAAGTCGTCAGAAACTGGAAAGTCAAATTTCCACCCTTTACGGTGGCCGTCTCGCTGAAGAAATTATCTATGGTACAGAGCAGGTATCCACCGGTGCTTCTAATGACATTAAAGTTGCCACTTCCATTGCACGGAACATGGTCACTCAGTGGGGTTTTTCAGAAAAGTTAGGACCTTTACTATATTCAGAAGAAGATGGAGAAGTCTTCATCGGGCGCTCAGTAGGAAAAAGTAAGCATATTTCCGATAAAACGGCCTGTATTATTGACGAAGAAATCAAATCACTCATTGAACGTAACTATAATCGTGCTCGTGAATTATTGATGGCAAATCTGGATATATTGCATTCTATGAAAGATGCTTTGATGAAATATGAAACCATTGATGCTCCACAAATTGACGATCTTATGAATCGTACGACGGTACGTATACCTGCAGGTTGGGACGATAATATTGACACCTCTTCTGAAAATGACGATTCTTCAAAATCTGAAGAAAAACCAGATCCCCCTCTCTTTTCAGATAAAAAGAATACAGACGGGTCTAATGTGGGCTAAAACAAAGAAATTTTTCCACGAAATATGTCATGATCTTAAACACTCAATTCATCTTATATTTTATATCCCATGTTGTCGTAAAAACTCGTTCTTTAATGGACGAGTATCATTTTCATCCAAAGCCTCTTGCCATCTGGAAGATGACACTTTGCTCTGACCTAATCAAAATAGCTTTGCATTTCGTCGTTATTTCCTTTTGCCGATCAAATGACATATTTATTTAAAGGTTTAAAAATATGGATTTTTCTATTGGAAAACACAGATTGGATCTGTTATGCCCAAAAGTGATGGGGATTTTAAATATTACGCCTGATTCATTTTCGGATGGCGGATCTTATTATAATTTTGAACAAGCCTCACAACATGCAGAAAAAATGATATCTGCAGGGGCAGATATCATTGATATAGGAGGAGAGTCAACCCGACCTGGGGCAATTCCAGTCACTGAGCAAGAAGAGCTTGATAGAGTGATACCTGTTTTAGAATATTTAGCAAAACGCTTTAACACCCTGCTTTCCGTAGATACATCAAAACCCGCTGTGATGCTTGAAGCTAAAAAAGCGGGGGCTCATATGATCAACGATGTTTTTGCACTCAGAAAGCCAGGTGCTTTAGAAGCCGCAGCAGAAACAGAGTTACCTATTTGTCTCATGCACATGCAAGGTCATCCCGAGAATATGCAACAATCGCCTCGTTATCATAATGTGCTATCTGAGGTCAATGCTTTTTTTAAAGAGAATATTGAACGCTGTCTTTCGGCGGGCATCCCAAAAAATAAATTGTTGATCGACCCAGGTTTTGGCTTTGGTAAAAGTTTAACTCATAATTATCAATTACTTGCAAATTTAGAAAAATTTCAGCATTTTCATTTACCGATGCTGGTTGGGATGTCAAGAAAATCCATGATTGACGGACGGCCTGGTATTCTTCCAAAAGAAAAAGTGATTGGCAGCATTGCTTGTGCCGTCATTGCAGCGATGAAAGGAGCACATATCATTAGGGTACATGATGTTAAAGAAACAGTTGAAGCCCTACATATTGTGAATCGAACGAAAACTCAAATAATAAAAAACGAGTAAAAAATAATGCATCATCGCAAATATTTTGGTACGGATGGCATTCGGGGAAAGGTAGGAGATATGCCGATCACCCCTGATTTTTTCTTAAAATTAGGTTGGGCAGCAGGCAAAATTTTAGCCCGTCAAGATTCGCGTAAAATTATCATCGGCAAGGACACACGTATTTCTGGTTACATGCTGGAATCTGCTTTAGAAGCAGGGTTAGCCGCCGCGGGGTTTTCTGCTCTATTAACAGGCCCGATGCCCACACCTGCCATTGCTTACTTGACTCGCACTTTTCGAGCGGAGGCAGGCATTGTCATTTCAGCCTCTCATAATCCTTTCTATGATAATGGGATTAAATTTTTTGATATTAATGGCAGCAAGCTCTCTGATAGCCTGGAAGAAGCCATTGAAGCACAACTAGAAAAGCCCCTCACCTGTGTTGAATCTGCTCAATTAGGCAAAGCCCGCCGAATTGTCGACGCGGCAGGCCGTTACATTGAATTTTGTAAAGGCACTTTTCCAAGTGAATTCAATTTAAAAAATTTTAAAATAGTGGTCGATTGTTCAAATGGGGCTACTTATCACATTGCGCCGAGTGTGCTTAAAGAGCTAGGTGCAACGGTGATTTCTATTGCTTGTGAACCAAATGGGTTAAATATTAACAAAGAATGTGGTGCCACCAATATCGGCATGTTACAAAAAAGCGTGCTGGCAGAACAGGCTGATCTGGGAATAGCACTAGATGGAGACGGTGATCGGCTGATCATGGTGGATCACCTGGGTAACAAAGTGGATGGTGATCAAATAGTTTATCTTATTGCTAAAGAAGCCTGTCGTCAGCAGCAATTAAAAGGGGGTGTTGTTGGAACGATCATGAGTAACATGGGGTTAGAACTTGCTCTTCAAAGATTGAAAATTCCTTTCATCAGAGCCAAGGTCGGTGATCGCTACGTTTTAGAAAAAATGCAAAAACATGGTTATCGTATTGGAGCTGAAAATTCAGGCCATATCATTTTATTGGATAAAACCACCACAGGAGACGGTATGATAGCGGCTTTGCAAGTGTTTAAAGTGATCATTCAAAATCAAATGACCTTGCATGAGCTTTGTAGTGAAATAAAGTTATTGCCACAAGTATTGGTTAATTTTTCTTTTTCTGGCAACAAAAATGTTTTGCAATCTGATGCAATAGCCTCTTTGGTCAAAAAAGTGGAATCTACCTTGGCAGGAAGGGGCCGAATCTTATTACGTACATCAGGCACTGAGCCTGTGATCCGCGTAATGATTGAAGCTGATCAAGAGGAGCATTTCATAAAAACATTAGCTGAAGAAGTGGCTGAGAAAATAAAAAAGAGTTTGTACTAAATTGAACAGGATAAAAGTGTTGTGTGGGGTTAATTGATTGTAGAGTCGAGATTTTTAAGAGCGCGCTTGTTTTCTCTAAAAAACTTAAGGTTTGTTATATTGCGTTAAATGTACCGGTTCTGAGAAAACATGACTGATTCCTTTTGTTAAAGGTGAAATAAGATAGGACATAATCGAGTGTTTTCCTGTCACCACTCTGGCATCAACCGCCATACCAGGTTTTAACCAATCCATGTCTTCATTTTTGACATTAAAACTAATGATGACTTTGTAATAACGCTGCACACTCCCATTTGTGTTCTCCTCGTAAGAATCCGGGCTGATTTTTTCAATGCTGGCTTGATAAAATTTCCCCTTGGCTTTCACCAGAGACAAGATATCCACCAGCGCCTGTTCACCTACATAGAGTTGATCACGATATTTAGGATTCACTTTTATCTCTGCTTGCATGGTATTGACCGAAGGTTTGATCTCGAATAACAGATCTGCCGCCTGGATAACCCCCCCTTGAGTTGAAGCGCTTTTATTAATTTTATAGATCACCCCATTGACCGGAGCTCGAACATTTTCTTCCTCTATTTGTTGCTCAAAAATTTTTAACGGCGTGCTCATCAAATTCAGCTCTTGCTGATCTTTTGACAGTTGACGGGATAATGACAGCCGTAATTCGTTATCCAGGGCTCGAATTTCATTTTTCACTAAATGACTGTCATTTTTTTTTAAAATAATGTTATTTTCCGTCTCGTCCATCTCTGATTTTAACTTAATAAAGGCCTGCTTTTTATTCAGATAATTCGTATACGACGTGATCCCTTTTTTTACCAAAGGGTGCAATATATCCACCTCTTCACCCAGAAGTGCAACCTGTTCTTTTTTCCCTTTCAGTTGCATTTTCATCCCCGTAATTTCAGATTCAAGCGAACCCAGCTTGAGCGTTTTCGTATGAATTTGACTTTTCACTAATTCAATATTCGCTGACAGCTCTTTATTTTTTATTAAGCTGATGTCTTGCCACGCAGAAAAATCTTCTACCGCATTCTTATTTAAAAGCGACGTCAGCTCCTCAATGTCTTTCACTAAAAATGCTTTCTGGGCTTTTAATCGTTCATATTCCTTTCTTAAATCGAGGTTGATCACTTTAGCAAGGAGAGCGCCCCTTTTAACGCTTTCCCCTTCTGAAACATAGATTTTCTCAATCACGCCGCCTTTTGATAAGGAAATAAATTGAGTGTTATCACGGTTCGTTATCATGCCTTGGCCATGAATCACCGAATTTACTTTGATAATAGAAGCGGCGATGATAATGATCAGGCTCATTATCATCATCATCATCATCAGGGTGTCAGTTTGTTTCCTGTTCATTTATCTATTTTTCCGCTTGAGGAGTTTGGCTCACCCCTAAGTAATTCGTTAATTGAGACATCAACCCTAATTGTCTTGATTTCGCCTGTCGCTGAGAGTATTCACTCTCAATCATGTTGATAAAAGACTGAAAATATTCCCCTCTGCTAGAAATCAGGTCTAACAAGGTTTTTTGACCCAGATCAAACTCTTTTTCATAAAGAGTCGACAGTTGAAGCGCATTTTCATAAGAACGTTGATTCACGACATAAGTTTCTTTTGCAGCGGCGTATTGAGAAATCATATTATTGATTTCAAATTGCGCTTTGAGTAAAAACTCTTCGATGCGTAATTTAGATTGAGTATAAGCCGAGGAAACTTTTAAATCTTGTGCGCTATTTTTAAATCCATTAAAAAGATTGAGGCTGACATTAAGTTTCACTCGGCCTTCATTTTTATAAGTATTACGATCTGTATTGCCAAGTGGATGGTTATCCACATATTCTGCGCTCAGATCGACGGCGGGAAAGTAAGAAGAATGCGCCCCGTTCATTTCTTCCAGTGCCGCATTTTGTGATTGAAGCAAAATATGATAATCGTGGTTAAACAGCTTTATTTTTTGCATCATTTTGGCTCGATCACTGATGAAAGCATACCGTTCAAGCAAGATATGAGGCTGACCTACCTGTTCAGAAGAGAGGCTCCTTAGGCCCGTCATATTTTTAAGTTTAAACATTTCTGAATCTAGCATCGATTGATACATAATTTCGCGGCTATTGAGTGAATCAATTGAGACCTGTACTTTTCTCAAATCAGACTCGAGAGCCACTCCCGATGAAACCAGTAAAGAAAAATTATCCAGCATCTTTTTATAAAAGGCTTTTTCTTTAACAATCCCCTCTAATATTTCTTTGTATTTGTTAATATTTAAGTAAGAGTCGCTGACTTCTTGAGCGACAGAGTTTTGAGATTTGGCATAATCGAAATGCGAGCCCTCTTTTTCGTATTCTGCTCTTCTAATCGTCGCTGATCTCACCCCAAAATCGGTGACTCGATAAGCCACAGACACTTTATTTTCAATATTTTTTTCACTATCCGACGATTGTTTCTTTATTCCGGTGCCGGCAGCACTGTAATCTAAAGTAGGATAAAGCGCGGATTTTGCTGTTTGTAAATCTCCTTTTTTACGTTCTGTTTCATAGTAAGCAATTTTGACGGAAGGTTGATGTTGCATGGCCGCTTTGATCAGCCTTGTTAAAGAATGGGAATGAGGTTGGTTTACCGCCGCAGCAGAAATATAAGATTGGGAGCATAAAATGAAAGCCATTATTTTATTTTTCATTTTCATCCTCATCCCTTTTTGTTAACAAGGTTTTTTTAACGATTTTTTGATACATCGAGGTGATTTTTTCCAACAAGGGAATAAAGCTCTCTTTATAACTTTCAACTTCAGCTTGAATTTCCTGCGTTTTGTCAATCAAAACACCATGCTGATTTGAGATTTCTTTTTTGATGTCTGCAAGAGATTCTCCGTTTTCTTCATTCTGAGTCATTAGAGTTTTTTGATTGACCTCTATTGTTTCAAGTAAAGCACTTTGTTCAGAAAACGAATGATTGTTTAGACCCGAGAGGGCTTCCATCAGCTTTTGGTGGTACTGTAAAGTTTCCTTATTTCTGTTTTCTTCATTTTTAACGAAGTACTGACAAAAATCTTCAAAGCTTTTTTTGAACTCTGACACTTCAGGCGACTCGATTCGAACCGTTCTTACCTGATTTGGTGTCGTCTCAGTTTCCAGGTGTTCAAAGGCCAGGCGTTTTAATTCCCCCAATAATTGTGAAAATGCGCTTCGAACAAACACGCTTTGTCCAATCAGTAAAATGGCACACATGACCCCGTAAATAGAAGAGACAAATGCAGTATTCATACCACGAAGAGGTTCAGAAAGAGCAGAGATAATATGGATGATCATATCCAGAGTGTCATCCGTAGAACTATCTGAACTGTGATGAGAGGTTTCAGAAAGCATACTCCCGATACCACTGATGGTGATCGACAATCCAGCAAAAGTTCCTAAAAGACCTATCAACGTAGAAACATTACTACAGCTAATGATAAAGGAAACACGTTGAGCGCGGGTGGCGCTCACTTCGGTAGAGATGTCTTTTAATAACGGCCGGGAAGACGTTTTATTTTTTTCAGAAAATAATTTTTTGTTAAAATTTGCCAGCAGACTACTGTGACTCATACTGTTTTTATATTTAATAATATTTTTACTATACAAGGATTGCCATATAGAAAATAAAGCCGAAATACTCCCTAAAACATAAATAAAAATAATGACAGAATTATAAGCTGCTGAAACCATAAAATTGTCAATCACATAATTTTTGATACCAGGGATTAATAAGCAAAAGATTGGTAAGACAGCTAATATCAAACATAAAATTAAAGAACGATAAAAAAATAATTTTTTCATTAAAAAAACCTTTCTCAATTTTTAGGGACGATAACAGCTTTATTTTCTAAGCTGTCTGAAGTGGTGTTGACGTTAAGGCTGAATATTACGCTTGGATCAACTGATTTGATTTCTCGCATTAAAATCACACCTCTTTCATAAGCCAGTCGTAATGAATCTGAAAATGAAATTTCAGATTTGGGAATAAAAATCTCGATTTCAAAAATTTTGTGGTTTGTACTTTTAATCCAATCCATCATTTTTGTAATATCTTCTTTAAGATAAGTGTTGACCTCACCTTTATATTCAATCGTTAACGTATTTCCAGTTATAGTCACCCGTGTTTTATCTTTATTATGGGCGATATCATTATTTCTGTTTTTAACCTGTTTTGGCACTCCTTTAACTATATTTTCATTTTCGATTTGAATTTGAGAGAGCTCATTCTGTGTATTGTTTTTATTCGCTAGCACTTTATCTTGAATGGCAGTATTTAAATGACCGTTTTCAATATCGGGCTGAGTTTTTTGAATTGAATCTTTGACTTGAGTTTTATTTAGTGCGTTGAGTGAATTTTCTTGTTTCGATTCTATTAAATCGGCCTGTTTTTGATAAATCACTTTTCCCTCCCCACCTATCGCACTTTCATAAACGACCAACATGTTATTGAGTAAAAATATCAACATGATAAAAATAAAAATACATAACATGCTCGAAAAGGTATCCACAAAACTTGGCCAGGGATTACTTTCTTCTTCCATTTGAACTCCATTAAAAATATGGATGATGTTGATCACATTTTCACAAAAAAACAAATTAAGATGATATAAAAAAATAATATATCAAAAATTGATATATGCACTAATATAAATTAAATTATTTAATAAAAATAACACATAATTAATCTCTGTTTTCAAGGAAATACTATGGCGACTCAAAAAATATTTGCACAACATAATTCCAGGATTGATTTGTCTTCATTAGGGAATAAAAATCAGGTTCAAGTGGCGATATCAGGACCCGACCTAAAACTAACCTCGCCCCAAGGCAGTGTGACCATTGTGAATGGGGCGATGTATTCCAGCTTAAAAGACAGCCAACTGTCTTTTCAGTTTCAGGATGGTTCTTTAAAAGGTAAAGATTTACTAGGTCAGGTCAACCTTGAGAATATCGACTTTAAAAGCGCCGATACTTTTTTAGTCGATCATGTTCAAAATAAAGTGCTTCAAGAAGAACAGGAAGCGCTGAAACAAAAAATGAGACAGGCCGAAAAAGACAAAGAAGAGGCAGAAAAAGCGAGAGCAAAAGCCGAGAAAGAGAAAGCAGAGGCACAGAAAGCCGCGTTAGAAGCGCAGGAAGCACAAAAATCCTCTCAACAAATTGAAGAAGCGCTCAATGAATTTTTAACGCAAGCGAACACCAAAGCGGCCTTGGCTCAAATCCCCCCTGATGAAAGAGACATCTCTCTGGATTCTGCCTCTTCTTTACATAAAGAATCGAGTACAACGGTAGAAGTTGCCCAAGTCAACAAAAACGCCAACCGAAGCAGTGGATTAAACAACCCGGCCCCAAACCCTAAAATCGATTTAAAAATCAGTCTGGCGCTTGACGACAAGAGTAATAGCAGCGGGCAAAAAGATAATTTAACGAACGTGACTTCACCTAAATTAGTGGGCACCACCATGCCAGGCACTGAGGTGACGATTCAAAAAGGCAGCACAACATTAGGGAGCACCAAAGCGGATGGTCAAGGTAATTTTACCTTTACTCCCACTGATTTAACAGATGGCCCCCATGAATTTATGGCACTGGGAGAATATAAAGGGAATAAAGCCCAGGCAAAATTATCTCTCGTGATTAAATCGAGCACTCAAACCCCTACTTTTGAGATGAATTCAGAAGACATTGCACTCACGCAAGAGGAGCGCTCTGACATTTTTTTGATTAAAAATGTGACGCCGACCATTCACGGGAAGGCGGAAGCCAACACGCAAGTCAGCGTTTATAATAAAAAATCAACCGATGATAAAGGAACACGACTAGACACAGTTCAAGTCAATTCAGTGGGAGAATGGAGCTATACCTTTAAATACCCTCAACTTGCTCAAGGGGGTAACAGTATTAGTGTCGTTGCAGAAGATGCCGCCAAAAACACCGCTGACATCACCAAAACGATTGATTTGGATTCAATCCCTCCAACAATAGAGAAAATTGAAATTGCACAGGATTTTCTTATTAGTGACCGTGTTGCCAATACGAAAACGCCGACATTCAAAATCACCACAGAGCCTGACGCCAGGATTGAACTTTATTTACCAGGCAACACGAATCCGTTAGATGTAAAACAATCATCAAAAGAAGTGGAAGATGGCAAGCAAGCCTATTATTTGAAAATACCTGAATCCACCTTTACGGATGATGGAGACTATAAAATCGAGGTAGTTGCCACGGATAAAAGGGGCAATAGTACAGAAAGAACAGAATTTAACTTTGAGGTGGATACGGTTGAGGTGAGGGACGTAGAAATTACCTTAGAGGATAAAACAGGGGATAAAGCATCAAACTTTACTGACAAGGAATTACCCAAATTGCTTTTCAAGCCGACCGGAAAAAACATCACGAAAATAGAGATTGAGCTCAAAAGCAGTAGTGGTGAGAAGAGTCAAAAACACACACTAGAAAAAGAATCCTGGAATACCTATTGGACGCCGAAAGAAAAATTAACAACAGAGGGGGCATATACGGTTACCGCGACGGCTTATAAAGGGAAAAAACCAGGGAGTCAAAGCACAGAAACAATCTACTTTTACAACACTCAACCTACTATCTCAACGATTGAACTCGACAGGAGTATCCAAGGTCGTGACCCTAAGTATACGAAAAACTCCAAACCAACATTGTTGGTGAAAATTGAGCCACAAGATGCATCCAGGGCATGGAAAGTAGAGTACGAGATAAAAAATAGCAAGGGCTCCGTTGAAAACAGCGAGGTCACACAGCTGAGTAATGCGACCTATACAGTGAGGCCTCAGACTGATTGGAGTCATGGTGAATACACAGTCATCGCGAAACTGTTGGATAAAGCGGGCAATTCTTGGACGAAAAGCGAGGTATTTTATTTTAATGATACCAAACCTGACCCCTCTATCACATTTGCCGAGGGTACTGATTTATATCAAATAGACAATAAAAAAATCATAGACAACGACAGTAAAAAATTCGTGATAAAAAATGCAAAAGGAAACATAGAATTACACGAAAAAGATTTGATTACAGTCAAATTGACAAAAAAAATGGGAGCAAAAACTACCTCTGAATCCTTTAATAATACAGACTCAAACAAGGATTTTTCTTATCACAATCAACAAAAAGAATGGAAATTTTTTCCTGAAAAAAAATGGGAGGAAGCCGATTATCAACTCCAAGTAACCGTAACCAATCAATATGGAAGCGTAGGGACCTCTAAGAGTGAGCTCACCTTCACCATAGTCGATGACGTACAGCAACCCAAGATTGAGCTCTTACGCTCAGATAACACAGCCTATGGTGATGTTACGGGTAACATTACCAACAAAGTTCCTCCCAAATTCAAATTCACTGATATAGACGGCAATGCCGATAAAGTGATCCTTTTAATTAAGGATGCTTTAGTCACGAATTCTACAGAATCAGTCATTTTTGAGGGGAAAAAATTAGATAAGTTGAGGGAGCCTGGTTATGAATATACATCTGAATTGGGCGAAAAAGGTAAAAGTAAAAACTATAATTTAACTGTGACCAGCCATGTGGGAGGTAAAAATAAAGCTTCTGAAGCAATAGAGGTATTGATTGATAATCAATTGACTATTCCAAAAATTATGTTAGATCCAGACACACATCCTATGGTATCAGGGAATAGCGTCAGCTCAACAACACCGACATTTAGGCTGACTGACATCGACACAGATGTCAAAGAGGTCAAACTGACATTTTCAAATAAATCACCATCGATTACCTTCTATCCTAATAAGGAACTTTCTGAAGACTTAAAAAGTAAAGGCGTGTCAGTGTCAAAAAAAGATAAGTATTACACTTACACACCTCAAAAAGAATGGAGTAACGGCACACATCAAATCACACTCACCGTCACAGACCAGGCAAACAATGAAAAGTCATCCGAATACAATGTCACCATTGATACCAGTGAAGTCGCGACACCCGAAATCATCCTTGATAGCAAGGATTCATTTGAACAGCAAAAAAATATCACAAAAAGTAAAAACCCTAATTTTAAATTAAAGAAGATTGCTGAAAACGCCCAAAGTGAGATTCAAATCTCTATTTTTTCTGTTAACTCCAAAAGTTCTTCTACTGAATTGGGTTCGAAAAAAATCACTCAAACCGACGCGATTAAAGGTTTTAATTTAAATTTTCTTACAAAAGACTCTAAAGATGTTGAAATACAAAACGATGGAAAATACCAGATTCAAGCCGTGGTCACATCAACAGCAGGTAGTAAGAGCGCACCTGGAAGCTTAGACTTTACGATTGACAGTGCTGACGCCCCAGCCCCCACCATTGAACTTGTTGGCAATACCGGCACTGATGGAAACCCTGTCACCAATAAAACGCAGCCTGAATTGATTCTCAAGAATATCGATAGCTCCCGCTTAGATTGGGGTAATCCTCAACTGATTAAGGTGACCTTCCTCAAAAAAGGGGGCAGTAACGAGGATAAGAAAACCCAAAATTTTGGACAATCGCAGATAAACATAAAAGAAAGTGATGATGATTCTACTGACAGTGAATATGAGCTCACGTGGAATAAAGAAGGCTTAACTCCTGGCGAGTATACCGTCACAGCCCAGGTGACCTACCAGGCGGGTCAAGTCGGTACAGGTAGTCTGAATAACAATAATGAGATGACCATTTACACCACCCCGCCGAAATCGACGATTAAATTTCTTGAGAAGCTGAATCTGAATAAAGTTGACGATCAATTTAAAGTCAGCAAAAGTCAGATGAAGTTTCAGATTGATCTCAATGAAGAGAATATACCCACAGGAGAAGGAACGACTTCGGTTCAGGTCATATTAAAAGACTTGGAGGGGAATCAACAAAAAACCCAGACAGCTATACTAAATCAAGGGATATGGACTGCAGATTTATCAGAGCCAGATCAAATCTCTAAAGGGGGGACATACCAGGTCGTGGCAAAGGTCACAGATCCGCATGGAAATGAGGGTTCATCTCAGCCGCTGTCCTTTGAATTGCTCGACGGGCTAAACCCCCCCGTGATTAAAATAAATGCTGAAGATCACACCCCTTATAATCAAAACGAAGACCCTAACATTAAGATCACCTCAAAAAGAACCCCGCAGTTTACTTTTGATGAGATAGATGACGTTGTCAATAAAGTGACCGTTTCTGTGTCTAAATCTAAAGATAAAAATGCAGATCCCAAGACAATCAAGTACACAAAAATCCCCGAAGGAAAATGGAAGAATGATGAGGATGATCAGAGGTATAACTCGAATCAAATCCCAATTCTATTTCAAGAAGACGGTGAATATAATATGACCCTGAAAGCGGAAACGACGGGGGGTCTCGAAGCCACTTCAAACAGACTGACTCTCGGTGTGTATGTAAATGTCATCCGCCCGAGCATTGCTGTAAAGGGTAAAGACGAGCGCAGGTTATTGAGCGGAACCGCTAAACCCACCTTTGAGATTAAGAATGTCGATCCGCATGCCAGAGAAATTAACATTACCGCCACCCCTGGAGAATCTGAAGAAACCGCAAAAAAATTTCAGGCGGTGCTCAATCAAGACGGGTCAATAAAAACAAACTCTGATAATGGTTTTTTTGAAAAAATTGAGAGCGGCTACCAATTTATACCTAGTAAAAATTTGGACGAAGGAAAATATAGTATCGTTGTTTCGGTCATCAATGAAGCCAGACAACCCTCTTCAGATTCTTCATCACTGGCGCTGATCATCGATACCATCAAGCCAGCTCAGCCCAGCATCGTACTCTCTGAGGCGAGTAACACCACTCATCCGAAGGACTCTCTTCATGAAAAATGGACAAGTTCCAGGAAGCCGACATTTACTATCGACCTGAAAGACAACAATACAGATAATCCCATCAAAAAGGTGGAGGTCATGGTTAAAGGCGTAGGAAACAAAACATATATCGCTCAAAAAAATAATTCAACCAATCAGTTTGTTACAGAGGGTGAAAGTGAAAAAGGTGCATTCTCATTAGAGATTAATAAGAAATTAACCTTTACTCCTGATGATGAATGGGGGAAAGGCGAATACAGCCTGTCAGTGAAAACCTATAATTCAGTGGATCAACCTAGTGATGTTTCTAAAAAAGAAGTGGTTAACGTTAATGATGATCAACCTGATCGACCCAAAATTGAACTGGCCCATGCTGACCAAACGAATCCATTGAAAGAAAAAAGTTTTGAACATATCACTAAAAATGGGAGCCCCAAATTCGCCATCAGCAACATCGATTTAAAAAAAGACAACATACATGAAAAAGCCGTCACCATCAGCATTACCAAAGGGAGTAACTCCATCATCTCGGGCACAAAAGTGACATATGAAAACGGCCATTTTTTTTATAATACGTCCAACTTACAGGGTAGCAGTGGAGATGGCAAATATACAGCCACAGTCAGGGTCACCAATAAAGCGGGGATACCATCAACATCCGACCCATTTGATTTTGAAATCGATACCACTGCTCCCAATCCACCCGAGATTGACTGGACATCAGGCTCCTTAGTCACAACCACCGTCACAGATAACAATGTCCTCAAAACAGTCGCAAAAAGAGACGAAGATTTCGTTTTTCAGGTCAAAACAGATAAAGAGATTGACGATCCAAAATATATTACAGCCAAGATTAATAATAATTTGCTAACTAAACCACCAAAAAAAATCGATAAAAAAGAAGAAGGGAAAAACATCTGGGAGTTTACCTATACAGATCTTCTTCCAAAAGGCAGTAATAGATTATCGGTCGAAGTCAAAGACAAAGCGGGCAATACAAACAACAGTGCGGAAAGCGACTTTATGGTACTGAACGAATTGCCCGCCCCCAAAATAGACATGGCCCATAACACCAATGCGGAGGGGAAAACCAGCACGCCTTATATGATCAACAAAGCCAATATGGGTAAAGCTGATAAGAGAAAGTTAAACATTAGCCTGGATGATAATACGCTATTTCCGTATGTTGAGATGAAGGCGGAACTCATGACATCCCCAGATTCAAGCGCTGAGCTCTCTATCAAAAAAAATCATGATAACAACTGGACAGTGGAGATACCCGAAAGGCAAGCTGATGATCAATATACATTGAAAGTCACCGCCACAGATGTGTTAAAAATGACGCAGAAAACCGAAGTAGGTTTTGAGGTTGACACGACCCTTACCAACATACCTGTTATCGAACTGAAAGATTCGGGCACAAAGAGTTCTGACTCCACAGACGCACAGGAAACAACACAAACAAAGCCAGTCTTTATGATTCGAAACATCCCGGAAGATATCTATAAGATAAACATTAAAATTTCAGGAGATTCAAAAGAGGATAATTATAATGTAGAGAATCTGACTAATCTTACAGATAAATCAAAAGAGTGGAGTGGTATTCAAAATGCTTTAAAAGATAACCAAACATACTCAATCACAGTCACTTTTACAGACAGGGCAGGCAATACAAGCAATAATGGTGATGCTCCATACAAAATCAAAAAAATCGCCCCATTTGTTTTCAAAGATCCGGAACTCATACTCGATCCGGAGACCGACTCAGGCACTCAGGGGGATTTCAAAACGAATCATAACCAACCTGTTTTAGTCTTTAAGAACACGAGCGATGGAGAGGTGAGTGGGGGTAATCTGACGCTTAAAAATAAAAATAATACTAAGAGTTATACATATCCTTTTGCAGGATTCGAGCATAGAGCTGGTAGCAAAGAATACAAAATTGATTTAACAAAAAATAATTCTTTAAGTACTCAAGAAAAAACAGCCTTTCCAGCAGGAGAATACAGAATCACTGTAGAGTTGACTTATGACAATAATGAAACATATCAGAAGAAAACCACTTTAAATGAACCCCTGATCATCAACCGAGATAAACCCGCAGCAGTTTCTAATGTTAAGTACACTTTCAATGAAACAGATGGAGTGAAAACCATCAAGATAGAAGGGAACAAACCAAAAAACACAGATATTTTCATTCAATTTAAAGGTCAAAGTGAGATAAATATCACAAAAAAAGGCAATACCTCTGTATTCGACGTGGAGGCCTTCGACACTACCCAATCCTGGGGGCAACAGAAAAGCTTTACCCTCTTCGTTAAAGACGATATCGGCAACCAATCCGAGAATACTCAGGTCGACATACCACTCCCGCCTGCCATCACTCGATATCGTGCTTTAGACGAGAATCAACTTGAGGTATTTGTCAAAAAAGAAAACCTAAAACAAGGCGATAAAATTGTTCTTAAAAATCAAAGTAATCAAAAATACGAACATACAGTGACTGCAGTTAATTTAAGCAACAATAGTTTTCAATTTACAACTAACAAGGAATTCACAGGCAAATTTACGGCTTATGTCATCCGGGCAGAGCGGCACGAAAGCGAAAAAATTGAAAGAACGATACCCAAGACTCCTACAGAAGTGGATTACACTTTCGTTGGGAACGGTAAATTTTTTAGCGTCAAGGGAAAGGTAAAAGAGGGAGAAACATTAAATACAAAGCTCTCAGGTATTGATAATACTCAAAAAAGTCATAAAGCCTATAAAGAGGAAGTGGTAAGGACGAAAGTAATAGAACATAACGTCAATGAAATGAAATTCGAGGTGTTTTCTTCAAATGAAGAGGGCGGAGAAAGTCAGTCGATTATAAAAACAATTAATCCTGTAGTTCTTTATTGGGATTATACTTCGGGGCACTACTTCATAAGGTTTAGTGGTTGGAAACCCGAGAATGATCATAAATTAGGGGCTGCTTATCCTAAAGAACCCTTTAAATATTCACATGAATTAAGGGTGGACGCTGCACTCATAAAATATAAGACATTACCGTACAAAAGTAGTCAAAATTATCGAGTCATTGAATTTGATGACAGTTTTTTGTATGAATTGTGTAGATATGTGAATTATGACCTCTTCGAGGATATAAGGAAAAGGGGCGCAAAAGATTTTTTCTGGAAATTTAACGGATTTGAACCAGGAGCACTTTATAACTCGATGAAATTTATCAGCCTGGAAGAGGTTTTAAAATTTATAAAAAGTGATGAATTATGGGATCCTGATGGCGATATCGATAAAAAAAATCACTTAATGAGGGTATTGACAACGCAATGGGACATTCGGCCTGTTAACGTTAATACCGAAATATCCAATGGGAATATTATAATCAAAGGAAAAATCAACAAAAAAATAGAAGGAGAAATATTTTTGTTAGATGGTAATAGCAATCCTATATCTCAGAGATATTCAACCACATATTCTGATGACGAAAGGGGTAACATAAATTTTGAAACAAAACTTGATGGGGTTATTCCAAATCGCTCGAATATGTACCTTTATTTCAAAACTAAAGACATAAGTAACTCAATTATCTCTTTTTGGGTAAATATTAAATCAGATCCAGAAAATAATCATGATAATAGAGAAAAAGACATGTTCCAAAAACTGTACGCAAAAGCTAAAAAAATATTAGAAAGTGGTAAAAATTACGATACTGTGTTCTCTGAAATAAACTTTGATGAAGAAATGGATGAATCTCCGAAGACCGAGGAACATCAATCCGACCCTGAAACAACCCATCAAACCAAACAACCAACCGAAAGCTCACCTGAAGAATCGACAACAGAAGATCCATCTGAACGCTCTAAACGCAGCACCTCACTCACAGAGCAAGAGGAAAACCCTGTAGACACTGGGGCACAGCAAGTCAACCTGACTCAACCCCAAAAACAAGATATCCCACCTGAGCTGGTGGAAGAGCCGAAAGCGGCCGCACTACAAAATTCGATTGAATTACTCAACCCCATCACATCAGATGAAAACACCACCGCGGATCTCACCCCCAGCTTCACACTCAACGCCCCGAAAGAAACGCCTGATGCCGTCAAAGCGATGGTCACCCTGGATAATCGCCCCGAATATGCGCTTGAGCTCATTGACAACCAAGGGGTATTCACTGTCGAGATGCCGTTAGCAGAAGGCCCACATCAACTCAAGGTGAAATTTATCGATCCAGATGGGGATTGGATCTGCCTGGATAAAACGTTCACCATCGATGCGTCTTCTGAAAGAATACTGAGCAGCCTGGAAACCCCAGACAGATATCAAAGCGACCTTTCAACAGGCTCAAAAACGAGCCCGTCAAAAGAAAATGCGGATATTTTAATGATGACGCCTGTTTTACATCTGCCTGAGCATGAGGAGGAATCTACGTATTACTCATGATATGGGTGATGGTCATGTCAACAAGGCCGAGACATCTCGGCCTTTTTTAATAGCGCGCAATATCACTTCCCTGGTGACCTTCTGAATCTGTTTTATTACAATCAAACACCATGATTTTTTTCATATCATCAAAATATGTTCATTTTTAAAAAAATTTGGTGGTCTGTTTTTTAAAATCAATATCATTCATTGGATGAAAATATATTAAAAGGACTCAATATATGCCAAAAAATTCTGACTCGTTTATTTCCGATTTCGGCCCTCACTTTGTGATGGAAAATTCATTTGATTTTAATCAATACTATCAAGTTTTTAAAAAAGCAAAAAATCGAATCAAAACAATAGATCGTTTATCTGATTATTATGATGGGAGTACGGGATTATGTCTTGCTTTGTCTGTTCGTTATCTGATTGAAGAACGTAATTTTGGTTTGGGAGGGGGTAAAGATTATATGTTATGGTTGAAAACCATAGCAGAAAGCGATGATAAAAATCATTTGATGACAATAGGAAACAAAGATGCATTTCAGGTTGAAACAATAATAAAAAATCAATATCGTCATCAACACCTTTCAACTGAACTTGAGAAAATCATCAGATTACAAAGCTCACAAGATTTTGAAATAAAAGGAGACGAACTTTCAAATAAAAATTTCAATCAAAATACCCAGTCAATTGCCTCTGATTTACTTTTACACGCCAATAGAGAATATTCAGAATATATCCATAAAAATGGTTTAGAAATTAATCAAAAATATCATTTTAAAAGAGGAATGCCTTTAGAATCCATTTCTAAAACAAATTTTTCTGATTTTTTTAATTATTTTAAATTTCCTTTGGAAAATCAGTATTTTTTATTTTTTACAAAAACCCATGCGATGGCGATCACCGTCATTCATGACCCTGTTCAAACAATCTGGACCTTTTTTGACCCTAATATGGGTGCTTATTCATTTAACAAATATGATGCCTGGCGAAATTTTATGACCGATCATCTCCTGAACACTGTGAGTGTCAATAATGGCAAAAAAATTTACAAGTTCGGTTATACAGAATCAGGGAAAGAGATTGAAATAGAATATACACATTTAGTGCGAAGAAATCACTCTGCTTATAACGAAACCTGGAAGGAAGCCGCATCACAGGAAGAAAATTATTTAATTGAATCTTTAATTAAAAAAAGAACTCAATTTAAATTTAATGAAAAAGTCACAGGAAAATTACTTGCTTGTAATTTGAATGCTCAAAATAAAACAACTGATATTACGATTAAAATTACTCATAACGAAATAAATGAATTCACAGTGACATTGCCTTATCACCGTTTTGATCAAATACGTGATGCTGTCATGCACCGGATTGATAAAAAAGGGAATTTAATTTTGAATGAGTATTCAAAAAATATTTTAGGTGATTTGGAACCGGCTCAGGATAGAGTCGGGCGGGTGAAACAAGTGATGCGCATCATTAACGATATTGCACATAAAAAAGTGGATTATACCTTTATTTATCAAGATAAAGGGATGCTTCATTTGTTAACTGGTTTTTTTAAAGATAGAGATCAGAATTTTAATGGTAAAAAATTTATTAAAATCTGTTTCGATCCCATAGAAAGAAATCATTGGATGTTAAAAGCCAGACAATTACTGGCCACTAGAGCTTTTCAAAATCAATCAGATAAACTAAGCGATGAAAAATCTTTAGAAAAAACGTATTATTTGAATTTAATCAAAGAAAATAATTTAAGTGATTTAATGGTTCTGGCCTCTAAAAAAGAATATCAAAGAGCAGGGATTTACATTAATATTGCACCTCAATTTCTTTATATTCCAAATGAGATTAATAACAATCTTGCACTGGGTTTTATTTGGTTAAATGCAAAAAGAAAAGGAAAAACATTTCAGGAAAGTTTTTTAAAATTTCTAGCAACCTATTCTTTAATTTATGCTGATAAAGCGGATGTCGAGATCAGCGATTATGATACAGAAAAATTAAAAGAATTTGAAAATTTATTTCAATCTCTCAAAAAGGAGATAAAAAAAGAAAAAAATAAAATTTTTATAATGAATCCAATGTGTTCACCGTTACCAAAAATCCCTGGTCGTTATTTTTTAAGTTCTACCAAATCGGATAATGGATATATTTTAGTTTTAGATATCACTCAACACCATCAAGGTAATACGATTACCTTATATGATCCGATTGTAGGGGATATTCAAATGAAAACCTCTAGTCAGGATAACACTGAATTTCATCAATTTCTTAATGATTATCTTGATTACAAAGTTTTTGATAATAAAACCAGGGCAGAATTATATGGATTTCAAAAATTTCAGGAAAATTATTATTTTGAAGTCACAAAATTAAGCCCAATTCATTTAACTAAATTAAATATTTTAAATAAAATAAATGATTTTATATCTCATGTTGATTTTGACAGAGAGCGGATTTTTAAATTACCAGATATTACTTTAAATAAACTCACTTTATCCCCGTCATTAATTTATAAAATGGGCGGCATATTTGGTGATAAAGGGCTTTCATTAGAACATTTTTCTTCTCCATCAGATTTACTATATGGTCTTCGTTTTAATGCAAGAAAATTAAAAAATTATCTACTCAACAAAAAGATAGAAAAAAGTGAAATAGAAACAGCAATCACATTTTTAAAAGAAAAAATAAAAATGAGTCCATCAATCCATTCATTATTAGAAGGACAAAAAGAAGATAAAAAAATTGCCGCTGATTTGATTAAAGATATTTATGAGAATAGTCATTCTGCTTCTAATTTTAAAAATCAGTTTTTCGAAAAAAAATTATATAAGAACATGAATAGAATAGATATTTTAATGCACGTTGCTTATTATTTTCATGGATTTTATGAAATTATCAAGATTAAAGATCTGTTAAAAGATAAATCATTAACACAAGAAGAAAGAAAGATACTGGAAATGCAACAAAAATCCATTTATTTCAGTCTTTTTATTAGTGCTGATATGGATCTGATTCAGTATGGTTTACATAAATTACACATAAACCTGATCGGAATACCCAGGCATCAATTACAGCTTTATTCCCCTTTAATCCAAAAATGGGTGAAACACGGGAGCAAGGCACTGCCTTTTGTAAACCTGGGATTAGGTTTAGGCATGTCTTCCCTCGATTTCTATCATGCTTATTTGCATTTTGAAAAAATGTCTCAAACATCTGATTCAAAAACTCGACAGGATTTGCAGGTAAATGGGTTTTTATCATTGTTCAGTGGCGTGCTCGGTGTGGGTACGAGTGCAGCAGCCATGATTGGATATAAAGCCGCTTTTTGGGGAGGGGCTGCAGGCGGCGCTACGATGGCAGCCGCCACGAAACTGATTTTAATGAGTGGAGTTGCCGGGATCCTCGGCGGATTGTTCGTTCTTTTATTCTCACAATCATACTCTAGCATACGTCAATTAGAAGATATTCAAAATCATGTTGAACTCAATACAGAAGAGTTTTGGGAGAATTTTGTGCGTCTGTTCCTGGGATTAAACCCCAGTGTTGAATTAGAAAATAAAACGTTAGAAGCAATAAGTAAAACCGCTGCCCGTCAACAATATAATCAAATGTTAGAAGCCAACGCGAAAAAAATATTGAAGAGTTTATCTTCTCAAAAAATCAATAGTTATTTTTATAGTCAACAAGATTTTGATATAAAAATGAGACCTTATAAATTACTTTCTTATCGAAAATGGATTAATCCTTCATTTACCCGTGCATTCGTAGACATAGAAAAAGATAAGCTTTTTCCTAAAGAAGCTGAGAAATTTATTGAGGCTAATGCGCGTGAAAAAATAAATATTAAAGATAGTCAATATCGTTATCCTGAGCCTTCTGCTTTAAAACCAATTAATGATTATATTGATGCTAATGAAGAGGATGACAATAATCCTACGGTTAAAAAAATATCTTCAGATGAAACAGCGATTGCTAAAGGGGAGTCAACTGCTTTATTTGATCTCGGTGATGGGGATGATATTGCTGTGGGATATCATGACAGAAAAAATTTTTTTAAAATTACAAAGGGTGCTAAACAGTATACCGGAGGAAATAAATCAGATATTTTTTATTTATCCAATACTTCATTAAATACTGATGAATCGATACTACTGAGCAAATTTGATGGTTTGGCGGGTGAAGATACTATTGTTTTTGATCAAGTGTTATTAAGAGATGTCCGTTATTTTATTGATTTAATGATGGGGCAAATTTATTCTGGCTCTAGAAATAATAAAAAATTAGTTGCAAATATAAAAAATATTGAACATGTTTACGGAAATTCAAAAACCAATGATGAGATCAAAGGAAATAACGAAAATAACTATCTGAATGGAGGGGGTGGATACGATGAAATCTGGGGATATTTTGGAGATGACGTCTTGACCTTTGAGCAAGGTAGTATTGATGGAGGTGAAGGCAATGATCATTATATTCTTTTGCAAAATTCTACCTCTGAGAATGTTATCGCCCATATTTATGAGGTTAAAGACGATTTTTCGTTTATCAATCTGCATTATAATGTAGCCGACATCACGTCTGTCTTTTTAAAAAAAGACCATGATATTTATTCGATCGATATCACACTGCGAAATAAAAATAAAACAGAAACGACATTAGCACTTCATGATATTTATTCTTTTGAAAAAGAAGATGTTGAAAAAAAATATTTACTCTTAAACAATCAGTATATTTTTTCTACTTTAGATGGTTTTTTATTATTTCCGAATTGGCCACAGGTCATAGAAAAAAATCTGGAGGGCGCCTTTCCTTTGTCCCTGACATTCAATGCACAATATAATCTGTTCAGTGATATCGAAAATAGATCTGATATTAAAAATTTTTCAAAAGAGCAGATTAATTTTATTTTTAGAAAAATTGCTCAACAAGATCTGCTGATAGTCGGTGAAAAAAGATTTTTTCTTCCTGACTCAGTGAAATTAATGATGGTAGATACCCCTTTTAATGACAAATTAATCGGGGATTCAGAAAATAATTTATTCATCAGCCGAAGAGGTAATGATCAATTAGAAGGAGGAGCAGGAAGAGACATTTATCGAATTGAACACCCCGATGATAATGAACGTAGAATATGGATTAATAACAACGACAACAGTACAAATCCTGACTATGATTTGCTGATTTTACCTGTTGGGATTGAACAAATGAATATTATCTTTAAGGGAAGTGATGACGTCATATTAAAGACAAACTCTTCAAATCAGGAGAAAAAATTAGAAATTGTTTTTTGGCAGTTTATGAAAAACAAGTCTTACCAGCATATCACTATATTAGACGCACATTATCAGTTATATCATATAGAGGTGAATGAAGAAGGGAAAATTTATTTAGATCAATATGATACTCATATAGTTCCTACAGAAAAAGAGGATCATCTTGTTTTAACCGATGGTGATTATTTTACTGAAGAAAAATTAGATGCCGGCGCAGGCGATGATCTGATCATAGACCATAGCCATCATCATCGTACTCTGCATGGTGGTGACGGAAATGACCGTATTATTGCAACGGGTAACGGCAATAAACGGCTTTATGGCGACGCAGGGAACGATACAATATTGGCTTATGAAGGCAACAACTTTATTTATGGGGGCACAGGGAATGATTTTCTTTCAGGTGGTGTCGGGGACGATATTTATTTGATCACCCCTAACGACGGACATACTGTGATTGAAGACACAGGCGGCAACGACACTTTAATTTTATATGGTATGGATGAGGGTGAATTTCATACAATAGAAGAAGGCGAAGATCTCGTATTTAAACTCTCAAACCCTGAGTTTGAAAACAGATTTTCCGTCAAAATTAAAAAAGGCGCTTGTAGTACTGATGAGCAAAAAATAGAAACAATAAAAACACATCATCCTGATTTAAAAAAAACGATCACAGCTGATGCGCAAAAAGAAATGACGCAGGAAGAAAAAGAAAAAAGTGAGAATATTCCACCTGAATTAATGAAAGAACTGATGTCTTATTTTAATGACAATCAAAGTGGTTCATTCAGACAAAAAATCGCGAGGGATCCAGATCAGTTGATATCGGTTTTGTCGCATTAAACATTTTTACATGGGGCTTATGAAAGCCCTATACAGAGATCATTTTTGGTGAAAAAGTATCCAAAAATTTTTCACCAGGCAGATTGAAGACTTTTTCTAATTCGTGAAATTCAGACACACTTTGCTTTAATTGGCTTAAGATCGTCTCCCTTTCATTGATTCTGGTATCAGGGAACAAATGATTGAAAATCAGGTCAGGCTCATTCTTAGGATTAAGACCCATTGTATGAATATGTCCTTCTTTATCCATAATGGAAAGATGCCTATAGGGTTCATCTTTCATAAAATTCATCAAACGCAGATTCACATGTTCTGTCGGAGAATTGAGATGCGTCAAAACGACATCATCATCATCTTGTCTTATCTCAATTTCATCGAGTGAAAAAGGCAAGAGTACAATATCTTGCGCAGGCTCACCCTTTTCAGGGGAATCATAATTATGGATTCTCACCTGTGTTCCTGCAGGTCGATCGTCGATGATATAGATGTCTGTTCCTCCTTTACCTTCTAAAATATCTTCGCCGACCTTACTGTGTAAGGTGTTGCTGAGATCATCTCCCTGTAAATCATCATCAAACCCACTTTCTTGAGGCGCTAACCTTAAAAAATGGGGCAATATTTTTGCTTGGCCCATGACTTCGATCAGCCCAGGTTGTTGCTGATGGGCCATTTTTTGAATGATTAACCCTTGTTTTGTGCTTTTGGTTTCAGAGAGAGGAGAATTTTTATGAACGTTTCCAGTATAGGTTGCTATTAAATCGAGCTGTTCCGGTTCTTCTGTGTACGGATTGAAAGGTATTTCAGCGGGCAGACCCCAAAACATCACACCATCCTGGGTATAAAAAATATATTGTGCCGTTAACGTTCTTTTTTGTTTTTTCAATGAGGGAAGATAGAGATCAAATAGTGTTAAGGTAGTTATACTCTGATTGTCATTGATTAATTCAATAAACAGATGCTCTTTGATCCTTTTAATATTGCTGATTTGAGTCACGGAATAATCCAGAATAACATGGCTGAATTCTTCTGGATCATCTTCTTCTGTGATGATAAGTAACGCGGATTCAGAATAGGTGTTTTGTAAAACACGATAACAATCTGTGCCATTTCCTCCATGAAGCCCCCCGGCCTGAGCGACTAAAATATCATTGCCACCAAATCCCCTCAGTGTATCCCGACCTCCCTGACCATTCAGGATGTTTGATTGATCGTTTCCAAAAATCACATCGTCTGTGTCTGAGCAGGTCTCGATATGATGAATATTTTTTAACGTCGCTATTTTTTGCGTGCTATTAGTGAAATAAAAAGAGCCATCATGTAGATTGACACGGTACCCTGTTTTGGATGCATTTTTTTTTGCTATCAGTGTATTGAACCCACCGTCTCCATCGAACACGCTGGGTTGAAAGGGAGGCGCCGTGCCCCTGAAAATAAAAGTATCGGATTGAGTGCCCCCCTTGAAATTTTTGAATCCGTCGCCGATGTCAAAAATATGGCTTTTTTCTGGGTGACCGACCACTTCATCGTTTCCATCACCCAAAAAAAAATACATTTTATGGGGTGTTGCAGAAGCCGGTTCATCCTCTTTCATCACAGACGCAGAGAGTGATGAGGCACCTGGCAGCCCATCTTGTCTTTTTACAAATAAAACGCTTTCTGAATGCACCTCATTATTCATGGAGATCTGATCATCAGTGGCTGAAAGCCCTTCAATGTCGTAAAACCTGTATTCACTTTTTTCTATCGAAAGATGCGTATAAACAGGAATGTTCCCCGTTTTTTTAGCTTTATATTCTGATAATGCCCTTTCCGCTTCAGAGGGGAGTATTTTATCTTCTATGTCTATTTTAAATAAAGAAGGACTTCCTCCTACAGGTTGATTAAACTCCGCCGATCTTTTTCCTGTTAATTTTTTATATCGATGTTCCTCTAAAATGATTTTTCCTGTGCTGTAATATACCGCCTCTATTTCATCATCTGACTCTAATAATGTTTGAAAAATTTTTTTAAAATACCCATCAAAATGGTTTTTGGCCTCTTTTTCTGCCTGTCCTTTTGCGAGCTCATTGAGGACCTTGACGTCCATTTCTAATCCCAAAAAATTCAGCCAGCCGCTGCGTAATTTTTGTAATGTGGTCAATCGGGTGTAGCTCTCAATCTTTTGAACCTGACGAACCGAAAAATAAATTCGCCCTACTACAGAAAGCGCAATTTCTAAGGTCATTCCAATCGCACCAGCGACCAGTCCCATGGTTCCGGCTAAAGCAAATAATGCCAGGCCACTTGAGATCCCGATCGCCACGCTTAAACAAGAAAGAACGATACTGACTTTTAAATCTTGTCGGACATCCAGATCAATCGTCGTTTTAAGTTCAGTGATATCTCTCTGAGCTTGATAAATATCCAAACTGGCGCCCAAAATACTTAAAACGGGAGCACCATATCGAGCCAGCCTGGATCCCGCTAAATACTTCAAACGTTGAATTTTAGAAGACACCATCACAGCGGACGGAAAAGAAAATGTTTGAATAATGTGCGATTCCAGTTTTCTAAAACCAAATGTTAAAAGCTCGCTTCCCATATCATACACAAGACCTGCCATAGCGATTTGAGCTTCGAAGTCCAATGCCTGTTTTTGAGACTGACTGAGCTGGTCGGAAGAACGACGCCGCCAGTAATGAGACAGGCATGTGACAGTTCGGATCCATGAGAGCCTTTGATTTGCCTGGCCCAAAGTACCGATGACACTCGATACCTTTGAAATTCGGGGGCTAATGCTATTTTTCTGAGGTTTGTCAGGCTTGAATGGAGATGGAGAGTGTAGCGAGCCATCATCCGTATCGCTGATAAATTTTGTTAATTTTTTAATAGAAGGGGATTGAAAAATGTGAAAAAAATTTAATTGATCAACATCAACGATAAAGAATCCATCTTTCTGAGGTAAATACATTAAGCGCTTAAAATAATCATTGAGCATTAATCTCAGGGTGATACTGGTTTTTTGAAAATGATGACTCCTCATCATGATTTCGCCAAAATTAGCATCATAGACATACCAATGGGTTTGTTGGTTTGTTGTCTGACGTTTTGCGATAGATAAGAGATGTTGACCGATACGCAGCTGGTAATAACCTGACTTTTGATTATCCAGTGTATTAAAAAATTCATGAAGACTCTGGGGGCCTTTTTTGATAAAAGCAGACCCTGCTTCGACATCATTAATCAGCTTTCCAAAAATTTCGGGAAGTTCATTATCAAGATAAGTCAATTGATTGAATATTTTTTGTTCATTTATCTGAGCATGAGTTTGAAATGCCTTCAATAATTTCAAACGTAAATTCTGATCACCTAGCCTAAGCAAGCTCAAATAAGCAAGATTCACTTTGATCGCTTTTTGTTGCGCTAATTGACTTCCATCGCCGATATAAATAGCTTGCATGCATGTATTGATTTCAGGCAAAAATCCATACATATGATTGTACAATTTTATCTGTTTATTCCAGTTCACCTTGTTTTTGATCAAAAAGGCATTCCAGTCAGCGGTCCGTTTTAAAGTAGTCTGGCCTGTGACATGAATAAATTGATCTTGAGTTTCGCCGTATTTCATCAAGATTTTTATTTGATTGATAAATTGGGAATAAAGGATGGGATCAAAAGATGTTTCATAAAGTTTTTTCCAATCGAGTTCTCCTGATGGGAGATGAAAAAAATCTGTTAACAAGCGGATATCACTGGGACTAAATGAGGTCAACTGATTTGAGGCGAGACCATTCACCAAAGCCCAAACTCGTTTTAGCTTCTCTGTTAAAGAAGAATCGAGGTTTTTTTGATCATGGGCCCTCTCTGAAAGGGTTATAGAATTCTTTTGATTCATTTTTGTTATGACATCCTTATCATGATCCTTTGAATCATCAATGGCCGAAGGTATTTTGATTATTTTTAATTCTATGTTGAATTCTTGAGCCATTTTTTGAGCAGCCTCACGTATTGAGGTGACATTTTTCGATGAAAGACCCTCTGACAAGGCAAGGTGGTGTGATTCCTCAGTATGTTGAGTGAGTTCAGAATAAATTAAAAATAGCCCTGTGATTTTGATTTCTTCTGTCACAGGAAAATGGGGGTAAATATTGACATCGGGTCGTCCAGTGATGAGTACGGTATTTCGTGTAGTGGTTTTTCTTATAATCTCATCAGGTTTGGCCACGCGTTGTCGGTAGGAAAATAATTGTTTCGATAACAGACCCTGACGCGCTAATTCAGAAAGAGGCGTATTTGGTGTCGTCGCTAATTTATCGAGATGATCGTCAGATGTGTCTATAGCGGTTTTTAAATTCGCTTCGAGGATTTTTTCATAAGGCGCCGCGGCCAAAATATTTTGCTTAGGGACCTCTAATATCACCCCAACCGTATAATCTCTGAGTGTTTCATTTGACAAAATACTGGCAGAAATCACATCAGATTGCCTGAGTTTATGCTGAATATCTTTTGAAAAGATGCCTTTGCGCCCCATGAGATCTGTGATTGAGGAAGGATAAACAAGATATTTAAATGTCTCACTCACCATTTTAGGATCCGTAAAATGGTCTGGTGCCCAGGCATCTAATACAGGAGATAACAATCGAAAAGCACTGCTGTGTTTTTTATGTATCAACTCCCCTTTTTGATTCCAGCCTAGTAGCAAAGTATCCCCTGCTGTCTGGGCACGTTTTTCTGATACCGTTTTACGGGTGAACTTTTTACCACCACCGTAGTGAGGAATAGATACCCGTCTTGTTCTGGCTGATATGTCCGCCTGAATACCTTTTTTTTTCATGGCATGTGCAAATTGTGTGGCAAAATTTTTGCCTTCGTGGTCGATCAGTTGACAGCTCACTAAACTGATTCGGTTTGGAGTACTGTCGACAGCATATTTTTCACTAAAATGTTGATTAAAATTTTTTAAGAGATCGGCTAAATCATCAGGAGTCATGCCAGAGAGCGTCTTGGTAGTTGGATGCTCAGAACTTGAGTGTCCTACCAATTGCCACCGCAATTTACCTTGAAGCCTGTATGGAGAGCCCGATAACACGCGATAATGATGGTGTTGATCGAGTTGAATCAAGACGGAACCTGGGTGTTTTTGTGCCAGTCTCACGGCACCATTGAGAATATCAGGGTCATTTTCTAGCTGAATAATGAGTTGCCCCGCATATCGGCTCGACCCTCCATCAGTCCTTTCTGTAAAGTGATTTACTTTATCCCACTGATGAAGCGGTAAAAAACGGGTAGAATTTTGTTGAGAAGAATTTGATAAAGATGGCTTCTGGCTCATGGTGATTTTTCGTCCTTAAAAAATCGCAAAGTGCTGATGGTGGGATATGAAAAATTCATATCATCAATCATTCATTTTCGTTTAAGCGAGTCACGGAAATAAATGTTAAAACATTCTGAACCTGTTGTTCGGTTCCTCATTTGAGAAAGGGTAGTACCTATCCATAGGTTTCAGCAGATTTGAGTCGCTGGGTTATGTTGGTCAGTATTGAGCTAACTGAATAAAGTCCTTAAGGTACTTTTTAATAGTATTGAGATTGAGCTGCTTACCCTCAAAGAGGCAGTGCCGTCGAATGTATGATGGCGTCATTTTTTCCAACTTTAAGCCATTGATCACTTCTGATTTTAGCCATTCGTGCATCACTGACATTTTGGGGGCTCTCGCATAACGCATGACATCAGCATCCGCTTTCTCTAAATATGCCGTCAGCGATTTTTGCAGGTCGGTGATTTTTTCATGATTGTTTTTTTCAGCGAGCTCAATACTCTGAACGGAACTGTCTAGGCGGAACGCTTCATAGTGCAACTGCGTTTCAATGAGTGAGTGGCCAAGAACCCGATGACGATACGCTGAGCGGGCTTCCCCTTCTTTGAGATGGTCTTCGTAGGTCACTTCTGTATAAAGCGCCCTGCAGTCTTTGAGACTAAATTGTCCATGTTGAAAAAGCGCGCGTACCGCCCTGTTCATTGTGCTTTCATATTTTTTATGCACCGACTTGTTATGGTCGTAGTCTTTGATACCGCCTTTTTTAACTTCACTTTTTATCATTTCCCCAAAAACATTTTGATATTTCAAAGGGTCATTTTGTGTTTTTTTTCTGAGTTTATCTAATGCTTTCACTACTATTTGAGCCTCAATCATGGAAGGGATTTGATATGGAGATATTTCTTCAAACAAGTAGCGATTTTTGGTTTTGAGCTGCCCGCTAAACAATAGCGTTTTATCATCCACCGCATTTAAAGAGGCCGTTTTCATTATCTCTGTGAGACGCCGCCCAGAAGCTAATGCAATCCCTATACACAAATCACTGGTAGATGGCTCAGTTTTAGTCAACAGGTTGCGTGCCAGAGTTTTAACCCATTCAGGGTTCACAAGTATTTGAGTGTGCAATTTTTTATTCAGTTGTTTCTGATCATCATCACGGATCCAATCCTTAATGGCACTTTTGGGTTCAAACATATAATAAGCGTGGTGCTCAATTCGGAGGCTCAGCAAATCACGACGAAAGTCTGATCCCGTGACTGTATTAGCACGAAGAAGAATGATATTTTCTCTTAATTTTTCTATGGGCAGGTGTGGATCCAGTTTTTTATGAAGACCTTCTTTTTTGTTGCCATACTTACGTAAAAAGGTATTGATATGGTGTTTTATGGCATGATGCCTGAATCCTAGCGCTTTGATCCCATTCCGGTAATTTTGCATTAACTGAGAGTAATAACGGTATGAGCAGACAGGTTCACTGAGTAGTTGACCGGTCTGTTTATCGACAATGACATTAAGGTGCTCATGCTCTCTTTGAGATATTTTGTTGCATCGGTCAGTCAAATATTTGGCGGCTTCTTTCTCTTTTTTTTTGTCAGCCTCTTTTTGTATATGTTTCACCTTGTTAAGAATGTCTTTCACTCTATTTAATGAACGAGCCATCGTGATTTCCTCTGAAAAAAGTCACTGTACCCGTGAAGATATACGAAATCATCTAGATGATCAATTGCACCCGCATCTATTTTTAGATGCTGAAATTTAATGTGACAGACAGATTTCATTGTGTTATCTGGCAGTGGAGAGTCAAAAAACTGGGGTTCATACGCGCTGTTTTACCCTTGATTTGTGCCGATAAGGCTGACCTGCTTGTTGAGGTCTGAACCTGTCATGATGATAAAGGCTGAATGCTAAGCCTGCTGATTTAGCCTTGAATCAATCTATTTTTTGAAGGAGTTGATTTTGGCAACGTGTTTTTGTCGGACCTTGCCTGGGGCGCCGAAGTATAGTCGATGTGTCGCCTCAGCTTTTTTTCTGAACAATCTATTCACGTAGTTGTTTGATCAAAAACCTGAGTTTTGGATAAGACACTGATATAAAAATGAGCCAATCCCATGACAAAGTGGAGCAAAACTCAATTGATATTGACATTTACAAAAGATTTTCATATGTGGGATGTTTTTAAACATACAGGGCTTTGTTTGATTCTTACAAAATGAGGCTTAAAAGAAACTTCGGATTAAACGCATAAAACTCCAGGCTTGCAGGATCCGCCTGGAACCCATGAATACTCGAACAGGATGACGAATCACATAAAAAGCTAAAACGCCTGAGGCCAAAATAAAATATTTATTTGTACTGGTGATTTTGATCCACGCACGATCATAAGGTGCCATGATTTTGGAGTAAGTCTCAAAATCATTAATAAGACCTAAACGCTGCTGCTCGATTTTAGAAAGCATTGATTTTATTTCTTGATCCAACTCGTGATTTTGTTTCACTTGTCACCTTTCAATAAATTTTTATCAATTTCAAGTTGATTTCGAGTGTGGATCAATAATGTGGAATGAGGTCTTTTTTTAACAATCCAAAAAACACCTAAAAGCGACAATCCCAAAAAGACTGTGGTGATCATCCCCAGTATGAAAAACCGGTAAACAGGGTCAATGCTCCATATCAGCAGTATTAATAAAGTGATTAATCCAAAAAAAGCACAGAGCAAAGTCATGCCTGCAATGAGCAATAACTGGATTAATCTGTTTTTTTCTTCTTCCAGTTCAATCACTACCAGCCCAAGACGCGTCTCTATTGTGCTGACTATCGTGCTGGTAATGCGTCGAACAACATCAAAGAGCTTTTGGCTGGGGCCTTTTTTCTCAATTTTCTCTTTCATATGATTAACGACGCGATAATAAAACACCCAACACAAGACCCGCTGCAGCACCAATTGCTACACCTGTCCATGGATTATCATGCACATAGGTGTCGGCTTTATCTTTTAATTCTTTGGTTTTATCCACCATTTTCTCACCCGTCTCACTGAGCTGATCACGAGTCGATTTCAATATATTCTCTGCCCTGGAACGCATCTTTTGTAGCTCTGCTTTCGGTTTATCGGATGAAGATAATACTTCTTCGAGAGTATCTGCCATCGTATTGAGCTCCTTACGTAAGTTTTCAGCAGTGTCATTTTTTGACATAAAATTATTCTCCAGGTTATGAGGTGATTATTCAAAAATTTTTTTTGCTAAAGGGGGATCGTTGATTCAAGATTAAGCATAGTCATAAATATCAATACTGCCACTCATTTATCCTACATTTGACATAGATGATTTTTTCATCATTGCTACTACTTACTTTCGTTTTTTTATGCTTTCTCTTTTTTGCAAAAAAAAATATACAGAGCCGATAAGACCGACTACCAGTAATACAACGGGTAACAGTATCAATAACAGCATTAATTTATCTTCATATTTTAAAAAAATATTCGTTTTCCCTAATGTGAAGCCGAGAGAAGTGAGTATTAAAACCCAGAGTAATCCACTGAGAACATTAAATAACTGAAAACGTGAATTATTAAGACCAGAAATGCCTGCTAAAGTGGGTAACAGAGTTCGAATAAATGCTAAAAAACGTCCAATTAATAGCGCAGATAAACCGTGACGATGAAATAGTTGATGAGCACGTTCATGATAATGCACAGGCAGATGAGCAAGCCATCCTTGTATCATTTTAGTATTTCCTAACCACCGCCCTTGAAGATAACCCACCCAGGATCCCAAACTGGAAGCTATCGTCAAAACAATCAGAGTCACGGGAAAATTCATCGCTTCTCTTGCAATTAAAACACCGACTAAAATCAAGAGACTGTCTCCGGGCAAAAAAGCCGCAGGCAATACCCCATTTTCTAAAAAAAGAATGAGGAATAATAAAATATAAATCGCCCAAGCAAGGGAAGGATCAGCCAGTGTTACGTAATCTTGTTCCCATAAGGCATTTAACAGTTTTCTAATGATATCCATGCGATGCCCTATTAAAATAGTTTCAAATGTATTTTCTGGGAGTAAACATTTTAAAATTCAACTGACATAAAAATGTCAGATATTTTATCAAACTTAAAGAATCTGAAACAGAGAAATGTGAATGCCACTCCCTGTTTTTTAATAATGGATATGGTAACAATAGTACAATTGAAACGTTTGACTGAAATAAGTGCTCGCCGTAAAGTGTGTGCCGAGATCTATACCTGAAATTTCCCCGGTTACTGCCTCATATGAAAAGCCATGATGTTGATATGACGAATGAGTGCCTTACAACACATTTATAGGTGATGCCTGTGCTAGAAATTGAACCCATTAAAAAAGTGTCTGTGGTTATTCCCGTTTATAATGAGCAGGCGAGTCTGCCTGCCTTGATTGAAAGAACAGCCGCTGCCTGTAAAACTTTGAGTCAATCCTATGAAATTATTCTTGTTGATGATGGTAGTAGTGATGATTCATCAGCCCTTTTAACTGCTGCAGCTGAAAAAGAAGATCTTTATATTACTGCCATATTATTGAACAGAAATTATGGTCAACATTCAGCGATTATGGCCGGTTTTAATCATGCCAGTGGCGATCTGATTATTACGTTAGATGCTGATTTACAAACCCCCCCCGAAGAAATACCCCGTTTGGTGCAGACCGCAGAAGAAGGCTACGACGTGGTCGGTACGATAAGATCAAATCGGCAAGACTCGTTTTTCCGAAAAACCGCTTCTAAATTAATAAACTTAATGATCCAACGTACGACTGGAAAAAAAATGAAGGATTACGGGTGCATGCTAAGGGCTTATCGTCGGCATATTATAGACGCTATATTAAACTGCCATGAGCGAAGCACTTTTATCCCTGTTTTGGCCAATATCTTTGCTCGCCGTACTCACGAAATTCCAGTTCAGCATGCAGAGCGTGCTTTTGGTGAGTCAAAATATGGCCTAATCCAACTGATTAATCTGATGTACGATCTCATAACCTGCCTGACGACAACACCTCTGAGGCTATTGAGCCTGATAGGCAGTATCATTGCTTTATCCGGATTTGCTCTGGCTGTTTTGTTGGTAGTTTTACGATTAATCTTTGGCTCCATTTGGGCAGGTGGTGGCGTATTTACACTGTTTGCCCTGCTGTTTATTTTTATTGGAGCCCAATTTGTAGGCATGGGATTATTAGGTGAATACATCGGCCGTATTTACAATGATGTCCGTGCTCGTCCACGCTATTTTATTCATAAAATCATCACCGCTCAGCCTGTTAAAAATCCTCAGAGAAAAAAATAATGAAAGCCATTGTATTTGCCTATCACGATATTGGCTGTGTTGGTCTGCGCGCATTAATAGACACCGGCTACAATATTCAAGCGATTTTTACTCATACGGATGATCCTCTGGAAAATCGTTATTTTTCTTCTGTTGCTCACTTGGCAACAGAGATGGGATTAAGGGTATTTGCTCCTGAAGAGGTGAATCATCCTTTGTGGGTGGATCGTATTCGAGCGTTTGAGCCTGATATTATTTTTTCTTTTTATTATCGACATTTATTAAAACAAGACATTTTATCCATTGCACCTCAAGGTGCTTTTAACTTACATGGTTCTTTATTGCCACGTTATCGTGGTCGTGCCCCAGTGAATTGGGTATTAGTGAACGGAGAGACCGAAACCGGCATCACTCTTCATCAAATGACAGAAAAACCCGATGCAGGTCCCATACTGGGGCAATTAAAAGTGCCGATTCATGTGATGGATACGGCTCTGATTTTGCATAAAAAAATGCGAGTGGCGGCTCAAACTTTATTGATGGATTTACTGCCTGCTTTAAAGAAAAGCCCACTATCTTTACAACCGCAATCTGAATCAGAAGCCAGCTATTTTGGACGTCGTACTGCGGCGGATGGAGAAATTTACTGGGAAAAATCTGCGAATGAGATCAATAATCTGGTTCGCGCTGTAACTGAGCCTTACCCAGGTGCTTTTAGTTATATCGATCAACGTAAATTCATTATATGGCGTTCTCGTCCTGTCGATGATCTTCAAAATCATCAAAAACAACCGGCTGGCACTGTATTAACCATCAATCCTTTTACGGTCTCCTGTGGCCAGGGAGCGCTAGAAATCATCACGGCTCAAAGTGAGTCTGGCTTATATTTACAAGGTCATCAGTTGGCAGAAGAAATGAGCATTGTTCCCGATGTCAGATTAGGAATAAAACGCTCTTTTTCTTTAAAAAGGCGCACTCGGGTTTTGATATTAGGGGTGAATGGTTTTATTGGTAACCATCTTACAGAACGTTTGTTGCAACGCGATCAATACGAAGTGTATGGCCTGGATATTGACTCTGAGGCGATCAGCCGCCTCATGTCTAATCCTCGTTTCCACTTTGTGGAAGGCGACATGAGTATTCATTCTGAATGGATTGAATATCATATTAAAAAATGCGATGTGATCCTGCCTTTGGTGGCGATTGCCACGCCTATTGAATATACCCGCAATCCATTACGTGTTTTTGAGCTCGATTTTGAAGAAAATCTGAGGATCGTCCGCTATTGCGTGAAATACCATAAACGTATTGTTTTTCCTTCGACATCAGAAGTGTACGGCATGTGTCACGATAAAGAATTTAATGAAGATACTTCCCCATTAATTGTCGGCCCTATTAATAAACAGCGATGGATTTATTCTGCCTCTAAGCAATTACTGGATCGTGTGATATGGGCCTATGGCGAAAAAGAAGGCCTGAAGTTTACCCTTTTTAGACCCTTTAACTGGATGGGGCCACGTTTGGATAATTTGCATTCCGCCCGGATTGGCAGTTCCAGAGCCATTACACAACTTATCCTCAATCTGGTCGAAGGCACTCCGATTAAATTAATCGATGGCGGTGAGCAAAAACGCTGTTTCACCGATATTAATGATGGCGTCGAAGCGTTATTTCGTATCATTGAAAACGGGGAAAGTTGCAATGGAAAAATTATTAACATTGGCAACCCTCATAACGAAGCCAGTATTCGTAAGTTAGGACGAATGCTTTTAGAGAGCTTTGAAAAACATGAATTACGACATCACTTCCCTCCTTTCGCTGGATTTAAAACTATTGAAAGCAGTGCTTATTATGGCAAAGGATATCAAGATGTTGAACACCGTACTCCCAGTATTCATAACGCCCGGCGTTTGCTCAACTGGGCGCCTCGTATTTCGATCGAAGAAACAATAGAAAAAACGTTGGATTTTTTCTTGCGCAGTGCTGTACAGGAACAAAAGCGACTACAAGTAAAAGGCAAGAAAAATCAATGAAAAAAGTGGGGTTAAGAATTGATGTTGATACTTACCGTGGCACCCAGCAAGGGGTACCTGTACTGCTGAATTTACTTGAAAAACACGATATTTTAGCCAGCTTTTTTTTCACTGTGGGGCCGGATAACATGGGGCGACACCTATGGCGCTTGCTACGCCCCCGTTTTTTTTGGAAAATGCTGCGTTCTGATGCGGCATCTTTGTACGGCTGGGATATTTTATTGGCGGGGACGGCCTGGCCTGGTAAGCAAATAGCCCAACGTTTAGGTTTCTTAATGAAAAAAACGGCCCAAAAAGGGCATGAAGTCGGCCTTCATGCCTGGGACCATCATGCCTGGCAAGCGAAATCAACACGCTGGTCGGCGGAGCAGCTGCATCAGCAAATACAAAAAGGCCTCCAGATTTTAGAAACAGTGGTAGAAAAAAAAATCACCTGTTCGGCTGCACCAGGCTGGCGAGCGGATTTAGGCGTGCTGGCGGTGAAAAAACATTTTGCTTTTACTTACAACAGCGACTGCAGAGGAACCCATCCGTTTCGGCCACAGCTGGCAGATGGACGTATTGGCCAAGTGCAGATCCCTGTGACTTTGCCCACCTATGATGAGGTGATTGGCAGTCAGGTACAAGAGAAAAATTTTAACGATTATATTTTGAACGCTATTTTAAAAGCGCATGAAATACCCGTGTATACGATTCATGCAGAAGTAGAAGGCATCAGCAAATCTTCTATGTTTGAAGAATTTTTATTAAAAGCAAAAAAAGCAGGCATTGCGTTTTGCCCTCTTATCGATTTGTTACCAGATCATAAAAATGATTTGCCATTAGGAAGAGTGGTTCGCTCTGCATTCCCGGGGCGCGAAGGTTGGCTCGGATGTCAAACTGAGCTAAACGAATAAAAATATGCTGAAATTATTTAAAAATCATATGGTGATTTTAGTCACTATTTTTTCTTTACTGTATTTAATCCCTGTTGATCAGCGATTACTTTGGCAACCTGATGAAACGCGTTACGCTGAAATCAGTCGGGAAATGCTCGAAAGAGGCAACTGGGTTGTCCCTTATTTCCTGGACATCCGTTATTTTGAAAAACCGATTGCAGGTTATTGGATCAATAACATCGGTCAGTGGTTATTTGGTCATCATAATTTTTCGGTGCGTTTTGGCTCTATATTCAGTACGGCTCTCACGGCTTGCCTGATTTTCTGTCTGTCAATCCGTCTATTTCATAACCGTATGACGGCCACCATCGCAACGCTTATCTACCTGACTTTTTTTTTGGTATTAAGTGTAGGCTCTTATGCCGTATTAGACCCCATGTTGTCTCTTTGGCTTGCTGCAGCCATGGTAAGTTTTTATGGCACTCTCGATGCAAAAAGTACCCGGCAAAAATTCATCGCCTATGTGCTGCTTGGAATAGCCTGTGGCATGGGATTTATGACAAAAGGATTTCTCGCTTTAGCCATCCCTGTGATTTCTGTTTTACCTGTTATGGTTCAACAAAAGCGGCTCAAAGAACTTTTTTGCTTTGGGCCGATTGCATTGTTATCCGCTTTTTTATTGTCTCTTCCTTGGGTCTTGGCGATTGCGCATCACGAGCCTGATTTTTGGCACTATTTTTTTTGGGTGGAACATGTCCAACGTTTTGCAGAAGACAACGCTCAGCATAAAGCGCCCTTTTGGTATTATCTTCCGATATTTTGTATTGCAGGTTTGCCCTGGCTGGGGCTGATGCCTGGCGCCCTTCTCAAGGGTTTTCGGGAGAGAAAAACCCGCCCTCAATTGTTTTTTTTGCTCAGTTGGATATTGATGCCTTTCTTGTTTTTCAGCCTTGCTAAAGGAAAGCTCCTAACTTACATTTTGCCTTGTATGGCTCCGCTTTCTATATTGCTGGCGGCCTATGCAAAAGATTGCGCGGCTCAAACACGAATGAAAGCATTCAAAATCAATGGTGTGATCAACATCGTTTTCGGTGTTTTTTTTATCCTTGTTTTTCTGGTGGGCATGAAATGGATGCCGACATTTCTTCTGTATCAATCACAAGAAACCCCAAAAATCATTTTAGGGTCTGTCTGTGCGCTTGCGTGGGCGAGCCTGGGTGCATGGAGCCTTAAAAATAATGCACAAAACTGGCAATATGCGGCGGCTTGTCCGGTATTATTCGCTTTATTGGCAGGTTATCTCATCCCCAAGAAACTGATTGATACAGAACAACCTCAGCATTTCACCCAGAATAATAAAGCTCTGTTAAGTGGAAGCCGTTACATTTTGGTTAACAGCGTCGGGGTGGGCGCAGGAGTAGCATGGGAGCTGAATCGTAGTAACATCATGATGTTTCATCAAAAAGGCGAATTGAGTTATGGGCTGAGTTATCCTGACAGCAAGAATAAATATGTCAGTGCAGCTGATTTTCCTCGATGGTTAGCACAGGCACGTCGAAAGGGGGATGTTTCTCTGATGTTGCTTTTGTCTGAAGGTGAAGGCACTCCAACACATTTGCCGAAGGCGGACAAAATTGAATCAAGCCATCGCTTAATTCTATTGTGGTATAAAAAAACCTCATGAATCGTTATTTATTATTGTTATTTGTGATTTTTTTAACCTGCGCAGGTCAATTATCACAAAAGCAGGCGACTCATTCCTGGAAAGAAAATGCCAAAAGACAAACGTTGATTTGGCTGGGCCTGTCTGTGATTTTCCTGGCGGGTGGAATGTTACTATGGTTGAAGCTATTACAATATCTCCCTTTGAGCCAGGCTTACCCGTTTTTAAGTATTAATTTAATTTTGATGACCCTTTCAGGCCACTTTTTCTTTAAAGAGAAAGTCACCCTTCAGCATTGGCTAGGCATCGGTATCATGATGGTCGGCATTTTACTATTGGGGCAGGGTATATGAAAGGTTATCTTTATGGATTGAGCAGTGTCCTGCTGGCCAGTTTTGCTCAGTTATTGCTGAAATGGGGTATGATCGACCTTCCAAAGACAGAGACGATTGAGATCAATCTCTCTTTTGTGATTGCTCACATGCATTCGTTGATGGCGATTATTCTTGGTCTGCTGGCCTATATGATCTCCATGTTATCCTGGTTTTTTACCTTGCGTTATTTACCCCTTCATCAAGCTTACCCGCTCATTAGCATAAGTTACGCGCTGGTCTACTTAGCCGCCGTATCCTTGCCTTGCTTCAATGAAACAGCCACTATACTCAAAACACTGGGCGTCAGCCTTATTTTACTGGGAATCTGGATCGTGGTTTTTCCCTCAAAGCACAAAAAAATCACTCATTAATGCTTTCTTTATTTAAAGACTTTGATAGCCAGTTTTAAAATATATTTTTAATCGAATCGAGCACTGACTTTTCTTTTAATTCGTTGGGGGGCGTCGTTTTTTCAGATGTCTTGCACAGCACATCTGGATCTTCTGTCCACACAGGGATCGTGCTTATCTGATTATGAGGCTCTGTATCACAGATAAAATGACCCGTAGTACTATCAATGTTCATATCAACGATACCTGCTGGCTTCCTTGATATCAGCGGTAAAGGGGGCTTTGTTTCAAGATATCTACGATACAAGGTCAGTGCGCCAGTCGAGCCTGTGAATTGAGTAGGACCATTATTATCACGCCCTAGCCAGATAATCGTGACCTCTTTACCGTCAATGCCAGCAAACCAGCTATCACGTAAATCATTGGTTGTGCCTGTTTTCCCCGCTAAATGAAATGTTGAAAATTCAGAAGATAAAGATCGTGCTGTGCCTCTTTTAACGGCTTCTTGCATTCCATACAAAACGAGATAACTTGCCTGTGCGGACAGTTTGCGTTCAGATTGTGGAAAACTTTGATACAGCATGGAGCCATCTGCTGCGATAACGGAACGCAAAGCAGACAAGGTAGCTTTATTCCCACCACTGGCGATGGTTTGATATTCCTGTGCGACCTCTAATGGAGTTAAATTAATGGCCCCCAGTAGCATGGAAGGCATAAGAGGGCCGGTAGAGGCAGGTGCTCCTAGCTGTTTCATTGTTTGACTGATTTGATCCAAACCAATAGACATTCCCAGATTCACAGTGGGAACATTTAATGAATCAACTAATCCATCTAATAACATAACCTGGCCACGAAATTTTCGTGAATAATTTTTCGGTTCCCATACCGATCCATTAGGGAGCTCTAATGATAAAGGTTGATCGAATAACCAGGTATTGAAGCGGTATTGATGCGGTTGATTCAAAGCCGACAAATAGATGGCTGGCTTGGCTAAAGATCCAATAGAGCGCCGTGCTTGCAAAGCTCGATTAAATCCAGAAAATTGAGGTTGAGATCCGCCTACAATAGCCCGAATTTCACCGCTCAAACGATCGATGACGACCATAGCGCCTTCTAGATCACTTAAATCATGCTCGGAACCTTTTAAAGCGGGAATACCTGATTCAATGGCTTTTTCTGCGGCATCCTGAGAAACAGGATCCATCGTAGTAAAAATTTTAGCGCCTGAGAGATGCTGGGCTTTATCCCCTAACTTTTGTTTTAATTCTTGCCGAACCATTTCGATAAAGGCAGGTTGTGGCACAATAACCCCACCTTTAGGCTGGACATCCAACGGACGGGTGCTGAGGGTATGATAAAGCTTCTCATCAATATTGCCTTGATTTTGAAGTAATTTCAGAACTAAATTTCGTCTTTCCAGGGTGAATTCAGGATTTCGCCAAGGATTATATAACGACGCTCCTTTGACCATCCCCACCAACATGGCTTGTTGATCTAAACTCAGCTCATCGACGGGCCGGCCAAAGTAATACAGGCTGGCTAACGGAAACCCTCTGATTTGATCGTTGCCGTTTTGACCTAAATATACTTCGTTGAGATACAATTCCAGGATCTTGTCTTTACTGTAATGATGATCAATCAATATTGCCATATAGGCTTCATTCGCTTTTCTCCAAAAAGACCGTTGATTGTTCAAAAATAAATTTTTGACTAATTGCTGAGTTAAGGTGCTTCCTCCCTGTACTGTTCTGCCTGCCAGTATATTTGCCAGCAACGCCCTGCCTATCGAATAAAAATTAATACCATCATGTTGATAAAAATGACGATCTTCTATCGCGAGTAATGTGTTGACCAGGCTTTCTGGAAAGCTGGATCGAGGTAGAAATAAACGCTGTTCTCCACTAGGGGTTTGTAACATGGTGATTAATCTGGGATCTAATCGAAAAAAACCAAAAAAACGCTGGTTATCCAAATTTTCAATCTGAACTAATCGGTCATTATGAAAAAGCAGACGTGCATGAACCTGATCTTCTTTGGCGTCTGGAAAGTTAAACGGACGGCGCAGCATGTCAATACTGTTATCTTGTACGGTAAATTCGCCAACTCGAAGCAAATGGTTCACTTTCCTGTATTGCGTCGCTATCAATAAATTGATCATCTGCTTTTTACTGTAAGCCATTCCAGGCTCCAGGTTAAGCATACGGCCATACACTGCGGCTGGTAGTACCCACACTTGTCCATCAATCCGCTGGCGGATTTTTTCATTGAGATAAAAACCATAAAGTATGACTACTAATCCAGCACTTAAAAACAAAATGAACAGCAAGCGAAGGAAAACCCACTTTTTTTTGGAATGCTTAGGTTTAATAGAAGGATGAAGTTTACTGTGGATTTTTTTATTTTTTTGGCCAATCGGCTCATGGCCATAATGTGACATTTTTTTGTTCTCCTGGTCAGGATAAGTGTGTTTGATATGACTTTAGAAAAAGTCTAGTGTGCCTGCTCCCAATTATTGCCAAACCCGATATCGACTTTAAGTAATAAATTTTGCGTACTTTTTTCCATTAACTCACGAATTTTATCTGTCGCACTTTTTAAAACACTCTCATGAACCTCAAATACCAATTCATCATGAACCTGCATAATCAAATTCACACGGGATTTTTGTTTTGGGGCTAACTTTTGCTCCTCTTGTTTTAACCAAAAATCGATATGAATCATGGCTCGTTTGATAATGTCGGCGGCGGTGCCTTGCATGGGCGCATTAATCGCTTCGCGTTCAGCGGCCTTACGTCTCGTGGCATTTTTTGAGTAAATATCGGCCAGGTATAAACGACGCCCTTCTAAAGTGGTGACATAGCCATTTTTAACCGCTTCTTCTCTTGTCCGCTGCATGTAATCCAGGACTTTGGGATAATGCGTAAAATACAGGTTCATATATCTTTCGGCTTCAAACCTGGAAACATTTAATTGACGCGCTAATCCAAACGCACTCATGCCATAAATCAGGCCAAAATTAATCGCTTTTGCACTACGGCGTTGCTGCGCTGAAACCTGTGAAACAGGTAAACCAAATACCTCTGCCGCGGTGATCAGATGAATATCTTGACCTTCTGAAAAGGCATTCAACAAACCTTGATCTTGTGAGAGGTGCGCCATAATCCGCAATTCTATCTGAGAATAATCTGCGGCGACAATCTGGTAACCCCTGGGCGCAATAAAAGCGTGACGAATACGCCGACCTTCCTCATTGCGCACGGGAATATTTTGTAAATTAGGATCACGAGAGGACAAACGACCCGTTGAAGTCACGGCCTGATGGTAAGAGGTATGCACCCGGCCAGATAGAGGATGGATCATGAGAGGGAGCTTATCCGTATAAGTGGTTTTTAATTTTGTCAGGCTACGATGCTCAAGAATAATTTTTGGTAAAGGATAGTCTAACGCCAATTCTGCCAGAACTGCTTCATTGGTCGAAGGCGCGCCTTTTGGGGTTTTTTTTAATACCGGTAGTGTTTGCTTCTCATATAAAATCGTCTGTAATTGCTGAGTCGAATTTAAATTAAACGTCTCGCCTGCGATGTCATGGGCTTTTTTTTCAAGCTCCGTCAATCGGAGCTGTAATTCTTTAGAATGATTGAGCAATATATCAGGATCGATCATGACACCAGTCCGCTCCATACGTGACAACACTGATAACAGAGGCATTTCAATTTCTTGTAATACTTTCATCAAATCTGGATTTTCTTTGAGCTTTGGCCATAGTGCCAAATGCAATCGTAAGGTGACATCGGCATCTTCTGCAGCATAAATGGCGGCTTGTTCTAATGGGATCTGATTAAAAGTCAGCTGATTTTTTCCCTTGCCAGCGATATCTTCAAAAGACAGGGTTTTATGATTCAGATGGCGTTCAGACAAGCTGTCCATATCATGCCGACCGGCCACACTATTGAATACGTAGGATTCGAGCATGGTATCAAAAGCAATGCCTTGAAGCTTTATCCCATAATTCGCTAAAAGACTTTGATCAAATTTAAGATTTTGCCCGACTTTCAGTGCCTGGGGATCTTCTAATAAGGGCTTAAAAAGTGCGAGCACTTTATCCCTGTTCAACTGAGCAGGCGCCTCGGGATAATCGTGACCGAGAGGCAGGTAAGCCGCTTTTCCAGGCGCCACAGCAAAAGATATCCCAATTAAATGGGCCGTTTTTGTATCCAGCCCATCGGTTTCTGTATCAATCGCAAAAAGAGAGGCCTTTTTAAGACGCTCAAGCCAAACAAACCATCGTTCTTCATTCAGAATGGTTTCATAATCATCCGTTGAAAAAATCGCTTTTAATGGATCGGTAGAGGAGGATGTTGGGTTATTTTTTGAGCTTTTAGAGTTTAAATGGGTTGCTGGCCATTTCCCGGCTTCAACATCTGCTAAATACGTTTTAAATTCATAGTGAGAAAATAATTTTTTTAATTCATCTATCTGAGGGGGGCAAACCTGTAATTCATCACAACGTATATCTAATGAAACGTCTGTTTTGATGGTCGCCAATTGGCGGGATAAATATGCCTGTTCTTGATGTTTTATCAGCTTTTCAGCCAAAGTCCTGGCCCCGCGAAAAGATAAATCAGCGATTTTATCTAAATGATCAAATAACTTATCCAGCCCTCCCATACCTTGTAACAACGCTTGAGCCGTTTTTTCGCCAATCCCCGGGACGCCCGGGATATTGTCAGCGCTGTCACCCATTAAGGCGAGTAAATCCACTATCAAATCGGGCGGGACGCCAAATTTTTCACACACCCCATCAGGATCAAGGGTTTTATCATTCATCGTGTTAATTAAGGTAATATGAGGACTCACCAGCTGAGCCATGTCTTTATCACCCGTGCTTATCACCACCTCATAACCTGCTTTTTCTGCGTCTTTAGCCAAAGTGCCTATCACATCATCGGCTTCTACACCCTCGACAACCAGTAAAGGCAACCCCATGGCCGACAAAATGTGATGTAAAGGGGCTATTTGTGCGCGCAGATCATCCGGCATAGAAGGGCGATGTGCTTTATATTCTGAAAAAAGGTCACTACGAAAGGTCTCACCAGGGGCATCAAAAACAATGGCCATATTTGGGGGGGAATATTGTAAAAAAAGGCGGCGTAACATATTTAGCACGCCATAAATGGCGCCTGTGGGTTCGCCCTTTGAATTGCTTAAAGGAGGGAACGCATGAAAGGCGCGGTATAAATAAGAAGAACCGTCCACCAACAGCAAAAGTTGATGAGAGCAATTTTTTACTGACTCAGGAACAACGGCTTCAGAGGCTTGATTATGATTGATGGTAGAAATAGGGAACTCAGGCTGTAACTGATTTTTTGTTTTCCTGGACATCATTTTCTTCATTTCTAATGTGAATAAGCAAGGTTTCTCAAAATTTTAATCTACTTTAACTCAATTCCATATGGCATTGTTAACCAGGTCACTTAAAGAGTTTAAGACAAGCAATCGAGAAGAAAGAAAAGAAGGTGACATCGAGTTTATCGAAGCGTAAAGCGAGTCTTTTGTTTTCTTTTATCTTGCCAAAGAAACGTTCAATAGCAATGCGGGTTTGGATATCTTTCTGAAGATCGCCTGTGCGCAGCTAATCTAATTCTCTAATACACTCGAGTGTATTTTTATTTTTAGTAATGTATCTCTTTCTGATTTTGTGAGTTGTTTTAATGTCGATATATGTTCAGGTTTGTCTATTATTTTTTCCTCTTTCTTAAGTTTTTCTCTTAAGATGATGATGAAGTCTTCCATTAAGGGTTGATATTTATGTGCATCAGAAATCAATGCGGGATCTTCTACATTTTTTCCTACTTTGTAGGCGGTAAATTCCATTATTCCTCGTAAACGTTTTCCAAAAGCTCCTTCCATTTTATTTAGTATTTGTTCTTGTTCTTGTTCTTGTTCTTGTTCTTGTTCTTGTTCTTGTTCTTCTATTACTTTCTCTGAAGCAAAAGGGAAAAGATACCTGGTTATTATTTCACGGTTAAATTCGCGCCGAGCTCCATGATCAAGTAATTCTTTTTTATTATCTTTATTCTTTATTGACCACTCTTTATCTATTTCGTCTATAAGAATTTTAAGATTTTTAAGATTTTTAAGATTTTTAAGATTTTTAAGAAACATATCTTTATTTTCTGTTTTAGCTGATTTTTTTATTTCATTTAAAACGGATATTATTTTTTTTTCGTATATTGGTATGTCATTAACGTAAAAACTGATCTCTCCATCTTTGTATTCGTTTTTATAAAAATTTTTTTGATGTTTTTTTATTGCCCGATTTTTTATTTCCAGAAAAATTTCAATTTTTTTATTCAATGAATTTTTTGGATCTTTGATTCTTTTAAGTAGAAATGATGCATATTCTTTATCTTCTTTATTTTCAAAAAGGGATTTAATATCATTACATACTTTTTTCTCTCGATTTTTTGAAAAAATATTAAATATATTAATATTGCTGGTTTTTCTTAATGATGATAACAAAGAATTTTTCCCATTATCACCAGGAAGACCTTGTTGAGTTACAGAACTTGTTGAACAAGAATTAACATTCATATAATCATCTCTAAAAATAATAGTCATTTAATTAAATAAACTCTTATAAAGAGTCACCCACGCTGGCATGCCTTGTACCAATCGGAAAAAATCCGAAACAGGAACATAAATTCTTCATCTGGCTTGTGCCAATGGTTGATTGCTTTCACTCATTTTTAACGGCATCGTATTTCATTTGAAACGATGATATCAAAAAAATGTTTATTTGCATTTATTATATTAAGAATATTAATATTTTTTATGATTTAGGGTAATGACGAGGTGGCCATTGAGCTGTTGGTCATTCATTTTGTCAACCCTAATCAGCGCGTTTTAATGTACGATGTGAATTATTGATTTAACACTTACTTCTATTGAATTAAATTTTGGTATTCATTTCCAATCCAAAAAATTTACATAGCGTAGTATTGGTTTTACCGATAGGTCTCACAGAAAGCAGGGTTTTTAAAAAATCTAAATTATGATGATGATCTAAACTTTTGCTGATTTCAATATTAAGCCTTTGCTTTAAATTCATTTCAGAGAAAGCAATAATTGGTGAAAGAAGAGGGTTTTCTTTAGTCATTAAACCGAGACCGAGAGAACATAACTGTTCCAGGTTGTCAAAATCTCGCTTTAAAAGCGCCTGTTTCAGAGGCTCAGCTCTAAACTCGCCAACAGTTGCACGTCGGTTAGATAACTTTAGCTTTCCGTCATTAAACTCGGCAACGAAACAATTGTTTCCACGACCTTCTTCCGACGGCAGATCCTTTATTTCAATTAAATTTAACCCACTGAATGCTGGATTTTTAAGATTGTCCTCAAGCATTCTTTGGACTTCTGGCTCGTCAGACATCGTCTGAATTCTTAATTTGATTAATTTATCTGTATCTAGATATTGTGGGTATTGATAGAGATCGTCTTCGAATTGGTGTGTAACCTGTAAAGTGCATATCCCCTGAAAACAATTTGCATTTTTCTCGCGACTGAGCCAATCAGACTCAAAAATGACATCATCACAGATGACGAATGAAAACGAATATGAAGAGCTGTCGTTATCGTTTATTAATATTTTAAAGTCTTGCTGGTATTCTTCATTGGCTAATTGGCGAAGCTTATCAAAACGCAATGCCATATTAAAATAAGGCATCTCTTCGAATGTTTTTTCTTCATTGGCTGGACATGCTATTTGCTCATACAATTTTATAATTGTTTCACGTTTTTGGCCGTTACGAAAAAAGCGATCAAATAATCTGTCGATGAGACCCATAAATTGAGCTTCTTTCAACGAATCAGATTTTAATATTCGGTTTAGTCGTTTATGACTTAATGGATAAGTAAAACATGTGTTTTGACTAAACACTGTGTTGGAAATAGTAGACAAAATTCGATTCTCCAGGTTATTTTTTGCCGAAATAATTTTAAAAAAAGGATTTACGCAAAATGTATCACCTTGAATAAATCCTGTTTATTTATGTTGAATGTAATTCAATTAAAAAAATAATATTTTAGAGAAAAAATATTTTATAAAATACCAAAAATCGCTTATTTCTTACATTTCACCAAAGTAAAAACCATGAAAACATCAGGTGATAACCTGAATATGAGACAAAATTTTCAATAAGCTGGGTGCCGGATTGATATCTTATTTCAATTTTACAAAACACGGTTAATCAAACGATCGATACGTATTCTACACAAACGGCGAATCAGGGTTCGTACTTTGAGGGGATATTGTTGAATACTGTCGAGTTCCAGGTAGTTCTGGATCACTTTAGTATGCTTTTGGATACATTTTAATTCTTTGACTCTTTGATGTCTTAGCTCCTGTTTCGGATCCCGGATTAAAAGAGCATTTTCTAAATCAAAATGCCAGGCTCTGAGATTCAGGTTACTACCGGTCAGCAATTGCCACTCATCATCAATCCAGATCCCTTTGATATGAAAACTGTGAGCTTCGTGTTTCCATAATCGAACGATCAGATTACCCTTATCGAGATAAGGCTGCATTCGTTTTAAAAAGCGCGTTAAATTGATTTCATACAGGTAAGGTAAAATGGAAATCATTTTAAAGGGTTGATCGGGAAGGGTATAAAAATCATTCGCTGTTTTATCCCCTACTATAATTTTTACTGTCTTGCCTTCTTTGAGCAGAGACGTGATATTCCGTTTTATTGAGGAAGGTAAATTAAAATAAGGGGTGCAAATACTGAGTTGTTTTTGAGTTGAAGAGATAAGGTATTCAATGGTTTTATTCAGCATATTTTTTTTGCCTAATCCGACCAAAGGGGTAACTGATAATTCATCTTGACTGGCATAACACAAATTCTCTGTAACAGAATAATTGGCTTGTCTTAATGAAAAACGCAAGCGTTGCACGTGATATTTCATGTCACAAATTTTATGTCTTGTTTTGCTATTCAAGGGTTGTACAGCATTTGAACTCAAAATATGTATTTTGAGATAATTGATCATGAGCAAGACTAATTTAGCGTTTTTTATCAGTTGATAACGATCGTAACGATATTTGCTCCCTTGATGAAGATAAACATTATTGATGCTGGCACCACTGTAAATCACCGTATCATCAATCATGATTCCTTTAAGATGCATGACTCCGAGGGCTTCTCGTGTATTCACGGGAATGCCGTAAACAGGCAAAAATACCTCTGAATTTTTTTTTGCCATTTCATAATACCAATCCGCATTATTGTGTTCTGACATGACACCAATACGGCCACGTTGGGCACGATGCCAATCTACCAGCACACAAATATCTAACTCTGGGCGTTTTTTTTTTGCTTGATACAAAGCAGACAATACATCGTGTCCTGCTTTATCCTTTTCCAGATAAAGTACGGCCATATAGATACGTTGAGTGGCTTGCGCGATCATCTGTAGCAGAGTGGTTCGAAAAACGGTTGGGCAATACAGCGTTTTAATGTGATCAACTGATTGGGAAAGTTTGGGCATTTGTGCAAGTTGTTGTGTGTGTTTTTTGCGCTTAAATTTTGACAACATGACCGTGCCTGTCTTCCCTTTTGGTTAGACCTCTTTCAAAAAACTGTTGAGAGAGGGCTGTGAATTCAAGATGCTCGGAGCGTAGATAGCGCGGAGTGTACACAAAGTAGATTAGGATGGCGAGCATCCTGTCTTTTTTCAAAGCGCCCTTTTTAAAACAAAAATGAAATCACACGATTGGCATGATTTAAAAATGAGGGTTCCTGTGCACTGATATGAAATTCCTTTATAATCCCTGCTTTTTTGAGATCCCTCATATTATGGATCTGCTTGACATCAAACGAAATAAAAAAAGGATCCGTTATGCGTACTCATTGTTGTGGGGAATTAAGTCTCTCTGTCCTAAATCAAACGGTTTGTTTGTGTGGCTGGGTCGATCGACGACGTGATTTGGGAGGCCTGATTTTCATCGATATGAGGGATTTTTCTGGCATTGTGCAAGTTTTTTTTGATCCTGAACAACAAGCGCTGTTTGAACAGGCTTCCTCTCTAAGAAATGAATTTTGCATTCAAATCACAGGAAAAGTGAAGGCTCGTCCTCATCATCAAATCAATCAAAAAATGTTGACAGGGGCGGTAGAAGTTTTTTCAGAGAATTTGACGATCATCAACTGTTCTGAGCCACTGCCCCTTGATCGCAACCAAAATAATACTGAAGAACAAAGACTCAGATATCGCTATTTGGATTTAAGGCGTCCAGAGATGTTGGCACGTTTAAAAACCCGTTCAAAAATCACCTCTTTTGTGAGGCAGTTTTTAGATAAAGAAGGATTTTTGGATGTTGAAACCCCGACTCTGACCAAAGCAACACCAGAAGGCGCTCGAGATTATTTGGTGCCGAGTCGGGTTCAGAAAGGAAAATTTTATGCTTTGCCTCAATCCCCCCAGCTGTTTAAACAGCTATTGATGGTGTCTGGCGTTGATCGCTACTATCAAATCGTCAAATGTTTTCGTGATGAAGATCTTAGAGCGGATCGTCAGCCTGAGTTTACCCAGATTGATATTGAAACTTCTTTTATGACGGCTCAACAGGTACGAACCGTGACAGAAAAATTGATACGTCAATTGTGGTTACAGATCAAAAATATTGATTTGGGCGCGTTCCCTGTGATGACTTTTGAGGAAGCGATTCGACGCTTTGGCTCCGATAAACCCGATTTGAGGAATCCATTAGAGCTGGTGGATCTTGATGATGTGCTCAAAAATGTAGATTTTAAGGTATTTTCTGAGCCTGCCAATGATGCTCATAGCCGAGTTGTCGGCATCAGAGTGCCTAACGGAGCAGATATCAGTCGTAAACAAATCGATGAATATACCGCCTTTGTGCATATTTATGCTGCGCGAGGATTGGCCTGGTTAAAAATAAAACAGGCGGATGCAGGGCTCGAAGGCATCCAAAGCCCGATAGCAAAATTTTTGAGCCCTGAAATATTGGAGCGCATTTTAAAGCGGACGCAAGCAAAAGATGGCGATCTCCTCTTTTTTGGGGCAGATAAAAAGAAAATTGTGACCGAGGCGATGGGGGCTTTACGCTTAAAACTGGGGCTTGATCGCCAATTGACGCAACTTGATCGATGGGCGCCATTATGGGTCATCGATTTTCCCATGTTTTCAAACGACACGGAGACAGGTTTGACGGCGATGCACCATCCCTTTACGTCGCCTAAAAATACGAATTTATCTGAATTTGCTGCAAACCCAGAAACGGCGCTGGCGAATGCCTATGATATGGTCATTAATGGTTATGAGGTCGGTGGCGGCTCTGTGCGTATTCATCACTCTGATCTGCAACAACAGGTATTTTCATTGATTGGAATTGAAGCGAACCAGCAAAAACAACAGTTTGGTTTTTTACTGGAAGCATTAAAATATGGGGCGCCTCCTCATGCTGGAATCGCTTTTGGTTTAGATCGCCTGGTCATGTTGTTGACAGGAACCAATAACATACGAGACGTTATCGCTTTCCCTAAAACGACTGCAGCAGCTTGCCTTATGACGGATGCTCCGAGCTTTGCATCGGATTCCTCATTGCAAGAGTTATTTATCGATGTGGTAAAAAAAGAAAAAAAATAAACCCCAAATTTTATAGATACTTATACTTTTTAAAAAATAAAGGGCGTTTTATGGCAGGTCACAGTAAATGGGCCAACACCAAGCATCGAAAAGCGGCTCAAGATGCGAAAAAAGGAAAGATTTTTACTAAAATCATTCGTGAATTAGTCACCTCCGCCAGATTAGGGGGAGGAGATCCAGCCTCTAATCCTCGCTTACGCACGGCCATTGACAAGGCATTATCCCATAACATGACGAGGGATACCTTGAACAGAGCGATTGCGCGTGGTATTGGCGGAGGCGAAGACAGTCATATGGAAAATATTTTGTATGAAGGCTATGGTCCTGCCGGTACAGCGGTAATGGTTTCTTGCTTAAGCGACAATCGTAATCGTACTGTGTCTGAGGTTCGTCATGCATTTACAAAAACAGGCGGCAATTTGGGCACCGGTGGTTCTGTTTCTTATTTGTTTACTAAAAAAGGGGTTTTTTCTTATGCGCCAGGTTTAAACGAGGATCAGGTGATGGAGCTGGCTTTAGAATCAGGCGCAGATGACATTATGGTTTACGACGATGGAGCGATAGATATTTTCAGCTCGCCAGAGTTTTTTGAAACGATTAAAAAGACGTTGGAAACCGCAGGTTTGATGGCTTCCACAGCTGAGATCTCGATGATACCTTCAACAAAAATAGATTTAAACCTGGAAAATGCACAAAGATTACTTCGTTTGATCGATATGCTGGAAGATTCCGATGACGTACAAGAGGTCTATCACAATGGAGATTTCTCTGACGAGATTTCCGCCGCTTTGTTTTTTAAAAACACAAAGCCATAGAGATCATGCCCATCATTTTAGGGATCGACCCCGGTTCTCGTATCACCGGCTATGGGGTGATCTCTGAGAAAAAAAATCAACTGATTTACCTGGGCAGTGGCTGCATCCGCACTTTAGATAACGGATTACCCCATAAATTAAAGCTGATTTATGCGGGGGTGACAGAAATTATTTCTCAATTTAGGCCTGATTTTTTTTGTATAGAACAGGTTTTTATGTCAAAAAACGCGGACTCGGCGTTAAAATTAGGCCAAGCGCGAGGGGTCGCTATAGTCGCGGCGGCCAATCAGAATTTGCCTGTATTTGAATATGCCGCCAGGCAAGTAAAACAAACCGTGGTTGGCAACGGTGCTGCGGATAAAAAACAAGTTCAGCACATGGTTCGTTATCTATTAAAACTCCCCTCTGCGCCAAACACCGACGCAGCCGACGCCTTGGCAATAGCGATTACGCATTCTCATCTTTACGCATTTCACGCACATTAACTCTGTGAGAATTCTATGGCTTAAAGCACAATCCGAACTGAATGATAGATAGGTTGAGGAGACGAGGCTGGCGTCAGATGTGATGATTTAGAAAAAAAGAGATTTAGACGGGCGGCTATAACGTATGGTGCCCAGACTCGGAATCGAACCAAGGACACGAGGATCTTCAATCCACTGCTCTACCAACTGAGCTATCTGGGCAATCGCGCGCATTAAATCGTATTGTCTCTGTGTCGTCAACGAATTTTTTTGAAATCACACAAAAACCTGGAAGTTAGGACTGATAAAAATTACAAAAAGTGAATTTTTTAATATTACACATCAGAAAATGCAATTATTCATAAATAAATATGATGTATTTTAGAAAAATATTAAAAAAAAGTATCATTTACTTTTATTTTTTGCTATGTTCATGTCTTCATTTGTGTTGCCACATATTGGCACCCCTTTTTCAAGTTACGCTTGTAGAGGGGTTTTTTATGTGTCTCAAGCAGAGACTAATATTCAAGAAAAACTCATAGAGTGAATAAGTGATAGATATGTTGAATTTATCAAAATTCCTGTAGTGTCGAAGTTATTTTTAAAAAATGTTGAGAGGTCTCATTCTATTTGAGGTTATTTTATCAAGGGGATCAGCTGATCATGTTTTTTTGAATCTATTTTTATTTTAAATAGATCTTCAATAAGCATTTCAATATATTCGTATATAATATTCTCTAATTTTTAAAAAATATTTTTTTTGCTTAAAAAAGCTTTAAAAAATTTTTTATATTAAATTTAATTGGTACAGTGATAAAAAATAAAAACAAATTTTATTTTTTTAAATAAAAGACCAATATTTCAATACATTTTAATCAAAAATTGACCGGGATGAAATTTTGTTTAAAAAATAGCAATCAATGATTACTTAGTGATATTTTTAATAACAATGATTGCTGATACCGTGTCGTTTTTAAATGGAGATAAAAATGATAAAAATATTTGATATAAATTACACTCTACTATCTGAAAAAAAATCAAATGAGCTGTTTTGTATCAGGAAACAGATATTTAAAGATCGGCTTGATTGGTCTGTTACTTGTAACAATAATATGGAATATGATGAATATGATAATAAAAATGCCACTTATATTTTGGGTATCTATTCCGATCAAGTAATATCTGGACTCAGATTTATTGATATGAAAAACAACAATATGATCACAGGCGCTACATTTGATTCTTTTTTTGGAAAAAAAGAGGTGATTAAAGAAAATCATCTTGATGCCAGTCGATTATTTATCGATAAAGAAAAAATTAAAAATCTTGATTTAAATACTTATCCACTCAGCGCCATGCTTTTTTTAGCTATGATTAATTATGCCATCACTTTTCTTTATGACGGAATTTATGCAGTTGTTAGCCAACCCATGTTGATTATTTTTAAACGTTCAGGATGGCTTATAAAAGTTATAGAGCATGGTATTTCAGAAAAAAAAGAGAAGGTCTATTTGATCCATATGCCTGTAGATAGAAAAAATCAAAAAATTTTAATTGATTATGTCAATCGAATGAATATAAAAAAGAATATCCCTAAAAAGAATATCTCTAATATTACCGATCTTTATAATTGGCCCTTATGTTTTGGTATCTGAAAAAACAGGTTTAATCAATTTTAATTCAACTCCAAGTCTGATGGCATGTTTTCCATTTATAACACCTAGCTTTTTCACCACATTGCCCATATGAAATTTGACGGTACCTAATTTGATGCCAAGAATCATTGCAATTTCTTCGTATGTTTTTCCTACACTAGACCAATACAGAATTTCATTCTCTCGTGTAGAGAACATTTCTTTATCTTCTCTTTTGTGGTGTTTAATATCCATCTCTTTATAAAGTAAAAGCATTTTATCATGTACAGTAATCAGTAACGTTTGAAGTTTATCTTTATTAGATATGATTAATTCATTAAATGCTGCTATATAATCTTGATCTGCCATCATGGATAATAGTGCGAGGTTATTTTTATGATCATGAACAATAAACGTATACCCATGAGTAATATTATAGTGTTTTGACATTTTGAATATTTTAGAAAGCTTGAGATTTAAGTTGATCATAATATTTTCATCCCAAGAAAAGGAGGTGATCCTGTTCAGTGACATAATAATGATGGGATCAATCTTTTGATATTTATTTTGAATATAACATTCAAACCAAATTGGATAGCTAGTAATAATGGATATCTCTGTGATATTTTTTTTATTCAAAATAGCATAAGCATATTTTATGTTGCCATATTTATTTAATTCATTATCTAAATAATTTTTAATTGCATTATTAATGGTTCCATTATTAAAAAACATGTCTCTCCCTCTCTCATTTAACCTTAATTTGATATTAAATGACTCATTTTATTTCATTAAATCAAATTACGCTAATTCCTTACGGGCATTACGAAAAATTCGCATCCAAGGGCTGTCTTCTCCCCACGCTTTAGGATGCCAAGAGTGCGTGACCGTTCTAAAAACCCGATCTGGATGTGGCATCATGGCGGTGACCCTGCCATCTTTGCTTGTGATACCCGTAATACCACCCATCGAACCATTAGGATTGGCGGGATATTGCTGCGTCGTTTGCCCGAAATGATCGATAAAGCGTAACGTCACCAGATGCTCGTTCTCTAAGGCCTCTAAATGCGCCTGATCTTTGATTTGAATCCGTCCTTCACCATGCGAAACGGCGATCGGCATATGTGAGCCCTCCATGCCTTTCATCCATAAAGAAGCGCTTTTTTCTACTCTGACCAAACTCAAACGCGCCTCAAAACGTTCCGACACATTATTTACAAAATTTGGCCACTGTTCCGCACCCGGGATCAGCGCTTTTAAATGTGAAAGCATTTGGCATCCATTACAGATCCCTAACGCCAGCGTCTGTGAGCGATGAAAAAAATCAAAAAATACGGCCTTTATTTTTGGATGAAATAAAATCGACTTGGCCCAGCCCCCTCCAGCGCCTAATACATCACCATAAGAAAACCCCCCACAGACGCCCATAGCCTGGAAAGCGCTTAAATCTTGCTCGCCAGAAATCAGGGAGCTCATCCTCACGTCAACAGCCTCAAAACCCGCACGATGAAAAGCCGCGGCCATCTCAACCTGGGAATTCACGCCTTGCTCTCTTAATACCGCCACTTTGGGTTTTATTTTTAATCCAATGTAAGGCAAAGTGATATCTTCACCAGGATCAAAACTCAGTTTAGCGTTTAAACCCGGATCCGATTCATTTTGTTTCGCTTGATGCTCCTGATCTGCGCAATCTGGATTATCTCGTAAACGCTGCATTTGCCAGGTCGTCTCAGCCCACCAGCGGCGTAAAGTACCGCGTTTTTCACTGTATATCGTTTTTTGACCTTGACGAATCACAAACGCTTCTCCTGGGATTGCGCGCCCCAGGTCATGCACGAGATCTGCCAAACCATATTCTGAAAAAATGTGCTTGACTGCCGATCGATGAGGGGCCGAAATTTGAATGACCGCCCCCAGTTCTTCATTAAATAAAGCCGCCAAGGCATCCTCGCCCAGTGATTGAATGTCTATCTCCAGGCCACAATGACCCGCAAAGGCCATTTCCGCCAAAGTCACGAATAGACCCCCATCTGAACGATCGTGATACGCCAGGAGCATTTGTGCCTGTACCAACTTTTGGATCGCGTTAAAAAACGCAGCTAATTGGGATGTGTTACGCACATCCGCGGTATGATCTCCCAGTTGCCGATAGACCTGAGCCAGCGCCGTGGCACCGAGCGCGTTCTTTCCTGCACCGAGATCAATCAAAAATAACGCATTGTCGTTTTTTTCATTCAGATGCAGCTGAGGTGTGACCGTACGTCTCACATCCTGAACAGGCGCAAAAGCGGTGATCACCAGCGATAAAGGCGATGCCATTTCACGACATTGCGCCCCTTCTTTCCAGGCCATTTTCATTGACATGGAATCCTTTCCGACAGGAATGGTGAGCCCTAATTCTGGACAGAGACCTTCGCCGATGGCTCGCACGGCATCATATAAACCCGCGTCTTCCCCCGGGTGCCCAGCCGCTGACATCCAATTGGCAGAAAGCTTAATCCGTTTGAGTTCACCGATCTGGGTTGCGGCGATGTTGGTCAGCGCTTCTCCTACTGCCAGGCGTGCCGAGGCAGAAAAATCAATCAGCGCGACAGGCGCGCGTTCCCCAATAGACATGGCTTCACCATAATAGCCGTCAAAACTTGCTACAGTGACAGCGCAATCGGCCACCGGCACTTGCCAGGGCCCCACCATTTGATCTCGACTGACCATGCCTGTCACAGTACGATCACCGATAGTGACTAAAAAGGTTTTCTCTGCAACGGCCGGTAAATGCAATACTCTTTTCACGGCTTCCTGAATAGAGATATCGCTTGTGTTGAATGCGTGATCAGGCGCAGACAAACGCACGACATCTTTTTTCATTTTGGGCATGTTGCCCAGCAACAATCGCAAGGGGAGATCAATCGGTGCATCATTAAAATCACGGTCTTTGAGTAAGAGGTGTTTTTCTTGAGTCGCTTTACCTATCACGGCATAAGGCGCTCGCTCACGACGGCAAATCGCCTCAAATTCTGCCATGTTTTCTGGCGAAACCGCCAAAACATACCGCTCTTGAGATTCGTTGCACCAAATTTGCAACGGGCTCATCCCCTGCTCATCGATTGGAATGTCTCTTAATTCAAAAATCCCCCCTCGATCTCCATCGCTGATTAATTCAGGCATAGCATTAGACAACCCACCTGCCCCCACATCATGAATAAATAAAATGGGATTGTTCATGCCTCGCTGCCAGCAACGATCGATCACTTCCTGACAACGGCGTTCCATTTCTGGGTTGTCTCTTTGTACCGAGGCATAATCCAAATCATTATCAGATTCTCCCGATACCATAGAAGAAGCAGCGCCTCCGCCTAATCCAATGTTCATGGCGGCTCCACCCAGCACAATTAATTGCGCCCCCACGGGAATCTCAGCTTTTTTGACCTGCTCTGCCGCGATCTGACCTATGCCTCCGGCCAGCATAACCGGCTTGTGATACCCCCTCAACTCAGTGCCATTATGGCTGCATACCTGTTCTTCATAGGTCCGAAAATATCCCAAAATGTTTGGGCGCCCGAATTCATTATTAAAAGCTGCGGCACCCAACGGGCCTTCGGTCATAATGTTGAGCGCACTCGCAATGTGAGCGGGTTTTCCAAAATTTTCTTCCCATGGTTGCTCAAAGTGAGGAATACGCAGGTTAGACACCGAAAATCCGACCAGCCCCGCTTTGGGTTTTCCTCCTCTGCCTGTGGCACCTTCATCACGAATCTCACCGCCTGCTCCCGTGGCAGCACCAGGCCAGGGGGAAATCGCCGTCGGGTGATTATGGGTTTCGACTTTTATCAGAATATGCATTTCTTTTTGATGATAGACATAGGTCGCGTTTTCAGGGGAGGGGAAAAAAGCGTCCACCTCAAAACCCTGCATCACGGCGGCATTATCTTTATAGGCAGAAAGAAGATATTCCGGTGTTTTCAAAAACGTGTTTTTGATCATGTCAAATAATGAACGATCTTCAGCGACACCGTCGATCACCCAATCCGCATTGAAAATTTTATGGCGGCAATGTTCTGAATTGGCTTGGGCGAACATATAAAGCTCAACATCTGTTGGATTACGGCCCAATGTCATAAAGGTTTCAAAAAGATAATCGATTTCGGCAGGCGCCAGCGCCAAACCTAATGCCGTATTCGCTTTTTCTAATGCGTGACGCCCTTGCTCCAATATCCGTATATGGTTTAAAACCGAAGGGGGATGCGCATCAAAAAGCGCCTGGGCTTGTTTCAGATCTGTCAAGACCTGCTCTGTCATCGGATCGTATAAAAGCGAAATCAGCGATGCCCAATCCGAATCCGTCATCTCTTGGGCTTGCACATAAAAAGCCACGCCTCGCTCCAAACGTGCAACCCTGGATAAACCACAATGATGCGCGATATCTGTGGCTTTGGAAGACCAGGGCGAAATGGTGCCCAATCTAGGCGTGATCAATAATAATCGCCCTGTATGCTGATCGGTTTGATGATGCGTAGGGCCGTATCGAAGCAAGGCTTTTAATACCGCAGTTTCGTGCTCATCAAGGGTTTCGTGGAGGTGTGCAAAGTGCACATATTGTGTATGGATACTTTTAATCGAGTTACTCGAACATTGATTTTGAAAGCCATCTAATAGTTTTTTAATTCGAAAAGTAGATAAAGCGGGCGCACCGCGCAGGATTTCCATCATGAAAAATTCTCTTTATTTTTTAAAGCAAAGTGAGGCATGCGTCATGCCTCGAATCGACAGTCTTTACTACCGTTTTCAAGACATGCTCTTTACGTATTTTTTGTATTGCTCATCATCTTAAAAAAGAAATAGGAATCATATTAATCCTCTAACGCTTTGAGAATTTTTTCATTCAGATCCTTCGATAAATTGTTCAAGGCCTTGAGTTTTTCCAGTACCTGTTTCATCCATTTTTGGCGAACTGAATCATAACGCTTAAAACGAATAAGGGGTTCTATCAAGCGTGCCGCAACTTGAGGGTTTTGAGTATTGAGCGTTGTCAAAATTTCAAGAAAAAGCGTGTAACCTGCGCCGTCTTTGGCATGGAATACAACAGGATTAGACGAAGCAAAAGCCCCTAATAAAGCGCGCACCCGGTTAGGATTCATCAAACTAAACGAAGGATGTGTTAATAACGCGCGGACTTTATCGACGACTTCCTTTTCAGGGCAAGTGGCTTGCAGGAAAAACCATTTATCCATGACCAGCGGATCTGAATGCCAACGGCTTTCAAAATCCGATAATAAAAAATCACGACAGGGTAATTGGGCGGCGACCGCCGCTGTTAAAGCCGCAAAGGTGTCCGTCATATTGCTGGATGTTTGATATTGGGTTTTCACCCGCTGATCGGCGATATCGGTTCGCCCAAACGCAAGATATTGCAGGCAGATATTTTTGAGAGCCCGCTTTGCGGTATCGGTATGAGTGACACGATAAATGGGGGTTTGATGCTTTTGATATTGATCCCAAAGTGTCTCTGATAAAGACGCTGAAAAAAAGCGAAGCCATTTTTGGCGAACAAAATGAATGGCATCAGGATCAATGAAACAGGAAAGCTCAGCAATTTCATTTTCTGAAGGGATCGTCAATATTTCAGCGATTAATGCAGGAGAGAGATTATCATTGAGCAAAACATGTCGAAACACTTCTATCAAATGCAATGGTAAAGTTAAAGGCTCGTTTTCATGAAATTCAGCGATATTTTTTTTGATATAACTATTCAAAAGACGTTGACTCGCATCCCAACGAGAAAAATCATTACGAGCATTCTGCATTAAACATATCAGCTGTTGATCGGTATAAGGGTAATCGAGCTTGACTGGAGCTGAAAATTCACGCAACAGAGAAGGAACAGGCTCAGAAGACACAGAATCAAAAATAAAGGTCTGTTCTGCTTTTATCACATTCAGAACAGAGTCGATGGGCTGCCCCTGGTTTTGCAAAGGAATGACTTCACCTTTCTTTGTGTACAATTCAATATCAAGCGGAATATGCAGCGGATATTTTTTTTCTTGATCGGCCGTGGGCGGCGTGATTTGAGAGACTTGCAAATGATATTGCTGTTTTTGAGCATCATAATGATCGCGAATGATCAATTCGGGTGTCCCTGATTGGCTGTACCAACGCCGAAATAAGGTCAGGTCTAACCCTGAGGCGTCTTCCATCGCTTGAACAAAATCATCACAGGTGACCGCGCAACCATCATGGCGGCTGATGTAACGCTTCATGCCCGCCTGAAACACAGATTCACCCAACAAGGTGTGCAGCATGCGGATCACCTCTGCCCCTTTTTCATACACGGTTAAGGTGTAAAAATTATTCATTTCCATGACTTTATCGGGGCGAATGGGATGCGCCATAGGGCTGGCATCTTCAGCAAATTGTGCTGAGCGCATCAGGCGTACATTTTCAATGCGGCGAACGGCTCTGCATCCTGAATCTGAGCTAAATTCCTGATCACGAAATACCGTGAGGCCTTCTTTAAGGCTAAGTTGAAACCAGTCTCGACAAGTCACTCGATTGCCGGTCCAGTTATGAAAATATTCATGGGCTATTACGGCTTCAATATGAAGATAATCTTTATCGGTGGCGGTTTCTGTTTTGGCGAGCACATATTTAGAATTAAAAACATTCAATCCCTTGTTTTCCATAGCACCCATATTAAAGAAATCGACGGCGACAATCATATAAATATCGAGATCGTATTCCAGACCAAAGCGGTTTTCATCCCATTTCATGGCTTTTTTGAGCGCACTCATCGCCCAGTCAGCGCGATCTAAATGCCCTTTGTCAACAAAGAGTTCTAATTCAACAGAGCGGCCTGATTGAGTGGTAAACTGATCTCTTAAAACATCAAAATCACCGGCTACCAGCGCAAATAGATAAGAGGGCTTTGGAAAGGGATCTGCCCATTCAACCCAATGACGACCATCTTTGAGTTCTCCTTGCCTGATTTTATTCCCATTAGACAGCAAATAGGGGTAACGTTTTTTATCGGCCAGAATGCGCGTTGTAAAACGCGCTAATACATCGGGCCTATCTAAAAAGAAGGTAATATGTCGAAACCCTTTGGATTCACATTGCGTACATAAAGTCTGCCCGGAGAGGTATAATCCTTCTAAAGCCGTGTTTTTATCTGGATGAATTTCATTAACGATCGTCAGGCTAAAAGCCTTCGGTAATTGCTCAATGATGAGGTGATCGTCTTTTTGGGAATAATGAGGCCAGATCTGGTCATTAACGCTCACGCTGATTAAAATGAGGTTTTCACCATTGAGAATTAAAGGCGTGTCTTCCGATGTTTGGCGCTGTATCTGGCTGGTGGCTGTCACCCTCGTTTTTTTTTCATTGAGATTAAAATCAAGGTGGATATCAGAAATAAGATGACTGGGAGGACGATAATCCTGTCGGTATTTTATTTGAGGCTGGTTTGTCATAAAAACCCTTTTGTGAGATGAGGCCTGTTGTCAAACCTATGACCGGCTGTGATTCCTGCGTTGCCTTTTTTTATAACAGGTCTATTAATGAATATGATCAATTTTCACGCATGATAATAAAGAAACAAGGCTGTTTTGACTATCTTCCATACCCTAATATAAGAGAAATTTTATGAAAACAGTCCCCCTGGTGGATGTACTACAAGGACATATTGACCTTGGCCACACAATCATTGTGCGTGGTTGGGTACGCACACGCCGGGATTCTAAATCCGGGATTTCCTTTGTTGCACTTTATGATGGCTCCTGTTTTGACACACTACAGATCGTGATTGAGGATTCGCTCGAAAATTATCACGATGACATTCTGCATTTAACCACCGGTTGCTCAATAGAAGTGAGCGGCACAGTGGTTGCTTCTCAAGGTAAGGGGCAAAAATTTGAAATCAGGGCAAACCACCTAAAGGTCATAGGTTGGGTGGAAGATCCCGAAACCTATCCTATAAGCCCTAAACGTCATAGCGTTGAATATTTACGCGAAGTGGCGCATTTACGCCCTCGTACGAATTTGATAGGGGCTGTCACACGAATACGTCATCATTTGGCGCAAGCCATTCATCGTTTTTTTCATGAAAAAGGCTATTTTTGGATCGCGACACCCATCATCACTACCTCAGACACAGAAGGAGCGGGTGAAATGTTTCGGGTGTCTACCTTAGATTTGGCCAATATCTCAAAAACGGCGGATCAGAAAATAGATTTTAGTGAAGATTTTTTTGGTAAAGAGGCTTTTTTAACCGTCTCAGGTCAGCTCAATGCAGAAACCTATGCCTGTGCTTTATCAAAGGTATACACCTTCGGCCCGACTTTCCGGGCAGAAAATTCTCATACCAGCCGTCATTTAGCCGAATTTTGGATGGTAGAGCCTGAAGCCGCATTTGCAACCTTGGAGGATGTCGCGCTTTTGGCGGAAGAAATGCTGAAATATGTTTTTTCGGCCATTTTGAAAGAAAGAGAAGATGATCTGAATTTTTTTACAGAGCGTGTGGATAAAAAAGCCAAAAAACGTTTAGAAGAGTTTATTTCTTCAGATTTCGCTCGTATTGATTATACCGAAGCGATAGAGATTTTGCGGCACTGTAACCATTCTTTTGTGCATCCCGTGTCTTGGGGCATTGATCTCTCTTCTGAACATGAACGTTATTTGGCAGAGACACATTTTAAAGCGCCGGTGATCGTCAAAAATTATCCCAAGGACATTAAAGCGTTTTATATGCGTCTGAATGAAGATGGAAAAACCGTAGCCGCCATGGATGTGCTGGCGCCCGGAATAGGTGAAATCATAGGGGGCTCACAGCGTGAAGAACGCCTTGATAACCTGGATCAACGTTTAACAGAAATGGGGCTTAATAGAGAAGATTATGCTTGGTATCGTGATTTGCGCCGATATGGAAGCGTGCCCCATGCCGGTTTTGGCTTAGGTTTTGAACGTTTGGTCGCCTACGTCACCGGTGTAGAAAATGTTCGTGAAGCGATTGCTTTCCCTCGCACGCCTAAAAATGCGTCTTTCTGATTTTTTCAAAATAAAGTGCTTCGATAAAATTTTGAATGAGCAGGGCGATGGCTACTGGTATGACCTTCAAAAAACCAAAGCCTATCGCGTCGCCCTCCATCGCGCACCTCAAAGCGGGGTAAATAGATTGGCCTCAAGTGCCGAAGGGGTAGTATCAAGGGTATTTTTATTTGTTTGGCCCGAAAACGCGCTTATTTACCGATTTCGTGAAATAACCGCTAAATTATCACTTTTTGGGGGTTAATAATGCTTCCCCAGCAGCAAAACAGCGGTTGAAAAGTTCGTCCATTTTTCTTTTATCTTCAGGTGTCATGGGTGGAATTTTTGTGGGGTCTGTTTTGGGGTCTGTGACACAATTGGTCACTTTGTTTATTTGAGTGGCGATGCCGACAGGTCTCCCTTTTGAGTCATTGTAAACTTTATCGTCTTTTTTAAGTAAGGGCTGATTTGAAGTAGAGGGATTAAGATGCATATAAAAACGCCTGAAATTTATAAAGACCTCATACTGAGGTACTTTAAATAACTAAATGATTTTTTTATTTCAGCACTAAGCATTATAAGAACCCTTAAATAATAACATGTCCGACAAATATGGAGGATTTGATGATTTTTCGGCATACTCATGAGGATCTTTTAAGATACTTGCAACATTTGAATGAAATTCTGGTTTTACATGCTTCTTAATCCACTTGCGGAAGTAGGGTTCATTCTTATGATTCATTATTCCATTGATCTGATCTATTTTTTTTATAGGTACTGCATCAAATGCTATTTGAAACTTACTCTTTCTTGTGGTGGCTTCTATCATCGCTAAAAGAAAAGCGTATTCATCACATACTTTTAAGTAAGGTTTTTTTGCTGCAGCTTCGTCAGGCGTAAAGGAAAAAGAGTGAGAAAGACCACCAAAAGCATCGGGTCTTAAAACCCTCAATAATTTTGTTGTGGTACAACCGGGGGTCATATGAGGTTTAATTATTTTTGGTTTTGTTGGATCTATTTTTACTCTATTTTCTATATCAATAAAATTAACATTTTTCCCGTCGTAAGCTAAATTCTCTATTTTTATGTCAGTTAGATAGGTGTTTTTCTTGTGTAATGTCCCTAAATCTTTTACGGCATTTTCAAAATGATCAGGATTAATAAAATTTTTCTTTTGGAGGTAATCACTAAGATTATCACCTCCAAAACGAGCAATCATTATGTCAGAATCAACCGCTATACCAGGTATTACAGTTGACGTACCCTCTAAATCATCGTTGTTATTAATTTCTCTTCCAAATAAATTACCTTTAAATTTAAGTTGAACAAAATTTTTATCTATTGTAGTAACATCTTTAAAAGTGCCTTCCATAGGTGAGTCTGGATATTCAGTTGGAGAGTACATCCCACGTAATATGTCGTTTTGATTATTTTTCTGAAAATAATAGGTTCTACCGTTGTGTTCTGGTTTTGTACCGCCATAAGGTTTACTACTTACAATTCCGTAATCATTTGGTGTAGCTTCTTTTACTCTTATTACATGTGCTCTATAGTATCTTTGAATTTTACGTGCAGAAATATTTTGTAGTATTTTCGCAAGCTTTGCGGCCCTGTCATTTTCGTCAATTTTCGCTTGCCCTTGAGGGTTTTTAGGGGTTTTAGAAAAACCACAACGAAATAAATCTACGAAACGGATGTAAATATTATTAGATACCTTTCGTAAAGCCTTTAAGAACCGACTGAGTTTATTAGGTTGTGATGTTGGTGTGTGATGATGAATCGCTGGACTATTTGTAGTATTAACTGTTTTTTTCATGATTTTTTTCTACTATTGATTCAATGAATTAGTAATAAAGTATCAATTTTCAGAATAGTATTTGTTCTTATCAAACGCCGCATTCAAAAAACGCTCATTTCTTGACTTCCCCTTAAAGTGCACTTTTGCACCTGAACCTGACCTGTATGATTTGCCATCCTTAGGGATTTCCGTCTCCAGGGGCACCCTTGTATTCTTCCATGTCGCAGACCACAAAAACATCCAGCAATCACCTCACACTTGCGTGTTTACAATACTCAGGTTTCCCTCGAGGGGCAGCATGAACGCGGATTTTAAAACCCTCTTCCGTTATACAGGCATCAGTCAGGAGGAAGCCGATTTTTTAATGCATCATTACCAGCAGAGAGGGTATCGAATGAAAAAATACCTGAACGAGGATGTCCGGTTGTGGGATGTGGTGGTGTCTCTGCCAGAAACAGCCCGCTTTCCCAAAACCCCTTTGTCGATGCTCAACCCCCTGTGGCGGTGAGCATGAGAATTGAACTGCCTTTTCCGCCCAGTGTGAATCACTACTGGGTGCGCACGGCCCGTCGTGTTTACCTCAGCGAGGCGGCGAAACGGTTTCAGCGATTGACCGCCATCGAAGTGGCCCAATCGTCCATGAAACAGGGTCACCGTTCATTCCCTAGCGACGTTTCCGTAGCGCTCACACTGTATCTGCTGGACAAACGGGTGAGAGACGTGGAGAATTATCCCAAGGGGGTATTCGATGCCCTGACCAAAGCAGGGATTTGGTCCGATGACGCCCAGGTCAGAGTGATGACGGTGAAGAAATTTGATGCTGATAACAGGATTAAAAATGGCAAATGTGTCGTGGTGATTGAAGACTATATCGAGGAGGCAGCCATATGAAAACGATTCAGTATCGATTGACCGCGTGGGGCAACTGGGCAGGCACCCGTGTGGGAACGGAATATCCCGTGTCATCCTGTGTCATCCTGGCCTGTGCCGATGGCCAGTAGTGATATCCGGCCGATGCTCTGTGACGATGAAGCACAAAAGATAGACCTTGCGGTCGCCCGACTCAAACAGGTGGATTCGCTGGGTTACGATATTATCGTGGCCTGTTATCGAGGCAAGGCCTCTTGTCGGGCGATAGGCCGCGCCCTCAAACGAGACCATAAATCTATCTCAGGGTATTTAACCCGTTCAGAAGCCTATATCGCAGGTCAGGTCGATGCCTTTTCAGAATAAGACAAGACTCACACAATCTTGAAAAATTCACATTATTGAGGCTAAAAATGTTTTTTCATCATTCATTGTTTTTAAATTTTTACAAATTTATTAATATTGCTTACGTTTTTATTCGGACATCAAATACTTTGATGGCCTATTTAAAAAAAGGAAATTCATCATGTCAACAAAAAATTTGATTGATTATTTTAATGGCTTCATCGGCCGCTTGAAGTTTGCTTGCGAAATCCTCCATGCTGGTAAAAAAGCGCATCGGCGGAATTGTGAGGCAGAAAATTTGAAGGCTGTCATAGAAAAGCTCAATACTAGACGCAAAAAGTTGAATGCTGTTATGGTGATAGGAGAGCCGAAGGCGGCTATTCTTTTAAAAGAAAACACGACCAGTTTCAATCATGATGAAAACGCAGTTTCTGCACATAACTCAATTTTGCATTTTCATGATTCAAATCACAATTTCATCATCAATCAAAACAAATTGCTCTAAAAGTTTTCCTCTCAAAAAAGCCACAAAAAGTACTTGACTGTGTCCCCGTGACCCGACATAATCGCCCCATACTATATTAGTTGCAAACAAAACACAGAGCCTCCACTTCGGTGGGGGCTTTTTGTTGTCTCAAATATGCCTCAAAAAAAGGGTCGTCCTATTTCATGATGTTTTCCCCCTATGACCATGCCTGAGAAAGAGCCTGGATTCTGGGTTGCGTTGCTGGCCTGGATTCGGGGTCATCAAGCCGACTTTGGCTACGCCAGCCTCGCCGCCCTGTTTTCGTTGTGGCGCAATGCGTGGGGAAAACATGCCTGGAGCCGGCGATTACTCGATGCGTTGTCCTGCAGTACGCTGGCGTTTTTTAGTCAACCCCTCCTGATGATGGTCGAAGGCCTGTTTCACGGCACCCTGCCGGCCTCCGCCCCGCAGGTGCTGGCCATTTATATCGGCTATGTGGGCACAGACTACATCCGCGCGCGCATCCAATCATTCACTCAGCGCAAGAATGGAGAGTAACCCATGGACATCAGCCCTGAAGGCATCGCACGAATCCAGGCGTTTGAGGGGCTTAAGCTCACTGCCTATCAATGCAGTGCAGACAAATGGACTCTCGTCTACGGGCATACCGCAGGCGTGAAGGCCGGTGACACAATGACCCCCGGGCAGGCAGAGGCTTTTTTGCGTGAAGATATCACCCTCATCTGTCTTCAACTTGATATCTTGCTCAAGGTGACGGTGAGGCAGAATCAATTTGACGCGCTGGGCTCTCTTTTGTTTAACATCGGGGTGAAGGCGTTTGCTCACTCAACGCTGCTTGGAAAGCTGAACGCGGGCGATGAAGCCGGCGCGGCGGCCGAGTTCCCTAAATGGTGTTATGGCACGGTCAAAGGCAAAAAAGTCGCATTACGGGGATTAATGGCACGACGTCAACAGGAGAAAGCGCGGTTTGAAGCGGTTGAACTGTCTCTGATGAAAGCGCCACACAGAGTCACCGCCTGATGCGCTGGACAATCCCTGGGATGATAATGGTATTACTGGCTTCACTGCTCAGTGTCGCTGTCTATTATCGTCATCAATATCAGCAGTCTGAACAGGCCCTTCAAAAAGCCGTTTTAGAGCTCGTTCAGCATCAGGCCTCTCTTAAACAGCTTCGCCAGAAGATAAAGACGGTGTCACAACTGGATGCACAACACACCAAAGCACTGGAACATAATAAAAATCTTGTTGCCCAGCTTGAGCGGGATGTGGCTGATGGCCGTCGCCGGTTGCGTGTCAAGGCAACCTGTCACGACCTGTCCACCAATACCACCCCCTCCGGCGTGGATGATGCAACCGCCCCCCGACTTGCTGACGCCACTCAACGGGATTATTTCCTCCTCCGAAACAGAATCGACATCGCCGGGCAGCAAATAACAGGCTTGCAGAATTATGTGAGGCAGGTCTGTTTGAATAAGATTCAAAAATAATGAGGGCCGTCAATTTATGCCGATGCAGTGGCTGGAAAGTATGGGGAGATAAAACCATTTAATGGCTCATCTAAAAGATCTTGAGCGCCAATTAATGGCCCTCAAAAAGCAGATCCCTTTTGCGACAGCGCGAGCGTTGACCAGTACGGCGCGTAAGATTCAGGAGGCGCAAAAGGACAACCTGCAAAGCAGGCTGGATAATCCAACGCCTTTTACTGTTAACTCTGTAGCATCCAAAGCGGCCAGAAAGACCAACCTGAAAGCCAAGGTATTGATCAGGCCCACGGCCGCCGAATATCTGGCCCCCGAGGAGTTTGGCGGCACACGGCACCTTGGCGGTAAAGCTTTGCTCAACCCCAAAGGCGTCAGGTTTCTGGCAGCGGAAGAAGTACCAGCCCCTAACAGGTAAGAAGAAAGGAAAGCGTTCGTTGATATTAGGTTACGTTGTTCAGGATAGCAAGGGGTTTGCTGCTGGTCTGATGGTTGAGCAGAACGCGAAGAATCCCAGTCGTGTTGATGTTCTCTGGGATGGTGTATTAATGAATCAGTTACGTATTTTCGCTGTTTTGGCGCAATTCCGCTTACAACCATCATCATGATATTTAAGGATCTGTTATGGCTGATACAACCGGTTTACTCGCGGGGACCGCTTATGTCACTGTTGATGGTTTAACAGTGATGGTCGAGGGTTCGTTTAAATATAAACCCACTCGCGTTAAACGTGAAACACTGACCGGAATGGATGGAGTTCACGGTTACAAAGAAAAACCCTCAGCAGGGTCTATTTCAATGTCATTGCGTGACAGTCGTGGAACGTCTGTTATTGGATTTAACAATCAAACCAACGTCACTGTAGTTGCTCAGTTAGCCAACGGTAAAACTATTATTGGTAGTCATATGTGGACCGTTGATGAGCAGGAAGTGGATTCCGAAGATGCGAAGTTTGATGTTAAATGGGAAGGTCTTTCGGTTACGGAGAATTAATGATGGCAACAGTCATTAACGATTTGGCTTTTCTGGATAGTCTGGAATCATCGTTTACGCTCAACCTTATTAAGCCGTTATCCTCCGTAGATGGTAAGGAAACCTTTAATAGCCTTGTGATAAAAGAACCCTGTTTTTCTCAAATTGAACAGTTTTATGATGAGCAGTCTAAAAACGGGAATATGTCGGCGATGGGACTACTTATTTCATTATTAAGTGATCCGTTCATCCCTCAAAATATAATCAAGAGTATGAATTACCGTGATTATAGGAAAGCGGAGAAATATCTGCTGGATTTTTTGCGTTATCCGCCATCGTTTGGGGGAACGCAGTAGCCGAAGTGACACATTTTTATCACTGGGGTCCTTATGAGGCGGGCAAATTACCCGCCAGCCGTTTTTTATTCTGGTACTTACAAATGAAACGCATGGGAGGGGGAGTTCATGGGTGAACAGTTCGATTTTGATTTGGTAGCCAATGATGATGCATCAAAGCAAATTGATCGTATTATTCGCTCAGTGCAGTCTCTATACCCGCCGTTAGATAAATTAAAAGGAGGTTTAAAACCTGGAGGGCAAGACACTTTAAATGGTCTGGATTCTATTACAGGACAATTTAAGGGGTTGAATACCTTTGCTAAAGAGGGTGTTCAGTTAATTGGCGATATGGTCTCCCCATTAAAAATGGTGGGTGGGTTATCTCTTGGCATTGGTGCCGCTGCCGCAGGGATGTATAAAACGGTGACGGGCATGAGAGAAGCGGGTAAAAGTGCGCAAGAACTCTCTACGTCTGCACAGAACGCGGGATTAAGCGTTGAGAAATTCACTCAGTTATCCGGTGCGATGCAAATTTTGGGTATGGATGCCGATGCGGCTAAACAATCTGTTGAGGGACTTTATGGTGTATTTAATGACGCTCTCCAGGGAAGAAGTCACGACACGTTATCTCTTCTTAATCAAATAGGCGCCCAGATTGCTAAAAATGATGATGGAACCGCTGATTTAACGGGGACGATGCGTCATCTGTCCAGGGTATTTCCGGCTTTAAGTTCTCAGAATCAGAAAAAAGTCTCCGATAGGTTGGGCCTTGATGCTAATAGCTTAAAATTACTCAGGACGGGTAATTTTGATGAGTTAATGAGTCAGTCTAAAGATTTTGGGCTGACTGTTCCTGATGGGCTAAATGACGATCTCACTGGCATCAATGGCGCTATCAATGAAATGGGCGCTGCATGGGATGGTTTGAAACAAAAAACCAGAGGCGGTTTTTACAGCCTGCTGCTGTCCGATGGTTCAGTTAAAGATGGCATGGAAGGCATCACGGATATATTAACTCATGGCCCTGATAATGTTGCATTAATGCACGCTTTGGGGGTAACAAGAGGGGATGAGTCTCAACAGCTGAGAAAGGGATATAACGACCCTGAATTTTATAAGACGCTGACCATCACCGAAAAAACGGCGATGGATTTTGGGGTTATGACGGATGGTCTACGTGAGAAATTCCAGGCGTATTACGGTCCTAAAGAAATGGCCAATCAGTTGGCGAGCGATCTGGCCGTTGCGCTGCAACGCTCAAATTCAACGGGTGTAAACAGTTATCAGGGGGTAAATATTGGCCAGCCCAGTGCCGGTGTTAACCCGCGCGCACGGTCAGTGCGGAATAATAACCCGTGGAATATGAACTATGCTCGCCAGCAAGGCGCGGTGATGGAGCCTGGTGCTGGTGGATCTGCCCGGTTTGCAAAATTTGAGACGCCCGAGGTGGGCATTGCTGCCGCTGATCGCCAGTTAATGCTGTATTACACCGGGCAAAGCAAGGCCGCACGGAATCGGCCTCTGACGACAATAGAGCAAATCATTAGCACTGCCTCCCCACTTTCAGACGGGAATAATACACGCGCCATGATATCGGGAGCCAGTCGGGAGCTTGGGGTGAAACCAGGCGATCAATTGAATCTCACAGATCCAGCGTTAAGAGCGCGCGTATTAACCGCCCTGTTTAACCAGGAAGGTAACAACCCGTGGTCCTCAGAACAGGTTCAATCCGTCATTAGCGGCGCGCCGGTTAGCCAGGTTCAGAACAGGACGGAAAACAACAACGTTTCTAACACCTCCACAGTCAATAACAACAGTAAATCCAGTACATCGACGGTGAATAACAGTAAAAGCCAGGATCACAGCCAGGGTATTGCCGAGGCGGTTCGGGAGGGGCTTTCTAACACCAAAGTTGACCGAACGTGGGGCAAATCTGGCCCGTTTCACAGAATACCAGTTTGATACCTCTCTCCCCTCGCTTGTTCTTTCTGAGCGTATTTATCAGGATCCGGCACGCAATAACGAGCTGGTGAGATGCGTTAATCCTGTTCACCCGGCATTTATGCCACTGGATTTTAAGGCGCTCAGCAAATGACAACCGAAAAAACGGAAAAAGTAGACGAGCTATACCTTGAGGTCAGGGCGCGCGCGTTGCACGGCTGGGACCGGATACGGATTACGCGCGGCATTGAGAGAATGCCCTCAGACTTTGATATTTCCATCATGGACTATTACCCCGGTGGCGAACAACAGTGGGTTAGTCCTGGTGATCCGTGCGTTGTGAAGTTGGGGGAAGACATGGTCATAACCGGCTACGTTGACCGCTGTTGCCCATCAATCCGCCCAAATCAGCATCAGATTCGTGTGACCGGTCGTGGAAAATGTCAGGATCTGGTTGATTGTTCGGCGGAGTGGGAAAGTAATGTGATGACGGGGCTCGATGCACTGGCCATGTCTCAGCGTCTCGCCGCACCGTACGATATTCACGTGACAACAGACGTGACCGGACTACAGGCCGCGCCGCAATTGACGATTAACTGGGGGGAAAGTCCGCAAGAAATTATTGATCGTGTGTGCCGCTGGAGCGCGTTACTGGCGTATGACCTCCCGGACGGCAATTTATACCTCACCCGCGTGGGCACACAAAAAGCCGCGTCAGGGGTGATGCAGGGCGAGAACATACAGGCGGCAGACTATCAAAGCAGCATAGACCAGCGTTTTTCCCACTATGCTGGGTTGTCCATGTCGGTTGCGCCGCTTTATGAAGTGGGGTCCTCCGTTGAATATGGCGGAACGTTTCTGGCCAGCGCCCAGGACCCTGAAAAAATGCGCCCTCGCAAGAAAATAGACATCATCGAAAGCACGATGATCGCGAATGGTGTGGCCCAACAGTATATCGACTGGGAAATGAACCGGCGCTACGGTCGTTCAAAAGCTCTCCGCGTCGTTGTGGACAGCTGGCGCGATAAGTCCGGTAAACTTTGGGAAATCAATACCCAGATTCCGATCAGTATTCCCGTTTTTAACATTACAGATATGTATTGGTTGCTCTCTGAAGTGACGTTTACTCGCGATCAGCGTGGGACGACGGCCGAGCTTGTTTTGATGCCGCCAGAGGCGTTCACCGTTGAGCCGTACCAGTTCTATCAGCAGGTAAGGGAGCTTAATAACTAATGGATATCAGCGCCGCTTACCGTCAACTCTTGCGCCGCGTTCAGATGGCGTTATCTATTGGCCGAGTGACGGCAACCAGTGATAGCGGCCCCATTCAAAAGCTGCAGGTACAGACTCCCTTAGAGGTGCGAGGCGATACGCCGCGTATGAGCGACTTTGGTTTTTCGTCTGGTTTGCCGGTGGGCACTGACGTGGTAATCGCGTTTTTAGGTGGGGACCGTTCATCAGGCGTCATTATTGCGTCAAATCATCAATCCCATCGGCAATCTGGCCTGAAACCCGGAGAGACGGTTATCTATAGCCAGTGGGGCCAGCTCGTCAAGCTCACGGAAACAGGCATCACCATAGACGCAGATGGTCAGCCGGTGGACGTGGTGAATTCTACGGTAGTGACGATCACAGCCAGTGAAGAAGTGTTGGCAAAAACGCCGGTTTTGAAATGCACTGGAGACATTATTGACAACTGTGAAAGCAATACAGCGACCCTTAAGCAGCTCCGGGAGGCGTACAACGACCATGATCACCAGGTTAAAAACGTTCAGGGTGGTCACCGCACAATCGACAGTGCAAAACCGTCTCAGCCGGTAGGAGGGTAGCCAGTGAGTGATATCAAAACAGTCTGGAAAATGGATTCCGGTGACTGGGTATCAGAAACCGGTGATCTGGCCAGCGGTGACGATCTTGATACAGCAGTTTTCATTTCCCTTTTTACAGATCAGCAAGCGCGGGCAGATGATATCTACGATCGTGACGATCGCCGGGGCTGGTGGGGCTATTTGGGCGAGGATTACCGTATAGGCTCCCGCTTATGGCTGATTTATCGTCAACGTTTATCCCGTGACACGGCCGAAAAGGCCAGGGACTACGCCCGCGAGGCGCTGCAATGGATGATTGATGACCTTATAGCGGGATCTGTCGAGGTCACTTACCGCATAGTCTATCCGTCGACCTTATATCTGTACGTTACTATTGAGCAGCCGGACGGGAGCAAAAGAAGTGTTGAATTTGACTGGGCATGGGGAGAAATAGCGAATGCCGTATAAGCACCCAACACTCACTGATCTGAGGGGGCAGGTGAAGAGCGATATACAGAGTGCGTTACCGAAAACAGGTGGACTGCTTCGGTTTTCGAACCTGGCGATCACCGGTGATGTTCAGGCGGGTTTGTCATATGGCCACTATGGCTATCTTGACTGGGTAGCACAACAATCAACGCCTTTTACCGCAACAGATGAGTATTTAGCAGCGTGGGCGGCATTAGTGACCGTATATCGAAAACCCGCCACTGCCGCCAAAAGCTCAGCCGCCAGATTGACAGGGGCTGGAGGGACAGTCCCGGCCGGGGCCGTTATCAATCGCAAGGATGGGATCAAATACACCCTGGATAATTCTGTCACCATCGGGCTTGATGGCACTGCGTTAACGCCAGTCACCGCTGTTCTGGTCTCTCCGCTTGATGATCCCACCGCTGGTGGCGTACTCGGTAATGCGCCAGTGGGAACCGTGCTGACGCTTGATAACAGTTATTCCGGTGTTGATTCTCAGGTCACGCTGATTCATCCGGCTAGTGGTGGTGCTAACGTTGAGACAGACGAGCCTTTACGAACCCGAATGCTTCTGGCGTATCAGGCATTACCGCAAGGCGGGAGCAAGACTGATTATGTGAATTGGGCGCTGGCGGTCCCGGGTGTGACGCGTGCGTGGTGTGTGCGCCGTCTGATGGGCGCGGGAACGGTCGGAATATACATTATGTGTGATGGGGACGATCAGACCAACCACGGCTTTCCTTCTGGCACTGATGGCCTCTCGCACCATGAAGACTGGGGCTGTTACGCAAAAGCCACCGGTGACCAGCTGCGCGTTGCTGATGCCATTTATCCGAATCAGACGATAACGGCTCTGGTTTACGTTGCTTCCCCGATCCCTAAAGTCATTGATTTTGCCATTACCGGCATCATCAAGCAGGAACAGGACCTGACCGCCGCCATTAGCACCGCAATTAACCTGGTATTTTTTACCCGAGGAGATCCTGCAGGGGAAGGTATTGTCACTCTGTCGTCAATTAACGCGGCGATCGCTTCTGCTCCGGGAACGGATGGGTTTTTGATGACCTCTCCGACTCAGAATATCACGCTGGGCGTGGGCGAACTCCCGCAACTCGGAACGGTGACCATTACATGACCAGCCTGTTCACTACGTCCGATTATCAATCGGCGTTACTGGCGCATTTCCCGCGTGGGCGCGTTTGGCAAACGGGGGCTGATAATCCACTCACCAAACTGGCCCAGGCGTTGGCCACGTCATTTCAACGCGTAGACGCCAGCGCGATTGGTCTGCTTACTGGTGGTTTCCCGGCCACGGCGCTGGAGTTGCTACCGGAATGGGAGGAGTCATTAGGTCTGCCCGATAATTGCACGATTGGCGAAACATATACCATTGAGCGCCGTCGCCAGGCTGTTGTATCCCGGCTGGTGGGCAAAGGATCACTCTCAAAACAGTGTTATACCAGTTTGGCCAAAACGCTAGGATATGACATTACCATTGATGAGTTTCGTCAGGCTCGGGCAGGGTTTAGCGTATGTGGTGAGGCAATTAATGGGGATGACTGGCCATTTGTCTGGCGGGTTAACGCCCAGCAAACAACGTATGTTCGGGCTAAATGTGGTGTGACTTATTGTGGAGAGCCGCTGGCTACCTGGGGCAATAACATGCTGGAATGTACACTTAACCCACTGGCCCCGCCGTTCACAGTGCTGTTATTTGGCTATCACTGATTAAATAAAACGTTTTTTTAAATTCATCAAATTAACTTTTGAGGATTCTCTATGCAAAAAATTGGCGATATTACCAATACCGCGACGCCAGACGGTGAATTTACCGAGGGTAATGTGGCTGGTGGGGTCAGCCCTACATTATTACCTGCTAAGTGGTTTAATACCATACAACGTGAGCTATGTCATGTTATTACCAAAAATGGGGGTGTATTAAATCCTGATGATGACACACAGATTGTTGAGATTCTAAACTCAGTATTTTTATCCAAAAATGACAACGGGGCGGACATCCCGGATAAACATCAATTTATAGAAAATCTGGGGTTGTCAGAAACGGTCGATTGTGCAAAAAATGCACTGGATAAACGGCACGGCGGTGAAGTGCAGGGACAAATTCAAGTGAACGACACCCTCAGGGTGTCAAAGAACGGAAAAACCGCGACCTATCAAGAAGATGGCAATATTGACGGAGAGTGCTGGGGCGGGCTCTTAAATCAATGGATCACCACCAAAATCACGGAAGCCGTACAAAGCCGGGCCCCCTGGGAGGAAGTCAATCGCACCTTTGTCCGGGACATCAGATTATCCAGTGCGCAACTCATGAGTGTTCAGGGCTATGACCGACAACTTCCCGCAGGCGCTGTGGTCACGGGGTTTAAAACGGATGGTCTCTGGGAGATAAAAAGCTATGCCTATTACCGATTCATACAGAAAAATATTAATGGGCAGTGGATAACCGTAGGGCAGGGATAATGTGATGAAGATGTATAAAAATTTTAACAAGACAGATATTGAAGCATTATCAGAAAAACAAAGGGAGTTGAAATACAACATCAATGCTTCATACCTACAGGATGAAAACGGCGATGATTGGTATGACCTTCAAAAAACGTTTCAGCCAGACACATTCAAAGTGATGTTTGATGAAAAAAACACGGTGGTCTCTATCGCGAGAGATGCTTCTACCTTATTCCCTTTAAATTGCAATATTGTCGAGCTGGATTCGCTGCCTGAGGGCGCAGAAAATAATGGAGAATGGATTTTTGACGGTCATCAAGTGGTGAGAGGAACCTATACAGAGGCAGAACGGACGCGGCAAGCGGCGAGGGAAAAAGAAAAATGGATGGACAGAGCGAGCAAAGCCATAGGCCCGCTGGCCGATGCGGTAGAACTAGGGATAGCGACCGAACAAGAGGTCCAGGCTCTCAAGATCTGGAAAGCCTATCGTGTCGCCCTCCATCGACTCGAACCCAAGGCGGGGGAAATCACCTGGCCTGAAGTGCCGAGGGGGTAGGATTACAGGTGTTTTTATTTGTTTGGCCGCTGAAAATTTATGACCGACTTCGTTAAACGATCTCTCATTTATTGCTTTAAGGCTTTTGAAATTGCTTCTCCGGCATTAAAGCAGCGGTTGAAAAGTTCGTCCATTTTACTTTTATCTTCAGGTGTCATGGTTGGAATTTTTGTGGAATCTGTTTTGGGGTCTGTGACACAATTTGTCACTTTGTCTATTGTGAGTTGCGATGCCGACAGGTCTTTCTTGTGAGTCATTGTAAACTTTATCATCTCTAAGTAAGGGCTGATTTGAAGTAGAATGGTTAACGTTCATATCAAAAACTCCTGAAATTTAGAAAGACCTTATATTGAGGGACCTTAAATAACTGAATGATTTATTTTTTTATTATCTGACCACATACATGATAAATATCAAATGATTTTTTCATCAATCCCCTTTTTATTCGATGAATCATCATTATTTTGTTAATAGTGCTGTCTAACCAAGAAAGCTGTAAACCATCACAGGATGCAGACGTGTTTTAAATATTATTAACGAAATTCTTTAAATTTTTCTGGAGGGAAAGCCGACATATAGCGAGCCACTTTTTTATGAATATTCATATCGGTTTTGTAATGGCCACTTTCATTACTCCAATTATTTATGTTTCCATTTTCTACCTCAAACATTCCTGCATAATAAACGTCTAGTCTACCACTTTCGCTCATTGCCAGAGATACGTGACCAATTCTCTTTCCATCAGAAGAGAATTGCCCTTCACAGGTACTGATAATTTCGAACTTAGTCTTAGAATTAAGGGAAGGAACAACAATAAACACATATCGGTCATCAGATAAAATACTTCCTAAATTTTTTTGATTTATTGTGACGCAAAATTTTTTTTCTTGAGGGCAGTGACCCTGTTTAATATTTTTAGCTTGAGAATCAATTTTTAGCGGTTTTAGATCCTGAAATGAAGGAAATATAGTTATATTTTTATCTGATAGAAAGTGGGGATTTTGTTCTATTTTCTTATCTTTAGAAACAGTTAATTCTTTAATAAAAGTTTTAATAGCCACTTTTTTATTTTCATTAAAAGTTTTTTTATGTGTTCTTTCTAATCGTTTTAAAAGTCTAGGACTATTTTTAATTGATGTTGGTGTTAATCTTTTTGACTCTAACAACTTTAACTCTGATTCACTAACATTTATTCCTAAAATATTTCTTATAGTAGTATTGGTAATTAAGCTCATTTATTTCCTAAAAATAATTTAAATATGTTTATTTGTTTTAAATTTGAATGTAAAAATTTAAGTCTTTAAAAATACTTATTTTAAGCCTCTTTTTGTGAAAATTTTTCAAGTCATCATTTTTTTGTAAATGATTGAGCAAAAAAGCAATTCTTTCTTTCGAAGCATTAAGCTTTATATCAAGTTCTTCTTTTATCAGAGGTGTATAAGGTATTTTTTTATGAAAATTTTCATATTATTTATTTTTTTATAGCTAAAACGCGCAATGTGGGCATTCAGACTTTTAAATATCATTTACGTTTCTTAAATCCAGTTTTGGATAATTTATTTTATTAAATCATTTTTAAACTTTGAGATTTTTTAATTCAAAATATTTTATAAGTTTCAATTTAAAAAACGTCAAACACCGTTTATTTATGTAAATTTTTATTGAACTATCTGTAAATAAATTGATTTCTCTCCAAAATACGTTTTTGTATTTGCACTTACTTCCTTCGGCTACGTGTCGCGCGGTCTACTACGTCAACCATCAGGAAAACAGGGGCAATGCAGGTGAAGTGCCGTTTCGTTCATGTGCGATCTGAGCCAGCACGTGGGGCGTCATGATGCGGGCGACTTCCTGCATGACCGGCATGACGACGCTATTGCCGAACTGACGGTAAGCCTGTGTATCACTGACAGGTATCTGGAAAGCGTCAGGGAAGCCCATCAGGCGGGCGCATTCACGTGGCGTCAGGCGTCTCGGCCGGTTGTTGCTGCCCTGCCATACCAGGATTTCTGACCCGTCCTTGTGATACCGGGCTGACAGTGTGCGTGTCACACTGTCGGGATAGGCCATACAGCCGAACCCATTGCCGGCGGCGCGGTGCTTGTCTGCATAGGCCTGCAGGTAGGCCCACAGGTTGGGCGTCAACGTGTATCGGAGCGGCACGGCCCGCCTGTCGTGATCGAAAAAGCGCTCTCCATCCCAGGGGAGCACCGGCTCTGTGCCATCCGTCCTGTGCAGAATTGACGCAAGGCGCGGACCTTCTTCCGGTAGTTTCAGGTCATCCCATGAGAAGCCCGTTTTTTCGCGGAAACCGACGATGATGATTCGTTCGCGATGCTGCGGTGTGAAGTGCTGCCCGTCGATTACCCTGTAATGCACATCATAGCCCAGCTCGTCCCTGAGCGTTTGCAGGATGACGTTGAAGGTGTGGCCCTTGTTGTGTGAAAGCAGGTTCTTGACGTTTTCCAGCAGGAACGCCCTGGGGCGTCTGGTGGCGATGATACGGGCCACGTCAAAGAACAGGGTTCCCTGCGTGGTGCATTCGAAACCATGTGGGCGGCCCAGCGAATTCTTTTTGCTGACGCCCGCAATACTGAACGGCTGGCAGGGGAACCCGGCGAGCAGTACATCATGGTCCGGCACGTCCTCTGCCGGATATGGAACGATGTCACCCACAAACGGATGAGGGGCGCCGTAGTTCTGAATGTAGGTCTTTTTCGAGAACCTGTTCCATTCGCTGGTAAAAACGCATTCACCGCCCTGAGCATCGAAGCCCATACGGATGCCGCCAATGCCGGCGAACAGGTCAATGAAGCGGAAGCGGGGGCTCACTTTTTTTGTGCGGGCGGCGGGTTGTTGCAGCAGGTCGCGCAACACGGGTTCGAGCATGGGTTGCATGAACCTGCTGCGCGCCTGTTTCAGGCGTTCTGGCGGCTGGGTATGTCTCATATCTTGCTCTCTGGGAATGTGTGCGGACATTAATCCGTGCGCGTTTAGATGTATGGGGAGATGTGGCTCAACAAACTGGGGAAAAAAGTACGCAAGACACCCGAGGTACTATCGGGGTCAATATCATTTTTAATGACCGCCGGGCCGAACTGCTTAGATGATAAGAGCGTCCGGCTGGAAGGGGGGGGTTAAGAAAGGAACGTGACTGGAAAATGAAAGACTGAAAAAAGCACTGAATGTCCTGATTTTGAGCAAAATCACAGGTCATAATAAAATTTAAGGTATTGTTAAATCACACTTTAAATATCGTGTTTTTAGTTATTTACACAAATTTATTGACAGGCTCACCCCAGTTTATTTTGTTGTTAACTTTGAGTTCACTGACTCTACGTCAATATAAAAATCAGCAACAAGGAACGGCTCTTGTAAGAAACGTTTTAAATAAGAATCTGTACCGCGTCTAACCGCTGTTGCACGCAAACCAAAATCATCCATTATTCGTTTTGTCGATTTTCCATTCGGGGTTTTTTCAAAGAAAATATTAAGGAGTTCATCTCCCTCTTTGCCTTTTGTCAAATCTAGAGTCTCATTATTTTCAACGTTTTTTCTTTTAATTAGCTGAGGCAGCTCTCCATAAAAACCCTGTTTTTGGGCAATAATCTTATATTGGTATGCTGTAACCTCATTAGCAAATACTGGTAATTCTTTCTCACGATAATTTTTTATGAATGTCCACTTATGTGATTTATATTTATTTTCAAAATGGCCTTTATTTTTTTTATTGAAACTAGTGATTTGATTTGGCTTCGTCTTTGTCTCTTTATGAAAGAAGTTTTTGCTGTCTTCTATATACTGACTACTTTTCGGGTTCGGGGAAATGTGATGAGGAATAGATGATGTTGAATTAGATACAGTTTGAATGCTTTTTACAAACTTCTGTGTTGACGATGTTGACGATGTTGACGATGTTGACGATGTTGACGATGTTGACGATATAGGTCTCATAACATTCTTTCCATTAAAGTTAAAAAGTTATAACAGGTTAAATAGTTAATTTTAAGAAATTTTAATATTTTTTAACAAACAAAACTATCAAAAAACGCTCATTTTATTTGACAAAATAGAGGCCATGAAACCATCAAGCAAATACCTAAATGCTGTTTTTAAAGAGATAAAGTACGAGAGTATGAATAAGCTAAAAATTAACTTTTGACTGAGTAAGTCATATTCGATCAAATTTATGAAACTGAATTAATCCCTATTTTTGATGAAAATCACAGGTCATAATAAAATTTAACTCATTGTTAAATCACACTTAAAATATCGGCTTTTATCCCATTTTATGGTCTTTTGCTGCCTGTTTTTTAATCAACAAATCATTTATCTAATTGATTTTAAATGAGTTATTTTTTAAAATTTGTCTTTTCAGTCGAAAGATTGCAGATGGAAGCCTGTTGAGGTTAATCAAACAAACGATACAGGTTGGTATAGCGAGAAGTGGAAACATAGAGGTAACAGAGGTGGGTGTGCCACAAGGTTCACCGTTGTCGCCGCTATATAGCAATATCTACCTAAACGTTATCGACCAGGTGTGGCATAAAAGAGGGTACCCTGAAAAGCTAGGTGCCACCCTGCATCGATATTGCGATGATGCAATATTTAGTATGCAAGAAAAGTGCAGAGCCGGTATTAGAAGCGTTTGCATTTCTGGCAGAAAGGATAGGTCTGACCTTAAACCGAGAAAAGACGCGTATAACAAAGTTAAGCGATGGATTTGATTTTATCGGGTTCAATTTTGTGAAACGCAAAAGTCCTAAGAGCGGAAAGAAAGTCATATACACTTTTCCAGCAAAGCATGCGCAAAAGGCTATACGGAATAGTTTGAAATTTCTGACATCAAGAAGAGCACCTGTCAGTCCCAAAGAATACGTGGAATTAGTGAAACCGGTGGTGATGGGATGGGTTAATTATTTTCGTCACGCCAATGCTAGCGATGCCTTCCGCGGACTACAGCGCTTTATTAATATTCGTTTTCGTAGATACTTAATCCGCAGAAGTAGAGGCCGTGGGTTTGGATGGAAGAAATTTCCAAACGGTAAGCTTTATGCAATGGGAATAGTTTACATTGGTAGTGGCATGATGGAGTATCCAACGAAACTTGCGCATGATTGACGATGAAGACTGTCGGACCGCCGTATTCGGGAAAACTGAACGTACGGTGGGATGAGAAGGGAATGATAGGTAAGCTAGAAAATAGCCCCTAGTCATTCCTTTACTCTAGATTTTGTGATAACAGGTATCTCACATGAACTCCTTGAATCAAGGGTCAAACCGCTGGTTGAGGGATTCATGGCAAAAAGAGGCTTGCGTCTATCACAAGAAAAAACGGGAATTACCCATATTAGTGAAGGGTTTCATTTTTTAGGACAGAATGTGAGATCTTTTAACGGCAAATTTTTAATAACACCCGCCAAAAAAAATCTCACAAACTTTTTGAAGAAAATGAGAACCACGATAAAGAAGGAAAGGTCAAGTAGCGCATGGAAACTGATAACTCAATTCAACCCGATAATGAGAGGGTGGGTAAATTACCATCGACATGTTGTGGCGAAAGAAACCTTTTCTAAAATCGATCATCTGATTTGGCAAGTTTTGTGGAAATGGTGTTTAAGACGTCACCCAAAGAAAGGTAAATATTGGGTAAGAAAAAAATACTTTACCGTTCAAGGGAATAACCAATGGGTGTTCAGTGGAAAATCGCCAGAAGGCAAAATGTTCACACTGTACAAAGCCTCTTCCACACCTATAAAGCGCCATATAAAAATCAGAAGTGAAGCCTGCGCATTCGATAAAGAATGGGAAATATATTTCGAAAAAAGGCTAGAAAATACCTGGAAACAAGAAGCCGTAGGAAAGTAAGAAAGTGAGAGCATTATGGAGAAGACAAGATAAACGCTGTTTGTGCTGCAACCAATTAATTACTCAAGAAACTGGCTGGAACATACACCATAAAGTCGAAAGAGTGAAAGGAGGCGAAAATGAACTGAGTAATCTTGAACTTTTACATCCTGATTGCCATCGACAAAAACATAGTAGGGCTGCTGGTTACGATCGTATAGTATCGTAACTTATAAAGGCTTGAGCGGTATGCGGGGAAACTTGCACGTACCGTTCTTAGGGGGCGGCGTGACAGAGATGTCACGTTGCTACCCGACCATATCCGACGACGGGATATGTTGGAACTTGCTGTAGAGTTAGCTAATCTAATAGAAAAGTGGAAGTATTCTAAAGAACAATGCAAGAGTTTATTATATTATATAGCTCAGGCAGGAAATACGATTGACGGCGAGGGATTTATCCGAACCCTTGCGGAAAAGGCACCGACTTACCGGGAGGATTTTATGACGATTGCAGAACAGTTAGAAGCTAAGGGTGAAGCCAGAGGTGAGGCTAGAGGCTATCAGCTAGGCCAGCAAGAAGGCTATCAGCTAGGCCGACAGGATGCTAACAAGGAGTTAGCACAGCAGCTTCTATCTGATGGTATAGATCGCACAAATGTTAAGCGCTATACCGGCCTTTCAGATAGTGAACTAGATCAACTGTGAGGCAAGAAGCCAGCTTGCCTCTAGCTTAAATGTGAATAATTATTAACGCCCTAATAGGGAAATTAGGTGTGGAAAAGTTTAACAGGTTTAATTACTTTAGAAATCGAGATAAACATTTTGCTAACTTGATTAGTATCATAGATGGAATTATCTGTGATGGCTGTGTTAATTCGCAAGAAATTTTATACTTAGACACTTGGCTTCTTAATGCGAATGAGATTAGTGATAATTTTTGTTTTAAATCTATTCGGCGTAGAATATCTGATGTTTTAGCTGATGAAACTATTGATTCTACTGAACTAAATGAAATTAAAAAAGATTTAATTATAATTCAAAAAAACTTGTTGGAGCTTCCTTATCTTCATTTAAATTCAATTGAATCAGATAGGCATTTATTTGAAGGATTATGCAAAGGCATACTATCAGATAAAGAATTAAATGATTCAGAAATAAAATACCTTAAGTGGTTTTTGTCAAAAAACGATAATCTTAAAAAAAATTATCCAGGTAAAATTATTTACGATATTGTAAAATATATATTACAAGATTCTATTGTTACAGAAGAAGAAAGAGAATTTTTAAGAAAAACATTAATTTCTTTTACTGGGTGTGATATTGAGTCTGGGGTTGTTGATGGGTTCGCAACTCAATTACCTATTGATATTATTAATAAATTTGAAGCATCAGGAAAAACAGTTTGTCTTACTGGTGAATTTATTTACGGTAAACGCAGTGTATGTGAACAAGAGATCATTCGGCAAGGGGCAAATGTAATAGGTAATGTTACAAAAAAGTTAGATTATTTAATAGTGGGAACTATGAGTTCTAAAAATTGGCGATATACTTCACATGGTAGAAAAATTGAGAAGGCGGTTCACTATAGAGATGAGAAAGGTATTCCATTAAAAATAATTAACGAAGAACAATGGCAAGATTTTTCATACTCAAACTGAAATGCACCTAATTAGAGCAAGAAGTCAATGGGTCAAACATTAAAAATTTTCATGGTGAAAACGTAAAGGCGTATTGATGACTTCCCAACTTTCACCCGAAGAAAGAATTAACGATTGAAAAATATAGATGATTATTTGAATAAGCATTTATTTTGGAAAGTTTCATTCAAAGATATTCTTGTTTGCATAATATTTTTTATTCTAATGTTCATGCTAGTGAAATGCAAAAGAAGTACAGATAACATTGTTACTGTTCCTACTGATTCAGATGTTATATCAAAACCAATTCATAATTGGCTAAAACCGTTCATAATAGAATCATATGGATTAAAAGATGGAGTACTTATTATTAAAATGAAAACAAGAAGAGTGGCAAATGAAATAGATGAAGAGTATTCGAATGCAACAGTACATTTTACTACTTTTTGTTATATTAATTATAATGATGAAATAACAAAGAGGGCTTTGAATGGAGAAATTCTAAGTGATTTAGAACGGGACAATTTTCTAATCAAGAAAGAAATACAAGACGCACCACCCATCAAAAAGATCATATTTATTACCCCATCAAAAAATGAGGGGACGATAGTATCTACCATAAATGCCGGGTCAAATGAATGTAAAAAGATAGGTAAAATGGATAACGATAAAAAATCAAAATATATGGAAAAATTAATTGAGGTCGAGAAACATTATTGAGTTTGGATCCATCTTGGATATTTGGGTAATAAGATGTCTGAGTAGTAACTTTTTTACGACGAACCGAATAATGCTTCGCATGCAAAGCAATTTTGCATCAGATTGCAGAGAAAGCAACTGATTATCGGGAGGATGTTATGACGATTGCAGAACAGCTTGAAGCAAAAGGTGAAGCTAGAGGCTACCCAGTTAGGCCGACAGGATGGGGTTAAAGAAGCTAATCTTCAACTGGCAAAACAGCTTCTATCTGATGGTGTAGCACGAGAAAATATTAAACGCTATTTCCTGCATCTTCAAGTTAATTGAGTATGTTTTTATTTGAATATTAAAAAATAAACAGCAATTAATATTGCTATATTAAGTATGTAGTTTATTACTTTTTTAATTATTACATTGTTTTTATCAGTTGCAGATGACATACTCCTTTTTTCAAGACGCTTTTTTCTTTGCTCATCTTTAATACGCTTGTACATTTCTTCAACATCATTTTCTGTCCAATTAGTATTTATGGTGATATGAACATACGGTGTGGCGTTATCACTCCACGAAGGCAGCCATACTTTGTAAATTTCAGTCGATGTAATTTCTCCTCCTTCTTTTAACATTGGCGATATTTCTTTAACATCTTCACGAGGAACAAAGCCAATCATTAAGTTATTGAATCCAAAAAATCCTGATTTTGAAATATAAACACCTATTGCATTTCTGTCATGCTTGTTTCCACCATGGCGAATTAAACTAACATTGATTTTAGTGTAGTCGTCAATATCTAAATGTTTTTTAATAATATCTTTTCTTGATGTTCCATCTTTATTGTCATAATAAATTCCTGCCACCTCGAAGTTGTATTCCATTGAATTAATTCCTTTGTTCAACAAAAACCTTATAAATTATAACATTATTGTTTCTGCAAACATCCAGAAATCATGTAGTGCTAACAATCATTCTCCTTCGTATGGAAGGATTTTCTTTGATCCTTCTTCTCCTCCGAGACCTCTGAGCCACTGAGAGAGAAAGCCGGTTGAATTTGTCCGGCATTTGGTGCTGTTTTATCGGACATTAGCCACATAGTATATTTATTCAATTTAGGGTGTTTCACAATTTTATCAATAACGTTTAACCCTACTCCACTCTGTCCTGTTTCATAATTTCGTATTGCTCCAAGGCTTATACCAGTTAATGCTGAAAATTCTGGTTGAGTAAGCCCTTCTGCATGACGAATATCTTTTAGTTTTTTTCCATACTCACTTGACATCATCCTTTCCTCAGGATTATTATGTTTAAAACATCCTTTATAAAGGATGCTTTCTTAAGCAAATGCTGAGAAATCCACCACAAATCAGGTCAATTCAGGCAAGTGCACCCAGTGTTAAGCATAACAGATGTCAAGCTCCATTTTGATGTTTAAAGGGTCAGGAACGGTCTATAGCGGTCTGGAAGGGTCTGAAATACATGAGGCACCAATGATTAAGAGTGACTACACAGGGCAATATCCCGTTGAAGCGGTAACGATAGAAAAGTTTGCCGAGTTGATCGGTAAGACCGATGAAGCCGTCAGATTAATGATTAAACGAGAAAAATTGCCTGTGGTGGATTTTCAAGACCCGAACAAACCTAATTCACGGGTAAGTGAAACGTGGATATATCTCGCTGAATTCAACCGCATAGTACGAGAAGCCTACTTTAACCGTCCTGCAGAAGAGCGAGACGCTTGGCTTAAATGGCTTGGATTGTAAACCAGGCAAGAACTTTGAACACAAGTTCATAAACAAATTGAACTGGCGTACACCGATAAGGTGTGCAGGTAATTATTTTAACATAGTCGAACGGCGCGACTTTAAACCCTGCGTCGGGTGCTCGGCGGGCTAAGGATGGGCGGCAATGATGCACAATAAAATATTTATAACCAATGCACTTCGTACAGAGGTGCATTCATTACAAATGTTTTATACACCAATTCAAAGGTTCAATGATGGAAACATGAACAAAAACCCCGATATTTAATGCTGTAGATGAATTAACGGTAAAAGAAAAAGAAATCTGTATCGAAGATGCAAAAGATTTGTATGAATCTTTGTGTGACGGTGATGTTGCCAGGTGGCTTACTCAAAAAACCGCAGGCTGTCGATATCGAGCATGGAAATTGGCATTAGAAAAATACCCCCATCTTGCATTATTGCCATTCGACTTGGTGAATATGGCGGCCCAATACGAATATGTCATGCGAAATGATGACATCAGCTACAACGTAGCTGAACAAATCATTTAACTCAGGATTAATAATCCGCTATCGCCGAAGAAGGAAGCAGTATGGACATTCAAACTGAAAATGAAATTCTTCGCGCGATGAAACACTTAACAATCGAGGAAGTAGAGGCATGTATACCAGAGGGGGAATACTTATACGAGCGCTTGACTAATCCCTATATTGCTCAACTATTTTCTGGTTCAAAGTCAGGTGAAAAATATGATGCTTTACTGCTGGCACTGGAAACGAATGATAGCTTTAATGACGCACTCTATGACGTTATGCAGACAGCAGCGCAAATTCTGTATCTGATGCGATGCCAGGATGCTGACAACGAGGGGCCAGAGTGATGATTTGGCATGACGTCGCGCAAAATACCGAGGTGTGGAACGAATTGAGAAGCGGAAAAGTGACGGCATCTCAATTTGGCTGTGTTATGGCAAATAGGTGAAAAGCGTTTGGTGAACCGGCAAAGCGATATGCACTACAAATTGCCCTTGAGATTATCAAAGGTAAAAAATCCGAATTCAGTTTCACTAATGAGCACCTGCTACGCGGACACGAGCAAGAGCCGATGGCTAGAATGCTCTATGAGATTGAGAGGAATGTTGATGTCACCCATTGCGAATTTTTCGACCTCGGTGATTATGGCGATAGTCCAGACGGCCTTGTAGAACGCGATGGTGTGATAGAAATCAAGTCAGTGACTTGGCCCCCCCGTGCATTTTGCTACTTTGCAACGTGGCTCTTTTGACCCGTCCTACAAATGGCAACTTATCGGACATCTTGACTGTACGGGTAGGAATTGGGTTGATTTCGTGAGCTATTGTGCTGATTTCCCTGAAAACAAACAGTTAATCATTCATCGCCTGCAGAGAAAAGATTGTGACGAAGAAATAAGCCAGCTTTGCATAAGGAGAAAGGATTTTCTCAACTTAATTGGTGAAACAATAGCCATCATTCAACGAGGATAACCCGTGAGTATCGCAACATTAATTTTAGGGGATTCGGGAGGAAAAGAAAATCAACCAGCCTGCGCAATTTTGATCCACAAAAAACTCTGTTAATCCAATGTATAGACAAGCCATTACCGTTTCAATCAACGCATTGGAAAGTAAGAAATAAATCAAACGAAGATGGCAGCGTTATTAAAATGGACTGGGTTAGAACTCGTACTGGGCATCACAGTTGCCAGGTATTCCGCCTGAGGTTCTACCAGAAGCCTTGGCTTCAGTAATAAAAACATGTGCATATTTGGTTCCAAAGAACGTAAAGCCAGATGCATATTAATGCAGAAAACACGCGCTATCAAAACTCATTTGAGGGATACATTGACGAAAGAATAACCTGTTTAATTAGGTTAACGCGGATTTAATCCGACTAGTGAACAAGTTTGAGAATAGCGGTAAGCGCACCTACTGCGAGTATTAACATACCACCTAATCTGACTGTTAATTGTAACCCCAGTTTGTCAAACCGATTTTCCATGTCCTTACGAACTTCTGCAATCTCAGCAGATAAATCCTTACGCATGTCTTCTAAATCGCGTTTTACCTCAGCGATATCGGTCTTCGTCGCTACATCCGCCACTTCGTGTGACTTGCGAACAGCGATAGAAATCGCTCTGGCCTGCTCTTTCGGCAACCCTGCGTTTTCAAGGGTTTCGACGAATTCTTGAGTATCAAATGCAACCTGGCCCATTGTTGTATCTCCTTTTTAAGTCGAGTTTAAACGCTTCAGGGTCAACAAGCAAAATTGTACCCCGTCAACACCTTTCAACAAAATTCATTTAATTTCTTTGCAATTCAACCTGCATCATACCTGGCTCACTAAAGGAAAGCCGCGGTGCAAACTGAATTAATTACTATCGATTCTAATCAATTACCTATTATCGAGTGGAAAAATATTCGTGTTGTTACTACAGAAACCCTTGCTAAAGGGTATGGTGCCAGCATGAAAAACATTCAAGCTAATCTAGCAAACCATAAATCTCGTTTTGTCGAAGGTATCCATTATTTCAAGCTGGAAGGTAATGAATTACAACAGTTTAAGAGGGTACCCGATAATATCGGGTTGGTTAGTAAATATACAAGTCAGCAGATTTTGTGGACAGAAAAAGGCGCAGCTCGTATGTCAAAAATTGTTGATACCGATGAAGCCTGGTCTTTCTTTGAAAAAATGGAATCTGCTTACTTTAATCAAAAATCACTACCGAATGACCCAACAACTTTAGGCTTACCTAATTTCCTTGACCCTGCTGAATCCGCAATTGCCTGGGCTGAGCAACACAAAAAAGTTCAACTGTTAGGTGTACAGGTTCAACAACTTGAAACCGAAATTGATTGCTTACAAAACCTGTTACAGGTTGGTATGTCCCCCGTCCAGTTTTGCAAACAGCTTAATGGCGTAAACATTAACCAGGTCAACCTTTTTCTCGAATCGCGTCATTTTCTCTACAATGCAGAAAAGGATATCTACAAGTCTCATGTCTGGCGAGTACAGGCTTATTCACGCGATAAATATTTAACCGAGTCACCCTATATTGAAACAACGGGTTTTGGGCAACGTCAGTGTTACAAAATTGTTCTGCTAAAGAAAGGGGCTTCATGGTTATATCAGCAATATCTCAAAGGTAAGCTACCAATGAAGAAAGACTGGAACGGTCAGTTTACCCACGAAAAATATGGTCAGGTGGCATAGAACTATTATTAATCAGGGCTTTATTGTCGCTCGTATTATTGCTGCATCCAAAGCTATAACGGAATTGTGGCATAAACCCATGTACGCATTGACGAAAGAGCAAAACATGAGCTAAATGGTACCTAATATGAATTTAATCATTAGTAAACTTCAAATGATTTCGTTAGAAATTGCTGAATTCGTTGGAAGTCGCCATGACAAAGTTAAACAATCAATAGAACGCCTTGCAAACCATGGCACTATTCAACTTCCCCCAGTGAGGAAAGTTGAGAATAAACAATCAAATAGCCCAAATCGTTTCACTGAAGTTTATATGTTTCAGGGTGAACAAGGGAAACGAGACAGTATCATTGTGGTTGCTCAACTCTGTCCTGAATTTACAGCAAGATTAGTCGATAGATGGCAACAGCTAGAGCAAGAGAAATTACTTGGATTTAATCCTAATGATGAAATTGCTGTATTGGAAAACTTATTACAAGAAAAGAAATACAACAAAGAACTCACTCATAAAATAGAAGAAATGAAACCTGATGTAGCCGCCTTAGAGCGAATCGCCAGATCCGATGATGCTATGTGCGTGACTGATGCCGCTAAACAATTACAACTACGCCCCAAAGACCTGTTTGATTTCCTGAGTGAAAATAAATGGATTTACAGACGATTAGGCAGTCCGTGGATTGCTTATCAGGACAAAATTCAACAGGGATTGATTGAGCACAAAGTAACAACGATTACGCACACTAATGGCATTAATGAAACAAAAACACAGGTTCGTATCACGCCTAAAGGGATTGCTAAATTGGCGAAACTGTCAAATCTAGAAATAGCAGCCTAATTAAACGTCATGATGAACCGATTTTCGGCAAACAACGAATGGATGAATTGACGCAAGGACGAAACATGCGCTATATTCTATCCAGCACCCCAACAAAACGGGTGCCGGGTTTAGCATCCCAATCCATGAAGCGGACACTAGCCGCGTAAGCGGTTTTTTTGCGTCCGTGATAACCAGCGTTGCGCCCCTAAATATGGTGGGACGTAGCGGGGGAGACGCAAGTCTCGCCGGGTTCTTCGTGGCCGGTATGCTAACCCTGTTACGTCTCGCCACCCCGTTTAGCATCGGGATGCGAGGTTTGAAAGAACCCACGAAGGAGGCCACCGCTATGGTTGCTACCACCCCAACTCGCCTTGAGTTTATTGATACCTACTGGATTATCCCAGAATACGCGACTGAGCCTTACGGCAAAGTGTCATTTACACGCCAAGACTGCCGTACCTTCCACTCCATGTTCAAATATAGCCGCCTAATCTGGGCCGGTCGTCAACCTGTACGTACTTGCATAGGGGGAAATTAACATGAGAATTGTTGATATCTCCCCTGCCCAGCAGGAAAAAATAAAGCTTGAAATTAGTCACGAAAGTCATAGCAGATTAATTAGATCAAGAGAAGTTGCCGCCAACATCTATAAGTATCTTGAAGCGGGAGAAGCTGAATTTAGACCCATCCCGTAGCTCCCTGAAATTTTGGATTATCTGTGCAAAGACATTGATGTCATTTTACATGAAATCGATAAATGGGAATTGAGAAGTAGCTTATCAAACGCCTATTTATTTAAAGAAAACAATTTACAGGAGCCATGTCATGACTAATGTCACCTATGCTGATTTTGAAGCTCAGAAAGAAGAAAATAAAATTAATGTTATTGATCTGGAAGAAGGATACACCAGAATTTCAAATGAACTTCTTGAGGGGATACTAACCGCAGGTTTAACACAACACCAACTTTTGGTTGTTATGGCAATTATTAGAAAAACCTATGGCTATAACAAAAAAATAGACTGGGTGAGTAATTGGCAGATATCGGAATTAACAGAACTGTTGCCGCATAAATGCTCAGAAGCTAAAAGTGCATTACTTAAAAGAAAAATCCTTATCTCATCAGGACGGTTTGTAGGAATAAATCAATGCCTGAGTGAGTGGGAAGATAAGACTTGTGTGAATGAAATGTTACCCGAATCAGGTAATCAACCGAACGATTACCCAAATGAGGTACAGTTATCCCAATTAAGTCATGACAAGTTACCTGAATCAGGTAATAACATAAAGTCTTACCCGAATCAGGCAAACACAAAAGACAAACTACAAAAGACAATATATTAAAACCAAATAAACCCCCTATAGTCCCCCTTGCGGAAAAATCAAAATCGTTTGACCCAAGCTCACCAGAACTTCCCACTTGGCTACCCAAACCCATCTGGGATGCTTGGGTGCAGTACCGAAAGGAAATCAACAAGCCGATTAAATCCCAGCAGACGGTGATTCAGGCTATCAAGCTGCCAGGCCAGTGCCGAGACAATGGGCATCAGCCGGAAGCCATTATCAACGCCAGTATCGCCAACGGCTGGCAAGGGCTCTTCGAGCCGCAACAACCGGCACGAACCCAGCAACCCAAGGCCCACTTTGTCGCAGATAGCTTTGCTGACAAAGACTATGGAGAACCGCAGCTCCCTGATTGGGCGAGGGAGTGTTTGTCGAGGGAGGGTCTATGAACTACAGCGCAGAAATGACCACTGTTCGCCAAAAGCTGGCAGACCTGAGTGTGCCCCCAAGCCACTAGAGCACACGGTTTGTGAGGAAAGAAACGCCATCTGTGACAGGCACGGCGTATTCAAACAACGTTGCCGCAGGATAGCACTCTACGGCAAAGAGATTGAGACAAAAACCGAATGCCCTGCTTGCCTGAGCGAAAAATTATCTGAGTTACAGCAAGCGGAAGCAGAGCAGGAAAAATACCGCAAGCGCTCAAAAATTAAAACGCTGATGGATAATTTGAACCTGCCTGAACGCTTTTCCGATGTCACCCTGGATAACTACGAGTCAGTGAATCCGGATGCGGCCCGTTGCTTAAAACTTTGTAACGACTATGCCACCCATTGGCCTGTCTGTAGTGGTCAAGTAAAACTGGCCAGTATCTTGTGTTTTTTCCAGTACAACCGCTGCGGTTCATTTGGCGTTCATCCCCCGTTGTATTGATGAGGCCACGTTTGACTGTAGTAGTCAATGAGATCATCAACAAGATCCCGCCTGGCTTCTTGTTGAGTTGGATACCCTGCTTTGGGTACCCATTCTGTTTTGAGGCTTCTGAACAGGCGTTCCATAGGAGAGTTGTCCCAACAATGACCTTTACGGCTGAGACTTTGGGTCATACGATAGCGCCAGAGTGGCTGCCTGAACGTCAGGCTCGTGTCATGGCAACCTTGAGCTGAATGAAACCTGACGCCGTTGGGGCGTCCTCTTGATTCATAAGCCATCCACAATGCCTTGCAGGTGAATTCACTGTCTGGGGAAGAAGAGAGGGCCCATCCTGTCGGTTGACGTGCAAACAGGTCTATCAGTACGGCTAGACAGGTCCAACGATTCCCTGCCCAGAGATAGGTCACATCTGATGAGGGGCAGCCACAGAAAACTGACGCGCTCACACGTCAGGAATAGCCTGATGTTCCTGTCTCGCCTTTTTATATTGATGAGTCGCTGGCTGATGGCTGACCCGTTCCAACTGACGCATGACTCTCGTTGCCCGATAGCGACTTGGCGGAATACCCCGTTCTGATACCATGGCAGACATCGTTCTTGCTCCTGACGTACCTGAGCTTGTCACTGCATGGCTCTTCTTAAGTTTCTCTACTCACGGGAAGTGTTCAGGAACTCTGACATTAAGAGAGATGAAGCCTTTTTGAGGATATCTTTCTCCCGTTCAACCTTGCGGAGTTTTTCTTCCCGCTCTTGAATCCGTTGTTGGTCTGCTGTCATTGTTTTACCCTGGGAAATAGTTTGTCCTCTTTTTTCGCTCATTGACCGCCTCACCCCATCACGGAGGGCGATGATACTTTTGCTCCTTCTATCCCCCTATATCCTTGTTTTGTCACTCATTGAGCCCCTTCTAGCTTAAATTCAGGGCTGTAGGGGAGTTTGTGTTTTTTGTTCATTATTCCCCCTTTTTTGATAACGTGAGTTTATCACCTGGTTTTTATCAGGTGGCCAAATTAACTATGCCACTACACATAATACCCTTTTATGCCTCTACGGACTATTGCCTTTGTGGATTGAGGTGAGCCGAATAAAGTACCTGAATAATCTGGTAGAGCAAGACCATCGGGGCATTAAACGCATCACTCAGTCTACGCTGGGATTTAAATCGTTTAAAACAGCAGAGGCCACTATTGCAGGAATTGAGCTACACCCGATGCTCAAAAAAGGACAGCTCGAAAACCCAGGCACTATCCCAGCCTGGAAACAGTTTTATTCTTTAGCAGACTAACTGTGTCCTGAATAAAGACACCCAGCGCTTCAGATTATTTTTTCGACAGAACCTGTTTTTGCTTGCGCTGCTGCCCAACCCTAGCGCGTTCAGATCTTTCGTTATCTGCAATTTTTTTCTTTAACGCCGCTAATTCAGTGAGATTTTTCTTACGAAGTACATCGTTAGCCGACTTCTCCTGCCGCAATTTCTCAAGTTCAAGGAGGTTAGCTTTAACCATATTAACGTATTTATTCCGATTCATATGAGTTTTCTTATCTAGAAGAGCTTGTCTATTTTCTTCAGCTTTAACTAATTTAGTTTCTATAAATTTTCTCGTTTCATCTAATTTAGCCATTTCTTGTTCTAGGTTTGATTTTGTTTGATTACTGGCTTTCCTATTTACTGCGAGCTTACCTTTAACCGGTGGTTTAGCAACTGCAGCGACTTCTTCTTTTGAACCTTCAATCGGTTTAGCTAATAACGGCTCATTGTTTAATATAGTATTCTTTCCAGAATCCGTACTTGATCGGTGGTTAGGGTATATTGTTTCTAACTGCTGACACTCTGACAGCTCCGGGGAAAATTTGCCTTCAACCACTTTGGCATCACTTTGTAGATGATTGACATTTAATTCAGTATTTTGCACTTTTTGAGTTTCATCTAAGTTTGCTAATAGAGATTTAGTGTTCGCAGTCAGAACAGTCGAAACATTTTGCCCATTTGTCGAATTTGGAAAATCGTTAGAACCAACCTCACCCACCGATGTATTCATTTCATCTAAAGCAGGTTTAACCGATACTGTATTTAACCCTTGAAACGTATTTAACGGAGCACTCTTTTTAATCCTGTCAACTAGCGCAGTCTTACTTCCGGTAAAAAAAACTGCTAATCCACTGCCATATTCTGGTTTTCATTGAACGCGTATCAAGAATTTTTAATGCAGAACCAGCATTGGCATTTCCTTGAACCAACAATTCATTTTTTACTGGCTTGCCCTGTAGAAAATGAATGCGACAATCAAGCTGGACAAAGGGTCTTTCACTGTCTGGATTGCCTGCTAACGGCTCCTCACCATATTGCACTATTTGATGCATCACCCACTCACCAAGGTTGTTTCCGGAGATAAAATTAATCGATCTACTCGTTGGCGGCCCCTGTAAAAATTCAGGCTTTGTTTCTAATCTTTCTATTTGTTTTGATACAACTTGCTCAACCACAGTTTCGCTAAATTGTTGCTGAATAAAATTGTTTAGATTATTAGAATCAATAGGGCTTAATTCATCCGTAATCAATCTATTGTTTTTCAATTGAGCAACCACAGCTTTACTACATTGTTGCGGAATACCATTGTTTAGCTCATTAGTTTTAGTCCATTTATGGTTTTCAAAAGGCGCTACATCACAAGGAAAACCATTCAGGTAAACGCTCGGTTTAACCGCCCCATCGGATTCATCAGCCTCTTTTTTTGAAGAAGGATCCTTAGAATTAAAGGAAATATGTCTATCGCTAGCGCCTTTTAGATTCGATCCAAAAGGATGGGTTCTATTAATACTCTGGTTTACCAGAGTATTAATAGAAGCAACCTGAGTATTGAGCAATGTCTTTATCATTTTGGTGTTTTCCAAGATATAAAAATATAGGGTTACTATAAATAAAAATCGCGCGCTATGCTGTCAGTATTTGACCTTAATCTATCAGATTATTTTTTCGACAGAACCGCTTGTTCTGTATAAGGTTCAACCCGATTTTTTTCGATAGGTTTTTTCGGCTTATTTCAACAAGCGCAGTCTCACCACCCTGTTCGTAAAGCTTTTTAAATCGGTAATAGCTATCCCTGCTGTACCCCATAACCTTGCAAGCTGACTAAACATTACCCAGTTGTTTCGCCAGCTCAAGTAAACCTAATTTTGGTTTGATTATTTTTGCTGTTTGATTCATTTTTAACTCTCCTTCAGACAACAATCCCTGGATATTCAAATCAAGGCGCTGAAATCAGAAGGCGTTAAAGATACCCGTATTTTTACTGATAAAATGACAGGGAGTCACGCGGCTCGAGATGGCCTTCAACTTTCTACGGCTCAAGGTAGAAGAGGGAGATGTTGTTCTGGTTAAAAAACTCGATAGATTAGGAAGAGACACCGCTGATATGATCGAGTTAATCAAAGAATTTGACCAAGCGGGCGTGGCGATTCGATTGCCGGATGATGGCATGAGCACAGAAGGGGCGATGGGCAAAATGGTGGCTACCATTCTTTCTGCTGTCGCACAAGCAGAGCGCCAGAGAATTCTGGAAAGAACGAATGAAGGACGAACAGAAGCGAAAGCCAAAGGCGTTCAATTTGGTCGTAAGCGGTCGATAAACCATCAAAAAGTGAAAGCGCTTTATCAAAAGGGCATAGGGGCCACAGCGTTATCTCAGTAATTAAACATAGCCCGCTCAACAGTCTATAAAATCTTGAAAATGCCTTAGCTCGGGGTTTCCTGCCACTCAGCGTCAGACCCCATAATCAAAACATTTCATCCTTATCTGGGATTTTTGATGAAAAAAATTCATCAAATGTATCCTTCTTTTTGTTAATTTAAGCGGGGGATTGGGAATATGATGTCTTTCCTTTCAAGAAAGGGTTCTGTCACGCATTTGTGATAAGCTCATTAATCATTTTGACATTGAATGTATAACGATGACCCAGAAATTCACCCCAACCCCCCATGATGCGGTTTTTCGCCAGTTTCTCCATGAAAAAGAGACGCCTCAAGACTTCTTCGAGATATGGCTTCCTGATGAGATAAAAGCCCTGTGTGATTTCACGACGATGGATGAAAGTGGAGTCGGGGTCTTTTGTCGATGAAGACATGAAGGCGTATCAAAACGATATTCTGTATTCATTAAAGACAAAAAAAGGGAAAGGATATCTCTACATTTTGATTGAATCGGTGCGACGTGAAAGTCGTTTTGATTATTGTCTTAACTCTGTAGAGGGAGCAAGACGCACTGTTTCCCCAGTGCTAGCCTACTGAGCCAAGCGTTGCTGGTAACGGCGAGGTTTGAAGCGCTCAGGACAATGAAACGCTTCGTAAGAGAAGGAAGAACCGCGAGGTGAAACCAACGACTGCCAGCATCAAAGCGGTCAGCGAGCCAGGCTGAATGGTATGGTCAACATAAGTGAACTGCTGTTTAAAACTTCATAATCAAGCCGCCAGCCAAAGATGCTGACAGGCTTGAACCAAAAGGGTTGTGATGGGCTACTCGGGCGACTCTACGAGTACAGGAACATCAACATCACTGGAGTAGAGGCAGGACCTAACCCATTCATGTCATCAAAGCGGAACACGGTAAGCCCGTAGGGTGGCTCGTTCAGAGCAAGGCAAATCGCAAGAAATGCTGATCATCATGCGGGTAAAGGAAAGTGGAGAAAGCGAAGGCTCAATCGTAATCATTGAGATAAGGGGTGCGAATAAAATCAACATTCTCCTGCGCGAAAGTGGACAAACTTCCACTGGGTCTTTCTTGACAAGAATATTTGACTATTTTGAATGAGGGAAAGCAGATGACAGGAGCAGTCATACCTGGTGCACCTTCACACTTGAGCGGTGATTGGACAAACATTGTATGGTCTCAATGTTATCGAGAAGTGAAAAAGCTTCAAATTCGTATTGTTAAGGCATGGCAGCAAAAACGCTGGGGTAAAGTGAACGCTTTACAACGACTGCTGACGCATTCATACAGTGCCAAAGCATTGGCCGTACGACGCGTCACAGAAAATCAAGGTAAAAACACACCTGGGGTTGATGGTGTAACATGGCCTACTCCCTCCAGTAAAACCCAAGCGATTGAAACACTCAAGTTAAGAAGTTATCGTCCCTTACCATTAAAGCGGGTCTATATTCCGAAGAAAAAGGATCAACGGCGAGCTTTGGGGATCCCTGGTATGAAAAACAGGGCAATGCAAGTCCTTCACTTGTTATCTCTAGAACCCATAGCAGAAGCGCTGATCCTCATTCTTATGGCTTTCGCAGCGGGCGTTCGACAGCGGATGCTACAGAGCAATGTCACTCTGTATTAGCTAAGCAAGATAGAGCTCAATGGATACTTGAATGTGATATTTGTCGCTGCTTTGATGATATTTCACATGATTGGCTATTTCAAAATGTTCCGATGAACAAAGCAGTCTTAAGGAAATGGCTCAAAGCGGGTTATATTGAGACGGGGCGGCTCCATGCTACTTCCTCGGGTACGCCGAAAGGAGGTATTATTTCTTCTGCGCTGGCCAATTGGTGTTTAGACACGCTACAAACACTATTAGCACTCCACTTCAAAAACGGATGGAAAAAAGACAATGGGTCATCCATAAAGTCAATCTCATTCGGTATGCCGATGATTTTATTATTACCGGTGCTTCAGAAGCTCTGTTAAAAAATGAAGTCAAACCTGTGGTAGAGACCTTCCTTCAAGCTAGAGGATTACAGTTAGCTCCGGAGAAAACCACGATTAAGCATATTACGGAAGGCTTTAATTTTCCAGGGCAGAATATTCGAAAACAGGGTCAACGTCAGACGTGTCTGATTAAACCATCAAAAGAAAATATAGCTGCCTTTCTAAGCAAAACACGTAGACTCATCAAACAAAATATCGGGATTAAGCAAGTAAATTTAATAGGTTTACTGAATCCTCTTATTCAAGGATGGGTTAATTATCATCGACACGTGTGTGCAAAAAAGGTGTTTAGTCAGGTTGATCATGAGATATGGAAAGCATTATGGACATGGTGTTGTCGAAGGCATCCTGACAAAGGCAAACGTTGGATTAAAAATCGATATTTTTCACGAAGAAGTACCCGTAACTGGATATTTTCAGCTGAGAAATCGATCCGATGGCCTGACGGCAATCCGGTCGTTATTTGCCTGAGAAAAGCAAGCGATACTCCTATCCGAAGACACATCAAAATCATCAGCCAGACCAATCCCTATGATCCTGCTTGGGAAAGGCAAAGACAAGCGAGAAAGATGCTGTACACGCTCACAGGCAGAAAGAAATGAGAGCATCTATGGCGTCGGCAAAAAAGACGATGTCCTATATGTCAACAAATCATGGATAAGGAGTCTGGATGGCATATTCATCATGTTATTACCCGCGTCAAAGGAGGCCCTGACACGCTCAATAATTTGATATTACTTCATCCAGTTTGTCATCGCCAATTACATAACCAGGATCTCTGTGCCACACCGGCTTCTACAAAGAGGCTTTGAAAGGCTTGAGCCTAATGCGGCGAAAGTCGCAAGCTGCGTTCTCAGGCGAGGGCGGCTCAGTAATGCTCTGTCCTTACCCGACCAATCGACCCCCGATAAACTGATTGCCTGGCGATTAATGCGCTATAGTATCGGTCCACTTGGAAAACGGAAAATATCCCACGCTAAGACTGTTTTTTGTACAGAGTAGTATCGACTGCACGTAATGCGCGGTATTTTCCTGATCCCAGCTTAACGTTGTTACCCCAGACATAATCTCCACTCAGATTAATATGTTCCCAACCCAGAGGGGAAAGATGAGATACCAGTTGCTCATTAATCTCGATACCTTTTCGTTTCAGTGAATCAATGGCTCTTTCTATATATGGCACTGTTAACAAAGTTAATGTTAAGATATTCTCTGTTTTTTAGGGGGATAAAGAAATGAAAAACAGGCACTATCCGCTCAAAGAGTGTGATTTTATAAAAATCATCGAACCTCATATTATAAAATATGATAAACGTCCAGGCAGACCTGCAAGCATCAGTCATTATCAGTTTTTTTCAGCTGTTTTGTACGTATTGAGAACGGGTATCCCTTGGCGTGATGTACCTGATTTATACGGTCATTGGCATACGATTTATATGCGCTTTAAAAGATGGAGTGAAAATGGCTTGTTCTGGAACTTGCTTTATCGTTTACAACAAAAAAAGAAAATCAAAATGGACTGTACATGGGTAGACAGTACGACGGTCGCCATCCACCGACACGGCTCAGGAAGCCTTAAAAAAAGGGACCTCAATCGATAGGGCGCGGCCGAAAAGGCGTGAGCACTCAAATTCACGTGGGTCTTTCAGGCCGCTTTCTCCGGAGTGCCTGTCTATCTGAAGGACAGCGCTCCGATATGAAAGCCTTTACTGAGCTGTGGATAAAGGGAAATGGGAGGAAGGTGAGCTACATCATCGCTGATAAGGGAGTTGACTTTTTTGATGTCAGAAAATTAATCCGGGATAGTGGAAAGAGCCCTGTGATACCCCGACGAAAAGGGGCTGTTTGCACCGGCATTCAACCTAATGATAAAGAAAAATACAAAACACGCTCTGCGATTGAACGTTTCTTCTTCAGCATAAAAGAACAAAAAAGACTCGCTTTACGCTTTGATAAACTCGATATCACCTTCTTTTCTTTCTTCGCTATCGCTTGTCTTAAAGTCTTTAATTTACTTTGTTAACACTGCCATGGCTAAGCGATTTAATTTTGATTAATTTATATATTCTGAAAACAAGGTATCGATGTCACACTGAAGCTCTCTTCTTTTACTTTTAGCTTGAGCCCATTTGTGCTCAATGGGATTGAGGTCAGGAGAGTAAGGAGGCAAGTATTCCATCAGATGCCCTGCCTTGATAATGGCGCGTTGAATATCTTCTCGCTTGTGGAAAGAGGCGTTATCCATAATGATAACGCCCGGGTGAGGAAGAGCGGGCAAGAGCTCTTGTGTGACCCAAGCATAAAACACATCGCTGTTAATGGAGCCAGTCAAGAGCGTGACCGCGATGAGGGTCACCCCCAATAGAGCGCTAATGACGTTGGTACGCCCCTTAGCCTGCCAATCGTGCGTCCCAAAACAGCGTTGACCTCGTGCACTGTAGCCATAAAGGCGCGGCATATCGTGGGCGAAGCCGCTTTCATCGAGATAAACCCGCGATTTGCCCTGCTTTTGATAGTCAGCGATTTTTTCCTGGAACAGCTGTCGTGCCTCTTCGTCTGCCTTGGGATGACGCAGAGTTTTTTTTATAGGTCAGACCCCATCTTTTCAACGCCTGCCAAATGGCTTTGGGGCACACCCCGAAACGCGCCGCCCGTTCCCGTTGATACGCATCCGGATAATCCTCAACATCTTTGATGAGCGCTTCTTTATCAATTTTACGCCGACGTGAAGAACAAGGGGCTGGCTCGATACGCTTGAGCCATCTTGTGATTGAGGCTGTACTGAGATGAAATCGCTGAGCTGTTTGTTTGATACTCAGACCTTCTTTCTCTCGAATCTTCAGAACTTTTTTACGCAAATCCACTGAATAGCTCATTTCTCTCCCTTATCTAGTCTTTTACTCTCAACATTCATTTCTTGATTTTATCTCCTAATCAAAATTAAATCGCTTAGCCATACAACCAAAATCGGGATGAGTTTACAGAAGGTATGTCATTGGTCATTGATTCAGTGACCAATGGAATAAACAACAGTTTACGTAAAATTGAGACACGCATCTTCTCCCTGTGTGGGGCGCATTTGATAGCGATGTTTTCCAACACGCCTGTCGCCAAAGAATTTCGCAAATGGGGTTTAGATATTTTAGATAAAGAAGTCGGAGTGCCAGAACACCAACCTCAATCCCCGGAAGTATTCAACGGCAACGACCTCAATCACCTGGCTCAATTAGTCTGGGAGATGAGTCACGGATTTCGTTTTGACCACTCATGGCGTCACGGCATTTGGTTTGCTCTGCAATGAACGCTTTATTGAAAGCGGCGGCACATCAAACCGACAATACCTTGGTATCGACCTTATTCATGCATAAAAAACCCTCATGAAGAAAATACATGGCCAGAAAAGACAAACCGGCTAATCGGGACTTACTATATTAACTAACTAACGTTGCAAGAAAACTTGTGGGATCGCGCTATCAGGATGTGCCTGAACGCTGACATCTGCATGATACCAACGGGTTAAAATTTTTTCGGTTAATACCTCAGACGCGGTGCCTTCTGCAACGGCTCTACCTTCATGTAGTAATAAAATACGGTCAGCATAGAGTGCGGCCAAATTCAGATCATGCAAAACACAGCAGACTCCTAAAGGTTGATGCCGTGTTAATTGACGTAATAGACGTAAGCTGTGCTGCTGATAATAGAGATCGAAAGAAGATGTCGGTTCATCTAGCAGTAAAAAGCAAGGCGTAGGCTCATGGTGCCAAAGTTGAGCTAATGCACGTGCAATCTGTACTCTTTGCTGCTCTCCACCGGATAATTTTCGGTAGTCTCTCTGAGAAAGCGCGGCACACCCCGTTTGTTCCATAACCATTTGTACAATATGATCAAGTTGATGAGCACCATGAGGCGCCCTGCCCATCGCCACGACTTCTTTAACGCTAAATGAAAACAATAGGTGACTGGATTGGCACATCATCGCACGAGTTTTGGCTAATAAATGCTGGGGCCATTGAGACAGAGGCTGACCTAATAAATCGCAACGTCCCAATGTCGGCGATAAATAGCCACTGAGCAATTTCATTAAGGTAGATTTTCCCGCGCCATTCGGCCCGATAATGGCCACTATTTCGCCCGGCTGGATTTGCATAGAGAGAGTTTGGATTAAAAAACGATTACCGAGACGGTAATGTAAATTTTGCACGTTGAGCAAAATAGGCGTGCGCGAAGAAAGCGCATTTTGACAAAATCCTTTAAAACTCACTATGAACACCGAGCTTGTTTGAGTATCAGCCAGAAAAAGTAAGGGGCCCCGATCAGGCTTGTGATCAAACCGACTGGCATTTCTGCAGGGGCGACGATGGTTCGAGCCAGAGTGTCTGCGGTGATCAATAAACAGGCACCGCCTAAGGCTGCCCCTGGCAATAACCAGCGATGATCGCTGCTTAAATGAATCCGTGCTAAATGAGGCACAACCAAACCGATAAAACCGATGACGCCTGTTATTGACACTGAAACCCCCACCAGCAAAGCGCTTAATAATAATAGCTTTCGTTTCGTTCGGGCCACATCAACACCGAGGTAATGCGCCTCTTCATCACCCAATTGCAATAAATTCAGTTTATTGGCTTGAAATAATGTGATGGCGATGGCAGGGAGAATCAAAGTCGTTGCAATGAATAATGTGCGCCACTCTATTTGGTTGAGAGCGCCCATCATCCATAAAGAGAAATGTCTCAGTTGTTGATCTGTGCTCAAATAACTCAGGAGGCCGATGCCGGAACCACATAGTGTATTGATGGCAATGCCAGCCAATAATAAACGGCTTAAGTTGCAGCGCTCACCCGATCGACTTAAAAAAAGGATCATGAAAGAAATCAGTAAGCTGCCTATAAAAGCGGCAATTAAATGGGAGCAAATCCCTAAAAACGGTAAAGTGAAAGGCATCATCGTGGCTAAAGCTACTAAAAATGCGGCGCCGCTGCTGATGCCTAATAAGCCGGGCTCCGCTAATGGGTTTCGAAACAGCCCTTGCATAACGGTGCCGGAGACAGCCAGTGCACTGCCGATCAATATCGCCAAAAGCACTCTCGGTAAACGAATATTGAGCCAAATTTGTCAAGCCATGTCTTCTAATGGGGCATGCCATAAATTGTAAAAAGAGAGTGTGAGCGCGCCCAAATTAGCTGATCCTATGCTGATCAATATTAATAATGTCAGGAAGGCGCCAAGTTTATAACGAGCGGTGTCGGTTTTTTTCATTTTGAATAGGATCTTACTGTCCGATATAACTGACTCATCACGTTGGGTGTTTGTAATCCAAAACCCAGCAAAGCCATAGCATCGAAAACAAGGACACGCCGGTTCTTGCCTGCCGGTGTTTTATCCATTCCTGGCAGTTGCCAAACCTGATCTAATCCTCCTAAAGACTCAACACTTTCCGTGGTGACCAGAAGGAGATCTGGCCTACTGGCGATAACACCTTCCGCAGATAATCGGCGGTAATGCTTGAACCCTTGCATGGCATTTTGGCTACCCACTGCTCTAATGACCGCATCGGCTGAAGTATCCTGCCCCGCAACCATGGGAGAGCCGCCTCCATAATTCATAATGAACAGGATTTTGACGGGCACAGGGGTATTTTTAATGGACTCGATTTTTTTTTGATATGTTTGAGAAAGTAATTCACCTTTTTCTATTTGATGAACCGCCTGAGCGATGGTCTGAATTTTTTTTGTCACGCTCTTTAATGTGAGCTCCGCTGGTACTTTGACGACCTTAACACCGTTATCTGATATCTGTTTCAGGACCAAGGTAGGTTGAGCCTGTTCGGTGACCAGTACCAGCGTGGGTTTCATCGCCAAAATCCCTTCTGCATTGAGCTGTCGCATATAGCCAATGTTAGGCAGGGTTTGAATTTCTTTGGGTTGAAGACTGGTGCTGTCGCGAGCCACTACTTGTGAACCCATGCCCAATGCGTAAACAATTTCAGAGACATCTCCACCAATGGTAACAATCCGCTCCGCCGATATAGCAAGAATAGGGGATAGCAATAAACCCACTAAAAACCAATATTTCATTTTTTAGGACTCTGCGTTAATAACTTAATAAAGAAAAGGTTTGACGACGCCATTGTTTTTGTTCGTTCTGCCCTTCAGCACGCTGGCCAAACAATTGCACAATTTGATCGCCATTCGCATCGAACACTTCCAGGCTGGTGACAAAGCCGTCTTTGGTATTTTTTCGGGTAATCCAACTTTCGGTAATCGCATTGATATTAAGATGCAACCTAAAAGTAGAATTAGAAGCAGTCATCCAGGGATGTTGCGGCGTTAACATCACATATTCAATCGCGCCCGTAAAAATTTGAGTACAAGCGCGATTAGGAACGAAAATCATGATGTTATTCTGTTCTTGTGACGACTCTTCAAGCAGAGAGATCAAAGCCGTGTTTTTCACTCTTCTAGCCAGATCCTGGTTTTTAACTGCATGAAACAGCTGCGTTCGTTTGACGCCATATTGATTTAATAATTTAAAAAACTGATGGACATCATCCATGGCCCGCCATTGCATTTCAATTTCTTGAATTAATTCATTGGAAGGCTCAAATGTTTTTTGCGAGGGTGTTTGATTGGGTTTTTCGGCAGAAATATGTGGAGCCCCTGGTGTTTCTGTCGCATATTTTTTGATCACAGCAAGCCAAGCGGTTTTATCGGTTTCATTAATACAATGCACTTCATGAACGCCATCGCCCTGCGTGTCGTAAAAGTGAATGCTGTATTTTGGGCCTGTTGAACCAGGTTCTTCAAGGCTAAAAACGTGACCAAATTGATTAAAAAACAAACGTAAATCTAACGCCCCAGGATTGAGGATCACACCTGAATGCCCATTTGGGATGATTCTTTGATTTTCGTAACGCCCAATCACTTCGTGTATGGCGTGTTGATTCCGTGTTATGGAAAGCGTTGTACCCACACTTTCCAATTCAGACAATAACGTACGCACATCTGCCTGTAAGTATTGTACACCCTGCCCAAGACGAGCCTGCATCGATTCTGCCGTGCTGATGTTGAGTCGTTCGTCAATCGCGGTATTTTTGTGTGAATGATTCTGCTGGGTCTGTAACGCTTCTTTATAGAAAGACGATAGCATGGTTATATTTTTATCCTGTTAGATGAGTGACAGATCCCATAGGTTTTTTATCTCTGTGGGAAATTTTATACAAAAAATTACCACTGATAGCTGATCAATAATTTCGCGGTGCGACCTAATTGTGGAACGCCTTGTGGTGAGTAGTACTCTTTGTCAAAAGCATTCGCCAATACCAGATTGGTCGTCACGCCTTGAAACTGATTCTGGCCTTTGTAGCTAAGATAAAAATCATGAACCGCGTAGCCTGGTTGTGCTTTGATTTCCTGTGAATGAGTCGTGCCAGGGGATTTCATAAAATCTGTGCTTTCTGCTAACGTCATTACCCAGCCAGCTGAAAGATCCGTTTTTGGTATGGGAATATCGAGAGAGCTTGTGAGTGTGTCAGGGTTGATAGAAGAAATATAAAGCCCTGTTTTTTCATTTTTACCGCGGGTGCGGTTATAGGCTAAATTCCACCCAAACCAAGGCGTTTTGTAGTTTAATACGGCATCCCAACCCCAAATATTGGTATCCGGAACGTTGACATACTGCGTAGTGCCCTTTCTAAAATTCACCTCTGTTGTGATGTAATCTGTTGCTTGAGTACTAAAATAGCTGGCTTTAAATTCTACACTGTCTTCTGTTAGAACCAGATCATCAAATTTCACCCCAAAACCATATTCCTGGGTCGCATTTTTTTCTGGTTTTAAGTTGGGATTCGGCTTGAAACGGTTACCCCGAAAATGTTGGGCATCATTGTACATCTCACCCATAGTCGGTGCCCGGAAAGCCTGTCCATAAGAAGCAAACAACATGAGCCAATCGGTGGGAGTGAGGGTGACAGCCCCTCGTGATGACCAATTATCCGCAGAGATATCTGCATTTTTGGGATTTTTAGCTTTATAGCGATCAAAGCGGGTGCCTATTAAGAGCGACACCGGTAAATCACGGAAAGTGATTTCATCCTGAACCCAACCAGACGCAAAATTGGTTTTTGCATCAGGAAAAGCCTTAGCGGGACCTTCGGGTTTTTGTTTTTGCTGATAAAATTCAGTACCGTAGGTCAATAAATGAGCGGCAGGGCTATGTGTCAATAAACGACTCCGGTTTTCTAATTTTGTACCCAGCGTTTTTTGTGTTCGTCCTTGATCTGCTCGTTTTTTGACTTTGTCATTAATGCTCACATCTGAATAATACAGGGTGGTTTTGGCATCCAGCCAATCTGATGTTTTTGGATTAAGGGCATAACTGAACTGTACATCTTTTTGAACTGTTTTGCGGTCCGTCATGGGATTTCTTAGTGAAGGGTTGACTTCTTGCGGATTCAAAATTTCCTCAGCATTGTTGCGATAATAGCGCACATTAGCACTGAGAGATTGTGAGTCGTCTATTTTCCAGGTGCCTTTTGCCATAAGGTTACGAATCCCTTCGTCATTTGGCGCATTGATACCATCACTTTCTTTAATATTTCCGACATTACGACCACTAAAAGTGATTAAACCATCCAGATCATCGGTTTTACCAAAGACCGTCGCACCTATACCAAGACTGCGATCGCCTGTGGCACCCATGCTGAATACGCGATATCCTGAGTTTCGACCAGGTTGCAATAGATCAACCGTATCCACAGTTTTATAAGAAATCACCCCCCCCAATGCGCCACTGCCGTACAATAATGCGGAAGGCCCTCGCACAATTTCTACTTGTTTGATGAAGCTGGGATCAATGAAATGACCACTCATGTGCCCTGTATCTAAATTTTGGCGCACACCATCTATCAGTGTAAGAATCCCTTTTCCTCCATATCCCCTCATATTAACATCTTGACCGTTTTTGCGACCAACCCCTTCAATCGTGATGCCTAGTGTGGAAAGCAATATATCGGCTGCGGACGAAGCGGTGTCACTTTTGGCATTATCTCTGTCAATCACAGTGATCATCATGGGCGTAGAAAAAGTATCACGTGGGTTACCCGTGGCCGTCACGGTGATGGTTTCTGTTTTAAGAGACTGTTTATTAAAAGAAGGCTTCTTTTCTTCTGTTTCGATTTTATCTGGCATCCCGCTTTCTGCATAAGCTAAAGAAGGCAAAGAGATGGCAAGGGTTAAAGAGGAAAGACGTAATAATTTTGGCAGTGTAAGTGTAAAAGACATAAGTCAGTTCTCTGTATAAATTTAAGAATAACCAGGTATCTATAGACAGATGGCATTGTTTTTTTCGGTGCAATCGATCTATCAAAAGACGCTTCTAAATATGCTGGCGGCCTTGATCCTGGCAAGAAATCTGGGAGGCTTCTTTTTATTTAAGAATGATTCTCATTATTATATATAATCATTTATTACTTCAAGTAAAAATTTTGCTTTTGTTTAAGAGAAAGTCATGAAACGAGGGGAAATCGGGATCATCATTATGAAAATCAAAAGAATTTTAAAAAAATAAGGATTTAGATTTTATAATTTTCTGTGCTGACTGGGCTAAAACAACGTTTAGGCGTTCTCAATTTGAGTGCATCTAAACTTAATGGCATGGTTCGCTTACGAGCAATGATGAGGCTAAGACAACTAATGGCAGGTAAATGAATATTCATAGAATATTCTCCCCGATGATGCCAGGGAAGAACATGAAACCCGATTTGATGGACGATTTCATAATTAAGTAAACCTAGCCAATCTAATACACGCATTCTAGAAAACATTGGGCAGACATAAGGTTGCCTCCGCTTTATCACAGGCAGTAATTTTCCGATCCCTAACAAACTGAATGAATTAAAATGACTGATCACCAACCAACCGTCATCAACTAATATGCGGTCGACTTCTCGTAAAAGACGATAAGGATCCTCCACTGCGGATAAAGTATGAAAAAGCAGGCAAACATCCGACGATTTTTCAGAAAAAGGCAATTGGTTAAGGTCAGCAATGACTTGCATTTGATCACCCTGCTCCCCAACATTAATCTGATGGGGGATCGCACATTCGCGAGTGTCAATTTCTGTGCTAAGCGCTCCGATTTTGAGCAAATAAAAGCCAAAAAATTTTGGCCACCAAGGTTGCATATGTTGTTGAATTTCAAAACGATAATTTGGGCCTAATGGAAACTCATTCCAAGAGCTGGGCGCAGGTATTTTTAGGTATGAACTGAGAAGTTTCATTGTGCTATGGTCTATTTTTGTTAACGTCAACAATACGTTTTGAGAGAGATTTTATGAGACTGATTCATATTCCAGCACTAGAAAGTAACTATATTTGGCTTTTGGCGGATTCCAATCAGCATTGTGTGATAGTCGATCCCGGCGAGGCTTCTCCTGTTGAATCTGTATTAACATATAAAGGCCTTTTACCCCAAGCCATTTTATTGACCCACCATCATCAAGATCACCTGGGAGGTGTACCTCAATTATTGCGGCGTTTTCCAGATATTCCTGTCTATGGTCCAAAAGAAACGAACAAAAAAGGCGCGACCATACTATTAAAAGAGGGAGATCAGTTATTTATTTGTTCTCAAACATTTTCTGTCATTGAAGTCCCAGGACACACTTTAGGCCATATTGCATACTATGCTGCTCCTTATCTTTTTTGCGGGGATACGTTATTTTCAGCCGGTTGCGGACGTTTATTTGAAGGTACGGCAGATCAAATGTATGACTCAATCCAAAAATTAATACAATTACCAGATGAAACCTTAATTTGTGCAGGACACGAATATACACTTTCTAATCTCAAATTTGCTCGCTCGATTTTACCTGATGATCCACAGATTGCTCTCTATCAGAAACAGGCAGAACAATTAAAAGCAAAAAATCAACCTACGTTACCCGCTCTCCTTAAGCTTGAGCGTCAAGTCAATCTTTTTTTGCGCTGTAAAGAAAGCTTTTTACAAAAAAAAATGGGCACTCACAAACATGATCCTCTGTCTGTTTTTTCTACTTTACGTGAAATGAAAGACCGTTTTTAAATCAGATTGATTCAATAACCGTAGAGTTTTGTCAATTTAAGGTAAATAAAGCGAAAACATAGAGCTTTTAAAGCAGATCCGATTGTGTTGCTTTCGCAAATACAGTAGATTTGCTCATTTTTTAATCAACAGATTAATTCTAACTAGAAAATATTCAGATTAAAGAGATTCTATGAAAATAAAAACTATATTTTTGGCTGCTGTTTTTTTAGCCAGCTGTCAGTCTATTAAATACCAGAAACAAGCTGAAAAACCTATTCAAAATTCTATAGATGTCTCCACTGAAAAGACAATGGTGACCCGAAATGTCAATCAAGGGTTGACAGTAAAAAAATCAGAGGCTGACTTTAAATCTGATACCCAGAACATTCAAAATGTAGAGCAAAAAAATCTATGGTCTTTTGTTAAAAAGCATTTAAACGAACCGATTGAGGACAATGAGCGCATTCGTGAGCAAAAAGAAAAGCTTTTAAAAACCAAACAACATTTTTACAATCTGGCATTAAATGCTGAGCCTTACATGTATCTTATTGCTGAAGAGATTCAAAAACGCAACATGCCGATGAAATTGGTTTTACTCCCCATAGTAGAAAGTAATTTTAATCCAGCCGCCATTTCATCTGCCAAGGCTGCTGGCTTGTGGCAAATGTTGTCTAGTACTGCTAAATATTATGGTGTGAAACAAAATGAATGGTATGACGGCCGTCACGATGTACTTGCGTCTACCCATGCTGCCTTGGATTTAATGCAAAATTTAAATCGTAAGTTCAACGGAGACTGGTTGCTGACCATCGCCGCTTATAACTGCGGGGAATATTGTGTATTGAGACAAATAAAAGCCAATAAAGCACAGGGGAAACCGACTCATTTTTGGGCTTTATCTCTCCCTCGAGAAACCTCTTTGTATATCCCTAAGATGCTCGCTTTGAGTGACATTATTAAAAACAGTGAAAAATATGGGGTCAAATTACCAATATCTGATGAAAATAGGGGTTTAATTGTAGTCAATCTCGATCATCCTATGAAATTAACTCAAGCGGCTGAAATGTCTGGATTACCTTTATCTAAATTTAAATTATATAATTTTGGCTATAAACATAGCAGTACCCCATTGAGTGGGCCTCATTATTTTATGGTGCCTCAATCTCATGCCCAACAATTTAAAATCGCTTTAAAAACAAAGAAAAAATCAATGGAGGAAGCGACGCTTTTAGCAAATCATAAAAATGATGATATGCCCTCTGTATTTTATAAAGTTGCAGCAGGGGATACATTATCTGGTATTGCTCAGAGAATGAACATTAAGGTTCATGATGTAAAAAACTGGAATCAATTAGAAGATTTGAATTTTTTAAAAATCGGGCAGGTTTTACAGCTGAAAAATGAGTTAAATTATCTCAATGGCTAGGCTACTGATATTAATCAATGGTATTTGATGAAACATCGAATTGAACTAACAAAGGATTATGATCTGAGGCTTGTGTGGCTAATACAGAGGAATGGATCAGATTAAGGCCTCTAAAAAAAATAAAGTCTAATGGTCTCCCAAAAACCAGGCTTCGATTATCAACAGGAAATGAAACCTCTTCCAGGTTCATGTTTTGAGTAAATGCCTTTAGAGCTTTTACTCTCTTTTTACTCCAGGTATTAAAATCCCCCGCTAAAATCACAGGCCCTTTATGGGCCGCTATTTGTTTTCCAATGGGTTCAAGTTGTTGATTATAATTTTCAATACCCAGACTGAAATTAATCGCATGAATATTGATCACCATCAATAAATTTTCTTTATAAGTTGGGTAGACTGTGATTAATGCAGATTTTGAAAAACCCAATAGAGGCTCTCTTGTGCGTAGTGGATAACAATAAACAGGAAAGGCTGAGGATAATGTCATGACACCATAGGAATGCTTAGGCAATGAAAAAGCCGGGACTTGATCGGCCGTTAAGTAATAAGAGGCAACAAAATCGAGCATTTCTGGATTTGTTTTTACTTCCTGTAGCAACATCAGCTGTGTATTCTCTCCGTTTTTTTTAAGCACAGAAAGCCAACCTTTTCGTTGTTGTTTTAAAATATTCCACACCATGACCCGGAACGTTTTTGTGATTGTCAGAGGTAATTTGGGTATCCTGGAATATTTAGGTTGCGAGTTGAAATCTGAAACAATATGTTTCACAGGTTGACCGTTAACATACCTTATCGCATATGTTTTTTTTGTTTTTAGCACTATAATTTTCCCTTATTAATAAATCTCATGGGATTTTTTTATTAAATTTATGGTAAACAATAGCATTATTTAAAAAATTAATGTATTTCTAAAGTATTCCCTTCATTTAAATGACATTCTTTAAAATTAACAAAAAAAATAACATATATGTTTAATAAATATAAAAATACGGTTTTAAACCAGAAACCTGTTGATTACGTTTTAAATCATTTTTTTTATCGCCTTCGTTTTTTTTATCTCACATTATTATCGATTTCGTTGTTTTCAATCAGTACTTTTAACCATGCCGAAATATCGGCTTCTAAAAATCATAGGCTATTTAAAGTCATCACCACTTTCACCATTATTCAGGATATCGCCCAAAATATTGCAGGCGATGCGGCTGTGGTAGAGTCCATTACCAAACCAGGCGCAGAAATCCATGGTTATCAGCCTACTCCACGCGATATTTTGAAAGCACAATCCGCTGATTTAATTCTATGGAATGGGATGCACCTGGAACGTTGGTTCGAGCGTTTTTTTGAAAACATTAAACAGGTTCCCGCGGTGATTGTGACCCAAAATATACAACCCTTACCTATCCGTGAGGGGCCTTACCATGGCATTCCTAACCCTCACGCCTGGATGTCGCCTTCTAATGCTTTAATTTATATTGATAATATTTGCAACGCTTTCAAAAAACATGATCCCGAACATGCCGCTGTGTATCAACGAAATGCTGAGACTTATGCTCTTCAAATTCGTGCCCTAGATGCGCGATTGCGGGCACGTTTAGCTCGTATTCCAGAAAATCAACGCTGGTTAGTCACCAGCGAAGGGGCTTTCAGTTATTTGGCACAAGATTACGCTTTCAAGGAAGCTTATTTGTGGCCGATCAATGCAGAGGAGCAAGGATCTCCTCAGCAAGTTCGTAAAGTAATTGATATTGTTCGTCAATATCGCATCCCCGTTGTATTTAGTGAAAGCACCATTTCTGACAAACCTGCAAAACAGGTCAGTAAAGAGACAGACGCACAATATGGGGGTATTCTTTATGTCGATTCCCTCTCCAATAAAAATGGGCCTGTACCTACTTATATCGATCTGCTCAACATCACAGTGCAAACGATAGCAAAAGGATTTGGTCAATGAAAAGTGACATGTTTATCCGCCCTGAGCTTTTAGTAGAAAACGTTTCTGTCACTTATAAAAATGGTCATACCGCCATTTATGATGCGAGTTTTGCTTTATCAGGCGGTGTAATCTGTGCGCTAGTGGGCGTCAATGGCAGCGGTAAATCGACTTTATTTAACAGCATTATCGGGCTTATTAAACCAACATCAGGTCATGTGAGCTTGAATCATCAACCCATCAGTTATGCTTTGCGTAAAAACAGCATTGCTTATGTACCACAAACAGAAGAGATTGATTGGAATTTCCCTGTCCTGGTCAAAGATGTTGTCATGATGGGGCGCTATGGAAAAATGAATTTTTTTCGGATCCCCAGCCAAAAAGATAAAAATATTGTGAATCAGGCCATAGAGCGTATGGGCCTATCTGAATTAGCAACACGGCAAATTGGGGAGCTGTCTGGTGGACAAAAAAAACGGGTATTTTTAGCACGTTCACTGGCACAAGAAGCGTCTGTCTTGCTACTTGACGAGCCTTTCACTGGTGTCGATGTTAAAACAGAAAACGCCATTATTGATTTGTTGCGTATTTTACGGGATACAAATCACTTGATTTTGGTATCAACCCATAATTTGGGGAGCGTGCCAGAATTTTGTGATCACGTTATTTTTATTAACCGAACAATTTTGTGTGCTGGTAGGACAGAAACGACTTTTACACAAAAAAATCTGGAAATGACTTTTGGCGGTGTACTTCGGCATATTAATCTCTCTGGTTCGGCACTGCATGAGGATAATGATGGCCGCAGCGTGACGGTGATTACTGATGATGAACGCCCTGTAGTGTTTTATGGCCATACTAAAAATGATCCTCCAACTCAAACTAAATCCAAGGGGACATCTTCTTAAATGTGGGACATTTTACTGCAACCCTTTCATTACAATTACATGGTCAAAGCAATATGGGTGAGTACCATTGTCGGGGCAACCTGTGCTTTCCTTTCTGCTTATTTGATGTTGAAAGGCTGGTCACTGATGGGGGACGCGCTTGCTCACTCTGTTGTTCCAGGCGTCGCCGGGGCGTATGCCTTAGGGTTACCTTATGCGGCAGGCGCATTTTTTACGGGGATGCTGGCTGCTCTATCAATGACGCTGATGCGACATATCACTTCCTTACGTGAAGATGCGATTATTGGTTTTATTTTTTCGACATTTTTTGCGGCTGGGTTATTGATCCTTTCGTTGAATCCCACCTCAATCAATGTGCAATCTATTATTTTCGGCAATATATTAGGGATTGCTGATCATGATGTATGGCAGGTTCAACTCATTATTTTTATTTCTTTTTTCACTCTCTGCATCATTTGGAAAGATTTATTGGTGGTCTTTTTTGATGCAAATCATGCGGTTTCTATCGGCTTATCACCGTTTCGATTAAAAATTATCTTTTTTACACTTCTGAGTGCCTGCACGGTTGCAGCATTGCAAACGGTGGGCGCCATTTTAGTGATCTCTATGGTGATCACACCTGGCGCAACCGCTTATCTTCTAACAGATCGTTTTGGCTATTTGTTGATCATGGCGATCGTGATTGGTGCCGTGACCAGTGCGCTTGGTGCTTATTTGAGCTTTTACCTTAATGGTTCCACAGGCGGAATCATCGTCACTCTACAAACGTTGTTCTTTTTATTGACTTTTTATTTTTCTCCTAAATATGGTGTACTGGCTCGCCGTTATCATGTCTATAAAAAAAATCGCCTCAGTCTTCCTCAAGGAAAATCTTGATGAATACTGTTTTCAATCTGATCACGGAACCTTTTACTTATCCTTTTATGCAACGGGCCTTAATGATTGCCGTAGTGACAGGCATGGTATGTGCCGTGCTTTCATGCTACCTGGTACTCAAAGGTTGGTCATTAATGGGGGATGCCATCTCTCATGCGGTATTACCCGGCATTGTGCTTGCCTTTTTATCAGGAATACCATTATCAATAGGCGCATTTGCTTCTGGCATTTTTTGCGCTTTTGCCACTGGATATATTAAAGAAAACAGTAGAGTCAAACAAGATACTGTAATGGGCATCGTTTTTTCAGGCATGTTTGCGTTGGGTCTTGTTTTATTTTCAACTGTGGATACGGATCAACATCTCAGTCATATTTTATTCGGTCATATATTGGGTGTTACAATATCTGAATTTCATCAAACCCTCTGGATCTCTGGGGTGACTCTTTTTGTAATGTTATTAAAACGTAAAGATTTTATGTTGTACTGTTTTGATAATAATCATGCCAAAGTCATCGGATTACCTGTTACATTATTACATTATGGGTTGCTTTGTTTACTTTCATTGACGATTGTGGCTTCTTTTCAAGCGGTTGGAGTGATATTGGTGATAGCGATGTTGATAGCACCTGGTATGACTGCTTTGATGCTATGTCAACAATTTCATCAAATGCTGATCATCGCGAGCCTGGTTTCAGTGATTTCCTGTGTTTCCGGCATTTTATTGAGCTTTCATATCGATGGTGCTACAGGGCCTTGTATTGTGATAGTACAGGCAGTCATTTTTATGACTTCATTAATTTACAAGCAAATCAATGGCATCAAAAAATGACTGGGGAAGGACATTTAATTTTTTCTGTCGCTTGTGCCATTTTTGCTAAAAAAGCCGCATTGACACCTCAATTAGCGAATGGAGATTGGTGGCATATTATCCCAGCCGCACTGTTAACATCCTTATTACCTGATATTGATCATCCTTATTCCCTGCTAGGACAAAGATTAAGATGGATTTCACGCCCAATTGCCCTTGTATTCGGCCATAGAGGTTTCACTCACAGTCTTTTTGCGATTATTGCCGGAATCATTTTATTTCAGATCAATTTTGCAAGTCATGGTGTTTTCGCAACAGATGTGCTGCAGGGGATGGTGGTAGGATATTTAAGTCATTTACTAGCCGACATGTTAACGCCATCAGGTATTCCCCTTTTCTGGCCATATCGACAACGTTTTCGAATTCCTTTGATTAATACAAAAAGGAGTCAATTATCAGAACGAATATTTTGTGTATTGTTAGTTCTTATCGCACTGTATTGGCAAACTGATACAGCCACTTCCATACAGCTTTATGTTAAAAAACTTCCAATTTTTGGCGACTTCTAATGTATCTACTCATTATGATGAATTTGTTGGCATTTCTAGTTCTGTTACTACTGTTGGCTCAAACTTCTTATATGAACTGGAGTTTAACAAAAAAAGTTTTTACTGGTCTTGTGATGGGGGTTTTATTTGGGGTTTCGTTGCAATTTATATATGGCGCCAATTCAATTATTTTGCAGGAATCAATTAGCTGGTTGAATATTGTTGGGAGTGGTTACGTTCAATTATTACACATGGTCGTCATGCCCTTGATATTCAGCTCTATTTTAAGTGCGGTTTCAAAATTACATAATGTTTCTTCGCTTGGAAAAATAAGTTTGATCAGCATCGGTACATTACTTTTCACGACTGTCATTGCGGCTCTGGTAGGCATTTTTATTATTCATTTTTTTGATTTAACGGCAGAAGGCCTCATCCAAGGTAAAGCAGAAACGACACAATTAAATACCATTCAAAGTAAATATATGTCGCAGCTCACCGAGTTTAGCCTACCTCAGTTAATCCTTTCATTTATCCCCAAAAATCCATTTTTAGCCCTGGCAAGTGCCACATCTACCTCTATTATCAGCGTCGTCATTTTTGCCACTTTTTTAGGTGTAGCCGTCTTAAGAATGATCAAAATTGATGTAACGAGGGGTAAAAGCGTATTATCGGCGATTGATTGTCTTCAAGCCTGGGTCATGAATTTAGTCCGTTTGGTGATGCTACTCACCCCTTATGGTGTCTTGGCCCTGATGACAAAAATAGTCGCCACTACTGATGTCCATCACATATTGAAATTAGGTCATTTTGTGATTGCCTCTTATGTAGGTTTGGGGGTGATGTTTTTAGTACATGCCTTGTTGCTATTTCTTTCAGGTGTTGATCCCAGAAAATTTTTTCGGCACGCTTGGCCTGTTTTGACTTTTGCGTTTACCAGCCGTTCTAGCGCGGCGAGTATTCCTCTTAATATTGAAGTTCAAACTCATCGGTTGGGGGTGCCTGAGTCTATTGCCAATTTTTCAGCTTCCTTTGGTGCGAATATTGGACAAAATGGTTGCTCGGGACTTTACCCAGCGATGCTGGCCACCATGATTGCACCTACTATGGGGATTAACCCGTTAGATCCCTTATGGATAGCCACATTAGTGGCGGTGGTGACCATCAGTTCTGTGGGTGTTGCGGGTGTTGGAGGAGGCGCGACCTTTGCAGCCTTGATGGTACTACCGGCGTTAGGTTTTCCAGTGACATTGGTGGCTTTGCTGATTTCTATTGAACCCTTGGTGGATATGGGTCGCACTGCATTGAATGTGAATGGTTCTATGAGTGCTGGTGTCATTACAAACCAGTTCATGAAAAAATCAACACCTCCATCATAAATCAGGATATCTGTGATCTCACATCCAAAAAATCCTTTTTTAAAGGAGAAATTTGGGTACTAGATGCCACGAAACCATAGATCCCCTTGGGAACCTTCTCGAGTATGTCACGTGCCTCGGATTCTGTATTAAATTCACTAAAAATACAGGCGCCCGTTCCAGTCAGGCGTGCCGGCGCGTATTGTGAAATCCAGGAAAGCAGTTCATCAACCTTGGGAAAACGTTTTCTTACGACAGGTTCGCAATCATTATGATAAGGTGCGGCCAAAAGTGTTGAGAGTGAGCGTCTGGGCGTGTTCCTTTTTAACTCAGGATCAGAAAAAATCATTTTGGTTGAAATCTTCACATCAGAATATAAAACCAAATACCATTTTAGGGGCCATTCAACAGGTTGCAGACGATCTCCTACGCCTTCTGCAAAAGCTGAGTTTCCATAAATAAAAACAGGGACATCTGCTCCTAATTTTAAACCTAGCACTGCCAGTTCATCTTCGCTAAAATTGAATCCCCATAAGTGATTCAGGGCCAATAACACCGTTGCCGCATTAGAGGATCCGCCCCCTAATCCCCCTCCTATTGGTACGTACTTTTTAATGCTGATCTCAGCCCCTCTTGGTAAAGAGCCTGTTTGTGATTTTTTTCCTGGCTGCTGCTGTAATAAACGTGCCGCTCGAACTACTAAATTTTGATCATGGCTCACATTCGGGATGGGCGTCATTAAAAGGATTTGTTCATCCTGGCGAGGCACAATCGTGATTTCATCCCCATAATTGAGAAAAATAAACAGTGTCTGCAATTGATGATAACCATCAGGCTGCTGCCCTGTGATATAAAGAAACACGTTGAGTTTTGCTGGAGAAGCCCAAACCTGTTTCATTTTAATATCCAATGATTTATTTTGAGTGTCATTCTCTGATCTTGATGATTTGGAGAAATCAAATATAGTTCAAGCCGTTCAGGCAATATAGGCGTTATTTTTGTATTGTACGCTTGATAGTAGACTTTCCAGGTTTGTTCTTTTTTGTGATGAATCAGCGTTTTTAGGCGAGATTGGCGATTTAAAATGATCTCATCAGCATCGCTTGATGCGCCTACAATCCAACGAGACAAATGCTCCAAAGGAATCGGTATTCCCGTTAATTTGAATAAAATCTCTTCTGCATTACCCTTTATCTCGCCTTGATCTTTATATTTGGCCATATCAACACGTCCATTGGTCACTTTAAGTTCAAATTCAGTTTGGCCAAGAGGGCTCAGCAGCAATAAATGATAATTTTTAGGCGAATATTGTTGCCAGAAAAATCGAGCATAGGCCTTTTTTTCATCAGAAAAATAAGCCACTGATCCCTGAATTTGAAATTGCTGAATTTGTTTTAATTGATGCTGATATTCTTGCCATTCATCAGAAGCGATATGATTTTTTAATACAGAAGATGATTCGGGCGCTTTTAAAGCGCTACAGGCAGCCAGTAATAAAACGCTCAATGGTAATAACCGATAAAAACAGATTTTAAAGATCAGCATATTGACATTCTCTTTTCAAAAAAAACAGGGTCATGAATAGAGGGCTGTTTTTTTATAGATGACAAGGATCTCTTCTATCACGTAGAATCCCACTCAAACAGTAGACCTTACTTTATCTCTATAAAAGTTTTTAATTTTTCAGATCATCATCCGAAATTTCTTTTCATGACTTTACTCGCGCTAGGTGTTAATCATAAAACAGCGGCTGTTGCTCTACGTGAAAAAATGAGTTTCTTACCTGACTCTTTTGAACAGGCGTTCCATCATTTAATCCAAACAACCCTGGTAAAAAGCGGCGTGTTTTTATCCACATGCAATCGAACTGAGTTCTATCTTAGCGCACAAAATCAGTCAGGTTTAGAAAAAAAACTGATTCAATGGTTATGTGAATATTGCCATCTGAAACCCGAAGAGCTGATCAAAAGCTTATACTGGTATTATGATGATCAGGCCGTTGAGCATCTGATGCGTGTTGCGAGCGGACTAGACTCTCTGATATTAGGAGAGCCACAAATTTTGGGTCAAATTAAAAAAGCATTTACTCAATCTCAACCGCACCAAATCATGTGTCGTGACCTAAAGCGGTTATTTCAAAAATCTTTCTCAGTCGCAAAACGAGTGCGAACTGAAACCGATATTGGTGTGCACGCTGTCTCTTTTGCGTTTGCGGCCTGCAGTCTGGCGCGGCAGATTTTTGAATCTCTTTCTGAAGTGACCGTACTGTTGATTGGAGCAGGAGAAACCATTGAGTTGATGGCGCGTCATCTATTTAAACATAAGGTAAAACGTCTTATTATTGCAAATCGTACTTTTGAAAAGGCACTTTGCCTCGGAAATGACTTCGGCGCTGATGTCATCAGATTCGAAGAGATACCATCCCGTTTATATGAAGCTGATATCACCATGAGCTCAACAGCCAGCCAGTTGCCTGTCATTGATAAAAACATGATTAAGCAAGCGCTTAAAAAACGACGAAATCAGCCCATGCTTTTTATAGATATTGCGGTACCAAGAGACATTGAGCCTGAAGTGGGTCATGTGCCAAATGTTTACCTCTACAATATCGATGATTTACAAAGTATTATTGAACGTCATCTTTCCCATCGAAAAAGGGCCGTTTTCAAAGCGGAGTCGATTATAAAAGAAGAAAGTCTTAATTTTATCTCTTGGGTCAGATCACAAAGTTCGTCTGAAATGATTCGCGAATATCGTTCTAAAGCAGATCAAATACGGATTGCTCTCACAGAAAAAGCATTAGCGGCGATCAAAAAAGGAGATAATCTAGAAAAAACATTGTATGCATTGACACATAAGCTGACGAATCAGCTGATTCATGCGCCAACCTCTTCTTTGAAAAAAGCGGCTCTTGATGGTGACATTGAGCGCTTTAAATTTTTGCATGAGAGCCTGGAACACTCTGGATTACTTCATTTTAAAAAACAGGCTACTAAAAAAAGACACCCTAATTAAAAAAACGATTTCTTATCCCCTTTGTTATAGGACTGGCACTAAAAATGAAGCCATCTTTTATTAAAAAATTAGAAGCATTACAAGAGCGTCACGAAGAGTTGCAAGCGCACCTTGCAGATCCTTTGACCATTCAAGATCAAGAACGCTTTCGTATGATGTCTCGAGAATATGCTCAGCTCAGCAACATTGCTGAGCTTTTTACAGAATGGCTTAAGCTACAAAATGACATGATAGCTGCGAAAAGCTTGTTGCAAGATCCTGAAATGCATGAAATGGCCACTGAAGAATTAGAAAAAGCCAAAATTCAAAGTGAGCAATTAACACAACAGTTACAAATTTTGTTATTACCCAGAGATATCGATGATTCAAGAAGTTGTTTTCTAGAAATTCGGGCAGGCACAGGGGGTGATGAAGCCGCGATTTTTGCCGGAGATTTGTTCCGAATGTATGCCCGATATGCCGAATCGCGTTCCTGGAAAATGGAAATCATCAGTGCTCATGAAGGTGAGCATGGCGGCTACAAAGAAATGATTACCAAAATTTCTGGGGAAGGGGTGTATGGGCAATTAAAATTTGAATCAGGCGGCCATAGAGTACAAAGAGTGCCTACGACTGAATCACAGGGGCGTATTCACACCTCGGCTTGTACTGTTGCGGTTATGCCAGAAATTCCTGAAGAAGAGTTGCCGAAAATCACTCTTTCTGATTTGCGTATTGACACATTTCGTTCATCCGGTGCCGGTGGTCAGCATGTCAACACCACAGATTCGGCGATTCGCATCACACACTTACCAACAGGCATTGTGGTTGAATGTCAAGATGAGCGTTCTCAGCATAAAAACAAGGCAAAAGCGATGTCTGTATTAGGCGCGCGTATGCACGCCGCGCAGGTTCAAAAAAGGCAACAGGCTCAAGCTTCTGAGCGGCGAAATTTGCTGGGATCTGGTGATCGCTCTGATCGTCATCGTACTTATAATTTTCCTCAAGGTCGGGTCACAGATCATCGTATCAATCTCACCTTATATCGTTTAGATGAAGTGATGTCCGGTAAGCTAGATATATTGATTCATCCTCTTTTACGTGAGCATCAAGCCGATCTTCTTTCCGCATTATCTGAACAGGAATGAGATGAATTATCAGCAATGGTTTATTAATACCATTCAGAGATTAGCTCAAAGTGACAGCCCAAAAAGGGATGCTGAAATTCTTTTGGGATATGTGACCGGTAAACCTCGTAGCGTATTACTTGGTTTTGGTGAGACAAAATTAACAGTGAAAGAACAGGCATCGCTTGAAATCATAGTGCAACGTCGGGCGCAAGGTGAACCTATTGCGTATTTAATAGGCGAACGCGAATTTTGGTCTTTGCCTATCTCGGTATCACCGGTGACCTTGATTCCCCGCCCTGATACCGAATGTTTAGTAGAGCAAGCGTTGAAACATATCCCTCGGGGAGCTTCACGTGTTTTAGATTTAGGCACAGGGACGGGGTGTATCGCCTTGGCTTTAGGGCATGAGCGTTCAGATTGCACGATTATTGGTACGGATATAAAAGAAGAGACCATCAAACTGGCTTCTCATAATGCAAAAAAACTGGGGTTGCCACATCTTTCTTTTTTTCAGGGAAACTGGTTTTCAGCCGTCAATGGATATTTTTCTGTGATTGTCAGTAATCCGCCTTATATAGATGCCGAAGATCCTCATCTTAATAAAGGCGATCTTCGCTACGAACCGCTCAGCGCATTGGTATCGGCAGATGAAGGTCTTGCAGATGTAAAGCATATTATCAGGGAATCTCCACATTATCTGAGATCCTATGGCTGGTTGTTACTTGAGCATGGATGGCAGCAGTCAGATAAAATACAAACATTATTCTATCAAACCGGCTTTTCTTCTGTGTCCACTTATAGAGATGATGGAGGGCATCCCAGAGTGACATCTGGTCAATGGGTTCCTGCATCCTTGAAGGCTAAAAACAGAAAATGATAACACGGTTAACAACGCGTTTATTTTTTTACTTTAGATTTTTTAAAGAACGCTAATAAAGCTTGTGATAAAATCCTTGAAATAAAAAATGTGAGGTAAATGACTATGAAACGGACCCATCATATCCATAAAGAAAAATTTCGTAAATCCTGGCGCGGTTATCGGCTTGCTCCGATTGCATTATCTATTAGCACGGTATTTTTTTTGACCGCGTGTGAAAAATCAGATCAAACCGTCTCTCTTTATCAAAATGCAGACGATTGCTCCAAAGCCAATCCTTCTATGAATCAGCAATGTGCACAGGCATATCAAGCCGCATTAAAAGAGGCGACAAAAACATCACCTAAATATGCCAGTCGTGAAGACTGTGTCGCTGAGTTTGGTCAATCACAATGCACTAAAGTGACATCTGAACAGGCGGACATACTGGCCACTTCATCCACAGCAGACAAAAATAGCACTGCACAACCGCAGCAAAGTGGCAGTATGTGGATGCCATTAATGGCCGGTTACATGATGGGGAAAATGATGGGAGGAGGATTCAACCAGCAACCTTTATTTACTTCTCAATCTTCCACTAGCCCTATGAAGGATAAGTTTGTGGATGCCACAGGAAAAAATTATGGAGCAGCAACCTATGGTCGTACCATGAATCTCCCTAAAAGCGCCCTTGCTCCAAAACCTTCTGTCACAAAAACCATCACTCGAGGGGGATTTGGCCAAACCGTTGCTCAACAAGCCTCAATGAAACAGGGTGGTGTTTCTTCAAAATCCTTCTCTCGTGGAACCGGGGGATAATACGTGCTGGTTTTTTCGTTATGAAACGTGTCACCATTAAAGAACGTCCAGATTGGCGTGAAAAAGCGTCTGAATTTGGTTTTTATTTTCACAGCATGCACGGCAAAGCTTACTGGTCTGAAGAAGCTTACTATCAATTTACCCTCGCTCAGATTGAGGAACTAGAAAATACCACGGCACAGTTGCATGAAATGTGTTTAGAAGCTGTGGAAAAAGTCGTCAATAGTGAAGAACGACTGACCCAATTTTGTATTCCTCGGCATTGCTGGGATTTTGTAAAAGCTTCATGGGATACAAGGCAACCTTCTCTTTACTCGCGACTGGATTTGGCTTATGACGGTCAAAGCCCAGCAAAACTTCTTGAGAATAATGCGGATACGCCGACTTCTTTGTATGAAACGGCATTTTTTCAATGGTTGTGGCTGGAAGATCAAATACAAGCTCAACATTTAAGCAGGGAAGCAGACCAGTACAATAGTTTGCAAGAAAAGCTGATCTATCGCTTTGCTGAACTCAAATCTCAACATGGCTTTACTTTTTTACATTTTACCGCTTGTCAGGACAGTGAAGAGGATCGTGCCACAGTGCAATATTTAAAAGACTGTGCAAAAGAAGCGGATCTGGAAGGCCGCTTTCTTTTTATTGACGAGATTGGGTTGGGGGAAAAGGGCGAATTGACTGACACAGATGATCAGGTTATCCAACATTTGTTCAAGCTCTACCCTTGGGAATTCATGTTTAGAGAAATGTTCTCAACGAAATTAGAAGGCGCTCATGTCAGTTGGCTGGAACCTGCCTGGAAAAGTTTGATTTCTAATAAAGCCCTGTTACCTTTGTTGTGGGAGATGTATCCCCATCATCCTAATCTTTTACCTGCTTATTTTCTTAATGATCCCGCCATCAATTTATCCAGTTACGTGGTTAAACCTCTTTTTTCAAGAGAAGGGGCGAACATTGAGATCGTAAAAAAAGGGGAAAAAATCGCGCGATCTGCAGGGCCTTATGGGGCAGAAGGGAAGATTGTACAACAATTTCATCCATTACCCCGTTTTGGCGATAGTTATACTGTGATAGGGAGTTGGCTGGTTAATGATCAACCCTGTGGAATAGGCTTACGTGAGGATAATGAATTAATTACGCAAGACCTTTCGCGTTTTTATCCACATATTATCTTGAATTGATGGTTAGCCGACCGGTGAAATATTGATGAATATCAATGAAAAATTTGAACATAGTCTGAATGAGAGAGTTCAAAGAAAAAATGATGATCATACGCAATCTATTGTTGTCAGTAAAAGTGAATTAAAACGGGATGCTGAGGCATTAAAAAAATTAGGCCGAGAATTGATTGGTTTAAGCAAACAGGCTTTAAAACATATTCCTTTGGATACAGATTTACTGGAAGCCATTGAGCTGGCTCAAAAAATAAAAAAAGAAGGCCACCGACGACAGATTCAACTGATTGGAAAAATGTTACGCTCTCGACAAGAGCAGCTACAATCGATTAAAGCCGCATTAAATGAACGACATCACCGTGATCGTGAGGATATTGCACTTTTGCATCAATTAGAAAATTTGCGCGATTCCATCGTAGAAGGAGGCGACAGTGCGATTGTGGACCTATTGCAACTGTACCCATCGGCAGACCGTCAACATATTCGGAGCTTGATTCGAAATGCTCAAAAAGAAAAAGCGGCTGGTCAATCTCAAAAAGCTTTAAGACAAATATTTGAATATCTTCGTCTGTTATCAAAAACAAAATAATTGCAATGGATTGAGATAGATGAGGAAGGCAAAAGGGAGGATTTTATGGACTATTTTGGTCGGCATGAGAGGATTTGAACCTCCGACCCCCGCCACCCCATGACGGTGCGCTACCAAGCTGCGCTACATGCCGAAATTTGCGGTGATCGTATCTTTTTTTTTTTTTTATGCAAGCTTTTAGCTGGTTGCCAAGAATATATTTATTTCAGGGATTAAAAACATCGTCATTAAGTATTGACTCTTAAATCAAGATGAACCATCACTCAGTAAATCAATATGAATGATTGCCTAAGCACTTTCCCCTATCGTCGTATGCGCCGTGGGCGCCGATATGGTTTCAGCCGTCGTTTACTGGCTGAACATCATCTCAGCTTAAATGACCTGATTTACCCCGTATTTATCATGGAAGGTCATTGCCGACGTGAAGAGATCGCTTCGATGCCTGGCATTTTTAGGATGAGCCTCGATCTCTTACTCAAAGAGGCAGAGCAGGTGGCTCAATTAGGCATTCCTGTGATGGCTTTATTTCCAGTGATTGATCCGAGCCTCAAATCATTACAGGCAGAACAAGCCTATCATCCCGAAGGATTGGTGCAACGCGCCATTCGCTTATTAAAAAAACATCTACCTCAGTTGGGTGTCTTAACCGATGTGGCATTAGATCCTTATACCTGCCATGGTCAAGATGGTGTTATCGATGAACATCAGGATGTGATCAATGATCTCACCAACAAGATTTTAGTACGGCAGGCTTTGTCTCAAGCAGACGCAGGTGCAGATATTATCGCGCCGAGCGATATGATGGACGGGCGTATCAGAGTGATTCGATCTGAATTGGAAAAGCAGGGGTTTTATAATACACAAATCATGGCGTATTCAGCAAAATATGCTTCCTGTTATTATGGCCCTTTTCGTGAAGCCGTTGGTTCGAGCCATCACTTAAAGGGAGGCCATAAAAAAACATATCAAATGGATCCCGCTAACACTGATGAAGCTTTACAGGAAGTGGCTCTAGATATACAAGAAGGCGCGGATATGGTCATGGTAAAACCTGGCATGCCTTATTTGGATGTTGTACGCCGAGTCAAGGAGACTTTTGGAGTGCCCACTTTTGCTTATCAAGTCTCTGGCGAATATGCCATGCATCAAGCCGCCATCCAAAACGGATGGCTACAAGAAAAAGACGTTATTATGGAATCATTACTTTGTTTTAAGCGTGCGGGTGCAGACGGCATCTTAACTTATTTTGCGAAACAGGTAGCACAATGGCTAAATGAAAATAATCAAAAATAAAAAAGCTTATTTTTTTTGAAATTGATGATTGTCAAAACTTTTTGAAACTTGTTGATGAAGCAGATTCATCAATAAAATAGAACGCATTTCACCATCAGGCTGAGAGTAGATTGCTTGTAATCCAACAAAAGGGCCTTCAGTAATTGAAACAAGATCGCCGGGTGTCGGAATACGAAAATCGACTGATTTATCGAATGTCCGCTGTTGTATTTGAGTGACAACGATATCTGAAACCACGGCCAGCTGGTTTCCAAAACGCACAAAATCTCTTACACCACGGGTGGCTTTGATACAGGTGGTGTGAATCATTTCTGGATCAAAATGGATAAATAAATAATTAGGAAATAAAGGCTCTTCTACTTGGATGCGTCTGCCTCTCAAGCATTTTTCGACTGTGACCAAGGGTGTCAGACAGGACACTTTTTGTCGTTCTAAATGTTCTTGAGCTCGAGAAACCTGTCCCCGTTTGCAATACAATAAATACCAGGATTTCATCATACTTCAGCACGTTAAAATAGAGCGGATGGGTAATATTATACATACAGTACCCTAAATAAAAACGCCAAAAAAATGGCTCATAAACAGTTTATTTTAATTTTTAAAATGTGAACAACCATGAAATACAAAGATCTCAGAGATTTTCTAGCCTTACTTGAAGCAAAAGGGGAACTGAAACGTATCCATCAAACTATTGATCCTTTTTTGGAAATGACCGAAATTTCTGATCGCACATTGCAAGCCCAAGGGCCCGCTCTTTTATTTGAGAAACCCAAAGGGCATGCCATGCCGGTTCTGTGTAACCTTTTTGGTACCACTCAAAGGGTTGCCATGGGCATGGGCCAGAAAGACATCAGCACCTTGCGTGAGCTGGGGCAACTGTTAGCTTTTTTAAAAGAGCCAGAACCCCCCAAGGGTTTTCGTGATTTACTTTCCAAGTTGCCAAAGTTTAAGCAAATCTTAAATATGCCGAATAAAATCCTGACATCCGCGCCCTGTCAGGAAGAAATCTGGAAAGACAATTTAGATCTCGGTTGTCTCCCTGCGATGCATTGCTGGCCAGGTGATGTCGCCCCGCTCATCACTTGGGGGTTAACCATCACACGAGGTCCTCATAAAGAGCGACAAAATTTAGGGATTTATCGTCAACAGGTGCTATCCAAAAACAAGATCATTATGCGATGGCTTCCACATCGTGGCGGGGCATTAGATTATCGAGAATGGTGTAAAACAAACCCTGGGCAACCTTTTCCGGTCGCTGTCGCTCTGGGCGCTGATCCCGCAACCATTTTAGGCGCAGTCACACCTGTCCCTGATACGCTGTCTGAATATGCGTTTTCGGGCTTATTGCGTGGCTATAGAACCGAAGTCGTGAAGTGCCTTTCTTCTGATCTTCAAGTGCCCGCCAATGCTGAAATCGTGTTAGAAGGATATATTCAACCAGGGGAGACCGCTGAAGAGGGGCCTTATGGTGACCATACGGGTTACTATAATGAAACTGAGCATTTTCCTGTTTTTACAGTCAGTCATATCACCAAACGACAGGACGCCATTTATCATTCCACCTACACGGGCCGCCCCCCTGATGAGCCTTCCATATTGGGGGCCGCCTTAAACGAGGTTTTTATTCCTATTTTGCAAAAACAATTTCCTGAGATTGTGGATTTTTATTTGCCTCCTGAAGGGTGCTCTTATCGTTTGGCCGTGGTCACGATAAAAAAACAATACGCGGGGCACGCTAAACGAGTCATGATGGGCGTGTGGTCATTTTTACGTCAATTTATGTACACCAAATTTGTGATTGTTTGTGATGATGACATTAACGCTCGCAATTGGAATGATGTGATCTGGGCTATCACGACCCGAATGGATCCTGCAAGGGATACCCTATTAATAGAAAATACACCGATTGATTATCTGGATTTTGCTTCCCCTGTTGCAGGGTTAGGCTCAAAAATGGGCTTGGATGCGACCAATAAGTGGTCAGCAGAAACTCAACGTGTCTGGGGGCGGACCATTAAGATGGACAAAAGCGTTTGTGATCGCATTGATGCCATTTGGGACGAACTGAATATCTTCAATCAACAATCGGTCAAGAAAAAATAAATGGCCACTCTAAACTGTAAAGTGAACTCAGTAGAAGCCATTAACGATACAGTCTATCGGGTAAAATTAACGCCTTTAGGCGAATTTTCATTTCAGGCTGGGCAGTATTTGATGGTCATCATGGGCGAAGGTGACCATCGTCCATTTTCGATGGCATCCACGCCTTTAGAAAAAAAAGAAATCGAGTTACATATTGGGACTTCAGATTTCAACACCTATGGCATGGCCGTGATGGATCGTATTTTTCAAAATAGAGCAATTAATATTGATATCCCGCATGGTCATGCCTGGTTTCGTCAAGGCAGCCGGCGCCCTCTTTTATTGATTGCCGGGGGAACAGGTTTTTCCTATGTGCGTTCTATCTTATTGAGTGCGTTATCGGAACAACCTCATCGTGAAATATCCGTTTATTGGGGGGGGCGTGAGTTAAAGCATCTTTATGATTTAGAAGCATTACAGGCCCTGAGTATCCAGCATTCAAGGTTTACTTTTGTGCCCGTTATCGAACAAGCTCAGCCAGGTTGGAAAGGGAAAACAGGGACGGTATTAAACGCTGTTTTAGAAGATTATGAGCTGCTCACGGAACAAGAGATTTACATTGCGGGTCGTTTTGAAATGGCGCAAATTGCGCAAAAGCAATTTTGTGAAAGGCGCAATGCAAATTCAGCCAGAATTTATGGGGATGCTTTTGGTTTTCTTAAAACAGCCTCTGAAAATTTTTAGGAAAAATCAACCTCTCAATTTTTGATTTTTGTCCTTGCTGACAAATTAAATGTCTATGGATAAACGTAATTTTTTCATCGCATTTTTTTCTAATTGACGAACCCGTTCAGCAGATACACCATAGCGATCAGCTAACTCCTGTAACGTCGATTTGTTGTCATCATCCAGCCAACGGGCGCGAATAATATCCTGGCTACGTTCGTCCAAACCTTTTAATGCAACCCATAGACTGTCAGCCGCATGATCTCCCCAATTATTTTTTTCGATATTATCTGCAAAATCAGAATTTTTATCTTCTAGATACATCACAGGCGCTGGCGATTGACCCTCTCGGGATTCATCTTCTAATGGTAATTCAAATGCCATATCCTGTGCTGACATACGTGATTCCATTTCTCGAACATCTTTACTGGTCACGCCTAATTCTTTCGCCACCATGTCAACTTCGTTTTGACTAAACCAGCCCAAACGTTGCTTCGCTTTGCGCAAATTAAAGAAAAGTTTGCGTTGAGCTTTGGTGGTCGCCACTTTAACGATTCGCCAGTTACGTAAAACGTATTCATGAATTTCTGCCTTGATCCAGTGAACCGCAAAAGAAACCAGGCGTACACCCATGTTCGGGTTAAAACGTCGAACCGCTTTCATCAAGCCGATATTGCCTTCTTGAATCAAGTCAGCTTGCGGAAGACCGTAGCCAGAGTAATGACGAGCGATGTGTGCGACAAAACGTAAATGAGATAAAATAAGCTGCCTGGCGGCATTTAAATCGCCGTGAGAATGAAGACGTTCCGCTAAAGCCCGTTCTTCTTCTTCGGTAAGCATCGCATAAGAATTCGATACTCTAAGATAAGCTTCCAGGCTGCCCTGAGGCATTAAAGCCAGAGTGGGCATTTCTTTCATCATGTAAACCTCCTCTCATCAATTTTTAGTATGTGATACTAATCATTCTTGAGATAGTTTCTATTAAGGGTTAATTTAATCGCAGGATGCAATAAAATAAATGGCCGCATTGTAACATTGAAAAAAGAAGATTCAAGCATCAACCAATGAGCTTGTTCTGATGGCTTAAACACCCTTACCGCATCAATAGAGAGAAGATCATGTGTATTGATTTAATTCGTTTTGAATTACAGCAAGCAGCTCAGATTTTAAATCAGTTTATGAGCGATGATAAAAATCTTGATCCTGTTAGACAGGCGGCTTTTTTGCTGGTTGATGCCTTTCAAGCAGGTAAAAAAGTCATTTCATGCGGTAATGGGGGCTCTCACTGTGATGCGATGCATTTTGCTGAGGAACTAACGGGGCGTTATCGCGAAAATCGCCCCGGGTATCCGGCCATTGCTATTTCTGATGTCAGTCATATTTCTTGTGTCGGGAATGATTTTGGTTATGAGCATGTCTTTTCTCGTTATGTAGACTCAGTGGGTTGTGAAGGCGATGTATTATTCGCTTTGTCTACCTCGGGTAATTCTAAAAATATCATTAAGGCCATCCAGTCAGCACGACAAAAAAAAATGAAAGTCATTATTTTGACGGGGCAGATGGGTGGTGCAATGTCAAACCTTGCTGATGTCAAAATTTGTGTGCCTCATCAGGGGTATGCTGATCGTATTCAAGAAATTCACATTAAAATAATACATATATTGATTCTTCTGATTGAACAAAAAATGGACATCAACAACGAATCTCTCACTTTTTTAAAGGAGGAAGGCCATGTGTGAATTGCTGGGTATGAGTGCCAATGTACCCACAGATATTTGCTTTAGCTTTACAGGGCTTATTCAACGTGGTGGGGGTACAGGCCCTCATAAAGACGGCTGGGGCATCACTCTATACGAAGGCTACGGATACCGCACATTCAAAGATTCTCAGGCTTGCTTCCATTCGCCTATTGCTCGTTTTATACAAGATTATCCTATTAAATCCCGCACCGTGATCTCACATATTCGACAAGCTAACACCGGCTCTGTCTCATTAGAAAATACACATCCGTTTACCAGGGCTTTATTCGGGCGATACTGGACTTACGCTCATAATGGCCAACTCAAAGATTACGAACAGCTGGATACAGGCGCTATAACACCTATTGGGAACACAGACAGTGAATATGCGTTCTGTTGGATACTCAGCCAATTATCACAGCGTTATCATTCTATTCCTAAGTGTTGGTCATCTGTTTTTTATTTTATTGAAGAGTTATCAACCCAATTAACAAAATCAGGAATTTTTAATATGTTACTGTCTGATGGAGAATATCTTATGGCCTTCTGCGCAACCAAATTGTTCTGGATTACCCGTCGTGCGCCTTTTGGCAAAGCCACTTTATTAGATCAAGATATAGAAGTGGATTTTCAACAACAGACCAACTCTGATGATGTGGTGACTGTAATAGCGACTGAGCGACTCACCACCAACGAAACATGGAACAAAATGATGCCAGGGGAATGTCTGCTTTTTCGCTTTGGCGAAAGCACGAGGGCATCATCAAAACAAAAAGTACTGATATCATGATCATTTTGGCTTTACATCGCGTTTTACTGTTTTTTATGATTCTGCCGATACTGTTGCTCATCAGTTTTAGCCTAAAATTTTTTCCTGTTTTAGCGCCCCTGCACCATATGTCCCTGGAACAAGCTTTTTATCATTTTTTTAACGATCTATTACAATGGGATTTTGGTGTTTCAAAGACCAACGGGCAATCGATCAAAGATCAAATCGCAGTGATTTTCCCCGCTACCATGGAATTATGTTTTCTTGCGTTTTTGCTGGCCTTGTTTTTAGGCGTTCCATTGGGCATAACAGCAGGTATAACGAAAGGGAGGTGGCCAGATACCGTGATCAGTTTTTTAGCGTTCATCGGATTTTCCATACCTGTATTTGTATTGGCATTACTTTTCATCCTTTTTTTTTCCCTGCACTTGAATTGGTTACCTTCGTTCGGACATTTTTCAACTTTAAATCACATTCAACAGGTCACGGGTCTGTCTTTGATAGACAGCTGGTTTTCTACAACCAATAGAAAAGAGCATATGATGAATACGTTAAAACATCTCATTCTGCCTGTCACTGTATTGGCCATCCCCTCCTGTACTGAAGTCATACGCTTATTACGTATCAGTACCTGTCATGTGATGAATCAAAATTATATTAAAGCAGCGGCAACACGGGGATTATCTCTTTTGACCATGGTTTTTTATCACATTTTACCTAATGCACTGCCTCCCATCATGACCAAGCTAGGCTGGCAGTTTTCAACCATGTTAAGTTTGGCGATGATCATCGAAGTCATTTTTGATTGCCCAGGATTGGGATCCTGGCTGATAAACGCGCTGACTGATAAAGATTATGCGGTGCTCTCGGCCGCTGTCACTGCAATAGGTTCGGCTGTGTTGATCATCCATCTGATTGCAGATCTTTTAGGCATCCTCATGGCCCCTCCACAAAAAAAGGAATGGTATGCCCTTCGATAGCATTGAAAACGTTTATAGTGAAAAAAAACCACCCGGTATTTTAAAGACGATCTGGCAGATTTTTCACACAGATATACTGAGTATGACTGGTTTTTATGGTGTTCTCTGTTTGGTGCTACTTTGTATTTTTGGACACCTGATTGCCCCTTATTCTGCTGATCTGGTTTTTGAAAGTCAGATCTTATTGCCGCCTTCTTGGTCACATAATGGGAGCGTGTCTTTTTTTCTTGGTACGGATGATCGAGGAAGAGATATTTTGAGCCGTTTATTGTCAGGAGCAGCGATGACCTTTGGATCAGCATTACTGGTTACTTGTATCGCCGCGTTATTGAGCTTACTGACAGGCGCATTGGGGGGGATGAGTCGAGGTTTTACGGCGTTCATAATGAAACATATTTTTGATACTTTATTTGCTCTTCCTTCTTTATTGATAGCTCTCCTGATTGTGGCTTTATCAGCTCCCTCTTTATTCAACGCAACCCTGGCGGTTTTTTTGGCGATTTTACCGAGAATGACCCGCACTGTTTATCATCTGATCCGTGATGAGCTGGATAAAGAATATGTGATCACGGTTCGTCTGGATGGTGCCTCAAAATTATATATTTTGTTCAGCATTATTTTGCCTAATATTTCTGCAACTTTGGTGATGGAATTAACACGATCTTTATCCATGGCGATCCTTGATATTTCGGCGCTTGGTTTTTTAAATCTGGGTGCCCCTTTTTCCTCATCAGAATGGGGAGCCATGTTAGGCAGCTCGATACATTTACTGAGAGTAGCCCCTTGGGCGGTTTTTTTGCCTGGTATATTGATTTCAATCAGTATTCTTTTGGTTAATATAGTAGGCGATGGCTTATACAGAGCCATAAATAAGAGTGTGCACTGATGCCACTACTTGATATTCGTAATCTGACCATTACCATTATGACGGCAGGTGGCCCTGTAAAAGCGGTTGACAGGGTCAGTATGATATTAACTGAGGGCGAAATAAGAGGTGTAGTGGGTGAATCTGGCTCTGGCAAAAGTTTGATTGCCAAAGCCATTTGCGGTGTGAGTAAAGAAAGCTGGCGAATCACGGCTGATCGTTTTCGTTTCAATGATATTGATTTATTAAAATTATCCCCTCGTGCAAGGCACAAATTAATAGGCCGAAATATTTCGATGATATTTCAAGAGCCTCAGTCTTGCTTGAACCCTGCAAAAAATATTGGCACACAATTGATTCAATCAATACCAGGCTCAACCTACAAAGGCCGTTGGTGGCAAGTGTTTCGCTGGCGCTTGCGGCGTGCCTTTGAATTACTTCATCGGGTTGGTATTAAAGATCCGAAAAAAATGATGAAAAATTATTCTTATCAATTAACACAAGGAGAATGCCAGAAAGTCATGATCGCCATTGCATTGGCGAATCAACCCCGACTTTTGATTGCAGATGAGCCCACCAACTCGATGGAGTCAACAACCCAAGCACAAATTTTTCGTCTTTTAACACGTTTAAATAAAAATAATGGCACCACTATTTTATTGATCAGTCACGATCTACACATGATAAGCCATTGGGCAGATCGAATTAATGTATTATATTGCGGCCAAACAGTAGAAAGCGCGGGTCGGCATGAATTATTAAACACGCCTCATCATCCTTACACTCAAGCCCTGATCCGCTCAATGCCTAACTTCGGACATTCCCTGCCACATAAAAGCCGTCTGAATACTTTACCTGGCGTTATTCCTTCATTAGATCATTTACCCATCGGTTGTCGTTTAGGGCCTCGTTGCCCTTATGCACAAAAAATCTGTATTAAAACGCCTGAATTAAGACAGATAAAAAATCACGCTTTTGCCTGTCATTTTCCGTTAAACATGGAAGAGCAATAATGTCGGACTGTCTGCTTGAAGCGCGTAACCTCAGCAAAATTTTCTACTACCGTACAGGGTTATTTTTTCAAAAATCTGATGAAGCATTGAAATCTGTCAGTTTTACTTTAAAAGAAGGTAAAACCTTGGCAGTGATAGGCAAAAGCGGCTCGGGCAAATCCACACTCGCCAAAATATTATCAGGCAGGATCGAGCAAACTGAAGGGGAGTTATTACTCAATGGCCATCCTCTTCAGTATGGTGATTATGCTTATCGTAGCAAACAAATACGGATGATCTTACCCAATCCGGATATATCACTTAATCCACGTCAAAGAGTGGGAGAATTATTGAATATCCCGCTTAAATTGCACACCTGTTTAACGGATTTAGAACGTAAAAAACAAATACATCAAATTTTACGGCAGGTCGGTTTATCTGTAGAACATGCGAATGATTACCCTCATATGCTCGCTTCAGGTCAAAAACAACGTATCGCCTTAGCCTATGCGCTTATTTTGCAACCTAAAGTGATCATTGCCGATGAAATTTTGATTTCACTGGATATGCCGATGCAAGCTCAAATGATTAATTTGATGCTTGAATTACAAGAAAAACACGGTATTTCCTATATTTATATCACTCAACATCTTGGCATCATCAAACACATCAGTGATCAACTGATAGTCATGAGCGAGGGGGAAATTATAGAGCATGGTCACACCGCTGAAGTTTTGGCTTCGCCTTTACATCATGTTACTCAAAGCTTAATCACAAGCCATTTTGGTCAGGCATTAACGGCGGAGGCCTGGCGTCAAGACAATAAAGATTTTTAATATGCGAATGCATTGATTTTAAAAATAAATATAGGGTTCGCCTATTTTTCTGGCAGCCTCATTCCGTCAAAATCATCAAATAAGGATAATCACTATGGGTTTTCTTGCCGAAAAACGTATTCTCATCACAGGTATTGCCAGCAAGCTTTCTATTGCTTATGGAATAGCTCAAGCCATGAAACGTCAAGGGGCTGAGCTGGCCTTTACTTATCAAAATGAAAAATTAAAATATCGAGTAGAAGAATTTGCCCAAAATTTGGGGTCAACATTGGTTTTTCCTTGTGATGTTGCCGAAGATAAAAGCATCGAGGGTTTGTCCCTGGAATTATCTCAACATTGGCCTAAATTTGATGGTTTTGTGCACTCGATTGGTTTTGCTCCTAGAGATCAATTAGAAGGGGGGTATATTAAAGCGGTCACTCGTGAAGGCTTTCAAATTGCACATGATATCAGTAGCTATAGCTTCGTTGCTTTGGCGAAAGCCTGTCAAAATATGCTCAACGAAAACGCGGCTTTACTGACCTTAACCTATTTAGGTGCTGAGCGAGCGATCCCAAATTACAACGTGATGGGTTTAGCCAAAGCTTCTCTCGAAGCGAATGTCCGTTATATGGCCAATGACTTAGGGCCAAAACAGATCAGAGTCAATGGTATTTCTGCGGGTCCTATTCGTACATTAGCCGCCTCCGGTATTTCGGATTTTCGAAAAATGCTGACACAATTTGAAAAAACGGCCCCCATTCGTCGTACAGTGACCATCGAAGATGTTGGGAATTCAGCCGCTTTTTTGTGTTCTGATTTAGCAGCGGGCATTACCGGTGAGATATTACATGTAGATGGCGGTTTTAGTATTGCGGCAATGGGTGATCATTAATATCAAAAATCTATATCCGAGAGCGAACGCTATTATCTTATCCGGATTCAAATGTCATCTTGAAAAAGCAGAAAATCCGTATTTTTTGTCAAAGCAGAGACCAGATTTTTGATCAAGTACTGCAATGCCTGATGCCATTGATTGACATAGATGTTTTAATCAAAAAATAAATAGTTTCATTAAGTTAAGGATAAAAAATTGAGCAAAAAATTGCATATAAAGCCATTGACCATTTTGCTCATGAAGCGTCAGCATTATCGAGAAAAACTCTCTCAGATGATCAGCTGGGGGCATTGGTTTGTTCTCTTTAACATATTTTTAACTTTAATATTGGGCAGTCGATATTTATTTGTATCTGACTGGCCCACTTCTCTTTTGGGGCGTGTTTATGCCTTGGTCAGTTGGCTTGGGCATTTTAGCTTTATTGTTTTTGTGATTTATATTTTAACCTTATTTCCGTTAACCTTCATTATTTTCTCTCAACGCTTACTTCGATTTTTTTCCGTTATTCTTGCGACATCAGGGCTGGCATTACTACTTATTGATGCTGAAACTTTCACTCGCTTTCATTTACATATGACGCCCATGATATGGGCGTTTTTAATTAACCCTGAACAAACCCAAATGAGCCGGGATTGGCAGTGTTTATTTATTGCCATCCCAATTGTCTTTTTGATTGAGATGTTATTTAGTATTTTTTGTTGGCAAAAATTAAGAAAATTCACAAAAAAAATATTTGTTAATTTATTAATAGGGTTGTTTATTACTGCTTTCTGCACTTCTCATATTTTATACAGTTGGGCTGATGCGAATTTTTACCGACCTATTACTATGCAAAGATCAAATCTTCCTTTGTCTTATCCCATGACGGCCCGAAAATTTTTGCAAAAACATGGTTTATTAAATCAACAAAAATATGAAAAACAGCTCATAGAAAATGACAAACTGAATGCGCCATCGATAGAATATCCCCTGAGTAAAGTGACTTTTGACGATAAAGGAAGTGGCTACAATTTATTGTTGATTGTGATTAATGGCATCAATACCCCTTATTTTGAAAAGGCGATGCCTAAAACGGCCGCATCTGCTGAGGCTCATCTTCAATTTAAAAATCATTACAGCTCAGGTAGTAAAGAAGAGACTGGATTATTGGGGCTATTTTATGGCATTTCCTCCACTTATCTTGATAGCATCTTCTTTACTCGAAAACCCTCTGTACTCATTCGCTCGTTAGAGGCACAAGGCTATCAATTTGGATTATTTTCCTCTGATGGTTTTAAAAACCCTCTGTATAGACAGGCTCTATTCACAGACTTTTCTTTGCCTTCGCCTATGTTACAGAGCAACCGAAAAACCACTGAAGAATGGTATGAATGGTTTAGTAAAAAATTAAATACCCGCCCATGGTTTTCTTATATTCATTTTAACACTGCCTCAACCGCTCTAGAGCCTGATGAAACGCGTATAAAAAATATTGATCAACAGATTTCAGAGATGATAGATGTCCTGAAAAAAGATCCTCAGTTCACTAAAACGGTCATTATTATTACAGGCGCATATGCAGCTGCAGAAAATCAAAATAAAAGAATTCCTTCTAAGGTGCCTCTGATCGTTTATTGGCCCAACATCTCTACTCAAATCATCCATAAATTAACCAGCCATCAGGATATTATGGCGACGATCATGCAAAAATTGTTGCATACTAAAACGGTAGTCAAGGAGTATTCGCAAGGTGAAAATCTTTTTACACCTGAAAGACTATATCCCTGGATATTAACAAAAAAAAATAAAGAACTACTCGTAGTGACGCCCAGGAAAACGATCGCTCTGGATGACAATGGCAGTTACCATACTTATGATCAAAATGGGATTTTGATCCAAAATGATACGTCAGAATTATCACTTTTATTGCAGGTTTTAACTGAAACAAAACGTTTTATTGCAGATTAACAGGAAAATGACTATGTGTTCTATTTTTGGAGTGTTGAACTTAAAAACAGACCCAGCCGAATTACGAAAAAAAGGGTTGGAAATGTCGCGACTGATGCGACACCGTGGCCCGGATTGGTCCGGTGTTTATGCTTCTGATAAAGCTATTTTGGTACATGAACGTTTATCCATTGTTGACACCAATAGAGGCGCTCAACCTCTTTATAACGCGAAAAAAACCCATATTCTTGCAGTCAATGGTGAAATTTATAATCATCAAGCATTACGGGAAAAATATAAAGAACGATATGAATTCCAAACGGATTCAGACTGTGAAGTCATTTTGGCGCTTTATCAAGAAAAAGGAGAACCGTTTTTAGATGAGCTTCAGGGAATGTTTACCTTCATCCTTTATGACGAAGAAAAAGGCACCTTTTTAATCGGGCGTGATCACTTAGGGATTATTCCCTTATATATGGGAGAGGACGAGAATGGCACACTATTTGTGGCTTCTGAAATGAAAGCGCTGGTGCCTGTGTGTCAAACATTAAAAGAGTTTCCTCCAGGCAGTTATTTTTGGAGCCAAAATAAAGAAATCACCTCCTATTATCAGAGAGACTGGTTTGATTATCATCAAGTCAAAGAGAATACAACAGATCCAAAACAACTGACGCAGGCATTAGAAGATGCCGTAAAAAGTCATTTGATGACGGATGTCCCTTATGGATTACTGCTTTCAGGCGGTTTAGATTCTTCTATTATTTCCGCTATCACCAAAAAATTCGCGGCACGCAGAGTGGAAAACAACCAGCATACTGAGGCTTGGTGGCCACAACTGCATTCATTCGCTGTAGGTCTGGAGGGCTCTCCTGATTTATCGTCTGCAAAGGAAGTGGCAAAAGCGCTCGGCACAGTTCATCATGAAATTCATTTCACTGTTCAAGAGGGTATAGATGCGATACGAGATGTGATTTATCACGTTGAAACCTATGATGTCACCACTATTCGTGCGTCTACGCCCATGTATTTAATGGCTCGCAAAATTAAAGCCATGGGGATCAAAATGGTGCTCTCTGGTGAAGGATCGGATGAAATTTTTGGAGGCTATCTTTATTTTCATAAAGCGCCTAATGCGCAAGAATTTCACGAAGAGACAGTACGAAAATTACTGTCATTACATATGTACGATTGTGCTCGAGCGAATAAAGCGATGGCAGCATGGGGTGTGGAAGCTCGAGTCCCTTTTTTGGATAAACATTTTCTGGATGTGGCGATGCGCATTAATCCAAAAGACAAAATGTGTGGTCATGGAAAAATAGAAAAACATATTTTACGCGAATGCTTTCAGTCTGACTTGCCTGCAAAAGTGGCCTGGCGTCAAAAAGAGCAATTTTCTGACGGCGTGGGTTACAGTTGGATAGACTCTTTAAAAGAAAAGGCAAATCAGCAAATCAGCGATCAACAGCTTGAAACAGCACATCTTCGTTTTCCTCACAACCCTCCAACATCGAAAGAAGGCTATTTGTATCGTGAGATATTTCAGGAATTATTTCCGCTGCCATCGGCTGCAGAATGCGTTCCAGGCGGGCCTTCGGTGGCTTGTTCTTCCGCGAAAGCAATGGAATGGGATGCGTCTTTCAAAGATAGCGCCGATCCTTCTGGTCGTGCAGTAGGGGAGATACATCAGTCCCCTTATTAAGCACGCCTCATCTGAAGAGGTTTGCTGGTACTGCTTGAGATTTTCCTCATTTAGATCGGCGGCGGGGATGTCGAGTTTTTTACTAACCCCGCTAAACGTTTTAAGGCATCGCTGAGCTTTTTCGGACTCCTGCTCGCCAGGTTCACTAATAACTCGGCTGTTTTCAAGCTCAGGCAGCGGCTGTTTGATTCATCGGTTTCTTTTTTTTTCATTCCTTCGAGTTTTTGTTTCGTATTGTGAAATTCTAACATTAAGATCGGATTAATCCTGATGTGGATTGAGCACAATGATGGTAAAATTTGTTTTCTCAATGCTGAGAGAAGGTTAAGCTGTTCATAACGTAAACGCATCATCCAGCTTCCATTAGCGATGTCTAATACTAAAATATTTTGTCGATAATTGGCGACACGGCACCATGGCTGTAAAGGGGGTGACAATAATTTTTTTACAACCGCATTCAACTTAAGCAATCCAAGGGCATGTTGCTCTATGTTTTTAGTTTGATCGGGTTGCGATAAAAGATATTCAAGCCTATCTTCCGGGCTTTCTTTTTGGAGCAAAATATTGAGTCGTTGTGGTCGGCTTTCACGTTTTGGCATGTTTTAAACCTGTTTGATGATAAAATCGTTTTGCTTCAACCAAAATACTGTACAACATTCATCTTCTTTCTTGAACCTTTTGTCTTTTAGAGATACTCATCATCATGTTAATCAAATTACTCACTAAAGTATTTGGCAGCCGTAATGAGCGTACTTTGCGTCGCATGCATAAAGTCGTTGATCTGATCAACAGCATGGAATCAAAAATTGAACAATTATCGGATGAAGAATTATCTGCTCAAACTTCTCAATTTCGCGAACGTTTAGCGGCCGGTGAGACATTACAGAGTCTACTACCAAAAGCTTTTGCAGTGGTACGAGAAACCAGTAAACGTGTTTTTGATATGAGGCATTTTGATGTTCAGCTCCTCGGAGGCATGGTACTCAATGAACGTTGTATTGCAGAAATGCGTACAGGTGAAGGTAAAACATTAACAGCGACTTTACCGGCCTATTTAAACGCTTTGACCGGACGAGGCGTGCATATCGTGACGGTCAATGATTATTTGGCCAAACGAGATGCAGAAAATAATCGTCCGTTATTTGAATTTCTTGGGCTTACTGTAGGTATTAACCTCGCTGGCATGAACTCGAATAGCAAACGTGAAGCTTATCAAGCTGATATCACTTATGGTACTAACAACGAATATGGGTTTGATTATCTGCGCGATAATATGGTGTTTAGTCCAGAAGAGCGTGTCCAACGGGAACTATATTATGCACTGGTAGATGAAGTCGATTCTAATTTGATTGATGAAGCTCGAACACCATTGATCATTTCTGGTCCTACTGATGACAGTTCTGATAGATACATTCAGGTCAATACACTGATACCTCACTTGATTCGACAAGAAAAAGAAGATTCCGATACCTTTAAAGGTGAAGGGCACTTTTCGGTGGACGAAAAATCCCGTCAAGTCCATTTAACAGAACGGGGCCTCGTTTTAATCGAAAAAATGTTAATAGAAAATAGCATAATGAAAGAAGGGGAATCACTTTATTCCCCTGCCAATATTATTCTCATGCACCATGTCACGGCGGCATTACGGGCACATGTGCTTTTTATGCGTAACGTGGATTATATTGTTAAAAAAGATGAAATACTGATTGTGGATGAACATACGGGGCGCACTATGGAAGGTCGCCGTTGGTCTGATGGCTTGCATCAAGCAATTGAAGCCAAAGAAGGAGTTCACATTCAAAATGAAAATCAAACCCTTGCCTCTATCACCTTCCAGAATTACTTCCGGTTGTATGAAAAATTAGCAGGTATGACAGGAACTGCGGATACGGAAGCGTTTGAATTCAGATCTATTTATAAATTAGACACCATCGTTATTCCTACAAATCAGCCTATGATACGCCAGGATTTAGTGGATTTGGTGTATATGACAGAAAAGGAAAAAATAGAGGCAATCATTAAAGACATCCGCGCACGTAGTGCCAACGGGCAACCGGTTTTAGTCGGCACTATTTCCATTGAAAAATCAGAACTTATCTCTTCTGAGCTACAAAAAGCAGGTATCCAACATCAAGTTTTAAACGCAAAATTTCATGCAAAAGAAGCAGAAATTGTTGCTCAGGCCGGCCAGCCTGGGGCGGTCACCATTGCCACCAACATGGCGGGGAGAGGCACTGATATTGTATTGGGTGGCAGCTGGCAAAGTGAAATAGCGGCTCTGACTGATCCTTCTGAAAAAAAGATAATGGCGATTAAAGAAGCCTGGAAAATTCGTCATGATGCGGTACTTGCCTCAGGAGGATTACACATTATTGGTACAGAACGTCATGAATCCCGCCGTATTGATAATCAACTGAGAGGCCGTTCAGGTCGTCAGGGAGATGCAGGGTCATCCCGTTTTTATCTATCGATGGAAGATGCATTAATGCGCATTTTTGCCTCTGAACGTGTGTCCGGGATGATGCGTAAACTAGGGATGGCGCCTGGAGAAGCGATTGAACATCCATTTGTCAGCAAAGCGATTGAGAATGCGCAACGTAAAGTAGAGAGCCGAAACTTTGATATTCGTAAACAACTGCTTGAATACGATGATGTTGCTAACGATCAACGTCGAGCCATTTACAGGCAACGTAACGAGCTATTAGACGCCAGCGACATCAGTGAAACGATCAGCAACATACGTGAAGATGTCTTGCAGATGATGGTTGATCGTTATATTCCCCCTGAATCTTTAGAAGAAATGTGGGATGTTCAGGGTTTGGAGCAACGATTCAAAGAAGATTTTGAACTGAATTTACCTATGGCTCAATGGTTAGAAGAAGAGCCTCAGTTACATGAGAAAACCCTGCGTGACCGTATTTTACAGAAAGTGATTGAAAGCCATCATCAAAAAGAAGAGAAGATAGGCGCTCAAATGATGCGCAGTTTAGAAAAAAGCGTCATGTTGCAAACCTTGGATTCTTCATGGAAAGAGCATTTAGCAGCGATGGATTATCTTCGTCAAGGGATTCACCTTCGGGGATATGCACAAAAAGATCCCAAACAGGAATATAAACGGGAATCTTTCTCTCTGTTTTCCTCTATGCTGGAATCATTAAAATATGAAGTGATCAGCTTGCTCAGTAAAATTCAGATCAGTATGCCGGAAGAAGTGAAAGCGTTTGAACTTCAATATTTGAAAGAAATAGAACGGACAGGGAAGCAACAAGAATTGAGCCATCAAAATCACGAAGAAACATTACAATTGGCAGGCGAATCAAAACACAAAATCAATGGCGAAAAAATAGGCCGAAACGACCCTTGCCCCTGCCAGTCTGGCAAAAAATATAAGCAATGTCATGGGCGTTTAGATTTGAAAAAATAAAAAATTTTTCCTTTCTTTTGTTTTTTTTCTTAATTTTGTCGATTACTGACCCCAAAAATGTTTTTTAATTGTGACTTATTGTATGGTTGAAAACGTTTTTGATATCGATGAATGGCGTTTTATAAAAAAGCGTCACTTAAACTTTATTTTTAAATTTAAAAGAGGTCATTATGGTAGCCACAAGTCCCCTATCTATTAGCGCAACAAATACTCGTTCAACAAGCTTGGAGCCATCAAAAATTAGTTCTATGGCATCAGTTACTAGCGTTAATAATAATCAGACAACGCCCGGCTTACGCAACACAAACCAAAATGAACAGGAGTCTTATGAGAAATCTGACGTTGACATGCGAGCCCCGGATATCTCTGGATGCGGCAAGATACCAGGGGTACCCATGATCATGGGGGGAATAGCAGCGATTATTTTTTCTTTAGGAGCTGGTATTTTTCCTATTGGAATCTTTATAGGAATGGTATCGATCATGACTGGATTAGCTTGTTGCAAGGCGTTCTAAGATTTTAGCCATAAAGCAATAAATACAGCGTATTTTTACAACGGCTAAAAGTGTGAATCTTTTGACTTTGACTATTAGCATACTGCATGACAATGGTTGTTAATATAGTAGGATATCGAGCCACTCGTGATTCAAATTTCATTAATCTATCTAACTTTCACCAAGGATACTCGACAGCTGTTGACTGACTTCATTCACTGTTCGAGTACCATCTAATTTGAAATATTTTGTATCCCCTCTCTTTGCGCGCTGACGATAATAATCGACTAACGCCATTGTTTGCTGGTGATATTCCAGCAATCGTTCACGAACCGTGGTTTCTTGATCATCTTTGCGTAGTGTTAAGGATTCACCCGTCATATCGTCTTTGTCTGTAATTTTAGGGGGATTGAATTTTAAATGATAAATTCGCCCAGAGGGCATGTGGACACGCCGGCCTGAAATGCGCTCAACTATAAATTCATCAGGCACCACCAATTCAAGTACATAATCAATTTTAATATCGGCTTCTGCCATTGCATCCGCTTGGGGAATAGTTCTAGGAAAACCATCCAATAAAAAACCTTCTTTGCAATCTTCTTGACGAATACGTTCTTTGACCAAGGCAATCACTAAATCATCAGTGACAAGCTTTCCTGCTGCCATGATACCTTGAACCTGCTGACCTAATTTTGTACCGGCTTTTACCGCGGCACGTAACATGTCACCAGTAGAAATTTGTACAATCCCGTACTTTTTCATAATAAATTGGGCTTGAGTCCCTTTGCCAGCGCCTGGAGCCCCCAGCAAAATAATACGCATGGCATTAATCTCCTTCACTGTTTATTAGATGAGTCATTAATTAAAATCCGCGACTATAGCATTTCTTGTGGATCTGACAAAAGGGCATGAATAAAAAGGAAATTGAAGTGATAAATAAAAACAGCGGCCGTTTTAAATAAACGGCCACTTCGCACAGTGTGTGCAGTGATTAAGCCATCAGTAGTTCGTTCACAGCTCGGAGAAACTGATTGGGATCATCTAACGTACCTCGCTCAGTCAATAAAGCTTGATCCAATAATAAATTAATCCATTGAGCAAACAGGGTATCATCACTGACCTCTGAAGCCCGTTTTACTAATAAATGATTAGGGTTTAACTCAAAAATATATTTGACCTCTGGCGCTTTTTGACCCGCTGCAGCAAGCAGCTTTGCCATTTGAGTGCTCATTTCATCAGTATCTGTTGTCACAATCGACGGCGTATCACTTAAACGATGGGTAAAGCGAACCTCTTTGACCCTTTCACCCAACAAGGTTTTGACTCTCTCAATAAAAGGCTGTAACGCCTGTTCTATTTCCTTCTGCTCACCGTGATGGTCTTCATCAGCCAGCTTATTGAGTGATTCATCTGATTTGCTAATAGATTGAAAGCTTTTACCTGAAAAATCTGTCAAATAACTCATCATCCATTCATCAATACGATCAGATAACAGCAAAACTTCAATCCCTTTTTTACGGAATAATTCTAAATGTGGGCTATTTTTTGCAGCGGCATAACTGTCTGCTGTAATAAAGTAAATTTTTTCCTGCCCCTCGTTCATACGACCGAGATAATCTTCCAAAGAAACACTCTGAAGAGAGCTGTCTGTATAAGTTGATGCAAATCGTAATAATTTAGCGACGGCTTCTTTATTAACAAAATCTTCAGCGGGACCTTCTTTTAAAGCCATACCAAATTGTTGCCAGAATTGCTGATACTTTTCACTGTCTTCTGTAGACAGTTTTTCCAGCATTTGTAATGCACGTTTTGTCAATGCGCTTTTTAAATTTTGAGTCACTTCATTATCTTGTAAAATTTCACGAGAAATATTCAATGGTAAATCATTGGAATCGATTAATCCGCGAATAAAACGCAAATAATTTGGCATAAATTGTTCGGCATCATCCATAATAAACACACGTTGCACATACAGTTTTAAGCCGTGTTTGTGATCACGATTCCACATATCCCAAGGTGCTTGAGCGGGTATATAGAGTAGGCTTGTATACTCCTGTTTACCCTCTACTTTATTGTGACTCCAATTGAGCGGGTCGGTAAAATCATGAGTAATATGCTTGTAAAAGGCTTTATACTCATCGTCTGTGATTTCCGATTTACGACGAGTCCAGAGTGCTTGGGCCTTATTAATTTTTTCCCATGTAACAACAGTTTGGGTTTTGTCAGGGAGATTATTTTTTTCTGTTTCACTGCCTTCCTGGTTTTCGTCTTTATTTTTACACTCAAGCTCAACGGGTAATGAAATATGGTCAGAATATTTGCTGATGATAGAACGTAATCGCCAATCATTTAAAAATTCATCTTCTCCTTCTTTAAGATGCAGAGTAATTTCTGTGCCTCTATCTTCTTTTGTGATGGTGGCAAGGTTGTAATCCCCTTCTCCTTTTGACTCCCAAAATACACCTAATTCAGATGCAACGCCTGCACCACGAGTGCGCACTGTGACTGTGTCTGAAACGATGAAGGCAGAATAAAAACCAACACCGAACTGACCGATGAGTTGACTGTCTTTCGATTGATCCGATCCGAGTGAATCCAGAAAAGCTTTGGTTCCAGACTTTGCTATGGTGCCGAGATTATCGATGACTTCATCACGGGTCATGCCGATGCCATTATCGCTTAATGTCAATGTTCGTTTATCTTTATCAAAAGACAGGCGGACACGAAGTTCGGCTTCTCCTTCGTACAATTCTGGTGAGGAGAGCGCGCGAAAACGTAATTTATCCGCCGCATCAGAAGCATTGGAAATTAATTCACGTAAAAAAATTTCTTTATTGGAATACAGTGAGTGGATCATTAAACTAAGCAGTTGTTTTACTTCAGACTGAAACCCACGGGTTTCCTGGTCTTGCATACTCATGAAGTTACCTCAATCTAAATTATTGCTATGAAAGAGAAAAAGAAATGTTTTATCAATTGATTTCTAAACTAAAAAAAGGGTGTATACGAGATGGGGTTAATAAAGAATTGTTTCAAGTGCTGGATATTAAAAATAATGATAGAAATTTTTTACATATCATTAAGTATATGATTAAATTTAATCATACTTTTTTAATAAGTAATACTTAAAATTGATTTACAATGATCATGCTTTGCGCCATAAAGCATTGATGCTTGAAGTTTTAAAATTCAGTTGATTTAAGCAACAGAAAATTAAAAATAATAAACTTTCATCATTATTCTTAATAAAGAAATAGAGTAATTTAAATTTTTTCATATGCTATAAAAAAAATCACTATTTGAATTTGATTCAAATAGTGATCCCTGGTGTTTTAAATTTTATAAGTATTTCTTGACTGGTACAGCTTAATTAAATGATAATACCGGCATTGTGTTTTCCCTAGTATTAGCCAATTGGCACCTGATCTTATTTAATGGTCAGGTTTTTTTATTTCTTCCAAGCCTCATTCATTATAATTTTTTTATTAAAAGTTAATAGTTAAACTTAGGTCTAGTTTGACGCTATACCCTTAATATTTATTCATATAACATGAAGGCAACTTCAATGTCTGTGTTATTTTAATTCTTAAAACGTTTTTTTCATTTGAAATAAAAAATCCCCGCGTTAAGTAAAATGCCTAAGCGGGGATTCCTGGTGTTTTTATTTTTATAATAATTTCTTGACTGCTAAAACTAATTAAGATAGAAAAATTTAATTACCTGAATTTGCCGTAGTGTTATTTAAATTACCCTGGTTGACCCTGGTGGTGTTATTTTATTTTTTTTACTTTCTCTCAAATTCATGAAACCAAGTATACTTTTTTTATCAAAGATTTATAGTTGAACTTAGGTCTAGTTTGACCCTATACCCTTAATATTTATTCATGTAGCATGAAGGCAACTTCAATGTCTGCGTTATTTTCTTGCTTATAATCAATAAAAATCAATTACAAATTTTATTTATTAAAGTCGATGATAAAAAACTCGATTTTCACAAAAAAATAATTTTTGGCCTTGGGCCACTGTTGATTTAATTTATCTTTTAAGAAGCAGTCCAAATAAACTCAAGTATATTTATAAAAACGACTTTACTCAGTTAAAATTCATGGGCCGTCGTCCCACTAGTGCATGAGATAAAGTAGTCTCATCGACCATCTCAAGATCACCCCCGATAGGTACACCATGGGCAATTTTAGTCGCAGATATTCCGTATTCCTCACACATTTGCGCAATATAGTTCGAAGTGGCTTCACCTTCGACTGTGGGGTTCATTGCTAAAATAACTTCCTGATGGGTTCTGTAGATAATCGATGCTCAAGTAAAGGCAAACCAATATCATCGGGGCCAATACCATCTAAAGGTGACAAGCGTCCCATCAAAACAAAGTAACGGCCAGAAAATTGCCCTGTTTGCTCAATGGCGCAAATGTCGGAAGGACTTTCTACGACACAGATTTGACCCATTTTTTCTCGATAAACATTAGAACAAATATCACAGCAAGGTTGTTCAGTGAAAGTACGACACACACCACAGTGGCCAATTTCCGACATCGCTTTTAATAAAGACTCTGCTAAACGTATACCCTTACTGCGATCACTTTGTAGCAAGTAAAAAGCCATACGTTGGGCAGACTTTGGGCCTACCCCAGGCAAATGGCGTAATGATTCCATCAAAGCTTCAATAACCAAACTGGTTTGCATGAGCTAGAATGGTAATTTTAAATCTGAGGTTAAAGAGATGTTTTTAGAGAGTAATTGGATTTTTTTTGTTTTTTGTTCTGAAAGCTGTTTCACTCCGTGGTTGAATGCAGCAGCAACCAGTTCTTCAACAACTTTTTTATCAGTTTCTTTTACCAGTAAGCTTGAATCAATTTTAACCTCAATGCAATTGCAAGCGCCATTGATCACTATTTCGACTAAACCATTGCCACTTTTCCCAGTGATTTTTAATTTATCAATTTCTGCCTGAATTTCCTGCATTTTATCTTGCATTTTTTGTGCTTCTTTGAAGATTTCTTTATTATCAAGCATAATAAACCTCTCAACATAATATTAAATTATTCATATAAAAGTTAAATAGGGCGAATGCTATTTTTATCTAGCTCTGCATCAAAGAGCCCACAGAGAGTATGAATAGTATCGTCCGCTATGATTGACTGACATGCCTTTGTCAGCATTTCCTCATAAATCCGTTTCCTTAACTCCCATGGAGTCAATTGTAACTCATCATCATCTTCAATAATAATAATTTCAACCATATTATTATAAAAATGACTTAAGGCCTCAGTAAGAATTTTATGTGCTGAATCTGAATTTAGATGACGTTGAGCAGAGCGTAAATGCAAGTAAATTTTGTGATTTATCGTTTGCTTTTTAAAGGAATTTAAAGCAAGTTGATGCACCAATTTTGGCAAACCTAATTGTTCCACTTCCGCCGCCCAAGGATCACGCTTTATGACCTCCTCCAGCAATTTAGAGAGCAACTCCGGTGATTTTTCATATTCTAATACTGGAGATAAAACTTTCTGTGTCGATGATAATTCTTTTTCAGAGAACAACTTGCGTGTATTCGAATCGTCGATTTCTTTTTTTTTAGCTTTAGCAATGAATGAATTTGATTGAACGATTAATTTTTCTAAAGGAACGGATAGCTCATTTTTTAGATTCTCTTTTTTTTTAGACGTAGGCGCATACTGTAATTCTAGTAATTTTGTTCGTGTTTTTAATATTTTAGTTGTATTTAATACTTCTACTATAGGAGTCTCTGGAGCTTTGTTATTGAGGGCTTCCACATTTTCAGTCGTTTGTTTAGACAAATGTGGCATAGAAAAATTTTCGGTGCTATCAAAAAAGTTTTTTTTTATAGATTCAGACTTTGAATCTGGAAAAGATTTTTTGGGATGAAACGCTAACGCTCTTAGAAGCGTCATTTCCACTCCCATACGGTGATTAGGCGCATAAGGAAGCTCTTTACGCCCAATCAATAACGTTTGGTAATAAAATTGAATCTCTTCAGGAGCCAAAGTCCTGGCCAGTTTAGATAAACCAAGCTCAATATGTTCTGGCTCTACTTCATTGTATTCTTTATAAGAAGTCTCTGGTAATAATTGTTTGATAGCAATACGATGGAATAAATTTAACATTTCTATCAGTAAATTTTCCCAATCTTTTCCAACAGCAGCGGTTTGTTCTATCTCGAACATTATTTTTTCAGCATCAGCTTTAGCCAGAGCCTCAATAATAGATAATGATTGCCCATCATCAAGTATCGTTAGCATTTCACGAACAATTTGAGTGGTCACTTTCCCAGATCCAATAGCAACCGCTTGATCGGTAAGACTCAAAGCGTCACGCATACTACCAGAGGCCGCTTTCGCCAATAGTTTTAACGCTTCGGTATCACTATCAATTTTTTCAGCCGCTAATATTTTTTCCAGCTGATTCAGAATAACCAGTGCATTTAATGCTTTGAGATGAAATTGTAAACAACGTGAAATAATAGTGACGGGTAATTTTTTTGGTTCAGTGGTTGCCAGTAAGAATTTCACATGAGAGGGCGGTTCTTCTAAAGTCTTCAGCAATGCATTAAAACTATGCCGTGAAAGCATATGGACTTCATCTATCAAATAAACTTTAAAGCGGCCTTGGGTAGGGGAATACGGCAAGTTATCTAATAGTTCACGTGTATCCTCTACTTTAGTACGAGATGCCGCGTCAATTTCAATTAAATCGATAAAATGTCCCTGTTCTATTCCCTGACAATGAATACACTTACCACAAGGAGTGGCAGTAATACCGCTGGTACAATTCAGCCCTTTTGCTATTAAACGAGCAATAGAGGTTTTTCCTACTCCACGCGTACCAGATAAAAGATACGCATGATGAATACGCCCCAGAGAAAGGCTATTAACAAGTGCAGTTAAAACATGTTCTTGGCCGACCACTTCGGAAAAAGTTTGTGGCCGCCATTTTCGGGCAAAGACTTGATAGCTCATTTATCTTTAATCATTCAATTAATAATTTATTGAGTTGAGGGGTTTATTGAAATGAAACTAAGCTGTAACACTCAACACCTTGAGAAATTAAACGTTTTTTTCCACCTAATGCAGGTAACTCAATAATAAAAGCAGCATGGGCAACTTGCCCATCAAGCCTGCGGATAAGTTTTAGTGTTGCTTCAATAGTGCCACCAGTGGCTAGTATGTCATCAATCACCAACACTTTATCACCGGGATTAATACTGTCTTTGTGTACCTGTAATTGGTCAAAACCATATTCTAAATGATAATTTTCACTAATGGTTTCTCCCGGCAATTTATCAGGTTTACGTACAGGAATAAAACCCAGACCTAAAGCAAGAGCAAGAGGAGCACCAAATAGAAATCCCCTTGCTTCAATAGCTACAATTTTATTTATTTCAAGGGTTTGGTAGTGTTCTACCAAAATTTCAATACTTGCAGTATAAGCTTCTGGGTTAATCAATAAGCTGGTAATGTCGCGAAATTGTATTCCTGATTTTGGATAATCTGGAATGGTTTTTATATTATTTTTAATATATTGAATTTTATTTATAATCGTTGATCTTGCAAAATTCATGGTACAAAAAATCCTGTTTAAATGAATACTTAGCCTACTCAAAGAGTTTTTCATTAACCTCATAAAGTCAATCAAACTCCGGGGCCGATTTTATAAAAGTTTTTCTCGGTTTCTATTCAGACTGGTTTTGTAAACGTAAAAACAATTTTTAGCCTTTTTCGGGATTTTTTATTTCTTCATACCACTCAAGTAATTCATTACGCAAAACTGAAGGTAATACTGCACAATGATAACCACTTATTGCTCCAGCTAAAGCTAAGAGAACGTTAAAACCTAATGATTTATTTAAAGATTTTAATTTAAGGTAAGTACATTTTGCCCCTTTAATTTTTAACTCCTCAGCGCTTTTGATCCCCACTTTCCACAGTAATTTCTCAATAGTAATACTCAAATTAGGTAAATCTTTAAGCCTGACTGGCTGAGATTTTTTATTCAACATTTCAGCTTTTGAGCTTTCGTATGCCAGTTGAACAAAATAAAAAAGCAAATTTTGATCTTCCCATAATGTCGAATCAACGAAGTAATAACGCAATAAAATCGGCATCCCTCTTTTTGCATAAACTAAATTAGACATTTTTCTTGTTTGAAAAATATTCTCAATTTGATCATTCGCACGCAAATACAATTCTCCATCAGAAACAAGTGCAAACATGATCCCATCAACCAACAAAGCATATCCACCAAACTGTGAACGATAAGTGATGGAGCCAAGAAAAGTGAAACGTGATTTCACCTGTTGAATTTTTTGTTCTGATATATCCTTCATATTGTTTATATTCCTTATAACCGAAGATCTAACGAGTATTTTGATTAATTAATGAAGTAACGCTAATTATTAAGTTGCAAAGATACTTAATAAACACCGAGTCTCCAAACAAAAAATGCGTTTGTAAACATTTAGATTTCAATTATGCGAAATACTTTGAAAAATTGAATTAATTTTTGATATTAAAAGATCATTTTCTACCATTGTTCTACACGAAATGATAAAATTTTGTGTCAGTGTTTTAGACATGTATTTTTATGCCTGCATTAAGATTATTTTTTATTTAGGCTTGATGAATGTAAGTGATGTACCGCTTTTATCATATTTTCTTTAAATAAAATTTCAGTGAAAGTGAGGCACTCATCAATCGCATGATCAATTAATTTTTTTTCACTGACAGGGGGCTTACCAAGCACAAAGCCTACAACCTTGCTGGTGTCACCGGGATGACCAATACCAATTCGTAAACGATGAAATTCGCTGTTGTTGCCGAGTTTTTTCTGAATATCTTTTAAGCCGTTGTGTCCCGCATTTCCGCCGCCTGTTTTAAATTTGGCTTGCCCTGGTAAAAAATCTAACTCATCGTGTGCCACTAATAACTCTTCTGGCAAAATTTGATAAAATTTTGTTATGGCAAAGACCGCGGTACCACTCAAATTCATGAAAACATCGGGGATCATCAAAAGTACGTTTTGGTTTGCGATTTTTAATCGCCCTGTGTAACCAAAAAATTTTGGTGATTTTTTTAATGATAGGTTATGACGTTCTGAAAGCTGTTTCACATACCAAGCCCCCGCATTATGGCGGGTTTGGGAATATTCAGCCGTTGGATTTGCCAAACCAACAATAAGTTTAATATTGCTCATCTGTCATCCTGAAAAAAGAGAAAAAATCTGGGAGTGATTAATGTTGAAACATCGCTGAAATAGATTCCTCGTTACTGATTCGCCGAATCGCTTCTGCCAGCATACCGGATAAAGTTAAAGTTCGAACGTTGTTTAAAGCTTTGATTTCCTTGGAAAGGGGAATAGTGTCACAAACGACCACTTCATCTACCAATGAATTTTTGATATTTTTCGCCGCCTCCCCAGAAAAAACAGGATGTGTCGCGTAAGCAAAAACCCGTTTTGCCCCCCTTTCCTTTAAAGCTTCAGCCGCTTTGCACAAAGTGCCCGCAGTGTCAATCATATCGTCAACCAAGATACAATCCCTAGCTGCCACATCTCCAATGATATGCATTACCTGAGAGACATTCGCTTTAGGCCGGCGTTTATCGATAATGGCCATGTCGGTGTCATTCAATAATTTTGCGATAGCACGGGCACGAACAACTCCCCCAATGTCTGGAGAGACCACAATAGGGTTTGCTAAATTTTGTTGCAACATGTCTTCGATTAAAACAGGGCTACCAAATACATTATCAACAGGAACGTCAAAAAAACCTTGTATCTGTTCTGCGTGTAGATCGACTGTCAATACACGATCGACTCCCACACTGGATAAAAAATCCGCCACCACTTTTGCAGTAATCGGGACACGAGCAGAACGGACACGACGATCCTGGCGAGCATAGCCAAAATAAGGAATTACCGCTGTAATACGCCCCGCTGAAGCGCGACGTAAGGAATCGATCATAACGACCAATTCCATAAGATTATCGTTAGTAGGAGTGCAAGTAGATTGAATGATGAAAATATCATCGCCTCTCACATTTTCGTTAATTTGTACGCTCACTTCTCCATCACTAAAACGACCGACCGTCGCCTGGCCTAAACTTGTATATAAGCGATTAGCCACACGTTGAGCCAGTTTAGGAATGGCATTACCAGAAAAAAGTTTCATATCAGGCACGGGAAAAACCTCAGCTAAGAGCAAAAGAAATATATGTTAACCTGATTTAATTGTGGTGTTAATTGAATTTGTAAACTGTTCAAAGGCGACACGCTCTGGAGCTTATGAAAACAATGAGCAAAAAGAGGGGCGAAGTAAGGTCAGCAAAGCGGTTTAGTTAATTGATATTTTTAATCAATTATAAGATGCTGTCTATTTGATGAGTACCAATAAAGCGGCAGATCCACCCCACCTTCTTGGCGCTTGGTGAAAAGCCAATACCTTAGGATGCTGCATAAGCCATAAGGGAGTATTTTTTTTTAAAATATTTCGCCCGTAGCCGTGTATTACATTGACACATTCTATTTTTTGGCGTTTGTAAGCGATTAAACTGCCTAATGCTTCTTTGGCTTGTCTTTGCGTTAATCCGTGCAAATCAAGCAATATATCGGGAAGGTAATCTTCTTTCATCAGTTTTGAAATTTCATTGAGCTCAATATCTGGCTGAATATATTCAACTGGTTCCCCCTCCTTCCAAAATACCGGGCATTGATCAGAAAAATAAGAGATAGCATTCATTTGTTCTTGTCGGAAGCGTATTGCTTTTGTTTCATTTATTTTGGATCGTTCAAAATGAGAATGAAAAACAGTATCCTGATGTAGTTTTTTCGTACCCTTTATCGATTTTCTGAAAAGAATAGATTCCTGTTTTGTTAATAAAGATCGATTTTTCATCATTTTTAAAAAATGCCACGTTTTATAAAAAAATAGAGGTAAGAATTCAAATTGAATACTATTTAAGTTTTATTCTATAAAAATTCAACTATTGATTACAATCCCACTGAATTATTCACACGCTCGATTCTGTACGCGTTCGTTTTTAATTCACAGACTTCATTATTGTTATAAGAGGTTTAATAAATCGGCAAAGGAGAAAAAATAGATGCAATCTGTTGATATTGTTATTGCTGGTGGTGGCATGGTGGGTTTGGCTTTGGCTTGTGGCCTAAAGGGTACAGGCTTGAGTGTTGCTCTTTTGGAAAAGGATTCACTAGAGCACAAAAAAACTCTTTTTTCGAGGGATAAGGCTTTACGCGTATCTGCTATTCATGCAGCGAGCGAACAATTGCTTAAGTATATAGGCATTTGGGATCAAATTTTGGTGCAGGGCGCCTGCGCTTACACCAGTATGGAAGTTTGGGATAAAGATAGCTTCGGGAAAATCTTTTTTCACGCTCAGGAGCAGGGTTGTCATCATCTTGGTTACATCATTGAAAATCAGGCTATTGAGCAAGCACTTTGGCAAAAGGCCACTGAGTCAGATCATATCACTTTATTGGCCCCTGCCCATTTTCAACAGGTGGCCTGGAGTGAAGATGCCGCTTTTGTAACCTTGGCGGATGGGCGTTTGTTGAGCGCTCGCCTCGTTGTTGCAGCGGACGGGGCCCATTCATGGTTGCGTCAATATTCAGCGATCCCTGTTACTTTTTGGGACTATCATCAACATGCATTAGTCGCTGTGATTCGGACTGAACAACCTCATCAGCAAACGGCTCGCCAAATTTTTTATGAGGATGGAATTTTGGCTTTTTTACCCTTAGAGGAGGCGCATTTAAGTTCTATTGTATGGTCATTGCCTTTTAATCAATCGACTCATTTCTTACAATGTCCTGAAGCACAATTTAATCAATCTTTGGCGGTCGCCTTTGATATGCGTTTAGGGCTCTGCGAACTTCAAGGGCAAAGACAGACTTTCCCATTAAAAGCTCGTTATGCACGTAGCTTTGCAGCTCATCGTCTGGTATTGGTCGGTGATGCAGCTCATACCATTCATCCTCTGGCAGGGCAAGGTGTTAATTTGGGTTTTATGGATGTCGCAGAGTTAATTTCAGAAATACAACGCTTGAAAACGCAAGGCAAAGAAATCGGGCATTATCCTTATTTACGTCGTTATGAACGCCAGCGAAAGCAAAGCGCGGCTTTCATGTTAGCTGCCATGCAGGGTTTCGGTGTATTATTTTCAGGAGATAAGCCTATTAAAAAGTGGATCCGTAATACGGGAATCAGTCTGGTCAATCAATGTCCGAGCATTAAATCAAAATTTTTTCATCACGCTATGGGATTAGATGAAGGTTCAAATTTTTTAAAAGATCTATGAGATATCATTAGCCTCCCGTTCTCATCACCTTTAACCCTCAATATGGAGTCTTTCTGGAAATCATGATTTAATATCGCCTGCACCCATAAACTGCCATCTTGAAGTTTTACGGCTGCCAACACAACACCGGTTCTTCGGTAGTCCTCTTCCATCTGAATTTCGAGAGCTTCACCCACATCAGGGACCCGACATGCTTTGCCTGTCAGCCAATAAAGCGCTTTTTTATTCACGCCCCTATATTCTGTTCTTGCGACGACTTCCTGCCCTGTATAACAACCTTTGGTAAAGCTGATCCCCCCTAAAGCCTTCAAATTGGCAGCCTGAGGAATAAATTGCGTTTTATTTTTCGCGTCTATAATAGGGAAACCCGATTCAATATCTAATGCTAGCCATTGTTCACTGCTTCTAAATACGGCTTGATCTTGGAGTTTCTGGATCAAAAAATCACCCTCTTTGAACGCTTGTGATACCAGCAAAAAGCGTTCTCTGGGTGAAGAGAAATGCAATAGACTGTAATCATCTTCGTGCACAACAGGCTCCGTTTCTGTCGGTAATTTTTCAAAGCAGTTTTTCAATACTTTTCTTGCTTGATCACCTGCTATCCCTAATAAAACGGTGCTTTCAGCGATGTCTATCTCCACTTTAGAAAAGACAGCATACTTTCTAAGTTCCATTAGTTCATCATGTAATAGGCTTTTCCGAGTGATAAAAGCCAGGCCTTTTAAATAATGAAACAAGCGTACCGTGCTTAATATTTTTCCTTTAGGATCACAATGTGCCCCTAAGATATGTTGATTTTCCTTCAATAGGGGAACATCTAGAGTGATTTGCCCTTGAAGATATTTCACTCGATCTTTTCCTGTGACTCTGATCAACCCCCAGTCATTGAGCAAAATCACAGTGAATGGTAACTGCTCAGAAGGTAAAGAAGCTTGGTGAGAAAATAAAGATTGATAGATCATATGATATCCTTAGCCACTGATTCCTGCATTATTGAGCCGTTTTATTAAAAACTGTTTTTTATTTAAAAAGTAATTTTTCATTAACGAACGATGTGTTTTTTCTAAAAAAAGGAAGGAACCCATGAGATACATTCAATTTATCATGATGATGATTTTACCATTGAAATTGTTTGCCAATCTAGCAAATGACCTGGAATGCGCTTCTGTTGAAGGCAAAGATATGATCTTGGTAGGCAGAATTATAAAATTTATCGATAAAGATGAATGGCCTGTCTCGAATTTTGTTCTTCGAAATGAAGATGGGAATAATTATTGCGTGCAATTTAAAGATGCATCTAATGGTATCAGATGAAAAATTATATATGATGCATTTCTGTCGGAACAAGACGTAATTTTAAAGACAGATAATCTTCATAGAGTCATTGGTGTTGCGGTGATCGGGTAGTTTTTTTGGTAAGGAGCGCAAGTATTAGGAGCCTAACAATACTATATTTAACCCGCTTTCTTTCTCGGCATTGAAAATCCTTGATTATTGTTTTAAATAAAATATGATTACTTAAGTGAATACTGAATAATACATATTGAAAAAATTCAGATATTGATTGAAACATGTTTCCGACACTTTAACTGAGCGACTTCATAGAAAAACGAGGCAAAAACGCAAGTATGTCTGTAGAACTACAACCCGTGGATATTGAAGTTTTTGGTCGTTTAATCCGAGTGAATTGTCCGGAAGAACAAAAAAAAGATTTACATGAAGCGGCAGAAGAGCTAAATCAACGGTTTCAAGATTTCAAAATGCGTACGAAAGCCATTGGAGCTGAGCAGCTGGTTTTTGTTATTGCCTTGAATCTTTGTTACGAATTGAATCAAGAAAAAACGAAAGCCTGTTCGTTTGCATCCAGCATGGATGAACGTATGAGATTACTTCAAAAAACCATTGATGACGCTTTGTGTGATCAGGTTTCTGTGTCGAAAATAACGGCTTCACCGTTTGAATAAATAAAAGATAATGGTTTTGAGCTTCTTGCAGCACAATTTTTTTGTCTTTTAGTTAATTTTTAAATCAGTACGACAATATATCTCTAGGATGTTTGCCAGCGGGTCAGTCCCCTGAGCCGATATTGAATATAAAAAAATATGGTGTTCTTAACTCGTGAGCATGCTTGGTTCGCCAGGAAGCCTAAAGGTTATGACGCTATATTCACCTTGAACCAAGGGTTCAAGGGCCAAAGCTCGCAGCGGCATCTTGGAGACCCCTTTTAATTTATTGATACGCTATATAGTGATAGCCATTCACAATGGTGAAAAAATAAAATACCCCAATCGTGTCTAAAATTATTATTTTTAATAAAAAATTACTGATTATTTAATTAATTTAAAAATCAGTACTTGCAGGTTTACTGGGTATAGGTGTTCGGTCATATTGATAAATTTTCCTCTGACAGAAGAGAATCTTCTTCTTAGACAAAAAATTCGATCTCAAATGCGTGAGCATCGACGCTTATTGAGTGAAGAAAAACAAAGATCAGCGGTACAATCCGTAATTCAACATGTATCGATACATGAAAAAATCTCTCTCGCACAACATATCGGTGTTTTTCTTTCTTTTGACGGTGAAATTCCTACACAGCCTCTCATCGAATATCTTTGGCAACAGAACAAAAAAGTGTATTTACCCGTAGTGGATCCTGTTCTGGAAGCTCATTTGCTGTTTGTCCCCTATCATAAAAGCACGCCTCTGATCAGGAACAAATGGAATATTTTTGAACCGCCATTAGAGCCGACACAGGTAATACCTTTTGAAAAGCTCAATATCCTGTTTGTGCCATTAGTGGCTTTTGATAAAAATGGACAGCGTTTAGGTATGGGAGGAGGATTTTATGACCGAACCCTTCAAAAGGCTGTATCAAAAGGCCCATATCCAATTGGTTTAGCACATGATTGTCAACGGGTGAAGAATTTTCCTATCGCTAAGTGGGATATTCCACTGCCAGAGATTATGACACCGAGCAAAATCTGGCAGAGGCCATCTTAATTCAGCCTGTTTTTTAAAAAAATAACCGCAATTTAATCGTCCCGTCGATCTCCTTCATTAAACGCGCTGTTTCTTTTATTTTATCGGATGTCTGAGTTTCAACATCAATCACCACATAGCCGACTTGCGCATTTTTTTGTAAATATTGATTTGAAATTTTTATTTTTTGCTCAAAAAAAAATTTGATCAATCTGATTTAAAATGCCAGGACGATTTTGATAAATATGTAATAAGCGGTGGGTGTTTTTGCGATGATAAGGCAAAGAGACTTTCGGAAAATTCACAGAAGAAAGTGTAGAGCCATTATCGTAATATTTCATCAGTTTCACTGCTACTTCATTGCCGATATTTTTTTGGGCTTCTTCTGTTGAGCCAGCGATATGAGGAGTCAGGATCACATTATCAAATTCACGAAGCTTCGACTGAAAAGGTTCGTCTCTACTGGAAGGCTCTTCAGGAAAAACTTCTATTGCTGCTCCCGCCAGATGCTGATTTTTTAAAGCATTGTATAGAGCATCAATATTAACGACCTTACCACGTGACGTATTGATGAGGAGTGATCCCCGTTTCATTTGAGCCAATTCCTTATCTGAGATCATATTTTCAGTCATGGCTGTTTCTGGAACATGCAAGCTGATCACATCGCTGATGTTTAACAAATCACGAAGATCAGCGACTTGTTGAGCATTGCCCACCCGCAATTTTTGCTCTATATCAATCATAGAAAAAAACTTGCAACCCGACACTTTCTGCCAAAATCCCTAATTGCATGCCGATACGGCCATAGCCTATGATGCCTAACTTTTTACCTCGTACTTCATAAGAACTTGAAGATTGCTTGTACCATTCACCCCGATGTGCTTTTGCATTGGCAGCCGGGATCCCTCTCAAAATGATGAATAATTCACCTAATGCCATTTCTGCCACTGAACGAGTATTTGAAAAAGACGCATTAAAAATGGGAATCCCCTTTTTTGCTGCAGCATTCAGATCAACATGGTTAGTACCAATACAAAAACATCCTACTGATATAAGTTTTTCTGCAGAAGCAAAAATTTCTTCGCAGAGATCCGTGCGTGAACGAATGCCTATAAAATGAGTATCACGAATGGCCGCTTTCAATGAAAGCTTATCTAATACCCCTTATGATATTCAATATGAGAATAACCTTCTGCTTTTAAATGATCGACAGCAGTTTGATGAACCCCTTCTAGTAATAAAAATTTAATTTCGCTTTTTTCAGGTGACAATGTTGCCAAAAGATATCACTCCATGATTTCGACAGTATTGGATGTTGCAATTAAAACAAGGTCTGCTGGCCGAAGTGCAAATAGCCCTACGGTGACGACCCCTGCAATTGCATTAATTTTATTTTCCAAATGGATGGGATGGGCCATATTTAAATGGCGGACATCCAATATAATATTCGCATTATCGGTGATTACCCCTTGGCGATATTCGGGTAATCCCCCTAGTTTTACTAGCTCACGAGCGACATAAGAGCGCGCCATTGGGATCACTTCGATTGGTAAGGGGAATTGACCTAATATGTTGACTTTTTTTGTATGGTCCACAATACAAATAAATTTTTTCGCCATGCTCGAAATGACTTTTTCACGAGTCAATGCCGCGCCTCCTCCTTTGATCATCTGCTTATGGTGATTGACTTCATCAGCACTGTCTACGTAGATATCAATAATATCTACCTCATTGGTATCTAGAACAGGAATACCGATATTGTTGAGTTTTCTGGTGGAATCCTCAGAGCTGGAAACGGCTCCTTTGACGAGTTCTTTGATGGAGCCTAGAGCATGAATAAAGTGGGTGACCGTTGAACCTGTTCCTATTCCGACTATCATGTCCGATTTTACATAATTTAAAGCCACCAAACTGACGGCTTTTTTCATTTCATCTTGAGTCATCGTCAATTCACTATTGATTTCATGGGAATAAAAATGAACGTAACATCATTCATGTTAATGAATTCCGATATCCACGTTTTTTTGATTGTGATGTTGTGTTTTAAAGTGGACAGAGCGACTGGCTAATATCGCAGTAAGAATCACAAATAAATGTCCTTCAGAAGAATCTAGCAAAAATGAATTAAAGAAATGGCAAGCCATATAACTCATCAGTACCGCGATAAACATATTCTTGATTTCACTCGGTTGTTGACAGGCCGAGCGAAAAAAACACCACATCCACACAAGAAAAACAGTCAGCCCGAGCAATCCTGATTGAAGGGTTTGAATTAAATATTCATTATGCGGATTATGAATGATGAAATTGCCTTGCTTAGAAACATGCTCAAATGAACCTGCACCGTGGCCTAAAATCGGCGCTTCCTTTATGAGTTGCCAGGAACGTAATGCAAACATTGTGCGTAAGCCCATTGAAGTACCGCAGGCCTCAAGTAAATTTGGCTGTGATGCGGCCAAACATGTTTGGATTTCTTTTATGGCAGTATGTATACGGACGTTTGCCTTATTTGGCACAATGACAAGAACAGCGCCTAAAATAAGCGCAACTATGATCATTCTCAATTGATGCACTTTAGAGCAGGATAAAAAAATCCAGGTAAAAAAAGCAACTACTAAAGCAAGATACCCTGTTCTACCTTGCACCATGAAAAAGATATTATAAACACCCAGGCAAGTCAGTAATGCATACCCGCCAGATTTTATTCCTTTATGATGAAAAGTTTGTTGCAACCAGATCAGCACGGCCAAGGCCATAAAAAAATTTTGGGTGATATGCATCTTAAAAACAGTGGGATTGCTCAGGTAGCCTGTGCCCAACGGAAGATCAAATTCCCAGATGAGAAAACTGGTAAATAAAATAATGGCATTCGCTAATAAAAATCCTTTTACAAACTGTTTGGACAACGATCGAGACATTAAAAAAAAAAGAGAAAGGGGCAAAATAAATAATAGTTTTTTGTATTTATAGATCATCTTGACTCCATAGACATCGTACTGAGTCAGGAGTGAGAGAAGCAACAATAAAAACAAGACAGCAGGTAACCAAACAAGAGGATTTTTAGCTAAAATTTTTATGAAATGGCGATTAGGCCTCAAAAAAACACAGAGTAACGCCAATACAAGCAAAAAATGCATTAAAACATTAGAGGTAGGTAAAGAAAAACCTAACAAGAATGCGATCACAGTTGCAAATGTAGTGAAGCGGTTTTGAGGTGTAAAGTAATTTAAAAATGGAGCGGAAAATATCATTGAGGATCCTAAATTTAAATACTGTATTTTACACAGAGAAACATCTAAACAAATAGCGGAACCACCATAATGGCCTCCACCATCTTTTTTGAACAGGAATCGGAGCTGTTCGAGAATAAATAGTATCAATAGACCATGTAAAGTTCAGAAAGATTCGACTATGACCGTATTCTTTACCGAATCGACTGATTTCAAGCTTTTTTCTTAAATCTATAGGGGTGTTATGAGAAAGATCTCTGTTCAAAGAATGATAACTTTTTTCTCTATCTATATTGCGATCGATGCACCTGAATTTTTTAGCCAGATATTTTGGTTTTGATCCATGATCTTTATGAAATTTGACAAAACGATAATCTTCAGCACCATAATGACCCGCAAATTCCTCATCGTATCCGTACAGCCTGAAAAATCTTGCTCTGGATAAAAAGAAGACATTCGGATGCCCTCTACATGCTTTTTTTGTTTGAGGATCGGTTCGATAAATCCGATAAAAAGATCGCTCAGGATTTCCTGCATTGACGAGATATCTAAAGGTGTCTTCCGGCAGTTTACAATCGAGATCCATCAAAATAATTTTGTCTGATTTTGCATAAACAACCCCTAAATTTCTTGCGCCGGCTTGATTCCATTCAATATCCTCAGTGATTTTTAACCAAGTGATATTGAGATCAAAATGATTTACTTTGTATTTTAATGGAGAGCAATCATCCACAATCACAAATTCAACCTGGTCTTTAATATCATCAGGGTAGTTTTCATACTCTCTCAATAAAGACTCTACAGAATTGATATTGGCTTGATTGCAGTAAAAATGAGTGATGTAAGTGAGTTTGATATGTTGTTTATCTAACATATGCCTTTTTTTGACAATATCGCTGTCTTTCATTTTTCATCCTAAAGGGTTTACGAATACGGTAGGCCTGTTAAAGATTGAAAACATACCGATATTAGAGCTTTTTAAAAATCAACTAAATTCTATTTTTTTAACTTTCACAATAGCAAATTCAACATACGCCGAAGAGGCTCAGCGGCACCCCACAATAGTTGATCGCCAACAGTAAAAGCAGATAAATATTTGGGTCCCATACTTAGTTTTCGTAATCGACCCACGGGCACATCAAGAGTACCGCTTACCGCAGCCGGAGTGAGTCTGTCTAAAGTCGTTTGTTTTTTGTTTGGAATCACCTTGACCCATTCATGATAAGAACCCAGAATTTGTTCTATCTCTTTGATAGGAACATCTTTTTTTAGTTTGAGTGTAATCGCCTGGCTATGGCAACGCAAAGCGCCGATACGTACGCATATGCCATCAATGGGGATCATCGTTTTATTGTTCAAAATTTTGTTGGCTTCCACCTCCGCTTTCCATTCTTCACGAGTCTGGCCATTTGCTGAAGCGATATCAATCCACGGAATCAAACTTGTTGCTAAAGGGGCTTCGAAACAGTCCGTTGGAAGATCGCCGCTCCGTGTCAATGCCATGATCTCGCGCTCTATTGCGAGAATCGTTGCAGCGGGATCTTGTAGCTGTGACGCTACTTCTGTATATAAAAGCCCCATTTGAGTTAATAATTCACGCATATGACGTGCCCCGGCCCCTGAAGCGGCTTGATAAGTTGCAAACGAAACCCATTCGATCAAAGAGGCATTAAACAATCCTCCCAGAGACATCAGCATTAAGCTCACGGTGCAATTGCCGCCGACAAAGGTTTTAATCCCTCTATTTAAAGCACATTCGATCAGGCTCAAATTCACAGGATCCAGCGCTATAACACTGTCTTTTTCCATCCGCAATGCAGAGGCGGCATCAATCCAATAACCCTGCCAACCTGTGGCACGCAATTTCGGATAAACTCTGTTGGTATATTCCCCTCCCTGGCAGGTCAGAATGATATCTAATGATCTTAATGTTTCGATATGATGAGCATCTTGTATTTTGCCCATTGTAGGAGAAAAATCAGGATTGGCTTGACCTTTTTGAGATTCTGTTGTGGAAAAAAAAACCGGGTCTAAGCGTTTAAAATCATCGGTTTCTTTCATACGTTGCATTAATACCGAGCCAACCATGCCGCGCCAACCTATCAAACCTACTTTTTTCATAAAATTTTCCTGATGAAGAGAATTGAAAATAATAAAATTATCTACTACTTTACAACACTGTAGACAGTGTTTATAGTGCGATCCGCGTTTGGAGGGGTGGCTGAGTGGCTGAAGGCAACGGTCTTGAAAACCGTCGACGGGCAACCGTTCGTGAGTTCGAATCTCACCTCCTCCGCCATAGTTATCAATTATACTCCCTTTGTAATCCGAAATACCCTTGGCTTTCAAATCATGAAACGTACAGTCAAGTTTGTAAGCTATTTCCTATCGTTACCTTGACTGTATTTTATTTACCCTCTTTCTACCCCCATCTGTAAACACGAGGCATACTGGCTACCTAAGGATTGACCGGGGTTTTACTCTGCAGTCCTTTATATTCATTTTTTTAATCAATCAAAACAAACGAAAAAACTCATAGCTGTGAATACCCTGTTTAAAAATCCAAAAATATTCGTATGATATGAACTTTTAAGGCACAAGGTACTTGAACGAGAGTATAATGCGTCGTTTTTTATGTTGATTTTTAGGAGCTTCTATGTCTATCACGGCAAATCGCTTATACCGTGACAGTTTTAATTTTTTGCGAAATGAATTATTCACGATTGTATTGCTGACATTATTCGCTGCATTAACAACCGTCATGATTAATCATTTATTTTTACCCACCCAAGAACAACTGAACATTCTAGAAACCACAAAAAACCAGATTGACGCTCAAAATATAGGGATTAAACAGATGATCTCTCAGATGAGCCCTGAGCAGCAAATGGCAATACTGAAAATATCCGCTTGCGCGACTTTTTCAATGCTGTTGGGTCATGTTCTTTTAATAGGAGGGATGTTAAGTATCATGATAGAGATATCAAACAATCGCCCTGTCAGATTTTTGAAAACTCTGTCTACTTTCTTACCTGTACTGCCTAAGTTATTTTTATTGGTTTTTATTTGTACACTATTGATCCAACTTGGACTAACCGCTTTTATTATTCCTGGCATTATTATCGCACTGAGCGTTTCGTTCTCTCCTATTATTTTTATCAATGAAAAAGTAGGGATTTTTTCGGCCATAAGCCGCAGCAGTAAAATGGCATTTGCTCATGCTCGTCTCATTATTCCAGCTATGTTGCTCTGGTGGAGCGCCAAACTCCTGCTTTTGCTGTTGCTCTCAATCAATCACCTTAATATTTCTTCTCACAATATGATGATACTGATATTTAACGCCTTAAATTATTTTTTATTGGCATTCTTACTGGTTTATTTATTTCGTTTATACATGTTATTGCGGGCATAAAATGAAAACACTTTTAGATTTGATCCCGTTAATCATATTTTTTATTTTTTATAAAAAATATGACATCTTTGTTGCTTCCGGTGCATTGATTGTTTCCAGCCTCTTCGTTTTGGCTCTGGTTTGGATAAAATATCGAAAAATAGAAACCATGATGCTGGTGAGTACAATTATTGTCGTGGTATTGAGCAGCATGACATTAATTTTTCACAGTGATATTTTTATTAAGTGGAAAGTGACCATCATTTATTTTTTATTCTCTGCGGCTTTACTTATCGGCCAGTGGATATTTAAAAAAACGTTAATACAACGCCTTTTGGGTAAAGAATTGAGTTTACCTGATCACATTTGGTCAAGAATGAACTTGTATTGGGCGCTCTTTTTTTTAATCTGTGGTATCACTAATATTTATATTGCATTTTGGTTTCCGCTATCAATTTGGGTCAATTTCAAAGTATTTGGTTTGACCGCGGCCACTTTTTTGTTCACTTTGTTGACGGTTGTTTATATTTATCGGCACCTCGATCAAACTGATAAAAAAAAATGACATGAAAAAAGCCACTGAAAAGTGGTTTGAAAGTTTTAGAAAATCTCGCCTTTTATTCGACTGGCATTTGATTATTGTCAAGCTTAAAAATAATCACTGTCACACGGTTTTTAAAAGGATGCGCTTGAAATTTCCACTTTTTCATCGCCGTTTTGACGCTACGTTCAAAAATATGAGGGGGATCAGATTCTAGTAGACGTATATTTTTTACCCTGCCTTGATCATCAATGTCATATTGCACCTTCACTTTTCCCTCAATCCCGAGAGCCAAAGCTCGTGCAGGATAAACAGGTTTCACTTTTTTAAACGATACCGGCTCTGTATCTGCTCCTGTAGAAGAGGAAGCCGTTTGGCTGGATTCAACAACATCACCTTCTCTTTTTTGAATGGATTGAGTCAAAAAATCGGGATCGGAAGAGGCTTCGTTTTTTATCACCGGCATTTTGTTTGGGGCAGATTTTTTAGAGGGATGTTTTTTTGTTTTTTTTATCAGGCTATATTTATTTTTTTTAATCGGTAATGAGCGCAGTTTAGCAGAATCAACAAGATCCGCTGGTGTTGTAAACTTTTGAGAGGGCTGTTCGATAAAAGAGGGCTTTAAAAAAGAAGCTCCATGATAGTTCATGTGCACTTTTAAAGACGAAGACGCTAAATTTGGGGGTGGGATCTCAATAAAAAAATGCAAAAGCATAAAGATCAAAAAAACATGCAACCCTAAAGAAAATAAAAAAGGCCAAGCTTTTAAAAAAGGCGCCCACAAATTTTGTTTTAACATTCTTTATGGAAAATTTTCAACAAATGATAAAAAAAGCCACCTTCCGGTGGCTCATAAATAATATGATTTTGCTTAATTAAAAGCGATAGCCTAAGCCAATTGACCAAACCTTCGCTTTTTTTCCATAGACAGATTTAGCATATTCAAAAGAACCATCGATAACAATATTTGGCATTGGATTCACCTGAACACCTATCATACCTGCAAAGCCGTTTTTCTTGTTATCAAATTTTTGATCAATATCTGTGAACTTATTTGTTTCTTTTACTTTTGAATGAACGACACCTAATGCAGCATAGCCGCTCACCCATTCATTAAAGCGATAAGTTGGCCCTATTAAAAGAGAATAATAATTAAAATTTAATGAATTATTTATATCTGATGACCCAATTTTCCCCGATAGGTCTTCTTTTTTTCTTAAATAAGTGAAAGAAGTGATGATCCCTAGCTGGTTATCTATCTCATAACGATATTTAAGGTTAATCCCTTTAGGGCCAGCATCTTTATTTGTTTTTACAAGATCATTTTTCTCGTTGACAACCCCCAGTGAACTCCAAGCGTAACCTACGGATACAGAATTTTCTAATTCAGCATTTGCAGATGAAATACCGACCATTGAGCCCATTGCTAATACACTGTATATTAAAGTTTTTTTCATAGCACACCCTATTTATTTTGTATAAAAATATTTTTATTGCTAAAGATACATAAAAAGACAAAAATAAAAAACAGAGTTAAGATTGTCTCTTCGATATTATATAAGATAAATCGCATAGCTGTACATGATAAAATTTTCAAAACTTTTATCTCAGGTTTTATTTGACTTTCTTTTTCTTAAATTAACTTATTTTGAATAAAAAAATCTGGCAATTTTGGTTTTAAGATTCTTTACGCAAGGATTTTCAATCCGGTAACTTTATAGAATAGATAGTATGATAAAAAATTGGCTTAATTAAAAACGAATGCCTAAAAAATTGCCGTCACACCTTTTTTATTGCCATTAAACATTTTAGTTTATTCATAAAAAAATCGACAACGATATTTAACGTTAACCCCTTCAGAGTTAATATTTTTCTTAAATTCAAGGTTGAACTCTTTTTCATTAATTCCACATTAATTCGAAGCGTAACCGACGGATAAAGCATGTGCTAATTCAGCATTTGCAGATGAAATACCGACAATGATGTTTAAAATATTATTTGTGTCATTAATTTACTCACTTATTTTGATAAATGCACAAAACAAAAGGATTGTAATTTATTTATGAACACATTTTACACCTTTATCAGCTCGATTGTGTTATTTGGATATTGGCTACTGATTGCAGGGATCACATTACGCATTTTAATTAAACGACGAGGCGTTCCCTCTGCTATGGCTTGGTTATTGGTGATCTATATTTTTCCTTTAGTCGGCATTATCGCTTATCTCTCTTTTGGTGAACTTAATTTAGGTAAGGCTCGGGCGCTGAGAGCAAAAGCTTTATGGCCATTAACAACAAACGCATTAAATCAATCAAAAGACGCCAGACAGCTCTTTTTTCCTCCACATAGTGCTGTCGCAGCGCCTTTATTTCAGCTCTGTGAACTTCGTCAAGGAATCGGCGCGATGAAGGCGCATCAATTAGAGCTCCTCACTACTAATGAGCAAACGTTAAAAAGATTGATAAGAGATATTCAACAGGCTCGACATGATATAAAGATGGTTTTTTATATCTGGCAAGTAGGGGGATGGGTAGATGACATTGCCGAAGCATTAATGGCGGCAGCACGTCGAGGTGTCAACTGCCGTCTCATGCTCGATTCTGCAGGAAGCCGAGCTTTTTTTCGTAGCCAGTATCCCACAATGATGTTGAATGCGGGTATTCATCTTGTCGAAGCTTTAAAAGTGAATGTATTACGAATGTTTTTTCGTCGTATGGATTTGAGACAACATCGCAAAATTGTGCTGATTGATAACTACATTGTGTACACAGGCAGTATGAATATGGTCGATACTTCTCATCATACCAAGAAAAAAAACAAGGTGGGCCCATGGGTTGATCTGATGGCTCGAATGGAGGGTTCTATAGCGACCGCCATCGGCATGGTTTATGCTTGCGACTGGCAAATGGAAACCAGTAAACACATTTTACCTGAATTTTCCCGTCACAATATTGATCTTAAAGAGCATGATAAAACAGCAGGCCCTCTTCAGGTGATTGCCTCTGGGCCAGGATTTCCTGAAGACATTATCCATCAAGCCCTGTTAACGGCAGTGTATTCTGCACGTGAACAACTGATTATGACGACGCCTTATTTTGTCCCGAGTGAAGACTTGCTTCATGCCATTTGTACGGCCTCTCAAAGGGGAGTAGAGGTGATCATTATTCTTCCCTATCGTAGCAATTCTATGATAGTGAGTTGGGCAAGCCGTGCTTTTTTTGCTGACTTATTAAAAGCCAAAGTTAAAATTTATCAATTTCAAGGAGGAATGCTACACAGTAAAAGTGTTTTGGTAGATAAACAGCTGAGCTTAATTGGAACCGTGAATCTCGATATGCGAAGTTTATGGCTTAATTTTGAAATTACTGTTGCCATAGATGATCGTGATTTTGGAGAAAATCTGGCCAGCCTGCAAAATGATTATGTGAAAAATTCTGTTCTTTTAGAAAAAGATCAGTGGGAAAAACGATCTGTCTGGCAGAGCATCATTGAGCGATTGTTTTATTTTTTTAGCCCCTTGTTATAAAAATAATAAGATTGATAAAATACATAAAAAATCAACCTGCTGATCAGGATCAAAAGTATTTATAAAAAATCACTTGTTTATTTTTGTTATGAGTCATATTAATCTATGCGATTAATTTAACTACTTAAAAAAAATTAAGTTTGTCTTTTATTAAAAAAGCTCGACAGTAGATTTTTAGTTAAGTTAATTTAATTTAATTTAACAAATTTGAGACAATTTTTTTCTTAATCATATTAAAAAAGAAAAATTAACTTTAAAGCAAGACATTAATATAAAGGAAACTTATTATTTAATAATAAAATCATGTTTTTATAAAACAACATTTTATCAAAAAGTAAAAATTTATCTAAATTGAAAGTGAATTTGAAAAAATTTTAGCTTTAAGAAGCGTAAAACTTTTGAACTGACTTAAAGTTCGCTATTGCAGAAAAGAAAATAGCATTCTATTATTATTTACACACCCTCTAATATTATTTAAATATGAGATTATAACAATGAGTGAAGCTTTAAAAATTCTGAATAATATACGTACGTTGCGTGCTCAAGCCCGTGAATGTAGTCTTGAAACATTAGAAGAAATGCTTGAAAAATTGATGGCTGTAGTGAATGACCGAAAACAAGAAGAAAATAAGGCTAAAAAGGATAAAGAAGAATATAAACGTAAATTAGAAAAAATGAAGGCAATTTTAGTTGAAGAGGGTATTGACCCTAACGAGTTATTGCAAATAAGTACTTCTAATAAAGTAACAGCTAAAACAAAACGCGCCATTCGCCCTGCGAAATATCAATATATTGACGAAAAAGGTGAAAAAAAGACCTGGACAGGTCAAGGTCGTACTCCTGCGTTAATTAAAAAAGCGCTTGAAGAAAAGAAAAAATCATTAGAAGACTTCTTATTAAAAGACGGCTTATCATAAAGAATTTTATTCATTATAGTCATAAAAAATGATGAGGCATTATCAAAAATACTCTCTTTTTTCTAGAGGGTATTTTTTATTTTCTTAAAAAGAGAATTTTTCTCTAAGGCGAAATTTAAAAAAATTTTATTAATATATTTAAATAATTTAATCATATAAGTTGGGATTTTTTTATTTTCATTCAATTTTTTCCTAAATAAGTCCATAAATTTTAATATCAAGCAAATTCAGGATCTAAATAATTCATGTTAAAAAAAAAAGAGAAACAAAAGTATTACAAACCATTTGCCCTGATTCAAAAGGGTTAATTGCCAAAATTACGCATATTTGTTACGAACATAAACTCAATATTGTTCAAAACAGTGAGTTTGTAGATCATCTCACTGGTCGTTTTTTTATGAGGACAGAGCTTGAAGGGATCTTCGACAATGTGGCTTTATTGGCTGATTTGGAAAAAACATTACCTATAGGCATGCTTCAAAAATTACATACTGTCCGTCGGCAACGTATTATGGTTTTAGTGACAAAAGAAGCACATTGTTTAGGTGATCTTTTAATCAAAACTGCTTATGGTGATCTGGATGCAGAAATTGTGGCAGTCATCAGTAATCACAATGAACTTGGAAATTTAACGGAGCGTTTTGATCTGCCTTATCATTTTATTAGCCACGAGGCGTTGAATCGTGAACAACATGAGCAGCAATTGATTACTCAAATAGATCACTATCATCCGGATTATATTGTATTAGCAAAATATATGAGAGTGCTCACTCCTACCTTTGTCACACATTATCCTCATCGAATTATCAATATACACCATTCATTTTTACCTGCATTTATCGGGGCCCGTCCCTACCATCAGGCATATGAACGAGGGGTCAAAATTATTGGCGCCACGGCACATTATGTGAATCACTGTTTGGATGAAGGTCCTATTATCATGCAAGATGTGATTAATGTAGATCATTCCTATACAGCTGAAAATATGATGCTTGCGGGGCGAGATGTAGAAAAAAATGTATTAAGCAGGGCTTTATCTTTGGTATTGGCCCAACGAGTTTTTGTTTATGGCAATCGTACTATTATTTTGTAATGTTAAATGATTTTTTATAAACAGGCCCCAGTAAACCTAAAGTGTACCTTCTATAAACTATGTGTGTTTTTTTGATTAACTGATGAAGGAACGAATATGGCAAGTATATTGATAGTCGATGATCACCCTGTCGCTCGGTTAGCGATTAGAATGTTATTAGAAAAAGAAAACTACACTGTGGTCGGCGAAGTAGATGACGGTTTTGAAGCGTTACAGCAGGTAAAACAATTCAATCCAGATTTAATTTTGGTTGATATTGATATTCTTTCTCTCAATGGCATTGATCTGGTGCTCCGCTTACGTCATCAAGAGTATAAAGGCGGGATACTTGTTTTGACAGGGAAGGACAACGCTCACTATATCACCCGTTGTAAACAAGCGGGTGCAGACGGTTTTATTAGTAAACGCAATAATTTGTCTGAACTCAAAAATGCCTTACGTTCTATAGAATCGGGTTATAGTTTTTTTCCTTTGCAACGCGCAGAATTTTCTGACAGCAAGCCTTTTTCAGATGAAACAGATAGAATTAATCAGTTGTCTACGAAAGAATTACAGGTTTTATCCTGTTTAAGCAAAGGAATGAAAATACTCGACATTGCAGAACAAATGAAGATCAGTCATAAAACAGTGAGTACTTATAAAAGTCGTATGATGTATAAGTTGCAATTAAACAATATGGTAGATTTATATCATTTCAGCCAAAGGCATAATTTAGATTAATGTCACATTTTTTTCACTTAACAAACGCTTTTTGATTTTTCTCAAAAGGCAATATACAGAATAAAATATTTAAAAATCAAAAGATTAAAAAAATCTCACATAAAAGAAAGAATCGCAACTCAGCCCGATTTAAATATTCCCCCATCGATTTTGCATTGCGCCTATGCTAGATGGGATTTACTACAGATAAAAATCAATAGGTTATGTTTGAATGGTGTACTATTGTTGTACCGCTCGTCGGTTTTGGGGCTGACAGATTTAGAACTAGAGTACTGTAAAGCTTTAGCAAGCTGGGCAGACGTAAACCAGATTTGTTTGTTGTGAAAGATAGTTTCAAGAACAGTGTTACGGAATATCAGGTTGCTTTTCATACGTAATGATTTCCTTTGTAGTGAAGGATAATCACCACCGTTAAGATGCGAATCTAAATAGAATCAGAAATTCTGTTTATCAAGGGAAAATCGGCTGAAATGATAACGAAAATAAAGATAGAAAATCCTCTGATTTAACTGTCTTAACAATTCATACAAAACAAAGAGAGTATCAAATTAAGCGGGATGGCTTACTAGCCAAGTATTTAGGAATATTTCCAGCCATAGTACACACCCATCTGTTATCAATTTTTTTCCATAATTTTTGTGTATCAAGTGTATTTAAGTCTAGGCACATGCCAGCTTCGTTAGTCATAAATTTGAACCCAATACGTGCATAAGCAGATTCAGCTACTTCATTAGCAGCAATGAGTTTAACTATTGGATTTTGTAATTTAGAACAACTTAAAACGTGCTCAATGAGTAAATAACCCGCATTCTGCACACCTGGGTGTCCTACTAAGCGCTCTATGATGATTACTTGAGGAAAAATATTAGCACTTATTAACCCAACACTTTTATTATCTAGCTGGTAAGAAAAGACTTTATTTGTTGATGATTTGATTTTGTCGCTTATACGATCTGCGTGTGTAAGAGCTTCGTGCGCTCTTATTGCAAAAAACTCTCCAAATTCTAATGAATTTTCTACAAGCGGTTTAATACTTAACTTGAAATTTTTTACTAACTTTCTCACTTCACATTTCGGTACCTCAATAATAGGGGCCTGTTGCTGTATGATGTAATGCTTGTCTGATCATTTGCTAACGAAATATTTTTTATTGATGCTTGAATACTGAACATGCTTTTAGACCTTATATATTTTCGTCGCCTCGCCTTGAAATGGCGTTTCATAGCTAAATCACTCAAAAACGATAATTAAAAATTAATTTTTTATTATCAATAATATATTCAATATTATTTAATAAAACTTCAAAAAAACGCTCATTTCAATTGATAAAAAAACTGGCCCGATAGCTTACTTAACTGCGTTAATATGAGTTAAGAAGTAAGAAAGGTTGTGTGGCAATTAAGGAAAAGATGTAATAGGGGAAAGTGGTGTGTTTATTTTTTTAAGCAGCCAGAAGCTAAATTTTTTCTACAGAAAATAATCCTTTCCCTTTCGGTTGAGGGCGCTAATTATCAATGTTGTTTTCGCTTTAATTTCTATACGAACTACTACTGTAGTATATATTTATTCAAAAGGAATTTTACTATGATGAAAAACATCCTGATTCTGCTCATCACGGGTTTGTTGAGCGCTTTCTCGTGGGCGGATGACATCACGGGACGCGTGGTCAGCGTTCATGATGGCGATACGCTCATTCTGCTGACCCCTGAACAAAAGCAGATTAAAATTCGACTGGCAGAAATAGATACGCCAGAAATTGGCCAGCCTTATGGAAACCAAGCCAAAAAAGCGCTCGCTGATTTGGTTTTCGATCAAACCCTCACCGCCCGTTCAAACCAAAAAGACCGGTATGGCCGAGTCCTGGCTCAGCTGTATCTGGGAGAGGTGTGGATTAACGCGGAAATGGTCAAACAGGGCGATGCCTGGGTGTATCGACAACACAGTCGAGACCCGCGTTTGCTGGCCTTTGAAACCCAGGCCCGGGAAGAGAAGAAGGGACTGTGGGCCCTGCCAGAGTCACAACGCGTCCCGCCCTGGGAATGGAGAAAGTCGAGGTGGACCCAAAGGAAACACCCCCCTTTCCTCTCTGAACCCGCCCCATGAACCTGGGGTGCTAAAAGCACCTGCTCACAAATGACCTCCTGTGAAGAAGCCCGGTTTTATTTGCAACAATGTGGGCTGAGTGCATTGGACAGAAACCAGGACGGCGTGCCGTGCGAAAAACTCTGCAGTTAAGTGCAAGGCGTTTTTTTATCTCGGCACGGAAATCAAAGGAAACATCCTATAAGCTCACACAATCAGTCTTAAAGCTATACACTCATTTTTTTTAACTCAGGTTATTCACAATGATTCACATTGATATCCAAATTATTCAAGCATTTTCGAGAGCTTTCGTTGTTAAAAATTTCCGTAATCGGTTTGTACATGAGGCTATTAAAAAGCCAGCCAGACTACACCAACGCATATGTCACGGAATAGAAGACGTGTTTCCTATTGCATATAAGAATTGTTCGTTTCAGTTCTTGCCAGATGAACCGTGCTTAATTTTATGTGGTAATTTGAGATTAGAAAAAAGCACATGGAGCCAAGTACAATCAGTTGGAATTGGTGGTTTTTTAGTGATGAGTTTATCACAGTTAAAATTTTACGCTGAAACGGAAGGTAGGCCAAAATCTGAAATATGGGGGGGCTTCACTCAATCATGGCACTGTTAAAAAAATTTAAATAATTATAAAGTTTTATAAAAAACCGCTCCAGATTAATCAAAATGACTTTCTTAACAATGCCATAATCGGTATCACGGGCATGCCCGATGTATTCCCTTTTTTTAATCTCAGCCCTGCTCGAAAATTTGACGAGTCAATCCTTTGTCCTTTTTTTACCTCAACCCTGTCACTCTGGAGAATGTGTGATGTCTCATATCCTTAAAACACCCCTGATGCTTTTTCAATCTGCTGAGGCCAATATTCAACTGCAAGGCATGCTTTACCAAGGCAAGCCGGTGTTTTTTGCGGTTGAATTGGCCAAGGCGCTGGGATATAAAAACCCACATGAAGCTTTACAGGATAACTGTAAGTTATTGATTAAACTTAATTCTAGCCAGACGCTAGAATTGAATTTAGGTTTTAAACCCAAGGGAATTATCCTTGCCCCAGAGTCTGATCTGTACCGCCTGATACTCAAAAGCAAATTGCCCTCGGCGGAACGGGTTCAAGACTGGGTCTGTGAAGAGGTGTTGCCTACCTTGCGACAGCAGGGGAGCTATAGCATGAATAAAACCCATCGTGACGCAGGGAGTGGCTTACCTGAGTTCCGTAAGGCCAGAGCCATGCAGATTCAAATGGAAATTGCTGAAAAAACATTTCAGTGGGCAACAGGGCTTTCAGATACTGCCCGCCAGGCAGTGATTGCAGGACTGATTAACCCTGTGTCGCAGGGCATGAGGTCATTCCTCTGCCTGTGATTGAAGAACAGCACTATAGTGCGACGCAAGTCGGGAAGATATTTCATGTTTCAGCCAACAAAATAGGCCGTATCGCCAACGACAATCACATGAAGACCGAGGAATACGGAGAATATTATCTCGACACATCTCGCCACAGCAGCAAACAAGTGGAATCCTTTCGCTACAACGAGAAGGCGGTGAAGAAATTCAAGCGCATTCTGATGGCTGAAAAAGAGGTCAAAAACCATGTTTTGGTTTAATCCGTTGACGAAAGAAAGTTTCCTGGTCTATATTGATAACGCACCTGCCAATTCAGGTGTCGGGATTAGCCTCCCGCCGAAGTGACCGCGACTTTATTGACACGCCGCGAGCGTGTTTTTTTATGTCGTCATTCATGCTTCATCTCTATGGTGGACTGGATAGGGCAACCGTAAGGTTGGCTGGTTGGTTACTCCGGTAAGGCTAACCCTGTTCAGTTCATCACCCAAGATTAGCCTCAAAGGTGGTGATTAATATTAAGTAACCATCGGAGGTCTTATGACCAATCAATTACTCACGCCTTTCTGTTTTGAATCTTTCGTAATTCGTGTTGTTAGAATTAATAATGAACCTTGGTTCATTGCTCAAGATGTTTGTTGTACACTACAAATTCAAAACGTGACTCAAGCAATTGAAAGGCTTGATGATGATGAACGGTCTATGTTTAACATAGGGCGTCAAGGGCAAGCCAACATCATTTCCGAATCTGGCCTCTACACCCTCGTGCTCCGTTGTCGAGATGCTGTAAAAAAAGGAACCTTACCTCATCGTTTTAGAAAATGGGTGACTCATGAAGTTCTCCCTCAAATTCGTAAAACAGGACAATATATTCCTGAAAAATACCAACCCCAATCCCCAGAAGTGTTCAACGGCAACGACCTCAATAACCTCGCTCGCCTGGTCTGGGAGATGAGTCACGGATTTCGTTTTGACAACTCATGGCGTCATGGTATTTGGTCTGCTCTGCGGCAGGTCACCGGGATTCCCTCTCCGAAACCGTTTCAAACCCGTCACATTCCTCTGATTGCCGAAGAATGCGTTCGGATTTTTCATCTGACGAATCGCTTCAAAGACGTCGTCGCAGACACAGAAAAACAGGTCATCCGTCGTGTTATTCGACAACGGGAAGACGCCGATAACGTCATTTCGGAAATGAACGCTTTACTGGAAGCGGCGGCACATCACACCGAACACACCTTGGCATCGACCTTATTCATGCATAAAAAACCCTCATGGAAAAAATACATGGCCCGCAAAAGAAAAACGGCTAATCGGGACCTGCCCCCGAATCTCTACGTTCGCAACAACGGCTATTACTGCTACCGAGACCCAAGGACGGGGAAAGAATATGGATTAGGAAAGGAAAAGCGAATGGCCATCAATGAAGCCATTTCCGCCAATCGGCAGATTTGTGACGCCCCTGTGAGCCTGACCGACAGAATCAACGAAGTGAAGGCGCTCTCGATGACAGAATGGATGGAACAATTTACAAAAAAATGACAGCAACGCGGGCTTCGTCCCAACACACTGAAAGATTACCGTGTAAGATTAAAAGCCATCAACAATACTTTTGGTGACAAAGAGATTAAAAAAGTCACCACGAAAGAGATGGCAGAATTTTTGAACAGTTACCCTGAGCAGGGAAAAACCGCCACGGCAAAATTAATGCGCGGCGTACTGATTGACCTTTTCAATGGAGCAATAGCAGAGGGACATTTAGACAATAATCCGGCAGTGCCGACAAAGAATCCTCGCGTACAGATACAAAGAGCCCGCTTATCTTTAGAGGAATTTTTATTGATAAGAGAGTGCAGCCGCCACTTCCCATCATGAATATCTTGCCACTGCATTCGTTCGATATCTCCGAGTCTTTGACCTGTAAGTAAGGCTAAATTCATTCCTGATTTGATACAAGCTGAGCGTTGCTGTCATTTTTTTGTAAATTGTTCCATCCATTCTGTCATCGAGAGCGCCTTCACTTCGTTGATTCTGTCGGTCAGGCTCACAGGGGCGTCACAAATCTGCCGATTGGCGGAAATGGCTTCATTGATGGCCATTCGCTTTTCCTTTCCTAATCCATATTCTTTCCCCGTCCTTGGGTCTCGGTAGCAGTAGTAGCCCTGATGACGAACATGCAGATGAGGAGAGAGGTCCCGGCCGTTTTTCCTGTTCGGGCCCTGTATTTTCTCCATTAAGGTTTTTTATGCATGAATAAGGTCGATGCCAAGGTATTGTCGGTTTGATGTGCCGCCGCTTCCAATAAAGCGTTCATTGCAGAGCAAACCAAATGCCGTGACGCCATGAGTGGTCAACATGAAATCCGTGACTCATCTCCAAAACGAATCAAGCCAGGTTATTGAGGTCGTTGCCGTTGAATACTTCCGGGGATTGAGGTTGGTGTTCTGGCACTCCGACTTCTTTATCGAGAATATCTAAACACCATTTTCGAAATTCTTTGGCGACAGGCGTGTTGGCAAACATCGCTATCAAATGCTCCCCACACAGGGAGAAAATTCTTCCCGTTTTTTCACACAAGCTGTTGTTTATTCCGTTGAACGTCAAATTGACGGTGTGTTCTGTCTTAATGAATTCAGCCAGTAAATTAATCCCGAAAGCGTTACTGAACAAAGGAAGTACAAGAAAATGTCTCAGCCAACATTTAAAGCAGAATTGAAACGCGAAGTAGCCCATCTGGTTATCGAACAAAATTACCCGTTTCGTCAAGGCAGTGAAGCCATGGGTGTGAGTATCATCGCCCTCCGTGATGGGGTGAAGCGGGCAATGAGCGAAAAAAGTGGACAAACTATTTCCCAGGGTAAAACAATGACAGCAGACCAACAACGGATTCAAGAGCTGGAAGCCAGACTCCGCAAGGTTGAACGGGAGAAAGATATCCTCAAAAAGGCTTCAGCTCTCTTAATGTCAGACTTTTACAATCGATAAGCCTGATTAATGACTGAAGTGAGGATTACCCTAAAACAGAATGATGTGATGTCTTTGGCCTCAATCGAAGTACTGACTATTATCAATGTCATCGGCAGAAAAAAGGCACCCCTGAACGTGAACGCCTGAAAATACGGCTGATGGAATGACACAGAAATAGCCGGGGCGCGGTAGGGTCCCGCACGTTATCGGCCGCGCTGAAGCAGGAAGGAGCGCCCGCAGGGCGCTACAAAACAGCCCAATTGATGCGTGAGGCAGGCATTGAAAGCAAGCCACGCCAGCCTCGTTATCAACGCAGTGGTAAAAAAGCCGTTTATGCTCCTGAACACTTGAATCGTGAGTTTACCGTCAAGGCTCCCAATCAGGTGGGGTGTGGCGATGTTACTGACATTTGGTCCGGTACTTGCTGGCTTTATCTCGCGGTTGTACTCGACTTATATGCAAGAAAAATCCTGGGGGGGGGGCTTTTTCCACTTCTCCCGACAGTCAACTGACTCAACAGGCACTCATGTTAGCTTGCGAATCACGGGGAAGACCGAAAAATGTCCTCTTTCATTCAGACCAGGGGAGTCATTATAGTCGCTTATCGTATCGACCACATCTGTGGCAGTATCAGATAAAACAGCCGGGGAAACTGTTGGGATCATCCCCCCATGGCGCGTTTTTTGGCCGTTTAAAGTCAGAATGGCGCCCAAAGTAGGGCTACAACACTGTTCAACAAGCACAAACTGATGTACTACTGCCTTGCCTCACTCATGATGACAATCGAGTCAGGCCGCACAGTGTGAATGATCACCAAACACCATTGATGAAAGCATTTAAACTTTCAGGGGTGTAAAACTTCTTGAGTTTTCTCCGAAATTATTTGACCAGAACATTTACATGTATGGGGCCATGTGGTTCATCAAATCGGGAAAAAAGAGTACGCAGACACCTGAGGTACCATCGGGGTCAAATATCATTTTTAATGACCGCCGTGCCCTCACTGCTTATATGATGACGGCGTCCGGCTGGAAGGGCGTTTAAGAAAGGAAAGTGACTGGAAAATAAAAGATTGAAAAAAGCACTGAATGTGCTGATTTTGAGCAAAATCACAGGTCATAATAAAATTTAAGGTATTGTTAAATCACACTTTAAATATCGTGTTTTGTGGAGTTTTATGGTTTTTTGTTGTCTATTTTTTAACCTAAAAATTATTCATCTAATTGAATTGATTTTAAATGAATTGCTTTTTAAATTTTGTCTTCCAGGATCTGGAATAATTTTAATCTTTTACTTAATGGGTATTATTTTTCTATGAAAAGTAAAAAAACGGGTATTTTTTGCACTCATTTTCGGGCGATTGACAAATTTTTATTACGGACTAGATTCCATAGTGTAATCCTCATAAGTAACATTAAAAATCTTATAAACGGAAGGAGTGTAAAATGAGACTTTCTCTAAAATCAGATTCAAAGAAGTTGCAGAATAAATTATTCGAATATGAACGAGATGAACAAATATCCAATATCGAAGTTCTGGAGATGACTCAGTTGGCTGATGAATCCATGGATAAGGTTGAGGCTAAATATTTAACTGAGAGTAAAGACATTATTCAAAAATCTGTTGATGATATTTCTCAGGCTTTGCAAAAAATGGCGATTGCAATTGAAAAAAACAAACCCTCACAAGAAGATAGTGATAACTTAAACGAGGCAATACAGTTTCAATTAGCTCAGTTGATTGTGAATTACAACCGTACTGTTGGTAAAGTTAAGTTTAAAACTGGATTTTTAAAGTACTTTAAAAAAGACAGTTAGGAAATAACCCCCTGACGAAGAACTTTGTTCGGTTAGCCTGCGCCAGAAGCTCTTTTAACTGAGAAGATTCGCCCTTTTTTTGAAGAAATAATTTGAACCAGTTTCTATTTAATCTCAAGCTTAAAGAAGAAGTTACTTGTGAATATTTTCAGATCATCTGAAAAAAACAGGATCTAGAAAGGCGAAATTCTTCAATCAAAAATCTGATTAACTTAATAAAAATATTTATTCAGCGCCTCTCTAATGATGGCGTCGACATTCTTTGGTTCAATTTCTAAACGTTTGTTAAATAAGGATTTATCTTCAATTGCTCACAATAGACGCTGAGGAAGTGATGTTGTAGTTCTCGCCATCTCATTTTCATATCCCTGTCCCTGTCCTTTTTTTCTTCCATGGCGGAAAAAGCGTTACGTTTATAGAGAGATGGGGTGTTAATAATGTATGTCCACGATAAAAATAGTCGCCCCCATCTTGAGTGGGCCCTGGGTACAGCATCATGCTGGAAGGGAGTGCGAAAAAGGGGGGATGAGGAAAAAATTACAGAAAATATCGCCTTTTATCCCATTTTATGGTCTTTTGCTGCCTGTTTTTTAATCAAAAAATAAGTTATATAATTGATTTTAAATGAATTATTTTTAACAAGTTTGTATTACAGGATCGAATGTGATATATTTTATTTTCTATAAATATCAACACATTAAAATAGAAAAGTCACAATAAATCATAATTCACTCATAATGGTCTTATTCAGCTCTGTTTTTTTAGAGACTCAATTGAATCCCCAAAAATTAAAAAAGAAATTCAAATCGTCTCCCATTCACTGCCTCTGCTGTCTCGATATTTGTCTGTCATATTGGCCGATTTGTGGCCCAATAATTTCTGGGCAAACTCTTTACCTCTCTCTTCACTGTGTAATCTCGCCGATAAACTTCTGATTTCATGAAATGAAGGCGGTGTTTTTCCTTCCCATTTTAAATCTGATTTTTTTCTTAATTCTTTAAATCCGACCGATAAGCGAGCATATTCAGGGTTATTTTTCCCCTCTTTAATTAAAACATATTTTTCTCCTCCTATCTTTTTTCGACATTCGTTGAGAATGCCTTCAAACGTCTCTTGAATCGCTCCCAAACTTAACGTTAATGGTATCGCTAATTTCATCCCTGTTTTTTCTTGTTGCAGCCACCACTTCCCATCATGAATGTCTTGCCACTGCATTTGTTGGATATCTCCGAGTCTTTGGCCTGTCAGTAACGCTAAATTCATGCCTAATTTGACACAAGTTGAGCGGGGATGGCTGCACTGCCTTATCAATAAAAATTCCTCTAAAGATAAGCGGGTTCTTTGTATCTGTACGCGAGGCGTCTTTGTCGGCACTGCCGGATTGGTTTCTAAATGCCCTTCTGCGATTGCTCCATTGAAAAGGTCAATCAGTACGCCGCGCATTAATTTTGCCGTGGCGGTTTTTCCCTGCTCAGGGTAACTGTTCAAAAATTCTGCCATCTCTTTCGTGGTGACTTTTTTAATCTCTTTGTCACCAAAAGTATTGTTGATGGCTTTTAATCTTACACGGTAATCTTTCAGTGTGTTGGGACGAAGCCCGCGTTGCTGTCATTTTTTTGTAAATTGTTCCATCCATTCTGTCATCGAGAGCGCCTTCACTTCGTTGATTCTGTCGGTCAGGCTCACAGGGGCGTCACAAATCTGCCGATTGGCGGAAATGGCTTCATTGATGGCCATTCGCTTTTCCTTTCCTAATCCATATTCTTTCCCCGTCCTTGGGTCTCGGTAGCAGTAATAGCCGTTGTTGCGAACGTAGAGATTCGGGGGCAGGTCCCGATTAGCCGTTTTTCTTTTGCGGGCCATGTATTTTTTCCATGAGGGTTTGTCCAGTGTGATATTTGACGCTGAGGGGGTTGATTTTGATGGCATTGGCTTGAACGAGGTATTCCCTGCCATCGAGACGAGGAGCGGGGTAGATGATGCCCGTGCGGACCCATCGACGGACTTGTTCGATGCAACGGGGGCGAGGCTGTTTTTGATTCCACTCTTTAAGCGTGATTTCCATGGGGTGTTTCCTTTAAAATTGAGATAAAAAAACCCCATTCATTCGAATGAGGCGAGATTGAGGGCGAGGTAAATTTGCCAAAAAAGAACCAAGGTGTGGGTCAGGACAGGATTTCGTTCAACCTGTTTTCAAGAGCGCGCACTTTGTCGTTATAGGTCAGCAGAAGGTGACGTAATTCGGCAGGGTCGTGGATGGACTCAAACGGCTCTTTATCTACATTCATCAAATATTCCCGTAATTCGTGACCTTTTTCGGTACGTGTCAGCATCGCCATCTCTTTCGCTTTCTCCAGGGTGAGGACATAGTCTTTGAACGGGCGTCCGGCATGAGGTCCCGAATGGGTAAAAACGAGATAGTCTGTATTGTCGACCCATTCATATTTTTTGATGTACTGTTTCATCCAGGTTGAAAACGAGAGCCGCACTTCCAAAAAGTGATAAAGGTCACGGGCATTGACCGTTTGAACCGTTTCTCCATTGATGAGGCGCGCTTTGATGGCAATCAGGGGATGTGTTTGAGACATAGTCCAGTCCTTATCAGTCAATAGGCAATGTCTACGGCCGATGAATGAGGCCGTATGAAGGGCGAAAAGACCCCGCCCGATAAAAGGTGAGAGTAAAAAGTCAAAAAAAGGCGAGGTTTAAGTCGTCTGGCCTCGGTGAAGAAATTGCGTTAATTCACGCTGTTGCCACTTTTCCAGGGTCGATGCCAAGGTGTGTTCGGTGTGATGTGCCGCCGCTTCCAGTAAAGCGTTCATTTCCGAAATGACGTTATCGGCGTCTTCCCGTTGTCGAATGACACGACGGATAACCTGTTTTTCTGTGTCTGCGACGACGTCTTTGAAGCGATTCGTCAGATGAAAAATCCGAACGCATTCTTCGGCAATCAGAGGAATGTGACGGGTTTAAAACGGTTTCGGAGAGGGAATCCCGGTGACCCGCCGCAGAGCAGACCAAATACCATGACGCCATGAGTTGTCAAAACGAAATCCGTGACTCATCTCCCAGACTAAACGAGCCAGGTTGTTGAGGTCGTTGCCGTTAAACACTTCTGGGGATTGGGGTTGGTATGCTGGCACTCCGACTTCTTTATCAAGAATATCTAAACACCATTTGCGAAATTCTTTCGCTATCGGCGTATTGGCAAACATCGCTATCAGATGTGCACCGCGTAGGGAGAAAATACGGGTTTTATTTTGTAATAACCCATAACGTATTGATTTTATCGAGGTCACTGATTCAATGACCTCGGTCATTCCAGCTGAAAATTCGTCAATATTTTGGTTGTACAAATTAGTAACGGATTTGGGGTTGGCGTATTGTAAGGCTTTAGCAAGCTCGGCAGACGTAAACCAAATTTGGTCTTTGTGAGAGAGGGTTTTTAGAGCGGTATTGCGGAACATTAATGTGTTCATAGTGATTTCCTTCTTAATTCAAGAATAATCACCACCGTAAGACGCTAACCTAATAGGTGGTGAACTGAACGAAGTTAGCGTAACCGGCAAGAAGGAATCCGGCGAGCCTTACGGCTCCTCCATCCAGCCCACCATTGTGTTGTAATCTGGCGGACTGACGCATAAAAAAGCACGCTTTTGGCGTGCTATGCGCCTTCTTGGTTAAGCGGAACGCTAATCCCGACACCTGAATTGGCAGGTGCAAATGGAATATAGCGCATGCTCGTTCCTATCGTCAATGTGCTTTATTCAAGCCGCCTGATAAGTGAGTTTCTGGGACAGTTTTGCTAATCCCTTCGGGGTCACCAGTACTTGTTCACGAATTTTATCGATACCGTCGTCGCACGGGATAATCGAGATTTTATGCTCGAGATAACCAGACTGAATTTTGTTTTGATAAGCGATCCAATGTTTGCCCCCGATACGGCGGTAAATCCAGCCCTGTTCACGGAGAAAAGCAAACAGGTTTTTGGGACGAACCTGCAACTCCTTGGCGGCATTGGTGATACACATACCGCCCTCAGATTTGGCGATGCGCTGCAAGGCTTGTACATCGGGGGCCATTTCATTGAGTTGACTTTCAAGTGCCAACACTTTTTCGGTGTAGGTCAGCAGAAGTCCGCGCATGGCTGAAGGGTCGTTGAGTATTTGAATCGGATCCGTGGGAAGGGCTTTGGCGCGTTTCTCACACTGGATAAAGTATTGTCGCGCCTCTTTCCCTTTTTCGTTGCGCTCAACCATCGAAATCTCTTTTGCCATCTCGATGCTGATCGCATATTCCTTCACGGGGCGTCCTCCACTGGGGTTTTCCCCAGAATGGGTGAAAACTATATAGTCCTTGTTTTCCATAAATTCGTACTGCTGGATCCGGTTTTTAATCCAGCTTGAAAAATCTTTACCACTTTTTAGGAAAACGTGAAGACTACGGGCATTGACTGTCTGAACCGTTTCTCCCTCCAGGCTATGAGTCTCGAGGGAGATCAGTTGATGTATCTCAGGCATAACAAAGTCCTCAAAATTAAAATGATGAATTTGAATAAGGTGTAGGTGTTTTTTTCAGTGAAACGCGGGGGATAAAAACAAATCAGAAAGACGTGCTTTGCCCGTGATATGGGTTATCACGAGCAGAGGGTTCTGGAATACAGATTGTTTTTCTTGATTGAATATTGCAGTTAACTACAGAGTTTTTCGCACGGCACGCCGTCCTGGTTTCTGTCTAATCCACTCAGCCCACATTGTTTTAAATAAAACCGGGCTTCCTCACAGGAGGTCATCTGTGAGCAGGTGCGTTTGGCGCCACAGGTCCACTGAGCGGGTTCAGAAGCCGAAGCGGTGGGCTTTCCCTGGGTCCGTCTGGATTTTCTCCATTCCCAGGGCGGGACGCGTTGTGACTCTGGCAGAGCCCACAGTCCCTTCTTCTCTTCCCGGGCCTGGGTTTCAAAGGCCAGCAAACGCGGGTCTCGACTGTATTGTCGATACACCCAGGCATCCCCCTGTTTGACCATTTCCGCGTTAATCCACACCTCCCCCAGATACAGTTGAGCCAAAACTCGGCCATACCGGTCTTTTTTATTTGAACGGGCGGTGAGGGTTTGATCGAAAACTAAATCAGACAGGGCTTTTTTCGCTTTGTTTCCATAGGGCTGACCGATTTCTGGCGTATCTATTTCTGCCAGTCGAATTTTAATCTGCTTTTGTTCAGGGGTGAGCAGAATGAGCGTATCGCCATCATGAACGCTGACGACGCGTCCGGTGATATCTTCCGCCCACGAGAAAGCGCTCAGCAAACCGGTGATGAGCAGAATCAGGATGTTTTTCATCAGATATGTCCTTTTGGATAAATGAGGTTACATAGGGAGACTGTCTGTTGCAGGTCGTACTTGAGATGGCATTTTAGCCGCTTTTCGCTTGATAGACTGAATTTCTTTCTCTATTTCATTGAGAAATGCGGGCACGGCCTGTTCAATTTCTTCGTTCAACAGGGGATCAAAAGACACCCGGGTCTGAAAATAGGCGAGCTCAGGCGGGAAGCGATTATCATAGCTGACAAAATCACACCAGGCTCTGCCCGTACACCGCATTTGCGCCTGCATCTGGAGTCGCCAGGCGGGTTTAATCTGCCCTGTTTTAAGGAGCTCTAAGTGTGTCCACGCATTGGGGCATTTGATTTCCAGCAGGCCCTCTTCCTGGACCAGCCCATCCGGACTGGCGGCAAAATCCGGGATAGCCGGATGGGGTATCAGTCCCACTTCTTTCACTTCGTTCCCGGAATACAGGCGGTACAGGTCTCGGGCCTCAGGCTCTAACTCCGTACCTCTTCTCATGGCCGCCGTGACAAACCCCTCTTCCCGTTGCCCGGTCAGACGTTCACAAATCAGCTCGGCCTGATATCGTGCCCGCGAGGCGGCAACCCCCGCTCTGGTTTTGGCCATCAAGTCTCCTAACCGGCTGGCCGTGACTTTGCCACATCGCGCCTGGAACCAGTCTGGGGTTCTTTGTTGCATCATCTCTACCTCCGTGGTTAAAAAGGAATGGCGTCGTCAAAAGCCGACGGATGGACGTTCATCTCCTCCCTTTTTTTGAATACTCGCTCATCTTTGTCTTTGAGAGACGCCAATCGGTGGTCGACATCACGAGCCGGTTGCCCGTCGAGTTTTTCCTTAAGGGTTTGACGGGTCTGGGCGAAAAAGGGCAGCACAATGTCCAGGCGGTAGGTCTCTTTGCCATCCGCTTTGGTTTTCAGGGTTTTTTGTAACATTAGGCCCACTTTTTTGCCGATGAACTCAGACACCGGGCCGCCTGGATGCGTGGGAGGATGGAGTTGTCTCACCCCCGTGCATCCCATCAGGGCGTGAATCAGCTGAAGGCCATACGGGTTGGCCGTCCCGTCTTTTTTTTCATAGTACAAATGAAGGTACTGGGCTTTACGCCCCTCCTCCGTTTCAATCGACAGTTCCATCGATTTGGCCCCGCTGGGCTGAACACTGAACTGGGCGTCTGTTATCGTCACCACATACGACCCTGAGTCGGTGATAAAACCGCTTTGGCCCGCCGCTAACGCCTGCTGTGGATTGTAAATAAAGGGATTCAAGGTCATGCAATGGCTCCTGTGGTGTGTTGGGAAGGGGTGAGCTGGTAATAATCACATAAAGCGGCATCGACGAAGGACAAATCGTTGTCAATCTCTGCGCTGTCAAACAGACCCATGGGGGATTTGACGGTATCAAAGCCGTTATTTTGAGTACTCAAGAGGTATCGACCGTCTTTGACACAGGTCCGAAGCACGGTGGTGAACATCCCCTCGAGGGTGATTTTTTCATCCAGTAATTTCCCCACGGTTTTCATCTTGATTTTGCCGGAGGCGGTGTCTTCGCTGTGAGACAAAAAATACACCCTCAGGTCAGGGGGCGTGTGATGAATCGTGTGGTGAAGGATGTCCCAGGTATGATGCGCAATTTCGGTGAATTTCTCGTACGATTTTTCCTCTCCCCGCCGCATAAACTCGTTGGCCATGATGTATTGAAAATCATCGACGACGGCGATGCGTTTTCCGTAGTCATACGCCCGTGACAGGGCCATCTTCACCGGCTGCCAGAGGTCACTGACATAAATACTGCTGTGAGGGTCTTTGGTCTCCCAGGGTCTCCAGGCTTTGGCCGGAAAGGGCAGCGGTTTTTGAATAGACTGAATCAACAAACAGGTTTCGGGATTGAGGTGTCGCAGACTGGCTGTTTTCCCGGTCCCGGATTCTCCTAAAATCAAGCTGACCGTGCCCATGAGGGTCTCCTGTGAGAGGATGAGGGTGAGGTGAAGTCAATGCTTTTGCTGTCACAAAAAGCCCGCGCCATTTCTCGATAGCCTGAGTCGGTGTTGGGGAAACAGTGCCGTTGTTCCGCCAAATCAATCAACAGAAAGGGGCCTAAAATGCAAAATTTCATGGTGTCCCCTTTTGTTTTAGGATATGCAATAAGTGAAGAAACCAGGCAATCAAGGGGTGATAAGGGGGCTTTGTCTTCTGTCCAGGCCGATGTTGATGTTTTTTCATAGGATGCTCCTGTAAATAAAAGGCGAGAGAAGCCCGCCCGATAAAAGGGGAATGCAATCAATTGAGTGAGTTAATCCGAAATGAAAGGCGTGCGTCTGAAAAGCAAAATTCTGTTCACTGAAATCGGTTTATGATAAAGTCAAGGGTATAAACTCGTTTAAAGGATAAAGAATGGCCCAGACTGCTTATCAAACTCAGAGTAAGGAGTCCACAATCATGAATTATTTAGCCTCTGATACGTTTCAAATTCTTGAAGACCTGGAAGAGTCCGGTCTGGACAAAAAACAGGCCAAAGCCATTTTTCAAGTCATACGTCAGTCACATGAAGCAAAGGATGTGGCGACCAAGGCGGATATTGCGGACGTAAAGCGCGATATCGCTGATGTCAAAAAAGAAATAGCTGATGTCCGTAAAGACTTATCTGCTGAGATCGCTGATGTCCGTAAAGACTTATCTGCTGAGATCGCTGATGTCCGTAAAGACTTATCTGCTGAGATCGCTGATATCCGTAAAGATATCGATACCCGATTTGAAAAAGTGGATGCTCAGTTTGCTGATGTCCGTAAAGATATGGAGTCTCAGTTTGCTGATATTCGTAAAGATATGAATAACAAACTAGAGAAACTGGGTTTAAGTTTAACGATCAAAATGGGCGGAATGATAGGCTTTTTAGTGGTGTCTATCGGCCTGATGTTGAAGTATCTTCGTTAAGTCTTTAACAATGACTTTTCGCCCGAAACAACCACACCCTGTAGAGCATTCGGTTATCTAAGCTGTATTGGCGTGTGGGGCGATGTAAAAGCACTTTAGGTACGCTTAAAACAGGCCCCCTTTTTCGCTCTTCCCTCCACTGTGCTGCCAATCTCTGCCTTTCTTCTCGACGCCGGACGGTCCGTCTGAGTTTGCATCTTTTTTTTGCATTCATACGCATTCTCCTGTCAATGAGTTTGGGTGATGGAGTGGTTTGATACTGGCCATATGGTCGCCACTTCATCCCGAAATTCACTGAGTGAGGGTGTACACCTTCTCGGCATACCTTTGAGTTTTTAAAGAGCGTTCGCCTTGCGGGGTCAAGCTTTCTACGAAGCATTCCGGCTTCATTATCGTCGGACAGAGACTCCGTAGATTTTCCCTGTCTGTTTCGCAGGGGTGATATCGTGAATAATAGAATGTACGATTATTTTAGTCAATCGTTTTTAAGATTATTTTTTATAGTTCGAGTGATTGAGTGATATTAAAGATAAGCTTTGAATTCATGGAATTAACTCTTTTCAATTGTAAAACGTTTGATTTTTAAGTTAATTTCAGATGCGATGAGGGGACTTTAAAAAAAGAGATGAAAGCCCGCTAGAATCAGCGGGCTGAAAACGAGACTTAATCAATGATTCCTGAAACATAATACACTTTTCCTATGACAACTAGCTCATTCATAGGAACAATCACCTCAGGATAATCAGCAGAATTATGACTCTTTAAACGTATTTTTTCCTCCGGAAGCACGAATAATGTGCGGAACATACTAATACCACCAAAAGAAATGGCATAAATTTTCCCATTTTTAATCTCTTTATAGCTCGTATCAAATATCACCATGGATTTTTCATTAATAATAGGAGACATACTATTATCTTGAGCAACCACGGCGATAGAATCATCAATCGAAGCATTCGTTTGCATTAAAACAACTTTGGGAAGCCAAAACATAACTTCAAAATCCTTTTCACCCCCGACGCTGGGGGAAAGCACTCCGTCAATACGGTGATATATTTTTAACGGATACACTTCTTTTTGCACTTCTTGATTCAGGGAATAGCCTGCAACAGTATCAAAAGATGAAAAGGACTGACTTGTGTTCAAATGAGGCCGCATTTCTCCCACCCCTTCTGCAAGCCATGCGGGGTTTACACCCAAAATCTGGGCGATTGGAAATATTTTTTTTGAGCTTTCACCCCCTCCGCTGACGAGTCGCCATACACTAGATTGAGCCATATTGACTTTTTTAGCCAAAGAGCCTTGTGTATAACCCGCTTCTTTCATAGCCAGCTTCAATCTTTCTGAAAAGTTCACTCGATTCATTTCCCTTTATTTATTCATTTAATTCTATCGCTTAATCGATAATAGATCAAAATCGTCAAAACGATTGACATTTGACTGATTTAACGTTTAAAATTGTTCTCAAAGAACAGGAGAACCGATTTATGAAAAATGTAGGATTAGAAAAAGCGATTTCTTTATTGGGAACACAAAAAATCTTGGCTCAGAAATGCGGTAAAGCTCAATCAACGATCTGTGACTGGCTACATGGTCGAAAACGAGTATCAGCAGAAATCGTCCCATTACTTGTCAGGGCAACAGAAGGAAAAGTTTTAGCCTACGAAATTCGCCCTGATTTACCCGATCTTTTTCCACATCCAGAAAGATGAGTTGATTTTATCATGGTCCATCTTCTCAAAATATTCCACTAAACATCACTATAGAGGCCAAGAGCACATTATGGAAAAACGCGAATTGATTCATGAGATGTTAAAAAAAATTGAAGGGGGACGGTCTGTCGCCGCCGCTTATTTAGGCATGAGCGACATCAAATTTAACAATCGGTTATATGAAAGCAAAGGATGTCGATTTTTTAGCGTGGATGAGCTGTTGGCCTTACAGAGCTTAAGCCAATCAAGTTTAGTGGCAGAGTACTTTGCTGAGCGCTCAGACACCCTGGTGGTGCCGATGCCTGAACCAGACACCCTGGATAACGTGGAGCTGTATCACATGGGATTGCGCAGCAACGTGAAGGGCAGTGCTGTGGATGAGTTGATTCTGGGATCGATTCAGGACGACGGCGGTATTGATAGAAAAGAGGAAGAAAAGATTATGGCCGCGCATCGTCAACATATGGCGAGCAGGGATTCTCAAGTGAAGGCCACACTACGGGTGTATGGAAGGGGAAAAAGTGACAGCAATAAAACACAGCATTCAGGATAGCTGGAAGGTAAAGCCGGCTACATATCAGGATAGCCGGCTTTGGTCTCAGGAATATAAATTCCATGAAGGACCTGAACTATGAAACAAAATTCAGGAAAAAACAAGGAATTTTCGATGAGAATGACTTTGATGACCCAAGTGATGAATCATATTTTTGTCGGTCATCCGATTCGAAAACTGATTCTACTCAAACTGGCTCATGATGCGGATGAGAAGGGCGAGTGTACGTCTATCCCTTGCTTGGCCCAATATTGTGAAACTACGGACCGAACAGCGCAAAAACATCTGAAAGAGTTGGTATCAGAGGGATTCGTTCGCATTCAATAGCGCACCTCAGAACAAGAAGAGCATCAATCTCATCTGTATTCTCTGAACTTTACACCATGACCCAAAGCGTCAATAAACACACATTTCTCCCTCTCACTTCAAAAGGAATTTTCGATGAGCATGACTTTGATGACCCAGGTGATGAATCATATTTCTGTCGGCAACCCCCTGCGGAAACTCATTTTACTGAAACTGGCCGACCATGCCGATGAAAAAGGCGCGTGCTGGCCTTCTTATCAGCATATTGCCACAGTGTGTGAATGCAGTAAAAGCACGGTCAAATTGCATATCCAGGCATTAATCAGACTGGGTTTGGTGAGAAAAATTCCACGGGCCGGCACGCATCAGGGGAATGCCTCTAATCTGTATTATCTGACGCTGAAAAAAGCGATGGCCGTTGAACACATTCCGTCTCTCAAATCGACAAAACCTGAGTCAACCGGCGACCTCCCCCCAGGTCAACTGGCAACCCCCCTGGGTGATGTGACACCTCGCTCTGGGTCAGGAGACGACCCACCCCCTGGGGCGACAGCTGACACCAGAATCAGTCAGTCTTTTGAACCAGTCAAAGAACCAGTCATAAAACCTAACACCCAGAATGCGCCAAAATTTTGTTTCAATGACGAGGAGAGGGTGTTTTCAAAAAACCCCAATCCTGTGTCAACAGAAATCCCTCTGCGGAGCAAATACGCCTTTGAGGGGCATGTCATCAAACTCAACCCTGAGGATTTGACACGCTGGGAGTCGTTGTTCCCGCATCTGGATTTGCCCCGAGAGCTGGCCCGACTGGATTTAGAATTCACCCACGACCCACCCAAAAGCTGGTTTTCGGTGGCCAGTGCCAAACTCAACTACCAAAACCGACAGGCCATTGCCGGCGTTCGATGGAGACCCAAATCGAGTTTCAACGTGCCGTTTCAGGAAAAAGACTATGGCGAAACGAGATTACCGGCCTGGGCACTGGAAGGAGCCTAAGATGCGAGAGAGATTGCAATACATTCAGGACAGGCTCAAGACGCTCAATGCGCCTGTAGAAACCATCGCGGGCACGGAGGTCAGGGTGTCCAAGGCCGAGTGTCCAGAGCACGGGTCTTTTGAACAGCGGTGTCGCACCTTTAAGGCCTTGCCTCATGTTCAAACCCGAACCGACTGCCCGCGGTGCCTTGAGACAAAAATGGCAGACATGCAAAACCAGGTGCAAGCAGAGCAGGCCAGAAAAAAACAGGCTCTGATTCAAACATTGCTGAAAAACGCCCACATTCCGCCCCGTTTTGAACAGGCCTGTTTTGAGTCATACCAGCCGGTGAATGCACAGGCGAGACAGTGTCTTGCCGTCTGTCAACGCTACGCAGAGCACTGGCCCACACGACGGGCGCAAGGTGGGGGACTGGTCCTGTGTGGTCGTCCGGGGACGGGAAAAAATCATCTGGCGGTGTCGATGGCCAAAAGCCTCATCCAGACACATCAGGCCTCGGTGTTATTGACAGGTGCCCTGCAGATGATTCGAGCCGTTAAAAACACCTGGAGCAAGACCGCTGAGAAAACCGAAACCCAGGTGATTCAGGACTATGCCCGCCCAGACCTGCTGGTCATCGACGAACTGGGGGTCCAGTTTGGCAGTGACACTGAAAAAATCATTCTGTTTGAAATCCTGAATACGCGTTACGAGCAGTTGAAACCCAGCGTCCTCATCAGCAATCTGGCCCCAGCGGAAATGGCCGACTGTATCGGAGAGCGCGTGATGGACCGGATGCAGGAAGGCGGGGGTGGCACACTGGCCTTCACCTGGGACAGCTATCGATCTCGAGGGGCAGCATGAGCACTGCCTTCAACACCCCTTTCCGCTATACGGGTATCAGTCAGGAGGAAGCCGATTTTTTAACGCATCATTACCAGCAGCGAGGGTATCGAATGAAAAAATATCTGAACGAGGATGTCCGGTTGTGGGATGCGGTGGTGTCTCTGCCAGAAAGAGACCGCTTTCCCAAAACCCCTTTCTCGATGCTCAATCCCTTATGGCGATGAGAATTGAACTGCCTTTTCCGCCCAGTGTGAATCACTACTGGGTGCGCACCGCCCGTCGTGTTTACTTAAGCGAGGCGGCGAAACGGTTTCAGCGATTGACCGCCATCGAAGTCGCCCAATCGTCCATGAAACAGGGTCATCACCCCTTCCTTGGGGACGTCTCCGTACTGCTCACGCTCTATCTGCCGGACAAACGGGTGAGAGACGTGGATAATTATCCTAAAGGCGTATTAGATGCCCTGACCAAAGCAGGGATTTGGGCCGATGACGCCCAGGTCAGAGTGATGACGGTGAAGAAAAAGGACCCTCACAGCGATACCAAAGGCGGCAAATGTGTGGTGGTGATTGAGCAGTACGTCGAGGAGGCAGCGGTATGAAAGAGATTCGATATCGATTGACCGCCTGGGGCAACTGGGCAGGCACGCGGGTGGGGACGGAATATCCCCTGTCATCTTGGCCTGTACCCATGGCCAGTAGTGATATTCGGCCGATGCTGCCCGATAACGAGGCAGAAAAAGTGGACCGGGCAGTCGCCAGGCTCAAGCACTTTGATTCATTGGGCTATGAGATTGTCGTCGCCTATTATCGAGGCAAGGCCTCTTGTCGGGCGATAGGGCGAAAAATAAACAAAAGAGCCGATTACATTACCGCCTGTCTGAGCAGAGCGGAAGCGTACATTGCGGGTCAAGTCGATGTACTCTTAAACATCACATAAAATTTGAATTAAAACTGCTTGACTGTCCGGACGTTTGGACACATAATCGCCCCATACTACAGTAGTTACAAACAGAACACAGAGCCTCCACTTCGGTGGGGGCTTTTTGCATTTTAAAATCCCCCCGTCTGGCGAAATGAACACACGATTCTTCGATATCACCCTGTTCTCCCCCTATGACCATGCCTACTGAAAGCGCATTAATCATGATAATCGAACTGCCTTTCCCGCCCAGCGTGAATACCTATTGGCGGCAGAATTCAAACCGAACTTACCTCAGTGATAAAGCCAAAGAATTTAAAGCAACAACCGCAAAAATTGTCAACGAGATGCGCCAGAAATCCGGATGTCAAAAATTTCAAGGGGAGCTCTCTGTATTGATGCAGCTCTATCTACCCAACAAGATCAAGCGTGATGTGGATAATTATTCCAAAGGCGTGCTGGATTCGTTAACCGGTGCAAACATTTGGAACGATGACAACCAGGTTCGCGTGATGACCGTTGAGAAGATGGATCACAACGGCGGCGTGAAAGGCGGCAAGTGTGTTGTTGTAATTGATGAATATTGTTAAATCGTCGCTGTCTGAAAAAATCATTAATACACCAACAAGCTCAATCACATTTAAAATCCAAGGTCATAACGATGACTTTTTCAAACCAGCCGATATTGGTTAACGGCGACGCTTTGCCATACGTTAAAACACTTCCTGATGATTCTATCGACCTGATATTGACTGACCCGCCATACTACCGTGTTAAATCCTGTGCATGGGACAGGCAGTGGAAAACAACCGGGCAATATCTGGCGTGGCTAAATGATTACCTCGTTGAATTCCAGCGGATATTAAAGCCAAACGGCAGTCTCTACCTGTTTTGTAGCGCAGAATTGGCCGCAGATACCGAAATTATGCCAAGAAATCACATGAGGATGTTAAATCACATTATTTGGGCTAAACCCTATGGTCGTGGGACTGGATGCTCAAAAGAATGGCTACGCTCATATTTTCCAGGCACCGAGCGAATATTGTTTGCAGAGCAGTACGGGGCAGAGGGTACAGCAAAAAATAAGGATGGCTATAAATGTGCTGAGTTAAAAAGCGAAGTGTTTGCTTCGTTGATTGACTATTTCATCACCGCAAAAAATCAGCTCAATATCACGGGCAAAGAAATTGAACAGTATATGGGAAGCCATATGCATCGGCATTGGTTCTCGTATTCTCAGTGGCAGTTACCGAACAAAACACAGTATGAACGTTTGCAAGAATTCTTTTCGCAAAAAGCCGCAGAGAAAAAATCAGCGGCGTCTCTCTCCAAAAATCACCATCCACTGAGTTTCACGCACGACGAACTTCAGCGTGATTACGGTGAACTGATGAAAAGCTATGACGAACTTAAACGACAGTATGAAAACTTGCGCCGACCTTTTTCTGTCACCAAAGATGTGCCGTATACCGATGTGTGGAATTTTCCACCCGTACTGTACTATCCCGGTAAACATCCTTGTGAAAAACCCGCAGCCTTGCTTGAGCACATTATTAACGCCAGTAGCAAGCCGAAACATACTGTAGCAGATTTCTTTATGGGTTCCGGTTCGACGGTGAAAGCCGCCATTCAATCAGGTCGGCAAGCTATCGGCGTGGAGTTAGAAACAGATAGATTTTTGCAGACTAAAAAAGAAATAGAAAATCTTATTCCTCAAATCAATGACCAAGGTATGATTTTTTGACAAAGTGCTACCCTTCCCTCAGAAGAAACATACCCCATCATTCAAACACTCGAAATAAATAAACCTATCCATGAACAACATTGAAAAATACACAACGGGTACTGCCTATGGTGCGAGCGCGACGACGTTTCTATGCGGGGCGCTATCGCTCAGTGAATGGGCGCTGATTACCGGGATTATCTGTTCATTACTGACCGTTGGGCTGAACTGGTACTACCGGCACAAGGAATACCGTTTCCGAACGAGAAACCCATCATGAATAATCAACTTAAAAAACGCCTTCTGGTGGCAACGGCAGGCGGTGTATTAGCACTTGCTGGTGTCCTGGTACAATGGCATGAAGGTAAGCGCTATAAGCCCTATCGTGATGGGGGCGGTGTGCTCACTGTTTGTCACGGTCATACGGGTAAGGACGTTACGCCAGAGGAAATCTATAGCGAAGAAGAGTGTAGCGAGTTGATGAGGCGGGATTTGCAGATAGCACGTTCCGTAGTTGAACATTATGTCACTTTCCCGCTATCCGATTTACAGAAAGCCGCCTTGACTTCATTTGTTTACAACATCGGCAGTGGGGCGTTTGAGCGCTCTACGCTGCTGAAAAAGCTGAACGCCGGAGATTTGAGCGGAGCCTGTGATGAGATGCGCCGCTGGAAATATGACGAAGGAAAAGTATCAAAAGGATTGATTAACCGTAGAGCGATAGAGCGAGAACTTTGTTTAAAGCCAGATTTACTCACCAGTCCGACTCAATGAGCCTTGGCATCGTGCTGGGCTTGTCTATACGACCTGCGCCCCGCTGCGCAAATCACACGTCGAAATATAAGGATTATTATACAAAATTAACAAATAAAATAACATCTTAGCGTTAGTTTGATTAATCAATTCCTGGGTGAGATACTTTTATTTCACGAATATAATAATTTCCTTTATTATCAATATCTATATTCGCTTTCATACTCAAACAGGGATATTTAGCGTCCGGAAGACTTTGCTTATAAATATCAAATCTTTCATTTAAATGATTCTGTATTAGATTCAGTTCAACTTTAACTACATCATCTTTTTTTGTTGATATAGAGATACTTTGCAATTCGGGTGTTCCCACGAAGGACATTCCGCAACCAAGTTCGTGGATCCCATTTTTTATGGCTATAACTCCAGTTTGAGAAGCTATCACATCCAGTGATTTTTTTTGCGCTTTTGGCATATTAACAGTAATTTTTTCAAGTTCTAATTCAGTTAAAAATCCATGTTTGTAAAGTTTAGAATTTAATGTATAGGTGAATCTAGTGGCATCTTTCTTTAATTGTTCTAAATTGAAGTCCCCACGATTCATGACACCGTCAAGACTATGGCTAGCAGCACTTGTTATATCAATACTTTTCCCTGTAGTTGACAAATTTTCTATTGATAAAATATCGGTAATTAATAAATTAACCGTAAATAAATTATCATTAACTTCTGTTATCTTATAAGTGAATTTGTCTTTATAAGCCGGTGATACCATATCTCTCAATTGATTAAAACATTCTATTTTTCTGTCTGGATTATCATTATGGATAACATCAAACAATGCTTTCTTGGCTTCTTCTTTTCGTGTTCCACAAAACCAATCTGTAATTTTACCCCAAAGACTCTCTACATCGCTTTTGTTGGTAGCATTTTGAATTTTACTGATATCATAATCATTGATAGCTATATTAAGTAGAGCTCCTTCAAGCCTTATTTCTGTAGCCATACAATTCTCTCCTTTTTATTATTTATGCAAGACAAGACATAAATTAATAGAATAATCACAACACCAGATCACGATTTTTATAGCAACAAATGATACTCAAAATATTTCAAGAGGATGACGCCACGTGGATATTCATTTTTGCCCTGTATGCGGCCCCTTTTGCAGAGACTGACTTTGCCTCGGTTAGCCGTCAGGAATGCTCATCAAAAGCGCGTGGCGAAAAAGCGAAAGCCATATTTGAGTTAAATTTTGAAACAGCCTAGGCTATTAGCAGTATAGCGTATTGTGTAGAAAATGACCTGGAAAATTCCTCTCATTATCGCTTTGCTACTGACCTCAATGTCAGGTGTAACCCTGTATTACCGGACACTGTATTACGATGCTGAAAAAGCACGAAAGATTGCTGTATCGGATAGGGAAAAACAACAGATTGCATTTGAGCAGCTAAATCGGCAGATGCAGACCGTCACTGCGCTGGACACACAACACACCAAAGAGCTTGAACATGACCAGAACCTTATTGCCCAGCTTGAGCGCGATGTGGCTGATGGGCGTCGCCGGTTGCGCGTCAAGGCAACCTGCCCCAACCTGTCCGCCTATTCCTCCGCCTCCCGCGTGGATGATGCAACCGCACCCCGACTTACTGACGCCACTCAACGGGATTATTTCACTCTCAGAGCCCGCCTCTCCCTCGCAGAGCAGCAAATAACAGGGTTGCAGGAGTATATACGGCAGGTGGTTTTGCGGGATCCACAGGCCAAACCGAATCCCTAAACCTTGAGGTCAATACGGTTGTCCCTGAATAAAAAGGGGGGGAATACTCTCCCCACAAGGTGAACATCGTGAAGAAAAACCAACTATATGGTTCACGCTGGGATAAAGCACGCCGGGCATTTCTTGCAAAAAATCCCTTGTGTGTCATGTGTCAAGCCCACCATTTGATTCATCCGGCCACCGTGGTTGACCATATCATTCCTCACCGTCTGCGCTTTGCTCAGACAACAGAAGAAGTCACGGCAGCACAAAAACGTTTCTGGGATGAAAAGAACTGGCAGCCACTCTGTGCTCAGCATCACAACACCACCAAGCAACGGATGGAGAAAAGTGGCAAAGGCTATGGTTGTGATGAAAACGGGATGCCGAGTGATCCCGATAGTCACTGGTATCAGGGTAAAAAGTGATCTCCTCATCGAGGATCTATTATGTTTTTATTATATATCAACAGGATAAGTGGATAGGGTGGGTTAAAAGTTTCTCTAAGAAGGACTTCCTGACCCATTGGCCCCGTTTGTACACACAGTCGCGAAATGAAAACCAGTTTCACAAAATATCGTATATAGTTGAAATATAGACACTTTTTGTGAAATCTTGACAAAAAGGATATATTGATGGCGGGAAGACGCCCAAAACCCACCGCATTAAAATTAGTGACCGGCAATCCGGGAAGAAGACCCCTCAATAGCGCTGAGCCTACACCACCACCTTATTCAGCGCAACCCCCAACACATTTATCCAATACGGCAAAAGACACCTGGGAACGGCTGACTCAATTACTCAATAGTATGAGCGTGTTAACCCTCGCTGATGCTTTTGCTTTGGAAAGGCTGTGTGATATTTACGATGAAATTCTACGGTATCGCGCCATGATACAGAGAAAGGGGGAAACATTTGAGGTGCATTCCCAGAACGGTGTATTAATCAAGGCCAATCCCGCCGTTTCCATGCTGTCTGATGCCGATAAACGCTTTAAAAGTTATCTGGTGGAATTTGGCTTGACACCTGCGGCAAGAACAAAGGTGAGGACGCATGACACGGAAAAAGAACCTGACGAACTCGACGAATTCTTCGCTCACTGATTTAGCCACAGACTATGCCACTGCGGTAGTTTCAGGCGCGGAGCTTGCCGGGCCTGATATTCGTCATGCCTGTCAACGTCACTTGCGGGATTTAGCCACGGCGAATACCCGCGGTATCCTGTGGAACTTATCGGCAGCTCAGCGGGCTATTCGTTTTTTTTTCAACGTATTGAAATTGAACGGCGGTATCTATGAAGGCAAGCCGTTTCATTTGCTACCCTGGCAGTGTTTTATCGTGGGCTCCCTTTTCGGCTGGAAAAACAGTGAAGGACAACGCCGGTTTCGGATGGCATACGTTGAGGCAGGGAAAGGATCGGGGAAATCCCCTCTGGCGGCGGGCATTGGGTTGTACTGTCTGGTGGCCGATAATGAAGCGCGAGCCGAAGTCTACGCCGCCGCCACCAAAAAAGACCAGGCGATGATCCTGTTTCGTGACGCGGTCGCCATGGTAGACCAATCGCCCAGGCTGGCCGAACGAATACAGAAATCCGGTGGGGCGGGCAAGGAATGGAATCTGGCCTTTTTACAGGCCAGTGCTTTTTTCCGGCCTATCAGCGCCGATAATGGGCAATCCGGCCCCCGTCCTCACTGTGCCTTGATTGATGAAATTCACGAACACAAAAGTCATCAGGTCGTTGAAATGATGCGGGCGGGCACCAAAGGCCGCCAACAGGCATTGATTTTCATGATCACCAATAGCGGCCATAACAAAACCAGTGTGTGCTACGACTATCACGAATACGGGCGTAAAGTGGCAGAAGGGAGCATGGAAGATGAGAGCTTTTTTGCGTTCATCTGTTCGCTGGACGAAGGTGATGACCCTTTTAAAGAGAACGGTTGCTGGAAAAAAGCCAATCCCTCATTAGGTCATACGTTCAGCGATCGCTATTTGCAGGAGCAAGTCACGCAAGCCCGGGGTATGCCCGCCAAAGAGAGCCTGGTGCGTCGTCTTAATTTCTGTCAGTGGGTCGATGCGGAGAATCCCTGGATAAATAGTGATCGCTGGATGGCGTGTGAGGAAACCTCGCTGGATTTAGGGGCGCTGGCAAACTCACCCTGCTACGGGGGGCTGGATTTATCCGGCAAGCAGGATTTAACGGCGCTGGCGCTTTATTGGCCGGAAGAAAAAGTGGCTTATGTCGAGTTCTGGACACCGAAAGACACCTTGCTGGAACGTGCCAGGGTCGACAGAGTGCCTTACGATGCCTGGTTGCGAGAAGGTTATCTTAACGCACCGCCAGGGAATGCGATTAATCTGGGTTTTGTTGCCCAACGGATAGCGGAATTATCTGCACGATATACCCTCAATCGTATTGCCTACGATGCGTATCATATGGATTATTTACGGCCAGAACTGGAAAACGAAGGGGTGAATACGGTATTAACGCCTCACGGACAAGGCTTCGGCAAATCAAAACAATCCGGACTTTGGATGCCGCGATCCATTGAATTGTTTGAGCAGCGTCTTCTCGGTGGCGAATTACGTATTGATTTCAACCCCTGCCTACGTTGGAACGCCGCGAATACCGTGATTGAAGAAGACAAAAACGGCAACCGGGTTTTTAGTAAACGTCGCAGTAACGGGCGCATTGACGGTGTTGTTGCGTTGGCGATGGCCATCGGGGCCGCCGAGGGTGTGGAGGAAGAAATCGGCGATCTGGATGGCTTTTTAACGAATCCGATTATGGTAGGGCTGTAGTGAAACAACACAAATCCCCCGGAAAAATCAAAAGTGCCCTGCTCAACTGGCTAGGGGTGCCACAGAATGTCACGGAGACACGGTCGTCGTTTCATGACTATAGCCAGAGTCAAAGCGGGCAAGTGGTGACGGCCGATAAAGCCCTGCAACTGTCCGCCGTCTGGGCCTGTGTGCGGCTGTTGAGTGAATCGATATCCACGTTACCGCTCAAACTGTATCACCGCGAACCGGATGGCTCACGCAGCCTGGCGCAGCAACACCCTGTTTACAACGTCCTGTGTCGGCGCCCTAACCTGGACATGACCCCCTCCCGCTTTATGCAGATGGTGGTGGCCAGTTTATGTTTACGCGGCAATGCCTTTATTGAAAAAAAGACAATAGGGCAACGTCTGATTGCATTAGTCCCGCGATTACCCCAAAACATCACCGTGATACGACGGAATAATGGGCGACTGGAATACCATGATACCGAGAACCCCAGAGGTGATCCGTCATTAAAACCCCGGGTGATTGCAGATAACGACATGATGCACATACGTGGTTTTGGGTTAGATGGGGTTTGCGGCATGATGCCGCTGAAATCCGGTCGTGAGGTGTTTGGCTCGGCCATGTCACTCGAAACAACGGCGGCACGGTATTTCCAGAAAGGCATGTCGGCATCCGGTTTTGTCACTTTCGACAAATTACTCACCAGGGAGCAACGAGACACGTTTAATAAAGAGCTTGAGCGATTTTCAGGGTCAGAAAATACCGGAAAAGTCATGCTGCTGGAAGCCGGGATGAAATTCAATGGCATCACCCTTGACCCACAAACCTCTCAGATGCTGGAAAGCCGCGATCATAGCGTCGAAGAAATCTGTCGATGGTATCGTGTCCCGCCGTTTATGGTCGGTCATATGACCCAACAAAGCAGTTGGGCCTCCAGCGTAGAAGGGATGAACCTGATTTTCCTGACCAATACATTACGGCCCTTACTGGTGAACATTGAACAGGAGATCGCCCGTTGCCTGCTGGAGAATGACGAAGACCATTTTGCAGAGTTTTCTGTGGAAGGCCTACTGAGAACGGACAGTAATGGTCGAGCGGCCTATTACACCACTGCGTTACAAAATGGCTGGATGAGTCGCAATGATGTGCGACGGCTGGAAAATCTGCCGCCGATTGAGGGCGGTGAGCTGTATACCGTTCAGTTGAACCTGACGCCACTCCATCAACTGGGACAGGAAAATGACGGCAAAAAAGCGCGAGCCGCGCTCAATGCCGGGTGATGCCCTGCCCCATCCCCTTCTCATCCCCCGAGCAGCGCCTGGCCTGGCCAGCAACAGAATAACTGGAGTTTTTCCCGATGAAAAAAAATGCCCTTCCGGTATTACCGGCGGTTTTTCCCTGTCCGACAATGACCAGTGAAATTTTACCGTCCGCATTGGCCATGTGGAACAGCCGCATCAGGGCATCGAGCCAGGATGAGAATACGCTATCGATATTTGAGTCGATTGGGCAGGATTGGGCAGGCGAAGGCGTGACCGCTCAACGAATGGGGGCAATATTGCGGTCACTGGAGGGGAAAGCGGTCACCGTCAATATCAATTCGCCGGGGGGCGATCTGTTTGAAGGGCTGACTATCTACAATCAGCTACGTGAATACCCCGGCAAGGTCACTGTGAAAATATTGGGACTCGCGGCCTCAGCCGCTTCCATCATTGCCATGTCAGGCGATGAGATACAAATCGGGCGAAGTGCTTTCCTGATGATCCACAACACCTGGGGTATGGCAGTCGGTCATCGCCATGACTTTGCCGACATGGCGGAAAAAATGGCGCCCTTTGATTTGGCGATGCGGGAGATTTACGTCGCCAGAACCGGCATGGATGAAACGACGATCACCGCGATGATGGACAGGGAAACCTGGATGAATGGAGGCGAAGCGATAGAGAAAGGGTTTGCGGATGCCCTCCTGCCCTCAGACAGCACGCAACAGGATAACGATTCGCCCATCGCCGCCCTGAGAAAACTGGATGCCCTCCTGGCAAAAGCCAATACGCCCCGTGCTGAACGACGAGGATTATTGAACGCCTTACGGGGTGATATGCCGGGCGCTATCCCCCCCTCTCACGGTACGCCCTGCGCTGCCCATGAGGTTTCTTCCGAGACCTGGACGCAACTGGACAATGCCTTGCGTCGTCTGGTGTCAATACCCCATTAAACTGGAGACTATATGTCTGAGATGAATGAAATGTTTAAAAAAGTCACCGCTTCTATTGAAGAAGCCAGCAGCAAATATAGTGCCCAGGCAGAAAAAGCCCTGAAGGAAGCGCAAAAATCCGGGCAGCTTTCCTCAGAAACCAGAGCGGCCGTCGATAAAATGGCGGTCGAACTCAATGCCTTGCGCGAAGCAGAAAAAACCCTGAAAGCCCAGGTGGGGGAAGTGGAACAGCATATCGCCCAAATGCCGGTGGCCAATGCGTTGAACGTGGTGAGTTCTATCGGTCAACAGGTGGTGGGCATGGAGGCAGTACAGGCTTTAGGCTCGGGAATGGAATCGAGTAAACGGGTGATAGCACCGGTTAACGCCGCCCTGATTTCATCGGATGTCAGAGGAACGATTGTCGCGCCAGACCGTCAATCAGACCTCTTGACCCAGCCGAAGCCACGGTTGTTCATTCGTGATTTGATCGCCAGTGGAAAGACGCAAAGTAACACGATTTACTACGTGAAGCAGAAAGGATTGACCAATCATGCCAGGACGGTTGCGGAAAATACCGTTAAGCCCTATAGCACGATTGAATTTGAAGAGGCCACAGTCCCCGTTCGCACGATTGCCCATCTCTTTAAGGCATCCAGGCAGATTCTGGATGATTTTTCGCAACTGGCCTCCCTGATCGACATGGAATTGCGTTATGGCCTCAAATACGTGGAAGAGCAGCAAATGCTCTTCGGGGACGGTACCGGTTCAAACCTGAACGGGATCTTCACGCAGGCCACTGCATTCCAGGCGGAATTAACCCCCTCCCACCGCACCGCGATTGATGATTTGCGTCTGGCCATGCTGCAAGCGCAACTGGCCCGTATTCCTGCGACAGGACATGTGTTGCACTTCAGCAACTGGGCACAGATTGAACTCATCAAGGATACGCTGGGGCGTTATCTCCTCTCCAATCCGGCAGCCCTGACGACGCCGACATTGTGGGGCTTGCCCGTCGTCGTCACAGAAGCCGCTGGGTTTAAAGACAAATTCCTGGTGGGGGCATTCAGTTTAGGGGCGCAACTGTTTGACCGTGAAGAAGCGAATGTGGTGATCAGTACCGAGAATACCGATGATTTTGAAAAAAACATGATCTCCATCCGTTGTGAAGAGCGTCTGGCGCTCGCGGTTTACCGTCCTGAAGCGTTTATCAAAGGGAATTTAACCCAGATAGAGGTCTCACCTTCCGCTCCGTCAAATGCAGGAGGTGCGCGGAAAAGCGGTCAATCAGGGAATCATGGTGGGGAGTCATCCACTTAAACAGGATGGTCTGCCGATGCAGGCCATTTTTTGACTGGAAATAAACCCCCATGTGGATTAACAAGGCACAGGTCAAACGACAATGCAGGATTGAACTGGACGATAACAGTGAAGATATGCTGCTGGAGAGTTATATCGCCGCCGTAGAGCAAAAAACCATCGCCCATCTGAACCGTCATCTCTACAAAGCATCCGTGCCTAAAACTGACCCTGACGGACTGGTTATCAATGCCGCGATTATTCAGGGTATGCTGCTCCTGGTGACGGGGTTATATGAGCATCGTGGAGGGGTATCAGATATAGAACAGTTATCTGTTTTTCCGTTTTTCAGGTTTCTGGTGGATGACTACAGGCTGAGCGGATTATGACACCTCATTATGGTAGAGCGCATTCTCGTTTCCCCGAGCCGGGACAGTTAAACAAGCGCATTTTGTTTTATACGCGACAGGATGAACCGATAGGCGCCAGTGGAACACAGGCGGCGAATCAAGGCGCGTGTACGGTTTGGGGACAATTGATCCCCGTCAGTGACACCCTGCGCATCCATTCTTTTCAAATCAACAAAACCGTCACGCATAAAATCATAGTGAGATACAGACAGTCGCTTTACGACAGCAGTCAAGCAGTGATTAAGGGTGTGGTTTACCAGATACGTGGCGTGACGGATATTCACAGTGCGGGTCGTTTTCTGGCCTTTTCGTGCGAAGAAACCAGCAGTCAACCAGAAAGAGGAAATGAGTTTGGATAATCTCCATATTGAGTTTCATCAACCCAAAGATCTGGTCTTTAATCGTCTCCTGGTTCGCCGTGCTTTTATGAAAATCGGTCAAAGGCATCAGGAAGAAGCGCGTCGTCGACTGATGAAGCGGGGGGGCCGTTCTCAAGCAGGAGAGACCCCCCGATGGCAAACGGGCCGACTAGCGCAATCTATCGGTTACCACGTCCCTCGCCCTGCCTCACGACGACCCGGATTGATGGTCAAGATAGCGCCCAATCAGAAGCGAGGGATAGGCAGTCAAGATATTGCAGGCGATTTTTACCCTGTTTTTCTGCATCACGGGGTACGCAGCGCGTCCTACGGCATGCCTAAACAACATAAACGACAAAAGAGTCACCACAAGAGCGGTGGTTGGCGAATTGAGAAACGTCAAAATTACATGGTTGCCACATTAATGCGTCTGAAAAGTTGGACGTGCTACACGTTAAAGAAAGCACTGCGTAAATCACTTCGGCCTGAGCGCCGACGGAGTCATTCATGAAATTGAGTCCTGTTATTTCGGCCTTACGCGCCCATTGCCCCCGTTTTGAAAACAGGGTCGGCAGCGTGGCGCACTACGAAGATTTACCCGAGTGCGGCAAACTGGCCCTCCCCGCGGCCTATGTCCTCCCAGGAGAAGAGGTCGTGGGGGAACAACGTGCCCAGAATGCCTATTGGCAGGCCCTCACCGAACGGTTCTCTGTGGTGGTGATTCTCCATCACCGCCGTCATGGGAGCGGGGGACGGCCCTCGGTGGACCTGCTGCATGACGTACGTGCGGACATTTGGCGCGCGTTGCTCGGTTGGGCACCTGACCCGGAGGGTGGGACCATTGAATATGCGGGGGGAGAGCCGTTAGAGGCCAACCGCGCGGAATATCATTACTTATTTGAATTTCAGGTCCGCACCGAGATTCACCCTGAAGACACCCGTCAAGCGCAAGAGTTGGCCGCGTTGCCCGAATGGGGCACCCTCTGTCTCGAGCGTCCTTCCCCTGAGCCCGACCTCTTTCTTTCACTGGAGTCAACCAAATGACGATGTTTGTCAAACCCAACCGAGGGCGCCTCGTGCCCATGCCCAATTATCACGGCCTGCCTGAAACGGCACTGCCCCCCAACGGGGCTTATGTGCCCGAAGAGGGCTACTGGTTTCGACGGTTAGGCGCGCGGGAAGTCGAACGCATCCCGGCCAGGCCCACAGAGTGGAACAAAGACGGGACCTATGTGTACACGCAGGGGCACTGGTGGTTTCGGCGCCGTCACGATGGCAAAGCCCCCTCGCCCGAATCTCCCGATGAAACCGGCACCTGTCTGCCCGAGGGGGGAGATTGGTTTCGCCGCCTGGACGATGACGAGGTGTCGCGCACATTGACGGCGCCAAAGGCCTTCTTTCAGCGCCAGAGAGGGGAGGCGTTCATATACAGGGAAAACAGGGGGTTTGAACGATTGCCCGTCGGCACCTCGCTGTTGCCCGTCCCTGACCGTGCAGAGGTGACGTACGTGCACAAGGGCGGCGTCTGGTATCAACCCTGCCCCCTGGACAAAGACAGCGACGAAGATCAGCCCGATGACAGCGCCAGCGCCGGTGAGGGGCCGTCTGTGCCTTTGCCCGAACCCCACGAAGAGCCTGAGGAAGCGCCCGAGGAAGACCCTGAGGAAGCGCCTGAGGAAGCACCTGAGGAAGACCCTGAGGAAGAAATGCCTGCCGGGAACATTCGTCTGACCCCACACATGCCCCCATCGGAGGAGACCCCATGAGCATCAGTTTCAACACCCTTCCCTCAGACCTGCGCGTCCCGCTGTTTTACGCGGAGATGGACAACAGCCGGGCGAATACGGCCCAGGAGAGCCGCAGGGCCTTATTGCTCGGTCACGCTTTGCCCGACGCCCCGATAAAGACGAATACCCCGGTGAGGATGCCGACTGAGGCGCTCGCTCAAAAATTGACGGGCCGCGGGAGTCAACTGCACCGCATGGTGACGGCCTATCGTCGCATTGACCCTTTGGGGGAACTGTGGGTCATCGCGGTGCCGGAGCCGAAGCCCCCCGGTGGGCCGGCCTGGTCCTGTCTGGGCCTGGTCGGCAGACCTCAGGCTCCAGGGGTGCTGAGCCTGTGGATAGGCTGCCGTCGCCTTCGGGTGGCGGTGAATCCGGCCCAGACGCTCGATGAGATAGCCGAGCATCTCACCCAGGCCATCAACACCGCATCGGATTTGCCGGTGACCGCCAGACTCAGGGAGGATAGGGAGATTCTTTTGACTGCCCGGCATTCGGGCATGACGGGCCGCGACATTCCCCTGTCGACGAATCCGCTGTCAGCGGGAGAGGAGACCTCGCCTCCGGGGCTGGCTTTAGTGGTCGACAGGATGAGGGGAGACGATTATACCCCCGATGTGACGGCCGCCATCGCCGCGATGGGCGATACCCCCTTTGACTTTATCGGTCTGCCCTTTCACGACAGCGACACCCTGGCCCTGTTTGAGCAGGAAATGAACGAGCAGAGCGGCCGCTGGAGTCCGTACCGACAACTTTACGGTCATGTGTACACGGCCAAAACGGGCTCCTTATCTGAACTGGTTGCCCTGGGCGAGTCTTTAAACTCACCGCATCTGACGGTCGCCGGCTATGAACCGGCCATCCAGACCTGCCTGGATGAAGGGGTGGCGGCACGACTGGCCCGCTCGGCGGTTTTTCTGCGGGCAGACCCCGCCAGACCCACCCAAACAGGCGAGCTCAACGGCGTCTTGCCCGCGCCCGTGGGCAAACGCTTTACGTTGACAGAGCAGCAATCGCTCCTGTCCCATGGCATCGCGACCGCGTATGTCGAAGGGGGTGCCTTGCGGATACAGCGCGACATCACGACGTACAAAAAAAATGCGGCGGGCGTGGCAGACAACAGTTATCTCGACAGCGAAACCCTGCACACCAGTGCGTCTGTCCTCAGGCGACTCAAATCGGTCATCACCTCCAGGTATGGACGACACAAGCTCGCTGACGACGGCACCCGCTTTGGTGCCGGCCAGGCGATTGTCACGCCCTCGGTCATTCGGGCGGAGCTGTGCGCGGTGTATCGCCAGCTCGAGCGGGAAGGCATGGTGGAAAATGTGGAGGCTTTCCGTGCCCATCTCATCGTCGAGCGCCATGCGCATGACCCGAACCGGCTGGATGTCCTGTTTCCGCCCGATTATGTGAATGCGCTCAGGGTCTTTGCTGTCATCAATCAATTTCGGTTGCAATACCAGGAGAACGTCTGATGAGAAAGACCGCGGGTACCTGTTACTTCAAAGTGGATGGTCAACAACTGACCCTGAGCGGCGGCATAGAGGTGCCGATGAACACCGTCGTTCGGGAAGATATTCTCGGCCTCAATGGGGAGGTCTTTTACAAGGAAACCCACCGGGCGCCCTTTGTCAAGGGCACCTTTATCGTCGAGCGCGCGTTTCCCCTTCAAAAACTGGTCAGCGCGACCCAGATGACCCTCACCGCCGAACTGGCGAATGGGCAGGTGTATGTGCTGTCAGGCGCCTGGCTCTCGGGTGAAGCCAACCACCACACCGAAGAGGGCACCGTTGACCTCGAATTTCACGGACAGGAAGGATTTTATCAATGACCTCCATCGCACTCAGCAAGCCAATCAAGGTCCACAACGAAACCATTTCAGTACTGGACATTCAGGAACCCACTTTCGATCAGGTTGAAAAGTTCGGCATTCCTTTCAGTTACTCTGAGCGAGGCGATATGCGACTGGATACGCGTTCAGCCCTGGCTTATCTGCCTGAACTGGCGGGGATACCGCGTTCCTCCGCACAACAGCTGGCGCTACATGATGTGTTTGTCGCGTCGATGACCCTCGTGGGTTTTTTTACCGGTGCCCAGAACTCAGCCGTCTCAGCCGACGATTCTACAACATCGCCTGGTTCTGGCGAATCAATCCCTTCGATTTACGACAGCGTCCCTTGAATCAGTTATTTGATTTAGAAGCGCAAGCGATTCGAATTCAGCAGGAGCAACACCTTGGCTGACCAGGTCGAACTCAAAGCAATCATCACGGCGGTCGACAAACTCTCGGCCCCGCTCAAAGGCATGCGTCGGGAAGTCAAGACCTTCAAGCAGGAATTCAGGGCAGGGATGGTGGGCGCGGCGGCCCTGGGGGCAGGGGTGATGACGGCGATGGCCGGCCCCATCAAACAAGCGATAGACTTTGAATCCACGATGGCAGATGTCCGAAAAGTCGTTGAGTTTGAGACCCCTGAGCAGTTTAAAAAAATGTCGCAGGATATTCTCGCACTGTCCCATCGTTTACCGATGGCGGCGGAGGGGATAGGTCAAATTGTGGCGGCGGGGGGACAGGCGAATATCGCCAAAAACGAGCTCTTGGCCTTTGCTGGTGCGGCCGTCAAAATGGGGGTGGCCTTTGACCAGAGTGCAGCGCAAGCCGGTCAGATGATGGCGACCTGGCGTACCGCGTTCCGGTTAACGCAAAATGAGGTCGTCTCGCTGGCCGATAAAATCAATGACCTTGGCAATCACGGACCGGCCAATGCCGCAAAAATCTCTGACATTGTGACCCGGATTGGCCCACTGGGCGCGGTGGCCGGTATGGCCTCGGGTGAGATGGCGGCGCTGGGCGCGACGATTGGGGGGATGGGGGTTGAGGCCGATGTGACGGCGACGGGCATTAAAAAATTGATGCTGGCGTTAACCTCAGGCAAATCAGCCACCTTGTTACAGAAAAAGGCGCTGCGCTTTCTTAACATCAATCCGTCTCAACTGGCCGTGGAGATGCAAAAAGACGCCAAAGGGGCGCTACTGAAGGTGCTCGACACACTGAGTCAGGTCCCGAAAGCCAAACAGTCTGCGGTCATGAAAGCGCTGTTCGGCTCAGAATCTCTCGGTGCCATTGCCCCGCTGTTGAGCAACCTTGAACGATTAAAAGTGAACTTCGATAGAGTGGCCGACGTACAAAAGTACGCGGGCTCGATGCAGAAAGAATATGCCGCCCGTGCGGCCACTACCGCCAATGCGATACAGCTGTTTAAAAATCAGATATACGTCGCCAGCGTCACTATAGGGTCCATTTTTTTACCCGCTATCACAAGAACACTCAACAGGGTGAGGCCATTGATCGAGCAATGTCGTCACTGGATAAAAGCCCATCCAGAACTGATAAAATCATTGGCTCAGTGGGGTGTTTATCTACTGGGCACCGCGACGGCGGTAGGGGTGGTCACTCGGGCCTTCAAGATTTTTAACAGCGTGATGAACATGTCAACGCTGGGTAAACTGGTCACGTTAATGGTAATAGGCGGTGGACTTATCGTCGATAACTGGGAAACGATCGGCCCGATGATTAAAGCAGTCTGGCGAAATATTGATGGCGTTATTCAGGCAATAGGGGGTTGGGAAACCGGGCTCAAAAGCGTCGCGGTATTGACGGCGGGGTCCTGGCTATTATCGATGGGGAAAGGCCTGTCAGGCGCACAGGCTCAGGTGATGAAGCTGTCGAAGAGTCTCAAAGGCATGGCCAGCATGGGGGTGGTCACCGTCACGATTGCGGTGCTGTTTGACTGGATGAAACGGCTGGACACGCTCCGCGGTGAGGCGGCAAGGCAGCATACCAATGTGGGAACGTTGCTGGTCAATCGGTTACAGGAGGCTGAACAGGCCCGAGGTTACACGGGATTTCTCCCTCGCCTGAAAGAGCTGCTCAATATTGAGGGACGCCCACCCGCCCAGTTATCACTGGCCAGCCCAAGACCCCAGCCCGGGGAACTGACCGTTTCCTTTCAAAATGCCCCGCCCGGCATGACCGTGCAACCCGCCACGCAATCCCCTGTCTGGTTGAACTACGATGTCGGATACAATCGCTTTGCCCGGCGGTAAAAACGGCCCACTTTTTTCTGAGGAGGGATGATGACGGACTGGACAAACAGGTTACACCCCGCCTCGTTTCGGGGCGTGCCGTTTCAGGTCGAAGGGGATGAAGCCACCTTGGGTCGACGGGTCCAGACGCACGAATATCCGAACCGCGACCAACCCTATACCGAAGACCTGGGTCGGGCGACCCGACGCTTTCAAATCAGTGCCTATCTGGTGGGGGAAGACTATCTGGTCCAGAGAGACAGACTGATTATCGCCATCGAAACCCCGGGGCCGGGAACGCTGGTTCACCCGTACTACGGCGAACTCTCTGTGTGCATGGAAGGTGACGTCCGGGTCCGCCACAGCGGCCGTGAAGGTCGGCTGTGCCGCGTCAGCTTCAGTGTCGTCGAAGCCGGGGAACTGTCTTTTCCGACCGCAGGCATCGCCACGAGCCAAACACTCCTCTCTTCCAGTTCCGCATTGAACGATCGGATTTCTGACGCGTTTACCCGTGTGGGCCTGAAAGGCTTGCCGGATTTTGCACAGGCCGGTGTGCTGGCGAATGCCAAAGACAGGATGGGCCATATCACCCAGGCCTTTGACCGTATCGACATCGGGATAGCCGCGGCTTCCCGCCTGCTGCAGGGGGATATGTCGGTCATCCTGGCACAGGGCTCTGCCGGTAAACATCTGATTGAAGCCATACAACGACTGTGGCGTTCGGGCAGGCGGACCGCGCACAACGCCGCCACGCTCACCCAGCAAATCAAGACGCTATCGGGCATCACGCTGGGGCATGATTTGGCCCCGCGTGGCGTCTGGAAAAGCGATAAGCCCAGCGTACAGGCGGAACGTAGACAAAGTAATCGTATTGCGGCTTTGTTGCGTACGACGGCCATCCATGAGGCAGCCCTGCGACTCACACAACTGCCCCCACCGCGTACCGCCCTGTTACCGGTTAATCAACGTGAGAAACGTCAGATACAGGTCAATCTGTCCCATCCCGCCTTGCACGCAGGTTTAGATGCGTCAGACAGTGAAGTTGAGAGTACCGCGGTCACGTGGGAGACATTGATGGCAGTGAGAGAGGCGCTGAATCAGGCCATTGAGCGCGAACAGACATTATCGCCAGATGATGCGCTTTTTCTGGCCTTGCAGCGAGTGAAAACGGAGGTGCATCGTGATATGGCCACGAGATTGGCGCAAGGTGAAAAAACGGTCCTGCGCACCCCAGAAACCGTGCGCCCCGCCTTGGTTCTGGCGGCGCAGTGGTATGACCATGCCGCAAGAGAAACCGACATCACCTCACGTAATCGGGTGCCTCATCCGGGGTTTGTCCCGCAGCAGCCATTACGCGTCCCTCTCCGATGACGGATGCGGTGATATTACGCGTCAACGGGCGTGACTGGGGCGGCTGGACGCGTGTCCAAATCTCCGCCGGGATTGAGCGTCTTGCCCGCGATTTCAATGTAGAAATCACTCGCCAGTGGCCTGGGGAGTCGGGCAGTGCGCCGTTACAGCCCAGAATTCAAAAAGGGGAGCTTGTCGAAGTCCTGATGGGTCAGGATAAAGTGTTAACCGGATGGATTGAAGCCACGCCTGTCCGTTACGATGCCCTCAGTATCCATGTCGGCATCACCGGCCGGAGTAAAACCGCGGATTTGATTGACTGTGCGGCCTCGCCCACCGATTTTGACGATCACACCTTAATTCAAATAGCGACCCAACTGACCAAGCCGTTTGGCATCACAGTCATCAATCAAGGTGTTCCAAAAACGCGATTACAGAGGCTCCAGGCGGATTACGGTGAAACGGTGCATGAAGTCTTAAACAAAGCCCTGGGACTCCAGCAGGCGCTGGCATGGGATGATGAGCACGGCAATCTGTTGATAGGCAGGGTGGGGAATGACCGAGCCACGACGGCGTTGGTCTGGGGTGACAATATTTTAAGCGGTGATACCGAGCAAAGTATCCGGGACCGTTTTTCCGAATATCAGGTGGCGGGACAACGCAGTGGTGACGATGCCGATTTTGGCGAAGCCACCTTAACCGCGCTGAGAGCGAAAGCGAAAGACCGCCAAATCACACGTTATCGCCCGCAACATATTCAGCAATCCGGTCAGGCCACCGGGGCGAGCTGTCGTCAACGGGCCGAATTTGAAGCCCAACAGCGCGCCGCCAGAACCGAAGAAACCACCTATACGGTTCAAGGCTGGCGACAAGGCAACGGCAGTCTATGGCAGCCAAACCAGCGGGTGAGCGTCTTCGACCCCGTGCTGGGTTTTCACCATCGAGAGCTGGTGATTGGAGAAGTCGTGTATACCCAGAATGAAGGGGGCACCCTCTGCCAGTTACGCGTGGCCCCCGAAGCGGCTTATATTCCCCCTCTTCAGGAACAGAAGTCAGAAGAAGAGAATTTTTTTTGATACGGTCCTGTTTTATTTTTTTTACTTCAATCAATGAGTGATGTATGCAAAAGATGCTGTCTGTGTTGCAGCGACACCTCTCCCGCCTGTGGTCAAGAGCCTGTGTGAACCGGCTTGACAGCACCGCGGCCTGCCAGCGAGTGGATGTCTCCTTGATGGCAGGGGAAACGAAAGCAGGGATGGAATACCTGGAGCCGTACGGATTCACCTCCACCGCCCATGCCGGCGCGGAAGGGGTGGCCCTGTTTCTCTCTGGCGACCGCTCGCATGGCATCGTCATCAATATGGCCGACAGGCGTTATCGTCTCAAAGACTTACAAACGGGAGAAGTGGCCCTGTATACGGATGAAGGAGACCATATTGTGCTCAAACGCGGACGGGTGATAGAAGTCACCACCGACACCTTTGTGGTGAAAGCCAAAAATAAAGTGGTGCTCGATACCCCTCGGGTGGACACCTCCGGAGAAATCACCGCTGAAAAATCCATCGTCTCCCAGTCTGAAATACAGGACAAGCTGGGTTCCCTGAGTTCAATGCGAGACCAGTACAACAGTCACACCCACTCGGGCGACAGCGGGGGCAGCACAGGCCAGCCTCATCAGAGGATGAGGTAAATGATGAGGGTCAATGGCCATCCTGCTGAGACCGTTTCAGACAGCCTGACCCGAGCGGTGGTCATCTCCCTGTTCACCTGGCGACGGGCGGAGCCGGATGACGACACCGAAACCCCGATGGGTTGGTGGGGCGATACGTGGCCCACGGTGGCGAATGACCGCATCGGCTCAAGACTGTATCTGCTCAGGCGAAGCAGGCTCACCGCGCAGACCGCACAAAAAGCCCGTGACTATATCGCGCAAGCCCTCCAGTGGATGAGGGAGGATGGAATAGTGGATCGCATGGATATTGCGGTCACTCGTTCCGGTCTCGATACGCTCACCGCGACGCTGACCCTCACCGTGCGCCAGAGCCCCCCGACAACCCTCACCTTTGACAATATCTGGGAGGCCATTCATGCCACATAGCGGATTCTCCCGCCCCTCACTACCGACCTTAATCGACACCATCCGAAGTGATTTGTTCACCCGATTGAACGAAGACAATCTGTTAAGGCGCTGTGATGCGGAAGTCACTGCGCGGGTTCAGGCGGCGGCCGTGCACACCTTATACGGGTATCTCGATTATTTAGCGAGAAACATGTTACCGGACCTGGCGGATGAAGCGTGGCTGGTGCGACATGCGAACATCAAGCGCTGTCCGCGTAAAGGGGCCACGACGGCCACGGGATTTGTGCGCTGGGAAGGGGTGCCCAATGCCCTGTCGATGTCCTCTGATACTGAAATACAAAGAGACGATGGGCAGACCTACACCACCACAAAAATGACCTCAGCCCTCAACGGCGTGCTTCGCGTGCCTGTGGTGGCACAGGAAGCAGGACAGGCCGGCAACTGTGAAGACAAGACCGCCCTGAGACTGCTGAGCCCGATACCCGGGCTTTCTTCCACGGGCTATGCCGATGAGATACAGGGCGGCCACGATATCGAAGACCTGGAGCGCTGGCGACAGCGCATCATCGCGCGTTGGTATGACATCCCTCAAGGGGGCGCGGATGGAGACTACGTGCGCTGGGCGAAAGAAGTGTTGGGAATAAGCCGCGCCTGGACGCATCGACATAAAAACGGACCAGGTACCGTGGGCGTCATGGTGGCCACCGACGACCCGGACCATCCGGCACCCACACAGGACATCTTGACTCAAGTCAGAGAACACATTTTACCCCTTGCTCCCGTGGCGGGCAGTGGCCTGACGGTCTTTGCGGTGAACCCCAAATCCGTGCCTGTTTCTCTCGCGTTATCGACCGACCGGCCCGACATCCGGTCTGCCGTCATCGCCGAAATCCAGGCCTTTTTTCAACGGGAGGGCGAACCGGGAAGCACACTTTTTCTCTCCCGCCTGAGGGAGGTCATCAGCCTGGCGGCCGGAGAAGTGGCCCACCAGTTGAGGCTGCCGACCACCGACATTCTGCTGGGCAAAACCGAGGTGCCCGTATCAGGCCCCGTGACCTGGACGCCCTATGCCCCATAAACCGAATTTAGATGAAGATTATACGCGACTGTTACAATCGCTGTTACCGCCCGGCCCTGCCTGGGCCGGGGACAACCCCCTGCTCGACGGCCTGGCCCCGTCTCTGGCGAGAGTGCATCAGCGGGCCGACGACCTGATGAAGGAAATCAACCCGGCCCAATCGATGGAACTGACCGACCGTTACGACACCCTCTGTGGTTTGCCGGACCCCTGTCTTGACCCCAAACCCCAAACCCGGGAAGAGCGCCAACAGATTCTCGATGCCAAGGTCAACACCGTCGGTGGGATGCATGAGGGCTTTTTCCTCGAACAGCTCCGCCTGTTGGGCTATCCCACGGCCACCCTGGAACAGTGTCAACACCTTGACCGCTCCCCTGACCCCGCTTGGGGCGACCGATGGCGCTATTACTGGCGAGTCCATATCCCTGCCGAGGCCAGGATACGAACCATGACCTGTGTCAGTGCCTGTGATTCCCCCCTGCGTCATTGGGGCGAGCGGGCGGTCGAATGTGTGATAGAGCGCCTGTGTCCGTCCCATACCCAGGTCCTTTTTGCTTACCCCAAAGGAGACAATCATGCATCGCATTGACACCCCCACGGTCCAACCTGACAAATTTGGGCAAGGCAAACCGGGGTTTACCAACGGAGACCCCACCACCGGGACCCGTGCTACGGATTTGAACAGCGACTTCTTTGATGCCCTCCAGGAAGAACTCTGCACCGTCATTGAAAAAACAGGGACAAGATTAAACAAACACGAACATACGCAACTGTATCAGGCCATCCAGACCTGTGCCGAAAACGCGGCCAATCGAAAGCTGTCTAAAAAGAAAAACGGCAAGGACATCCTGGACAAAGCGCAATTTATAGAAAACCTCGGATTGACAGAAACGGTCGAACTGGCCAAAGAGGCCATCCCGTATCATCGTAAAATTAATGGCAAATCCCTCACTCAGGATGTGCAGCTCACCGCCACCGATGTGAATGCGGTGACGCCACAAATATTACGTCTGGAAGTCCCGGTCGGGGTGCCTCTGCCCTGGCCAACGGACAGGCCACCGACCGGGTGGCGTCTGTGCAATGGAGACCGATTTGACAAAACACACTATCCCCTCTTAGCCCTGGCCTATCCTTCAGGACAATTGCCGGACTTACGGGGAGAATTTATTCGGGGCGCGGATGCCGGCAGAAAAGTGGATACAGGCAGAAAGGTATTGAGCACCCAGGGCGATGCCATCAGAAACATCACGGGCCAGTTCGGGTATGTGAGGCAAGGGCAATGGGGACCTTGGGTGACCGCCACTGGGGCTTTTTATCAGACCTCGAATTCAGTGCGGCCATCAAAAGAGGCGACCCTGATAACTGGGGCTCCGTCTCTGCGTTTGATGCCTCCCGGGTTGTCCCCACCGCCCACGAAAACCGGCCTCGTAATGTGGCGTTCAACTACATTGTTCGAGGCGCTTGAGGATGGGGGTTTTGGCGCCTCCCTGATTGAGAAAAAAATACACCCTTAACGCCTGGAAAACCTATCGCGTCGCCCTTCATCGCATTGACCCCAAGGCGGGGCAAATAGCCTGGCCAGAAGTGCCGAGGGGGTAGGATGAAGGGACTTGTACCCAGATTTGGGTGCAGGCTCGTTTTATTTTCCTGACCGCTTAAGAATCAGCCCCCCTTTCGCTTCCTCTTTTACCCTCAATACAATCCACCCTTTGTTTTTGCTTATTCAAAGCGCCTCAAAAAAACCCCTCATCTGTTCCCTCCTTTTGCTCATTAGAAATTTGACTTTTTTGTAAAAGCTTATTTAATTATTGAATTGGTCAATATATTAATCAGTCTGTATGACGCGACATCCATCACGAGCCCATCCCTTCCAATAGAGTGAAAAACGATGCGATACAAAAAAATCACACTGCACACCCTCAGGCTGTCTGTGCTGACGATGTTGATACACAGTGGGGGCAGTGTTTCAGAAACACAGATTTTTAATGGAGGAACAAGTCAGTTGACTGAACAGGCTTACCTTGAGGGGATAGAGGCAAGGAATCAAGCTCAAGTGAATAATCGACCAGGACAACCTCTATCCCTATCCAGCGGTGGAAATGAAAAAGCCGCCGTCAAAGCCACTGGAGAGGGCACCTCTGTGATGCTGGAAGGCACTGAAGAGCAAAAAATTAAAGTTGAAACACAAGATACAGGAAGTTCTTATGGTCTTTGGGCGATAGACAAGTCTACCCTGACAGCCAAGCACATGGAGATAACCTTGAAGGATGCCAACGACACCGCGGTCGCTGTTCAGACAGGGGCAAAAGTGGATATTGGGAACAGCACCCTCAGCGGCACCCAAAATAAATTTTATGGTCTTTGGGCCTCAGGACAAGACACAGAGGTCACGGGTCATCAACTGAAGATAAATTCACAGGGAGATGATAGCAAAGCGGTCACTTCTTACAGTGCAAAAATAACTCTCAAAGACAGCACCATCAGCAGTCACGGGAAAAAAGTTTTTGGTATTCTCACATGGGATTCTGCCAAGGTGACAGGCCATCATCTGGACATCAAGGTAGAGGGGGAAAATGTCAGAGCTATAGACGCTAACAGCAATTCCACAGTGGATATCCAAAACAGCACCCTGAGCAGTATCGGGCAAAACGCTTTTGGTATTGTCGCATTGGAGCGTGCCAAAGTGACAGGCCATCATCTGGACATCAAGGCAGAGGGGCAAGGTGCCAACGCTATAAATATTTCAGGAGATTCCACAGTGGATATCCAAGACAGCACCCTGAGCAGTCACGGTGAAAACGCTTTTGGTATTGTCGCAGTGAAGAATGCCAGGGTGACAGGCCATCATCTGGACATCCAGGTAGCGGGTCAAGGTGCTAATGCTATAAACGCTAACGAAAATTCAACGATTCATCTTCATGACAGCCATATTCAAACCCTGGCCACACCCTCCGCGGTGCTGTATTCGGAAACAGGCGCCACAGACACGACAGTGACCATCACGGGAGGGTCTCTCCATGCCGCCGGTGACCTGATTGTGTCTAAAGGCGGAAAAACGAACATTGTTTTCAGCAAGGTCGTTATCTCCCCGCCGGGCAGTGGACATGCCATTCATTTTACCGGGACAGAAGGAGAAGTCGATTTAACGCTGAACCAGACAGCCCTGTCCGGGAACATCGTGGCGGAGGGTGGGAATAAAGCCAAACTGACCCTGGATTCTGGCAGTACCTGGTCGTTTACCAACAATGCTACTGTAACAAACTTGAAAAATGCAGGAGAGATTGTCTTTAAATCCCCTCATGACACCGCTTCGTTTTCTACCCTCACCACAGACGATTACGAGGGCAATTCCGGGAAAATCCTGTTTCACGCCCGCCTGGAAGGCGACGATTCGCCGGCGAATCAATTGATTATCAATCAATCCTCCAAAGGCAACACCCGTGTGACAGTGCGTAATGTGGGCGGGAAAGGGAGCGCCACCAAAGGCGGCATTCGACTGATTGAAGCCAAAGAGGGCACTGACGGCACCTTTGTTCAGGATGGCCCCATCGTGGCCGGCTCTTATCAGTACTCTCTACGGAAAGGGACGACAGAAGACAGTAAAAACCACTGGTATCTGGTGTCCTCATGGTTTGCCCGACCTGAGAGCCTCAGCTATGCCCAGAATCTTCACGCGGCCAATACGATGTTTCACATGACCCTGCATGAGCGCCTGGGTGAAACCCAGTATACCGAGGCCCTGTCAGAGGACAGCCCTGTCCCTGGGATGTGGATAAGGGCGTCAGGAGGTCATCATACCTCTTCCCTGTCTGACAACGACGCGCAATCTCACCGCTATGTGATGATGCTCGGCGGAGACATCGCCCAGTGGTCTTCTAATGGCCTCAACCGTTATCATTTGGGCGTGATGGGCGGATATGGCCATGAATACAGCACAGCGCATCATCGTACGAATGAGATTTCCTCGCAAGGGAAGGTGCGCGGCTACAGCGTAGGGGGGTATGCGACCTGGTATCAAAACCGCAAAGCGCCTTCGGGTTTTTACGTCGATACCTGGGCGCTGTATCACTGGCTCAAGAATGACGTGACGGGTCAGGAGAGGCCGACAGAGTCTTACAAAAGCCGAGGCTTGACCGCGTCTGTGGAGGGGGGATATCTGTTGAAGGTAGGGGAATATGTTTCCCGCTCGGGAATACTGCACAGTTTTTGGGTTCAGCCCAAAGCGCAGCTCACCTGGATGGACGTCAAGCCGGAGGACCACACTGACCAGAACGGCACCCGGGTGACGGGTCAAGGGAATTACCTGCAGAGTCGACTGGGTTTACGGGCGCATCTGCTGGGGCACAGCCCGCAGGATGAAGGAAAACAACGGGAGTTTGAACCCTTTATTGAAGCGAACTGGATTTATCAACCCAAGCCGACGGCCATCAGGATGGACGACAGAAAGTATGAGATTCAAGGGGCGCGTCACCTCGGTGAATTCAAAATGGGCGTGGACGCAAAACTCAGTTCGCGTTTACATCTATGGGGCCATGTGGCTCAACAAATCGGGAAAAAAGAGTACGCAGACACCCGGGGTACCATCGGGGTCAAATATCATTTTCAATGACCGCCATGCCCATGCCTGACCTCATCCGGCTACGTGTCGCGGGGTCTACTACGTCAACCATCAGGAAAACAGGGGCAATGCATCTGCGCCCGCACGTGGGGCGTCATGATGCGGGCGACTTCCTGCATGACCGGCATGACGACGCTATTGCCGAACTGACGGTAAGCCTGTGTATCACTGACAGGTATCTGGAAAGCGTCAGGGAAGCCCATCAGGCGGGCGCATTCACGTGGCGTCAGGCGTCTCGGCCGGTTGTTGCTGCCCTGCCATACCAGGATTTCTGACCCGTCCTTGTGATACCGGGCTGACAGTGTGCGTGTCACACTGTCGGGATAGGCCATACCAAAGCCGAACCCATTGCCGGCGGCGCGGTGCTTGTCTGCATAGGTCTGAAGGTAGGCCCACAGGTTGGGCGTCAACGTGTATCGGAGCGGCACGGCCCGCCTGTCGTGATCGAAAAAGCGCTCTCCATCCCAGGGGAGCACCGGCTCTGTGCCATCCGTCCTGTGCAGAATTGACGCAAGGCGCGGACCTTCTTCCGGTAGTTTCAGGTCATCCCATGAGAAGCCCGTTTTTTCGCGGAAACCGACGATGATGATTCGTTCGCGATGCTGCGGTGTGAAGTGCTGCCCGTCGATTACCCTGTAATGCACATCATAGCCCAGCTCGTCCCTGAGCGTTTGCAGGATGACGTTGAAGGTGTGGCCCTTGTTGTGTGAAAGCAGGTTCTTGACGTTTTCCAGCAGGAACGCCCTGGGGCGTCTGGTGGCGATGATACGGGCCACGTCAAAGAACAGGGTTCCCTGCGTGGTGCATTCGAAACCATGTGGGCGGCCCAGCGAATTCTTTTTGCTGACGCCCGCAATACTGAACGGCTGGCAGGGGAACCCGGCGAGCAGTACATCATGGTCCGGCACGTCCTCTGCCGGATATGGAACGATGTCACCCACAAACGGATGAGGGGCGCCGTAGTTCTGAATGTAGGTCTTTTTCGAGAACCTGTTCCATTCGCTGGTAAAAACGCATTCACCGCCCTGAGCATCGAAGCCCATACGGATGCCGCCAATGCCGGCGAACAGGTCAATGAAGCGGAAGCGGGGGCTCACTTTTTTTGTGCGGGCGGCGGGTTGTTGCAGCAGGTCGCGCAACACGGGTTCGAGCATGGGTTGCATGAACCTGCTGCGCGCCTGTTTCAGGCGTTCTGGCGGCTGGGTATGTCTCATATCTTGCTCTCTGGGAATGTGTGCGGACATTAATCCGTGCGCGTTTAGATGTATGGGGAGATGTGGCTCAACAAACTGGGGAAAAAAGTACGCAAGACACCGGAGGTACCATCGGGGTCAAATATCATTTTCAATGACCACCGTGCCCAACTGCTTATATGATAAGGGCGTCTGGCGGGAAGGAAGTTTAAGAAAGGAAAGTGACTGGAAAATAAAAGATTGAAAAAAGCACTGAATGTGCTGATTTTGAGCAAAATCACAGGTCATAATAAAATTTAAGGTATTGTTAAATCACACTTTAAATATCGTGTTTTGTGGAGTTTTATGGTTTTTTGTTGTCTATTTTTTAACCTAAAAATTATTCATCTAATTGAATTGATTTTAAATGAATTGCTTTTTAAATTTTGTCTTCCAGGATCTGGAATAATTTTAATCTTTTACTTAATGGGTATTATTTTTCTATGAAAAGTAAAAAAACGGGTATTTTTTGCACTCATTTTCGGGCGATTGACAAATTTTTATTACGGACTAGATTCCATAGTGTAATCCTCATAAGTAACATTAAAAATCTTATAAACGGAAGGAGTGTAAAATGAGACTTTCTCTAAAATCAGATTCAAAGAAGTTGCAGAATAAATTATTCGAATATGAACGAGATGAACAAATATCCAATATCGAAGTTCTGGAGATGACTCAGTTGGCTGATGAATCCATGGATAAGGTTGAGGCTAAATATTTAACTGAGAGTAAAGACATTATTCAAAAATCTGTTGATGATATTTCTCAGGCTTTGCAAAAAATGGCGATTGCAATTGAAAAAAACAAACCCTCACAAGAAGATAGTGATAACTTAAACGAGGCAATACAGTTTCAATTAGCTCAGTTGATTGTGAATTACAACCGTACTGTTGGTAAAGTTAAGTTTAAAACTGGATTTTTAAAGTACTTTAAAAAAGACAGTTAGGAAATAACCCCCTGACGAAGAACTTTGTTCGGTTAGCCTGCGCCAGAAGCTCTTTTAACTGAGAAGATTCGCCCTTTTTTTGAAGAAATAATTTGAACCAGTTTCTATTTAATCTCAAGCTTAAAGAAGAAGTTACTTGTGAATATTTTCAGATCATCTGAAAAAAACAGGATCTAGAAAGGCGAAATTCTTCAATCAAAAATCTGATTAACTTAATAAAAATATTTATTCAGCGCCTCTCTAATGATGGCGTCGACATTCTTTGGTTCAATTTCTAAACGTTTGTTAAATAAGGATTTATCTTCAATTGCTCACAATAGACGCTGAGGAAGTGATGTTGTAGTTCTCGCCATCTCATTTTCATATCCCTGTCCCTGTCCTTTTTTTCTTCCATGGCGGAAAAAGCGTTACGTTTATAGGGAGATGGGGTGTTAATAATGTATGTCCACGATAAAAATAGTCGCCCCCATCTTGAGTGGGCCCTGGGTACAGCATCATGCTGGAAGGGAGTGCGAAAAAGGGGGGATGAGGAAAAAATTACAGATTAAAAAAAGTCCCTGAAAAAAACAGACCATCTTCTCCTGGTTTTTGAGCCAAATCACAGGTCATAATAAAATTTAACTCATTGTTAAATAACACTTTAAATATCGCCTTTTATCCCATTTTATGGTCTTTTACTGCCTGTTTTTTAATCAAAAAATAAGTTATATAATTGATTTTAAATGAATTATTTTTAACAAGTTTGTATTTCAGGATCGAATATGATATATTTTATTTACTATAAACATCAACACATTAAAATAGAAAAGTCACAATAAATCACAGTTCAGTCATAATTTATTATTTATATCTGTCTTTTTTAGAATTTAAATCAAACCCCAAAAAATTAAAAAAGAAATTTAAATCATATCCCATTCACTGCCTCTGCTGTCTCGATATTTGTCTGTCATATTGGCCGATTTGTGGCCCAATAATTTCTGGGCAAACTCTTTACCTCTCTCTTCACTGTGTAATCTCGCCGATAAACTTCTGATTTCATGAAATGAAGGCGGTGTTTTTCCTTCCCATTTTAAATCTGATTTTTTTCTTAATTCTTTAAATCCGACCGATAAGCGAGCATATTCAGGGTTATTTTTCCCCTCTTTAATTAAAACATATTTTTCTCCTCCTATCTTTTTTCGACATTCGTTGAGAATGCCTTCAAACGTCTCTTGAATCGCTCCCAAACTTAACGTTAATGGTATCGCTAATTTCATCCCTGTTTTTTCTTGTTGCAGCCACCACTTCCCATCATGAATGTCTTGCCACTGCATTTGTTGGATATCTCCGAGTCTTTGGCCTGTCAGTAACGCTAAATTCATGCCTAATTTGACACAAGTTGAGCGGGGATGGCTGCACTGCCTTATCAATAAAAATTCCTCTAAAGATAAGCGGGTTCTTTGTATCTGTACGCGAGGCGTCTTTGTCGGCACTGCCGGATTGGTTTCTAAATGCCCTTCTGCGATTGCTCCATTGAAAAGGTCAATCAGTACGCCGCGCATTAATTTTGCCGTGGCGGTTTTTCCCTGCTCAGGGTAACTGTTCAAAAATTCTGCCATCTCTTTCGTGGTGACTTTTTTAATCTCTTTGTCACCAAAAGTATTGTTGATGGCTTTTAATCTTACACGGTAATCTTTCAGTGTGTTGGGACGAAGCCCGCGTTGCTGTCATTTTTTTGTAAATTGTTCCATCCATTCTGTCATCGAGAGCGCCTTCACTTCGTTGATTCTGTCGGTCAGGCTCACAGGGGCGTCACAAATCTGCCGATTGGCGGAAATGGCTTCATTGATGGCCATTCGCTTTTCCTTTCCTAATCCATATTCTTTCCCCGTCCTTGGGTCTCGGTAGCAGTAATAGCCGTTGTTGCGAACGTAGAGATTCGGGGGCAGGTCCCGATTAGCCGTTTTTCTTTTGCGGGCCATGTATTTTTTCCATGAGGGTTTGTCCAGTGTGATATTTGACGCTGAGGGGGTTGATTTTGATGGCATTGGCTTGAACGAGGTATTCCCTGCCATCGAGACGAGGAGCGGGGTAGATGATGCCCGTGCGGACCCATCGACGGACTTGTTCGATGCAACGGGGGCGAGGCTGTTTTTGATTCCACTCTTTAAGCGTGATTTCCATGGGGTGTTTCCTTTAAAATTGAGATAAAAAAACCCCATTCATTCGAATGAGGCGAGATTGAGGGCGAGGTAAATTTGCCAAAAAAGAACCAAGGTGTGGGTCAGGACAGGATTTCGTTCAACCTGTTTTCAAGAGCGCGCACTTTGTCGTTATAGGTCAGCAGAAGGTGACGTAATTCGGCAGGGTCGTGGATGGACTCAAACGGCTCTTTATCTACATTCATCAAATATTCCCGTAATTCGTGACCTTTTTCGGTACGTGTCAGCATCGCCATCTCTTTCGCTTTCTCCAGGGTGAGGACATAGTCTTTGAACGGGCGTCCGGCATGAGGTCCCGAATGGGTAAAAACGAGATAGTCTGTATTGTCGACCCATTCATATTTTTTGATGTACTGTTTCATCCAGGTTGAAAACGAGAGCCGCACTTCCAAAAAGTGATAAAGGTCACGGGCATTGACCGTTTGAACCGTTTCTCCATTGATGAGGCGCGCTTTGATGGCAATCAGGGGATGTGTTTGAGACATAGTCCAGTCCTTATCAGTCAATAGGCAATGTCTACGGCCGATGAATGAGGCCGTATGAAGGGCGAAAAGACCCCGCCCGATAAAAGGTGAGAGTAAAAAGTCAAAAAAAGGCGAGGTTTAAGTCGTCTGGCCTCGGTGAAGAAATTGCGTTAATTCACGCTGTTGCCACTTTTCCAGGGTCGATGCCAAGGTGTGTTCGGTGTGATGTGCCGCCGCTTCCAGTAAAGCGTTCATTTCCGAAATGACGTTATCGGCGTCTTCAGCCATCCACAATGCCTTGCAGGTGAATTCACTGTCTGGGGAAGAAGAGAGGGCCCATCCTGTCGGTTGACGTGCAAACAGGTCTATCAGTACGGCTAGACAGGTCCAACGATTCCCTGCCCAGAGATAGGTCACATCTGATGAGGGGCAGCCACAGAAAACTGACGCGCTCACACGTCAGGAATAGCCTGATGTTCCTGTCTCGCCTTTTTATATTGATGAGTCGCTGGCTGATGGCTGACCCGTTCCAACTGACGCATGACTCTCGTTGCCCGATAGCGACTTGGCGGAATACCCCGTTCTGATACCATGGCAGACATCGTTCTTGCTCCTGACGTACCTGAGCTTGTCACTGCATGGCTCTTCTTAAGTTTCTCTACTCACGGGAAGTGTTCAGGAACTCTGACATTAAGAGAGATGAAGCCTTTTTGAGGATATCTTTCTCCCGTTCAACCTTGCGGAGTTTGGCTTCCCGCTCTTGAATCCGTTGTTGGTCTGCTGTCATTGTTTTACCCTGGGAAATAGTTTGTCCTCTTTTTTCGCTCATTGACCGCCTCACCCCATCACGGAGGGCGATGATACTCACGCCCATGGCTTCACTGCCTTGACGAAACGGGTAATTTTGTTCGATAACCAGATGGGCTACTTCGCGTTTCAATTCTGGTTTAAATGTTGGCTGAGACATTTTCTTGTACTTCCTTTGTTCAGTAACGCTTTCGGGATTAATTTACTGTCTGAATTCATTAAGCCAGAACAAGGCCAACGTGCCAGTTATGCAAATATTCCGCCCCCGGGTCTACCGGCGCAAAGGTGCGCTGGGGGTCATCTGGGGTTCCCAATCCATCAACATCTCCGATGCCAATAAATCTATTTCATCCGCCTGGCTTCTGTTGATAGCCCTGTTTGAACAGGCACAGCCCTGTGCGCGGTTTGTTGCGGAGGCTTGAGCGGCGGTTGTAGAGACACTCAATAAATCCGCCTCTTTCGCCGGCTCTGAGAGCCCCAGCTTGGTTCTGACTTCTGACGCCGAGACTTTCAGACCCAAGGGCACCAGCTTTTCTAAATTCGCCGCCAAGGCCGTCACGTCTTCCTTTTCAGGGAGAGTGATCATGACACGCGGGTAAACGGCTTGAGGGCCATAATTAATATCAATATAGGGCCGGATCAGGTCAGGGTTGAGGGTATTGGCCAGTTGCCTGGCATCTGCGGCAATAATGTCTTGCCGTACGGCTTCCTGCGACGCTTCATTGCCTAATTTCCCCGGCGTGCCTTCCGTGGTCGCCGTTTGACCCAATACGGCCTTGGAGATTTGCCGGTCAATCCATTCGACCATACGGGAAAAGACTTCAGAGGCCCCGGACGCCTGCGCGACCTGCTGAAATTCAATCACCATGGAATCAGGCAGGATGGCCGCCGCATCAGAGCCTATATTGGCCACCGCCGTTTTTAATACTTTTTTATCTTCTTCACTGGCTGACGGGCCATATTTGCCTAACCGGAGCGGAATACCGTAACTCTCAAGGAATCCGAGCCAGTCTTTCATGCCATACATCTTGCAGAGATAGGAAAAGGCCACCAGTCGGGCTAACCCCCCACGAAGCGTCAAGCCTGATTTCAATCGCGGTTGATGCACAATAAACTTATAAGGGGGCATCGACAGGCCATGAATGGGGTCGGCTTCGTCCACAATGCGCATGTCTTCAGGATGTTCAGGATGAAACAGGAAGAAACGCGGATCGCGCCAGCGGTATGCTTTCGGTTCCCACTTCACACCCGTTCTATCCCACATAATTTCATTGACACTATAGCCCTTACCGAGGGCGTCCAAGGCATTGTCTACCAGGTCGCCAAAGTCAGGGGCCTCCATCAGGCGGTGAATGTCTTGTGCACATTGTTGTGCCCGGCTGTCTTCGCCCCCGGCAACGACGGTGACCGGTAAACTGGCCACCGCCATCTTGCGGGTACGCAACACGCTGGAATAATGCGGGTCACGTTCTTCCATTTCTTCAGCCAGGGTCAAATACGCCTCCGTATCCCCTTCCGCTGCGGATTTCAAGAGATTGGCCAATCGTTGTGGGGTTAAGCCACTGGCGACCGAACCCCTCCCCCAGAGATGACGAACAGCGGTAGGCCCCGCCAGTTCTAATGATAATGTTTGGGTCTCCTGCTTTTTCTGCGATTTCTTGTTTCGAACCATCTCTACCATGCTCCTTGACGTTTGAAGCGATGACCGCCGTCTTTGACGGGGCTGTAGCCGTAACTTTGTTGCTGATTGCTCACCCAGCCCAAGAATTGGCTGGTGCTGTCGATTTGGTCGTCATGCTCTGCCCGCGGGAAAGTGAATAGCTCTTTCTCAAAATCCAGTAACCAGGCGGCTGAATCAGGAATAAAGACCTTGCCCGCTTCAAATCTCGCAGACTGGGCAGACATGCGGGTCAGCTTGTCCTGTTCAGGGGTGATGGCAATGATGGGGAGTGGGGTACTTGCCTTTAACTCTTGAATCAAAGATTGACCACTGGCTTTGTCCTCAATCAAAATCGCATTCGGGTGCCATTTTTCAGCCAGGCTCTTCACTGCCGACTTTAAACGCGGATATTCCACCCGGTCACGCCACACCTCCAGCAAGTAATAGGCCAGTTGGGTTTCTGCCCATGTGGTACACACAGACGGGTCATTAATTTGATTAGGCTTGTAGGCGGTATCCCATGATTGAACAATTCGGACAGGGTGAGCCGGAGGCGTTTTATAACGATGGACCCACGGCTTTTTAATCATGCCCCCTTCAGCCGGGACCGGTTCCTGCTGGTATTGACCCGAGAAGCCATAAGTGCCTAATGCTGTCTGGGTCTTGGCGATTTCAGGTTTCCCTTCCCGTTCTGGATGCAGAAGTTCACCCGGGCTTCGGGTTTTACGGATACGGCCAAAGTCAATCATCGTCCTGCTGTCTGCGATGGCCGGAATTTTGACATGTTCCCAGCCCCCTTGGGCGAGTAAGTGGCCAGACAGGTCTTTTTCATGAAGCCGCTGCATGACGACCACAATGACGCCGTTTTTCTTGTCGTTTAAACGGCTGTAGAAAGTCTGGTCAAACCATTCCAAGGTTTTTTCTCTTTCTGTTGGGCTTTCCGCTTGTCGTGGATTGTGCGGATCGTCCACAATCAGAAAATCCCCCCCTTCCCCCGTCGCGGTGCCGCCGGTACTGGTGGCTATTCTGTGCCCCCGTGCCGTGGTCACAAATTTGGATTTTTCATTCTGGTCCCTGACCAGTTGAATCTGTGGGAAGACTTTCCTGTACCAGGCGCTTTGAACCACTAAACGACAATCCACACTGTGTTTCAGGGCTAATTTATCTGAATAACTGGAGGCTAAAAACGTTGAACTGGGCGCATGACCCAATACCCATGCGGGCCAGGCGACAGACACGGCGATGGATTTCAGATAGCGCGGCGGTATATTGATGATCAACCGTTTTATGTCACGGTCAGTACAGGCCTTCAGGTATTCCGCTATCAGGTCAACGTGCCAGTTATGCAAATATTGAGCACCGGGGTCTACCGTCGCAAAGGTGCGTTGAATGAAGCTGGAGAGGTCATCACGTAACATCGCCTCATAGAATTGGGCTTTATTGGGTACGTGCATGGAGATATCGCTCTATAATCACGTCATCCACCTCAGACAGGGGGATACGGTCATTTGTTGCTGGGTCATCCAGTCCCCGAATACGGCGGATCACTTCCACATTATGGCGGTTGGTTTCTGTCAATACTTTCAGGTTGCGGGCATCCTGAACGATCAAATGGAGGTACTGTTTCTCTTCAGCCAACCTTTTCAATGCCTTATTGGCGATTTCCAGCGCTAACCGGGCATTCTCCAAACCGGTGCCCATGTCCTTGATGTCTTCAATGGCCGCCGCATCAATCGCTTTAACCACCGCTTCGGGTTGGTTGGCGACTTCGGGGGCGGGTTTACCGGCAAAGTGGGCTTTGACGCGTTCTCGCTTGACCATGCTCCCGTCACGAACCCAACCGTATTGCTTTGCTCTACGGCGAATCGTGCCCTCAGAGGTACCAAACTCCGTGGCCATTTTGCGTAACGACTGCAACCCGGCACGGTACTCGGTTTCGACACCCAGCCAGTCAATGATGTTAGCCATCACTGACCGTCCATTCTTCGTTCAATCAATCTGTCCAATTTGGCATTGATGGCCCGTAGGTCTTGCCTGATTTCGTTTCGGGTTGAGTCAACATGGTTTTCAAGACGCTTATGGTTTTGGGCGAGAAATTCGATGCTTTGCGCGTTTTGTTCAACGCGTTTATCTATCGTTAAGGCCCATGAAAATAAAGACAGGGCAATCACCAGGGTGCTGATGATGTGGCCGATACTCACGGTCTTATCTAAGTGCCACTCGCGGCGGCCATTGGGTGGATTCATTCTATAACCCTTTATGTGATATCGCATTCACGGAGGCGGCTAACGCTGGGTGTTTTCTTCGGCAATCTCCGTTTTTGCTCAATAGAATCGGTCAGCCGTCTTGCCCTCATCAGGCCGCTGCCACGGTGGCTTTTTCAATCATGACCTAGTCCTTACGCATGAGTTCAGTGAGTTTAGGAATGATTTTTTCAGCACTGCGACCCACGACATACCCCCCCAGGCCAATTTGAAGCAATGTCCATGCTTCCTGTGCCAATCTGAATTCTGTCAGGCCGAATGTATCCGCCACCACCAGACCGAGGAAAGTCAACATGGTGAGGGGTCTCCAATTGCGCTGCATCCAGCTTGCCCCCTGTGCTTCAGCGGCGATGACTTTTGTCTTGGTTTCAACAAGACGGGCTTCATAATTTAACATCTGTGCCGCCATAGCACTTTGCATTTCAAACAGCCTGGATTTCACTTGAAGGCGCTCTTCGTCGCTGGTGTGCATTTCATCAATTAACTGTGTGACGGGCTGAACCAGCCCGGATAAAAAAGGCCATACCGCCATTATGAGGCCTCCTCCAGGCATTCATTGTCGGGAAAGTCTGACGAGGAAAGCTCAAAGTGGGGGCCATCCATGAACGGCTTTTTACCCACCGCTTTTTTACGCTCTATGTACGCGATAACTGCGTCACTTAAATGGTCTTCATCGTTAATGCAACTCCAACACGCCCCCCAGTAAACACGAATTCCGAGTTCTTCCGCGGCGTGCTTCATCGCGTCCGCTATCTTGTAATACAACGGCCAATCCCAACGAACTGAGCCATCTAAACAAGCCCCCAAGTCAACGGCGTGACCGGTTAAGTGGCGGCTATTCATTGTTTTGGAAGCGCCCTTGGCCAAGAGGGTTTTCTGGCGTTCGACTGTTCTGACGCCTTCCAGCACAGTAAAATCAATACGGGTGATTTGGATAGCCCGTTCAACCACACACACAAGGTCAGGGTGAACCCCTTCCAGACGTTGGCGTGAGCGGGGGCCTAATTTGTAAGCCATAACGTTACCTCGTTTCAGGTCTTCTGATAACGCGGTAGCTTGGGGATAAACGTTGTCAAAGTTCAGATGAAATGTTTCACCTAATGGGGAGGGGAATGAACAGGTTAAGAAGAATTTTGACGGTTTTTGGCGTCTGATGAAACGATATCAAGAGTCGAAGCCTTGATGGCCGCCAGCACACCAACGGTGACTAAGCGGCCAGTCTGGCGATATTCAGGACCTGGCGAGACGTCAGGCCATACTTTAACGCGAGAATGTTAGCCCGATTCTCTTTTTCAGGTGTCATGCTGTGATATTCGCGGCTGATGATGTCATTCCTCACCTGTCGAAAGACTTTTTTACAGGGGACTTCTATCACATCGCCGCAATAGTAGTCACACAGCTTCTGTGCGGTGTTGGCCCCAAGGACCAGGCTGAACGGGTGGTCCTCTGCCACCTTGGCGGGCACGTATAAACGTGCGCCACCCATTAATTGCCCTAACTTCACCGCCATATCGGGGCCGATGACTTCGGCGATTTCGTGCAATACATTCATACTGCTTTCTCCATTGCGTCATCCGGTTCAGGTTGCGTCATTCGATGCGTCACAGCGTATTTTTTATAAAACTTTTAGAATCAATAAAATATTCTTCATCAGTTTCCAAGGTGACCCTGAGGAGACGCCAGCAGTTTTAGAAGCGACAGGTTTAAACGCCTTGTTTTATAAGGGTTTCGCTTGTTTTAGAGATACCAAGGTGACGGGTGACGCTTATTTTTTAAAAGTATATATATACATTTATTTTTAAGTATTTTATTTTTGTACGCATTAGTAAAAAACAGGCGTCTCCCGTCACCTTTTTCTAAAAAACCCCTTTATTTGAAAGGATTTATTAAGGTGACGGCTATCTTAAAAAAGCGTCACCTTGGCGTCACCTTTAGTCCTCGCATTGCTTTACAGACTCCCTGATTTCCTTGTTATCAAGCTTTTTCCCTTTTACGAGCTGCCATGATCGACGTACTTCACCTTCAATCTTCAGCCTAATAGGCCCAGTTGCGTGATGCTGTAGGAGTTTGGTCAACTGGGTTTCATTAATTTCTATAAATTGATCTTTATCGGATAACTTTCTCAGCTCTCGAATAATCTGCTGAAAAGTCATTGCAGGGTAAGGAGGATTCTCCATCAGTTCCAAAGGTCACATCTAGGGGTAGTAGCACCCTCTTGTCAGAATCTTTTCTAACTCTATGTATAATAATGATATTTTTATTAAAAGGTAACAGGAGTAAGTAGGTAACACCCCCATTTAAAAACTATATATAAATATATATAGTTTTTAAGTTATATTTTTATATAAATTAATAAAATTAGGTGTTACCTGTTACTTTTATCATCCATTAGATTGATTTTACTTGTTTATGTTATAGCTTAACGAAATAAATTTAATGATTTCGAAAGGGAGAGAGATGAGTCATTCAGTTGATTTTCGCCGTCACGTGCTGAATGTAAGAGAAAAAGAAAAGTGGAGCATAAGAGAAACGGCAAAACGCTTTCACATCGGTGCCACTTCGATTACCCGCTGGCTGAAGCGAATTGAAAAGAACCCCTCTTCCCCCCGGCAGCGTAAAATAGATAAAGCGGCTTTACTCAAGGATGTTGAGCGTTACCCGGATGCTTACCAGCATGAAAGGGGTAAACGTTTCGGGGGGTGTACCAAAGCCATTTGGTAGGCCCTGAAACATTTGGGCGTCACCTATAAAAAAACCCCTCAATCATCCCAAGGCCAACGAAGATATGAGGCAAGCCTTCCAAAACAAGATAGCTGACTATGAAAAACCGCGAAAATCAGTCGTTTACCTGGATGAAAGCGGCTTTGCCCATGATATGCCGCGTTGATATGGCTATGCCCCACGGGGTCAACGCTGTTTCGGTCAACATAATTGGCAGGCAAAGGGGCGAACCAATGTGCATCGGTGCGTTACTGGGAAAAGCGCTGATGGCGGTGGGATTGTTCATGTGTTCTGTGAATAGTGATGTGTTTCACGCTGGGGTCATTCAGATACTTCTGCCGAGTTTGCCCCCCGACTCTGTGGTGGTCATGGATAATGCGACCTTCCACAAACGTTTGGACACTCAAAAAGTGATCGATGACGCGGGGCATATCATTGAATATCTATCCTATTGAGCATAAATGGGCAGAAGCAAAAAGCAAAAGAAGAGCGGTCAATTGCAGTATCGATGCTTTATTTTCTCATTACATGACGTAACCGAAATTATTTCGTTCAGCTATATACAGACGATAAAGGCGCTTTTGAAACAGTTCACGATACCAAGCTGGACGCCTTGGAAGAAATGATTCAAGAAGCGGCTGGCCAACCTGTGCTGGTTGCCTACAACTACCAATCAGATTTAGCGCGAATCAAAGTGAGATTCCCCAAGGCTGAACCTATTGGCCATGCCGCTGACACGATTGACCGTTGGAATACTGGAAAAATCCCCCTCCTCAACGCGGCAAGAGGCAGCGAAAATAATAGGAATAAGTGAAGACACTCTGACTAATTGGTGCAAGCTGGGGATCATTAGTTATCAACGCAAAAATCCGTACAAAAAGAAATCACCTTATTTATTTACAAAAGAAGCTTGTATTGAAGCCGTTAAAAATTCGATCAATACTCTCGCTGAGAGCGAGATTGATGTCAGCAGGAGTAAAAAATGTCAATCTTCAAACGTGGTAAAATTTGGTACGGCAGTTACACAACACCGTGCGGAAAAAGAATTAAGGAATCACTTGGCACAGAGGACAAAAAACAAGCTCAGGAGTTACACGACAAACGAAAAGCTGAATTATGGAGAATAGCAAAGTTAGATGATTTTCCTAATGTCACATTTGACGAAGCCTGCTTGAGATGGATTGAAGAGAAGGCTAACAAGAAATCTTTAGACGATGACAAGGGTAGACTTGGTTTTTGGCTACTGTATTTCAGCGGTACCCGATTAAAAGATATGACAGAAGCAAAAATATATAGTGCTATTAGCAAAATGAAAAATAGGCAGGAACAATTAAGATGGAAAAGTAGAGTTAATTCAGCAAAAAGAAAAGGAATAGAAATACCCGCTTATCAAGCGAAAGAAGTTTCTATAGCAACAAAAGCTAAGCATTTGGCACTACTTAAATCAATGATGAGATCTGCTGAAAGAGATTGGAAATGGATAGAAAAATCACCGGTTATTAAGGTTCCATCGGCTAGAGAAAAACGTATTAGATGGTTAGAACCGGATGAAGCAGAAAGATTAATCAATGAATGTCCTGAACCCCTTAGATCGACGGTTGAATTTGCGCTGGCAACCGGGTTACGTCGTTCAAATATCATTAATTTAGCGTGGTCACAAATTGATATGCAAAGAAAAGTTGCCTGGATAGAGCCAGAAAGCAGCAAATCGGGAAAAGCTATAGGTGTGGCTCTAAACGATACGGCTTGCCGTACTCTGACGCGACAATTGGGTAATCATCAAAAATGGGTATTCGTACATACAATGTCAGCAAAGCGATCTGATGGCTCACAAACAAATTCGATTAGAAAAATGCGTGTCGATTCTAATACGGCATGGAGAGCGGCATTAAAACGAGCCGGAATAGAAAATTTTCGTTTTCATGATCTGAGACATACTTGGGCAAGTTGGCTGATACAATCAGGTGTTCCACTCTCTGTTTTGCAGGAAATGGGCGGCTGGGAATCTATCGAAATGGTACGTCGTTACGCACACCTTTCGCCCAGCCACCTGACTGAGCATGCCAAGAAAATTGACGAGGCGTTGGCAAACGATGTCACTAATCTGGCACTTTTAAATAATTCCTAGGAGACAAAGCTACGTAACCCCTTGATTTTATTGGTACGCCCTACTGGATTCGAACCAGTGACCTACGGCTTAGAAGTGAGTAGCTTCACCTTATAATTCATTGATATACCCCATCTTTCCTCGCTCTCACGTCAAAAGATGCTTTCAGAAACGTACAGATAATCCATCATACTTGCGGATACTTGTCCCAAATCCGTCCCACTAAATAAATATAGCTAAGCGTCTTTGTACTAATCACATTAAAAAAGTTATTTTTCAAGTTATACAGAATAATTTGCTAAACAACCATTAAGTCTTTTAGCTCTGTGTTGAATTTCCAATTTTTGGATTAACTAATCCAAAACCGCCCTAACCATTCGTTTAACCACCAAGAAATTTTTATGGCTAAGTTAGTCGCACTTAACAACACACTCAATCACTAAGATAATATCTTTATGATGCAGTTATTACGGTTTCTTAGGCCAATCAATATCCGGCGCGTTTGAGGTATCGAGACGATTAAGCAGTACTCGATATCGCTTCCATGCTGTCAATTTTTGCGTCTCTTCTTGCGTTGCCATCTCCAAATCAATCGCATCTTGCAAAGGGGAAATAACCTCTCTTGCACCCTGCATTAGCCCGCTTTTTTTATCTTCAGCCTCTGTGATTAATTGATGCTTTGTTTTAGGCGGAATATCTACCCAAATTGGGTCACCCTTTTCACTGATCCCTAACGTTTTACCGATAGGGGCTGGATTAAGCGCAAATTCACGATAAACGCTGTAGGGGACTGCTTTGGCTTTATCATCCCAGCTACCCGCTTCGATATAATCCTTTTTCATTGAACCGGCGAACCAGGCTAATTTTCTCTGACCAAAATAATAAGTTTCTTCGTTTACTGAATTCATGATTACCATCCTATTGCAATCCATCTCATATCAGTTAATGGAGAATCCTTATATCCATCAGTGACCAAACTCTGACGCATTTTAAATCCAACTTTATCCGCACTCATTATATTAGGTGCATACATTTCAGATAGCGTATCATCGTAATTGAAATTAGCCAATCCCATTCCGGCTAAGGTATTTGGGAAAGCCATAGGAAATAACTTTCTTGACCTATCAGTTTTATACACGCTACCCCACTGAATAATTATGCCCGTATTCGGATCTTTCATCCAACCATTTGCCAATTTATTTGTTGTCCATTTTACTGAATTTATTTTTGCATCGACTTCTGTTTTTGTATAGGTATCTTCCTCTACTGCCAGCGTGCCATTTTTTTGTGGAAATAATAAAGTGGTCTGTGTGGCTGTATCGTAAATCTGGGTTCTTTTTGAATTTTTGACATACGCAAACTCAGAACCTGCTGACCCGTCTGTACCGCCCAGATTAAAAATCGTATCACCGTTTGAGGATTCAAGGTTAAGTCTTCCAGCTTTGAGGGGTTCTTTTGAATTTTTTTCCGCAAAAGTATCTGTACAGGCTTTTTGGCTCATCACATCGGTTGTTGAGTCACCGGTCGTTTGTGTAGTCGTTCCTTTTAATTTTTCGATATACGCAATATACTGTGCAGCCTGTTCTTTAAATCTATTGGGGCCATATTTCAATATGTCAGCGAAATAAAACTGTTGGGCGCCATCACTATCATAGACCGCCATCGAGTGGCTTTCGACTGTCACAAATTTAGCGATTTGTCCATTATAAACCGGGAACCCGGCGTGATTAATCATAATGGGTTGAGCAACCGGCACTGTTGAGCCATCTTCGTTTTCAATATACACTTGAATCTGGTTCGTTGGTATTGTTGGATCGGTATTGCTTTTACCGATATAGATTTTGCCGTTTGAACATGCCTGAAATTTTCGTCTTAGCGTAAATAACTGAGTGGGCATACTCACGACAATATTGGGGATAATTTTTGACATACCTTTCTCCCTGCATAGAGTAAGTTTTTTATTGCGTTTCTGACTGCTGTTGACTGGAAGAGGCCGCAATGATAGGGCGAAAAAGCTTAACAGCGTTATTTAAGGCCCGCTCATAAGCTGGCGTGCCCGTCTTTTTGTTTGCCAGCCGCAACAATGCGTTTCTTACCGGCCTGGACTCATACATCCTCATCACCATCCCGAAGCCCACTTCACCGGCTAGAGACACCCCGCCAGAGCCGAAAGCCGCTCCAATCCTTAGCGGATTAGCCAATGCCTGACCCGTCTGTGTCACTATATTTGCCGTATCCGCGCGCTGAGTTGTCTGGAGGACATCATTGAGCGCCTCAAGCTCCTTCATATGCCTTGCGCTGAATACCGTGTTATAGATTTCGCCACCAGCTTGCTTCTTCAACTTGCTAATTTGTGTCATGAATTTTGCGGGCGAATCCCCTACCGTTTCAGCAATTTTGGCGATATATGCTGCACGTACGGCATCCTTTCCGGTATTATCCAGCGCTGGCCATATACGTTTAATATCTGAGGCATTACGACTGTAGACTACGCTGTTAATTAACTCGGGGGTGGCTTCACGGGTCGCTTTATTTAGGTTGCGAGCGATGCGTTTATTCAGCACCTTGTTGTAGACGTTTTCGTAATCCGAATTCGCTTTGAGGTAAGTGGCGGCTTCCTGGGGGCTAAGGGACTTGCTGACTGAGTTTCGCAAATCTTTTGTCATGGCATTTTCAACCCGATTTGTGATTGCTTTGGCGTGGTTTGGAAACACCATGGCATCTCCCTGAACATTTGAGCGAAAGGCCGTTCTGTGTTGCTTAAGCAGGTCAAAATCAACACCGCCTTGCTGAGTTAATTCTCCCTTTAAATTTCGGAGGGTATTAAGCAAATTCTGGTCTACCGATGTCCCTAGCTTCTCAAGCCTTGGTAGAACGGTATCAATGGCGTTAACGGCATGGGTTGTTTCTACCGGATTTACGCCCATTTTTTGCGTTATATCGTCAATAACACGCCCCGCGGCATCTTTACGACTTTTCAAATTTGAGGTCAGTGACTTAACCACCGTATCAGGATTGTACTCACCAAACCGGTCGAGATAATCACTGACCAGTTTGCGGCGTGTTGTCTGTTGCGCTGCCCTACGCGCCCCCGTACCCAGCAACGCACCTTCCCCGCCCTGAGTCAGCCCGCGAGTCAGTGCATTCTGGGGTGGAAGCATGTCTGATGTCATTGGCGCAACGCCCATTGATTCAGCTGTCATCATCTTCTGGGCTGCCTCTGGAGCAATCTCACCTTTTAGTGCCGCAATCCCCTTCCCAACCCCTTTTGCCGCTGCAGACAGCAACCCTTGCGCGGCAAGGTTAACCCCAGCATTTGTCGCAGCGTTCTGGGCAAAATCGCCTTGTTGATTCGAGGCATCAGCAAGCGAACCTACCATCATCTTTCCTGCTGCGCCAAGCCCTGGGATAAGGTAATCACCCACTGTCTCCCCAGCCAGGGCGTAAAGGTCTGTAGGCCTGTCTACGGGACGATAAATATCGCCTAATAATCGACCCCCACCGACAGCTTGACTTAATGCATTGATAAGATTAGCCCCGCCTTGAAGGACATCAAACGGGATATTCACTAAACCCCGTCCCGCCTCCGTGAACGGATCTTGTATTTGCGACGATTCATGGGGATTCTGTTTGTCGTGATAAGCTAAGATTTCATCCGTGGGGATATCAAGATTGGCCATTTGAGCCGATGACAACGCATTATTATCGTGATGATTCGCTATTTCCCCAGACTGAGTAGATTGCCCAGCAAAGTACTCGTCAATGGCCTCACCAATACCATCGATGCGAGTACCATCAGGAAACACAAACGTTTTCCCCTTTGCCGTTACTTTCATCACTCTACCTTAAATTGAATGCCTGACTTTGATGTATAGCGACCATCTGATTGCAGACGTTGATTGTGGGCAGCGGAAGAGACGACCAAAGCATCATAGACTCTTCCTGATTGCCCTCTCAGGGCGTTGTATTGACCTTGCATCTTTTTCATTTTTGTTTCTGTTGCGAGTGTAGAATCGCCCGGCTGAGGGAGATACATTTTTGCATATTCTTGCATCTCGGAGAGCGTAATGGCGGCGCCTGTTTCTGGGCGAAGAATGGCATACAGGGCATCCCTTGCATTGACCATGTACTGTTGCTCTACTGGAGAAAGACTCAGGTTCGCAATGGCTCCCTCACCCAGCGCGCGATTGATTAATGCCACGCGTTTAGTGTCTATTTTTTTCCCTAATTTATGCATTGAATCCATGGAATCCTTCAGGCGGAGGGCGAATCCCGCTGCTTTTTTTGATCCCTCATTGGCTTTATCAATGATACTTTGCGCGTGTGGCAGGCTGATTGGCTTAATGCCATCACCCGCAATGGGCTGGTTTATTTTTCCCGTTTCTTCACTCCCATCCGTGTAATATTTGGTTACTGAGCCATCGTCATTTTTCTCAACCTTCATGAGCTTTTTACTGACGGTATTAATACCCGCCGCATTCGCAAATGCCATCGCCGCATCCGGATCTGACTGAAGCATTTCAGCGTATTGACGATAGTTTTGCATCGCCGCAGTAGGCGCATAAGCAGCAGTTAACGCATTTGCTCCACTGATATACTGTCCTCGCATTGTTAAAGTCTCACCTGCTCGATTGCTTCGTTCCGTTTCAGCCAATTTATTTCTGTCAATGTTCCGCCCTTCTTGTTTATCCTGAACGTCAAAATAACTCTTTGGGTCAGCGTGCAGATGAATTAAATCGGTCATTTTGTCAAATTGTTGGGGGTCTTGCTTGTAGGATAAAAAGACTTCTTCGGGTGTCAAACCGAATTGACCTAATAGGGGTACATTTTTCTGTAAAGAAGCGATAAGCGATTGATCGCCCCTTTTCGCTGCAAGACGCAAATCCATTGCCGCTTGACCAATCATCTGATTTCTATCCTGATCAATAAAGCCCATCCCTTTTTGAATGCGCTCGATTTGTTCAGGATGTGCCGCGGCCAATTGCTTCATGGCATCACGATCATTAGCCGCATAAGCCGTACCCAATGATTTCATAAAATCCGCTTCTGACTGCTGTTGTTTGTTCGCCTCTAATCGCTCAGAAATGGCCCCTAAACCCTGGGCTAACATCACACCCGTATTGGGCCTTTCTGCATATTGCGGTACAGTGGGCAAGCCTAATCCGCCCGCCGTTTGATTTTCTATTTGCAGACTTGGCAATCCCGCCAGTTGAAACGTTGCCATAGAAACTCCTGATTAAAATAAACTCCCTAACAGACCGAGCCCTCCACCGATGGCAGCACCCCAGGGGCCGCCAATAGACCCCTTCATCGCCCCAATGCTTGCCCCGGTTAAAGCACCGGCCGTACCCCCACCTAACGCGCGGTGAAATCCAGAAGGACTATTGGCCGCAGCGGCATTAGCAGCCCCCATATTCTGTAATAACTGACCCACGTTATTGGCATAATTTTGCCCGGCAGAAGCCTGTCCACTGGCCGCATTCATCCCAATACCCACTAAATTACCGTAATTTTGCATCTGTCCCGATAACCAGTTTTGACCCAATGCGGGTGCAATCGCGGCTAATTGATTGCCGGTTGCGGTTGAACCTAAACCGCCTGTCGCTTCAGCGGCATTTAAATGTTGATAGCGGGCTTGATTGGCTAAATCATTAAACGGTTGGGAGTGGTAAAATTGGTTTAATGCCTGTCCTTGACCGTCTAATGTCGTCAGATTTTGCAATTCCCCTAATGCCGGGCCGCCCACTTTCATATACGGCGCCAAATTTTGCATCACCTGATTCCATTGTGCTCTTTGCAAGCCGATTGCTTCACGTGATGCTCTGGCCTGTTCGCTTGCGCCATTATCTCCGCTGCTTCCACCCATTGACTAATTCCTCTTTCGTGACTTGATACAGGGTCATATTGATTTGGTGATGACCTGCCGTCAAGGCGTTATCAATCACCCCCACTTTTCGCATCTTCATTAATTGACAAATGACTTTTCCCCATGGGGTCTTCTCAGGGACATACGTGATGACGGTGGAAAAATGGATATTATTAATCAACCAGTTTGAAAATCGTTTTGTTGCCGCTAATGCGTATTGACCTCTGAATCCAGGCTCAAACACCGGATGCACTTCAATTAACTTGTTGCGAATAAATTCAATTGAGAAAAAACCAACGAGCATTAACCCTTCGTAAACACCCACATAAAGCTGATTATTTTTTAATTGATACTCCCCGTTATTTTCCATGGCATAACCGACTTTGGCTTTATCCGTAAAAAACCGATAAAACTGTTCGATATTCTCAATCACTTTAATTTCCATCAGTCAATTAATCCATGCGAACGTAACGCCTCTTCTAATGCGTTAATGCGTTGTCTGGCTGCGATTAATCCATTTTCTAAAGTCTGAATTTCCGATTGATGAGCGGAAGCCTGTATGCTTACCGCATTGATCTGCTGCGCCTGTGTCGCCAGTACCCTATCTTGCTCATCATTTCTTGTTTTCGACTGATAGGCATCGTCCGCCGCTTCATTGGCTTTACCGGCCACTCTACCCATATCCGATAAATTGTTTAAGACAATCATGCGGTAGGCGGTCGAAAAATTAGCGGGTAAAATCGTTGGGTCAATGTGCGTGACCTGAAGCTCAACCGGGTTATCCGCATTACGTCGGTTCATTATTCCATCCTGATTGACAAATCGGATAAGGTCACCGGTGATTTAGTGATGATACGGATTTTAAAGCCGATATTTTTTCTCACGCGTCCAATCCGTCGCCAGAGAATGCGTTTGTCATACTGAAAAGGGGAATTTTGTTCTATTAGTTGTTCTCTGCTGTAATTAATGCCGTCTGTTGTGACAGACAGAAATAACTTATCCGCGATTTGAGCAACACCCGTTGAAGCTTCCAGTTCAAAATCAAATAATCGGGCATTATCCGCTTTTATCATCGGGGTATAAAGAAGGTGTTCAGTCTGCTGTTCATATTGATTTGACGCATTGAAAATTAAATGACCGAGCACGCCTTCTTTCTTATCACCCACGGTGATTTGATTGTCAAAAAACATAAAATCAATCGCCCGATAAGGCTCATCATAAAATCCGCTTTTCAGTAATGACCATTGCGAATATTGATGGCTTGCTGAGCCATCAAAACAAAGGGTGTGTTTGGGCAGGTGAAGGAGTAATAATTCATGGTTGTCAAATCGAATCGACTCCATAAAGGAAGCCGCTAATTCATCCGCAGAATAATAACGGATAATTTTATCGATGGTCGCGGTAGATATTTTGTTTTTTTCACCTGCGCCGATGAGATAAACCGCCGGTTGCCCGGTCGATTGATGGCTCAAGATGGCGTATTTGTCTTGATAACGACATTTGCAATCACGACCGGCAATACCCGCTTGGATCATATAAGCGGCTTGATGAATATAAAGCGGTTGGGATGTATCCGCCGATCCGGTTAAGGTAAAATACTCGATACTTGACGACCCAAAACAAACAATCAGGTCTCGCCATGCGTCGACGGAAACGATGCCATCGGGCTGAGATTCAGCGCGATAAAAAGGCTGATATCTATCCGGTTTGGATTCATCTTCCAAATCAGTTACGCCAAATCGTTCACCCCCTTTTTGTAACCAGATGTAACGCCCCCGATTTCGACAAACATCAATCACTTCACCTAAATCATATTGAGGGTATTTATCCTTTGGCCAGTTTGATAATGCCTTCTCGGTACCGTCATATCTATATAACTTTACTTTACCTTCAAAACAAATCGCCTGACTATGACTAGAGTGAGACATAGATACTCGGCTCATTCCAGCTATATCAGCAACTTCGTTGTCATTACGATAAAGTGTATTGCCACAGACCCGATAGAGCGCGTTATTTTTGGTATTAAAATGGACACCCCGTGAAACACCCTTTGCGTCCTGCTTTTTCTCAATGCCAGGGAAAGAGCGTAAATAACCCGAGGCATTCAGGACTTCTTTGGGTGTGGCTAACATATTTACAGGTAAGGCATCAATATAATCGGCTGTTTTGATATCTTTAACTAATCCTTTAGCTAACGGGATCTGTATTTTTGGCATGAAAACCTCGCTCAACATAATAACTCGCCGTACCTAACGCGGTATAGTTATTCCCCTGGCCAACCGGCATATCACCCCGTCTTGCTATCGAGGGGACGCTCAGCGTATCAGTGAGCAACGCATCATAGGCGGCAGCCGCTGAAGCTTCTTGTCTCGGTGTGGGTTCAATGCCATAATCCGATAACATTCTCAGCATCAATTGATAACCCATCACCTGTTTGTATTTGCGAGGAAGCCCTGAAGCATCATCGGAGGTGGGGTTTTCTTCTTCTGCGGAAAATTGATAGCCCAAATCCCCAAATGTAATCTGCAACTCGGCCATCAAGTCTTCAAGGTCATTAATGCCCTCCTCAAAGGATCGGGGCTCTACATCTATATTAATCGCCTCTGAAGCAATACCCGCTTTACGTAATGCAAACAGAATAATCTCCCCTTTAGTCAGCGGTTTTGTCATCGTTAGCCCTTTTCCCTTTTTTAGGTTCTTGGGATTTCTCTGGTGTCTTTATTTCGTCAATCGACGACACAAAGCCCCTTTTTTCGAACTCAGGGAAATCCCTTGTCACTATCACCGCTTGGACATACCCTGCTGCATTATCCGACCAGGCAAAAACACTTTTTCTTTTCATTTTCACCTCAATAAAAAGGGCACTAAAGCGCCCACTTCGTCATAAATTTAAGGATTACCAAAGAATTGACCGCCCATATGCGGATTAAAGCAGACATAAGCAGGCAACAGGTCAAAACGCATCATCTGCTTGTTTGCATCACCATCCGCATATTTGTGTACACGAATAGAAAACCCTTCATACGTTGCCACTGCTGAGTCAATGCTATGCAATTTTGGCAAGGGGATGGTCCCAAGCCCACAGAAAAACTTATTGTAGAAAAGATTAGGTTTCATCTGTTGTTTAGCCGTTCCTATGATAGAAACTGCATCTCCTGCCTTAACTTTTGCATCAACTGCATTGTATTGAGAATTTTTTTCATCATAAATCGGAACACCAGATAATTTGACAGTGACATCACCCGAAGCGGTAGAGTTAGTCTCTTCCAGCACCGTTGCCGTAAAACTCATCGCTGTTGATCCATTATATAATGTTTGTTTGCTTTGCTGATTTAACCAATGAGTAGACGTGAATTTAAGTTGATCACCGGCTTTTAGGAAGCCTGTTTTACTCGGGGTGGCACCTGTCAATGCTACCGTAAATTGATAGGAATCCTTAACCGACAGATAATCAACGTTAGGGGCGGTTTTAACCGTGATTGTTCCGTCAAAATCACCTTGTTCTCTCGAGGCCAACCCATTAGACATCAATGCACGAATGCCCCCGAAATTACCTGATATCTGCGCACTCTCCCAGGCTGTACGCACTAATTGATCCGCAGCATGTAACCCCGATTGCGCATCCGCAAGCCGTTGGGCTGACCAAGGATCCATGATGGCATAGTTCTCGCCTGTTTTAATACCGATATCTTTTATAAATGAAGCGGTTTGAGCTACATCAGCCCATTTTTTTATCGCTGTATTCGGTGAACCGAGCGACAAAGCGCCATTGTTCATCATAAAATGGGCTAATTCGGTTTCCAGATCAGTGACCATGCGCTCATGAATCGGTGATAGAATTTGTTCAAGCTGATTAAGCTTTAACGCTTCTTCAATTTGTGTCCATTCGACGGCCACCGTGATATATTTACCCACTTTGCCTGTCGCTTTAGCAGAGAAAAGACCATTTTTATCTTTCCCCGTAATGTCACCCGTCTCTGTTCTTTCAGACTTAAATTGATGCGGACGCTTAAAGCTCACACTGTCGCCTGTATTTGAATTTATCTCACCCGATAATAATTGTCTGTCAACGGTTTTACACAAAACAATATCAGACATAAAACCCGGTAAGAATTTTTTTAACACGATTTGACTAATATTTGACTCTAGATTATTTGCCATTTTTTTACTCTTATTCAATCATTGCGCCGGGGCACAATTGGGTAAACTCATCGGATTTCACGTTTCCAGCACCCCCTTTTAGCTCAGGCTCTGGTTTAGGGGTTTTCTTAGGTTTGGGGGCCAGTTTTACCTTCTGGCTAATTTGGCCTAACAGAAACGCGGCACGAATAGGATCATGTTCAGCGGTCAGCCGCTGGCGTAATGCTTTGTTTTTTCCAAGTGCATAGGCGATAAGTTCTGTTCCCTCATCAGCCGCATGAATTAAAATTTCCTGCTGTAATATGGGTACCTCTGATCGCACAACCTCTTCCATCTCCGTATAATCTTTAACGGGTAATTTAGCCGCGCGTTGTTGATGAGACTTTAAACGTTGAATAAATCGTTCCTGAACTTCTTGTTGCTGCCTTTGCTGTGCTTGTTGCTTTTGTTCGACATGGCTTTTGTTCTCATGCCAATCGGTAAGTGCTTTTTCATAGACTTCTTCATCATAATCACACGATCCCAAGGTGGGTTTATCGGGAATAACGTTATTATGATTAACCTGCGATTGATGAGACTGCTTGGTGGTTAATTCCTCAAGCTGACGTCTCAGATCGCGATTTTCTTTCTGTGTTTCTTTAAAACCTTTTCTCAGATCTTTAACCCACTTAGGCGCAGGTTTACCTTCTATTGAGTCATCTTCTTCGCTTAGCGATATTTCTTCATCGCCAATTTGCAATGAATAGTCTTGATCCTGCTCGACTTCCTGATCGGATTTTATTTCAATATTATCAGTATCAACTTTTTGCACTTGAGCAGCATTATTCTCACGCTCTTGCGCTGGCTGCTCAGCGGTATTTTGCGGGGGTGTTTCCTGATTTTTGGATACCGGTATCGCCTGACCATCGATGATCAGTTCGTTTTCCATTTATGACTCCTTAACTCTGCGAGAAGTCCGCAGGTAACTGTAGGTTATGTTCAGATTGAATGGTTTTTAGCCGCATCCCTATTTTGTTTATGCTGCGTATCGGTTGCTTTTAGAATTAACTCGGCATCCGCTCTAGAAGCATCACCCTGTTCTTTTTGGAACTGGTGAAGCATTTTAAGGGCTTCCCTAATTTCTGCTCTTTTAGCACTATCAGCAGAGGCGAGAATTTGAACCATTTTCGCTTCTGCTACTCTCGCCTCAGTTTGTGCCTGGAAGGCTTTCACCTGGATAGCCAGTTCTTCGTTCTTCGCTTTCTGAACCTCCGCTTGCCCTTGCATCAATACCCCTTGAGCGGCGACAAGTTCAGCATTAGGTTGTTGTGCTTGCTGTATCATCTGCGCAACCATCTGCTCTTCTTCTGTATTGCGCGGTTTAACGACGCCCTGCGTTAATAACTGTTTACGGTTATATTCCTTAAACTCGTCGAGTCCTTCACCCTCCATATTATCCAGAATGATACCTTGTAAAACCTGTCGCATTGGGTCTTGCGGTAACATGCCCGCCAACAGATTGGTCAGCACTGAAACCGTCGCATCCCGTCTTGCGGTATAAGACGGCCCCACATCGACCGTGACATCATAACGCCCACTGGATAAGTCATTCATCGCGACGACTTGCCCGGTCTGATTATCATTGATGACCACCGACATTAAGGCGATATCGTCAGTGCCGTCCGCATTAACAATACGGACTTCTCTGTCTGAGCCGTAGACTTCACGGGCCATTGATAGCCAAACTTCACCTGCACGCTTAAGGCTTTTAGCCATATTGTCCAAATAGATAAACGAGGACATATCGGACCGATGCATCAGATGATTAACGGTTTCTTTCGCTATATTACTCGGCATTGGCTGCATCGCCTGGCTTGCTCCCGTCACCTCTTGAATATCGGACCCAGTTTGTTGTAATAACGCCGCCATTGCCTGATTGAGTGGCTGTGGTTGGGTGTATCCCACTGGCGTTGGGGGGGCAATAATATTCCCTTGTTTATCAATAATCTCATTTAAGGGTAGGAAAGCCGGCCTATCTTTATTTCGATTAGCCCAATATTTTTCCAGTTTTTTTATTTGACTTTTACCGACAATGGGAATTGAACCCGTATCCTGAGTGGCCGAATCTGCCAGCATCGACACCTGTAAGTTATACAGACGTTGGGCATCCATAGCTTTTGCTATGTGACCTTCGACTCGCTCAATATCATCGATAAACCACCGCTTACCATATACCGGAATTAACGGGATATGCTCACCGGGTATTCGTTGCGCTTTCTCAAGGAAGCCCTCACCATCCACCACGGAGACATAAACCCGCCGGCGCTTAATGGTTCGCCGTGCCGCCTCAATGAACCCGATGTCTGCCAGCTCATCCTCAACGAGTTCAAGCTGATCACTGTCATAGGTGACGGTTTCACTTGTCAATGGGTTTTGAAAACTCACCACATCCACCGACTCTTTTTTTACTTCGTAGTATTTTGCGATATAAACCACATCAACATCGTACCAATCATAATCCCATGATCGTTCAATGCCGCTCATTAACGTTGACGGGTCTTTGTTGTATTCCGCCTTATACTTTTCAGCAGAGAGTGAGTACATGCAAAAAGCCCATTCTGCGTCAGATTTATCATATTTCTTCGCATCAGGATCGAACCAAACAGAGCGGGCGGGGTCGTATATTGGCTCGAGGCAAATACGTTGTCTCTCATCCATCGGATCAAGCGCATTGACTAAATTTGTCGTCAGCCTAAAGCAACCAAAACCCCCGGTTGAGCCGTCATCAAAAGCGTTATCGCACGCTTCGCCGCCATCCGTTTCTTCGTAGTCTGCGCGGAACAGGCCATTTAATTTATTGGCTAACGCTTCGCTGGCGGCCTTATCGCCGGGCCTAAACTTAACCGTAATCCGATTGTTGCGATATTCGCTGACTATCCGATTAAGCTCGGTCGATATTTTATTAATTTCAAACTTTGGATACTTCTCAAAATGTTTGCCTAATTCAGAGCCCGCGGCCGTTTCCCCTTCCCATTGCCCACCCGGGACGCGCGCAAATCTTGTCGCCTCGAGACATTTTTCTCTCACCGCTTCCTGCGGGGAGTGCGCTCGGTCAAACTTGCGCATAATTTGTTCATGTCTTTTTTGTAATGTTTCAGCCATCATGACCAACTTGACGATGAGGGGACAACGATTTCCGTGTCTTCTGTTATGCGCAGAGGATTAGCAAAGGACATCATCAGCGTATCTGCCATATTGGGCGATTTTATTCCTTTTAATCGCATTTCATCTTTGCTCATCAACTGAATTAATCGGTTTCCGGGTGTGCGTTTTCGTTGTTGTTTAATCAGCTCTGACTTGAGTTGTGACAGTTTCGCTATTTTCGAAGAGAGACTGATCAACGCCTCCGGATCGAGATATTCGCCCTTTTCGACGGCGCGCCACGTTTTATAAAATCGGTCCGCTAAATAAACCCAATATTGCGCGCGTTTGTTTCTAAAGGTATCTCGGTGAGTTCTGTCATCATTATTTGAAGAAGGCAGGTACTCACCATTGCCGGGTACATAGATTTCATCAGGATAATCAGGCGAATCGCCCGCCCCAAAGCCCGTCACCACTATCTTGTTACCGTCATTGCTGTGTCTTAGATGCGTTTTGACAGTGCCGGCCCCTAACCCAATATTGTCATAGATAAAATCATCCGCCCGATAGTCAAACGCTTCATCGAAAGCCGTCATCGTTGCATCAGCAACATCACCTTCTGACCAGCTCACGCAATCTTCAATCAGCACGCCATAGCGTTTGGATAATGCCTTTTCATCCTGACCGGAATCAGCGGGGTCGAAAGTGACAACACGAATTCCGCTTGGTTTAAACCCTAACTTGATATGTGCATCAATCGCCGCCTCCACCCACTCAGGCTGAATTAATGCATCCTCGTAATTCGCATCACACTCGCCCCCGTAAACATGCCGCCATTTTTTATAGTTTTCCCGTTTCATCTTCTGCGCATCATTTTTAAGCTCTGCCGGTAACCAGGGATTATCCAGGTAGCTCACTTTACCAACATATAAATCATCGTCTTCGTAATATCCTTGAGTATCAATTAGTTCCTTGTAAGGCTTGACAAAACGCTTATATACAGCACCGTCTTCTTCTGCTGGATTAAAAGAAAACCATAACTCAGAGCCCGGCTTGCGAATGGTGGGGATAAGGGTATCCAGACTTTTCTCAGATACGGTCTCCGCTTCCTCCACCCAAGCAACATCAAAATCATGTTTGGATTTGATAGAAGCGATATTACGCGCTAGCTGGCCATATTTGAAAATGGAATCATTGATGCCTTCAATGTAAGTATTAAGAATACGAAACCGATTTTGTAATCCCAACGTTTCTACCTCGGCCTGCAATACCGCATGGACAGAATCTTCAATCGAATTCATAAACTCACGTAAACACAGGAATCGGCGTTTATGCATGGAGGCCGTGATTAAGGCTATTTTCGCAAATGAAACGGTTTTCATACCACCCCGACCGCCAAAGTAAACCTTTATGCGTTTCGGTTTGAACATGGACGCGAACTTTTCGCTAATTTGCACTTTCACGCTGAGGTATGCCGATAAATTCAATACTGATTTTGTTGTCCGTTTTTATCGCGCCGCCCGCTTTGCCCGTAAGGGCGGTTTCTTGTTTTTCGGCATAACCGTGATTACATAACATTAACTTAACAATCGTTGGGTTAAATTCACCCGTAAGCCCTTTATTTATCAGACTATTTTCCTGGATGGTTTTGATGGCGGCTAACGTGCCTGAAAATTCTTGATTTTCTTTGGCATATTCCTGTGCGGTAGACCGGCTAATCCCTAAATAACAGGCCAATCCCGCTACACTTGGAACCACATCGCCCACGGTTTTGTATTCCCCCATTAAATACGCTTTGGCCTTTTCGAGGCTTACGGTTAACTTGCTTGGACGTCCCATTTTCTTCTTACTGACCATCATTTACTCGCCAGATTGACTGGAAAAGGCGTAACGCCGTGTTTTGATGTATTTCTGTAGATATTCAGTCTGCTTTTCATTTTTGGCTATCATTTTTCTGTTCTTCAATTCGCCTTATCGCCGCTTTATCCTGGTTACACATCTCGAGAGCCAGTAGCAGTTGCTCATTGAGTACCAGGCTATCGCCCCAGGTCATGTGCTCCGATATCACCGGCAGAGAGCAATCATCCAGGAGCGTGGATGGAATGGGCGCTGGCGGCACGGGGAGATATTTTATCGGCGTGCGCACGCAACCGGTTAACAGCGGCAGTAGGCACAGGCAGATGAGCGCAGCGTTCAGGGGTAATCGCTTCCTGTATCTTAATCGTTTGAGGCTGGGATGCCTGAATGGCCTGTTGGTGTGCATCCTGGGTGGCTCCCGCTATGGTGTTAAAAATATCAACCGCCTGCTCATAGTGGGTAAACTGTGCACGGGCAGCGTCGCGTTCGGCACTCAGTGACTGGTTCGCCAGTTTCAGGCGGCTGTTCTCAACATATTGAAACCTGATTACGATGGAGAGTACGGCGATTGTGATAAGTAACACAGCGGTGAAAAGGAGCTTCCAATGCATGACGTTAATCCGGTAGACAAAGCTCACGCTCTACCGCACGACGATTAATCAGTCCTTTAGAGACTTTACCTTCATCATATTTCCAGCGCCGCATCTCATCACACGCGCCTTGTCTGTCACCCACATTCAGTTTTTTGAGTAACGTTGAACGGACAAAGGCCCCACTTCCTACGTTATAAACGAATGAGGCCAAAGCCGCTTTCTGCATTTCAGTCAGCGGAACGGTAACGTGAGTCTCAACCACCGCCATCGACGCCTTCAGGTCACTATCCAGTAAAGCCTGACATTCTTCGTCTGTGTAGTGTTTACCCGGAATAATCGCTTTCCCTGTATGCCCGTAACACACCGTTAGCACGTCACCCCTGTCTTTATAGGGTTTGTGCCTTAAGCCTTCAAAATACGTTACCATGGTCGAGGCTAATAACACCGCACTACCACCTATGGCCATCAGGATTTTTTTCGGTATCATCATAATGCCGCGCTTTGAGTTTGTATTCTTTTTTGCGGTAGTACACGTTGATAAGAAATGTCCCGATTGTGCAGACAATACCGGTCACCGCTACCCACTGCTCAAGCGTAAAAAAACCTAAAACGGTCGCCATCAGACTTGAGAGATAGGCCGTCGGGGTTGCGTATTTTTCAGACATATTTAGTGACATTTATTTTTTAAGATTTGACGTATAGCGATAACCATTAACAAGTGGACAAACTTATTGTTAATGGTTATCGCTATATTATAAAATTATATGGATCAGAAAATTAAAGTTATGTCCATTTATTAATGGTTATCGCTATAGAACATTAACAAGAGCATACACAAATATACTTCTTAAGCTTTTGCTGCGTTTTCAGAATTTATCCAAGCTTTTTCTTCAACCAACTGCCAATATAGTCAGTACCTAAGTAGCCAATCACGATACTGATTAACCAGGTGTAATCTGTCTTCATTCCTAAAAATAACAGCAATTCATGCGCCACCGAACCGAATAAAGCACACATCAATGCATCAAGTAGCGAGCAGTTAAAGCTTTTTTTCTGATATAAGCCGCGTAGCAAGGCAGTCATGAAAGCCAGCGCAGCCCCGATAATTCGATGCTTGAGGATGTCTAATAGGATTTGGCAAAAATTTGGCATGCTAATCGGTTCTTAGTGTTTTTTTAGAGTGTTAATTCGTGGGAGCAATAAATTATTTAAGTTGAAATGCCTTACGCTTCTACTTCCAATTAATAATAAAGTTAATCAATGTACAGAGAATAGTGACAAGAAAGGCACATTTATGCAGAGACAAAATATCCAAGAACTGTAATAAACGCGGCCCACCTTCTTATAGTCTAAGCTGCGGTGTATTTTTCCATATATGGTTAAACCTTTAAATACAAATAAGGCACATTTATTAATTAGCAGGGTAAATGACTAATTTAATGTACTTTTACGAGAAAAGTTGTTAATTCTTCGTGAATGGTGATCATTTTGAGGTTCTAGGGGCTGTCGTCACAAGATAAACGTGCCGTATTTAGTTCATTTAACGCACTATTTTTGATTAAAAATTACTCAAATGTTACCTGTCATGGTAAGTAATTTATCAAACTTACCATGACAGTTTATCTTTTTTTATATTCGTCTAAGAAAGTAAGTAAAATATGTTTTTCTTTAACTCGTGACCACAGCCCCTAAAGATTTCATTTTTTTTTCGTTTGACTAAGCACCATCATATTTGAATATTAGCCCCCAAAAATTTATTTATTCAACAAAGTCTTTTAGACGAATGAATGTAGGATAGAATAAAATATTTTAGCCATAATTCCTGTAGAAGATTTAAGGAACTTTGGTGCGTTATGGTCGAGAGATTCTGTGTTGTCACCAAAACGACGGTTATCCCAGTCATCTTTTGATTCATACTCCCACTTCCCTTTATCATAAAGGTAGCTCCAGCCTGAGCCAAATGCGCCAGTTAGGGGGTCTGTCGATACAATAGCAACTGGACGCCCATTTTTATCAAAGAATATTTGGCCTGCATATCTCTCAGTAGATATACCCCAATTACTTCCTGATAAGGTTTTCCAATTATCATCTCCATATTTAACATCATCTCCAGTGAAACCAATAGAAAAAGAACCATCATTAAATTCGATACCATATGGACGATAAATAGAGTTGCCTTTTGCTTCCTCTAGACCATAGTCGTATATGCCGTATCCGAAGGCGGTCTTCCAATATGATTTATGATACCAGTCTTTCCATGATGGATAATTTTTCTTGTAAAATCCTCCACCGTTTTTGGCTCGATTAAAAACTTTTTCCACAATAGTTAAATTTAAAGCTTTGAGCTCCCACTCATACAAGGGTGTATTATCATTAAATATCACATGATTAACTGGTCTACCTGAAAAGCAGTACTTGGTAAAATCGTATTTTTTTTCAGCATACGTATAATGATTGGAAAATAATAATAATACTGAAATAACAATAATACTTTTAAGGTTCAGTGATTTTTTCTTCATGCCAATTTCAGCTTCCATTAGTTATTGAAATAGAAAGTTTATATATAAATAAAGCATGGCCTACCCGGGGGCGGGATCGCGAATGTTTTTTAAACAATATGGAAATAAAAAAGTACAAAAAGTGATTAAAAAAAAATATATATACTTTTAGAGCTGTTTTGCGCATCGAAATGTTTATTTATAAACCAATTCGCTCATAAAGTGAACATTCGTGCTTTACCCTGATGGCCTACCGGATTAGTGAATTATTCTTAACCTTCAGAAAGACTTAGGACTCAATTAAATTTAACAGGTTTATGGTCTGAAGGATTCATACTAAGCAAAAGATAAAGCGCTATTATTGCGCTGACATGGTGATCACTATGAGATGCTGACCCACCCAATACACCATAGTCAAGTTCTCTTGAACTACTAGGATTTGGGCTTTCATGTGTACTTTCCCCTGTATGAACATTTTCGATAAATGTTTGCATTGGCGGAGTGGAGCTGAGTATCTCGCTATTCAGCTCGCTGGGAATTCGGTTAAAATCACCTATCATTGCCCATGTGTGATTAGGAGAATTCATTGCCATATAGTCTCGGATTATATTTACAGCTGATCCAGCTTCATTTCTACCACCTCTATCCGGCGCTGCATGTACATTAAAAAAAACAGCATTCTCTAGACGTATTCCTATAATAGGTCGATTTATATTAGTACGACGTTGATTTGTATAAATCGGGGCGGTAAAAAAAATATTGTCTGCTCTTTGCCTTGTAATGATAGCAGTATTTACGCGAGGATACTGGTTTCCGTTACTCATCACGTAATGATCTCTTCTATCATAATAGTATAGATAAAAACTTTCTCCCCTACTAGTTTGCCAACTATACTCTCTCACTGTTCCAAAAAGTACATCATTTTGATTCATTTCTCCTATGTAACAAAGTCTTTGAGCTTCATTAACTATAGAATTATAATCGTGAGATTCTGTTACACTGCCTTCATTTCTCGATGATGTAGGAAGCGCTCCAGCTTCCTGAATTGCCAAAACATCAAATTGACCATTAACCATTAAATTTCTAACATCATTCCAACGAGCACCATTTGTGTTCCATGTACCAAAAATAAAATCTTTTACATCGCGATTATGATTATGGCTCTGAGAGTAGGATATTGGTATAAAAAAACAGACAAACATAAATATGCTGAAGGACTTCACTAGTTGTTTTTTATATAATAAAATAAAATGATCTTTTACTATTTTAGTAAAATTTTTCATTGGTATATACTCATATTAATATTGCTTGTATCTACATAAATCATAAAATTAATTATTAATAATAGCGTTTGACAATGACTTCTATGCCGATAACATCGCTTAGTGCTAATTAAATTAATTCGGCGAAAAAGACGAATTATTTGGACTTTATATTTTTTAATAGCGACCCATTTTTATTGGGGTTGGCGTATGTCCATGTAAATGAATCATATATTCTTGGGGTATAGCGATATGATTCGAACATTGTTTATTTACTGTTGTAAACCAATCACATCAACTGAATAATTTTGGGGAGAACCATAACATTGATTGGTAGAAGACCATGCGTTAATTTTTACACCAGTTAGCAGTGAAGTTTTTAACATATCATACATAGCTCGCCCTTTACCTCCATCATTCAGGTTCGTCAGCCGTTCTACAAAATGTTGCTGTTTATTTTTATTTCCATATTCTTTATATTCAAAATAAATACAATTTCCATCATCAGGGCAATTAGGCCCAATATCTGAGAGCTGACCTATTTCTATCGCACTCACACCACCACTTATACATTTTTGCATCGCATAAGAATTACCAGCCAAAAGAATAAAACTTAATGTAACAATCATAGATTTGAAAAGCGTCATTTACGAATTACTCTATTTAATTAAATTGGGGGTTGTCATCAATTAAACGAAACCATTGTGGCTGTCAGATATAGAAACGGCTTTGTCGTGTAATTGATTGTTTAATATTATTGTTGCAGCAGAACATTTTTATTTTCTCCGTACACAGTTTTTTTTACGCTATATATACCCAATTAACCTGAAGTACAGGACCTGGAAACGTGCTGGTCTGTTAAATATTTTAAGTTGAACTTCGCCCTTAACTATTAATGTCTGATAAAAGGCGCTATTGCGATATCGAAGTATCCCTAGATTCATACTTATCATAAATAATATGAAGAGTCATTTCAGCTTAAAACACACGTTCAACGAAACATTTGGTTCTTATTGATTATGACAATTTTTTAGCGGTTGGTTAATTAATTTTTTACTGATAGGCTTGTTGTTGTTTTTTGAATATTTTTCATCAAAATGCTATTTATACAATTTATACTCTCAATTACTCAAACTAATACTTTCAACGATAACTTCATTGCTTAAGGATGCTACATCTAGGTCATCGTCGTTTATATACAAAGTTCCAACTCCACAATTATCTGAAAAGGACCAAGCTTTAATTTTTAATCCTGTTAATAATGCGGTCTTTAATATATCATACATTGCCATTCCTTTGCCTTCATCATCAAGATTCATTGAATTATGCACATGCCCTGATTTTTTATTTCCATCCTCTACATATTCAAAAGAAATACACTCACCAGATGGACATCCATTTTTTTTATATGCGCCAATTATTAACTTTGTTACGATGGCATTGTTTATACATTGGTTAATTGCATAAGAATTATAGCTAAAAATAATAAAACATAGCACAAAGATTTTTGGTTTAAAAAAAGCCATTTATAACTCCAGTTAGTCTGAAGATTCAAGAAATTCGTATCAGTATTGTTTAGGAGTTAAGTTTTCTATCTGAAATTTACATGATCAAACTTCAAAAATGAAAATCTATGTTTAATACTTCTAGCCATGTCATCTTATATCTTCAAATATCATATGTATATTTAATTACTCAAACCAAGAGCATCAATTGATTTTCCATTCTCAATGTCACAATGTCCTAAATTAGACCATGCATTAATTTTCGCTCCTGTTAACAATGATGCTTTCAACATATCATACATAGCAGAGCCTTTTCCGTTGTCGTTTAGGTTAGTTAAATAATACACGTAATGTGACTTGACTTTATTATCTTCCGAATATTTAAAATAAATACAAGCCCCGCTATCAGGGCATTCGTTCCAATGTTGATCATGCGAGCCTATACGTAATTCTGTTACAACTCCATCTGTTATGCATTTTTGTATTGCGTAAGAATTAAGCGGTACAAAAATAATAATTAATAGAGCTAACATCGATTTAAAAAAAGACATTTGCATCCCCTATATCATAAAAAAACATTAAATTATTTTAGTATTGTGCCTTGAATATTTGTTGAAAAATAAATTTTATGCTAATGACTTTAGTTTAAAAATTAACAGCATAAAATAGACTTTTTAAATAAACTATCTTGAATAATTATTATATTAAAAATTTAATTTATATCATATTAACAAACTTTTTGCGGACCGCACTAATCCTTTTTTCACTTTTTTGTGGGGAATACATTTTAACCTCGGGGTCCATGTCTAATCGCACGGCGAGCAGCGATAAGCACCCGTCAATAAAGCCTTCTGCAATCAGTAATTTTGCCCGTATCAGCCCCTCATCCACTCGACGCCGGCGAGCGATGGCCCGCTTCGAATAGCCCTTGACGTAATACGCGATAATCAGATTTAGCTCTTCCGGCTGGCGCACTTTTTGCAATTGCAACACGCAATTATCGATAATCAGCCCATCCTCATCTGAGCACGAAGGGCGCATAGACGGTCGTAATGGGAGCAATCCCTTAAAACCTGCCGCTATCGGCGACCAGTCTATCCCGGCATTATTATCACGGGTCCAGGTTCCCCATCGCTCTAACACTTGTTGAATATCTCTGCGCATCGTATTTTGCCCTCAGTGGTAATCTAATTGCTTTATTCGAAATATTTTGCGGGGTGAATTTGTCAGTTCACCGGTATTAGCAACTCGCATATGAATTACCAGCACAACAAGTGAAGTAATATTTTATTAATGTCTCTGCTCATGTTTTTTTGCTCCGGTTATGAACGGGAATATTTTTACCGTTCGTAGGCGTAACAACCTGCAACAACCTATAAGCAATAGGTTGTTACGCTTTAACTTATTGATTTTGAAAGAATGTAACAACCGTAACAACCGTAACAACCTTTTTCCTATTAAATATATATATATAAGATATCTATAACCTTCTATGTAATGTTTTGTATGCATAGACTTACCTAAGGCTATTAATAACAAAAAGGTTGTTACGGTTGTTACACTAACTTTAACCTATTGATATTAATAAAATAAATAGTGTAACAACCTAACGAATTTAGGTCGTTACAGGTTGTTGCAGGTCGTTACGCCTCTCCCAAACCCGACAAACTTTTCCATCAACACGACGCAGAACTTGTTTAAAGTTGCAATTTTGCAAAACATGGCCCATTCGCATTTGTTCCCGTCGCGATATATTTTTCGGTTCAAGGTTCAATGCTTCACGTAAAATATCTGCAGATCGTAAAAATTGCCGTGCCCGTGGTTTTTGTCCGGTCATTAAATCCGGTTCATCTAACCAACGCTCGATAATTTCCTGCCACGCATCTTTGATAAAATACTTTTCATGTACCTGATTAGCCAATTGCTCTGCTTCTTGAAATTGAATACCGGTTTCGTTAAAAACTTCTCGCGCTTCTGCCCAAAGTTGAATGACATCCTTTTTGATACCTTCTACATCCATTTTTCCAACTTCAACGGGCAGCCAACGCCGATTACCGGTTTTATCACCTAAAAATTCATCTTCATTCGTAGTACCAATACTCAATGAGCGTCTGGGAAATTGGGTGGCGAATTCTTTAAACTTGGGGATCCACTTTTCATGTGTCCGCGTGACAAAGGCTTTGATAGATTCCAGTTCTTTGGTATTAAGTCCGCGTAATTCGCTAATTTCTGCCACCAGACAGCCTCGCATCTTACGTGCCAGATCATCATCTTTTTCAGCAAAGGAAATTTCAGTAAAAAAAGTCGGATCAGGGGATAACGCCGCCACGCCAGACGATTTTCCAGAACCTTGCGCACCCACCAAGATCGGCACCATATCCGCTTTGATACCGGGCTTTAACACACGTCCCGCAAGGGCTGTCCACATATAGCGCGATACCGCACGGGTATAAGCGGTATCTTCAGTACCCAAATGGGTATGGTAAAACGTTTCGATACGCGGTATGCCGTCCCATTCGAGGCTTTTTAGCCATTCCATAGCGGAATCAAAGGGGTTTTCATCCGCTGCCAGTAATACCACATCGCGAATTAACTCACGTCCAACCGCTCTAAAGCCTCGCTTTTCCATTGTGATACGCAATCGGGAATAATCGGCATCGGTAAAGGTTTGCCACTCTTTAGTGCCAACAGGGGCAAACATGATCTCATCACGAAAAGTATCAAACCGAATTTCTACACCGACAAAATCGGCGCACATAACCGCTTTAGCCGCGTTGTCAATGGTGGCTTCTATTTGGCCTGACGTTTTATTGCGTTTAAAGATAGGCCATTTTGAATTTTCAGTATTGGTCAGGTCGTCGAACTCATCTACCGTAGCTACCGCAGTTTTCAATCGCTCAGCACCGGGATTTACCCACCCTGCTTTTTGCGCTAAACTGAATATCGCCTGATAACCTGTTCTATCGGCACGTAGTTCAGCCCATTTGGCTTCTGCGGCTTCGATATCACCTTTAGCCGCTGCAGAAGACCAATCAAGCCACATCGTTTTAGCTTCATCTTCAAAGCGTGTGTCTTTGAACCAGGCGAGGCGATTGCCCATATCGACCCATGAAGGGTAATTCTCGGCCTGGTTTAATATTTTCGGATACCATAATGCGGAACGTAAATCTTCAAACGTCTGGTCATTGATATTTTGCAAATCGACTAAACGGGTTAAATCGTCATCAGCATGCTTAATAACAGGCGTATTATCCGAGGCTAATAACGTATCCACATCGATCACCGTGCCTTCAAAACTTTCGTACTTAGCCCCTTCATGAGGCGCAAAAATCATATGCGACGGCTCATAGACAGAGCTGTCCCACTTGATTGCTAAATCACTGAGCCATTCGAAACAATCTATCAACTCCTGTTCAATGCGGGGCCCTAGCTGTTTGTACTCTGATGCAGTCACATCACGGGACAACAGAAAACCAATGCGCCAACGTTGTTCACCCTGAGCAACAGGGTGTTCATGGCTGGCAGTGGTATAAGCGAAACATCGATAAAAACGGAGAATGCCTGTTAGCATGTCCCACGCCGCTAACGTACAACCGTCCATGTCGAGCCATAGCACGCTGCGTTTACCCGCATTAAGGGCATTACGCCCTTTCTTGGCATTTTTCATTGCGCCCCAGATATAATTAAGGGCTTTTTTCTTTTTGTCGAAAATGGCTTTTGGATCGGTGGGACTAATATTAATATGTTTGGTTAATTTTTTTATCGCCCGCTGATACTCGGCAAAAGAGTCAGCAACAGCAGGCCTCGGGCGTTTGTCATTAACACTACGCCCGACGGAATAACTTATTTGCATAGGTTATTTGGCCTTTGACTTATTTAGCCTTGATGTACTAAAAGAATTAGTGGCTAGCTCTAAATACAATTTTTCTAAGGCAACCATGGTAGATATACGCGGATCTTTATTCTTTCCTGTCAGTATTCGGCTTATTGAAGGCTGTTTAATACCCGTATTAGCTTCTATTTCTGATTGAGTTAATCCCTGCGCTAATAATGCCTGGACGATTTCTATAGGTGATTTCTTATACACGGTCTTTCTCCAATTGTTCATTTCCTTTAAGCGTTTAAAAATACCAATTCGCATAAATATTTGCAATGCGAAAGATTTATTTAAATTTAAATATAATATGCGTAAAAGTATATTTTGAATTTTATATAGGATTAAAGGGGAGTAACATAATGGGAATGATGACGGCCAAACTAAATAAAAATATCAAGAAATTAATGGCTGAAAAAGGAGTGAAAAGCGTTGCTGAACTATCACGCCGAATTGGGATGCCACAACCTACACTACATAGAATGTTAAGTGGGGAAGTAAAAAGTCCACGATTAAAAATAATCCAAAAAATCGCGGATTTTTTTAGGGTGGAAGCTAATGAATTGCTATATAAAGATTTAATCACATCACATATTTCTATAGAAAATAAGACAAAAGCATACGAAAGAGTTGAAGTCAAGGCTATTCCATTCAACTTCTGTAAGGTGCCCGTGCTGGGAACAACACAATTGGGGGGAGGGGGATATTGGAATTCTAAAGAATCCTCAGCCGGACATGACTATGGTCATATTATTTGGCCGACTGAAGATCGAGATGCTTTTGCCCTTCGTTGTCAAGGTGAATCCATGATGCCGAGAATTCAACATGGAGAATTCGTGGTTATGGAGCCCAACTATAAGTATAAACCGGGTGATGAGGTTCTCGTTCAAGACGATCACGGCCAGGTTATGGTAAAAACATTTCTGTATCAAAGAGATGATGTTGTTCATCTGCTTTCAATTAACTCCAACCATCCGCCGATACGTCTCGCCGCGTCAACTATTGAAAAAATTATCTATGTAGCGGGTATTGCTAAAGATTCGCTTTACTATAGAGAATAAGTAATCCCTTTTTTAAAACCGCCACCTTATTTAAGGTTTAGCAAAATAAATGCGAAAAATAATTGACTAAGTGTATTTTTCGCATAATACTGGTTATGCGTTTATGAATAAACGCCTTGCTCTTTAACAATTTAGAAAGTCGGAACAGCACAGATTTTTCTGTTGAGACCCCTGCGCATAAAATGCGATGTACCGCCAAACGCGATCCGGTTGGCGAGAAGATTAGCCCCGTTTCGTAAAGAATAACGGTCGTGAAAGGGCAACACTGGCAGAAAAAGAAAGGCAAACGCAAACAACATTAAAACGAAGAAGTGGCTAAATAACCAAGCATCACCCTATCTAACACCCTCCATCGGAAAAAATACTATGCAAAAAGCAAAAATTCTGTCATCGGAGCGATTTCCGATGAATAACCACGTCCGGCGCTTACGCTATTTGAGAAAACTTGACGCGTTAAAACGCAACACCCATTACCCGTTCCCTGTCACTTTATATCGTTGAGGTCGACGCATCATGCTTACCGCAAATACCCCTCTGCTGGCCAGACTGGCAGAAAACCATACGCAAATGCTAATGGCGCATAATCAACTGACCGAAGCCCATACAATGTTAATTAGCCAGCTGGTCGTACAATTTGAACATGACCCGCATGAACCGACAGAGGCAAATAAACCGAAACCCTTTGCGCAGGATGTTAAGCCACAACCCGTTGCACCATCAGTTATCGTTGAGCCTAAAGTAGTCATTGAGCCTGCGCCTGTTGTCGAAGCACACACTAAAGCCGATGACAAGCCAGCACCGTTTGTTGCCGAGAAAAAGGGTAAAGTCGCCAAGGCAGAAACGAAACCTGCTAAAGCCGTTAAACCGATGGTTGAAGACCCTAAAGTAGCCATTGAACCTGAACCGGTTGATATTGAATCGCTTGATTTGCGTCACGTGGTCTCCCTGTCCGTCTTGTTCGGTGATAAAGCAGTTAAACCTGACCATACGCAGGTCGCTAAAGCCAAAGCCACTTTTGCGGCCGAAAAAGCAGATGGCGTTACCGGACAAATTGATGCGCTTTATTGCGCTTTAAACGGCATAAGTAACATTAAAACGCTCTCAAAAACCTCGACTTTTGATTTATGCCTAAAAATGCTGGCCAATTGGGATAATCTCTTTGGTATTACCGAACGTCGAGAATTCGCCTTGTCATTACTGCATGAATTGCCTACGCCGACGGAGGTCAAACCGATTGATTTTAATGCGCTTCGCAGTGAGGCCTCCGCACGCATTACTCAATTGGTCAAAGGCGGATATCGTAACGAAGCGCTGGATATCCTTGCATCCTTCAACGCTAAAAAACTAGGTGATGTTACCGATGATAATTTAGCTCGGTTTATTGAAAAAGCCCAAAGCGTTTTATCCGATGATAAATCAGAGGGTAGCGATGGCTGAACATGCAAAACTTGCCCCCTCCTCAGCGCATAGATGGCTTAAATGCCCTGGCAGTGCCGCATTAGAAGCCACCTTACCCGATAAAACATCGCCGTTTGCTGAAGAAGGCAGCGCGGCGCATGCGTTAGCGGAAAGTATTTTAAAAATACGCCAAAACCCGTTTAGTGACGGGCGTAGACGAACATACGGTTTTGATGCGAAAGAGTATATCGGCACGTATCCGCTGCTAAAAGCCAACTCACCCCAAGTGGATGAAGAGATGATTGAACACGTCCAAACCTATATCGATACCGTCTGGCAACTGGCGAACGGGAAAATGTTACAGGTTGAAGAACGGGTGGACTTTTCAGCGGTCATTGGCGTAGATAATTCGTTTGGCACCGCAGATGCGATTATCGTAAGTAGTGATGAACTACAAATTCATGACCTAAAATATGGTAAAGGCGTTAAAGTGGATGCCCAGAACAATGAGCAGCTCATGCTTTATGCGCTGGGCGCTTTACATCAGTTTGACCTTGTTTATGATTTTAAAACGGTTCGTCTTTTTATTCATCAGCCCAGACTTAACCATCTGTCTGAATGGGCACTGTCAGCTGACGAATTAAAAGACTTTGGCGAACAGGCTAAATCAGGCGCGCAAAAAGCCATGAAGATGGCAACCCTTGCCGAGCGCAGTGGTCTCGATGCCCTACCGGATAGTGCCTTTTCACCAGGCGTCAAGCAATGCCTGTTTTGTAAAGCGAAGGGCGGATTGTGTTTCGCCCAGGCGCAATTCGTCCATAATGAAGTCAAAGGCGATTTTGTCGATTTAACCCAACCGCTGGCACCACAATTAAGCGATGCACCAAAACGCATTACGCTACTAACCCCTGAACAAATGGCAAAACTCTACCCGCATGTCGATTTGATAGAGAGTTTTTGTAAAGCCCTGCGAAATCGGGTCGCCGAGGCATTACATACGGGGCAATCGGTACCTGGCTTTAAACTGGTTACCGGCAAACAGGGTAATCGCACCTGGGGTGATGAACGTGAAGCCGAAACCCTGTTAAAAGGCGCCAAACTTAAACAGGAGCAAATCTACCACAAGAAAATTATCAGCCCACCCCAGGCTGAGAAACTCCTTAAAAAAGACAAACCACATCGATGGGCAAAACTGGAAGCGCTTATTGAGCGAGCAGATGGTAAACCCGTTATCGCACCGGAATCGGACCCAAGACCTGCCATTATTACTAACCCCTTAAACGACTTTGACGATGTGACCGAAGCGGCACTCGTTGATAAATCCATTTAATCAAAAGGTAACTTTATGAAAATCAAATTAAACAACGTACGTCTGGCTTTTCCTGAGTTATTTGAGCCTACGCAAGTCAGTGGTCAAGGGGCGTTCAAATACCGCGCCAATTTTCTTATCCCCAAAAGTCGTACGGACCTGATTGAGGAAATCAAAGCCGGTATCAAACACGTGATTGGCGAAAAATGGGGCAACAAGGATATCGAAAAAATCTATAACAGCATTTGTAATAATCCTAACCGTTTTTGCTTACGCGATGGGGATAGTAAAGAGTACGACGGTTACGCCGGAAACCTGTACCTCAGCGCCAGTAACAAATCCCGCCCATTAGTCATTGACCGTAACACCTCCCCGTTAACCGCACAGGATGGTCGTCCCTACTCTGGCTGCTACGTGAACGCCACCGTTGAATTTTACGGCTATGACAATAACGGTAAAGGGGTTTCAGCCTCATTAAGAGGTGTTCAGTTTTTCAGAGATGGCGATGCTTTCACAGGGGGAGGTGTGGCTTCCGTTGAAGAGTTTGACGACCTGAGCATGGCTGCGGAAGAAGAATTATTGGCCAGCTAACACCCGGGAACCACTGCCGCCTTAAGTGGTTAAATAACTAGGCAGTTAGTCACTCGAGGAGGCTTAAAATGAAATTAGATAACCCGCATCGGTATATTGGTGAAACGATTCTAACCCCAGTAATAACAGCCAATATTTGCTTAACCTGGAACAACAGGGTTATGCCGATGAGGAAACCAAAACATTAATCAATATGATTCGACTACTGGTAGAAGAAAACAAGTACCTAAGAAAAGAGAATAATCTATTGGCTAAAAGCCATCGGGGAGTTGGCGGGCTGTGCAGGACTCAAACCCGAAAGCAATGGGCTAAAAGCCCTCTGCTCTATCGTTAAGCTAACAGCCCAATATCATTATAGCGCAGGCATCAAAAAGGCTTTTACCACCAGAGAAAGGATACCCAAAATACCAGCGCCTAACATCCAGCGTATTAACTTTTGCTCAGCGCGAATACCTGACATCTCAAGTTGCAGGTCTTTGCGAACTAGTGATATTTGAGCATCTGTTTTATCGAAAAGATTAACCATATCCTTGCGGACATCAGCTATTTGAGCATCTGTTTTTTCAAAACGAATAGCCATGTCTTTACGAACATCAGCGATCTCAGCAGATAAGTCTTTACGAACATCAGCAATATTACGCTTAACTTCTGCAATATCCGCTTTAGTCGCTACATCTGCAACCTCATGCGATTTGCGTACTACCAGTGAGATAGCTCTAGCCTTTTCTCTAGAAATACCAGCACTTTCTAGTTCTTCCGATGCTTGTAGTGCATCAAATGCAACCTGACCCATAAGTAATCCTCCCGTGTTTAGGTAAGTATAACGGGTTTAGGGTTCCATCTGCAAAATCTTTCATCAATTTCATTATTGAGGAATTTTCACATGCAAAATTTAATGAATGCACAAAATATCACCCTATCCGGCGGCGAAACGATCGACTCACAACAATTACTGGTCATGGTCAATGAAACACGAAAAGAACACGGCGACCCCCCCCAATTAGAAACAACAAATTTATTGAAAAAATTAAGGATGAGCTTGAAGGAGAGACCTACACAAAAAGTGTAGGTCAAAAAAAACGGCGCTGATATTGAAATTATCCAAATGACGCTTAAACAAGCGCTTCGCGTTGCCGCGCGCGAATCTAAAACCGTTCGCCGCTCGCTGATTGATAAACTGGAGCAGCAAAGTAGACCACAAAGCGCGAATGAAATTATCGCGGCAATGGCACTGGCTAACGTTGCACAGGAGCGTCGATTAAAGAGTATCGAGCACCAGGTTGTACAGGTCTCAGAAGAAAGGGTTTGAGTGATGCGAAATGTCGCCAGTTAGTGATGGCGTGGAATATACCTTATAAAAAAGTGCCTCATGTTGTACCCGGTGGCCCAATTACCTAAATGTCAGTGGTTGATGAAGAAGCCTTTAAAAATGCACTGGATAAAATGATGCTTAGGGCTGAGAAATGCGGCAGTCAGTGGTATCACCCTAAAATGGGGCGTTTTTCTGTTACGGCCTGATAAGGATGGATTATGCAAAATTTACTATTTTGCGATTTAGAAACCTACAGCGATATCCCCATTAATTGTGGCACTCATCGCTACGCTGAAAATGCAGAAATATTACTTTTTGCGTATGCGTACAATCATGCTCCTGTCAAGGTGTGGGATGTGACGCAAGATAAAACAATGCCCGCAGATTTAAAAGCCTATCTTGATGACTCAGAAATCTTAACCGTCTGGCATAATGGCGGTATGTTCGATACGGTCATTTTAAAACGAGTGTTAAATATCGACTTACCCTTATCCCGTGTTCACGATACGCTGGTGCAAGCACTAGCACATGGGCTACCCGGTGCGCTTGGCTTGCTTTGCGATATCTTCAACGTCAATAGCGATAAAGCCAAAGATAAAGAGGGTAAAGCCCTTATCTCTTTATTGTGCAAACCCCGCCCTAAAAATAGCAAAATACAACGCGCTACGGCGTTAACCCATGCAGAGGAATGGCAACGTTTTAAGGATTACGCAGGCTCTGATATTTTAGCCATGCGGGAAATTTATCAACATTTACCCAACTGGAATATGAATGTTGATGAAACCGAACTATGGCAGCTAGACCAAAAAATTAATCGCCGTGGGATGTGTATGGACGTTGAGTTGGCCAAAAGCGCCTTGACCGCCGTTGAAAACGAGCAAAAGCGGCTATCAACTGTTACCCAGCAATTAACGGATAATGCCGTACAAAACGCAACACAACGCGATGCTCTGCTACAACATATCGCTTCTGCATTTGGCATCACGTTACCAGATATGCAGGCCAGTACGCTACAGCGCCGCATTAATGACCCTGATATCCCACCGGCTTTACGCGAACTGCTGTCAGTCCGTCTGCAATCCTGTACAACCAGCACCAGTAAATATAAAGCGCTGTTAAAATCGGTGAGTGCAGATGGACGACTTAGAGGAACTAAGCAATTTTGTGGCGCCTCACGCACCGGACGCTGGGCGGGGCGCGTTTTTCAACCAGATAATCTCCCCAGACCCACGCTTGACCCAAACACCATTGATAACGGGATTGAAGCCTTAAAAGCCGGTTGCGCCGAGCTGATTTGTGATGACATTATGCAACTGACCAGTTCCGCGCTAAGAGGGTGTATTATTGCCCCACCGGGTAAAAAGCTGGTTATCTCGGATTTATCGAATATCGAAGGCCGCATGCTGGCATGGCTGGCAGGGGAAAACTGGAAAGTCAAGTCTTTTAGCGAGTTTGATAACGGCAAAGGTGATGACCTCTATAAACTCGCCTATGCACGCGCGTTTAATCTTTTACCTAAAAACGTCACCAAAGACCAACGGCAAATCGGTAAGGTGATGGAGCTCGGCTTAGGCTATGGTGGAGGCGTTGCGGCATTTCTGACATTCGCCCTCGCCTACGGTCTGGATTTAGATGAACTGGCAGAAGCCGCATTACCTAATATACCGCCTGGCGTTAAACGAGAGGCGATGCGCTGGTATCAAAAATCCGTTGAAACAGATAAAACTTATGGCCTTAGCGAAAAAATCTTTGTTACCTGCGATTCCCTTAAGCGTATGTGGCGCAATGCCCATCCACAAACCGTATCATTCTGGTACGACATTGAAGACGCCGTAAAACAAGCGATTCAGTCACCGGGGATAGCGTTTAAGTGCCGTAAACTTAGCGTCCGGCGCGATAAAAGCTGGCTCAGGATTTGTTTACCATCAGGGCGGAGTCTTTGTTACCCTTCTGCGCGAATAGAGAATGGACAAATCACCTATATGGGGACTAACCCCTATAGTCGTAAATGGGAAAGGCTAAAAACCTACGGGGGGAAAATCACTGAAAATATCTGTCAGGCCGCCGCACGCGATGTCTTGGCATATAACATGCCGCCTATTGAAAAGGCAGGTTATGAGATTGTCCTAACCGTCCATGATGAAATTATCAGCGAAGCCCCCGATACACCCCAATTTTCAGCCGAGGGATTAAGCAAACTCTTAAGTTTTAATTCGGACTGGGCTTGGGATTTACCGCTTAGCGCCAATGGGTTTGAGACTTATCGCTACCGAAAGGAATAAATAACACACAGGATAAAATAAACATCATGGCCTTTAGAAAAAACGACAGCCCCCTTTATTTTAAGGCGGCACAGGATTTCACCTTGAACAATCCGGTCAATACCATGAAGCCGCGCGCGCATGGTCACAGGCAAATCGGCTGGCGCGCAATCGCAATAATCGTATCTGGAGTGAGAACCGCGCCGATTTTTGCCTGATGCAAATTAAACGGGAAAACATAAAAAGGATGTATCCATGCGGTTAATTAGGGAAGACAGCATTGAAAAACACCTGGTGAGTGAAGTGCAAAAAATCGGCGGGATTGCCTATAAATTCGTTTCACCCGGACGACGAGGCGTGCCTGACCGATTAGTCGCCCTGCCCAATGGCAAGATTATTTTTGTGGAGTGTAAAGCACCGGGCGAAAAACCTACCCCTTACCAATTACGCGAACACGCACGGCTTTTTGCCCTGGGCCATCAGGTTATCGTACTGGACAGTCAGGATCTAAGCAGCATCTTACCACCTTATGAGTAGTTGTAGGGTGCCTTTTAACCCGTTTTATAATTAAAGTTACAATCGTTGCCGCTGCACCAACGATAGCTAACATGACACCGCTTAGTTTTATTAAAAGACTATTAGTTAACGCTTCAACATCTTTGCGAACTAGTGTTATTTCAGAAGATAAGTCTTTACGTACATCTTCTACATCTCTTTTGGTCGCTACGTCAGCAACCTCATATGACTTACGTACAGCAATAGAAATTGCTGTTGCCTGCTCTTTTGGCAAGCCTGCATTCTCTAATGTTTCAACAAATTCTTGTGTATCAAATGCAACCTGACTCATACGAAAAATCCTCCCGTGTTTAGGTAAGTATAACGGGGTTTAGGGTTCCATCTGCAAAATCTTTCACATTAATACCTTGATTCGTTTAATTACGGAGAAATATTTTTATGTCTAAATTAGTCGTTATCGAAAATACCATTGTACGCCAAGACGCTTTCGCGCGTTATTGTCTAAATGATCTACACCGGGCAGCAGTTGCGCAATGTAAAGCGACAGAATCTCAGCGGCCATCTGTGTTTCTCAGAAGCGAGGGTATCAGCGCTTTTGTACAAAAAGTAAGCGAAGCATCGCAGAGTGCTTCGGTCAATATCATCAAAGGTGGCCTTGAATCTGGCAGCTGGGCAGTTGAAATTATCGCCATCCGCTATGCAGCATGGATAGACCCCTATTTTGAAGTTCAGGTCTACGAGCGGTTTAGGGATTCGGTAAAAAGCAATAACGGCGTACTTGTCGAAAAAGTACAAGCTGGCTTAGCAATGATCGCTTTTTACAAACAGGAACTACGAATAGCACCTTCTGCTATGTTGGGGGCTATGAAAAAACTGCAATCTTCCCTTGGGATACCGGATATACTACCTGATTACGCTGTTGATACACCAGAAGGGAGTTTAACAGGTTCAAGCGAAGTAACGCACTCTTTTACCGAACTTCTACAATTACATGGCAAACCTTACAGTCCACCATCTGGCTTTAAGCGTCTGCAATTATTAGGTATTGTTGAGCGTAAATCACGTCCAAGTAACAAACATCCTGACAAGGAAAAACTATTCTGGTCACTGACGGAAAAGGGATTACAGTTTGGTAAAAATCTTACTGACCCAAACCATCCCCGTCAAACGCAACCCCATTTCTATGATGGCCAATTTCCTAGGTTATTAGGTGTGATGATGAACGGGATTGCAGCGGCATAATAAAAACATTGACATTTTAAATACCCATTGACGAAAGAAAATCATGCGCTATAGTTTATTTGCATCTGCAAAATCAGATGTCGGGATTGACCTCCTGATGTAACTAACAAGGCGCACAGCACGCCGACAGCGTGTTTTTTTATGCGTCAGTCTGCCATATCAAGAATCAATGGTGGGCTGGATGGGGGAGCCGTAAGGCTCGCCGGGATCCTTGTTAGCCGGTAAGGTCAACCTCGTCCAGTTCACCACCCAAGATTGACCTCAAAGGTGGTGATTATCCTTAAATAACAAGGAAATCATTACTATGACTACTTTAATTTTCCGTAATACTGTTCTTGAAACTATTTTCCATAACAGAGAAATTTGGTTTACTTCTGCTGAACTTGCTAGAGCACTGGAATATACAGAAACGGATGCAGTAACAAAAATTTTCAATCGCAATAAAGATGAGTTTTCCGAATGTATGACAACGACGGTCAATTTGGGCGTCGTTAGAAAAACGGGAACGGTTAGAATGCCAGTTCGCATCTTTTCTCTAAGAGGTGCACACCTAATCGCTATGTTTGCCCGTACACATATAGCAAAAGAATTCAGAAAATGGGTGCTGGATATCCTTGATAAGCAAACAGTTAACCAAACCGCTAACTTTACACCAAAATACCAACCCCAACCAAAATCCGTAGAGCGTTTTACCCATTCGGATACTCGAAATCTAACGCATTTAGTCTGGTGCATGACAAATGGCTTTCGGTTTGAACAGTCATGGACTAGAGCGGTGTGGCTGGCGCTACGTGAAGTGACGGGCACACCCTCCCCTGAGCGTTTTCAGGTAGAGCATATACCGTTAATGACTGATGAGTGCAGACGCATTTACTATATCACTGAGACATTGCGCCAAATCATCAATGACGCAGAAAAGCAGGCGATTAAGCGAATTTTACGCAAGCGTGAGAATATCGATACCGTATTAGCGGAGATCAAACAGCTTTTTGATCATTTCCACCATCAACAAATCGGGATAATCACCGAGCACACCGATCACTGGTACGAAGGTGAATTGACCCACTTCCTAGAACGTCACTAATTAATTTTAACGCCCCTTTTTGCAGGGGCAATATTTTATCAATTTCATTATTGAGGAATTTTTACATGCAAAATTTAATAACTTTCCAAAGTTTAACTATGTCAAGTATAGAGATTGCGGAACTGGTCAACAAACGTCACGACAACGTAAAACGGACTATTGAAACATTGGCTAAGAGTGAGATTATTCTCAACTTTCTCAGATTGAGGAAGTTGAGAATAAACAATCAAATAGCCCAAATCGCTTTACTGAAGTTTTTATTTTTGAAGGAGAACAAGGTAAACGTGACAGCATTATTGTTGTTGCTCAACTTTGCCCTGAATTTACGGCTTGCCTGGTTGATCGTTGGCAAGAACTGGAACAGAAATTAACCCCCCCTTCATTACCCACTAACTACATTGAAGCGCTTGAAACCTTGGTTATCTCAGAAAAGGAAAAGGCTGTTATTACTGACCAGAGAGATGAAGCTATCCGTACCAAATCCCATATTAGTCGCAAAAGGGAAGCCACTGCACTCCAACGTAATTCAGCCTACCAGCGCATTGCTAATCGTGCGATACGAGAGCGTGAAAAAATGGCCGCCCGATTTGGCGCAAGTAAAGAATGGGCTTCTCAACAGGCAGTGTGGAGAGCGACGGGAAAAATGTTTGGCTGGAAAGTGTTAAATGCCTGGCTCGACAAACACGATATTTATGACGCACTCACCTCGGGATACCCAACCTGTTTCAATCCTGACCAAAACTGCCGTGAAGTGATTTATCCGAGGGAGGCGTGGCTTGAAATACACGGTATCGATATCGCTGAATTATTTTAAAACAGCTAAAAGGCAATTTATGAAAACCTTCACCCCTCGACCTTACCAACATCTCATTATCAATCACCTACTCGATATCAAACGCTCAAATGTCTGGGCGGGAATGGGAATGGGAAAAACGGCAGCCACACTGACGGCGTTAGAAAATCTCTATTTATCAGGCAGTGAAACCAAACCGACATTAGTGTTAGCCCCGTTACGGGTAGCGCAATCCACCTGGCCAGATGAAGCGCTTAAATGGAGCCACCTGCGTAATATTGAAGTACAACCCATCATTGGCTCTGCCAAAGCACGGATAGCGGCACTCAAAAATACCCATGCCAGCGTATTTACGGTCAATTATGACAATCTCGTCTGGCTGGTTGACATACTTGGTGACACTTGGCCTTTTGGCACAATTATTGCCGATGAGAGCACCCGGTTGAAATCATTCCGGTTACGCAAAGGCGGTAAACGCACCGCAGCCCTCGCCAAAATAGCGCATAAATCTGTTCATCGCTGGGTAAATCTGACAGGCACGCCTTCACCTAATGGCCTGATGGACTTATGGGGGCAAGCGTGGTTTGTTGACCAGGGCGAGCGCTTAGGCAGAACCTATAATGCGTTTACGTCTCGCTGGTTTAAGCGTATCCAGTTGCCCGGGCAACAATGGAGTCGGTTTGAGCCTTTAGGATTTGCGCATCTACAAATTCCGTTAGCGCTTAGCGATGTCACCTTATCCCTTGATGCAGCCGACTGGTTTGATATCGATGAACCGATACACAACGTTATCAACGTTGAACTACCTGCAAAAGCGCGAGCACACTATCATGCCATGGAAAAAGAACTGTTTCTTGAATTGGGCGAGAGTGCGATTGAAGCGTTAAACGCGGCGGCCAAAACAATAAAAATTTTGCAAATTGCCAGTGGCGCTATTTATAGCGATGACAATCGCAATTGGACAGAGATACACGATGCCAAAATTCAGGCGCTAGAGAGTATTGTTAATGAATCAGGAGGGACGCCAGTACTGGTCGCTTACCACTGGAAACATGACCTCGAGCGTTTATTAAAAGCCTTTCCCAAAGGAAAAAATTTAGATGCCAACCCCCAAACCCTTACCGACTGGAATAATGGCAAAATCCCGTTGCTTTTTGCCCACCCCGCAAGCTGTGGACACGGCTTAAATTTACAGGACGGCGGTAATATTCTGGTCTTTTTCTCCCACTGGTGGGACTTAGAGCAGTACCAGCAAATTATCGAACGTATCGGCCCCACCCGCCAAGCGCAAGCCGGACACAATCGCCCTGTCTTTATTCACCATATCGTTGCTAAAGATACCCTCGATGAAGTGGTCATGGAACGACGCAATTCAAAACGGGCAATACAGGATTTATTACTGGAAGCGATGAAAAGGAAATAAAAAAAATACCAGCATAAAGCTGCCCAGCACCAGGGAAAAATATTGCTGTTAACTAACACACAACGGCAACAATATTACCACAAAAAACCATACAGCAAATAATCTCTAGTACTCTCTTTTCCACTAAATCCTATCCCTGGGACGAATTAACCATTCGTGCTTAGGCCATCTGTTTTTGGGGCAATCAAGCACCTGAGAAGGGTGTCAGTTTTTGAATGAGGAATGTAATGAACAAAGCGACTTTAACGCGGCAAGAGGCAGCGAAAATAATAGGAATAAGTGAAGACACTCTGACTAATTGGTGCAAGCTGGGGATCATTAGTTATCAACGCAAAAATCCGTACAAAAAGAAATCACCTTATTTATTTACAAAAGAAGCTTGTATTGAAGCCGTTAAAAATTCGATCAATACTCTCGCTGAGAGCGAGATTGATGTCAGCAGGAGTAAAAAATGTCAATCTTCAAACGTGGTAAAATTTGGTACGGCAGTTACACAACACCGTGCGGAAAAAGAATTAAGGAATCACTTGGCACAGAGGACAAAAAACAAGCTCAGGAGTTACACGACAAACGAAAAGCTGAATTATGGAGAATAGCAAAGTTAGATGATTTTCCTAATGTCACATTTGACGAAGCCTGCTTGAGATGGATTGAAGAGAAGGCTAACAAGAAATCTTTAGACGATGACAAGGGTAGACTTGGTTTTTGGCTACTGTATTTCAGCGGTACCCGATTAAAAGATATGACAGAAGCAAAAATATATAGTGCTATTAGCAAAATGAAAAATAGGCAGGAACAATTAAGATGGAAAAGTAGAGTTAATTCAGCAAAAAGAAAAGGAATAGAAATACCCGCTTATCAAGCGAAAGAAGTTTCTATAGCAACAAAAGCTAAGCATTTGGCACTACTTAAATCAATGATGAGATCTGCTGAAAGAGATTGGAAATGGATAGAAAAATCACCGGTTATTAAGGTTCCATCGGCTAGAGAAAAACGTATTAGATGGTTAGAACCGGATGAAGCAGAAAGATTAATCAATGAATGTCCTGAACCCCTTAGATCGACGGTTGAATTTGCGCTGGCAACCGGGTTACGTCGTTCAAATATCATTAATTTAGCGTGGTCACAAATTGATATGCAAAGAAAAGTTGCCTGGATAGAGCCAGAAAGCAGCAAATCGGGAAAAGCTATAGGTGTGGCTCTAAACGATACGGCTTGCCGTACTCTGACGCGACAATTGGGTAATCATCAAAAATGGGTATTCGTACATACAATGTCAGCAAAGCGATCTGATGGCTCACAAACAAATTCGATTAGAAAAATGCGTGTCGATTCTAATACGGCATGGAGAGCGGCATTAAAACGAGCCGGAATAGAAAATTTTCGCTTTCATGATCTGAGACATACTTGGGCTAGCTGGTTAATTCAGTCTGGCGTTCCACTTTCTGTTTTACAAGAAATGGGTGGATGGGAATCAGTCGAAATGGTAAGGCGATATGCACACTTAGCGTCTAATCATCTTACTGAACACGCCAAACAAATTGACGGCGTTTTTGACAGATTTAATAGAAAAATCTCAAATCATGTCCCAAATTTGTCCCACTTAAAAATATTAAAAAGTTGAATGTCATCTAACCCCTTGATTTTATTGGTACGCCCTACTGGATTCGAACCAGTGACCTACGGCTTAGAAGGCCGTTGCTCTATCCAGCTGAGCTAAGGGCGCAGTGAAAATTTCTATTATTTTTCATGGTTCCGATTATACGGATCCCTATTTTTGCGTCAACACCTCTCTAGTAAGCAGCCAAGGCGAATCTTATTCAAATTCTTGTATCAAAATATCGAATTGAGAGTAGTTTATCCAAAGGTAAGTTAATTTTTTATAAATTAGAGTTTTTTGAGTCCATCATTGATGGTAACAATAGAAATCACATGTCGATTTTGTGATAGACCGGATGAGGTTATAACACTGTTAACAAAACCCATTAAAGACTTTAAGACAAGTGATAGCGAACAAAGAAAAGAAGGTGACATTGAGCTTATCGAAGAGTAAAGCCAGCCCTGGAAAAACCCATTGTCACTCCATCGTTTAAAGCGCCCATAAACCTATAAGATAGTATGCCAATAACCATAAAAAAGGGCACATCACGCCAAGGGACGCCGTTTCTCAATACGTACAAAACAGCTGAGAAAAATACTGATGCCCGCAGGTTAGGTTCGATTATTTTTATAAAATTACCCTCCTTTGATGGGATAGTGCCTGATTTTCATCTTTTATCACCCTCAAAAAAAACAGAAATTATTTTAACATTGACTTTCTTAACAGTGCCATATTAAAAAATTAAGACAAAAGATATTAAAATGATGAACGCCCCTCTACGTTTTTGAAAAAGGTCTATTGATACACACAAACGTTTTCTCAATCATTTGGCTTTTAAGGCATATCGTTTTTTGATAAAAAAATGCTAATCTTGTCAAATCATTAGATTTTTCAAAAACGTATGTTTTACAGTACAAAAAATATATATAAATAATATAGGTATTATTATGTCGAACGCTTTAGTCCTGGTTCTCAATTGTGGTAGTTCATCTTTAAAATTTGCGATTATTAACCCTGATACAGGTGAAACACATCTGTCTGGTTTAGCGGAATGCTTTGATTTACCAGAAGCACGCATAAAATGGGAGACGGGCGACAAAAAACAAAAAGCGCAACTGAGCAACAAGGCGGCACATACACAGGCCTTGGATTTTATTGTAAACACTATTTTGTCAAAAGAAATCGAGCTGGCTTCACAATTAAGCGCTATTGGTCATCGGATTGTACATGGCGGAGAACATTTTACGGAATCTGTGATTATCACTGACGAGGTCATTGAAGGTATTGAAAAAGCGATTCCATTTGCGCCCTTACATAATCCTGCACATTTGATTGGCATTGCTGAAGCTCGAAAATTTTTACCTAAACTTTCTAACAAAAATGTCGCGGTGTTTGATACGGCTTTTCATCAAACTATGCCAGAATGCGCTTATCTTTATGCTTTACCCTATGAATTGTATCAAAATCATCGTATTCGTCGCTATGGTGCACATGGCACCAGCCATTTTTATGTCAGCCAACAAGCGGCCAAATTTTTAAATAAACCTTTGGAAGAACTCAATGCCATCAGCTGCCATCTGGGTAATGGCGGCTCTGTGACAGCGATACGCAATGGGCAATCTGTAGACACTTCTATGGGGTTGACCCCATTGGAAGGCTTAGTCATGGGCACCCGCAGTGGGGATTTAGATCCCGCGATTATTTTTTATTTACATCATGTCCTATCAATGAATATCGATGAAATCGATCAAATGTTGAGTAAAAAATCCGGCCTGTTAGGGCTCACTGAAGTGACCAGTGATTGTCGTTATGTTGAAGATCATTATGATAATTTTAAAAAACCAGAAGCTCGGCGAGCAGTGGATGTATTTTGTCACAGATTAGCCAAATATATTGGGGCTTATACCTCTTTAATGGAAGGGCGTTTAGATCTCGTTATTTTTACAGGGGGGATTGGTGAAAATTCGTCTTTGATACGTGAACTCACACTCAATAAACTCAGTTTATTAGGTTTTGAAGTGGATCCCTCACGCAATTTATTGGCGCGTTTTGGACAATCAGGCGCTATTACAACAGACCATAGCCGTTTAGCAATGGTGATCCCCACTAATGAAGAGAAAGTCATCGCTCAAGACACCGCTCAGCTGACGCGGGCTTTGCAGAATGTGTAAAACCGCTGAATAAAATATGAATCAGTAGGTTATGACAAACAAAAAGAGGTGCATAGTGTTGCCATCAATTATGTTAATTCCAATCGGTACTGGTATTGGTTTAAGTAGTGTAAGTCTAGGTGTGATCCGATCGATGGAACAAAAAGGGATACGATTAACTTTATTTAAACCTATTTCTCAATCAAGCTCTAATAAACCAGATAAAACGACTGCGATTATTCGGGCGCATTCTAATCTCAATGTGGGAAAATCGCTTAATCTTGATTATGTTGAAAGCCTACTCAGAACCAGCCAACAAAATGTTTTGATGGAAGAAATTCTTGCGCATTATCACGAAAGTACCTTGGATAACGAGGTGGTATTGATAGAAGGATTGGTTTCTATACGCCAGCATCAGTTCGTTAATATGTTAAATGAACAAATTGCAAGAACGTTGAATGCCAAAATAATTTTTGTGATGGCGATGGGGAATGATTCACCCGTTCAACTGAGAGAGCGTATTGAATTGGCCCGTTCGAATTTTGGTGGCAGTAAAAACAAAAATATTGTAGGTGTCATCATCAATAAATTAAATGCCCCAATGGATGAACAGGGTCGTACTCGCCCTGATCTATCAGACATTTGTGATGGTTCAAGAAAAACAAATTTGAAAAATATTGATATTGAACATCTTCAAAACCATCTCCCTCTCCCTTTACTGGCTTGTATTCCATGGCATGCTGATCTGATAGCGATTCGCGCTACCGATATCGCAAAACATCTTGGTGCCCAAGTGATCAATGAAGGTGATATTCAGACCAGAAGAATCAGGTCTTTTAACTTTTGTGCTCGCAGTCTCCCTAATATGTTGCAATATTTTCGAGCCGGCGCTTTATTAGTGACCTCTGCAGATCGCTCGGATGTTTTAGTGGCTGCTTGCCTGGCAGCGATGAATGGGGTTGAAATTGGGGCAATTCTTCTCACAGGGGGTTACATTATAGACCCCAGTGTGAATCAGCTATGCCAGCAGGCCTTTCAAACTGGCTTACCCGTTTTTAAGGTGGAGACAAATACTTGGCAAACTTCTTTGAATCTACAAAGTTTTAGTTTAGAAATTCCGGTTGACGATCATGAACGTATTGAAAAAGTGCAAAATTATGTCGCTGACCATATTAGCAATCAATGGATTTGTTCTTTAACTGCTTTTTCAGAGCGAACACACCGTTTATCTCCCCCTGCGTTCCGTTATGAGTTAACGGAGCGTGCACGTAAAGCCAATAAACGGATCGTATTACCCGAAGGGGATGAGCCTCGTACGATCAAGGCCGCGGCTTTTTGTGCCGAACGAGGGATTGCACGTTGCGTATTATTGGGCAATCCAGAGGAAATTCACCGAATTGCAGCGGCACAAGGTGTGGAATTAGGCCAAGAGATTGAGATCATAGATCCTGTGACGACCCGTGAAAATTATGTTGCACGCCTTGTTGAGCTGAGAAAGAATAAAGGCATGACGGAAGTGGTCGCTCGTGAACAATTACAAGATAACGTTGTTTTGGGCACCTTGATGCTTGAACGAGATGAAGTGGACGGTTTAGTTTCAGGAGCAGTACATACTACAGCCCATACTATTCGCCCCGCATTACAACTCATCAAAACAGCCCCAGGGAATTCACTGGTTTCTTCTGTGTTTTTCATGTTGTTGCCGGATCAGGTGCTGGTGTATGGTGATTGTGCGATTAATCCCGATCCCACGGCGGAGCAACTTGCTGAAATTGCGATTCAATCCGCGGATTCAGCGGCTGCTTTTGGCATTGAGCCTCGTGTCGCAATGATCTCTTATTCTACAGGAAATTCAGGCACCGGCAGTGACGTAGAAAAAGTCAGAGAAGCCACTATGATGGCACAAAAAAAGCGCCCTGATCTGATGATTGATGGGCCATTACAATACGACGCCGCTATTATGGCAGATGTGGCTCAGTCTAAAGCACCTCATTCTCCTGTTGCAGGTCAAGCTACCGTTTTTATCTTCCCTGATCTGAATACGGGCAATACGACCTACAAAGCGGTTCAACGCTCTGCTGATTTAGTCTCGATTGGCCCTATGCTGCAGGGCATGCGTAAACCGCTGAACGATCTTTCACGTGGTGCACTAGTGGAGGACATTATTTACACCATCGCATTAACGGCCATTCAAGCCGTATCGATTAAAAATGGAACTTAATGGAATGATGAGCAAAATAGGATTCAACAAAATACAGACTCCAGAATAATAGACTGATAAACTTCAGTCTTAATCATCAGAAACAGGCTGATTAAAGGTATAAGAACCCCATGAAAGCACCAAAACGACTCCAGACTTTGATTGATGATGGTCTGGTTGATGAAGTGATCAGACAATTAAAAAGCGGAAAAGAAGCCGATGTTTATGTTGTTCGCTGCGGCTCTGATATCCGTTGTGCAAAAGTATATAAAAAAACAGAAAATCGCAGCTTTAGACAAGCAGTGGCATATCAAGAAGGCCGAAAGGTACGTAGCAGCAGACATGCTCGAGCTATGACAAAAGGATCTAAATTTGGCCGAAAACAGCAGGAAGAAATCTGGCAGAATGCTGAAATTGACGCTCTTTATCTATTAGCTCATGCCGGCGTTCATGTTCCTCAACCTTATGTTCACCTTGATGGTGTCTTATTGATGGATCTGATTACGGATGAAGATCACTTGCCGGCACCTCGTATCAGTGATGTTTTTTTTACTGAACAGCAGGCACTGTCAGATCATGAGATGATCATTCAATCTGTGGTTCGAATGCTTTGTATCGGTTTGGTACATGGAGATCTTTCTGAATTTAACGTTCTCAGAGGATCTGCAGGTCCTGTGATTATTGACTTGCCTCAAGTCGTTAATGCTTCAGCAAATCATCACGCAAAATCCATTTTAGAAAGAGATGTAGGTAACATCACCCGTTTTTATGGGCAGTTTGCACCCACATTACTGAATCGAAAATACGCTCAGGAAATGTGGGCGTTATATTCGGAAGGGCAGTTAACACCTGAAACTCAATTAACGGGTTATTTTAAGGATGATACTAAAACAGCAGATGTCAAAACAGTCATAGAAGAAATTCATGCTGTGATTAGTGAAAAGAAGGAAGAAGGACGTTATTAGGTTACACGAAAAAAATTTGCTTTAATGAGTCACCATGGCATTTATGCATATCATGAAAAAATCTGTTTTTCACAAACCAATTACCTCGACAATACCGAAAATATGATAGAGAAACGAAATATTTTTCTGGTCGGGCCTATGGGTGCCGGCAAAAGTACTATTGGCCGACAACTAGCCCAACAGCTCAGTATGGAGTTTTTTGACTCTGATAAAGAAATTGAGCGATGTACAGGCGCTGATATCAGCTGGATATTCGATCTCGAAGGGGAACAAGGCTTTCGGTATCGTGAAGAAATATTAATTAATCAACTCACTGAAAAAAAAGGCATTGTGTTGGCGACAGGGGGAGGTTCAATTAAATCTAAAGAAACCCGAAACGTTTTATCAGCCCGTGGGGTGGTCATTTATTTAGAAACCAGCATTGAAAAGCAATTGATCCGGACTCAGCGTGATAAAAAGCGCCCTCTATTACAATCAGTAGGTCAGTGTCCTCAGTTTTTTCAAACACTGGCAAAAGAACGAAATCCTCTTTATGAAGAAATCGCCGACATCATTATCCCAACAGAAGATCACAGCTTCAAAATCGTTGCAAAAAAAATTATTCACCTATTAGAAAAACCCTAATTTTTTGTATTTCAAAAGGTCATTAACGTCACTATGAAGAAAATGACGATTACTTTAGGTCAGCGCAATTATCCTATTACCATTTCTTCAGGATTATTGAATCATTTTGATTCTTTTGAACCGATCAAAAAAGGGGACCAAGGCATGTTGGTGACGAATCAAACCTTAGCGCCTCTTTATCTTTCTTCAATTCGAACGGTTTTAGAGCAAGGCGGCGTCAGGCTCGATCATATCATTTTACCCGATGGTGAAAAATATAAGTCATTGGCGTCTATTGAACTGATATTTACTGAACTTTTAAAAAAATGGCATGGGCGTCACACCACTTTGATTGCCTTCGGAGGGGGCGTCATAGGAGATTTAACAGGTTTCGCGGCAGCCTGTTATCAAAGAGGCATCCGATATATTCAAATCCCCACTACTTTGTTGGCGCAAGTAGATGCTTCGATAGGCGGAAAAACGGCCGTTAACCATCAACTTGGAAAAAACATGATTGGCGCTTTTTATCAACCTGCTTCTGTCATTATTGATATTGACTGTTTATCTCATTTGCCTCTGCGTCACTTTAGTTCAGGGTTAGCTGAAGCCATCAAATATGGTATTGCTTTTGATTTTGATTTTTTTTGTTGGTTAGAAGCCAATATGGATTCTTTATTAAGAAGAGATGTTGATGCTTTAAGTCATTGTATTAGTCGTTGTTGTCAAATAAAGTCCAAAATAGTGATGGAGGATGAACGTGATGAAAATGGCTTAAGAGCCTTACTTAATTTAGGTCATACCTATGCTCATGCCATTGAAACAGAAACGAATTATACTTTTTATCTACATGGTGAAGCGGTTTCTATCGGTATGTTGATGGCCGCTCAAACCGCTCAAACCGCTCAAAAATTAGGGCTATTTTCCAAGACCGATATCATACGAATAAAAAAATTATTATTACGGGCAAAGCTGCCCATTCAAGGATTTCATCAGATTGATCCAAAATCCTGTTTATTGCATATGATGCATGATAAAAAAGTCATGAATGACAAATTACGATTAATTATCCCAACCGCTATAGGTCAGTCAGAAATATATGAGGGAATCGACAATGATATTGTTCTCGCTTCTATTAAAGAGACGTTAATGTGATCAATGAGTTAATAAAAAACAGGTTGCTAATCCTGTAAAAAAACAAATCGACTCGGTTTTATTCTATGACTGCTGGCTTGGAGAAATGAAATGGAGGTGAAATTTTCAGCCCTTTTACAAAAAGGGTCAGCATTTTGAAGAAAAAACGGGCTTTTTTGAAATGGGCGGGCGGAAAATACCATCTCATTGAAGAGATACGCCGCCATCTTCCCTCAGCAGATTGCTTGATTGAACCTTTTGTTGGGGCCGGTTCCGTTTTTTTAAACACGCACTATCGTTATTACATTCTGGCCGATATTAATCGTGATTTAAGCAGCCTCTACAATATCGTGAAATCACGTGTTGATGATTTTGTGCGTGATTCACGTTTGCTTTTTCATCATCAATGTAATAATGCAAAACAATTTTATGGGCTCCGGAAGGAGTTTAATACCTGTAAGGATGAATATAGGCGAGCCCTGTTATTTTTATATTTGAATCGCCATGGTTACAACGGCTTGTGTCGTTATAATTTAAAAGGAGAATTCAACGTCCCTTTTGGATCTTACAAAAAACCTTATTTTCCAGAGGAAGAATTGTATTTTTTCTCTGAAAAAGCACAAAACGCCATTTTTATCTGCGAGAATTATCAACAAACTTTAATGCAAGCCTCAGGGAGGGCAGTGGTATATTGCGATCCACCTTATGTTCCTTTATCTATGACCGCTAATTTTACTTCTTATTTTCATAACGGCTTTAATGCTTTAGATCAACAAAATTTAGCTCAGATGGCTCATCAGCTCCGTCGTGACAATCAAGTTTCAGTTTTGATTTCCAATCATGATACGGCTCTGACACGGCAGTGGTATCATCAAGCTTCACTCCATGTAGTGAAAGCCAGGCGTACCATCAGTTGTAATGGTTTTGGCCGTCGTAAGGTGGATGAACTTTTGGCTTTATACCGTTAACTAAAAAAATTCATGAAAAAATATTTAATTGCGCCTTCTATTTTATCTGCAAATTTTGCCCGCTTAGGCGAAGATACTGCCAACGTCCTCAGAGCAGGTGCCGATTTTATCCATTTTGATGTGATGGATAACCACTATGTGCCTAATCTGACGATGGGCCCGATGGTGTGTCAAGCCTTGCGGGATCATGGAATTGAAGCGCCCATCGATGTGCATCTCATGGTAAAACCCGTGGACGCCCTGGTTAGCCGTTTCGCTCAAGCTGGGGCGAGCTATATTTCGTTTCATCCTGAAGCTTCAGAACATATTGATCGAACTTTACAGCTGATTAAACAACAGGGATGCCAGGCTGGTTTAGCGTTTAATCCTGCCACTTCTCTCCATTATCTCGATTATGTTCTGGATAAGTTAGATCTGATTTTATTGATGTCTGTCAATCCTGGTTTCGGAGGGCAAGCCTTTATTCCCAGCACGTTTAAAAAATTAAGCCAAGTCCGAAAAATCATTGACGACAGTGGCTATGACATTCGTTTAGAGGTTGATGGTGGTATTAAGGTTGATAATATTGCTGAAGTAGCACATTGCGGAGCGGATATATTTGTAGCCGGTTCTGCTATTTTCAGCCAACCTGATTACCATGTGGTCATTCATGCCATGCGAAATGAATTACTTAAAGTTAAAATTAATTAGATATATGATCTATACCTATTTAAAAAAATAGTCTCATTCAAAAAATTTTGATGTATTCGTTGATTTGTTTTTATGTTTAAATTTATTATTTTTAATTTTTATAAAATAAGTAAAAAATATATTGAATATTATTTTTGAATTTAAAAAGCATATGAAATTTGTTTTAATAATTTGAGTTCATAAGCTAATTTTATAGCATGCCTTGAATTAATCGCGCCTAATTTATTAGTTATATTTTTCATATGAAATTTAATACTACATTCTTTAATACCTATTATTTTTGAAATTTCTTGATAAGTTTTACCGATACTTGCCCAATGTAAAATTTCATTTTCTCTTTTTGACAAGCCAATATTTTTTTTGGTAGGTATTTCAAATTTTTCATAAAGAGACAGTAACTTTTGATGCGTTTTAACTAATAATAAATACATTTTTTCTCTGTCTATAAAAAAATCATTTGTTTTTAAAGGTCTGTCATCAAAAATGGATAAAATCGCCAGATTTTGCTTATAATCATGTAGAACAAAAGTATGACCTCTACTGATATCGTATGTCTTGGCTTGATCCAGTACCTTTGGTAAGGCCAATTTCGATGAAATTAAAATATTTTCATCCCATTCAAAATCCTCAACCCTGGACAAAGCCTTAATAACAACAGGATCAATTAACTGGTGATTAAATTCCAGGTATATATCAAACCATTCGGGACAGTTACTTATAATGCATATATGATGAAAATCTTTTTTATGTATGACTAAATAACCAAATTTATTTTTATGGTTTTTCAGCATATTCTCTTCTAAATATTCTTTAACTTTTTTGTTGATTAGCTCGTTTTTAAAAAACATTTTGGACATTTTTATTCATTCCATGAAACACATTAAATTTAATTATAAAATTTTAAAATCAATGATATTTGAAAAATATTTTTAGTATTATGTAAAAAATATTTTATTTTTGGAATTATAATCAGAAAACGAGTAAATATAAATAATTTTATACCATTGAAAATTTCAAAAAGGCATCAAATGAATCAATCAAATGTCATCAAATCCGTCGTATTTAGTGGGGCTCAACCCTCTGGCTCTTTAACTATTGGAAATTATATGGGTGCCTTACGTCAGTGGGTAAACCTACAAGAAGATTATGACTGTATTTTTTGTATTGTTGATTTACATGCCATCACCACACGCCAAAACCCAGAGTCTCTGAGAAAAAGCACTTTAGACACATTAGCGTTATATTTTGCATGTGGAATCGATGCAAAAAAAAGCACTATTTTCGTTCAATCTCATGTACCTGAACATACGCAATTAAGCTGGATTCTTAATTGTTTCACTTATTTTGGTGAACTCAATCGAATGACACAATTTAAAGATAAATCTTCACGCCATTCAGAAAATATGAATGCGGGCCTATTGAATTATCCGGTTTTAATGGCAGCTGATATTTTGCTATACCAAACCCATCAGGTACCGGTCGGAGAAGATCAAAAACAACACCTGGAATTGGCTCGAGATATAGCAAAACGTTTTAACGGTATTTATGGCGATATTTTTGTGATTCCTGAGCCTTTTATTGCTCAAAGTGGAGCACGGATCATGTCATTACAAGAGCCAAACAAAAAGATGTCCAAATCAGATGAGAATCGAAATAATGTAATCGAATTATTAGAAGATCCTGAAAATATTATCAAAAAAATAAAAAAAGCGATGACCGATTCTGATGAGCCCGCTCAAATTTATTACGACATAAAAAACAAACCAGGGGTGTCGAATTTGCTGGATATATTATCTGGAGTGGTCAATAAAAATATGTCTGAGTTGGAAAAAAATTTTTCGGGTAAAATGTACGGTCATTTAAAAACAGAGTTAGCGGAAGCTCTTACTCATATGCTCAATGATATACAGAAACGTTATCAACATTATCGTTCAGATGAACCCTATTTACAGCAAGTGATGAAGCAAGGGGCTGATCAGGCCAGGGCGCGAGGACAGCTTACAATAAAGAAAGTGTATGACGCCTTGGGTTTTGTGCCTGCTCCTTTCTAAATACATAATAATTAATAATAAGGATAATAAATGAATATTTTACGTTTTTCTTTCATGTTAGTTACCCTCACATTCACCTCTTTTCCTGTTTTTTCAGCGCCGTTAAAAAATTATTTATATACTTCTTCGGGTAATTTAGAAAAAATCAAACCTCTGTTAATACGCCCAGACATTGATGGCGTACAAATAGTTTATAATTGGAACATCTTGGAAAAACAAAAAAATCAATATGATTTTTCTGAAATTGAAAAAGATTTAGAGTATGTCAATAAATTACATAAAAATTTATTTATTCAACTTCAAGATCGTTTTTTTTCACCTGATGCTAAAAACGTACCCTATTATTTATTGAATGAGCCTGTCTACAAGAAAGGCCTTGTTCATCAGTATGATAATCCGGGAGAAAATAAACCGATTGCTTCAGGTTGGGTGGCGCAACAATGGAATCCTGAGGTACAAAAAAGATATCAAAAGTTAATAAGCGAATTAGCCAAGAAGTTTGATGGCCGTATTTTTGGTATTAATTTACCTGAAACATCGATTGATATTGATATCAAAAAAGACACAACAGGGTTTACTTGTGAAAAATATTTCAATGCTGAAATAGAAAATGCGCTTTTCACCAAAAAAGCTTTTAAGAAATCTCATGTGGTGCAATATATTAATTTTTGGCCTTGCGAATGGAATAATGACCATCAATATATGTCAAAATTTTTTGCATTAGCAGAAAAAAATAATATCGGATTAGGTGGGCCCGATATTATACCGAATAAAAAAGGCCACATGAAAAATGCCTATCCTTTTTTTCATCAGTATAAAGGAAAACTCGGTTTGGTCGCCATGGCAGTACAAGAGCCTACTTTGACTTATACAAATCCCCAGACTCGTCGACCTTTTACAAAAGCTGAATTCACAGATTATGCAGAAAATTATCTGGGAGCCGATATTATCTTTTGGAGTCTTTCTTCTCCTTGGCTCGATCGTCAATAAAAATAATGTGATTGAGATAAAATAATCATCAGAAAAAGTGATAATAAAAAACCACTTTATTTCTGTCAGAGAAGTGACTTATGTCCACGAAAAAAAAATCCATTATCAAATGTATTGATTGGCGCTCTATTGAAGAGCCTGATTTGCCATTGGAAGTGGCGGGATGGCTGATGGAAGCAGGCTCTATGACTGAGCGCTTTGAGCGACATTGTCACAAGATAATCATCGATCTCAAACACGAAGGCTTTATTGAACATCAGGCTTTATCTGATGAAAAAGAGCTGCTCCCTGAGAGCCCACGTTATTGGATACGAGAGGTCGTGATGTGTGCTGATGATGAACCCTGGCTACTTGGCCGTACCGTTATCCCACAGGATACCCTGTCAGGGCCTGAACATGCGCTGTTGAATCTAGGCAAAACACCTCTTGGGCGCTATTTGTTTAGTAGTAAGGATCTGAAACGAGATTACATTCAAACGGGACGTCAAGGTGATCTCTGGGCAAGGCGATCCTTATTACAGTTATCCAATAAACCGCTATTATTAACAGAAGTTTTTTTGCCTGCTTCCCCGCTGTATTGCCATTCCAGGAACACCAAGCTTGCATAAAAAAACATGGAAAGCTTATTGCCGGCTCATGCGTATCGATAAACCCATAGGCATATTCCTGCTTTTGTGGCCGACCTTATGGGCACTCTGGATAGCCAGTAAAGGGATCCCTGATATCAAAATATTGGCCATCTTTATATTAGGGGTTTTTTTCATGAGAGCGGCGGGATGTGTGATCAATGATTATGCTGATAGAAAGATTGACGGTCACGTGAAACGTACTGCAAGTCGACCCATACCCAGTGGCGAAGTTGATCTCAGATTTTGCAAAATTCTGTTTTTTGTCCTGATTTTTCTTTCTTTTTGTCTGGTGTTGATGCTCAATCATATGACGATTGCGATTTCTCTGGTTGCGGCTCTACTCGCTTGGGTCTATCCCTTTATGAAACGGGTCACACATTTACCTCAGCTTATATTGGGATTGGCTTTTGGATGGTCAATTCCCATGGCTTTTTCTGCTGTGACTCAAACCTTACCTATAGTTTGCTGGCTGTTACTATTTTTAAATCTTTGCTGGACGCTCATCTATGACACCCAATATGCGATGGTAGATCGTAATGACGATTTGCGAATTGGTGTTAAATCTACTGCAATTTTGTTCGGCCAGCATGATAGATTGATCATAGGTTTATTACAATTTATCACAGTTTTTTTAATGATATTAGTGGGATATTTGATGCAGTTTGGAGTCTTGTTTTATATTTCTGTTGGATTAGTCGGCATGTTATTTATATATCAACAAAAATTGATGATAAGTTCAGATGGATATTTTCAAGCTTTTATGAACAATCATTATGTCGGGTTCATTTTATTTTTAGGCATTTTTTCACATTATTACTAATAAATGGGGTCAGTATTCCCAGGTATCAGGATTGATCCCCAGATCACGCATTAATATCCTGGCTGCTTGAGGAATTTCGTCATTCCGTTCTTTTCTCAGATCATCGTCATTCGGCAAAGGTTGGCCTGTGAAAGCATGCAAAAAAGCTTCGCATAATAATTCACTGTTAGTAGCATGGCGTAAATTATTAATTTGTCGACGAGTTCTTTCGTCTGTCAGTATTTTGAGTACCTTCGTTGGAATGCAAACGGTAATTTTTTTAACCTGCTCACTTTTTTTGCCCTGTTCAGCATAAGGGCTGATATATTGGCCATTCCACTTCGCCATAAAACCTCTTATTTTTAAATAACATAATTCTAATGATTATCCTTCTTTCCTTCAAGGTTAGGACTTATTTTATGGTAAATCTTAACTCAAAAATTGAGACAAATGCGCTTCGGCGGCAATAGTTACGTTTTCTATCTCATCTAATAATTCAAACCACTCCGCCTGTAAATCTTTAACAAGGGTTTTTTTATGTAATTCCTTTTCAAGGACACCACAAATTTTTTGCAGCTGAGGCAACCCGCTATAAGCCGCGCTGCCATGAAGCTGGTGGATAACAGATAATATATTCGCTTCTTCCTCAGCGTTTATTGTCTTATCCCCCAGATCCAAAATTTCCTGAACTCGTTTTTTAACATCAGGAAGCAGTTCTAAAAGCATTTTCAAGAGATCACAGGCCAAATCTTTTTTATAAGCGGCTTGTTTCAATGCCAGATCCCAGTCTAGTGAAACAGGTGGTATTTTTCCGCCCACAAAAATGGCAGGGCTGTGAGATACCATTTTTTTGCTATAGCGTGAAATTGCTTGAATCAGACAGTTTTCATTAATAGGTTTTGTTAAATAATCTGTTATCCCCGAGGCTAATAACAGCTCGTTCTGCCCCTGTGTGGTATCGGCTGTCACGGCAATGATGGGAGTATTTCGATGTAAAGGCAATTGATGTATCAGCTCACTGGTTCGGATCCCATCCATTTTTGGCATCTGAATATCTATCAGAATCACATCAAGCTGAGTTTGAGTCGCTATAGACAATGCTTCTTCTCCGTTGCTGCACAAAATGATTTTATCTACTAATGGTTCAAGTAAAGTGCCGATTAATTTTAAATTTGCGGGATTATCGTCCACCGCCATCACTCGAAAAGCTAAGCGGTTAGATAAATATGTTGAAGCTGTTGGCAACAACTCAGAGGGCGCATTTTTTTTAAACGTTTTTTTTTCGAGCAACAAAGGAAACAATCGACGAGCCGAAATGGGTTTGATAAGGCATCCTTTGGCACCGAGCTGTTTCAATTGTTCTGAATCTACATGCGATTGACTGGGCAATGCCAAAATAATTTCGTCCGCCAGTGCCATGGCGGTCATTAATTGATCGTTGTGCTCCGCCATATTATCGCGAACAGGAATGGGAACACCGAGCAGCACAAAATCGTAATTTTGCTTTGGCAACCCCATAAAAGAAGCGGCATAAGTCACTTTTAATGGGGTCATATTCAAAATATCAAGCGAAGCTTTGGCAACAACAGAATTGGATTCAATATAAGCCAGTTGTTTTCCAGCTAAAATATCCATAGGGAGAGGAAGATCTGTGATCTGTTGATTCAAATCGAGCTTAATATTAAATCTAAACGTAGACCCCTGATTGACTTGACTGTCAAAATTGATCTCCCCCTGCATTGCCTGGACAAGTTTTCTTGTGATAGCAAGACCTAAACCTGTTCCACCGTGGCAACGAGAAATACTCGCATCCGCTTGTATAAAAGCCTGAAATAATTCTGCCTGCTGTTCAGGGGCGATCCCCTTTCCAGTATCCTGGATTTCCACCAGCAAGTGGATGCTCGCCTCTTTTTTTGCAATTAAAGCGACCTGAACAATAATATGGCCCTTTTCTGTAAATTTAATCGCATTACCTAATAAATTGGTGATGATTTGCTGAAATCTCATTGGATCTCCCATCACCCAATCGGGTACATCATGATGTATTTTTAGAATTAATTCCAAGCCTTTTTCATGGGCACTGTGAGCCAGTAAAATCATCACTTCATCTACATTTTTCCTCAATTGAAAAGGAATATGATCTAAAATGAGTTTTTTTGCGTTCAATTTCGAAAAATCTAATACATCGTTGATAATAGACAATAAATTATGAGCAGATTGTTTCATCGTTTTAATATAATCGGTCTGAGTGGGCGTCAAAGAAGTTTTGAGAGTTTGTCGGGCGAAACCTATGACACTATTGAGAGGCGTCCTCAATTCATGCGATATATTGGCCAAAAACTCTGATTTCATGTGAGAGTCTTCCTGCACTTTTTTCTTGGTCATTTCCAACTCTATATGTTGAATTTCCATTTTTGCCAGGGTTTTGCGTAAATCTGAAGTGGCTTGACCGATGATTTTCAAACGATAAATAAATAATGTGGCCATACAGAAAGCAAAACTCAAGAACACCCCCAAAATCAGACATTCCTTCCGTTGTTGTAAGCGTGTGGCCTGTAAATCGAGATCGATGGCGATATACCCTAAAACGGGTTCCTGTCTATTATTTACAGGCAAATGATATCCTAAGAAGCGGACCAAATGATGCTCAGAAGTAATGGGTATTCGTAAAATTAAGGAATTTTTCAAATGAGTGCGCATCAGCTTTGTTGGAATAGGGGTATTTTTAGGAAGCCTTAAGGAATAATAATCAGAATTTGAAGTCACAAAAAGCGTGTTGTCTGTATTAAAAATGGCGATAGATTTGACGATACTTGAATGTTGACGATGTTGCCTATAAATCAGCCGCCGGGCAAACTCCTTGTTTTGATATGTCATGGCGTATTCGCTGACAATAGCTAAGGATTGAATAATATAAGTGCCTGCATGAATCACCTGTTTTTCTAATTCATGATAGCGATGCATCATAAAAAAGGCGCTGAGCAGCAGCCCAAGCAAAACCGTAGGAGAGAGCATTAAGATCATCATTCGGGCACGAAAACTGTATTGAGTCATATCAGTTCCAATAAAAATTCTGTACCCCAATATGTCGATTTAAAACATCTTTTGTAAATAATATATCCACTGTAATGCATCATACGGTGTCATCGTATCTGGCTTTAAGGTTTTTAATTTACGAATAACAGGATGATCCGTAGACGCTTTTTCAAAAACAGGCTTTGAAGCAGGGAGGGATGGTTTCGTATGCCCGTTCTCTTCTAAAGTAAATTCCAGCTCCTCTAATCTTTGACGAGCCCTATCGATGACTTTCTTTGGCACGCCCGCTAAAGCAGCGACGGCTAAACCATAACTTTTGCTTGCAGCACCTTCATGAACAGAATGCATAAACGCAATCTCATCTCCTTGCTCCAAAGCTTGAAGATGAACGTTCACTATGCCGTTGATTTTTTCTGGTAAGCTTGTTAATTCAAAATAATGAGTGGCAAAAAGCGTCATGGATTTAATGTGGATAGACAAATTTTCGGCACAAGCCCAAGCCAGAGAAAGGCCATCATAGGTGGAAGTCCCCCGCCCGATTTCATCCATCAAGACCAAACTTTTCTCCGTGGCATTATGTAAAATATTCGCGGTTTCGGTCATTTCAACCATAAAGGTAGAACGGCCTGAAGCCAGATCATCTGCCGCGCCAATACGAGTAAAAATACGATCAACGGATCCAATGATGGCTTTGTCAGCGGGTACAAAACTTCCGATGTGTGCCAACAATACAATCAGTGCCGTTTGGCGCATATAAGTACTTTTCCCACCCATGTTAGGACCAGTGATGATCAACATCCGGCGCTCAGGAGACAAAGAAATGGGGTTGGCAATAAAAGGTTGTTTTGAAACCTGCTCTACCACTGGATGGCGCCCACCCGTAATTTCAATCACGGATTTTTCAGTCAAAACAGGGCAAACATAGTTGAGTGTATCTGCTCTTTCAGCCAGATTAGAAAGCACATCTAATTCAGCCAGCGCGGTAGAACTCGTTTGTAATGAGGCAATATGAGGTAGCAACAAATCAAAAATTTCTTCATAGAGATCTTTTTCTATGCTTAATGCCTTTCCTTTGGAGGTGAGCACCTTATCTTCATATTCTTTTAATTCAGGAATGATGTAGCGTTCGACGTTTTTCAGTGTTTGACGCCGAGCATAATGAGCGGGAATCAAATGACTTTGGGCACGACTCACCTGAATATAGTAGCCATGTATGGCGTTAAATCCTACTTTTAGGGTATCTAGTTTTAACTCATGACGCTCACGTATTTCGAGTTCATTTAAATAATCATGAGCGCCATCAGATAGTGCCCGCCATTTATCTAATTCTTCGTTATATCCTGTGGCAATAACGCCTCCATCCCGTATTAATACAGGGGGAACGTCTACTATCGCTCGCCGCAGTAAATCAAGTAATGCATCAAATTGACCTATTTCAGATAACAATTTTTTTAAATGTTGAGATTTACACGTATTTAATACGTCATGAATTTCAGGTAACTGCTCAAAAGCCAAGCGCATTCTGGCTAAATCTCTTGGCCGTGCGGTACGCAATGCGAGCCGGGCAAGAATACGTTCTAAATCACCGACTTTACGTAAAAGCGGTTTTAAATCAGAAGCCACATGCTGTAATACCCTGATGGCTTCTTGTCGATGATGCAGTGTGCTCATATCTGTTATGGGCATATGAAGCCAACGCTTTAACATTCGACTCCCCATAGACGTCACCGTACAATCCAAAATACTGGCCAGCGTATTTTCTGTACCCCCTGATAAATTTTCAGTTAATTCTAAATTACGCCTGCTGGCAGCATCTATGGTGACATTGTCTTCCTCGTGTTGCAGGATCAGTTCTCTGATGTGAGGTAACGAAGTACGTTGTGTATCTTTGACATATTGCAGTAAGCAGCCTGCTGCTCTTAAAGCCAAATGTGCCTGTTCTACACCAAAGCCCGTTAAATCTTGTGTACCAAATTGTAGATTGAGCTGTTGACGGGCCGTTTCGAGCTCAAATTCCCATAAAGGGCGGCGACGCAAACCTTGACGGGATTCAATCAAATCAATGAGCTCAAAGGTTTCGGGATAGAGTAATTCAGAGGGATGAGTACGTTGTAATTCGGTTTTTAAGGCTTCGAGGTCTTTTGGTTCCATTGCTCGAAAGCGCCCTGAACTGATATCTAAGGTGGCATAACCCAAACCTTGTTTGTCTTGCCAGACAGCGGCCAGTAAATTATCTTGTTTCTCCTGCAATAATGCTTCATCACTGATGGTGCCAGGCGTCACGATACGAACGACCTTGCGTTCAACAGGCCCTTTGCTCGTTGAAGGATCTCCTACCTGTTCACAAATAGCCGCAGATTCACCTAATTGAACAAGTTTTGCTAAATAATTATCGATGACATGATAGGGCACGCCTGCCATGGGAATAGGTGTGCCTGCAGATTGCCCGCGTTGAGTCAATGAAATATCCAGTAATCTGGAAGCGCGTTTGGCATCGTCATAAAACAATTCATAAAAATCGCCCATTCGATAAAACAAAAATACCTCTGGATGTTCAGATTTAAGCCGTAGGTATTGCTGCATCATTGGGGTATGAGATTCACATTTATTGATACTGTCCATAGGAATATTTCTCCTGCTTTAAGTGAATTTAAAATTAACAGGGAATGCCATTTTTAAAAATGAAGGAGAGAAAAATATGATCTGGTTTTTTGCGCTGCATATTAACCGATTTAGCTTAAAACAAATACTTCAGCCACATTAATATTTTGATATGAATCCGATCAAAAAGGCTGACATCCTCATCCTACTCTGTGAAAAATTTGAAAGGAAAAAGAATAAAGATGACTATTATCGGGAGAATGAGATTCTTGAAATACCATTTCCCACTGTTGTTGTTCATATTCAGGAAAATAAGTATCACCTTCGATATTTTTTAAAACCTCAGTGAGGTAAAGACGATTCGCTTGAGGTAAAAATTGACGATAAATTTCAGCGCCTCCAATCACCATGACTTCAGGGGCATCCTGAGCCGCTTTTAATGCTTTTTCCATCGAAGAAACCCCTATCACTCCTGGAGAGGCAATCCCTTGGCGGGTCATCACAATATTCATCCGCCCAGGCAAAGCTCGCCCTAGAGAGTCGAAAGTTTTACGCCCCATAATAACAGGTTTGTGAAGAGTATTTTTTTTAAACCACGCAAAATCAAGAGGGAGATGCCATGGCATCTTATTATTCAAGCCAATCACACGATTCTGAGCCATGGCGGCAATTAAACTGATGATCATAGTCTTAAGTCCAAAAATGAGAAAAATCAACAGATCTCTTACAAAACTGACCTCGGGTGGAGGGTTGTGCTTTATGATCAAGCTCCCATCGGATAATATTGAATGTTGATACATTTAAAGTAAGCATTTCAAGCCCTTTTTATAGTAATCCTGGTTGCTATTTGAAGATATATGTTTGATAATGCGGCCGCTCAGAAACTCTAAATCATCTTCAATGGTAGCTCTGTTGGTCACCTGGTAATACTCACTTGTGAATTCGGTCAGATCCGGAAGGAAGCAGCCGTAGCAGGCTTTGTATGTATTTGGATGCAGCCAGCAGAGTTGCCACCTCAATTTTATTTTCTACAGCTAAATGTCAATTTCTCAATCATCACTTTCATTTTTTTATGAAAGCTATTTAAATTCCTTAAAAGAATTTTTTGGTGTTATTCTAAATTTTGAATAAAAAAACACCATATTTAAAATAAGTTATTATTTGTAATAAATTATTTTAAATTTTTTAATCAATTAATAGATAAAGTGACTTATATATTTATAATATTAGAAAATGAACTCATTTTTTATCAAGCCAAAAATTAACATGGCGTCGCACTAAATGTTAAATAAATTATTTAACATGTTGCCACACTGATGGAGGGATTTTATCGTAGAGTTTATTCATGGTCAGTTCAGCTAAACGATGATCAGCCGCAGAATAAAATAATTCAAGTTCATCATCAGGAAGTTCATACTTATTCTTTTCGATGACACGCTCTAAAGTCTGAAGGGTTGTACATTTTCTTAAACGCATCAGATACTTTTTTTTCGTCATAATAGGTTTTGTTGTCATAGTTTATTTTTTCTCAATATTTAAATTTAGGGTTGTTCTTTATTATTATTCTATTTTTTTAGAAAATAGATGGATTAATTTCAAAAAAAATATCATAAAAATTGACAATATAAATTCTATAAATGCTAAACAGAATAAAATATTTCATTAATTAAAGAGTTTTTTATTTTGAAAGAATGTCTTTGATGTAAGTGATTTCTGACAAGGCATTTTTCATATCTTGAGATACAAAAAATCATATTATTTATATAGAGTTTAATGCAAAAGCGAGAGTTTTCATTAATATTTAATGCTTGTCAAGTAAAATCAGGGGATATTCTTTTCAAAAATTTATCAGTGAGATAGATGCTCTATATCTTTACTTTGAAAAGATCCAACGTAAAAATTTATAAAAATTAATTCACCTTGGTTTTTTATAAAAAAAGCTAAGCTAGCTTATTAAGCATTTATTAAGAATGGCCTTTTTTCGGACATCAATTATAAAAATCAGTTTTTATCTGAATGTTGAATACCAAGGTGCGTTTTTTGACCAAATCGACGCAAAAAAACCACAAAAAACACCGGAACAAAATAAATGGCTAAAACGGTAGAGGCTATCATACCGCCAATCACCCCAACACCAAGGGCATGTTGTGCTCCTGAGCCCGCCCCATGGCTCATCGCCAGAGGTAAAACACCCAACATGAATGCTAAAGAGGTCATCAAAATCGGACGTAAACGCATTCGAACAGCAGATAACGTGGCTTCTATCAGACCTTTCCCTTCTTTTTGAATTAAATTTTTTGAAAACTCAATAATTAAAATCGCATTTTTAGCCGATAAACCAATAGTGGTTAACAAGCTGACCTGAAAATAAACATCGTTGTCCAAACCACCTAAATAAGCGGCTAATAGTGCCCCCAGGACCCCAACAGGTACAACCATTATCACTGAAAAAGGAATTGACCAACTCTCATAGAGCGCGGCCAGGCATAAAAAGACAAAGATCAGGGAAATGGCATATAAAAACAGAGATTGATTAGCAGACATACGCTCCTGAAAAGAGACGCCTGTCCAATCATAACCAATACCATTCGGAAGTTTTTTTGCGAGCTCTTGCATCAATGCCATGGCTTCCCCTGTGCTTTTACCAGGCGCCGCTTGACCTTGAATTTTCATTGATGGAAAGCCATTATAACGTTCTAAACGGGGTGAATTATATTTCCATTGAGTGGTAGAAAAAGAAGAAAATGGCACCATTTGACCTTGTTTATTACGAACATACCAATGGTTAATATCCTCTGGCAACATTCGAAAAGGAGCGGCGCCTTGAACAAACACTTTTTTGACTCGCCCCGCATCAATAAAATCGTTTACATAGATTCCAGCGAATGCAGAACCTAGTGTCGTATTAATATCAGAAAGAGAAAGTCCAAGGACTCGTGCCTTTTCTTTATCCACTTCAATTTTAAACTGCGGGCTGTCTTCCATTCCACTGGGGCGCATATTAACTAATACATCTCGATGTTGAGCTGCCATCGCCAATAATTGATTACGCGCTTGGGTTAACTTTTGGTGGCCTAAATTTCTTTGGTCAAGTAATTCAAAGTCAAAACCAGTCGCAACACCCAATTCAGTTATTGGGGGCAAATTAAAAGCGAACACCAGCCCATCCTTGATTTGTGAAAAAGCTCTAGATGCACGCGCTACAACAGCCGAGACGGTATCTTTTTTCTCAGTACGTTGACTCCAATCGTTTAAACTAATAAATACAAGGCCCATATTTTGACCCTGTCCATTAAAACCAAAACCACTCAAAGTCAAGACAGACTTAATCACATCTTTTTCTTGAGTTAAAAAATAATCAGTGACTTGTGAGAGCACTTTATCTGTTCTTTCTTGACTGGCGCCGACAGGGAGCTGAACCATCGTCACAAAAACACCCTGATCTTCCTCTGGTAAAAAGGAGGTCGGTAAACGCAGAAACAAAACACACATACCAATCACAATAAACAGATATATTATCAAGTAACGCCCTGTCCCTTTTAAAATATGCTTCACACTATAAGTATAATGATGGCTGCTTTTTTCAAAAATATGATTAAACCAGCCCAAGAATGCGCTGACTTTATTTTTTTTATCTTTATCAATAGGCTTAAGAATAGTGGCACATAATGCAGGGGTGAGGATCAAAGCCACCAAAACCGATAACACCATGGCGGAAACAATGGTGACAGAAAACTGACGATAAATTTCCCCAGTCGAACCTCCTAAAAAAGCCATTGGAATAAATACCGAAGACAAAACTAACGCTATTCCTACTAAGGCCCCCTGAATTTGTTGCATCGATTTCTTAGAGGCTTCTTTAGGTGAAAGCCCGTCTTCGTGCATCACCCGTTCCACATTTTCAACGACAACTATGGCATCGTCCACCAATAGACCGATGGCGAGCACCATTCCGAACATCGTTAACGTATTGATGGAATAACCCAATACTGAAAGAACGCCAAATGTGCCCAGTAACACAACCGGAACAGCAATCGTCGGTATCAATGTCGCTCTGAAATTTTGAAGAAAGAGATACATCACCAGGAAAACCAGGACAATCGCCTCTAACAAAGTCTTAATCACTTCTTGAATCGATATTTTAATAAAGGGGGTCGTATCATACGGATGGACGACTTTAAAACCAGCAGGAAACGGAGGCTCAAGTTTGATCAACTCTTCTTTTAGTGCATTAGAGGCTTCTAGAGCGTTTGCGCCCGTAGCAAGTTTGATGCCCACACCAGTAGCCGGCTTTCCATTGTAAAGAGTGTTAAGTTTATAACCTTCTGCACCAAGTTCAACGTTCGCGACATCTTTTAAGCGTACTTGAGAACCGTCAGGATTGGCTTTAAGTAAAATCTGAGAAAATTCTTTTGCAGAAGTCAAACGGGTTTGAGCAACAATCGAAGCATTGAGTTGTTGCCCAGCAATAGTAGGTGCTGAACCTAACTCTCCTGCCGCAACCTGGTTATTTTCTGCTTGAATGGCGTTCATCACATCAAGCGGAGTGAGCTTAAAATCATTTAATTTATAGGGATCCAACCAGATACGCATCGCGTGCTGTGCGCCAAAAAGTTGCACGTCACCGACACCGTTTATTCGACTGAGCGGATCTTTTAAATGAGAAGCCACATAGTCTGCTATTTCTTCTTGTTTCATCGATCCATTTTCTGAGATAAAAGCAAGAAACATTAAAAAATTTCCTGTGGATTTTTCTACTATAACACCTTGTTTTTGAACCTCTTTCGGTAAAGCTGGCATCACTCTTTGTAATTTATTCTGAACCTGTACCTGAGCAATATCAGGATCCGTTCCCAGGTTAAAAGTCAGAGTAATGTTGGCATTTCCAGAAGAATCACTGTTAGAAGACATATAAAGCAGGTTATCGATACTATTCATATTTTGTTCAATAACCTGAGTCACCGTATTTTGTACCGTTGTGGCATCTGCTCCAGGGTAATTCGCCACGATTAAAATAGTAGGAGGAGCCACCGCAGGGTACTGAGCTACGGGCAATTTTGTGATCGCTAATGCACCCAGAAACATCACGATGAGGGCGATAACCCAAGCAAAAATAGGGCGCTCTATAAAAAAATTAGCCATGAATAACGGCTCCGTTAAACCTTTTAAGGTTTTTAGTGAGACAAACTGTAAGCAGAGCAAACATCAAGATTCTTCTTGCACTTTGACTTGCATCCCTTGGGCAATTTTTTGTAAGCCGGTGACAATAACGCGATCGCCTGGCTGTAAACCAGAAGTCACAAGCCATTGATGACCGATCGCTTGAGCTGTTTTGAGCTTACGTAGCTCTACTTTATCGTTTTTATCCACCACCATGGCGGTTGCTTGACCCTCTGGATCACGAGTCACTCCCTGCTGTGGTACCAACAAAGCGTCACTTTTTACACCTTCGTCTAAACGAGCACGAACAAACATCCCAGGCAATAACAATTTATGAGGATTAGGAAAAACAGCTCGGATTGTAATAGATCCCGTCGTTTGATTAACTGTAATATCTGAAAATTCTAAAGTGCCTATTTCAGGATATTCAATGCCACTTTCTAATAATAACTTTACCTTTGTTTTTCCGTTTTCATGTTTTAATTGGCCACTCGCGAGTTCCTGTTGTAAACGTAAAAAATCCCCGCTCGATTGTGTTAAATTGACATACATAGGATCAATCTGCTGAATGGTAGTTAAAGGATTGATTTGAGCGTCTGTTACTAATGCACCTTCCGTCACAGATGACTTCCCACTACGACCGCTCATAGGGGCGATAATTTTAGTATATGAAAGATGAATGGTTGCTTTTTCCAGGGCAGCTTTTGCGCTAAGAATCTCTGCATCGGCGCGCATCGAAGAGAGTAATGCTTGATCGTAATCTTGTTGGCTAATGTAATGCTTGCCATGTAAACTTTTATAGCGTTTTAAGGTGAGCCTGGCGATTTTGGCATTTGCTTGCGCTTTTGCTAAATCACCCTGAGCACTGTCATAGGCTGCTTTATAAGTGGCTGCATTGATTTCATATAATGGGGCACCCTCAGTGACATCACTGCCTTCTACATAATGTCGTTTTAATATTATCCCGTTAACCTGTGGCCGAACTTCCACAATCCGAAATGCAGATGTACGACCAGGGAGCTCACTAGTCATATTAAGAGATTGCGCTTTCAAAATAATCACACCCACTTCAGGCATTTGTGGATGAGTATGTTTAGGAGGATGTTTGTTATTATCACATCCTGTCATCAGCAAACTCACTGAGAGCATAAAAACCGTTGCCAGAGTTAAAATTTCTCTATTTTTATTCATAAAAACCTCAAATTTCTGATGGATATATACGAATGAACAACATTAAATAAAAGTCAAATTGTATTAAATTTACTTTTATTAAGATTTTGCTCTGATGACAGATCTGATTAAGTAATCATTAAAGATGATTTATTCTTAAAATAGATTATATATAGAAATACCATTTACATGCAGGAAAAATGTAAATCAGCCTTTGATGAAGAGAGAAAAAGCGTGGCCCCCGGCTGTATTGCCCAAAACATTAGGTTTTACGGCAGCCCCGAGGACAATTCACAAATATCCAATAAATCCTCTTGCCTCAATTTAGCTAAACATTGAGCTAAAGATTCACCATCAGGAAAGATCAGATCAGGAGCAATATCTGATAATGGATAAAGTACAAATACACGATCTTTTATCCCATAGTGAGGAACCCTCAAACGCGGAGTACTGATGATTTGATCCCCATACAATAAAATATCTAAATCCATTGTTCTTGGTCCCCACCGATCTTTTTCTCTGATTCGTCCATGGTTCAGTTCAATCAATTGTGTATGATCTAAAAGTGTCTCAGGAGAAAGTGAGGTATCGAGTGAAACCACTGCGTTTAAGTAATTTGGCTGATCCTGTGAACCGAGTGGTTTTGTTTGATAAAACGACGAAATTTTAACCGTATCAGGCCTATCAGATAAACGAGTTAAAGCGGTTATTGCACTTTTTATCTGTTTTTCAGGTTCTGATAAATTACTCCCCAAACCAATGTAAACCCGGGTGTTTGACATATTTTTTACCTTCTACTCAGTGTTCAATGTTTTAATATCAGGCGTTCTTTTGGAACGAGAGCTCCGACGACTTGAGTCTTGTTGGAGAGCATCTATCATCAATTTTTTTTGCAATACTGTACCTGCTTGAAACTCAGCCCACCACTGAGCAATTTTTTTAAGATTATGCTGATTTTCTACTTCTGCTCTTAAAACTAATAAATCATATGCAATGCGAAATTTAGGATGTTCCGTCAATTGGAATGCGCGGGGTTTTTGAGAATGAGAGAAACGAATTTGAAATAACCAAATATCCTTCATCACCATAGTAAAACGTTTAGGAATCGCAAAAGAACGACAAATTTCATTCAAAATATCATCCGCCGCCATCGAAAAAGTTTCAATATAGGTCAATTTGCCGTGTTCTTTTTTTATATTTTGAGTTCTTTCAACGAAGGGATACCAAAACATGGCCGAGAACAAAAAAGCGGGATGAATCCCTAATTTATTTTTCAAGCGTTCATCGGTATTTTTGAGCGCCTGAATGATGATCTTTTCCATAAAGGAATCGCTTTTTTGAGCCAGATTTCGAGCAATCAATGGAAATAACAATGGAAAAAGTTGATATTCACAAAGCTTAAGATAAGTTTTGTATCCATGACCGGACTGTAATAATTTCAATGATTCTTCAAATAATCGTGCACCGGGGACTTCCTTTAATAGGAAAGCGAAGCGGGGTATCGGTTTTCCTGTTTCAGGACTGATAGCCATATCTAACTTGGCTGAAAAGCGCACGGCTCTTAGCATTCGCACTGGATCTTCTGGATAACGTATTTCAGGATCACCAATTAAACGAATGAGCCCCTGTTTGATATCTTTCAGGCCACCTGTGTAATCACGTAATGTAAAATCGGCTATCCCATAGTACAAACTGTTAACAGTAAAATCACGACGATGGGCGTCTTCTTCAATAGAGCCAAAGATATTATCCCGAAGTAACATGCCATTTTGTGCGCGTTGAGAAGAATGACTGTTTTGGTTTGCAGATTTTAGCCCATGATGGCCTCGAAAAGTGGCCACCTCAATGGTATCTGTGCCGAACATAATATGCGCCAAACGGAAACGCCGACCAATTAATCGACAATTTCGAAATAATTCACGCACCTGATCTGGCGTGGCATTAGTGGTAATATCAAAATCCTTGGGTTTTTTACCCAATAACAGATCACGCACTCCCCCTCCAACCAAATAGGCCTCATAACCCGCCTTATTTAAACGATAGAGTACTTTCAGCGCATTTTCACTGATATTTTTTCGAGAAATAGGATGTTTTTTGCGAGGTATAATGGTCATCCCATTTTTTTTCTGAACTTCTTTTGTGACGATCTTCGAGAAACCTGTTGAATTCTTCCCCTGATCAAACCCTTTATTTTTATTCTTTCGAATAAAAATTTGATTAAAAAAATGAGTGACTCGACTAAAAATAGGACACCTCAGAAATGGATAATAAATTTTACGCTTTTTTAACTCATGATTGAAAAGAAAGAATGAGCCTTATTTTAGCCCATCCCCTGTTTTTCACGAATTTCAGCCAAGGTTTTACAATCAATACACATATCGGCGGTAGGGCGTGCTTCTAAGCGACGGATTCCAATCTCTACGCCACATAAATCACAGAAACCAAAATCGTTTTTCTCCACTTTTCTGAGCACTTTTTCGATTTTTTTGAGCAATTTTCTTTCTCTATCCCGATTACGTAACTCAAGACTAAAGCCTTCTTCTTGAGCCGCTCTATCAACCAAATCAGGAAAATTGGCCGCCTCATCCTGCATATGAGAGACAGTACGACCGACTTCATCTTTCAGTTGATGGTACCAGGCATTCAGAATTGTTTTGAAATGCTGGAGTTGTATTTTATTCATATACTCTTCGCCGGGTTTCTCTTTATAAGGTTTCACACCAGCAATATTAAGAAGACTCAAGGACGAAGTTTTACGTTTTTGCTGTTCTTGCATGTAATCCTCCTACTATTTATAAAAAACACCTAAACTTTATACAGAAAAATGAGCGGCGCTATAAATAACAGATGGTAGATAAGTTGGCAATTACTCCATAATCTTAGAGTCAATCTCAAGTCTGAAGAGAGACTGAAAACAAAAATCAAATTTAAGTTAAAATTGATTTTTTAAATCATTTTTCATGGAAGCCAATAAAATGCGTAAAGCATTCAAATTACACTCAAATTTTAAACCTTCTGGAGATCAACCTGAAGCCATTCATCAACTGAAAGAGGGATTAAAAAATGGTTTAATGCATCAGACGTTATTGGGGGTTACAGGTTCAGGAAAAACTTTTACGGTCGCGAATGTTATCGCCGATCTTAATCGGCCCACGATGATCCTGGCACCTAATAAAACATTGGCTGCTCAGCTATATGGTGAAATGAAAGATTTTTTTCCAGAAAATGCCGTGGAATATTTCGTTTCTTATTATGATTATTATCAACCTGAAGCCTATGTACCCAGTTCAGACACCTTTATCGAAAAAGACGCCGCCGTTAATGAACATATTGAGCAAATGAGGCTTTCTGCCACGAAAGCGCTTCTGGAACGTCAGGATGTCATCGTGGTGGCTTCGGTTTCTGCTATCTACGGCTTGGGTGATCCTGATCTGTATCTGAAAATGATGCTTCATTTAACAAAAGGTATGATCATAGATCAAAGAGCCATCCTGGCGCGTTTGTCAGAATTACAATACAGTCGTAATGATCAGGTTTTTCAGAGAGGGACTTTTCGCGTCAGAGGCGAGAATATTGATATTTTTCCAGCAGAATCAAGCGATTTTGCGGTGAGGATCGAATTATTTGATGATGAAGTAGAACGCCTATCATTGTTTGCTCCTTTAACGGGGCACATACAGAAGACGGTTCCCCGTTTCACCGTTTACCCAAAAACCCATTATGTCACGCCCAGGGCGCGTATTTTACAATCTATGGAAGAGATCAAAATTGAGCTGGCGCAAAGACGTGAACAGTTGTTGGCGAACAACAAGTTGGTTGAAGAACAGCGCCTAACCCAGCGTACTCAATTTGATCTGGAAATGATGAACGAGCTGGGTTACTGCTCTGGGATTGAAAATTACTCACGTTATCTCTCGGGTCGTGCTGCCGGAGAACCACCTCCAACCCTATTTGATTATCTTCCTTCAGAAGGTCTATTGGTAATTGATGAATCACATGTGACCATTCCGCAAATCGGTGGTATGTATAAAGGTGACCGTTCTCGTAAACAAACCTTAGTAGAATATGGCTTTCGTTTGCCTTCTGCTTTAGATAATCGGCCCATGCGTTTTGAGGAATTTGAATCGCTTGCACCTCAAACCATCTATATTTCGGCAACTCCGGGCCCCTATGAACTCGGAAAATCAGCGGGAGAGCTGATAGAACAGGTGGTTCGTCCAACAGGCTTACTGGATCCTATTATTGAAGTCAGGCCCGTGGCTACCCAGGTAGATGATCTTTTATCTGAAATTCGACAGCGGGTGGTGATTGATGAGCGCGTGCTGGTGACCACATTAACAAAACGCATGGCAGAAGATTTAACAGAATATTTAGCAGAACAGGGGGAACGTGTCCGTTATTTACACTCAGATATCGATACTGTAGAGCGTGTTGAGATCATTCGTGATTTACGACTAGGAGAATTTGATGTTTTGGTGGGCATTAACCTGTTGCGAGAAGGTTTGGATATGCCTGAGGTGTCTTTGGTGGCCATATTAGATGCAGATAAAGAAGGTTTTTTGCGATCTGAGCGCTCTTTAATTCAAACTATTGGCCGCGCTGCACGGAATTTAAATGGCAAAGCCATTTTATATGGTGACAAAATCACGGTTTCAATGAAAAAAGCCATAGATGAAACTGAACGTCGGCGTAAAAAACAAGAGTCTTACAATAAAGAAAAGGGTATTGTTCCAAAAAAATTAGAGAAAAAGATTCGGGATATTTTAGAGCTGGGCCAATCCTATACCAAAGGGAAAGCGAGAAAAGGTACTAAAACACTTGAAGAAAACAGCGCTAGCTATACTGCCCTCTCCCCAAAAGCAATTAAGAAAAAGATTGATGAATTAGAACAAAAAATGCACGATCATGCACAGAATATGGAGTTTGAAAAAGCTGGGCAACTACGAGACGAGATTCAACAACTGACCCTATTATTAAAGACGCCTCAATAAACCTGGTGAGGCAGCTCATTTTTACTGTACATTTTGTCATATTGAAAGGATAAAAAATGATTTCTTTACGCAATGTTTCTAAATGGTATGGTAGTTTTCCTGTGCTGAAAAAGTGCTCTATAGAAGTGAAAAAAGGAGAAGTGGTTGTTATTTGTGGTCCTTCTGGATCAGGAAAATCCACTTTAATTAAAACCATCAATGGATTGGAAGCCATCCAAAAAGGCGATATTCAAGTCAATGGTATTTCAGTTCAAGACAAAAAAACACATCTGGCGTTACTACGAATACAAATAGGCATGGTTTTTCAGCATTTTGAGCTGTTCCCTCATTTATCAATTACAGAAAATTTAACACTGGCTCAAATCAAAGTATTAAAACGGGATAAATCTTCTGCCATTGAAAAAGCCTTATTCATGTTAGGAAAAGTGGGGCTCTTGGCACAAGCAGATAAGTTTCCGCCCCAGCTTTCAGGGGGGCAAAAACAGAGAGTAGCCATTACTCGGGCGCTTTGTATGGATCCTCTGGCGATGTTATTTGACGAACCGACTTCTTCTTTAGATCCAGAGAACATCAGTGAAGTCTTGGATGTGATGGTGCAACTCGCCAATGAAGGCATGACCATGATCGTAGTGACTCACGAAATGGGTTTTGCTCGTAAAGTCGCAGACAGAATGATTTTTATGGATGAAGGAAAAATTTTAGAAGACACCTTAAAAGAGGATTTTTTTCATCAAGCAAAAACAGAACGAGCGAGGGATTTTATTGCAAAGATTTTGCATTAACTCTCTTCAAAATCGATAAAAAACAATAGTTTTTTCGGTAGCCGTTTTTTGTAGACCTGCTCTTTATTATTTTGCAAGAAAATATCCTCCCTGATTTTTTTAAATTTCAGAAGAGGTTATAATGAAGAGGCAAAAATTAAACGAATTTGAAATAAAAAGCGCATTTTTTTTAAATGCGAATGACATAAAAGAAACTTCGTTTTACACCTACTATGATCTACACAAATTTAGGGGGATACATGTTCACCCTCAGTGAACCTTCACAAGCCAACAGGCATTTTAGGCCCGTTTCTGAAGAGTCTCGCCACAAGCTCAAAATTTTATTGATCACTACAGCAGGCGTATATGGCAACAATACATGTTGATGGTAAAGAATATGAAGTCAACGGAAGCGATAACCTATTACAGGCTTGTCTTTCTTTAGGTCTTGATATTCCTTATTTTTGCTGGCATCCGGCCTTGGGAAGTGTTGGGGCTTGCCGACAATGCGCGGTCAAACAGTATCAAAATGCCGAAGATACTCGAGGACGCCTGGTGATGTCGTGCATGACGCCCGCCATTGAGGGCACATTCATCTCCATAGCAGACGAAGAAGCGAAACAATTTCGAGCCAGTGTGGTCGAATGGTTGATGCTCAACCATCCTCATGATTGCCCCGTATGTGAAGAAGGGGGTCACTGTCATTTACAGGATATGACAGTGATGACCGGCCATAACTCACGAAGATATCGCTTCAACAAACGTACCCACCAGAATCAGCAGCTCGGCCCCTTTATTGCGCATGAAATGAATCGTTGCATCTCTTGCTACCGCTGTGTGCGTTACTACAAAGATTATGCGGATGGCACAGACTTCGGTGTTTATGGCGCGCACGATAACCTGTATTTTGGTCGTCCAGAAAGTGGCACCTTGGAGAGCGAATTTTCGGGTAACCTCGTCGAAGTCTGTCCTACTGGGGTATTTACCGATCAAACCCACTCTGAACGCTATAACCGAAAATGGGATATGCAATTTGCGCCCAGCATCTGTCACCAATGTAGTGTGGGTTGCAATACGAGCCCAGGCGAACGTTATGGTGAGTTACGTCGTATTGAAAATCGCTATAACGGCAGTGTAAATCATTATTTTCTTTGTGATCGAGGGCGATTTGGCTATGGCTACGTCAATCGAAAAGATCGTTTGCGTCAACCCTTACAGCGTCGTGGAGAAGACTGGATCACTTTAAATGCGCAACAGGCTATTCAAGTGGCACAGGGGATCATCAAAGCCTCTAAAAAAGTCATCGGTATTGGTTCCGCTCGCGCCAGCTTGGAGAGCAACTTTGCCTTAAGGCAATTGGTAGGTGCTGAAAATTTTTATACCGGCATGGCTGAATCAGAACAAAGACAAGTAGAATGGATGCTGAAAATTCTGAAAGAAGGGGGCATATACACTCCCTCTCTGCGTGAAATAGAAAGTTATGACGCTGTCTTGATTTTAGGAGAAGATCTCACACAAACCGCGGCTCGCATTGCTTTATCGATACGCCAAGCTCTCAAAGGCAAAGCCAGAGCGATGGCAAAAGCACAAAAAGTGTCGGATTGGCAAATTGCGGCAGTCTTTAACATCGGGCAAAATGCCAAAAATCCGCTTTTTATCACTAATATTGACCAGACCAAAATGGATGATATCGCGGCCTGGAATTATTGTGCCCCCGTTGCAGATCAAGCGCGCCTCGGATTTGCGATAGCACACGGTTTGGATCCTTGTGCTCCAGCAATTGATGACTTATCACCTTCTCTTAAGTCAAAGGTAGACATCATTGTAAAAGCCTTATTTGAAGCTAAAAAACCATTGATCATCAGTGGTAGCAGCTCAGGAAGCGAAGTACTGATTCAGGCATCCGCAAATGTAGCGATGGCCTTGAAAGCAAAAAATGCGCAAGTGGGTCTGGTCTATGTGCCCTCTTCGGCCAATAGCATGGGGCTGACCATGATGGGGGGTAAATCGCTTGATCAAGGGCTACAGGAACTCACGAACGGTTCGGCTGATACAGCCATTGTTTTAGAAAATGATCTGTATCGCCATGCACAGGCGGATAAAGTCAATCTGGCCTTAAAACAAGTCAAATCTCTCATGGTATTAGACCACCAGAATACAGGTATCATGGAAAAAGCGGATTTGATTTTCTCAGCCGGCAGCTTTGCTGAAAGCGATGGAACTCTGGTGAATCAGGAAGGCCGTGCTCAACGATTTTTTCAAGTCTATGACCCCTCTTACTACGACAATCAAAACCACTCTGCCATCTTTGCGAGCTGGCATTGGCTCAGGGCGCTTCATAAAACAGAGGCAGATTCTGTCAAAACAGCCGGTACTCTAGATGAGATCATTCAAGACTGTGTTGATGAATTACCGCAATTCAAAGGCATTACTGAAGCGGCCCCTAATGCGGCTTTTCGTATCAATGGGCAAAAATTAGCCCGATCGCCTCATCGCTATAGTGGTCGCACGGCTCAGCGTGCACAAATCAGCGTGCATGAACCTTGTCAACCCCAAGATCAGGATTCTCCCTTTGCTTTTTCTATGGAAGGGAACAACAGCCCTTTTGCCGATCGCCAACAAATCCCCTTCGCCTGGGCACCAGGTTGGAACTCTCCTCAAGCTTGGAATAAATTTCAGGCAGAAGTCGGTGGACACCTTCGTTTTGGCGATCCAAGGGTACGTTTGATTCAATCTTCTAATGGAAGATTGCCATATTTTGACACAATCCCCCAGATTTTTCAGAGGGACAGTACCTCTTGGGTGGTGGCACCTTATTACCACTTGTTTGGGAGTGAAGAACTGTCTCAGCGTGCAGAAGTCATTCAGAAAAGAATGCCTGATCCCTACTTCGTCCTTAATAGAGAAGAAGCCAGAGAACTGGGTTTACACGCCGATCAGGAAATGGAATTCATCTGTGCCGGTCAAACACTTCGTTTGCCGTTGCTTTTAAGTCATCACCTTTCCCCAGGTCAAATCGGTCTACCGCTTGGTTTACCAGGTATCCCCCCTTTTTGGGTGGGCTGCTCTATTGAACAGTTACGTGAGGTGTCCTTGTGAGTGAATCCGCGTTTGAGTTTATGCCTATTTTGATCGAAGTCTTAAAAGCGGTCTTGATTTTGGTTGTCGTGGTTTTTTGCGGGGCCTTTATGAGTTTTGCTGAACGCCGACTGCTGGGTTTATTTCAAAATCGCTACGGGCCAAACAGAGTGGGTTGGGGCGGATCACTTCAACTCGTCGCAGACATGCTGAAAATGTTCTTTAAAGAAGACTGGACTCCCCCCTTCTCTGACAAAGTCATTTTTACTCTGGCGCCTATGATTGCTTTCACGTCCTTGCTGTTGGCCTTTGCTATTGTGCCTGTTAGCCCGACCTGGGGGGTCGCTGATCTCAATATCGGTATACTCTTCTTTTTAATGATGGCCGGTTTAGCGGTGTATGCCGTTTTATTTGCCGGCTGGTCCAGCAACAATAAATATGCTCTATTGGGCGCGATGCGCGCTTCTGCACAAACCTTAAGCTACGAAGTTTTTATTGGATTAGCGCTGATGGGGGTTGTGGCTCAAGCCGGTTCTTTCAACCTACGTGATATCGTTCATTCACAAGCCCACCTTTGGAACGTCATCCCTCAATTTTTTGGTTTTATCACCTTTTTGATCGCGGCGGTGGCGGTTTGCCATCGACATCCCTTCGATCAACCAGAAGCAGAGCAAGAGCTGGCCGATGGTTATCATATTGAATATTCTGGCATGAAATTTGGATTGTTTTTTGTCGGTGAATACATCGGCATTGTGACTGTCTCAGCACTCATAGTGACATTATTTTTTGGAGGATGGTACGGCCCCTGGTTACCGCCCGTCATTTGGTTTGCTCTGAAAACCGGTTTTTTTATGATGATGTTTATTTTAATTCGAGCGTCTTTACCTCGTCCTCGTTATGATCAAGTGATGTCTTTTGGCTGGACAATATGTCTGCCATTAACACTATTGAACTTGCTGGTCACTGCGGCGGTCATTTTATCAAAAGGCTCTTAACCGCCTGTTTTCAACGCCTATCTTCTCTCAGGCGCTGGGTTTGACCTCTGAAATTATTTCAGAAAGGGAACAACATGACTTTTAAAAAACTTTTATTAGGCCTTGCCACTCAGTTGCGAAGCTTGTGGATGATAGGCTTGCATGCGTTTCATAAAAGAGAAACGCAGATGTATCCTGAAAAACCAGTTTATTTACCCCCCCGTTATCGAGGGCGCATCGTGCTCACGCGTGATCCTGATGGCGAAGAACGTTGTGTCGCATGCAATCTCTGTGCCGTGGCCTGTCCTGTAGGTTGTATTTCATTACAAAAAGCGGAAAAAAAAGATGGGCGATGGTATCCCGAATTTTTTCGAATTAACTTTTCTCGTTGTATTTTTTGCGGTTTATGTGAAGAAGCTTGCCCTACTACAGCCATTCAATTAACACCTGATTTTGAAATGGGAGAATTTAAACGCCAAGACCTTGTTTATGAAAAAGAAGACCTATTGATCAGCGGTCCTGGAAAATACCCTCAATACAATTTTTATCGTGTCTCGGGTATGGAAATAGAAGGTAAACAAAAAGGTGATGCTGAGAATGAAGACAAGCCAATTGATGTGAAAAGCTTAATGCCATAAAGCTTTTTTTTTGAATCATATCGGCTAATCGTGATCAAAAATGAGTTTAAAATGCCGATTTATTGTCATCTTTTTTAAAAATCTTTTGTGCTCTTATTCATTTAAAGTTGGAGATCGTGACATTGGAATTTTCTTTTTATACCGCTGCGTTGGTGTCTGTCTTGGCTACTGTTCGGGTTATTTTTCATACCAATGCCATCCACTCGCTTTTGTACCTCATCATTTCATTATTAGCGATTTCTGTTGTGTTTTTCTCTCTAGGGGCTTACTTGGCAGGGGCGTTAGAAATTATCGTGTATGCCGGAGCCATTATGGTGCTTTTTGTCTTTGTGGTCATGATGCTCAATTTAGGACAATCCGAAGAAAAACAAGAACGCGTAGGGTTAAAACCGGTTTTTTGGGTGGGGCCCAGCTTGCTCTGTTTCCTATTGCTCTTAGCGTTGCTTAAAGGATTTCATGGGCTTTCAGGAGAAAGCATGATAGGAACATGGGTGAGCGCAAAATCCATCGGAGTGCACCTGTTCAGCGCTTATATTCTTGCTGTAGAACTGGCCTCCATGCTGCTACTGGCTGGTTTGGTAGTGGCTTTTCATTTAGGAAAAGAAAATAAAAAAAGACTCGAAGAAAAAAAGAGTCCCGCGTCTTTTGGGGAAAAAATATCAAAAAATGATCTGTCAAAAACCATTTAAAAAAATAGATCAACACAAAATAGATATCTCTTAAAAACCCAATGGGTATCCTCTGATGCTGTTTGATAAAAAATGGGCAACACAGAAATCAGAGTTCTTCATCGATTTTGTAACAGATCTAATAAATGATTGGAGAAAACAGCATGATTCCTATGCAACACGGGCTAATTTTGGCTGCTATTTTGTTTACATTAGGACTGACAGGGCTGCTCATACGCCGTAATTTAATTTTTATGCTGATCAGCCTTGAAGTCATGATCAATTCAGCTGCGCTGGCCTGGGTGGTCGCTGGCAGCCATTGGGGGCAACCCGATGGACAAATTTTCTATCTATTGGCAATCACTTTGGCTGCAGCAGAAGCCAGTATTGGATTGGCGTTGCTTTTACAACTGTATCGACGCCATCACACACTCAACATTGATATTTTGAGCGAGATGCGCGGATGAACTTACTTTTTTTAACACTGTTTTTTCCCTTATTGGGATTTTTGCTGCTGGCTTTTTTTGGAAGAAACTGGTCTGAAAACAAAGCGGCACTGATTGGTGTAGGAGCGATTGGCTTATCCGCTTTAACAACACTCTATGTTGGCGTTAATTTTATCACTCAAAAAAACGCTTTATCGTCACCAGATAGGCCTTTTTTCTTTGAACAAACTCTGTGGCAGTGGATATCGACCGATTATTTTCATATTCCAATAACTCTGATATTAGACGGCCTCTCCCTAACCATGCTTTCTGTGGTCATAGGCGTCGGTTTTTTAATTCACCTGTATGCCTCCTGGTATATGCGTGCAAAACACAGCTCTCACGATGAAAAAGAGCAGGCTAAAGTGGGTTACGCCCGTTTTTTTGCTTATACCAATTTATTTATTGCCAGCATGGTAGTCCTGGTATTAGCGGACAACCTCCTGTTGATGTATCTCGGTTGGGAAGGCGTTGGTTTATGCAGCTACTTGCTGATCGGCTTTTATTACACTCATCCTGCCAATGGTGCGGCCGCGATGAAAGCCTTTGTCATCACCAGGATAGGCGATGTATTTTTGGCTTTGGGGCTGTTTATTCTCTATCAACAGCTCGGGACCTTAAATATTCGTGAGCTGATGATCCTGGCACCTGCACACTTGGCGGTGGGCTCTGATGCCATCACCTGGGCCACATTGATGTTATTGGGCGGCGCTGTTGGTAAATCGGCCCAATTGCCACTTCAAACTTGGCTGGCAGATGCGATGGCGGGCCCGACACCCGTTTCTGCCCTAATTCATGCCGCGACCATGGTCACTGCAGGCGTTTATTTAATTGCTCGCACGCATGGCTTATTTTTGATGGCGCCAGAGATATTGCACTGGGCAGGCATCATCGGAGCAATCACGTTGCTGTTAGCAGGCTTTGCGGCGCTTGTACAAACGGATATTAAGAGAATATTGGCCTATTCAACCATGAGTCAAATTGGCTACATGTTTCTGGCCTTAGGTGTCCAAGCCTGGGATGCTGCGATTTTCCACCTGATGACCCATGCTTTCTTTAAAGCGCTTTTATTTCTTTCTGCTGGCTCTGTGATCCTCGCCTGCCATCATGAACAAAACATCTTTAACATGGGGGGTCTCCGTAAACCACTGCCATTCCTTTATCTGTGTTTTTTGGTCGGCGGTTCAGCTTTGGCGGCGTTGCCCGTCATCACAGCGGGTTTTTACAGTAAAGACGAGATTTTATGGGGAGCATGGCTTCATAACAATATAGAGCTGATGATCGCTGGTTTGGTTGGGGCTTTTTTGACGGCGGTTTACACTTTCCGCATGATTTTGATTGTTTTTCACGGTGCGCCTCCAGAACATCCTCCTTATAAAGCCGCTCCCAGAGAAATATCTCATCATGTGCCACTCTGGGTGTTGTTAATACTCTCTACGTTTATAGGGGCGTTAATTATGCCTCCTTTGGCGGGGGTTTTACCAGAAAACCATGCACTTGAAACCGGCAAAACGATCCTGGCATTTTGCTCAGGGCTGATTGTGATAACAGGTATTTTACTGGCGAGCTTTTTGTATTCAGGGGATAGACACTGGGCTCAACGGTGCCAAAAAACCTCTATCGGGACTTTTTTGAGCGCCTTATGGTTCAACGCGTGGGGATTTGACCGTCTTTATGATCGCGTATTTGTAAAACCTTATTTATGGATTGCACGCTGTTTACAAAGCGATCCCCTCAATACCAGCATGAATTTTTTATCGCTTTTGTGCCTCTGGGGAAATCGCCTCTTTTCTTTGAGTGAAAATGGGCAGATACGTTGGTACCTAGCCTCTATGGGCGCCGGTGCTGTCTTGATATTAACGCTGTTGTTGATGAATTAATAAAATTGACTGAATTTTTTTAACTAGGAACGTAAAACGCCATGCTCGCACCCGCTACTGCTACCTTATTGCCTTGGCTTATTTTTATCCCTTTTTTAGGGGGATTGCTCTGCTGGCAGCTAGAGCGTTTTGGCTCATTTGTGCCCGTCTGGACAGCTTTAATCACTATGGGCGTCAGCTTATTACTGATTTTTCAAATCTATTGGCAAGGATGGGGCAACTCTCATTCCGCTTTTTTAGCCCCCATCAAAATGTTTCCCGAATGGCGGGCAGAATTTGTATTACCCTGGATTCCGAGCTTAGGCATTGAATTTCACCTGGGATTGGATGGATTATCCTTCTTAATGCTGGGATTGACTGTTTTATTAGGCACTTTAGCCGTTCTTTGCTCATGGCAAGAAGTCAAAAAAAATCAAGGATTTTTTTATCTCAATTTGCTCTGGATTTTAGGTGGCGTCATCGGCGTCTTCCTGGCTATTGATCTTTTTTTATTCTTCTTTTTCTGGGAAATGATGTTGGTTCCCATGTACTTTTTAATTGCCTTATGGGGACATAAAGCGTCAGATGGAAAAACCCGCATCAGTGCGGCCACGAAATTTTTTATTTACACTCAAGCCAGCGGCTTAATCATGTTGATCGCTATTTTAGGATTAGTTCTTCTGCATTATCGGGCCACGGGAGAGATCACCTTTAATTATGAGAATTTATTAAATACGCCCATGTCTCATCAGGTCGAATATCTCTTGATGTTGGGATTTTTTATTGCCTTTGCGGTCAAAATGCCTGTCGTTCCCTTACACGGCTGGTTACCCGATGCACATAGTCAAGCGCCTACGGCAGGCTCAGTCGATTTGGCCGGCATTTTATTGAAAACTGCCGCTTATGGCCTTTTGCGTTTTTCTTTACCTTTATTTCCACATGCCTCACATGAATTTGCGCCAATCGCTTATTGGCTCGGCATTTTTGGCATTTTTTACGGTGCATGGATGGCGTTTAGCCAAACGGACATCAAACGTTTGATCGCTTACACCAGTGTTTCACATATGGGATTTGTTTTGATCGCCATTTATACTGGGAGCCAACTGGCCTATCAGGGCGCGGTGATTCAAATGATTGCGCATGGGCTCTCTGCCGCTGGCATGTTTATCATCTGCGGGCAGCTTTATGAGCGTTTGCATACGAGGGATATGCGTGAAATGGGCGGGCTTTGGGGTCGCATCAAATATTTGCCTGCGATTTCTCTGTTTTTTGCGGCCGCAAACCTGGGAATGCCCGGCACAGGCAATTTCATCGGGGAATTTATGATTTTATTTGGCAGCTTTGAAGTCGTGCCCCTGATCACCAGCATCTCTACTTTTGGACTTGTGTTCGCTTCAGTGTATTCATTGATCATGATGCAACGTACTTTTTATGGTGCACCTAAATCGAAAAGCCCCCTCTCACCCATGACAGCAAGAGAAGGCTTAATCCTGATGCTCTTACTCACGCTATTGGTCCTGTTAGGATTTTATCCACAACCCGTTCTGGATATTTCTCATCTCTGAGAAAATAAATCGGTCATTAATATTTAATTAACAGTAAAATCAGCAATCTAAAATAAAAAAATCATATGTCCTATTAACAAAGTAATTTTAGTTAACTAACTTGAAATAACTTTTTTAAAAAAGTTAAAAAAAGAAATTATTCCAATTGATCTCCTCAACGAAAATTAAAAACCCAGTTAAGAAATATTAAGCACTAATCACTTTAATTTTTTTAGATAAGAATTAAAATTAATCTTTATTAAAGAATGATAAAAAATATTAAATGCTGAGAAAGCTTAAATGATTAAAATTGAATTTTCTGATTCAGAAAAATGATATTTTTTATTGATCCATCAATCTGGATTTTTTTAAAAAATTATTCTTTAACAACTCAAAATAAGGGAAATATTAATTATGTTAGATTCTGGTACAAGAAAATCGAGAGGTAGAAGCACTTCTGTTCAAGAAAAAAACAAAAAATTTACTCAAAAAGCAACGTTTAAGCTGGGTAAAAACGAGGAATTTACAATTAATCTTTATGGGAAAAAAAATAAAAACATCTTTAATAGAATGAGTGAAAATGCTTTTAAGGAAGCGTTTAGAAAGATTTTATTGACTGTCGAAGAGAAATTTGAGGAAATAACAATAAAAAACAGGCCGGCTACTTTTAATTTATTTATTTCTAAAAACTACAATGATGATAAACAATTCATTAACCAAAGCAAGAAAAGTGTTAAAGAAAATTATAATATGCATGTCAATACTTATTACCACCAGGAAAGTGAACAACCCGATAGGATAAAAGCAGTTTTTGCTCAGGCTTTGATTTGTCATTGGGCTGATCAGAAAAATTTTGAAAATCCAATTCTAGACACGATTATGGATGGTATCGCCAATTATATTTATGATTTATCAAAATCTAAAAATTATAAACCTATTATGATCGACGATAAGATCGTCAAAGAAATTAAAGGCAAAGGCTTCGCAGAAATTATCAAGGACACAGATCTTGTTAAAAAATATCCATCAATCAAATCCGCTCTGATTTATTTTATTGATAAAAATTCTCCTAATTTAAATTTAATAAAAAAATGGTCAAACTTAATTAATCAAAATACTTCATTAAAAGAATTGGAAAAAGTTTTTAATCAAGATATCGAGGATCTTAGCCAAAAACTCAAAAAAAACAACGAATCTCACATATTTGATAAATTTATAGAGAGAGAAGAATCAAAAGCGGAGTTCGTAAGTAGTCATTATGGATTGCAGATATACACACAACCAGACCCATCAACGTTTCATTTTGAGAAACCTGAAAAATCTGATATCAAAGAACCAATACATCAAAAAACTGAAGAAATAATACCTCCTCAAGTTTCATTACCTACTCAACAAGAAAACACTTTCTATCTGAAAAAGACCTTTAGCTTTGATCTAAAAGATGGTAAAAAAATAGACGTTAATCTTCATACGAAAAATCACTTCAATGATACTTTTCTTTCTCAAAAAAATATTTCTGATGCATTAAAAAAAGTTGTCGAGACATTCGTAAAATTAAATCTAAGGCCAGATCTGGATGCTACATTTAATTTATTTATTTCTCAGGACGTCTCTGATCTTCAAAAATCCATCGGGAGCAATGAAAATGATTCAGATAGTCATGTCTATGATATGCGTGTCAATGCCAGATCTGGTACATCGCAAAGTTATACAGATAATTCTCTTTTAAGACCAATTGACATGAATGCTATAACAAAAGTTTTTGCTCAATCTTTAGCTTCTCATGTTACCAAGAATAAAAATCTTCAAAACACGATTCTGGGAGCCTTTGGAGATTATATTTATGATTTGTCAAAAATTAAAAAAGAAGGAACTCCTTTTATTTTGAAAGAGACTAATGATTATCAATGGATGCGAAAAATCAAAAATTTTGAATATAACAAGTTAATCAATTTTATGAAGAAAGATTCATTACTACAAAAAGTAATGCTTGCGCTTTTGGATCAAAAATCTCGCAGGACAGCAATAAATTTTTGGGTGGAAGAAATTAATAAAAATAATCATTCACCAAATGAGTTTTTAGAAGCACGAATGAATAAAATTAGAGACAAAGTAGGAGAAGAGAGGTTGCGAAAATCCTTGATAGAATTTGTAGAAAAATATACATATGAAAATTTTACTAAATACAAGTATTACTCACCTATAAATGGTATTCATTATGGTGATTTGACAAATCAAGACCCACCTCAATCAGCTTATTCTTATGAACATAAAATACCTGCTTCTTTCTTCCGATCCAGTAAATCAATGAGATCTCCAAGCGATACTGAGAACATATCTCTGATTAGAGATGCTTCTGGTAGTTTTGTTTCTCAAGAAAGGGTTATTTATAACAACCATTCACCCGTTCAAAACGGATCTAAAAATTCAGCTATTATCTTTCCAAATAATTAAATAAATGTATCCGGTCGTGTTTTTACGACGAATATGACCGGCACTTTATTTAAAAGCAGAAATAAATGATAAAGCCCCAACACTTAGATGGGGCTTTTTTTAGCTTGAGTTTCTCCCCAAAATAGGGTTTTTTAGTTTTTCACGGTGTCTTTATCGTCAATTCGGTAGTCGACAGGCACACATTTAGTGCTCTTTATGACATGGTACAAAAGGTTCACTAACCTGATTCCTGCCAAAAAATCCTTTCCAGAAAACCTTATCTTTGCTGGTGATATTCGGATTTTTACATTTCAGATTCGCAATAGGCTTGAATTTGCTTTTGAATCCCCCGACTGTCTAACCCATATGCCGCTCTCATTTCGTTCTGTTCCCCCTGTGGGATAAATTGATCGGGTAGACCAATGTTTAAAAGCATCACTGTTTTTTTGTGAGACATCAAGCACTCATTCACCGCACTGCCTGCACCACCTTTGATCACATTTTCTTCTATTGTCACTAAAAGACTGTGGTTTGATGCCATCGCCAATATCAACTCAGTATCCAAAGGCTTGATAAATCGCATATCGACCAAAGTGGCATTGAGATGAATAGCCACTTCCCTCGCCACACTCAGTAAAGTCCCAAAACACAAAAGGGCTATCTTTTCCCCTTGAATTTTGATTTCAGATTTACCAATGGTTAAAGGAAATAAAGGTTGCAAAGCCACTCCCGTGCCTTGACCTCGGGGATAACGCACCGCTGCAGGCCCAGGATGCAGATATCCAGTGTGTAACATTTGCCGACACTCATTTTCATCGCTGGGCGCCATGATCACCATGTTGGGGATACAACGCATGAAAGAGAGATCAAAGGCGCCTTGATGTGTTTGCCCATCTGCACCTACTAGCCCTGCTCGATCAATCGCAAAGAGCACAGGCAAATTTTGTATCGCTACATCATGGATCAGCTGGTCATACGCACGTTGTAAAAAAGTGGAATAAATCGCGACCACGGGCTTGTATCCTCCAATGGCTAAACCCGCTGCGAAGGTGACCGCGTGTTGCTCAGCGATGGCGACATCAAAGTACTGTTTGGGATATTCTCGAGAAAAACGCACCATGCCAGAGCCTTCTCGCATAGCAGGTGTGATCGCCATTAATCGCGGGTCAGTGGCTGCGGTATCACAGAGCCAGTCCCCAAAAATGTTAGAATAGGTCGGTATCGAATCAACCGTTTTCGGTAAAGTCCCTGACAGGGGATCAAATCGAGGAACCGCATGCCAAGCAATCGGATCTTTTTCAGCAGGTGTATATCCTTTGCCTTTTTTTGTCACGACATGCAGCAATTGAGGGCCTTTGAGATGGCGCATATTTTCAAGCATGTGGACCAGCGTGTAGATATGATGACCATCAATAGGCCCGATATAGTTGAAGCCCAATTCTTCAAATAAAGTACCAGGTACCACCATTCCTTTTAAGTGTTCTTCTGTCCGTTTTAAAAGCGCTTTAATAGGTGGTGCAGCGGAAAACGCTTTTTTGCCTTTTTCACGAAGGCGAGTATAAAATGAGCCTGATAATAATTGCGCAAAGCGATTGTTTAATCCCCCGACATTTTCTGAGATAGACATGTCATTATCGTTGAGTATCACCAACATATCGCTGTGGAGCTCACCGGCATGATTCATGGCTTCAAAAGCCATTCCTGCTGTGATGGCACCATCTCCAATCACGCAAATGATCTTTCGCCCTAAGCCTTCTCGTTCTGCGGCGACAGCTAAGCCTAAACCGGCGCTGATAGAAGTAGAAGAATGCCCCACAGAAAGGACATCGTAATCACTTTCTTCTCGAGATGGGAAAGGGTGTAACCCATTTTTTTGTCGAATGCGGTCAATTTGATCTCGTCTGCCTGTTAATATTTTGTGGGGATAGGCTTGATGGCCTACATCCCATATCAAATGATCAAAGGGCGTTTTGTAAACATAATGCAATGCCAGGGTGAGCTCAATCACACCTAGCCCAGATGCAAAATGCCCACTCGACTGGCTCACCGCGTCCAGTAAATATGATCGTAATTCTGAGCACAATTCTGGCAAAGATTCTTTAGGCAATAAACGCAATGACTCTGGCGTTTCTGCTAATGCTAAGGTGGGATATTTTTCTTTATTAAAATTCATTCAGTACTCATGCTAAGTGACATTTTTTAATAATGACGCTCTAAAATAAAGTGAGCACAAGCCTGTAAAGGCAGCGTGTTATAGACACTGGCTTCAGGCACTGTTAAAGCAGATAAAGAAGACTGATAAAGAGCCGCCATTTTTTTTTTGGCGCCTTTTAAGCTCAATAAGCCCGGATAAGTCGCTTTACCTCGTTGTTGATCTGATTTTGGTTTTTTCCCTGTTTTTCTGGCCTCCCCGATTTCATCCAAAATATCATCTTGCACCTGAAAGGCCAGCCCGATACTTTTGGCGTATTGATCTAGCCAGGGAAGGGCTTTTCGCCCGGTTTCACCAGCGGCTAGCGCGCCTAGACGCACCGCGGCCCGAAGCAAAGCCCCGGTTTTATGGTGATGAATCAGCTCAAGGGTCTCAAGAGAAATGTCTAAATATTCAGACGCCATATCTAATGCCTGCCCTCCACACATACCAGTGGCACCACTGGCCCGCGCAAGCTCAGATAGCATTGCTAATCTATCTTCTGTGACGACATCTGGCATGCGGTCATCTGCCAAAATCGAAAAAGCCAGGGATTGTAGTGAATCGCCCGCCAAAATGGCATTAGCTTCACCAAATTTGACATGGCCGGTTAATTCTCCTCGACGCAAATCGTCATTATCCATAGAAGGAAGATCATCATGGAGCAAAGAGTAAGAATGAATGCATTCTATAGCGGCCGCAGGCGCATCGAGATTGCTCAATGACAAGCCGAGCATTTGCCCTGTGGCGTATACCAAATAAGGACGTAAGCGTTTACCGCCCATCAAAGTGGAATAACGCATGACGTCTAGCAATACAGTATTATAGGCGGGCAATTTGTCCAGTGCACTTGATAGGTACGTCTCAACACGTTTCTGATATTTTGAAAGCTGCTGATCAAAATCAAAGGAAGTGTGTTGATCCGAAAAGGAGATTTTATCAGGCATACCATTACTCAGAATCAAGGGTGAACGGATTTAATTTCGCATCAGGGGTATCGCTGAGTAAAATTTTTACATGTTGTTCTGCCTCTAACAACGTTTTTTGCGTTTGTTTTGTTAATTTGATGCCTCGTTCGAATTCATTGAGGGCTTCTTCTAATGAAAGATTGCCCGACTCCAGGCGAGTAACAACCTGCTCCAAATCATTTAAGGCGGTTTCAAAACTGATCGAGGCATTTTTTTTTATTTTGGATTTTTTTTTCTCAGAAAAGTCTGAGCTTGCAGAGGTTAATTTTGGCATAAGGGGTCTCAAAAGAAATCAATGATCAAGATTGAAAATAGGTTTTAAAATAGTAGCATTGAATCTTCAGATGAAGATGAACCAACCATATCAGCTCTATCCTTTTCTTCCACGGGGAGCATAATCATGAGTCAGGGGTATGTCGTTGGCAAAACCGCTTTCATCAAGATAAATCATCTCTTTTTCAACTGCACAGCATTCAGGGCTTACGATAAAAGCAAAGTTCCTGATAGAGGTGGGATATTTGCTCTTATGGCTTTCAGCGAATCACTGCATTAAGGTCTTTAAAATAAGCCGCTTTCACAGACTCATATCAAGTAGCTTACTGACCGGACTCAGGAGTGTCTGTGGAATATAGTGATCATAACCTTTATGCCTGCAGTACTCGCTGAACTGAGATAAAGAGTTAGCCCCTGCTTTACGATATATGACCTGTAATTTATTTTCCACTGTACGGTGTGATAATCCCAAATGAAGGGCAATGAGCTTGCTACTCATATTTTGCAACACACAAAAAATAACCTCGAGTTCTTTTTGGGTAAATACGTTTTCTGGCGGATAAAATAAAAAGTAGCCGGGCTTGGCACGTGATAATAACTGTTTTTTTAGTAATAGGTCCTCAACTTTTCTAGCGTGAAAAATGGTCCCAATACAAAGCCGACTGTGTTCTTCATAAAGCGGATATTTATCAAAATAATAAAGTCTCATCAGTTGATCGGTTTCATAGGGGTGAATTTCAATGGAGCAAAGACGATCCTTGCGCTCGATTGTTTTGCGATCATGCTGCTGAAAATGAGAGGCGAAACTCGCGATTGGAGAGGGTAATTCATCATCAAGGTGTCCGGCAATACAGAACACTTTGGGGTTGATATTGAGAAGTTGGTAATAAGCAGGATTAGCGTAAATATATTTTGAATTAATATCCTTGACACCCCACGGCTCCTGTGAGGATTCCCAAAACATGAGCAATTGCGCAGGTAAAACGGACAAAGAGTGCCCCGTATCTTGAGCCTCTCTCGCAATTTTTTCTATATTGTTCACATGAATGCACCTCGTTTGTTAAGTTAAAGCTATATATTTGACATTATTGAAATGGACCTCAATCCTTCATTTGCCTTACAAAATTTATGTTCTGGCACTATGGATAAAAAACTCGCACAGACATTTGCTTATACCCAAAAATTTCGTGGATTGCAAAATTGTCTTTTGCGGGTTGTCCACCAAAATATAGACTATTAAAAAAATCAGGCGATAACCTGAATTTTTCTCTGAAACGGGCAAGATATAGAGGCATTATAATCGGCTCGTCATTAAGCCTGAATCATGAATAACATTGAATTGAATCTATTGAAACACGCCAAAAATTTTTTAAGAATAAATTATTGATATTGTTTATTGACTTGGATTGACAAGGAAGTAAAAATTGACGCTAAAGTCTTGTTTTTAGATATGTGTTTTTGATAAGTCAAATTGAGAGTGTGAGTCGTAGGGCTTTAAATAAACAGGTTTATTAATCTCATTACTAAATTCTTCGGCAATTGCTTTTTGCATGTTGATCTTAATATTATTAATGGATTCAGCAAAATCATAAATCCACTCATTTTCCGCTCCTGTTGTGCTTGTAATATGGATAGCATCTAGCAAACAAAGTGGTCTGTGATAATAATCAAAACATTTCATTTGTAATAAAATCCATTTTTGCGCCAAGCTCTGATAAACCGCCATTTTTTGTTTTACTTTTCCATCCAATAAATGTAGAAAGATTTTTTTTTGATTCGCAGGAGAAATCCCTTCTAGTTTATTTAGCTTGTTATCATACGACACTTTATTTAAAGCACAATTGATAGGAATATTTTTGTCTAAAAGGTCACTATCATTAGTTAATTCTCTTTCTTTTATATCAGAAATATCTTTTTCAGTATTTCCGTAGACAAACGTATCTTCATCTATAGCATCTTGAATCAAAAAAGAAAAAGTATATGCTCCGTCTTTTTTTGGTCTAATAAATGCTTGAAATTTATTTTGATAAACAGGATGGGCCATTTGCTTGAGTTGATAAAAAGCAATCACTTTTTTTACTGCTGATTCAGTGTTAATTAAGTTCATCATTCATAATTTTGATGTGTTAACTCATGAACTTTTTCTAGCACTTGAGTTTTTTTGGTTCGACAAAAAAAACCTTTAATGGTTTCCCATACGCCCATATCGGTAGTGTTTTTCTTTGACAGATTTTTAATCGCGTATTCGATATTTTTTTCGTTAAGCACTTTCTGGTATAAACCATTATTTTGACTTTGAATAGACAGCGACATGATATTTCTCCTTAAGCATTCTTGAAGGGCGAACGCTTTAAAATATAGCAAAAAACAAGAGTAAAAAATACTTATATATGATGTTTTATTAAAAAATTTATAAAAGGCTCAAACAGGTTAATTGATTGGAACACGATATTATTGCCCGTATTATCGAGGAAAAGGTCTCTGTCTCGGTTAGCAGACATTAAATACACGGGGGAAGGCGTATTTAACCCGTTCAGAAGCCTATATCGCAGGTCAGGTTGATGTGCTTTTAGAGGGACTGAATATTCAGAAAAAAACCATGATTATCTGGAATTGAGGTTAAAAAATATATTTTCATAAAAATTAATTATTTTTAAATTTTTGGAATATGTATTAAAATAGACCCACATATGTTAATGCATCAAATCCTCTGAATGCATTCAGAAAAGGTATTTTTTAACAAATAAGGAAAATAACAAATGCTAAATGTTCACGTGCAAAAAATAAAGGACCAAGATTTCCGGATTGATCATATGAAAGAAGAAGTTTTTTCTAAAAACATAGCGTATTTTCAGCAAATACCAGAGAAAATCAAAAAAACCGGGGGTGATTTTTTAAATTTACCAGCGGATTATGATACATATTTTTTGGAAACAGATCATAAAATGGATGAATTTCTATTGAATTTTAAAAATGAATTGAAAGACAGAAAACACGAAAACGTGACTCTTAGTGAAGAAAAAGAAGAGATCCATCGTAAATTTGAAGCAGCTATAGAAGCAGCTCTGTTTGAAGTGGAAATAGTCCTAAAAGAAAATCAAGACAAATTGCAGGTGCAAGAAATAGAGGATCTGATTAATGTTTTAGCAGCTAACAAAAATGACGGTATTCCATTATTAAAAGAAAGTGTTTCTGGTTTTTCTGGCGTGGACACATATTTTATTCCTGCAAACAATGATTCATCTTTTTCGTCTGTTAACGATAACGATAACTACTTGCTCACATTTGTCAGCTTATCGTAGTTGTAAAGGTTTTTCCCTTACAAACCTACTATATTAAGAAGACAACCATAAGTTAAATAAATTGTCTCCGGTATTGTTTTAATGAACATGACCGGAGTTTTTATTTTAGAAATAGGGAGTAAAATTTCAACAAAACATAAAAAGGCTTGGGCCTCGTAACTCCTCATAATTCTCTGATTCTGCGGCAAGCGTGCACAAAATACAAAGTCTCTGCCAAGGATAAATTAAGATGTCTGCCCAGAAAAATAAGTATCCACCTGTTCTTTTGTCAGCACAAACAACCCCCCCCCCCTTTCTGACATTGCAGCCATAAAAAAGGAACATCAGGATGTTTTTCTATTAAACTTCCTTGACTGTTGCCGACTTCACAAATCAATACCCCTTTCTCTTTTAAAAACCTTCCGGCACTACTTAATATGCGCTGTACTAGTTTTAAACCATCTTCTCCTGCTTCTAATCCAAGACGAGGCTCAAAAAGAAATTCGGGCGGTAAATCGTTCATATCTTTGGCATCCACATAGGGAGGATTAGTCACAATCAAGTCATAAGTGATGCGGGGCAAATCGTTAAATAGATCGGAATAAATAGGGGTGACTCTATTTTCAAGCCCATATTGCTCAATATTACATTCGGCTACAGCAAGAGCACCTCTAGAGATATCTACTGCATCTACTTCTGCTTCAGGAAAAGCCTCTGCGCAAGCAATCGCAATACAGCCACTGCCTGTGCACATATCCAGTATATGAGCAGGTTTTACTGATAATAAACCATAAAAGTGATCCTCAATGAACTCCCCTATAGGAGAACGCGGTATCAAAACTTGCTCGTTAACATAATACGACTGTCCACAGAACCAAGCGGTATTAGTGAGATACGCTACTGGAATACGTTCATTGATCCTGCGAATAATGCGCTCAAGAATACAGTGGCGTTCACTTAGGGTTAATCGTGCACTTTTTATTTCTTTGGGCATATTGATAGGAAGCGATAAACTAGGGAGGATGAGTTGTACTGCTTCATCCCAAGGGTTATCAGCCCCATGACCGTAATAAATATCTGAAGCATTGAATTGGCTGGTGGCCCAGCGCAGCCAATCTTGAATGGTATGTAATTCTTTTAAGGTATCTTTTATAAGTACTTTATCAGAAAAGGTGCTCACAAATTTGCATTCTCTTTAGAAGGGAAGGATTTCGTCTTCAACAATACGCTCATGATATTATCTAAAACTAAAAAATAGATGGAAAAATAAACCTCATTATATGATGCCTCTCAAATCTCTAAAACATTTAAATACGTTTTCTATTCCTGCCCATGCAGTTGATGTGATTTCCGTAGATTCAGTCAACATTTTAATTGAGGCTTTTCGTAATACGAAAAATCTCAAACTTCCTTTTATTTTCTTGGGATCGGGCAGTAATGTCCTCTTTTTGGAAGATTTTTTAGGTGTTGTGCTATTAAATCAAATAAAAGGGCTCAGTTACACAGAAAGTGAAACTGATTGGCATTTGCATGTTGGCGCGGGTGAAAACTGGCATGAATTAGTCTGTTACACATTACAACACAATATCTTGGGTTTAGAAAACCTTGCTTTGATACCAGGTTCTGTAGGAGCAGCACCCATACAAAATATTGGAGCCTATGGTGTTGAATTCGATCAAATTTGTGAATACGTTGATCTGCTAGATCCCTGTACCGCTGATTGCCAGAGATTGAGCAGAAAAGATTGCCGTTTTGGATATAGAGACAGCATTTTTAAACATTATTATAAAACCTGTTTTGTTATTGCTGTCGGCATTAAGCTAAAGAAATGCTGGGTGCCTAAATTAGATTATGGTGATTTAAAAAAACTGGATCCTTTTAAGGTGACGGCAAAAGAGATTTTTGATTTTGTTTGTGCGATTAGGCGAAATAAACTCCCTAATCCGCTGTTGATCGGGAATGCTGGAAGCTTTTTTAAAAATCCACAGGTGGATCGCGATACCGCTGCTTTGATGATCAAAAATTATCCCGATTTGGTTTATTACCCTCAAGCGGACGGAACAGTAAAATTAGCCGCAGGCTGGCTGATAGATCAATGTCATTTGAAAGGATATACAATAGGCGGTGCGGCTGTCCATGATCGTCAAGCATTGGTCCTGATAAATAAAAATCATGCCTCCAGTCAAGATATATTGGACCTGGCACGTCATGTTTATCAAAAGGTTGCTTTCACATTTTCAGTTTACCTGGAACCTGAAGTACGTTTTATTTCTGCTGAAGGAGAAATCAATCCAATGGCTGTTTTATCGTGAAAAATTTTATCGTGCCTTTTCGTTTAATCCGATTGTTATCAACGGGGGCTGCCTATTCAGGCGAACAATTAGGGCAATATCTTGAAATAAGTCTTTCAGCCGTCAATCAACATATTCAAACGCTCCGACATTGGGGGCTGGAAATCGAGGCTCAAACGATTAAGGGATATTATTTATCGTCTCCTATTGAATTACTGGATGAAAAAAAAATATTGAGAGATTTACCTGAAGGCCGGATAAAAGTATTGGCTTTAGTCGATTCAACGAATCAGTATTTATTAGATAATATAGAGACACTCCGTTCTGGTGATGCCTGTGTCGCGGAGCACCAAACAGCAGGGCGAGGAAGGCGGGGCCGAGAATGGGTTTCACCCTTTGGTCAAAATCTTTATCTTTCGATGTTTTGGAGACTCGAAAAAGGGACGGCAGCGGCTGTCGGATTAAGTTTGGTCATAGGGATTGTGATAACGCAAGTGTTGCGCAATTTGGGGGGAATAGACATCCGAGTGAAGTGGCCAAACGATCTGTATTATCGGGATAAAAAATTGGCAGGGGTTTTGGTGGAGCTTCTGGGAAAAAAATTTAAACCCGCTCAAGTGATTATTGGTATGGGTATTAATATCAACAACCCATCATCAAACAAAGGGATTGAGCAAAATTGGAGCCATCTCAAAGAAGCAGGAATAACAATAGATCGTAATAAATTAACCGCTTTATTATTATCGGAATTACGTTCTCAACTCATTGAATTTGAAAAGACAGGTTTATCTACTTTTATTTCGAAGTGGCACGAGTTGGATAATTATCTTAATCGACCCGTCAAATTAATCGTCGGGGATCAACAAATACAAGGCATTGCCAGAGGTATTGATCAACACGGGGGGTTATTATTAGAAACAGAAGGAGGCATCAAAACTTATCAGGTTGGAGACATTTCTCTTCGTGGAAGATGATTTGTGTTCACAGAAGTTTGAGTAAAACGGATTATAAACATTTTCATAATATCAAAAATATTTTCAACTTGTATGACGGTGAAGCCTCCATTTTTTTAAAAATGACAAATAAAAAATCTTTGTTTTTCGCCTCAAAGATATAGACACAATCAAAATATGGCGGGGGACAGAACAATCAGCCAACCGGAATGGTAATCACACATTTGATGAAAAAAATAGAGATGAATCAAAAAAAACGCAGGGAAATTTTAGCTCGTTTACGTGATCAAAATCCTCAGCCTCGTACTGAATTAGTGTATAGCACTCCGTTTGAATTGTTAATATCAGTCTTGCTTTCAGCTCAAGCCACTGATCTAAGTGTGAATAAAGCTACCTCAAAACTCTATCCTGTGGCGAATACCCCAAAGGCGCTTTTATCATTAGGCGTCAATGGGCTCAAAGAATATATTAAAAGCATTGGATTATTTAATACCAAAGCCGAAAACATTATTAAAACCTGTTCTCTGTTACTGGAAAAATACCAGGGCGCCGTGCCCGAAGATAGAGCGGCATTAGAATCTCTGCCTGGTGTCGGTCGTAAAACAGCCAATGTGGTTCTTAATACCGCTTTTGATTGGCCGACTATTGCTGTTGATACTCACATTTTTCGTGTTTGTAACCGAACGAAATTCGCATCTGGTCAAAATGTTGTTTTGGTTGAAAAAAAATTGCTTAAGGTCGTACCAGAGGAATTTAAAAAAGATTGTCACCATTGGTTGATTCTCCACGGGCGATACCATTGTATCGCGCGTAAGCCACGTTGTGGCTCTTGTATCATTCGGGATTTATGTGAATTTAAAGAAAAAACAGAATTGACGGCTTCGTTCTAAATATTTTGAAATAAGTCGTTGCTCTATCCGTTTTTTCCTATAGGTATTTTTCTATCCTCCTTCAAAAAATAAATCCCATCATTTTTTTATGCTTTATAGAACTTTTTTATTTTTTAATAGTCATAACATATGCCATTGCTTTTAAAATCCACATTGTATCGAGGATCCCGATAAATCTCCTTTTTAGGTTTTGTTTATCGGGTTTTTTATTGTTTTAATATATGATATTTTAATGAAAAATTCTTATTTATTATTTCTTATTTTAAATCAATCCCCCCCAAAAAAATCATAGAAAATTACAATAACTATTATGAAGATCATTAAAAATTCCCCCTTGGTTTCAAAAAAATCGAAAGATGCTCTGCCCTGGTCCAAAAATGACACTATGTGGATGTTAAGCTTGTATGGCACCGCTATTGGCGCGGGAGTTCTTTTTTTGCCTATCAACGCAGGTATTGGCGGTTTATTGCCACTGATAGTCATGACGCTGATTGCCTTTCCAATGACCTTTTTTGCTCATAGAGGTCTTTGTCGTTTTGTACTTTCAGGGGCACATCCAGAGAAGGACATTACCGAAGTAGTGGAAGAACATTTTGGTGTCGGAGCCGGTAAACTGATCACATTGCTGTATTTTTTTACGATTTATCCGATTTTACTGGTTTACAGTGTGGCTATCACCAATACGGTCGAGAGCTTTTTGATACATCAAATGCACATCTCCCCCCCCCCACGCGTACTTTTATCCTTTACTTTAATTTTTGGCTTAATGAGTATTGTCCATTTTGGAAAAAATGTGATTGTGAAAGCCATGAGTATTTTGGTCTTTCCATTTATTTTCGTATTAATGCTGCTGACTTTTTATTTAATCCCCTACTGGTCAGATGCTATTTTTTCAAATGTATTCTCCAACGAAACCACCTCTACCAAGAGTATTTTAATGACTTTATGGCTCATTATTCCTGTGATGGTATTTTCGTTTAATCATTCACCGATTATTTCGGCTTTTGCAGTAGCAAGCCGTAAAAAATACGGCGTAGATGCTGAAAAAAAATGCGGAAGTATCCTGGCATGGAGCCATATCATGATGGTGATCACGGTGATGATGTTTGTTTTTAGCTGTGTGCTTTCTCTATCTCCCTCGGATTTAGTACAGGCAAAATCAGAGAATATTTCTATTTTGTCTTATTTAGCGAATCATTATAATAGGCCTCTTATTGCCTACATCGCGCCTATTATTGCTTTTATTGCGATTTCAAAATCTTTTTTGGGGCATTATCTCGGAGTCCAGGAAGGATTCAATCGGTTAGTGATGCAATTAATGTGTACTCAGAATAAAAAGGTAAAGACGACGTATTTAAACCGTATCACCGCCATCTTTATGCTGATCAGCACCTGGATAGTAGCGACGCTAAACCCTAGTATACTGGGTATCATTGAAACGCTGAGCGGCCCTGTCATCGCCATATTACTTTACTTAATGCCGATGTATGCTATCCATAAAATTCCAGCAATGCGTCAATACAGTGGCTATACGAGTAATATTTTTGTGGTGATTATGGGGTTAATGGCAATCTCTGCCATTCTTTATAATTTATTGGATTTTTGGGCTCCCTAACCCCCCCCAAATGTATATAGGCCCACCTTTTGTATGAGTAAGACAGTTGACGAAAGAAGTCTTATTTATCGTTTATGCTGCTCATCAAATAGGCATTGTGAGAGAAAATGCTCAGTGTTCACCCGAGATTTGATGAAGCGCAATTTTTTGTAATAACGCTTTTTATATAACAGTTGCATGAAAAAGAACCTCGGGTATAATCGCTGGCGGTTTTCACAAACGCCTTTTCTCAGTGCCGAAGTGGCGAAATTGGTAGACGCAGTTGACTCAAAATCAACCGCTTTCGGGTGTGCCGGTTCGAGTCCGGCCTTCGGCACCAGTATCTAGTCCATCCTCATCCGAGGAAGTCCAAAAAACCTTTAAAATCAAAGATGGCGGTGATTTTATCATCCGGCGTCCTCCAAGCACATCCGTTGCAATCCAAACCCCGCTGGGGGCATAATTGGGGGCATCCCCACTTCGATAAGAAATGTGCCCCCAAAATGAAGCTGAATGCCCGCCAGGTCCACACTGCAAAGCCTAAAGAAAAAAACTATAAAATGGCCGATGGTGGCGGTTTGTACCTTGAGGTCACGATCAAAGGATCAAAGTACTGGCGCATGAAGTACCGACGGCCAGCCGATAAAAAAGAAGACCGGCTTGCCTTTGGCGTCTGGCCGACAGTGACGCTTGCTGAGGCTCGTGCTAAGCGTGACGAAGCTAAAAAGATGTTAGGGCAGGGTATTAACCCTAAAGCTGAGCAGAAAGAAGCCCAATCTGAGAACGCCGGGGCTTATACTTTTGAAACGATCGCTCGCGAATGGCATGCGAGTAACAAGCGCTGGAGTGATGACCATCGTTCGCGGATGCGCTACCTTGATCTGTATATTTTTTCTCATATTGGTTTGGCAGATGTTCGTAAGCTGAAAACCAGCCAGCTGTTAGCACCCATTAAGGCTGTTGATCCCAGTATGCCAGTATGCCAGTGGCAGGCACGATGTCGCTCAGCGCTTTCAGCAGCGCGTTACAGCAATAATGCGCTATGCCGTTCAGAACGATTACATTGAATCCAACCCTGCTATTGATATGGCCGGGGCACTTTCTACGGTCAAGGCTCGGCATTACCCTTTAGTCGTTTTCCAGAGTTTCTTGCGCGCCTTGCCGCATATCGTGGACGAATTATGACACGTATTGCCGTAGAGCTTTCATTACTGACTTTTGTCCGTTCCAGTGAGCTGCGCTTTGCCCGGTGGGATGAGTTCGATTTTGAAAGAGCCTTGTGGCGGATACCTGCACAACGCACAGAGATAAAAGGCGTTCGTTACTCCCATCGTGGCATGAAGATGAAAGAGGAGCATCTTGTACCGCTAAGCCGTCAGGTTTTAACTTTGATGGAAAAGCTGAAGCAATTAAGCGGTGATAATGAGAGGCTCTTTCCCGGCGATCACGATCCTAAAAAAGTCATGAGCGAAAACACGGTTAACAATGCCCTACGTGCTATGGGGTATGACACGAAGACCGAGGTTTGCGGGCATGGCTTCAGGACAATGGCACGAGGCGCGCTGGGTGAATCAGGGTTGTGGAGTGAAGATGCGATAGAGCGGCAGTTGAGCCATTCTGAGCGAAATAGCGTACTAGCTGCCTATATTCATACATCAGAGCATTTGGACGAACGCCGCTTGATGGTTCAATGGTGGGTAGATTATCTATATTCGAATAAAGATACTTATACCACGCCTTTTGATTTCGCTAAAAATAATGAGCGGTAAGTGAATCGATAACTTTGAAAAAAAGGGCGCTTAGCGACCTCATAATTTTTATTTTGGTGGCTTAAATGCGGATAAAATTATTTCCGCGTCATTTGTTACAAGCTCAAGGTTGTTAACCGCCAAGTCAATTATTTGTTTTTTCGAACTAACGGTTTCCTTTTCTAAAGCCTCAAGTTTTAATAAGGATTCAACAAATTCTTTTTCTGTAGTTTCCTTAGGGTAGGGGATTGATAAAGACTTCATAGCATCCCATTTCACTCGCGTTCTATTAGCTCCCGTAGCTACAAGTAAAATTTCTGATAAAACTACTGGAGATCTCAATATAGCCCAAAGCATTTTAGGTTCAAAACCTGGCTTTGCTCTTAAGATAGTGTATTCTGAAGATACAACGCAGCCGCCCAAATCTTCAGGTACTACGGCTATACTTCCATAGCTGGCCGCAATATTAGATATGACCACATCACCTTCAGAAACGCGATAAAGTCTATTGTATTGCGTATCAGCAGGGAAGATTGCATTGCCAGCCTCAGACGAACCGTCATAACGAACTATTAAAGGCACTTCAGTCGCTGAGTGTTCTGCACACTCAATTACTTCATCCTCAGTAAATACTTTAAGCTCAAGAGCATCCTCAATTTTTGTAACTTTGAAACCTTTAGAAAGCCAATTTTCTTTGTTACTACCTACTGTCATAAGGCAGTGTTTAACATCTAATCTATCGGAAATTCTGTCAGCATCTACGATATACTTTTCATTACCATTGCCGCTTGTAAATTTTTGGTATTCATGGGAAATATCTTCTATTTCTTCTTTTGCTTTTTTCTTATTGTGTGCATCAATAGGCAATGTGCGAGCTCTTGCTGGATCGTCGATGCCCACAAAGACACATGGATACATGAAAATACTAGGTTGTGATTCATTCTCAGTATGTTTTTTTGTCAGAATCAATATGGATGTTTTCACGCGAGCCATAGAACGTTGAAAAGCATCACCTGGTAGAGATACTACAGCATTAATGATAAACTTTTCTCGAAGCCAGTCTCTAAACCATGAGTAGTCTTTTCCATTCAGGATTCCATCATCAATGACGGTTAAAAGTCGCCCACCTTTTTTCAACACATCATAGTACCTTTCCATGAACATTAAGTTTAGAGCGAAGTTCAGTTTTTACTTTGCCAGCGTCATAGGTTTTTAAAGAATATTGAGAAAGGATTCTTTCAGCATTTGAAATCTCGTTTTTTTCCTTATCTTTTGACTTGCCAATTGAGTACTTTTTAGCAAATGGTGGATTAGTAATGATAACATCGAAAAAACCTTCTTTATTGGCATAAATATTGCGCATCTGTTCTTTTTCTGCCAGCAACTCAGGTTTGTCCGTTTTATGAACTGGCAACTCTTTGTCTAATGCGTCAATGTTGTATATGCAACTTCCGCCATCTCCATGTAAATACATATTTAGCCTGGCAATACGCGACAAATTTGGATCTCTTCCTATATCTGCGCCAAAAATATGTCCGTAGGCAATGGCTTGCTTGTACTCCTCTTTCTTTTCTTTGGAAAGTGAAGGGTTTTTTTCTATTTTACTCCACATGTCTGCAAAAACATCGATTAAAAATCCTCCTGTGCCGCAGCATCCATCATAAACACGATCACTTCTTGATATATCTTGCGCGTCAATTTTAAGCCCAGCAAGAGCTACGCCTAGTTTTACAACACTTCGCGGGGTAAAATATTGCCCTAAATCTTTACCGCGCATAGTTGCACTCAAGAAGGTTTCAAATAATCTACCATTAAGATCTGCATCAATGCCAAATAGAAACAAATGTTCGAGTTTAGATACTACGCCATTTATAGTTTCGGGCGTAAGATTTATCTGGTCATCCTTTTCAAATATTCTCTTTTTCTTCTTAGTAGATATTTCTATTTCCATTTTCGAAATGAAATCAGAAAACCATATTGAACTCAACGGGTTAGCCGTATGTTTTTCCTGTTCTGCTAACAGTTTTCTAGAAAATCTTACATCAGCCAATGGAACGTTGAATTGTTCCTCTTCAACCTTATTAGGGTATTTGTCACGTATTTCTCTATCGGATAATAGTTTGAGCGCTACTATTTTAACAAACTCCATAAATGCGGCGCCTTGACTGATGTTGTCATTTTTATATATAAATTGGTGACACCAAGCAAAAGCTTCATTAACATCTTTTAAGGGGGCTTTCTTTAATTGCAACGAGTTTTCTTCATTTGAATCTTCAGTCTCTTTAGATAGCTCATTTACATTTAGCAACTCCTTGAGTTTTTTGAATTTATTATTGTCATTTTCAAAATCAGAAAAACTCAAGGCTAATATTGGCATGTTTAAATCATGCTTGTAGAGTTGCGTGAGGTTTCCGTTACTAAGTAAAAAATATTTAACGGGTTTATTTTTTTCATGCTCACCATTTATTGTTGCACAATAATCTCTTGGCTGGAGTATATGATCCTCCAAACTTTCACTAGGAGATTTGGCCTCAACTATTAACCGGATTTTATTTTTAAGCACAACTCCATAATCTGGACGATACTTTACAGCTCTGCGTGAATTTAATTTTTTTACAGATAACTCGGCAAGAGAGCGTTTAGGTCTGATGTTTTGGTCTTCATAACCTAATTCTGTTAGCAATTTCATAAGGAAAAAATTCTCGACATCAGCTTCATTATAAAGGTTATCAGAATTGCAAAATATATTTTTCACGTTATCGGTTTACTCGTTTGATTCAATAAAAGCAACTTGTTGCTTAGTTTCAAAGCTGCATACATTTTATCCAGCCTCAGCTTAGGCAGAAGCTAACATCAGCTTTTAGATGCTACAACGCTGGCATAAAGGAACATCTGCTTTTCTGGAAAGATTACATAGACATTTCTGCTTACTGATTGAATTTAGCTCCTCTGTTATGTATAGCGCGATAGCGCGCGCTCGTAGCCCCGCCACGCCTGCCCGCTTTATGTAGCGGTTTTCATGCACCTGCATGATTAGCTCTGAGCCGCGCCACTGCTGGCCTTTCCTGCCGTCACGGGTTGCCGGAGACTCATGCGTTTTCATGCAGCATAGACATGCACTCACGCACCAGGCGTAAAAAAGCCCGGCACGGGCTGGGCATCGGTGAATTTGTGTCTCTGTGGCTCAGAAAAGTTTACGCTTGCTACGGTCGGTTCTGGCTACCCGGAAAGGATGCGCACCGCTCACGCTCAGCACGTCATCGAGGCGGTTAATGAGCGAAAAAAGAGGACAAACTATTTCCCAGGGTAAAACAATGACAGCAGACCAACAACGGATTCAAGAGCTGGAAGCCAAACTCCGCAAGGTTGAACGGGAGAAAGATATCCTCAAAAAGGCTTCATCTCTCTTAATGTCAGAGTTCCTGAACACTTCCCGTGAGTAGAGAAACTTAAGAAGAGCCATGCAGTGACAGGCTGATGTCAAGTGTTTGGGATACATCAAAGCCGTTATCAATATGGGGTAAAGGGGGTTAATAGAATCAAACCTGAACAGATAGAGTGACAAGCTCAGGTACGTCAGGAGCAAGAACGATGTCTGCCATGGTATCAGAACGGGGTATTCCGCCAAGTCGCTATCGGGCAACGAGAGTCATGCGTCAGTTGGAACGGGTCAGCCATCAGCCACCGACTCATCAATATAAAAAGGCGAGACAGGAACATCAGGCTATTCCTGACGTGTGAGCGCGTCAGTTTTCTGTGGCTGCCCCTCATCAGATGTGACCTATCTCTGGGCAGGGAATCGTTGGACCTGTCTAGCCGTACTGATAGACCTGTTTGCACGTCAACCGACAGGATGGGCCCTCTCTTCTTCCCCAGACAGTGAATTCACCTGCAAGGCATTGTGGATGGCTTATGAATCAAGAGGACGCCCCAACGGCGTCAGGGTTCATTCAGCTCAAGGTTGCCATGACACGAGCCTTTGACCCAAAGTCTCAGCCGTAAAGGTCATTGTTGGGACAACTCTCCTATGGAACGCCTGTTCAGAAGCCTCAAAACAGAATGGGTACCCAAAGCAGGGTATCCAACTCAACAAGAAGCCAGGCGGGATCTTGTTGATGATCTCATTGGCTACTACAGTCAAACGCGGCCTCATCAATACAACGGGGGATGAACGCCAAATGAACCGGAGCGGTTGTACTGGAAAAAACACAAGATACTGGCCTGTTTTACTTGACCACTACAGTATTCTTAAACGTCGCATCAAATCTGGTTCACACCGGCATTAAAAAAGCTTGACTGTCCGGACGGTTTGGACAGTCAAGCACTTTTTGTGACTTTTTTTTGAATGTCATTCCCTATTCTCAACCAAAAACTCCGGCCATGTTTATCAAAACCGTGATGGAGTTAATTGATTACGCTGACGGGTTGTCTATGTAGATTTATAGAAAAAAACCTTCATCAGAACCATGATAATGGGTTAAAAAATGATAAAAAACTTGATTGCTGGGGGTTTGTACTACTAGATACACTGTTTGCAGGAATAGCACCTTTATCCCCATCAAAACCAGCAACAGCGCTATACAAAATAATAGCAGACTGTTGTTTCCCTATATTCGTTCTTTCTACATCAATATCAACATGTTGTTTCTCTACGTTTTTTATTGCTTCATCAGTATCAAGCTGGTTTTGATGAATATTATTTGCTGTTTTTTCTACTCTTGCTATTGCTGCCTTGTTTTTTTCGTTCAGTTGATTAATCTCGAACTCGAATTGTAACGACTCTCTTTTTCTTTCTTTTGAAAGCGGTTCATTTTCGTTTTTTGCCTTCAAATCGTCTTTTATTTTGATAGATTCAAGAGGTTGAACACTCTTTTTAAGTGACTCCTTATCGTGTGTTTGTTTACGATCATCTGAATCAGTAGTACTTTTAATGGAGTTTTCATCCTGCGCCGCGTCTTTAATTAGCTGAGACAGACGCTCCATTAATTTTTTGTGAGTCATTTCACTTCTTCTATCTCTATCATCCTGCAAATTTTTCTCTATTCTGTCTCGCTCATCATCACGTTCCTTGCGCGCGTTTTCCTCTTCTATATTCCGCTTTTCCCAATTTTTGGCTGATTCATTCAATATGTCGCTCAAATTACTTCCATCTGGATTGAGTTTACTAAAAATTATCTCTCTCTTATCGTTAAATTCTTTGTTGATTTTTTTCACATCGTCTTCATATTTTTTGTGAGGCTTCAAAATCATTTCTATCGATGATGGCACATTTGTACTTGACATTAATTATTTTCCTTTTAGGAGTAAAAATACTTTTCTGAAAAGTATTTAGAATGTTTTGATAAATAAATAAACACTGTTGTATTTTAATGAATGTTTCAAACATTTAAAAATGATTCATCATAAATGATGATGAAAAAACATTTTTTAGCCTCAATATGTGAATTTTTTAAGATTGTTTGAGTCTTGTCTTAACCTTCCAGGAGCGCATCGACCTGACCTGCGATATAGGCTTCTGAACGGATTAAATACCCAGAGATGGATTTATGGTCTTTTTTGAGGGCCCGCCCTATCGCCCGACACGACGCCTTGCCTCGATAATAGGCCACGATAATATCGTAACCCAGCGAATCAACCTGTTTGAGTCTGGCGACCGCACGGTCTATCTTTTGTGCTTTATCGTCACAGAGCATCGGCCGGATATCGCTGCTGGCCATCGGTACAGGCCAGGATGACATGGGATATTCCGTCCCCACACGGGTTCCTGCCCAGTTGCCCCAAGCGGTCAGTAAATATCGAATCTCTTTCATACGGTTTCCTCCTCAACGTACTCCTCAATAACTACCCCACATTTGCCATTTTTAATCTTGTTATCGGCATCAGATTTCTTCACCGTCATCGGTCCAAATGCCTGCTTTGGTTACAGGTCAGGTGATGGCCTAATGTTTTTGTGGTCTGCGCCATGGGAAAATACAAAGCTGCCCCTAGAAACGAAAAATCCTAGGATGACTCACCGAATAGCCGTTGTTCAGGTGCAAAAGTGCTCTTGGGGGGGGGGTGAAGGACAAGAGATTAAATAAAAATTGAGCGGTTCTTTAAAGCTCGTTTTGATAATAATGAATAATATTCAGAAAATTTATATTTTATTCATCATTCATTTAGTCAATAGTAGACAAAGACTCATGCCAACCAAAATTGGTAATACAAATACTCCAGCGATTAGCAATCGATCAGGAGCATCACTACCTAAGAAATCAAGCGTATTCGTAAGCGCTTTACGAAGGGTATCCAATATTTGCCTCGTTATCAACGCAGTGGTAAAGAAGCCGTTTATGCTCCTGAACACTTGAATCGTGAGTTTACCGTCAAGGCACCCAATCAGGTGGGGTGTGGCGATGTTACTGACATTTGGTCCGGTACTTGCTGGCTTTATCTCGCGGTTGTACTCGACTTATATGCAAGAAAAATCCTGGGGGGGGGGGCTTTTTCCACTTCTCCCGACAGTCAACTGACTCAACAGGCACTCATGTTAGCTTGCGAATCACGGGGAAGACCGAAAAATGTCCTCTTTCATTCAGACCAGGGGAGTCATTATAGTCGCTTATCTTATCGACCACATCTGTGGCAGTATCAGATAAAACAGCCGGGGAAATTGTTGGGATAATGCCCCCATGGCGTGTTTTTTTGGCCGTTTAAAGTCAGAATGGCACCCAAAGTGCTTTGAAACGACCATTGCAGAAATAAAAATCCGAATGCACAGAGAACAACACAGAGCCCAACAAGCACCAATGCACACCTTGCTCAAACAGGCTCACATTCCGCCCCGTTTTGCGTCTGCCTGAATCATATCAGCCGGTGAATGCACAGGCCGCCAGACAGTGCCTACGCGTCTGTCAAACCTATGCAGAGCACTGGCCCGCACGAAAGGCGCAAGGTTGCGGATTGGTTCTGAGCAATCTGGCCCCAACCGAACTGGCCGACTGTATCGGAGAGCGCGTGATGGACCGGATGCAGGAAGGCGGGGGTGGCACACTGGCCTTCACTTGGGGCAGTTATCGACAACGAAAAGGTCAATGCGTTTAAAGGAGGTTTTATTTTACCCAATTTATTACAGGAAATGACCGACGTCCTGGGCGCTGCCCTCACCTGCAAATTAGGTCAAAGTATGGGCGGTGCGCGAGTGTACATTCCTAAAAAATCCAGGCAAACGACCCATTGGCCCTCTTGCTGGGAGGTCAGGATGCCGAGCGGCTTTGTGCACATTATGCCGGCAATGTCTTAGACCTGCCGAGCAAATATTTTTTTCGTGCCGTGTGCAATCATCACATCACATCCGCCAAGAGTACCACGGCGGCACACTCACCGGCTCAAGATCAGACCACCTGGCCCTCAAATATGGCTTGTCGAGAAGGCAGGTGTTGAATGTGATTCGGCAGAAAAAGTGAGGGATTTTAGGATTTTTTGGAAAAGCTTTACCTAAAAGCGTGTTACTTCTGTTTGACATCTAACATTTCTGATAAATATGGTTGAGTGGTTGAGGTTTTCGCATACTCATAAGGATCTCTTAACATATTTTCAATATGCGAATGAAATGCGGGTTGTACATAGGTCCTAATCCAATTAAGAAACATGCTCTTATTTATATCGTTCATTGCTCCAGGTTTATCTGATTTTCTCCAATCGTTTTTTCGTATGCCAGACCAATCTTCTTTGGTAAGTATGCTAGATACGGTAGAGTATATTATCGTCAAAAGAAAAGCGTATTCATCAGCTGTTTTTAAGTAATGCCGTTTTTCCCCAATTTCGTCTGCAGAGTTAAGTTTTACAGCGTCCCACAATTTAGGTGTGATATATCCTGGTGTGCGGTAGGGATTAAGGTTAGTTGCTGAGTCTGCTCTTATTCTATCTTCTACATCAAAAAAAGTAACATTTTTTCCGTTAAAACCGCAATTGTTCATTTTTATGTCAGCCAGGAAGGTGTCTCTTTTATGTAATGTTGTCAAATCTCCTAAGGCATTTTGGAAATAAGCAGGATGCATAAAATTGTTATTTTTCAGGCAATCAATCAGATTCCAACCTCCATAAGGAGTAATCATTTTGTCAACATCGACTGCTATACCAGCTTTTATAGTTGACGTTCCAACTAAATCGTCTTGATTATTACAGTCTGCATTAAATGGGGGAGATTTTTCTGGACTATGTAGTTTAAGAAAAACATGTGAGCCATCCATTCGAGAAACATATTTAGAACCGCCTTTTAGATTTTGATTTGAATCTAATTTTTTAATTGGACGGTAATGAATACGTTCATATTTATTTTCATCATTTACCTTATAAAAAAATACGGCATCTTTGTATTTTTCGCCTGTAATTTTATTTTTATAATCACCGTGATAAGTTATTTCTTTATATCCGAGAGAATTTTTATCAATTTTTTCTAATTCATTTTTAGGAAATGAGATACATGATGCTTTAGCAAAATCTTTTTCAGATATTGTCTCCATTTGAAATTCATTCGATTTTTGAGAGACTGTTGTTTTTTTAAAAACATTACAAATATTAGTTATGGCTCTGCCAAATCTGGAAAATAATGATTTATTTATTTGAGGATTTTTAGTGTAAATTAATTTTACATCGTGTGATGCAATTTGTGAATTACTGTAGTTTTTTGATTTTAAATTAAATTTAAGCATGATTTTTTATAAAATTGATGATTGATGAAATATTAATTTCATTAGATATTAATTTTTTTCATCAAAATAAACTTTCAAAAAACGCTCATTTTCTTTTTTTTGATGCCTTTCCCTTAAACTTTCTTTCGTAAAACCCAAGTGCACTTTTGCACCTGAACCTGACCTGTTTGATGTCGCCATCCTTAGGGATTTCCGTCTCCAGGGGCACCCTTGTATTCTTCCATGTCGCAGACCACAAAAACATCAAAAAACCACCTCATACTTGCGTGTTTACAATACTCACGTTTCCCTCGAAGGGCAGCATGAGCGCTGCCTTCAAAACGCCGTTCCGCTATACGGGCATCAGTCAGGAGGAAGCCGATTTTTTAACGCATCATTACCAGCAGCGAGGGTATCGAATGAAAAAATATCTGAACGAAGATGTCCGGTTGTGGGATTTGGTGGTGTCGCTTCCAGAAACAGCCCGCTTTCCCAAAACCCCTTTGTCGATGCTCAACCCCCTGTGGCGGTGAGCATGAGAATTGAACTGCCTTTTCCGCCCAGTGTGAATCACTACTGGGTGCGCACGGCCCGTCATGTTTACCTCAGAGAGGCGACGAAACGGTTTAGCCGTTTGACGGCAGCAGCGGTGGCCGAGGTTGCAATATGGTCATCGCCCCTTCCTTAATGTGGTTCGGCAGCAGTGTCATTGATATTAAAATGATTTAAATTATTTGTTTTATAAACACTCCCATTTATCCCAGTCTCCTACTTTTGCACCAGTGAGTATCGCACCACTTGCACGCAGCTCATCTTCTGTCATATCCACTTCTCTTAAGTCCGCGTTAGTGAAGTCTGTGCCTTTTAAATTCGCGCCTATGAATTTCGCATTACTGCAATCGGCGCCCTCTAGGTCCGCTCCAAGTAGAGAAGCTTCAGAAAAATTGATATCTATGCACGTCGCATTCTTTAGTTCCGCTTTATCTAAAATAACCATAGACAGCTGAGTTTTATATTCAAAAATGGCCTCATTGAACGTCGCGCCTTCCAGGTTGGCTTTCTTGAATTCAACACTAAACAATTTGGTGTGATTGAAGTTCGCTTTCTGTAACTTTGCTTCACTGAAGTTAGCCTGCTCTACGCTCTTTTTTCACTTAAATCTACCTTCTGTAGACTCGCCTCTACGAAGTACGCAAAATGTATTACGGTTGTTCTTAGGTCCAGGTCATCCAGGTTCGCTTTAGACATGTCTGCGCCAACTATAGCCTAACGAAATAATTTCGGTTACGTCATGTAATGAGAAAATAAAGCATCGATACTGCAATTGACCGCTCTTCTTTTGCTTTTTGCTTCTGCCCATTTATGCTCAACAGGATGGCGAGTAAGGAGGCAGATATTCAATGATATGCCCCGCGTCATCGATCACTTTTTGAGTGTCCAAACGTTTGTGGAAGGTCGCATTATCCATGACCACCACAGAGTCGGGGGGCAAACTCGGCAGAAGTATCTGAATGACCCAGGCGTGAAACACATCACTATTCACAGAACACATGAATAATCCCACCGCCATCAGCGCTTTTCCCAGTAACGCACCGATCACATTGGTTCGCCCCTTTGCCTGCCAATTATGTTGACCGAAACAGCGTTGACCCCGTGGGGCATAGCCATATCAACGCGGCATATCATGGGCAAAGCCGCTTTCATCCAGGTAAACGACTGATTTTCGCCGTTTTTCATAGTCAGCTATCTTGTTTTGGAAGGCTTGCCTCATATCTTCGTTGGCCTTGGGATGATTGAGGGTTTTTTTTATAGGTGACGCCCAAACGTTTCAGGGCGGACCAAATGGCTTTGGTACACACCCCGAAACGTTTAGCCCTTTCATGCTGATAAGCATCCGGGTAACGCTCAACATCCTTGAGTAAAGCCGCTTTATCTATTTTACGCTGCCGGGGAGAAGAGGGGTTCTTTTCAATTCGCTTCAGCCAGCGGGTAATCGAAGTGGCACCGATGTGAAAGCGTTTTGCCGTTTCTCTTATGCTCCACTTTTCTTTTTCTCTTACATTCAGCACGTGACGGCGAAAATCAACTGAATGACTCATCTCTCTCCCTTTTAAAATCATTCAATTTATTTCGTTAGGCTATAGTTTACCCCGACAGTAACGCCCTCGAATGCTTTTCTAGCTTATCGACACCAAATAATGCCACCTGATCGCCATAATACTGTTTATAAGTCAATTTGCCGTCGAGATTTGGCCACGCAGAAAGGTAACCTTCTGCACGAATGTCCCACCCACTGGCCGGTCTTTCTTCGTAATCTTCTTTATCCGGAGAATTTTTCCAGCCTGATAAACTGAAATAGCTGTTTGTGCTTAACTTAAGATAATCGCGTGAGTATTCAAGACCGAAGCCGCCACGGGTATGATTGCGTGATGCATCATAATCCAAAAAACTATTGATTCCAGACATAAAGTCGTTAGCGAAACAGCTAATAGATAGAACTGTTTTGCTGGGGATAGTAATAAGCTTTCCTGATCTGGGTACCCGTATTGCCCTTTAATGGAGGAGCTGATTTTTACGCTTGCAGCGTGGAAGAATTAAAAAAAGAGGGCACAAAATCACTGGCGATTTTTTTTGATGAATGCTGTAAAGATGGGGTAAAGCCTTAAAAAAATTTAAAGGTAAGGTAACCACCCGATTGACCACTGAGCGACATAAAGCACTTACTGTGACAGCACAAGCGAAAAGTGTTTCAATCAATGAACTACTGAATGAAGGGGTTGATTTAGTTATTCAAAAACATGCTTATATCACTCCTGATCCGCTGGGTTTGAGCCATATCAGAGGCGCGTATCTCAAAAAATGTCCCTTTATCAGCAAAAATGGCAGGTGATGAAAACCTCAATTTCCGATGACATGAGATTCTGACTCTCTCTCGATTTGCCTCAATGAATCATTTTGAAAAAATTCTTTAAGTGACTCAGCCGCATCTAATAGTTTACTATACGATAATGCCCGTCTACTTTTATTAAACATCTCTTGCTGCTCTTTAGGCATCTTGAGAAAATCATCAGCAAAACGAGATAAAGTAATATTAGGTGCAATATTAGAGTCCTCAGCAATCAATTCCATGGCTTTTTGTACGAAAATACCACAGGCATTAGGTGCGTTTTTTTGAAGATTCTTTTTTATATGACCTGGATCATCTGGCTTAGCAACAAGCTTATCGGATAATTCCTTGATTTCCTTAAGTTCCTTATCATTAAGATAATTAAGACTATCAAACAATACAGCGGTTTTCTTGTTTCCTTTTGAAAAAACACCAAATAAGACCCAATGATCTTTTCTAAACAATAAAGGAACAAAATTACCGTATATCTTATTTTTGTCCGAAATGTCGTGATGGGGTATCTTTAATTCTTCTATCAAATTATCTTTACTCGTTCCTAGACATCGCGGCTCTAAAAATTTAAATTGCTTGGATTTTTTATTTAATTCTTTACAAAGAATCGCGATTTCACAGTGATTTAAAAATCGGTCATCATTGAAATTAAATGATGATGAAAGTCTTTCAGAGACTATAAGATCTTCTTTAACATCGCTTTCGCTAAAATTCATGTATAATGGCAAAATTTCGGCTAATCCACTCTCAATTTTTCCAAGCATCTGATTATGTTCAGATTTTTTATTATGAAAACCTGCAATGATCAGTAGTTTATTAGGTAAACATAATTTATGTTTTTCATAATAACGTAAACTTTCCTTACCTAAATATTCTTGAAGAGGGTAATATTTTTTAGTTTCAAATTTTGAAAGGTTTTTGTTGTCCTTATTGACCGTATATAAGTCAAAAAGTAAATTTTCTGCTTCTTGAGCCTCTTGTTGATTGTCTTTTTGGCAAGCTTTTTTAAAAAGTTCTTTAATATCATTTTTATTAAAATTTTTAAATTCTTTAGAAGCAACAGATGTGTTTGAAGAAACTGAACTGGAAGGATTACCTACTAAAACAGGATCATTTGTGCGTGCTTCTGGCTGAATCGATTCAGGCGAGTTCGGCGCCTTTTCTAAAGAGGTAGATATACTTTGAGAAGCAATAACAGTATTGATAGATTGATTTTTAACGAGTTGCTCAAAAAAAAGCGTTTTACTATTTTCATCAGAAAAGTTTTGGTTTAATTTTTTGTTTAGAGAACTCAATTCATTGCGTGATAAAAAAGATTTTTCCTTGTTACTCCCCTCAGTCTTTATATAACTTATTCTTATAGAAGAATTTCCCACTTTAGTAAAGTTGAACGTAAATTTCTCTTTTTCTAATACAAATTTGTCTGTTTTTTTGTCAAAAACCATTAAATCATATTGACCAGTTAGACTTCTAGGTACAAAGATTTTGTCTTCGCCAAATTCTAAAATAGGATAGTGATTGGCTTTTGATATATCTAAAATTGCCATAAATGAGCTTTCCCTGAAAATGAAGAAATGATGTATATAAAAATAAATTTAATATTTAAAATCATATCAATGCGTTATTTAAATGCAGCTGCCACTTTTTTTGGGAGTTTGTTTGTAAAACTATGCAATCTAAGAAGCAGTCACTTTATTAGTTTACATTTACCGTTGTTCGTGATTTTTGAAAAATTTCAACGATGATTTTTATTTTTTGCTATTCGATTTTATCTCCTTTTAATACAAATAAATATCAAAAACCGCTTATTATTTTTTATTTTTGCCAAAATAAGGACCATCCTCAGGCCGCCCTGACAATGTAGTTGAAAGCCCATTAAGGGGTCGATGTTCGTGGGTGTAGTGGTCAAGTAAAACAGGCCAGTATCTTGTGTTTTTTCCAGTACAACCGCTCCGGTTCATTTGGCGTTCATCCCCCGTTGTATTGATGAGGCCGCGTTTGACTGTAGTAGCCAATGAGATCATCAACAAGATCCCGCCTGGCTTCTTGTTGAGTTGGATACCCTGCTTTGGGTACCCATTCTGTTTTGAGGCTTCTGAACAGGCGTTCCATAGGAGAGTTGTCCCAACAATGACCTTTACGGCTGAGACTTTGGGTCAAAGGCTCGTGTCATGGCAACCTTGAGCTGAATGAACCCTGACGCCGTTGGGGCGTCCTCTTGATTCATAAGCCATCCACAATGCCTTGCAGGTGAATTCACTGTCTGGGGAAGAAGAGAGGGCCCATCCTGTCGGTTGACGTGCAAACAGGTCTATCAGTACGGCTAGACAGGTCCAACGATTCCCTGCCCAGAGATAGGTCACATCTGATGAGGGGCAGCCACAGAAAACTGACGCGCTCACACGTCAGGAATAGCCTGATGTTCCTGTCTCGCCTTTTTATATTGATGAGTCGGTGGCTGATGGCTGACCCGTTCCAACTGACGCATGACTCTCGTTGCCCGATAGCGACTTGGCGGAATACCCCGTTCTGATACCATGGCAGACATCGTTCTTGCTCCTGACGTACCTGAGCTTGTCACTGCATGGCTCTTCTTAAGTTTCTCTACTCACGGGAAGTGTTCAGGAACTCTGACATTAAGAGAGATGAAGCCTTTTTGAGGATATCTTTCTCCCGTTCAACCTTGCGGAGTTTGGCTTCCCGCTCTTGAATCCGTTGTTGGTCTGCTGTCATTGTTTTACCCTGGGAAATAGTTTGTCCTCTTTTTTCGCTCATTGACCGCCTCACCCCATCACGGAGGGCGATGATACTCACGCCCATGGCTTTTGCTCCTTCTATCCCACTATATCCTTGTTTTGTCACTCATTAAGCCCCTTCTAGCTTAAATTCAGGGCTGTAGGGGAGTTTGTGTTTCTTATCCATTTTTACACCTGTATTGATAACTTAAGTCTATCACCTAGTTTTTATCAGGTGGCCAAATTAACTATGCCACTAAACTCTGGGGCGTATGTCGTGACGATAACAGACGCCCGGTTCCGTGTGCAGCCCAGCGGGGCCAAATCGATGGAACTGTCGATTGAAATGTTGGAATGGTATGACAAGAATTATAATTCTAAGCCCCTTTTTTCAAAAGATAAGCCTGGGCTAACGCTTGAAACCAGTCTATCGACAGGTAAATATCCTTGTGCCAGAGAAACTGGTGACGAAATAATGAATGACTATCTTCGAACGATTTAACGTTGATAACAGCGAATTTGATTTTCTTGCATACTGGCCTTATGAAAAAGGATTTCTGCCTAACTTCTTAAGGCCTAAATCCCAAAAGCTCCCTGACGTTGAACTGAAGCCCTTAACCATTCATATGCTCGTTGAATCAGCGAAAGCCGGACGGTGGCTTTTCAGCTCCATGCAAGCGCTGCTATCTCGTCCAGAAAAAGCTTAGCGCGGTTAGGTTCCGTCTTTCGGAGCCTAAATCATCGGTCGGGGAATCTGCTAGCTGGCTACTCTTCAAGCTTAGAGACCATCTGCCCCTAGAAAACTGATTAAATAAACAGGGGGCACAAAAGGGGGCATTCTTGGTTATTTATCATTTTATTTTAATATAAAACAGAGGGTTGCAGTATTGTTCGAGTCCGGCCTTCGGCACCATAAGCAAATTAACAAAATTAATAAAATTAACAGTAGTTATTATTGTCGGTCTAACAACGTAAAGCATCTTGGTTTGTGTCCAAAATAGCTTGATCCAGAATACTTCTCATTCTTCCAACTCTTCTCTCGTTATATCTTTTTTATAGCACCTGATTTTTTAAAATAAATAAAAATTACTCTATTATGCATTTATCAAAGCATATTTTATGAAACAGCCGTGCTGCATTATTTAATGATGATTGCTCAATTGTTGGCCTAAGTGTTAAAATGCTTCCCATTTTTATCTGAGCTGATGATTTTTAGGTGTTATATCGACCATCAGGCGAAGAAAAGTAAAAACTAAAAGCGTAGAGTAAACATGGCTTGAGGGCTGTTACGGGATGAAATCTGCAAATGAGTGAACCACTTTAGAGATCCTGTTTAGAGAATAGGGGATGCCATCAAACTTCTTGAAAAACCTAAAGATAAATGTCGTTTAACTCAAAAAATAAGTATAAGGAATAATCAGCATGTCAGATCCTTTATCAAACAATGACGTGGATCCCATCGAAACACAAGACTGGCGAAAGTCGATTGAATCGGTGATCCGTGAAGAAGGTGCTGAGCGTGCTCAGTATCTGATAGATCAAGTTTTAAGTGCCGCTCAAAAAATGGGAGCCCCTCTTTCTCAAATATCTCTCCAAAAAAATTATATCAATTCTATCTCAACAGAAGAAGAACCCCCTTATCCAGGGGATTTAAAACTAGAACGCCGTATTAGAGCGGCGATTCGTTGGAATGCCATCATGATGGTTCTAAAAGCGTCGAAAAAAGATTTAGATTTGGGCGGGCATATTGCGTCCTTTCAATCTTTTGCGACCTTTTATGAAGTCTGCTTTCATCATTTTTTTCGTGCCCCTAATCAACACGACGGTGGCGATTTGGTTTTCTTTCAAGGCCATATCTCCCCGGGTATTTACGCTCGGGCTTTTTTAGAAGGTCGTTTAACCGAAGAGCAACTCGATCATTTTCGCCAAGAAGTCGAAGGAAAAGGTCTTTCTTCTTATCCTCACCCTAAATTAATGCCGGAATTTTGGCAATTCCCGACCGTTTCTATGGGCTTAGGGCCTCTTAATGCCATCTATCAAGCCAAATTTTTAAAATATCTTGAACACAGAGTCTTAAAAGACACCTCTAAGCAACGGGTATACGCCTTTCTAGGAGACGGAGAAATGGATGAACCCGAATCCAAAGGCGCTATTACCATCGCCGCTCGAGAAAAGCTTGATAATTTGGTGTTTATTATTAATTGCAACTTACAGCGTCTTGATGGCCCCGTAACCGGCAATGGGAAAATTATTGATGAGCTCGAAGGCATTTTTAGTGGCGCAGGTTGGCAGGTCATCAAGGTAATTTGGGGAGGGCGCTGGGATGATCTACTGAGTAGAGATACCAGTGGTAAGCTATTCCAATTGATGAATGAAACTGTAGATGGCGATTACCAAACCTTTAAATCTAAAAATGGCGCTTATGTACGCGAACACTTTTTTGGGCGATATCCTGAAACGGCAGCTTTAGTCAAAGATATGAGCGATGATGAGATATGGGCGCTCAACAGAGGGGGCCATGATCCTGTTAAAATTTTTGCGGCCTTAAAAAAAGCACAGGAGACCAAGGGAAAACCAACCCTGATTCTGGCTCATACTATTAAAGGCTATGGGATGGGTGAGGCGGGTGAAGGAAAAAATATTGCTCATCAACTTAAAAAGATCAATATGGAAGGGATACGCTATTTGAGGGATCGTTTTAACATCGCTGTCAAAGACGAAGACATTGAAAAATTGCCTTACGTCACCTTTGAAAAGGAGTCTGAAGAAGAGAAATATCTGCATCATCAACGTCAATCTTTAGGCGGATATTTACCCTCTCGTTTGAAAAATTTCACGCAAAAACTAGAGCTCCCCTCACTGCAAGATTTCAGCGCTCTGTTTCAAGAGCAAACAAAACACATCTCTACGACCATCGCTTTTGTGCGCGTATTGAATGTGATGTTAAAAAATAAATCTATTAAAGATCGAATTGTGCCTATCATCGCCGATGAAGCACGTACCTTTGGAATGGAAGGGTTGTTTCGCCAAATTGGCATTTACAACCCCGGCGGTCAGCAATATGTCCCGCAGGATCGTGAACAAGTCGCTTATTATAAAGAGGATGCCAAAGGGCAAATTTTACAGGAAGGGATTAATGAGCTGGGCGCCGCTTCTTCCTGGTTAGCCGCGGCCACGTCTTATAGCACGAACGATCTCCCGATGATTCCTTTTTATATCTATTATTCTATATTTGGGTTTCAACGGATTGGCGATCTGTGCTGGGCAGCAGGTGATCAACAGGCACGTGGATTTTTGATAGGCGGCACTTCGGGCCGTACCACGCTCAATGGGGAAGGTTTACAGCATGAAGACGGTCATAGTCACATTCAATCGTTAACCATTCCAAATTGTGTTTCTTACGATCCTGCTTATGCGTATGAAGTGGCTGTCATTATGCATCAGGGCCTTGAAAGGATGTATGGCGAAGCGCAAGAAAATGTTTACTATTATTTGACCACCTTAAATGAAAATTATCACATGCCCGCGATGCCAAAGGGAGCAGAAGAAGGCATAGGCAAAGGCATTTATTTGTTAGAAAGTCTGCCTGGTAAAAAATCCAGGCTTCAGTTAATGGGATCAGGGGCTATTTTGCGTCACGTTCGCGAGGCGGCTCAAATTTTATCTCAACAGTATGACATTGCCTCTGATGTCTACAGTGTGACTTCATTTACTGAATTGGCACGTGATGGTCAAGATTGTGAGAGATGGAACATGTTGCACCCAGCCGAAACACCGAAGGTGCCTTATGTTGCCCAAATTTTGCATCAAGCCCCGGTGATTGCCTCCACGGATTACATGAAATTATTTGCTGAACAAATTCGGCCTTTCATTCCCACTCGTCATTTTCGTGTTTTAGGAACAGACGGTTACGGGCGTTCCGATAGCCGTGAAAATTTACGACATCACTTTGAGGTCAATGCGGCTTATGTGGTCATTGCTGCATTGACAGAGCTCACCAAAATAGGGGTTTTTAATCCTGAAGAAGTTCAAGAAGCGATGATAAAGTTTAATATCGATCCGAATAAACCAAATCCCCGTTTAGCATAAAATCATTTTCAAAAGGTAACTCATCAATGGTGATTGAAATTAAAATGCCTGATATCGGTACAGACACCCCAGAAGTCATCGAAATCATGGTAAAGGTCGGCGATGTCGTGGTGCCAGAGCAAACGCTGCTTTGTGTTGAAGGAGATAAAGCGTCAATGGACATTCCCTCTCCACAAGAAGGCACGATAAAGGAAATCAAAGTTTCCGTCGGAGATAAAGTCGAAACCGGCAAATTGATCATGCTTTTTGAATCCAGCACAGAGGCTGTCCCAGAAAAAAAAGGGAAGACACCAGCCCCAGCCCCTGCCATACCTGCTCAAGAAAACACAAAGACAGTGTCTTTACCGGATGTGGGATCTGATGAATTAGAAGTCACAGAGATTTTAGTCAAAGTGGGGGACTCGGTAACAGAAGAACAATCTTTGATCACCGTAGAAGGGGATAAAGCTTCCATGGAAGTGCCAGCCCCTTTTTCAGGCACAGTGAAAGAAATTCAAATAAAAACAGGGGATAAAGTCAAAACCGGTTCGATGATCATGATCATGAATACAATAGAGAAAATCACACCGGCGCCCGATCAAAAAACGGCAGATGCACTGCCTGAGCAAAAACCAGAAATCACCCCTTCCAAGCCCAGCGCACCTTCGAACACGACAACAAGCATAGAAAAAACAACTCCTTCCTTCACAGAGGAAGCTTATACACATGCGACGCCAGTGATTCGCCGTTTGGCGCGTGAATTGGGTGTTAATCTTGAAAAAGTCGCAGGGACCGGCCGCAAAAGGCGCATCTTGAAAGAAGATGTCCAATCTTATGTGAAAAATGCAGTACAGACTGCAGAATCCGCATCTTCTGGCCAAGGAAACCTAACGCCCCTTTTGCCTTGGCCAAAGATCGACTTTAATCAATTTGGTGAGACCGAAGAAATAGCATTAACACGAATTCAAAAAATCTCTGGGGATAATCTCAGCCGTAACTGGGTCATGATCCCTCATGTCACCCAATTTGATGAAACAGACATCACGGACCTTGAAGATTTTCGCAAAAAACAAAACATCGAAGCGGAAAAAAGGAAGCTCGACGTTAAAATCACGCCTGTCGTCTTTATGATGAAAGCTGTAGCGCAGGCCTTAAAAACCTTCCCCCGCTTTAACAGTTCCCTGTCGTTGGATGGGAAAAAACTGATTTTAAAAAAATACATCAACATTGGGGTGGCGGTCGATACACCGAATGGCCTGGTCGTGCCTGTTTTTCGTGACGTGAACAAAAAAGGCGTGATTGAGCTATCCAAAGAACTGATGTTGATTTCTCAAAAGGCACGCTCAGGTAAATTAACCGCTTCGGATATGCAGGGGGGCTGCTTTACCATTTCCAGTTTAGGCGGGATTGGGGGAACGGCATTCACGCCGATTGTGAATGCCCCTGAAGTGGCCATTCTTGGCGTGTCAAAATCTGCCATCAAACCCATTTGGAACGGGAAAGAATTTCTTCCTCGTTTAATGCTGCCTTTATCTCTGTCTTTCGATCATAGGGTGATTGACGGCGCGGCAGGCGCTCGTTTCGTGAGTCATATCAGCGTTATCATGGCTGATATTCGTCGTCTGATTATGTAACACTAATGAGGTTTTAATGAAGAATACTCAAGTCAAAACTCAAGTCGTCGTGATTGGGGCAGGCCCTGCAGGATATTCCGCGGCATTTCGCTGTGCAGATTTAGGGTTAGAAACACTATTGGTTGAACGTTACGCCACCTTAGGGGGAGTGTGCTTAAACGTGGGTTGCATTCCTTCTAAAGCATTACTCCATGTTGCTAAAGTGATCTCAGACACAAAAACACTAGAAGAACATGGGGTGAGTTTTGGCGCACCCAAAATTGATTTAAAGAAAATGGTGGGATGGAAAAACAACGTAATTCAAAAGCTTACCGGTGGATTATCGGGCATGGCGAAAATGCGTCAGGTCAAGGTGATAACAGGCGAAGCTCAATTTAGCGGATCTCACACTCTGTTGGTCAAAACCCAGAATGTAGAACAAACTGAAATCCGCTTTGATAATGCGATTATTGCGGCGGGTTCGAGCTCAATAGAACTTCCTTTCATTCCGCACGAAGATCCTCGCATTTGGAATTCGACTGATGCATTGAAACTAGAAACCATTCCAAAACGTTTATTAGTGATGGGCGGAGGGATTATCGGTTTAGAAATGGCGACCGTTTACCAAGCACTGGGGTCAGAGATCGACGTCGTTGAAATGTCAGATCAACTGATCCCTGCGGCTGATAAAGACGTCATCAAAATTTTCACCAAAAAGATCGAGAAAAAATTCAATATCATGCTTCAAACCAAGGTCACTCAAGTCAAAGCTCAAAAGGACGGCATTTTTGTGACGATGGAAGGCAAAGCCCCTGAAGAGCACCGTTATGATGCGGTTTTAGTGGCTATTGGGCGGAAACCCAATGGAAAATCGCTCAACGCTGAAAAAGCAGGTGTGATGGTGGATGAACGTGGTTTTATCTGTGTGGATAAACAATTACGCACCAATATTCCCCATATTTTTGCTGTGGGCGATATTGTAGGCCAACCGATGTTGGCCCATAAAGGCGTACACGAAGGCCATGTGGCCGCGGAAGTCATTTCGGGGTTAAAACACTATTTTGATCCCAAAGTCATTCCTTCTATTGCTTATACTGAACCTGAAGTCGCTTGGGTCGGATTAACAGAAAAAGAAGCCAAACAAAAAGGCATTGAGTATGAAATCGCCATTTTCCCTTGGGCCGCTTCAGGTCGAGCCATTGCTTCTGATTGTTCAGAAGGCATGACTAAGTTGATTTTTAATAAAAAGACGGGTCGTATTATGGGCGGTGCGATTGTCGGCAGCAATGGCGGAGAATTACTGGGAGAAATCGGGCTGGCCATCGAAATGGGATGTGATGCGGAAGATATGGCGTTAACCATCCATGCTCACCCAACCTTATATGAATCTGTGGGATTAGCAGCTGAAATTTATGAAGGCAGCATCACCGATTTGCCTAATTCGAAAGCAAAAAAAAGTAAAGCACAATGAAACTCAGGGTAAGTAAAACTTAAGCTATAGCACTGTTAATCAAGTAATTTTAGTTAATTATATGCCTTAATTAGATACCAAAGCGTTTTTCATCTATTCCAGATTATTAGATAACCCTGCATTTGATATGATATTTTGATTTTAGAAGGAAGAAATTAACGGCCCGAGGGATGGATACATTTGTTCAGATAACGTATAACTTTTTTAATTGAATATACTCCCAAACTGAAGAGGGCAAAAGAGATTGACAAGATTCCCCAGACTGGCAACGACGTCGGATTTCACTTGAAGAAATAGGCCATAATGGAGTTTTCGCCAAATAAAAAAAGCCATAGGGTTGTTGATGTAACTTTTTTGTGACCTGATTTTGTTGTATTTGACGGGCTTTTAGTCTGGGTTTCTGTTGAAGAAAATGCGTTATGTTTCCTTCACAGGCGCGGGCGCAAACCAAAATATGAAAAAGCTCAAAAAAAGATTCCCAATCATGCCAGCTCGGTAAGGATAAAAAAGAATCTTCTCCCATGATAAAAGCCAAAGGTGTGCTATCACCATATGCCTGACGTATTTGATTGGCTGTATCCAAAGTATAAGAAGGGCTGTTTTTTCGCAACTCACGATCATCAAGGCTAAATAAGGGCTGATGTTGTATGGCTAGTGCTAACATGTCCCAGCGTTGCTGTACGGTCGCGATAGGCTGTGATCGATGAGGGGGAATATGATTCGGCAATAAATAAACTTTTTTTAAACCAGTTTGTCTGGCTAATTCAGAGACAGCGTTTAAGTGGCCTAAATGAATAGGATCAAAAGTACCGCCAAACCAAGCACAGAGAGGCGGACTTCCATGTTGATCTTTGGATTTAAGGCTCATCAAAAAAACATTCAGTAAAACTCTGAGGATAGAGGCTAAGCACAGGCTGCCCACATAACAACAAAGAAAGGGTCTCTAGTTCGGACCATATCGAAAGTGCATAATCCTGCTTTAAAGATATCTCTATTTGACAAAACAAATGCACCCCTTGTTTTAATACGTTCAGTGAAAGACGTTGCAGCGCCTGAGTAAAATAAGTACGACGGCTTTGCCAAACTTGATGCTGCTGAAACAAGGTTATTAGGGGCACTTCTGCCATGGCACGTTTTAAAGTCACCAATAACAACAGATCGGGCTGTAATATTCTCAGTAAAATAACAGGCTCATGTTCTTCTTGTTGCAATTTTTTTAAAATCAGTAAGGCGCGTTCCGTCTTTCCCTCCAGCAGGGCATTTGACCACTGGTATGGCGTAAAATGTGCAAAATTATTTAACAGAGGCTCAATTTTCGGCAAGCTGAGTTGCTCGTTGGGATAGACTAACGAAAGAAGGGTTAACAGCTGTGAAAGCGCCAGAATATTCCCTTCATAACATTCACAAAGCCGCTCAATACAAGGTAAATCTATATCAAAACATAAACTTTTACTTCGCGTTTTGATCCAGGCCGGCAGCCTTTGGTGATTGGGTTTTTCACAATTGATTTTGCACGTATAAGGCGCTAACGCCTTATACCAAGGGCTGTTTTCTTGTGCCTTGGTCAGCTTATGAAACCTCATCATCAGTAAAATATTTTGATGTAACAACTGAACTAATTGCCCCAATCTGTCTTTCATTGAAGCAGGTAACAGTTTGTGTGGAAAAATCACCAAAAGCGTTTGCCGAGAAGAAAAAAGGCTCAATTCCTGAAAAATACGAAAGATATTCTCCCATTCTGTATCCCCTTCTATCGTCACGGTAAAATGCTCTGTAAAATTCCTCCGAAGGGCCGCTTCACGAATATGATCCTGGCTTTCCTGTAGCAGCAAGGGCTCATCACCATAGAGCAAATAACAGGCACTCAAATTCATTTTTAAGTGTTCCTGTAATTGCTCAGCATCAATCAACTTCATTTCACTGTCACTTTAGGTTTAATATCTGTCAGAGGTTTTTTTGAATTTTTTAAAAGATCTTCATGAACTTTAGTGAATTGTCGAATTAATTTTTTTGCCGCTTGTTTCATCATTTCTTTAGTCAGAATTTCATTCTCGGCTTCTTTAGGTAACGTCATTAAAGGGTTATCTAGAAAAGAGCGAAATACCGTCACTTGTATCGGATAAATACCGCTACCTGGTATCAGTATTTCAGCTGATACGGTCAGTGAGAGCTGATTTTCAGCCTTAACCCCATCTTGAAAAACAGACACCGGATTTGTTCTTTGTGATGAGCCTGCGATCCTTAAAGTAGGGAGATCAGTGCGTTGGCTATCATCCAAAATGATCACCCGATTCAGGCGTAATTCTTGACGAATAAATTGGGTCAAAGGGCCATAGGGATCACTGCTGTTCAGGATGATGGTTTTGAATTCTTTGGGTACCTCAGTGATTTCTCTCAAATGAAAACCACAGCCCATGGTGGTGAGTATCATCAATCCTATCGTCCCTGCAAAAAGAAGAGATACCAAAGAGTGTTTCTTTTTAATTTTATTTTTATTCATTGTTGACCACTAAATTTAAGAGTTTATTGGGAACGTAAATGACATGACACGGGGTGATGCCCTTGAGATGTTTTATGACAGTAGGCTCTTGCAATGCAGATTCATAAACCTCTTGCTGCGTTGAATTCATAGGAACTGTAATTTTAGCGCGCATTTTTCCATTTATCTGAATCACGACTAACGTTTCATCTTCTATCAAGGCGTTTTGATCGACCACAGGCCATAAGCTGTCGTCAATATTGAGCGGATGTGTCTCATCAGGAGATTGATGAAGATGTTGCCATAGAATAAACGAAATGTGCGGTGTAAAGGGGTACAGCATTTTTATCACCGAAATGCAGGCTTCTTGTATCAGAGCGCGATCTTGCTCTGTATTTGTGGGCGCTCGATAAAGTTGATTCATCAGCTCCATAATGGCCGCAATGGCCGTGTTAAATGTCTGACGACGTCCAATATCATCGGTTACCTTTGCAATGGTTTTATGCAAATTTCGTCTCAAATTTTTTTGGGTTGAATTTAAGTTCTCTTTTTTAAGAGGCTGAGTAGGGCCTTGAATAACATGATCAAAAACGAATCGCCAAAGACGTTTTAGAAAACGATAAGCCCCTTCCAAGCCCGATTCTTGCCATTCCAAAGTCATTTCAGGGGCAGACGCAAACATCATAAATAAACGGACAGTGTCAGCACCGTATTTCTCCACGATGGCTTGAGGATCAATACCGTTATTTTTAGATTTAGACATTTTACTCATGCCGGCATGAATGAGATCACGGCCCTGTGCATCAAACGCGTTCAAAAATTGGCCTTTGTTGTCGCGTTCTACAGTCACCTCCGTAGGAGAAACCCAAACACGTTCGCCATTCTGGGCGTTGTAATAAAAAGCGTCAGCTAAAACCATGCCTTGGCACAACAAACGTTTTGCAGGTTCTTTCGAATCCACCAACCCTTGGTCACGCATTAATTTATGGAAAAATCGAAAATAAAGCAGATGCATGATCGCATGTTCAATTCCACCCACATACTGATCGACCGGCAGCCAATAATTCGCGGCGGCTTTCTCGATCATGCCTTGATCGTATTTTGGACAAGCATAGCGCGCGTAATACCAGGAAGATTCGATAAAGGTATCAAAGGTATCTGTTTCACGTATCCCAAGCTGGCCAGCGACACTCGTTTTCGCCCAGTCTTGATCCGCTTTGAGTGGATTAATCATGTCTTTTATGAACGTTTTCTCTGGCAGAATGACTGGCAACTGATCTTCGGGTGTTCCGATAATACGCCCGTCTTCGAGTGTGATCATGGGAATGGGCGCGCCCCAGTAACGCTGTCGAGACACTCCCCAGTCACGCAAACGATAATTGACTTTTCTCTGACCTGTTCCTAAATCCACTAATTTATCGATAATCCGATCACAACTCTCCTGGTATGAAAGACCGTTAAATTCACCTGAATGACATAACCGGCCTTTTTCTATTAAAGGTTTTTTTTGTACGTCCGGTTCTGTGCCATCTTCTAACAAAATGACCGCTTTTATCGGCAAATGATATTGAGTGGCAAATTCCCAATCCCGCTGATCGTGCCCTGGAACTCCCATGACTGCGCCAGTTCCGTATTCCATCAATACAAAATTGGCCACCCAAATAGGGATTTTTTTTCCCGTTAATGGATGCAGGGCAAAAAAACCAGTATCAATGCCTTTTTTTTCTATGGTCGCTGTCTCTGCTTCTGCCATCTTAATGTGACGGCATTCCTCAATAAACGTGGCTAAAGCTGGAACATTTTTGGCGATCTCAGCAGAGAAAAAATGATCTGGTGCTATGGCGATGAAAGCCACTCCCATCAAAGTATCTGGACGCGTGCTATAAACAGTCAAATCTGTTTTCTCATCATGATCGAGTGGGAATCGAATCTCTACACCTTCTGAACGCCCAATCCAATGGCGTTGCATCGTTTTGACCTGCTCAGGCCAGTGCTCTAATTCATCCAAATCATCTAATAGTTGATCTGCATAGGCGGTGATTTTAATAAACCATTGAGGTATCGATTTACGCTCTACTTTACTGTCACAACGCCAGCATCTCCCATCTATCACTTGCTCATTCGCTAACACAGTGAAATCTTGTGGACACCAATTGACATCAGAGGTTTTTTTGTACACCAACCCTTTTTCGTAAAGTTGAGTGAAAAACCATTGTTCCCAACGATAATATTCGGGCTTGCAACTCGTGAGTTCGCGGCTCCAATCGTACGCAAAACCCAGAGATTGCAACTGTTTTTTCATATATTGAATATTGGCTTTCGTCCAATCAATAGGCGAAGTTTTATTTTTTATAGCGGCGCCCTCCGCGGGTAAACCAAAAGCGTCCCAACCCATGGGCTGCAGCACATTTTTCCCCAGCATTCTTTGGTAACGCGCAATCACATCTGTAATGGTATAGTTTCGTACATGCCCCATGTGTAACCGGCCAGAAGGATAAGGCCACATCGCGAGACAATAATACTTTTCTTTTTTGGGATCTTCTTTAACGGTAAAAGTCTGTGTTTGTTCCCAATGCCGCTGAACATGAGATTCAATATCTTGATGACGATAAATATCTTGCATAATCAATCAGTATTGTCCTAAATATAAAAATGAAAGATGAGGTGTCAGATTTATGCACTTTTTAGTATCACTTTTTCTTGAAAACTCGTATCACTCACGCCAAAAAGTAGGAGTAAACAAAACCAGCAAAGTAAATACCTCCAGGCGTCCAAATAACATGGTGAGCACTAATATCCACTTAGCTTCAGCATTGATGCCTGTAAAATTGTCCCGTAGGACACCCAAACCAGGCCCTAAGTTATTTAAAGTCGCGGTCACTGCAGAAAAAGCAGAAAATTCATCAACGCCGGTCGCAATAATCGCCAACATGCTACAAATAAAAACAGCCACATAAGCAGAAAAAAAACCCCATACTCCTTCCAATACCCTATCAGGTAATACCTTATTACCCAATTTGATGGTGTACACAGCATTAGGGTGAACCAATTTTTTTAATTCGCGCGATCCCTGCAGATATAATAGCAAAATACGAATCACTTTTAATCCACCACCTGTTGATCCCGCGCATCCACCAATAAAAGAACTACATAACAGTAACATGGGTAAAAATAATGGCCACTGAGCAATACTATGTGTACTAAAACCAGCGGTGGTGGCCATCGAAATCACTTGAAAAAAAGCCTGATTCAATGCGGTTAAACCCGTTTGATACACATTATGAATCCATAGTACGAAGGTGCAGAGTATAACGAGTATAAATTGAAGAAAAATGAATGTGCGAAATTCAGGATCATGGCAATAGACTTTGAGACTACGACCACTCAATAGCCCAAAATGCAGGCCGAAATTACAAGCAGAAATTAAAAGAAAAATAGCAGTAATGGTATTAATAACAGGATTATCGAAATATCCAATGCTGGCATCATGCGTAGAGAATCCTCCAATCGCAATCGTAGAAAAGCTGTGGCAAATCGCATCAAATATCGACATCCCTGCACCCCAAAGACAAAAAGCACAGGCCATGGTTAATACAACGTAGATCAACCATAATGTTTTAGCGGTTTCAGCAATTCTAGGGCGCATTTTATTCTCTTTGAGTGGCCCTGGCATTTCGGCACGATATAGCTGCATGCCTCCTACTCCTAAAATAGGTAAAATGGCCACCGCCAGTACGATAATCCCCATGCCACCTAACCATTGCAACATTTGTCGATAAAACAATATCGCTTTTGGCAGGGTATCTAAGCCAACCAGAGTAGTCGCTCCTGTTGTCGTTAACCCAGAAAAGGATTCAAAAAAAGCATCTGTCACAGAAAGATTAGGGCGTTCCGAAAATAAAAAAGGTAATGCGCCCACGCTGCCTAACACCGTCCAAAAAAGCACGACAATCAAAAAACCTTCACGAGCTTTTAATTCACTTTTGTGCCTGCGGTTTGGAAACCAAAGAAAAAAACCGATGGTGAGGGCGACAAAAAAAGTTTGAGTGAAGGCTTTCCCTGCTCCATCACGATAAAACAAAGCGACCAGACCGGGAATAAACATGGTTCCAGAAAATAAAATGACCAGCAACCCAACAATGCGGGTTATCGCACGAAAATGCATTCCAGCAGCTTTCCTTATTTTAAAAGCGGATTGAGGTATTTGAACTTTTGAGAGGGGCATAAAATCAATACTGACTTAATTTTTTCGTTCAATGGCCCTATATCCAATGTCTTTTCGAAAAAAACACCCTTCCCATTGAAGCTTTTTTGTAAGTTGATATGCCCTTTCTCTTGCCTTAGAAATATCATTACCTAATGCTGTTAAACAAAGCACTCTTCCACCAGAGGTGACGATATGATGGTTTTCATTGAATCGAGTGCCTGAATGAAATATTTTTTCATCTGATCTTTCTTTATAAGGCAACCCCGAAATCATATGACCTTGTTGGTATTCTCCAGGGTAACCCTGCGAGGCCAACACGACACCTAATGCGCAGCGTTCATCCCAAATGACATTTTTTCCGTTCAGTTGCTTTTTTGTCGCGGCTAAACAAAGTTCTACTAAATCGGAGCGCATACGCAACATAATGGGTTGCGTTTCTGGATCTCCAAAACGGCAATTAAATTCAATGACTTTAGGTTCCTTATTTTTACAAACCATTAATCCGGCATAAAGAAAACCAGTATATTCATGCCCCTCAGCCGCCATACCTTTTACGGTGGGGAGAATAATTTTTTGCATGACTTTTTCATACATTTCATCAGTGATAACGGGTGCTGGCGAATAAGCGCCCATGCCACCTGTATTGGGGCCTTGATCGCCGTCATAAGCTTTTTTGTGATCCTGACTGGTTGCCATGGGTAACACATTTTCTCCGTCAACCATGACGATAAAGCTGGCTTCTTCACCTTCAAGAAATTCTTCAATCACAATCCGATGCCCGGCATCTCCAAAAGCATGACCAGATAGCATATCTTTGATGGTACTTTCCGCTTCTTTCTGAGACATCGCCACCACAACGCCTTTTCCCGCCGCTAATCCATCCGCTTTAATGACAATAGGGGTGCCTTTGGCTTGAACATAATGTAATGCTGCTTCTTGATCCGTAAAAGCTTGATGTTCTGCCGTCGGAATGTTGTGTCGGTTTAAAAAATTTTTAGTAAAAATCTTTGACCCTTCCAATTGAGCGGCGGCTTGAGTAGGGCCAAAAATCACTTGGCCCGCCGAACGAAAAGCGTCAACAATACCGATCACTAAAGGAGCCTCTGGCCCTACGATGGTTAAGCCGATGTGTTGAGTTTGAGCAAAATTTAATAATTCTGAAATATCACAGGTATCAATCAGCACATTTTCTAACATGGGCTCTAAAAAAGTGCCGGCATTGCCAGGAGCGACGTAAACTTTATTCACTAAAGGAGACTGAGCCGCTTTCCAACTGAGCGCATGTTCTCTGCCCCCATTGCCGACAATTAAGACGTTTATTTTCTTCATACAAAATTCCGTGAATATTTTTGAGTGTTATGGGTTGCTTTTTAGAATAAGGCTCAGATGCTTTTTATGTATTCAATCAAGTTAATGGCGAAAATGGCGCATATTTGTCAAAATCATCGCCAGATTTTTTTGATCAGCACGGGCGATAACGTGAGCATCGTTGATGGAACCACCAGGTTGGATGATACAGGTGACGCCTAAAGCTGCAGCTTCATCAACACTGTCAGGAAAAGGTAAAAAAGCATCAGAGGCCATAGAAGAGCCCTCTAGGGTTAACCCTGCATCCACTGCCTTCATACCTGCAATTTTAGCCGAATAAACACGGCTCATTTGTCCGGCGCCAATCCCAATCGTTCTATTTTTTGTTGCGTAAACGATGGCATTTGATTTGACATATTTGACTACTTTCCAAGCAAATAGAGCATCTTCTTGCTCTTTTTTTGTGGGTTGACGTGTTGAAACAATTTTTAAATCAGACGGCGCAATCATACCTAAATCATTTTCTTGTACCAGTAGCCCACCCTGAACGCTTTTAAAATGTAAACTGGGAAGGGGTTTATCTTGGATTTCAGCAATCAGAACACGAACGTTAGGTTTTTTTGCTAATGCAAATTTCGCCTCTTCTTTTATGGCCGGTGCAATAATGACTTCGACAAATTGGCGATGAATAATGGCATCAACGGTATTGAGATCTAAAGTTCGATTAAAAGCGATAATACCGCCAAACGCTGAAAGGGAATCACTGGCATAGGCTTTTTCATAAGCTAAAAAAATAGAATCATCGTCTATGGCAACGGCACAAGGATTGGCGTGTTTTACGATAACACAAGCAGGTTTAGTAAATTCTTTCACACATTCAAGCGCCGTATCAGCATCATTGATATTGTTGTATGAAAGAGGTTTCCCCTGTAATTGCTGCGCATTTGAGATACCCCTTTTTATTGATTTTTTTTCTACATAAAAAGCGGCTTTTTGGTGATTATTTTCACCATAACGCATGTCTTGTTTCTTAATGTATTGAAGGTGGAGATTATCTGGAAAAGAAAAATGTTTTTGGTTTTGAAAAAAGGGTTGAGAGGAATTTAATGAATCAAAATAATGGCTTATCATACTGTCATAGGCAGCGGTATGTTGAAATGCTTTAGTCGCTAAAGAAAAACGAGTTGAATGACTTAACGTTTTTTTATTTTTATTTAATTCATCTATGATCGATGAGTAATCAGAGAAATGAACAATCACCGCTACATCTTGATGATTTTTTGCAGCGGAGCGAATCATTGTTGGTCCGCCAATATCAATATTCTCAATCGCATGTTCTAAGGAGCAATCAGTTTCAGCAATAGCTTGGGAAAAGGGATATAAATTGACAACGACCATATCAATAGGCTCAATCCCATGCTCTTCTAGAATAGACTCATCTTGGCCTCGTCGAGCCAAAATCCCTCCATGTATTTTGGGATGCAGCGTTTTAAGACGCCCTCCCATTATTTCTGGAAACCCGGTATAACTAGAAACGCGTTGAATTTTGACATCTTTTTTAGAAAGCAATTCTGCAGTGCCTCCAGTAGAAATCAATTGTATTCCAAGCGCAGACAATGCTGTGGCAAAATCAACGATACCCGTTTTATCAGACACACTGATTAGCGCGCGGCAAATTGGGCGTTTTATTAAAGAATTTAAAGACATGAATTTTATTCCTTGAGCGTATCACTAAAATTTGTTCACAAAATGATATACCGAATTTAAAAAAAAGGGGGCTCTAATCTTTTTATTAAATGAATTAGCATGATAGATGTGTATTGTAATGGAAGAAAGGGATGTAAAGGAGTTGACGGGAGAGAATAAGTGAGTAGAATGCGCGGTCATGTTGTGATTAGGAAGCAGCTCTTTAAAAATTTATCAGATAATGTGTGTGTGCACTGAAGTGAGAGGGAATGATATTAACGTTATGATGTTGAGCAAACAGAGATGTTTGTGAGACGAAGAGAATAAGAAGTAAGAATTGAAGAGTTTGATCATGGCTCAGATTGAACGCTGGTGGCAGGCCTAACACATGCAAGTCGAGCGGCATCGAGTGAGCGCAGTTTACTGAGTTCACGTCGGCGAGCGGCGGACGGGTGAGTAAAGTCTGGGAATCTGGCCGAAGGAGGGGGATAACTGCTGGAAACGGCAGCTAATACCGCATGAAGTCGCGAGACCAAAGTGGGGGACCTTCGGGCCTCACGCCGTCGGATGAGCCCAGATGAGATTAGCTGGTAGGTAAGGTAAAGGCTTACCTAGGCGACGATCTCTAGCGGGTCTGAGAGGATAGCCCGCCACACTGGAACTGAGACACGGTCCAGACTCCTACGGGAGGCAGCAGTGGGGAATATTGCACAATGGGCGAAAGCCTGATGCAGCCATGCCACGTGTGTGAAGAAGGCCTTCGGGTTGTAAAGCACTTTCAGCGAGGAGGAAGCGATAAATGCGAATACCATTTATTTTTGACGTTACTCGCAGAAGAAGCACCGGCTAACTCCGTGCCAGCAGCCGCGGTAATACGGAGGGTGCGAGCGTTAATCGGAATAACTGGGCGTAAAGGGCATGTAGGCGGTGAGTTAAGTCAGATGTGAAATCCCCGAGCTCAACTTGGGAATGGCATTTGAAACTGGGTCGCTAGAGTTTTCTAGAGGGGGGTAGAATTCCAGGTGTAGCGGTGAAATGCGTAGATATCTGGAGGAATACCGGTGGCGAAGGCGGCCCCCTGGAGAAAGACTGACGCTGAGGTGCGAAAGCGTGGGGAGCAAACAGGATTAGATACCCTGGTAGTCCACGCTGTAAACGATGTCGATTTGGAGGTTGCGGTCTTGAACTGTGGCGTCCGGAGCTAACGCGTTAAATCGACCGCTTGGGGAGTACGGCCGCAAGGTTAAAACTCAAATGAATTGACGGGGGCCCGCACAAGCGGTGGAGCATGTGGTTTAATTCGATGCAACGCGAAGAACCTTACCTACTCTTGACATCCACGGAATTGTGCAGAGATGCGCAAGTGCCTTCGGGAACCGTGAGACAGGTGCTGCATGGCTGTCGTCAGCTCGTGTTGTGAAATGTTGGGTTAAGTCCCGCAACGAGCGCAACCCTTGTCCTTTGTTGCCAGCGCGTAGAGGCGGGAACTCAAAGGAGACTGCCGGTGATAAACCGGAGGAAGGTGGGGACGACGTCAAGTCATCATGGCCCTTACGAGTAGGGCTACACACGTGCTACAATGGCGTATACAAAGGGATGCGAACCTGCGAGGGAAAGCGGAACTCAGAAAGTACGTCGTAGTCCGGATTGGAGTCTGCAACTCGACTCCATGAAGTCGGAATCGCTAGTAATCGTAGATCAGAATGCTACGGTGAATACGTTCCCGGGCCTTGTACACACCGCCCGTCACACCATGGGAGTGGGTTGCAAAAGAAGTAGGTAGCTTAACCGCAAGGAGGGCGCTTACCACTTTGTGATTCATGACTGGGGTGAAGTCGTAACAAGGTAACCGTAGGGGAACCTGCGGTTGGATCACCTCCTTAACTATAAACTCTCACTATCAGTGTCCACTCACATTATCTGATAAATCATGAAAAAAGACGCTGTCCCCTTCGTCTAGAGGCCTAGGACACCGCCCTTTCACGGCGGTAACAGGGGTTCGAACCCCCTAGGGGACGCCACAGAGATGTGTTCAAAACTATCTTAAAAACAGCTTCAGTGTTTTCAAGAAATTGCTCTTTAAAAATAAGGGATAAGCAAGAGATTGTAAGTCAGAAACAATTTCGGGTTGTAAGGTTAAGTAATGAAGCGTACAGGGAGGATGCCTAGGCAGTCAGAGGCGAAGAAGGGCGTGTTAATCTGCGAAAAGCGACGGTAAGCTGATAAAAAGCGTGTTAGCCGTTGATACCCGAATGGGGCAACCCAGTGCAGAATATGCACTATCGTAATATGAATAAATAGTATTGCGAGGCAAACCAGGGGAATTGAAACATCTCAGTACCCTGAGGAAAAGAAATCAACCGAGATTCCCTAAGTAGCGGCGAGCGAAAGGGGAGGAGCCCGGAGTCACCATCTTTGCGCAATTAGGGGAATCGTTTGGGAAGACGAGCCATAGAGGGTGATGGCCCCGTACCTGAAAATTGCAGCAGAGTGAGCTCGAAGAGTAGGACGGGACACGTGATATCCTGTTTGAAGATGGGGGGACCATCCTCCAAGGCTAAATACTCCTGACTGACCGATAGTGAACCAGTACCGTGAGGGAAAGGCGAAAAGAACCCCGGGAGGGGAGTGAAATAGACCCTGAAACCCTGTACGTACAAGCAGTGGGAGCTTCGAAGCAATGAGAAGTGACTGCGTACCTTTTGTATAATGGGTCAGCGACTTATATTTTGTAGCAAGGTTAACCGAATAGGGGAGCCGAAGGGAAACCGAGTCTTAACTGGGCGATGAGTTGCAAGGTATAGACCCGAAACCTAGTGATCTAGCCATGTGCAGGTTGAAGATGTGTTAATCCACATTGGAGGACCGAACCGACTTATGTTGAAAAATGAGCGGATGACATGTGGCTGGGGGTGAAAGGCCAATCAAACTAGGAGATAGCTGGTTCTCCCCGAAAGCTATTTAGGTAGCGCCTCGTGGGTTTATCTTCGGGGGTAGAGCGCTGTTTTGGCTAGGGGGCCATCCCGGCTTACCAACCCAATGCAAACTGTGAATACCGAAGAATATGACCACGGGAGACACACGGCGGGTGCTAACGTCCGTCGTGGAGAGGGAAACAACCCAGACCGCCAGCTAAGGTCCCGAAGTCATGGTTAAGTGGGAAACGATGTGGGAAGGCTTAGACAGCCAGGATGTTGGCTTAGAAGCAGCCATCATTGAAAGAAAGCGTAATAGCTCACTGGTCGAGTCGGCCTGCGCGGAAGATGTAACGGGGCTAAACCATGCACCGAAGCTGCGGATGCGTGCAAACGCATGGTAGGGGAGCGTTCTGTAAGCCGAAGAAGACGCTCTGAGAAGAGTTTTGGAGGTATCAGAAGTGCGAATGCTGACATGAGTAACGATAAAGCGGGTGAAAAGCCCGCTCGCCGAAAGACTGAGGTTTCCTGTCCAACGTTCATCGGGGCAGGGTAAGTCGACCCCTAAGGCGAGGCTGAAAAGCGTAGTCGATGGGCAACAGGTTAAGATTCCTGTACTGAGTATTACTGCGAAGGGGGGACGAAGAGGGCTAGGCAATCCGGGGGCCGGTGGTCCCGGTTCAAGCGTGTAGGAGGATGCGCCAGGCAAATCCGGCGCATCTTGACTCTGAGGCGTGATGAGGATTGCCCTTATGGGGTAAGAAGTTGCTGATGCCGAACTTCCAGGAAAAGCCTCTAAGCAACAGGTAATAGTCAATCGTACCGAAAACCGACACAGGTAGTCAGGTAGAGAATACTAAGGCGCTTGAGAGAACTCGGGTGAAGGAACTAGGCAAAATGGTGCCGTAACTTCGGGAGAAGGCACGCTGGCGTTAGGTGAAAGGACATGCTTCTGGAGCTGAGGCCAGCCGCAGAGACCAGCTAGCTGCAACTGTTTATTAAAAACACAGCACTGTGCCAACACGTAAGTGGACGTATACGGTGTGACGCCTGCCCGGTGCCGGAAGGTTAATTGATGGTGTGAGTGTCAAAACAAAGCACTTGATAGAAGCCCCGGTAAACGGCGGCCGTAACTATAACGGTCCTAAGGTAGCGAAATTCCTTGTCGGGTAAGTTCCGACCTGCACGAATGGCGTAATGATGGCTAGGCTGTCTCCACCCGAGACTCAGTGAAATTGAACTTGCTGTGAAGATGCAGTGTTCCCGCGGCAAGACGGAAAGACCCCGTGAACCTTTACTATAGCTTGACACTGAATATGAAACCTTAATGTGTAGGATAGGTGGGAAGCGAAGAAGTGTAGACGCCAGTCTATGTGGAGCTGCTGTTGAAATACCACCCTTTGATGTTTGATATTCTAACTTGGTCCCGTTATCCGGGGTGAGGACAGTGTCTGGTGGGTAGTTTGACTGGGGCGGTCTCCTCCTAAAGAGTAACGGAGGAGTACGAAGGTCAGCTCATCACGGTCGGACATCGTGAGGTGAGTGCAAAGGCATAAGCTGGCTTGACTGCGAGAGTGACGGCTCGAGCAGGTACGAAAGTAGGTCTTAGTGATCCGGTGGTTCTGAATGGAAGGGCCATCGCTCAACGGATAAAAGGTACTCCGGGGATAACAGGCTGATACCGCCCAAGAGTTCATATCGACGGCGGTGTTTGGCACCTCGATGTCGGCTCATCACATCCTGGGGCTGAAGTAGGTCCCAAGGGTATGGCTGTTCGCCATTTAAAGTGGTACGCGAGCTGGGTTTAGAACGTCGTGAGACAGTTCGGTTCCTATCTGCCGTGGGCGTAGGAAGATTGAGGGGGGCTGCTCCTAGTACGAGAGGACCGGAGTGGACGCATCACTGGTGTACGGGTTGTCATGCCAATGGCATTGCCCGGTAGCTAAATGCGGGAGAGATAACCGCTGAAAGCATCTAAGCGGGAAACTTGCCCCAAGATGAGTCTTCCCCGCAAGAGATTGTGGTAAGGGACGTTAGAGACGATGACGTAGATAGGCTGGGAGTGTAAGTGCAGCGATGTATTCAGCGGACCAGTACTAATGACCCGAGAGGCTTAACCTTACAACACCGAAACTGTTTTAGAGCGCATGACTTGCTTATTCTGAAGAAAAAAAATATGGCTTGGCGGCCAAAGTGCGGTGGACCCACCTGAAACCATCCCGAACTCAGAAGTGAAACGCCGTTGCGCCGAGGGTAGTGTGGGGTTTCCCCATGTGAGACTAGGACACCGCCAGGCTCCTTACATAAGCAGCCAAAACATTTAAAGCCGGCCTTTCTGTTGACGACATACTTACTGAAAAGACATTTTTAGGGGTGTAGTTCAATTGGTAGAGCACCGGTCTCCAAAACCGGGTGTTGGGAGTTCAAATCTCCCCACCCCTGCCATGCTTAATATAAAAGTTCAAATTTCATCTCACCTCTTCAACTGTTTACAACACCTTTTACCCCTGATTGCCATTGAGGCTCCTGTTTTTCATACAATTAAAAACATCCAAAAAATACTTGAAATATCTTCCGACTTACTCATCTGACCTCAATAACATTGAGCACATATCTCCCCAAGCTAGAAAATGACAATGCAAATTTATGCCTAAATTATATCCTGTTTTAAACCCTATGATATTCGTGGGCGCTTAGGTGAAAAACTCAATCAGCAGATCGCCTATCGTTATGCCGAATTAACCCAAGCCAAAACCGTCGTCGTCGGTGGTTATGCGCGTTTAAGCAGCGAAAGCCTGAGGTGCGCCCTCTCTCGCGGTTTATAAGAAGGGGCGGGGTAAATGTACTCTCGATATTGGTGTTTCTGGTACAGAAGAAGTCTATTTGCCATCTTTTCTCTTGGTATCGAGAGTGGTATTGAAGTCAATGCCAGCCACAATTCCATTGATTATAATGGGATGAAACTCGTGCAAAAAGGGGCTCGCCCTATCAGTGGCAATACAGGGCTCAAAAAGATCCAAGAATTGGCTGAATCAAATTTGTTCTCATCTCTTTCTCAAGGCAGCTATAAAAAGCCTCTCGACCATGACATTTCACTAATTTTCAATCGCGTTCCACAAGGCCTTAGAAAATCCCTGTCGCCGTTGCTTTCTATCAAAAAATCAGTGTAAAATTCAAATGCTTTAGGTTTGATTCCTGCAACTTTCTCCATTCATTTTCGTGACTGAAGAATCATGTTCAGTATTATCTTATCCTTAAGAGCTCTACGTAACATCAGTGATCAATAAACAATTAAAATGTCTATCGCCAGATGAATTTTTTGAAATTTATTTGTCTCTAGACGAACAATAAGAAGCATGTTAGATTCCACCAGCTGCGGTTCCATCATATCTATAAAAATCTGAGCGATTTATGTTATAAAAATCATTTATTAGCCCCTAAATGATATTAATGTTAACAGCATCAGATGAAATGTATAACTAGAGTTACATTTTTATTTGGATATTATTATCGGCCTGTTTTTTTCTTAACATCAGCACTTCCTTTCAAAACCCTAGCGAGGATTGTGTGTTTAAGTCTCTCTACGCCCAGCTAACGTAAGTGCACATAGAGTATATAAAAACGACCAGCGCGCTTCCCATAAAATACTGGCCACACAGAAAAATCGCATTCTTTATATTAGGTTTTAAAAGCAAGTCTAGTGACTAAAATGTGACCCGTTTGTTACATATCACATTTCGAACAGGCGGTTCACGCTGCTATACCATTCATGAACATACTTCAAAAATGACTTCACGCTATTAAGAACCCATCACTATGAATCTTACTGAATTAAAGAATACACCCGTTTCTGAGCTGATCACGCTAGGCGAAAATATGGGACTAGAAAACTTAGCTCGTATTCGTAAGCAAGACATGATTTTTTCCATTTTGAAGCAACACGCAAAAAGTGGGGAAGATATTTTTGGAGATGGGGTTTTAGAAATATTACAAGACGGCTTTGGTTTTCTCCGTTCTTCGGATAGTTCTTACCTTGCAGGCCCTGATGACATCTATGTTTCGCCCAGCCAAATACGCCGTTTTAATTTACGGACTGGGGATACGGTTTCAGGGAAAATTCGCCCTCCTAAAGAAGGGGAGCGTTATTTTGCTTTATTGAAAGTGAATAAAGTCAATTACGACAAACCTGAAAATGCCCGCAATAAAATTTTATTTGAGAACCTAACGCCTCTACACGCAAATTCTCGTTTACTTATGGGGAGAGGTAACGGTTCAACAGAAGACTTGACTGCTCGAGTTTTGGATCTCGCCGCGCCTATTGGCTGTGGTCAACGAGGTCTCATTGTTGCCCCTCCCAAAGCGGGAAAAACTATGTTGCTTCAAAATATTGCAAGCAGTATTGCGTATAATCATCCTGATTGTGTTTTGATGGTGCTGCTGATTGATGAGCGGCCAGAAGAGGTGACAGAAATGCAACGCCTGGTCAAAGGGGAGGTCATCGCCTCTACTTTTGACGAACCTGCGGCGCGTCATGTGCAAGTTGCTGAAATGATGATAGAAAAAGCGAAACGTTTAGTTGAACATAAAAAAGATGTGATCATTTTACTTGACTCGATTACGCGTTTGGCTCGTGCATATAACACGGTCGTACCTTCTTCTGGAAAGGTATTAACAGGGGGTGTGGATGCCAACGCTTTACATCGTCCAAAACGATTCTTTGGAGCAGCTCGGAATGTGGAAGAAGGAGGCAGTCTTACCATTATTGCTACGGCATTAGTTGAGACCGGTTCTAAGATGGATGAAGTGATCTATGAAGAATTTAAAGGTACCGGGAATATGGAACTACATCTTTCTCGTAAAATTTCTGAAAAACGGGTCTTCCCTGCGATTGATTACAACCGATCTGGTACGCGAAAAGAAGAGCTGCTAACGACTTCTGAAGAACTACAAAAAATGTGGATTTTACGTAAAATTATCCATCCTATGGGTGAGATAGATGCTATGGAGTTTCTGATTAATAAGCTGGCGATGACAAAAACTAATGACGAATTTTTTGATATGATGAGACGTTCATAACATTTAAATTTTTTTCAAAAATTCATTAAAGTCACAAAGTAAAAAATCAGCTTATTTCTTATAGAGAGCGGTAAAATTGAATTTATTTGTGTTCAGTGCACATCTTCTCAGCATCTTCTTTTTTTCTTTAGTTTGCCTGTTAGCTGCTCGAAAAGTGGCTAAATATATCGGGCTTGTGGATGAGCCGGATCATCGTAAACATCATCAAGGCGCGATCCCATTGGTAGGGGGAATCTCCGTTTATGCTGGTATTTGTTTTGCCTTACTTACTGCCGATCAATTTATCCCTCATGCGGGAGTTTATTTAGCTTGCGCTGGTTTGCTAGTATTTGTTGGGGTATTAGATGATCGCTTTAATATTAGTGTCAAAATAAGATTGTTCATACAATTTTTAGTCAGCGTTTTTATCATGTCTTTTGCAGGGCTTCATTTAAATAACTTGGGATTTATCTTCGGTTTTAGAGAATTAGGATTAGGTCCCTTTAGTTATATCATTACCTTGCTTTCTGTATGTGCTGCGATCAACGCTTTTAATATGATAGATGGAATAGATGGTTTATTAGGTGGATTATCCTGTATTTCTTTTTTAGCAATAGGATTTTTGCTGTATCAAAAAAGTGAAATGGCATTAGCACTATGGTGTTTTTCCATAATTGTGGCTATCACCCCTTATGTTTTATTAAATTTAGGGTTACTGGGTGAAAAATACAAAATTTTTATGGGGGATGCTGGAAGTACCTTGATTGGATTTACCATAATATGGTTGCTTTTACAGACGACTCAGGGGAGTGGGCATCCAATTCGTCCTGTCACTGTATTATGGACCACTGCCGTTCCTTTAATAGACATGATTGCGATTACGTATCGCCGTTTACGCAAAGGAATGAACCCTCTTTTCCCTGATCGCCAACATTTACATCATTTGATGATGCGCTCTGGTTTCACCTCTCAACAAACCTTAACACTAATCATTTTTTTTGCTGCTCTATGCGCACTGATTGGGATCATAGGTGAGTTTTTTATACCTGAATGGATTATGTTTGCATTATTTTTATGCATGTTTTTTGTATATAGTTATAGTGTCAAAAATGCTTGGCGATTATCTCGTCTCATCAAACGCATCAATAAAGCATCTAAAATAAAAAAATAGACGAAAACCCCTATGATCTCAAGGGTTTGATTTTCAGAATTCAATTTACGTCTTTTTATTAAGATTATTAAGAAAATTTTTTATTTTATCTTTTTCAGCTGCTTTAATGAGCTTCTCAAAATCGTTTGTATTTTTTTTGAAATGCTCATAGACTTCTTTGTGAGAAAAGAAGATTTTTACAGCCTCCTCATCACCGTTTTTTACGGCAACATAAACAGCAGACTCTCCAGCTCGATTTTTTGGGTTCAAATCAAACTGCTGTTTACCCCCCTCAATCAACCAGTTCTCTAGATTTGTAGAATTTGTATTCGCTTTGTTTTTTCTTTGTTCTAGAACAGCATGCAAAACTAAAGGAAAAAGCGATTTTAACATTTGTTTATCGTTCTCGTTTTTAGCCATATTCCAAAGACTGTTAATTTGATTATTATCCATATTTATCGTTTTACTGCTGTTTTCTTTTTTATATTCTTTAAGAAATAACTTTATATTTTGTAAATTTGGGGATTTCAAAATTCGATCAAAATCAAATTTTTCTTTATTTTTATTCCCTATTTTTGTTAAAGAAAAAAGTCGCTGAAATAAAGAAACAACTCGATTCTTTATACCCTGCCATCCGGAAAGTTTATTTTTTCCTGCTGGTGCTGGTGCTGGTGCTGGTGCTGGTGCTGGTGCTGGTGCTGGTGCTGGTGCTGGTGCTGGTGCTGGTGCTGGTGCTGGTGCTGGTGCTGGTGCTGGTGCTGTTTTTGTTGTTAGTTCTGTTGGTAATTTTATTACTGCTTCTGTTGATGGTTTTATTTCTGCTTTTTCTGCTTTTTCTGCTTTTTCTGCTTTTTCTGCTTTTTCTGCTTCTAGCGATTTTATGGCTTTTGGTTTTCCTACTAATTGTGTTTTTGATGTTGATGATACTTCTATATTTTGAAATACCCATTTAAAAAGCCTTTCTTGACTCATTGGAATAAACCATGGTTGTTTTTGAAGTGCGGCACTCAACAATGGGTCAAATTTTAATATTAGTGGTATCTCTTGTGTTTGTGGTACTTCTTTTTTTCTTTGTAATACCCTTGTTTCAGAAGAGTTTTTGTTACATTTTTTTGGTCTGTGTAATTTTTCCCGGGGGAGTCTACGATATAATACCGGGGTATCCTTTTCCTTTTTTTTATTTTCTGTTTCTGTGTTAGGATCTATTTTTTCGTTTGATGATGTCTTTTTTTGTAAAATTTCATTATCAACCAAATTTCTAACCCTCAACACATTTTTACTGAAAAGATTTGAAAGACCGCGTGTAGAACTTTCGCAAGCATTAGCTATCGATGAGTAATAATTACTATTAATTTTTTCTAAAAATTTCATTTTTCATCCCTAATTTTTTTAAAAAAGTTTGCTTTAAATTTAGTATCGTAATATTTTTTGATACAAAAGCGATTTTTTAAATCACAATTGATTTAAAATTGTAAAAATTTATTTTAATTTTAAATGAATAAATAAACTGTCATAAAAAGCTCAAAATTTGTTTTTTTTTGCCGCATTAAGAAGAAAAGATAAAACGAAAGTATGATTATTTTTTTAAGCCCACAGAAAATAAAATGGTTCTGCTATTATTTCGGTTCCCTTGCTTAATTAAAGGCATTATTCTCAGAACTCAACGATGCTCAGGCGAGTGAACAACCAAAATCCCCTTTTCTCCCCATTATCTTTTTTAAAAAGTACTTTAAGAATATAGTGGAATATCTTACTATAAGCTCAGTTTTAATACAGGCCAACGGCGACCTGTACTCATGTACGGCAAGATAAATTGTTCAAACTGATCAAGAGTCAAATTCGTTGGAGCTATTGATAGTACGGAGTTTTTATCATGGATTGAGTCCATCAGTTTTGAGTTTGAACTCAAATCGCCCATTTCCCGCCAAATTATTGCTTTAAAAAACCCGAAGCCAGTTGAGAGAGTAATCCCTGTGATTTTATCTTAAAGTCTTTCCCATTTGATAAAACCAGCTTAAACACTATTCATTACAATGACCATTTCTTTCATGAATACAACACCATTCCAATCGTCTTGAAACCCGGTTATTTAAAAAGTGGGGTTTCTAAAAATCCTTAAAAATCTAAATTTTATACTGTACGTCGTAAAAATTCCCTGTCTTCAGCAGGATGTAATACGCACAAAATAATCACACAAGGTAAAAGAGTAAAAAATCATGGGTAATTCTGTTTCAGCAAGACACACAAGAGAAGCAAATCAGCAGATGACATCATCTAATTCCGAATCTTCAGAAATAGGTAATGATCTTAACCAATACCAAATAACCAACACAGAAAATCGAGATTTGATTGAAAAGAAAATTTTAAAGCTTGCTCGTGTCGATGGGAAATCGTTTAACCCTGAATATTTAGATTTTGATTCAAATTCAGCTATGGAAGATCTTTTTAAAAAAAGAACACGATTACAAAAGGACGCTAAGCTTTATTTTAAAGAAAAGAGTATTCAAGGAAGAAGTGAGTTTCATTTGTCTTTATTTGCAAATCAGGGGAAAACCGCTGAATCTATTTCTATTAAAGAGTTCTTGAGAAATAACAGCGGGTTAGTGATTGGCGAATCTCACTCAGCATTAACTAGCAAAAAATTATTGATTGATAATATGAAAATTTTAGCGAGCAAAGGAGTGAAAGTATTATATCTTGAACATTTATTTTCAGATTTACATCAAGAGTATCTCGATAAATATTTTAGTAGTGGCAAGATGCCTAAGCAATTACATGAATATTTAAACATATTAGACCGTGGACATCATACAGACCGATCAGGTCAATATACATTTCTTAAATTAGTGGAAGCAGCGAAAAATGCAAAAATTAAAATTATTGCAATTGATTGTGCCGCCAGCTACATAAATGAAGGTATTAATTCCAGAGATAAATCAAAAACACGTATTCAAATGATGAATTATTTTGCAGAAAAAATAATTTCTCAAGATGTTAAGAATAATAATAAGAAATGGATAGCTTTTGTCGGTAATACACATACGAATACGATGCATGATACACCTGGGCTGGCCGAATTAACGAATGTCATTGGAATAAGAGTTGAAGATAGTAATGAAAATAATCTCTCTATTGATCCTGGAAAAAATATTGAAGGTATAGAAAACATACAAAGACCGGGAAAAATTTTTATTAAGGCAGATCTTTTATTAAAAATAAACGTAAATTCTCATGATCAAATCAATATTGAAAGACTCCCCATAGCACCTTCAATAAAGCACTCTCATCCAGTAAGTGATAAAAGCTTCAGCCAAGCTGAGACCCGTTTTGCAGGACAAATCATTGTAGAGCTTGAAGAGGACAGGGTGGTGAGCGAAGCGGCGAAAAGACTGGCAGGTAAACATGCCGAAAGAAGCCTCATCATCCAGTTGAAGAAGGACGGGGGATATGAGGTGGTGAAAGGTAACCCGTATCTGCTTGGTGGTGATTTACACTGGCAAGTGGTGGGGCATAGTCGTGAGGGAGCAAATGAGGGGTATCCCGGCACCTTTGGAGGTTCGAGCGCCCAGCAACTGTCGAATCAACTCATCGCGTTGCATGCACAACTCAAAAAGCAGTTTCGTATCAATCCCCGACCCAAATACATCAGCCTGGTGGGGTGTTCATTGGCGGCAGCCGGCGTGGAAGACAAGAGCTATGCCCGGCATTTTGGGAAAGCCCTCAAGCATCAGGCAGGATGGCAGACAGATATTGGCGCTCGTCGGCTCCCTGTGAGGGTGAATGCCCAGGGCAGAAAACTCTCGGTGGTCAATGAAGCGGCCAGTGAGGAGATCCCGGATAAAGTGGTGCTCAGCTGGACACCTGAGGGTGAACTGGTCGTACAGAAAACCCGTTTTTCTGACAGGGTCTCTGGGGTGTTGTCTGAGGAGACGCTGTCGAGTTGGGAGCCGCCCCTGGACTCTCTGGTGGAACCGAGGTCTGCCGTGGCGTCATTACAAACGGGATTAGGGGATGTGCCCCCGGCGTTGGACCGGTCATCGGACGCAGGGGAGATTTCCCTGAGCAGAAAGGCATTACATCAGATGGGGGCGATGGTCGAGGGCCAGCCCCTGTCTCCCGAGCATTTTACAAAAGAAAATGGGGTGCAAAAACTGCGGTTTGATGCGCAACGTCTGGCGTTTTATTTGCATCATGCGGATGGCGGTGAGCTGAGCACCCAACAGGCCGTGCGTTTTTTGAAACAACAGCTGGACGTGAAAAGCCCGCCCTCTCTGCTAGAGGGGGACGATAAGGCGTCGACCATGGTGGCTTCAGAGCAACTCAACCGGATTAATGAACATGTCCAACGAAGGGCGCCGGCGCCGATGACATCGAGCCTCGACATCCCGCCGGCGCTTTGGGGGTCGTTGAAAAGCGTGCTGGCTCCCGCCGGGGGGGGGCGTCTCAATCGATTGAGCGCTCGAGCCGGTTTTGGGATGCAAGGGTACGGTTACCTGAGGGGGTTGCGGGATTTAAAAGACTATCGGGATCTCTTGAACAAGGGGGGGCTAACAGAAACACAAAAAGAAGAATTGATTTTTCAACATCATTTGGCCATCGCCTCTTTCAGCTCGAATATCGGGATTGATGCGACCCAATCTGGGTTAGGTCAATACGGCAGACGTTTAGTGCAAAATGGGATTTCATCGGGCGTTGGAATGAACGTGGCGCGTTTTGGGGGGCCCGTATTAGGGGCATTATCCAGTGGGTTTGATATGGTTCAGGCCTATCGCGCTTTCAGTGAGCTGCCCAGCACGGCCGAGCCAAAAGCGCGTCAGGATTTGATTGTGAACGGTGCGCTTTCCGTTGCGGGAGCGACGTTAAATATAGGGATGGCGATTGCTTTTGCGGTGGGTGGCCAGGCGTCGCTGTTAGCGGGCCCGGCTGGGCTCATCATGGGAGGGGGATTGGTCTTGGGGGGAATGATTTATTCGGCGGTGCGTCAAGTAGAGGAATTGAAAAAATGGGTTCAGTTGAGCGTTTTAGAAGAACTCGATAGTGGCTGGCGTCTTTTTAGCGGTGAATATTTAGCCCCCGAGCTCGCCAATCAGGCCAGTCGCCATCAAATGTTGGCCCATGCCCAGGCAGAGCATCAGAAAGCACAGACAGCTCAATTCCAAACGTTATTACTGAGCCATGGCCAGATAGAGAAGGTGTATGGCAGCCTGGGCCAGATATTACTGACCCCTCAACGCTATAAAAAAATTGTCGCGCATCATGCTGGCATCGAGGAAGACCGCGTGCACCCCGATGAGATAACCCAAGGGAAACGGGCCCTGTCAGACAAACTCAACCGGTTAAAGTCGAATTTGCTCATTTCTGGAGAAATGACGGTCGAAGACAGTGACTATGAATACTATTCTCCTACGCTGACATCGAGAGACGACAGGAGTGATGCCGATATCATGATGACCCTGTCGGCGGGGCATCGTCAATCGCTGGGTCGATTCGTGGACGAAAACACACAATCGTTGACGGCGTCTCTAGAGATGAAAGGCAGACATCGCGCACCGGGCGCGCTGGGGGATTTTAACGGCGATGGCCGTCCTGATATCGGTTATTTCAGCCCAGAGGGGCTGTTTTTCTTGTTTGCAGATGAAAACGGTGCCTATGGTCCCGTCAAAAAAATGGACACGAAAAACACTTTTTACCATGGGCTTTATGCAAACCATGTGCGTCATCTGGTGGGGGACATCAACGGGGATGGTCTGGACGACATCATGTTTTTCTTGGATAGCGGGGCTCCTGTCCAGATTTTGCTGGGGCAACCCACGGAAGACTTTGTTTTCAAGACAATCAAGGGCGTCAAATTACCCGCGCTGTCACAGGCCGCGCCGGTATTGACGGACGTCAATGGAGACGGGCATCCGGATTGGGTGTCGTTTGTGAAAAACAGCCTGTATGTTCATTATGGTGATGCCGGCAAGATGCTGGGTATGCCCGAGGAGGTATCTCATCCCGATGCCCCTCTTCATTCTGCTCAATATCTCCATCATCTTGCGGGGGATATCAATGGGGACGGCCTGGGAGATATTCTTTCTGTGACCAGGGACGGTCAATTAGAGACGCGATTGGGGAGCCGGACGCCTGGACAGCCCTTGAGACGTTTAGCGAATCAAACGCAGGCGGCGGTGCAGGGATTTGGAGGCGTTTTTAATCCGTCGCAATTACAGCTGCATGATATGAATGGGGATGGTCGTTCAGATTTGGTGGTCATTCAGGATGATGGGAGTTATACGATGTCTTATGGGCAGGCAGAGGGGACCCTGGGGGAGGCGAGCGACGACAAAAGCCGTGAAGAGCAAGGGGCAAAGGTCGCGTATCGGCCTAACCGGCTGGCGAAGCAGAACGAACAGAAAATAGTGGGTATCCGCCAGGGCGCTGTTCATCTGGAGTTAATCTCTTTAAACGAGCAAGGGGAGGTGCATGCGCATCCTTTTGAGAGCCGTCGTGAGAGGGACCTGATTGCCTACTACAAATTGGGTGATGGTGAGGATGAAATGACAGGACAGCCATCGAGGCGGAACTATTTCGACGTCGGGGGGGGGACCAAAAAGTTCACGGGCGGGTCTTGCGCCGATACTTTTTTACTGCAAGGGCAGCAGGCACCGAGTCAACCCGGCCATTTCAACGGTGCGGGCCCTATCCGTGCTGAGGAGGGCGCGAAAGATGACCAGGACACCGTGATAGCGGCGGTCAAGCCGGCTAACGGCAGAGGCTATCAGATTGACCTGCACAAAGGAGAGGTCAAATATGTCGGCGAGGATACCAAGATAGCGACATTAGAGAATATCGAACATGCGATAGGTCACCGTGAGACGAATGATATTCTGATTGGTGACGACAGGAATAATCATCTGGAGGGTGCCGGTGGGTCAGATACCCTGGTAGGTCACGGTGGGAATGACATTTTAAGCTTGAGCTCAGGGACCGCGACAGGAGGTGAGGGCATCGACAGCTATCGCATTTTACAAAACAACCGCGCCGCAGACACGCTGACCGAAATAGAGGTCAAAGAGACCGTGGGTCAACATGACACCAGCAACATCATATTAGATTATAACGCGGCCAATGTGATGAGCCTGTCTCTCAAGGACACAGAGTCGGGGGGCGACATGGTGTTGACCCTGAGAAATGATAACCAGAGTCTCACTGAGGTGAGATTCAAAAACATGTACGGCCCAGCACAAGGAAAGACGCGAGCCCTGCAGCATCATTATTTTTTGTACACCCGGGATGGCATGTTCATCACCGGGTTTCCTGAAACGCTCATGCAACAGGCGGATGGCCGATGGCCTGTGCCTCCCCTGATTTTAGATAACTTTCACCAAAAAGAGCTTTTGATGGGCACCGGCATGGCCCATCATTATGTGGTAGAGAATGCGGTTTTAAAACGGGACATCGTCATTCATCGTCATGTCATGCCTCATCATAAGGACGACCCTCTGATACAGGATAGAGTAGAAGTCCCCTGGTTGTTGCAAGAGACGGTATTCACCACAGACAAAGACGACGTGGTGCTGAGCCCTGTCGGCGATAGCCACGCTAGTGTCCGTATCAAACATTTCATCAAAGAGGCCCCTGACCGTCCTCTCTCGTTAATCGACCTCAATGGGGATGTCGCCCCTGTAGAGGTGAACGAAGAAAGTCTGGTCTCTATTGGCAGGCCTGAGGGAACGGACCAAAATGACAGGGTGATGGTACGTCATGACAGCGCGCTGAAAAATAAGCGCCTGGATTTAGGGGCAGGCTCTCCTGGGGCAGTGAGCAAGGTCTCGGAGTCTGACTTGACAGCAGGAAGATTGCCTGAATCCATGGCGGGTTTTGCGTCATCACAAAGTGACTCACTGGCGTCTCAGGCAGAGCCTCTACACAGACACTGGAACCCATTAAACCCTGCTGCAGGAAAAGTCGATACCACTGTAATACACCCTTGATATGCTATATTTGGTGTCATCTGACATTTTGAACTGTGTATCTATGGATAAGAGATCAACCTGACGAGCTGTCCCAACCGCCATGAAACTTGATTATGATGCTTATGATGATAGTCATGGACGGTGGGTTTGTCGGTGAGGTTGATTTTACTCTGTGTGGATAAAGCTACTGATAATCTCCTTCGCTGTCGTCTGAGCTGCTATCAATAAATGTATCAATACAAATAGATGCTTCGTAACGATCGTTAAAATCACATTGATGCTCTAATACTTCAGAGTCTATCAAGATGGTATCTACAAGATGTTTTAACAATGTTCTTTCGATTTTTTGCTCATCTTTATTTGAATTTTTGATATATTCGAAAACATCATCCTTAATCAAAGGATCAATAATTTTGTTGTCCCTGTTCCAAGGATCAATAAGTAAAAGCACGTCTTTTTCTTGATTTCTTTCAGTACATATATCGATAAAATGAGAATATGAACCATCATGGGCATGATGTTCTCCAACACCACAGTAATTTTCCATCTTTTTTAATAACTCCTCATTTGAAGAGTAAATAATTAAGGCGTGATTTTTCAAAGAATCAGGATTAATATTCGGATCTTTTTGTGTAAAACAGATAACCCGCATTTTGTTCGGATTGACCCCTTCCTGACATAAAAAATGATAGAATAAATAAGAGATTTCTCCGCAGAAAGTGGGGGCCCCCTCTATATATTTATCTTCGGTTTCACTGATCATCTCGATTGTTTCAGGTGATGCGGATGTTGTCTGCTTAGAAGTTTGCTCTTGCAATGAAAGTGGGTCTTGATATGTTTTCGCCACCAGTTCAGCATAAATTCTTTGTACAGTGACCAGATCTCTATCTGCTTTAGCCTCATCAAGTTCTTTTTCTAAATCATCAGGCATATTGTATATATGAGCAGACAGGCGATCGCGCATAGTTATAATATCACTTGCCCGGCAAGCACCGTCTGTTATAACGTCAGGTCTGTTTGCTTTATTACAAAAGACACTGGCACGATGAAAAGCAGAAAGAATACTCTCTTTTAAAATGACATCTTTTTCCAGAGAGGGATAGTATTTATTTTCAATATTATCAATGACATTATTGGTACTTTCATGCCGTACGAAAAGAGGTTTTTGATTTATATGACCGGTTGTCGATGTCCCAGGTAAATTTTTAATTGTATACATAGGTTATTCTCCTAAGATTTGAATTAACACTACATTGAACCAAAATTATCCGTTATTCGAATCGAAAAGCAGTGACAGAAAAATTATTTTATGAAGGCATTCAAGCTTTTCCTTGAGCTGCCACCGCAGCCACTTTTTGAGTAATTTCTTCTGCGTTGCCTAAATAATAATGGTTGATAGGCTGCAAAGATGAATTAAATTCATACACCAAAGGAACGGCCGTTGGAATATTAATTTCCATAATTTCTTCTTCACTTAAATGATCAACATATTTGACGAGCGCACGAATAGAATTTCCATGAGCGACAATAATTACCCTTTTTCCATCGATGATACGGGGCTTAATCACTTCATCCCAATAAGGCACGACACGATCGACGGTGGTGGCTAAGCTCTCTGTCAGCGGCAGATCATTTTTATTGAGCGTGGCATAAAGGCTATCATTAGCAGGAGAACGGGGATCATTTAAAGTTAATGCAGGAGGCAAGGTTGAAAATCCTCTACGCCATTGCTTCACTTGTTCAGATCCGAATTTTGCCGCTGTCTCTGATTTATTGAGACCTTGGAGTGCGCCATAATGACGCTCATTCAGGCGCCAGGATTTTTCGATTGGTAGATTCTGTTGTTGCAGTACATCTAGAATGAGAGAAAGCGTATTAGTGGCACGTCGTAAAACGGAAGTGTAAGCAAAGTCAAAAGAGAATCCTTTTTTTTTTAGTAAATTACCGGCCTGTTGTGCTTCAACACGACCTTTTTCGGATAGATCAACATCAGCCCAACCAGTAAAACGATTTTCTTTGTTCCATTCACTCTCACCATGTCTTACTAAAATTAATTTTTTTATTGTCATCACTAAAATTCCTCAATAGAGTACTGATTAAAATAAATAGGGTTAACTCAGCTGGCGCGCACAAACACGAATAGCCTCTGCTTTTACTCTTACTTTGATTTTACAACATCAATTTTTCTGGTGAACAATCACGGGTAATCTGTCCATTTTGCATGACCAATACGCGATCGAAATATTTGATCAAATTGCGCCTGTGTGTCACCGTTAATAATGTTTTAGCCGTCATAAAAGTGTCTAAATTTTCAAAAATCTTTTTCTCGGTATTTTCGTCAATATTTGAGGTGGGCTCATCCCACAAAAAGATACTGGCATCACTACTCAGACTACGTGCAATCAACAGCTGCTGCTGCTGCCCAGAAGAGAGATTTCTAGCCATAAAATTGACAGGAAAACGTAAGCCCATCGGATGTTGCAAGATAAAATTACAGTTAGTCAAAGCGAGCGCCTGTAATATTCGTTCGCGATCTGAATGTGCTTTTAAAGCAAAGTTACTTTCTATTGTCCCTGTAAATAATACATCATGGGCGGTGACCACACTCAATTGTTGAGAAAAAAAAGATTGAGATAGATGACTCAGATTATATCCATCATAAAGAATAACCCCTTCTGAAGGTGAGATATAACCAGATAACAATGTTAATAATGAGCTTTTACCTGCTCCAGAATCACCCAGAATCACTACGCGCTGGCCGGCTGGAATATCCAGGGAAAGATTGCTGATCACCGCCGGTGACTGGGGATGATATTGATAACTGACTCCCATTAGAGAAATTTGTCCACTGCAGTGGCTGATAGATTGTAGCGTGGGTTTGTTTTTTTTATCATTTTCAAAAAAGGCGATTAAATCTTTAGCGGTTTTTTCAGCAGAAAGTAAAGAGACCACCGTTGATGAAAAGTGAGAAATAATCCCAGATATTCTACCTGAGACAATCACCGAGGAAACAATTGCCCCAGTGGTAACGCTACCATTAATCACCATAAAAAAAGCGATTACCATAATACTAATATGAGAAACAGAAGATATGCTCGCTAGCATGGATTGATAAAAGAGAGTAAATTTGCGAATTTTTAAATTAAGATAAGATTGCTGATTAGAACTGTTTACCCAATCTAATAATAAATTTTTATTATTTAACGTGTGGATCATTTTAATAGAATAAAAAACTTCAGTCATAAAAACATTTCTATTTTTTTGCACTTTTTTTTGCTTTTCTATTAATGAATATGTGTAGTGATGATGAATGAATGCGATTAATATCGAAAATAAAAACATAAAAATGGGGATAAAAACCACCCATCCTACATTCAGATAAATCACTAAAATAAAGATAATTAATAAAGGAATGTCCGCTAAGCGCTGAAAGACGGTATTGAGTAATACTTGCTTTACTTTTTGAAATTCGTGCCATAAAACGAAGGCAGAAGACATCGATCGCCCATCTTTTTTCTTATTGTAAATAACCGCTTCCAAAAATGAGACATCAATATCCACATCATCTTTTCTTGAAATAATGGATTGATAGATATCTTTTGACGATCTCAGAATAAATTCAAAAATAATAAATAAGGCCGCAATAAATACAATCCCAAACAATGATGCAGTTGAGGCACTGGGCACCAGTTTATCGTAATAAAGATTACTAAATACAGGGATAGTTAAGGCAAACAGCGCCATAAAAAATGATGAGAAAAAATATTTACTGTAAAAAATTTTGTTGGTCGATAGCGCCTGCCTTAATATGTTAATCACTCGAATGCCATCAACCACTTTTTGTAATGGTTGCAATCTGAAAGCCGAAATCAGCGCGAGTCTTTCCGCTGATAAGCTCACTTCACAAATTTGCCCTCCAGCCTCAATCAATTTAAATTTTTTGCCACCTCCTATGCACGCCATCCATTCCATATCTGGTGTTAATAAAATGATTGGCATAGATTCATTAAGCAAATCTTCTGAGCCATTAAAATGGACTTCCTGTAGCACGAGGCCTAATGATAAAAAAAAATTTTTTAATTTTACCGTATCATTGATGTTATTTCTATCATATTGTTTAAATAGACGCTCCAGTTCATTTTTGTCAACATCAATTTTAATATTAATGCTTTTAGCAACAAGGGATAAAGCATCCTCTGCTGAGAGATAGTAAGACTCAGGTTTTTTTCCCATTCATTTTGTCCGTTGCAGGAGTAAAAATATCATTACTTATGATAGACCTTTATGAACGCTTAGCCTACTGGATTCACCAGGACTATTGAAAAACTGATAGTTAAAATTTCAATTGAAGAAAAAAGGTCGTCATAATGTTAATTAGAGGTGGTTTCTGGGGTTACCTTTGACGATTTTGGTAAAATTAGCTGAATTGGTCAATGCAGGATTTTTGAAAAAAAATGCTGTATGGCACGTAAAACGACATCAGGTTTTTCGGCATGAGGTGAATGACCACAGCCGGAAATCACATGGGATCGCGCTATAGGGAAATAGCCTGCAATCTGTTCTCTATACTCTCTTTTGATGTAAGGAGACAACGCACCGCAGAGAAACAGCAAAGGACCTTGCCATGTTGGAATAGGTTCCCAGCCAGCGATATATTGGTATTGATCCCATAAAACCGGCACATTAAATCGCCAGATGCCTTCGTGAAAAGATTTCAGTAAAAATAAAATAATATTTTCATCTTTGACAAAATCACGCATTAATTTACCCGCCATATGACGCTGAGTGATTTTGGCATCAGTTACCGCGTTCAGTGCCATAAATATCTGATTATGCCGGTCAAGAGGGTAAACAACAGGTGCAATATCAATGATTACCAACGTTTTAATTATCTCTGGTATCAGCGCAGTCATCGTCATAGCAACTTTTCCGCCCATCGAATGCCCAATGATGATCACTTTTTCGATTTTCAGCTGATCTAATAGTTCCAATACATCCTGAGCCATAGCAAAATAATTCATCTCAGGTGAATGAGGAGATAGACCATGGTTACGCAGATCAAGCTGTATAACGTCGTGGTGTTTTTGAAAATCACGACCGAGCATGCTCAAATTATCTAAATTACCAAAAAGCCCGTGGATCAGAATTATAGGTAAATTAGGAGAAGTACTGTCAGATTGATGTAAAATAAAGTTTAATTTCATCGCAAAATTCACACTGAATAAAAATAAATTTTAAGTTATTCTATTATAAATGAATCTAACAAAAATGGCCTTGGATTAAAATGAAACTTATTGAAGTTGATGAAGAACTTTATCGTTATATTGCCGCTCATACCCAATATATTGGTGAAAGTGCCTCAGAGATTTTACGACGAATGTTCTCATTGACTCAAAAAAAACAGACAGAAATAAAGATCAAAAAGACACCGAAAATTCATCAATCCTCAGTGAAAGCAACTCTTTTTAGTAGAATACAAATTCTCAACGACATTTTATCATCTGAAACTTATGCTTCAAAAAATAAGGTAATCGCCCGTTTTATGTTGATTTTATCCACCTTATATGATCTAGATAGCAAAGCTTTTTCTGTGGCTGCCGAATCATTACAGGGTCGTAAACGGGCGTATTTTTCAGGCAGTAAAAATTTTTTACTCAAAAATGGCACACACACAAAACCCAAACAAATACCTAAAACACCTTATTGGGTGATAACCAATACAAATAGTGAACGCAAACGCACCATGTTAAAAAATATGATGATCGCGATGAAATTTCCAAATGAAATAGCAAAAAAAGTGTCTCAAACGATATAGATGTTTTATCATCCCCTCTGACTTGGCTACAGGAAAAAATAAAAAGGCTAAATAAAATGCAAAACACACCCCAAATTTTTGCGCATCATTGGGCATTTGCCATTTTTAGTATTTCTGCAATAGGGCTTTGTCTTGCTATGCTGTTGGGGGCTTTTTTTCTGGGAGGCAGGGTCAAGGCCAGATCTAAAAATATTCCCTATGAATCTGGTATTGATTCGGTCGGCTCAACGCACATGCGCTTATCTGCTAAATTTTATTGTATCGCCATGTTTTTTGTTATTTTCGATGTAGAAGCCCTTTACCTTTATACTTGGGCCATTTCTATTCGTGAAAGCGGATGGACCGGTTTTATTGAAGTGAGCGTTTTCATTTTTGTATTATTGGTGGGGTTACTTTATTTATCGCGAATCGGTGCATTGGATTGGGCACCGATTGGTTCTAGAGGCCGTGTTCAATCCAATCCCTCTATTTATAAAATGGCACAGCAGCGTCAGTCTAATAACGAGTAACCATCATGAAATACACTTTAACGCGCGCAGAACCGAATGATAAAGATCATTTTACCTATCCTTTACAAACGCAAAAAAATGTCAGCCGAGACCCCCTCGATGAACAAGCTCATCGTAATATTTATATGGGGAAGCTCGAACATGCCTTGCATGATACAGTGAATTGGGGCCGAAAAAATTCTCTATGGCCTTATAACTTCGGCCTTTCTTGTTGTTACGTGGAAATGGTCACTTCTTTTACGGCGGTTCACGATGTCGCGCGTTTTGGTGCAGAAGTATTGCGCGCTTCACCCAGACAGGCCGATTTTATGGTGGTGGCCGGCACTTGCTTTACTAAAATGGCGCCGGTGATACAGCGTTTATATGACCAGATGCTAGAGCCGAAATGGGTGATTTCTATGGGCGCCTGTGCTAATTCTGGCGGGATGTATGATATCTATTCTGTGGTGCAAGGTGTCGATAAATTTCTTCCCGTTGATGTCTATATCCCTGGCTGTCCTCCTCGACCTGAAGCTTACATGCAAGCCTTATTCCTGCTTCAGGAATCGATCGGTAAAGAACGTCGCCCACTGTCTTGGGCAATTGGCGATCAGGGTGTGTATCGCGCTGTCATGCCGTCAGAAAGAAAGCGTAAACATGCCGAGCGCATTGCAGTGAAAAATTTACGCACTCCAGACGAGATTTAATCTTTTTATGACAGACTTAATCATGGCTGAAAACCTTTACAAACCTTGCCAAACTGATGATCATCTTGATGATTCTGTGATAGCCAGGCTATCGGCGCGTTTTGGGCAAAAATCACTGTTCGTTCAAGCAACGCGTACCGGCATGCCGGTCGTTTGGGTCAAAGCAGATCAGCTTGTTGAGGTTATTTTGTTTTTGCGTCAAGAGTCCCAGCCTTATGTGATGCTTTTTGATTTACATGGGGTCGATGAAAGGCTTCGTACCCACCGTGAAGGTTTGCCTGAAGCCGATTTTTGTGTTTTTTATCATTTACTTTCGATTGAACGTAATAGAGACATTCTACTGAAAGTCGCTCTGTCTGAAAAAAAATTGTGCTTACCGACTATCACTTCTATTTTTCCTAATGCGAATTGGTATGAACGTGAAACCTGGGAGATGTTTGGCATCACTTTTGAGGGCCATCCGCACTTAAAACGTATTTTGATGCCGGACACTTGGAAAGGCCATCCTTTACGCAAAGATTATCCCGCGCGCGCAACAGAATTTGATCCCTTCGAGCTGACCAAACAAAAACAAGATCTGGAAATGGAAGCCTTGACTTTTAAACCAGAAGATTGGGGCATGAAGCGAGGCACACAGAATGAAGATTTTATGTTTCTCAATCTTGGCCCGAATCATCCTTCTTCTCATGGTGCTTTTCGTATCGTCTTGCAGCTCGATGGAGAAGAAATTGTCGATTGCGTTCCAGACATTGGATATCATCACCGCGGAGCTGAAAAAATGGCCGAGCGTCAGTCTTGGCACAGCTATATTCCGTATACCGATCGTATTGAGTATTTGGGCGGCTGCGTTAATGAAATGCCTTATGTCTTAGCGGTTGAAAAATTGGCCGGCATCACGGTTCCTGATCGAGTTAAAAGCATTCGTGTGATGCTGTCAGAGCTCTTCCGTATTAATAGCCATTTACTGTATATCAGCACTTTTATTCAAGACGTGGGCGCCATGACGCCGGTATTTTTTGCCTTTACTGATCGACAAAAAATTTACGATCTGGTGGAAGCCATTACTGGATTTCGTATGCATCCTGCTTGGTTTCGTATTGGAGGTGTCGCGCAGGATCTGCCTCAGGGTTGGGAAAAATTGCTTCGTACTTTTCTCGATTGGATGCCAAAACGCCTGAATTCTTACGTCAAAGCCGCGCTTGAAAACAGCATTTTAAAAGGCAGATCTATGGGGATCGCCAGCTACAATGCGTCAGACGCTTTGGCTTGGGGTGTGACGGGGGCAGGGCTACGAGCAACCGGCATTGAATTTGATGTTCGTAAATGGCGGCCTTATTCAGGTTATGAGCATTTTGAATTTGACGTTCCCGTGGGTTATGGTCAAAGTGATTGCTACACGCGGGTGATGCTCAAGGTAGAAGAAATACGTCAAAGTATGCGTATTCTGGAACAATGTTATCAACACATGCCTGCGGGGCCTTTTAAAGCAGATCACCCACTTACTACGCCGCCGCCGAAAGAACGCACCTTGCAACATATTGAAACCCTGATTACCCATTTTTTACAGGTCTCTTGGGGGCCAGTCATGCCTGCGAATGAATCCTTCCAAATGATTGAGGCCACCAAAGGGATTAACAGCTACTACCTAACCAGCGACGGGGGAACCATGAGTTATCGAACAAGGGTTCGCACACCCAGCTTTGCTCATCTTCAACAAATTCCCTCTGTGATCCGAGGGAGCTTAGTGTCTGATTTAATTGTTTATCTGGGCAGTATCGATTTTGTTATGTCTGATGTGGATCGCTGATCATGAGTCATCATAAAAATCTTTCTGAGCATCAAATTGATGCCATGAATGTCGTGCCATTTGTATTAAGCTCCGAAGAACGTGATGCGATAGAGGAAGAAAAACACCATTATGAAGACGCCAGAGCCGCTTCTATCGAAGCGTTAAAAATAGTACAAAAAAAACGAGGGTGGGTCCCTGACGAGGCGATTCATGCGATTGCAGAAGTGCTCGGCATCCCTGCCAGTGATGTCGAAGGGGTTGCGACCTTTTACAGCCAGATTTTTCGAAAACCTGTTGGGCGCCACGTGATCCGCTACTGCGACAGCGTTGTGTGTTACATCACGGGCTATCAAAAAATACAAGCTGTGCTTGAAGAAAAACTCGGTATTCAGCCTGGGCAGACCACAAAAGATGGTCGCTTTACTTTATTGCCGACCTGTTGCCTTGGCAATTGTGATAAAGGGCCGACCATGATGATCGATGATGACACCCATAGCCACTTACAGATAGAAAATATTGACACCTTATTGGAGCAATATCCATGAATTCGGCCCCTGCTTCTATCACTGGTGCGTTTAAAAAAATTCACAAAGCCCCTGAAACGCACCCATTGACCTGGCGTTTACGTGATTCTCAACAACCACTTTGGTTGGAAGAATATCGCAATAAAAATGGCTATTTAGGAGCAAAAAAAGCATTAACTCGCCTCACTCCTGAAGAAATCGTGCATTCAGTGAAAGAAGCGGGTCTTAAAGGTCGAGGTGGTGCAGGGTTTTCCACAGGCTTAAAATGGAGTCTCATGCCTAAAGATCCCAACATGCGAATTCGCTATCTGCTTTGTAATGCGGATGAAATGGAGCCGGGCACTTACAAAGACCGGCTTTTGATGGAGCAACTGCCCCATTTGCTGGTGGAAGGCATGCTCATTTCGGCTTTTGCGCTTCAGGCCTATCGTGGCTACATTTTTTTGCGAGGAGAATATATCGAGGCGGCAGTCCATTTGCGGCGAGCGATTGTTGAAGCCACTCAAGCAGGGCTGCTCGGCAAAAACATTATGGGGAGTGGGTTTGATTTTGAACTCATGGTCCACACGGGGGCAGGACGTTATATTTGCGGGGAAGAAACGGCCCTGATTAACTCCCTGGAAGGGCGTCGTGCCAATCCGAGATCCAAACCGCCTTTTCCTGCCTCCTCCGGTGTTTGGGGGAAACCGACCTGTGTCAATAATGTAGAAACTCTTTGTAATGTGCCTGCGATCATGGAGCACGGCGTAGCCTGGTATCAAGGCATTGCTCCTGATGCGAGTCGTTTTGCTAAAAGTAAAGATACGGGCACTAAATTAATGGGGTTTTCTGGAAGGGTGAAAAACCCGGGTGTCTGGGAATTGCCCTTTGGGATCTCTGCTCGTGAAATTCTAGAAGACTATGCCGGTGGAATGAAAAACGGTCTCAAATTTAAAGCTTGGCAACCTGGCGGCGCAGGCACAGATTTTTTGACAGAAGAGCATCTCGATCTCCCTATGGATTTCGAACACATTGGAAAAGCCGGCAGTCGTCTTGGAACGGCGCTTGCAATGGCGGTAGATCATGAAATCAATATGGTTTCTTTAACTTGCAATTTAGAAGAATTTTTTGCCCGTGAATCCTGTGGCTGGTGTACGCCTTGTCGAGATGGCCTTCCTTGGAGTGTCAAAATTTTGAAAGCGCTTGAACGAGGCGAAGGTCGAGAAGGGGATATAGAAACGCTGGAGCAGCTTTGTCGCTTTTTAGGCCCAGGAAAAACCTTTTGTGCACATGCACCTGGGGCGGTCGAGCCTTTACAAAGTGCTCTTAAATATTTTCGAGAGGAGTTTATAGCGGGTATCACCAAAAAAGAGCCCCCTCATCTTTATCTCAAACCGATTAAAGGGGTTCAGCCTAATTATGTGATGGCCGATAACTTATTGAAAGCGCGTTGGTGACAGATTGAGTGGGAATTTTTAGACCTCTTGAATATTCTGGGTAATTTCAAGAGGGTTCTGTTTATCTTAAAAGAAATAAAAAAAGCGATTAAGTGGTTTGTAGCGCCCATAAACGCGCATAATGGCCGGATTGTTCCACCAGTTCGCTGTGAGTGCCTTCCTCGTGAACAACCCCTTCTTTTAGCAACAAAATACGATCACAACCCCGTAAGGTATTGAGACGGTGGGCAATACAAATAACGGTACGATTGCGAGTAATTTCAGGCAGTTGACGCATAATAGCCGCCTCTGATTCATAATCTAAGGCACTGGTCGCTTCATCTAAAATTAAAATTTGAGGATCCGCCATTAATGCTCTTGCCAACGCAATCCGTTGCCGTTGCCCACCAGAAAGCATGCCGCCTTTTTCACCCACCTGTGTTTCATACCCCTGAGCTAAGCCCATGATAAAATCATGAGCGCCGGCCAAACGGGCGACTTTTTCTACTTCTTCCATATCAGCATTAGGTCGACACTGACAGATATTCTCCTGTATTGTCCCAGAAAATAAGATGCTTTCTTGTAAAACCACACTCATTCTGCGGCGTAAAGCGGTTGGATCTGTGATTGCCAGGTCTTGTCCATCGACTAAAATTTGACCGCTTTGTGGTGTGTATAAACGTTGCAATAACTTGGTCAGGGTAGATTTCCCAGAACCAGAAGGCCCTGTTATTCCAACAAATTCACCACTTTTTATGGATATATTCAAATTTTGTAGTATCTCTGGTGTGTCCTGAGAATATCGAAAACGAACCTGTTTAAAAGCGATACGACCTGCACTCTGAGCAGATGAAACCAAACCTGAATTACCGGGTTCACTTGGGCTATCTAAAATGGTGCCAATTCTCTTTAATGCAATTTTTGTATGTTGCAAATCTTGCCAAATTTGGGCTAAACGTAATATGGGCTGGGTGACGTAACCCGAAAACATATTAAATGCGACTAACTCACCAGGGGACAATTTGCCTTCTAACGCGAGCTGAACACCATACCAAAGTAATAAAGCGGAGGTTATTTTATAAATTAAACTAATGCCCTGGCCTGCTAAATTACCCACTTGTTTGGTATTGAAAGCCGAACGAACAAAATTCGCTAAATATTGTTGCCACTGACGGTTGAATTGTTTTTCTGTTGTCGTGGTTTTAATGGTTTCAAGACCCGTGATCACTTCGGTTAAAAAAGAAGTGGCATTGGCACTCTCTTCATATTCACGTTCGACTCTTTTTTGTAAAATTTTCCCCACACACAGCCAAAATACCAGGTAACAGCACAAGGATATCAATACAATTGAAGTCAACTTGACGCTGTAATAAAACATGACTGCAATAAAGGTGCTGACAAAAAATAAATCCAATAACATGGTTAAGGCTGATCCTGTCAGGAAGCTTCTAATTTGCTCCATCTCACGGACCCTGGCAATAATTTGCCCCGTTTGTCTGCTGCTGAAATAGTTTAAAGGTAAACTCATCAGATGACGATAAAGACGGGTGTTAAGCTCAGCTCCAACTCGAGTAGAAAGATTTGAAAATAGCCAGCCTCGCAAAAAAGTATAAATAGGTTCAGCAATAGCCAATCCTATCATCGCCATACCTAATACGATCAGGCTATCTATACCACGACTGACCAACACCTTATCAATGACTGTTTCAAACAGCATAGGACTCACCAAAAGTATGGCCTGTAATAATAGAGAAATAACAACAATATTGCGTAACTGCCTACCGTGTTTCAGAATCAAAGGTAAAAACCAGCCAAAACCAAAAGCTGCCTTCTTGGCTGGCTTTTCTGCTTTTGCCAATAAGATGGCTTTCCCTGACCATAACTGATTGAGCTGCTCACGAGAGATACTCCCCTCGTTATCAGAAAGAGGAGAGTAAACGACGGCATGAGTTTCGTTCAGATTTAATAATAAATACCAATTTCCCCCCTCTGAAAATAAAACAGGTAAAGGCATTGTGTTTAATCGAGCGACAGGTTGTTTAATTCTACGTGCTCGAAGTCCAATCCAATTTGCGCATCGACAAAGAGCGATGTCGTCTATTTTCTCTATCGGCAAACCCAACTTATGTTCTAACTGGGCAGACTCTATTGCTAAATCAAAGCAAGCGGCTCCCCTTGCAAGCGCCAGTAAAGAAGGAACGCTGGACTTTTTGTGGTTGGCCATTTTAACGTTCCCTCATCGCTTCAGATTGATACTGCTGTAGAGGGCTGAGTAAATAATCAATCACGCGACGCTTACCCGTTTTAATTTCAGCGTTGACCGACATACCCGCAGATAGGCGTACTAATTGACCATCCACTTTCAAGGTATCATCCATTAATTTAATACGAGTAGGGAAAATAAGCCCCTGCTTTTGGTCTTCCACTGCATCCAAAGAAACATGTTTGACTTCTCCTTTTAAAGTGCCGTAACGAGTATAAGGAAAACTATCCACCTTCACTTCCACTGTTTGCCCGGGTAATACAAACCCGACATCCTTATTTAATACCATGGCTTCAATTTCCAGATGAGTATCTTCTGGTACGATGGACATTAATTTTTGTGCCGAAGAGACCACCCCCTCTAATGTATGTACAGAAAGTTCTTGCACCGCACCATCAATAGGAGATCTCAACATTTGTAAACGCTGCCTATCCATTAATTTAATTTTTTCTTGTTTTAGTTGACTGATGTTTTCCTGAACTTTGTTAAGGCGTTCACGATAATCGCGTTTTTTTTCTGCCATATAACGCTGTTTTTCTTGTAAATAACTTTGCTTTTCTGAAAGCAAAATTTTTTGTTTTCCTTGCATTTCACTTAAAAGTGCCTTCCCGTTCAACCATTCTTTCTCTTTTTCCAAGAGATCTATTTTTGCGATAGACTGCGTTTTTGCCAGTGTACGAAGGGCTTTTAAACGTTGTTCAATATTTTGAATCAGCGTTTTTTGATTCGATATTTGTTCTTGCACTGATTCATCATTCGTTTGATTGACCGCTATTTTCATATCTTGACGTTCTAACTCGGCGTTCACCTCATCAAACTCTCGTTGCAGTAAAGCACGGCTGGCTTCAATTAACTCTTCTGTATCTGCAGGAGGGGAAAAATGGGATAATGGAGCTGAAGTGAGCAGGGCCGTTAACCGGGCTTTTTCCAGGCTACGATGAGCAAGTTGTTCACTCACTTTCAGTACTTCAGTATCAATTCCAACCGGATTAAGCTCAAGCAAAACTTGCCCCGCTTTCACTTTTTGGCCATCTCGTACATTGATGGCAATGACCGTACCGGGGTCAAGAGATTGGATCACTTTAGTACGATCAGACACGATAACTTTACCTAAAGCAGTGGCATGAATGTCCAGTTTTCCGATAATCGACCAAAGCAATACCAACAATAAAAATCCTAAAATTAACCAGGCAGTACGACGAGCCCAAGGTGCTGCAGGGCGTTCAATGATTTCTAAATAAGCGGGTAAAAAATCATATTCATCCCGAGTGAGTTGTACTTTCTTTTCTTTCTCGCGCCATTTCATCATTTTTTGATAAAAGGCCTGCAAAAATTTCATTTCATTTCCTCAGTGCTAAAGTTAATTTGTTGTTGCCATAAACGGTAGTAGCTTCCCTTAAAGGCTAATAATTCATCATGTGATGCTAATTCTGTCAGCACGCCTCCTTCAATAACGGCAATCCGATCACAATGACGGACTGTAGATAAACGATGTGCAATGGTGATCACCGTTCGGCTAGCCACAATCTCTGCCATATTTTTCATGATTTGACTTTGAGAATCGTCATCTAATGCGCTGGTGGCTTCATCAAAAATCAGTATTTTGGGATCCGATAACAACGCACGTGCGATGGCAATACGTTGACGTTGCCCTCCTGAAAGAGAAGATCCCCCTTCAGATAAAACAGTGTCATATCCTAGAGGTAAAGCCAGAATAAATTCATCCGCACCTGCCAGACACGCGGCCTTAACCACCTGTTCCAAAGGCGCTGTAGGAAAAGCATGGGCAATATTTTCTCGTACGGTGCGATTAAATAAGTAATTTTCCTGCATCACCACTCCGACCTGACGTCTTAAAGCATGAGCGTCGAACTGATTAACATTTTTTCCGTCTATTAAGATCTCCCCTTGTTCGGCTGTATAAAGGCGTTGTATCAGACGAGCTATCGTGCTTTTGCCTGATCCAGAAGGCCCAACTAATCCAATATGCTCCCCTGAAGAAATTCGTAATGTCAATTCACGTAGTACGGGAGGAAGATCAGGACGATAACGAAAAATGACTTTATGAAGACTGATTGCCCCTTCAAGAGGTTTTTTAGGTTTAAAACCAGACCCACTATTCTCCATAGGTAAAGTCAATATATCTGCCAATAAAGACAATCCCACTTGAGCACGGATGCTTTGTTGCCACAAATCTACCAGTTTCGTCATCGGTAACATGGCTTGAACCAATAACATATGAAAGGCGATCAATTGACCAATACTCAGATGAATCCCCATGACCTCGTAAGCCCCAAACACAATCACTGAGGTCGTGGTCAATTTTTGTAACAGCTGGGCTGTTTGAGTACTGAAATTTTGTACATTCTGTACATCAAAATTCGCTTTAGCAAAATCGCATGTTTGCTCCTCCCAACGATGTTGCATTCGGGGCTCTAACGCCAAGCTTTTCAGGGTTTCAACGCCTGCTACAGTTTCCGTTAAAAAAGACCCATTTTGGGCCGCACAGCAAGCCAGTGTTTCTACTTTTTTTTGTAAAGGTTTTGTGGTCATGAACGCCAAAACAACAAAACAGGGTAAAGACGCTAAGGCAATCAGCGTGAGATAAGGGGAAATAAACCACATCACCGTAAAAAGAACGACGGAAAAAACAACATCCACTGATAAAGTCAAAGCAGAACCGGTAATAAATTCACGAATGCTGTCGAGCTCGCGTACTCGGGCGACAATATTCCCCACGTGGCGTTGTTTGAAGTAACTTAAAGGCAGATGAATCAAATGATGAAATAATTTCCCCCCCAGTTGAATATCGACCCGAGTGGTCGTGTGGGCAAATAAATATTCCCGTAAACTTTTGAGCACCACTTCAAAGACCCCAACCACCACTAAAGTGATAACAAGCACATCAAGCGTTGCCAATGCGTTGTGAACCAATACTTTATCCATCACCACCTGAAAAAACAGAGGCGCAACCAGCGCTAATAATTGCAACATCAAAGATACCAATAATACCTGGGTTAATTGGCGACGATGCCGAAGAAAAACAGGAATAAACCAACGAATATCAAAACGGGATTGCTTGCAGAACAAACAAAGGCCGCCCCATAGATTGTCTAATTCCGATCTATTGATGATTTCCGGTTTTTGTGTATTAGAGTATTGTAATAAAGCTTGTTGTTGATTTATGCCCGCTAATATCACAAACTGGCCCGTTTTATCACGGAAGGCCAAAGGTAAGTGTTGGGGTTTTAATTTGTCTAATGTTAATGAACGCAAATGAAATTTCGCGGAAGAAAGCTTTCCAAACTGGTTTAAGTTCCTTTTTAACTGTTCTTGAGTCACTCGATCTTCATCATTAAAAAGGCAACTATTGCGAAATTTTTCAATACTGATCGGATGCAATCCAGCCAGGTTTAATAAACGCGCAGAACAAACCAGAGCTGATAAAAGATGATTTTCAATAACCAAAGTCGATTGCTCCTAAAAAATTTTTTATTTATTACGAAAAATGAATCATTCTTGCTTAAATTATCAACAAATATATTTGTACATAAGATTTGATAGAAATACGAAGGGAAAAAAGGCGGATTTAAGAAAACACCTATTCATTTTTTAATTTCTTCAAAATCCATTTATCCAAGAATTTATTTCCTATATTAATTACTCTTAACTTAAAAAATGATCACATGGATTATCAATAATTGTTTTTATTAAAGAAACGTTAAAAAATAAAGCGAGAAAAGATCTTAAAAATTTTTGCTTGATTTTTATAAATTAATATTCGAATTGTGAATAATTAAAAAATAAGAATTATTAATATTTGAAATAAAAACTAAATTTAAACCACGATATTATGAATATAGATGTAAAAAAATTCAATCAAAAATATACTGAGGTTGTTTTAAAATACATTTACATTTTTAATTTATTTTTATGATGAATTGCCTGACATCGAGAATATCGAATATGGCGTTTTTTTTAGCGCAAAGATCAGATAAAGAGAAAATCATTTTTGATGAAGCAAGATGATCTGGATTTTGATCGCCATCATATCTGGCATCCCTATACCCGCATGATCGATCCTTTGCCCTGCTATCCCGTGAAAAGCGCTCAGGGCGTTGAGCTCATACTGGCAGATGGGCGACGTTTAATCGATGGGATGTCTTCGTGGTGGGCGGCTATTCACGGCTATAACTGTCGGGAGCTGAACCAGGCGCTTCATCAGCAAATAGAAAAAATGTCTCACGTCATGTTTGGTGGGATCACCCATTCGCCGGCCATTGATCTATGTCGACAATTAATCGCTCTGACACCCGATCCCCTGGATTGTGTTTTTCTCGCAGATTCTGGATCTGTGTCAGTCGAAGTGGCGTTAAAGATGGCGTTGCAATATTGGCACGCCAAAGGAGAGCGCCGATCAAAAATCTTGAGCTTTCGTCAGGGCTATCATGGAGATACCTTTGGCGCCCTTTCTGTTTGTGATCCTGAAAATTCTATGCAGGCGCTTTATCAGGGATATGTGGCAAAAAATTTATTTGCGCCTGCCCCTCCTGCCTATCAGTTTTCAGAGGGTCATTTTTTTGACGCACCTTGGAATAACGAAGAAATTCAATCATTTTCACAACTCATAGAAACAAATAATACGGATATTGCGGCGGTTATCCTGGAGCCGATTGTACAAGGCGCGGGGGGCATGCGTATTTATCATCCCGCTTTTTTGCGTGAAGTCAGTGCTCTGTGTGAGAGGCATCAAATTTTATTAATAGCCGATGAAATAGCCACAGGATTTGGCCGAACAGGCCGGTTATTTGCGTGCAATTATGCGGCCATCGCGCCGGATATCTTATGTTTAGGGAAAGCGCTGACAGGAGGATATCTCACCCTATCAGCCACTTTATGTACCAGAGAGGTAGCCAATACGATCAGCAAAGGAAAAGCAGGCTGTTTTATGCACGGCCCTACTTTTATGGCGAATCCATTGGCCTGTGCGGTTGCAAATGCAAATCTGGCAATCTTGGCGCGTCATGAATGGCAACCTCAGGTGAAAGCCATCGAGCATCAGCTTTGGGCAGAATTATCTCCTTTATCCGCGCATCCTACCGTTTTGGATGTACGGGTGTTAGGCGCGATAGGGGTGATAGAAATGAAAAAAGCAGTGGATGTGGCCTCATTACAACGTGAATTTGTTGCGCAGGGAGTGTGGATCCGGCCTTTTGGAAAACTGATTTATGTGATGCCCCCTTATATTATTCGCCCAGAACAGCTCACGCAATTAACTCAAGCTATGGCACATGTTATTTTTAATAGACAAAATTAAAAAAATAATTCATTTAAAACAAACAGACATATTGCCATCCCAAGCCTGTCTCATGTGTGACAGGCAGATAAGGTTTGTTTACGGCCATCCTTCAAAAATGATATTTAACGCCCACCGCCCCTCGAGTATCTCTGTAACTTTTTTTGCCTATTTGATGAGTCACATGGAGCAATAGATATAAACGCGAACTGATTTTTGCGTCCACGCCCATTTTGAATTCCCCAAGGTGACGCGCCCCCTGCATCTCATGCATTTCGTCGTCCATGCGGATGGCCATCGGTTTGGGTTGGTAAATCCAGTTCGCTTCAAAAAAGAGTTGAAACTCCCGTGGTTTTCCTTCGTCCTGCGGACTGTGCCCCAGCAAATGCGCCCGTAAACCCAGCCGACTCTGCAGATAATCCCCTCGGCCCGTCACACGGGTGCCATTGATGTCAGTGTGGTCTTCGGGTTTGACATTCATCCAGGTGAGCTGGGCTTTGGGCTGAACCCAAAAACTATGCAGTATTCCCGAGCGGGAAACTACTTCCCCTGCCGTCAACAGATATCCCCCCTCCACAGACGCGGTCACCCCCCGGCTTTTGTAAGACTCCGTACGCCGCTCTTCAGGCGTCACGTCATTCTTGAACCAGTGATACAGCGCCCAGGTATCGACGTAAAAACCCGAAGGCGCTTTGGGATGTTGATACCAGGTGGCATACCCCCCTGCACTATAGCCCCGCACCTTCCCTTGCGACGACATCTCATTCGTACGATGATGCGCTTTGCTGTACTCATGGCCATATCCGCCCATCACCCCCAAATGATAACGGTTGAGGCCATCAGAAGACCACTGGGCGATATGTCCCCCTAACATCATCACATAGCGGTCAGATTGCGCGTCGTTGTCAGACAGGGAAGAGGTATGATGACCTCCTGACGCCCTTATCCACATCCCAGGGACAGGGCTGTCCTCTGACAGGGCCTCGGTATACTGGGTTTCACCCAGACGCTCATGTAACGTCATGTGAAACATCGTATTGGCCGCTCGAAGATTATTCGCATAACTCAAACTCTCCGGCCGGGCAAACCATGAGGACACCAGATACCAGTGGTTTTTACTGTCTTCTGTCGTCCCTTTCCGTAGAGAGTACTGATAAGAGCCGGCCACGATGGGGCCATCCTGAACAAAGGTGCCGTCAGTGCCCTCTTTGGCTTCAATCAGTCGAATGCCGCCTTTGGTGGCGCTCCCTTTCCCGCCCACATTACGCACTGTCACACGGGTGTTGCCTTTGGAGGATTCATTGATAATCAATTGATTCGCGGGCGAATCGTCGCCTTCCAGGCGGGCGTGAAACAGGATTTTCCCGGAATTGCCCTCGTAATCGTCTGTCGTGAGGGTAGAAAACGAAGGGCTGTCATGAGGGGGTTCAAAGACAATCTGTCCTGCATTTTTCAAGTTTGTTACAGTAGCATTGTTGGTAAACGACCAGGTACTGCCAGAGTCCAGGGTCACGTTGGCTTTATTCCCACCCTCCGCCACAATGTTCCCGTAGAGGGCTGTCTGGTTCAGCGTTAAATCGACTTCTCCTCCTGTCCCGGTAAAATGAATGGCATTTCCACTGCCTGGCGGGGAGATAACGACCTTGCTGAAAACAATGTTCGTTTTTCCGTCTGCAGACCTGATGAGGTCACCGGCGGCATTCAGAGACCCGCCCGTGATGGTCACGGTCGGGTCTCTGGTGTCTACAGCGGAATAAAGCAGCGCTGAGTTTTTGTCCAGGGTTTGAATATGGCTGTCATGAAGATGAATCGTTGAATTTTCGCTAAATCCTACAGCCTTGGCACCTTGACCCTCTACCTTGATGTCCAGATGATGGCCTGTCACCTTGGTACGCCTCAATGCGACAATACCAAAAGAATTTTTCCCGTGACTGCTAACGGTGCTGTCTTTGATATCCACGGTGGAATCTGCTTGAGCGTTTATAGCCTTAGTACCTTGTCCCTCTACCTTGATGTCCAGATGATGTCCTGTCACCCTGGCACTGTCGAATGTGACAATACCAAAAGAATTTTCTCCGTGACTGCTAACGGTGCTGTTTTGGATATCCACTGTGGAATCTCCTTCAGCGCTTATAGCTCTGGCACCTTGACCCTCTACGTTGATGTCCAGATGATGTCCTGTCACCCTGGCAGCCTCGAATGTGAGAATACCTCGAGAGTTTTCTCCTTGACTGCTGATGGTGCTGTCTTTGAGCGTTATCCTGGCACTGTAAGAAGTGACCGCTCTACCCCCATCTCCATTTCGTGAATTTATCTTCAGTTGATGACCCGTGACCTCTGTCTCTTTTCCTTTCGCCCAAAGACCATAAAAATTCTTTTTTATGCCGCTGAGGGTGCTGTTCCCGATATCGACTTTTGCCCCTTTTTCCACAGCGACCGCCCAGTCGTTGGCACCCTTCAACGTTATCTCCATATGCCTGAGTGTCAGGGTGGAGTCGTCTATCGCCCAAAGACCATAAGAACTGCCTGCGGCCTGGGTGTCCACTGTAATTTTTTGCTTTTCAGTGCCTTCCAGCATCACAGAGGTGCCCACTCCGCTGGTTTTCACCGCGGTTTTTTTACTTCCACCGCTAGACAGGGATAGAGGTTGTCTTGGTCGATTATTCACCTGAGCTTGATTCTTCGCTTCTATCCCGTCAGGGTAAGCCTGTTCAGTCAACTCATGGGTTCCTCGATTAAAAATCTGTGTTTCTGAAATACTGCCCCCACTGTGTATCAACATCGTCAGCACAGACAGCCTGAGGGTGTGCAGTGTGATTTTTTTGTATCGCATCGTTTTTCACTCTGGTTGGAAGGGATGGGCTCGTGATGGATGTCGCGTCATACAGACTGATTAATATATTGACCAATTCAATAATTAAATAAGCTTTTACAAAAAAGTCAAATTTCTAATGACCAGCAGAGTAAACAGGATGGCACTGTGAGCCCGGTGTTGAGAGTTGGAACGTTTACTGACAGAAGCAAGGCACAAGGGGCATGATCTGCGGCACTGTGCTTGCTCAGTTTGATGGGATTTAATTGAATTCAGTGTCAAACACAACCGTGACTCTTCCACTGTAAGTATCTGGCGCGTTTTTTAGCATTGTTTCCACATTATCCGAAGCGACTGAAAAATTTATATCTCCTTGTTGATTATTAACATCCGGAGGGAAAATAATATCATCAACATGATTTTTTGTTTGAAGCAATTTATTTTCTGGAACAGCAAAATCAGGCAGCGCCAGCCGCGTTTGAACCGGAACCAATGTTTGGTTTTTTTTACTTTCGATAGCACATCCACTTTGAGATTCATATTCACATTCCAGATAAACTTTAAAAGGCCCGGAACTTGATAAAGAAAACCGGGTTTTACCGGTCAGGGGGTATCGATTTTGGTGCCAGTTTTGCCAATTTTGATTGATCGTGGCTGCTCTACAGTTGCCTGCTTGAGCACATGGCTCCAGTTGCACCTTTGAATGACCTGTGAGGTGAACCTTCAGATGATGCTTCACATTTAAAACAAACTTAATTGTAAAATGGTCTATGTTTTTGCTGAAATTTGAATGTGTGTTAACAATATTGTCAATCGAATAACTCACTTCTCCTTCGTATCTTCCTGAGTGAATTTTTAATAGATTATTGTTATTCAAAAATATTTGATAAGCAAAACCTATTGCAATTTGATCAGATTGATTGAGATCATTAATTTGAAATTTACAATTATTTCCGTTTTTCAAGCTTATTAAATATCTTTTTTCAATCACGCCAAGATATGGTTCTGTATCGGTTACTCCTTCGCAGAAGGATTCTTCGTAATTGATATTTTTAAGATTATTTTCTGTCGATGGTTGATATCTGAAATCTAATGTATTTAGATGAAACATCAAATTTATTGTTTGTAAAGAACGATTTTGTAATTTTAATGTCACTGTTTTTGGGGGAATGGATTTCAAATCAATATTTGACTTTTGAGTATTAACATTGGGAGTCAGTTTCAATTGTAGTGCTGATGATACAAACTGCCTCGGAGGATCTCCCGATCCATTGACACCAGTCTGTATAAAATTTGGTATATTAAAAGAATCAACTCCTTGTCTCTCCTCAATGAATGTAAGACCGTTTTGATTTTCAGCATCCCATTCATAATAAAGTGTCACTTCATTTGCCCTCGCTGCCATGTTCACGGCAAGCAATAAGATGCTCATTGAGAGCACCCTGAATATTAACCTCATGATTTTTCTTCTCCTACACTGACTGCTCTGCACAAGACAGTGTTGATAAAGTGAATTTGTTTTTTCTTGTCCATCTCTGAAGGCAGCGCACATTGCATCTTGGGGCGCCCTTCTTTTTCTGTAACGCTCAGTAAGCGATTCGATACCCCAGAATCAAGGGTCAATACGCCGTCGGCATTGATCATCGCACCGGCAACATCGCTGCTCACGTATCGATTCTTGAGCACGTTTCCTTGCTCGTCTTTCAACATGCCGACCAACGTGAAGGTTTTCATGGCTTTTACTTTAAGGTACTTCACGCTTCCGCGATTCATTTGCACGCTATGATGCTCAGGGAAAACCTGCACACCTTCGCCCCCTCTGGCCGTAAACTGGATGTTGTTCTTTTCCCATAACTGGATTGGCACAATATTTTTGCCCTTGAACAAACGTTTTTCGCCCATATTTCCAGAAGCCAGAATGCTGGTACTGTCATCATCTGCATCGACATCTACAATAAGCGCTGACTCCATTCTGTTATTGCCGTTAGCAGCGCCTACCTTGCCGCCGCCCAGCACCAGTACCTGGCTCAAATTTCCGCCCACAGTATGGGAACTGCCTTGTATATGATGTTGCGTATAGACATTTCCGCTCAGGTAACGTGCTTCGATTGCCCCATTTGTGCTGATGATGGTATTTCTCGAGCTTTGTGAAACACCGGCGCCCAGTGTGCGAATGGGATTATCATCATCACCCGGTTCCCATTGATATTTCAGGCTGGAGTAATTCTGATGTTGATTTAAACCCGTCTCGGCTGAAATTCTGTGACGGTTAGCCGGCGCAAGCGCAACACTGACGCCAAATGAAACGCCTTGGTCACGCTCTTTTTTGTCAAAGCCCGGTCTGTGATACCCACTGAGTCTGAAATTCGTATTATGGCCTGATATCTGGGTCGATTTGCTGAGAGAGATATCAGCACCGAATCCCTTATTTTGAATTCTATCTACATATTCCGCGCTGAGCATGAGTGACGTTGACCAGGGCAGTCTCAGAGACAAATTCGTCCCCCAGGTATGTTGACGCTCGCGAGATCGTGTTTTCTGATCATGATATTTTTTGTTCGTTGATCGCCAGTATAGGCCCGCTGAGCCGATGGGAATTTTGCGGTAATAATGAATAGTGGTATTTTTGCTTAAGTGTTCCTGAGTATTGCTCAGCGTGTACTGGGTAAATAACCGGTCATTCTCAGAGATCGTGATGTTCGCCCGCGTGCCGACCTGGGTCTCCTTTTCTGCCAGAGCCCCGCTTAAACCGACAATCGCCCGGGGATGTGCCAGGATATCGACTTCACCACCCACCGTAAAAGGATTATTGTTTTGTTTGTGATGCCAGCTGGTGCCGAATGTTCTTCGTTGTCCTCCCCAGAAGTTGAGACGCCAGCGTTTGTCTGGATCATTCCAGCCCTGGGGCTTGTAAATCTGCGCTTTTTGAGTGTCCACCGTTTGGCCATTTTCAATAATTTTGATCGTGATATCGTAGATACCATTGGGCAGCTGACGCGTGTCCAGTGCTTGTATGCCAGATTGAAGCTGTTGGGTATAGATGAGTCTCTCGTTTTGCCAGACTTCGGCAATGGATTGATTGCGCCCGGTGATATAAACCGGAAATGCACTGACACTGTCCTGGCGGATGAGCAATGTATCGGAGGTGCCCCACATGGCACCGACCACCGAGTGATCGCCAAAACCTGATGTCTGGACGTTACTGGTATCTGAGCTGGGTGTGAATAATCCTAAACGAACAAAACTGCCTTGAAGCTCTTTTTGAGAGAAAAGTTGATACAGGCTTGAGCTGCTTTTTCGATGATGACCCTCTCCCGTACCGGAAGAATAAAAGGAAGCGTTCTGGCTCCAGCCGGCAAACGAGGATTTTAGGGTGGAGTTGATCCCCCAGCTGCGTTCTTTATGGGATGTGCCCCTGGCAGACACCGTGTTATACATCATCACCCCGCCAGGCATGTCTTTGGGCAGAGAGATAAAATCAGTTTTGACCTGGCCTTTTTCATACTGCGAGGTGTACAGTTTCAGCACAGAATTATCCAGGCGGTATTCCACCGCCATCAACCCAGAAGGGCAATTTTGGGTGCATTGACCCACAGACACCCCCTGCTTTAGAACGTCAGCCCAGCGCGCCTTAATCTCGGGATCAACGTCATCAGCCTGATAAGATGTATCAACAATACGAATGAGTCGAATTTCACCATTTTCTTTCAACGAAATCGCCGCATCAAAAAGCGCCGTATCATTGAGATAAACCTGCACAATCAGCTCGGAGTCATAAAAATACCGCTTGAAATCGTCAGGCAACCCGCGCATATGAGAGGCCAGTGTCATTTCTTGTGCAGGGGCGAAAAGAGGGGTGATGGTCAATAGAACAGATAAATATTTTTTCATGAATCAGCCGCCAAAAGATCTTGGCGGCCTCCGTGGGAGCGAATGATGACGAATTCAGTATCCTGAACTTCAGTTTGCTTCGCGGGTTTTATGAGATAGTTGCATCAAATTGCAAAGTCACAGTTCCTTCATACTTACCTTCTGGTGCGTTTTCATAAGATTCAGAGGTAATTTTTAAATGAATCCCTTTTTGATCAAAAGACTTCAGATCATTTTGATTGAAATTGGCTCCCGACTCAATATTCACTAATTGTTGATTATTAATCAAAATACTTCCTATACTAATGTTATCTGTCAAAACCCTTTCCCCATCCTTTAAAAGAATCAATTGTGGTAGATGATTAATAAGTTTCACTTTTAAACTCTGAACCTTCTCAGCGTTTAAATATCTGATATCAGTTTCTCCTGTAAATATTTCCTTCGTTGTATCTGCCGTCATTGCTAGCTCAATCTTTTTTTCCTCAAGTTTGAACTCTTTCTCTGGAACTTGTGCAGTTAACTCAATATCCAGATTTTTTGGGTCCGCTATAGATTTCACTGAGATCACACTCGCTGCGCAGGATAACGCCGCCACGGCCAAATATTTTTTTAAAACACACAAATGGGTTTTTTTAAACGGTTGCATAAAATGCATATTTCCTTAATTCAATCGCTTAATAGCGATGATGTGACATAAATATGGCTGCGTTTTTGTTGATAACACAGCCGCTACTGACCCGCGTTAATCACTGAATTTCCGCTGGTTATTCCCCTCAATGAGAGTGAAATTCGTTTGATATCCCGATTTTTTATTCATAGAGTATGTTCTGCCTGGCAAAACAAACCGACGGCTATAAGGACCACAGCCTGTATTTGCATTTTTGCATTCACGAATTTTATTGAGAGAAATGGTAGTATTTCCGTTATTCTGGATGGTGATCACCTTAGGGGAGTCCGCATTGATCACAGAGTTAAAAACAGGCTTATCAGGCTGAACAATGAGAATGCTGCCATATCCGGCTAAAATATTGACACCCGCCTTCATCTCTTGACTGTGTTTTTCCAGCGCTTTTTTATCGAGTCCAAAATCGTCGTCAGCCTTAGGTGCAACGGGGATAAACCTGATACGAAAATATCTTTCGGTTGTTCTATCGCCTGGCCACAAAATACGCACGGCCTGAAACCCGCCAGGCGGAATAATGAGGCGTAAAGGCGTGACAATCAGTCTGTTTTTTTCGAGGACGTTTCCCGTGACTTCTTTGAGTGGTATTTCTTGAGAGGTATTTTTGTCGCCGGGGTGAATTTCGAGCAGTTCAACACGGACAAATGCGGTTGAATCTCCGCTATTATAAATTCGCTTGCTCATGCTTTGTGTTTCTGAATTGAGCACATCGTACATAGCGCCAATCGAGATCCCCGCGGTAGCGGACACAAATAGGGTTTGACCGAAAAAGCAAAATCCAGAAAGGGTCATCATTAAAACCTGTTTAAAACGGCCCATCATATCCTCATATATCTGACCCTTTTTTTCAGGGAAAAGGTAAAATGAATACTATATAACCAGGGAGGGATCGTAATGGATTTAAAAATGACTTGTTGTGACTACGCTTTAATTTTTAATATCATTTATTAAAATTATTCATTGATATCTTTTTTATGATTAATATTTATTAATGATTAAAAAATATTGATTTTGGGGTGTGTACGGTTTATCTATCGTCGGCGATGGTGAACCTGTTTTCATTTTTGTGGAATATGATTATGCGCAAATTGATTGTATTCATGCTATTTACGTTGGTGACCTTCACTTGGGGAACCACTTGGATGGCAATGAAAATAGCTGTTGATACCATCCCTCCTATATTTGCAACAGGGCTGCGGTTTTTATGCGCGGCCCCTGTTTTGCTTTCTATTGCCTGGGCCACAAAAACACCGCTTTTATTTCCTTCGGGCCAAAGAGGGTTTCAAGTCATTGTGTGTCTGTTTTATTTCGCTATTCCCTTCACATTAACCATCTATGGTGAACAATTCGTGGGCTCAGGCCTGGCTTCGATTATGTTTGCAAATATGCCTGTGGCCGTTTTAGTGGCTTCCCTGTTTTTTTTGAAAGAAAAAGCGCATTTTTTACAAATAGTGGGATTAACCCTCTCAGTGACCGCCTTGTCATATATCTTATTTCAAGAATCTCAAACAGAGGCTCAAAGCAATTTATTCGGTATTTTAAGCCTTGTTTTAGCCGTTATTATGCATGCTTGCATGTATGCACAGTGTAAAAAACGCGCCTGTCAGGTTGCAGTCGTGACTTTCAATGCCCTCCCTTGTTTAGGAGCAGGTGTGATTTTATCTATTTTGGGATGGTACGCTGAGAAACCGCATGTTCAATATTTCTCTATGGCTTCTCTATGGGCGGTGATGTATTTGGGGCCTTTTGCGGGTATTTTTGGTATTTTGTGTTACTTTGCGCTTCAACAAAAAGCCGGTGTCTTTCAAGCCTCTATTGCCTTTTTGATCTTTCCTTTAATTGCGCTCAGTTTTGAAAATCTGGTGTATGGGCATACACTTTCTAATCGCTCGATGATTTCTGTGGTCCCATTGATTTTCGGTATTTTGTTAACGTTGATTCCTAAAAAACACTTAAGAATACATTGAGATCAGTAAAGGGCGAGACATAATCCATTCTTAATCAAAAGAAATCAATGAATCAAAAATAAAAAGGGAAACATTAATGCCTCTGATTTATAATTTTAGTGCGGGCCCTGCGATGCTGCCCGCAGAAGTCGTATTTCAAGCAGAACAGGAGCTGGCTGAAAGAAAAAAGAAAGGAATATCGGTGATGGAAATCAGTCATCGAAGTGAATTTTTTCAAAAAATAGCAAAAGAATCAGAGCAGGATCTCAAAGATCTGCTGAATATCCCCTCAAATTATAAAGTGCTTTTTTGCCAGGGAGGTGCCAGAGGTCAATTTGCAGCGGTTCCTATGAATTTATTAGGTGAAAAAAAAACCGCGGACTATATCACTGGAGGATATTGGTCAAAAAGTGCCATTCTGGAAGCAAAAAAATATGGCGTCCCGAATATCATTGATGCCAGTGTTCGTAAGCCAATCAGTGGCGTTTTTTTTCAATCCATCAAACCCATAAGTGAGTGGCAATTAAGTGAGGATGCCGCTTATGTTCATTACTGCCCTAATGAAACCATAGAAGGTATTGCCATTCATGCCCCCCCGATTTTCTCTCATCATAAAGATGTGGTGGCTGATTTTTCTTCTTCTATTTTATCTTGCCCTATTGATGTGGACCGTTATGGGGTGATTTATGCCGGAGCTCAAAAAAATATCGGGCCCGCTGGCTTGACCGTGGTGATTGTTCGTGACGATCTTTTAGGAAAAGCCCACCAACACACTCCCTCCATTCTCAATTATCAGGTTCTTGCAGACACTCAGTCTATGTTTAACACCCCGCCGACTTTTGCTTGGTACCTCTCTGGCTTGGTATTTAAGTGGCTCAAAGATCAGGGCGGGCTAATTGAAATACAAAAACGTAATCGCGAGAAGGCCCAATTGCTCTATTCCACCATCGATGAGAATGAATTTTACCTCAATCAGGTTGCGCCTACTCACCGTTCATTGATGAATGTCCCTTTTTCATTATCGACATCTACCCCAAGATTAGATGAGTTGTTTTTAAGCGAAGCTAAAAAAAGAGGATTAGAAGGTTTAAAAGGCCACAGAGCAGCAACAGGAATGCGAGCTTCTATTTACAATGCCATGCCTGTAGAGGGCGTCCAAAAGTTAACGGAGTTTATGGTTGAGTTTGCCCGGCGTTATGGTTAATTTTTTTCGATTGGCTAAAGTCAATTTTATATGTTTTCTATCAAATCATTTTTGAGGGGCATATTCATGATAAAAAATATCAACATCAGTCTGGCATGGCAAATTTTGATTGCATTAGTTTTGGGAATAGTCGTAGGGGCGGTGCTTCACCAAAATATAGAAGCAAAGGATTGGATAATTAAAAATATCCTCAGCCCAGCAGGAGAGATTTTTATCCGTTTGATTAAAATGATAGTTTTGCCTATTGTGGTTTCAACTTTAGTTGTCGGCATTGCAGGGGTGGGTGATGCAAAAAAATTAGGCCGCATTGGTCTCAAAACCATTATTTATTTTGAAATCATCACCACCTTAGCCATTTTTCTCGGTATTACTTTGACGAATATTTTTCATCCAGGTGATGGCATTGACATGTCATCACTGGCTGTGATCGATATCTCTCAATACGAAAAAACCATGGCGAACGTACAACATTCCTCTCACAGTTTAGCGAACACCATTTTATCTTTAATTCCATCGAATATATTTGCTTCCATGGCAAATGGGGATATGTTGCCCGTTATCTTTTTTTCAGTTTTATTTGGTTTGGGTCTGTCATCCTTACCCGAAAAAACTCAAAAGCCGTTGCTTCAAGTGTTTCAATCTATTTCAGATACCATGTTTAAAGTCACTTACATGATTATGCGTTATGCCCCTATAGGTGTGTTTTGTCTTATTTCGGTGACGGTCATTCACTTCGGGTTTACCTCTTTAATCCCATTAAGTAAATTAATCATTTTAGTTTATGGTGCCCTCCTTTTCTTTGGTTTGGTGGTGTTTGGCATCGTTGCAAGATTGTGTCATTTGCGGATCTGGACTTTAATCCGTATTTTAAAAGACGAGCTGATACTGGCTTATTCGACTTCCAGCTCAGAAACAGTACTGGTTAAAATAATGGAAAAAATGGAGGCCTATGGTGCACCTAAAGCGATCAGTAGTTTTGTTGTGCCAACAGGATATTCGTTTAATCTGGACGGCTCTACTTTGTATCAAAGTATCGCGGCCATCTTTATTGCCCAGTTGTACGGTATTGAGCTTTCTTTGAATCAGGAAATTACTCTGGTGTTAACCATGATGGTGACGTCGAAAGGAATTGCAGGCGTGCCTGGAGTTTCTTTTGTGGTGTTATTAGCCACTTTAGGGAGTGTGGGTATCCCGCTCGAAGGTTTGGCTTTTATTGCTGGAGTAGATCGCATTCTGGATATGGCTCGTACCGCGTTGAACGTCGTGGGGAATGCTTTAGCGGTTTTGGTGATCGCCAAATGGGAAGGGCAATTTGATCACAATAAAGCATTAGAATACGAACGTACTTTTTTCATTAAAACGTCTTCTCATTGTCAAAAAAAGTAAACATAGCGATGTTAACTATTCTTCCCGGAGATGAAATGCTATTAGAGTGCTTCCCAACTGATACTAGAGATCCCGTCAAAAATCTGGAGCTTTTTTTATATGTCATTCCATTCTCTCGGCTTAAATGCTGATATCCTGCGAGCCGTGTCAGAGCACAATTACTCTGCCCCCACGCCAATACAACGCCAGGCCATACCCCTGATTTTGGCTAAACGTGATTTAATGGCAAGCGCACAGACAGGCACAGGAAAAACGGCCGCTTTTACTTTGCCTTTATTACAGTTATTGAGTCAGAACACCGCTCTCGTGAAAGGCCGCCGCCAGATACGTGCTCTGATTTTAACGCCCACCCGTGAACTGGCCGCTCAGATTGCTCAAAATGTATCTGATTACAGTCAATACCTTCAATTACGTTCACTGGCCGTTTTTGGCGGGGTGAGTATTAATCCTCAGATGATGAAATTACGAGGCGGAGTTGATATTTTAATCGCGACACCAGGGCGGTTACTCGACTTGGAACACCAAAATGCACTGGCTCTTTCTCAAATTGAAATTTTGGTATTAGATGAAGCAGACCGCATGTTAGATATGGGCTTTATTCATGATATCCGCCGAATTTTGGCAAAACTGCCAAAGAAACGGCAAAGTTTACTTTTCTCTGCCACTTTTTCTAATGAAATAAAATCATTATCAACGAAATTATTAACTCATCCCGCTTTTGTAGAAGTGGCCCCTTGTAATACTACTGCTCAGCAAATTTCTCAATATGTGCATTTTGTGGATAAAAATCGTAAAAGAGCGCTGTTATCTCATATGATAGGCCGTGGAAATTGGCAACAGGTATTGGTCTTTAATCGAACAAAACATGGGGCTAATCATCTTTCTGAACAGCTTAACAAAGATGGTATTACCGCTGCCGCGATTCATGGCAATAAAAGTCAAGGGGCCCGTACCCGTGCATTAGCCGATTTTAAGGAAGGTAAAATCACAGTATTGGTCGCGACCGACATCGCCGCTCGTGGTTTAGATATCGATCAACTCCCTTATGTTGTTAATTATGATCTTCCCCATATTCCAGAAGATTATGTGCACCGTATTGGTCGAACTGGAAGAGCTCAGCACGCTGGACAGGCCATTTCACTGGTTTGTGTTGATGAAGATAAATTACTCAAAGACATTGAGCAGCTCTTGAAACGTGAGATACCTCGTATGGCTGTTCCTGGCTATGAACCTGATCTGCGTATCAAAGCAGAGCCTATTCAACAGCGTCGTCAAAATAGAGGAAAGAGGGAGGGCAGGCAGAGCGTCAACAGAATTGGCAATATAAAAGAAAAAAATCATTGAAATAAAATTTCAATGATTTTGATATGTAATAGTAAGCCTTATCGCTCATAGATAAATCTATGATCTATTTTATGACAGAAAAAACCTACATCGTGGCAGTGACTGCAGGTAATTTGACAATATTTGCCTCTTCAATCTGCTTGGTATGGTTGATAGGGATTGATATTGCCTCTACTGAACAATTGCCAGAGAAAGATGACATTGCCTCTTCTAAACTCTGATTGGCACCGGCGCTATTTCTATTTAGTAACGGTTCAATAATCTCGCTCATTATTTCAATGTTTGAGGTCATCAATTGAAATAATGGAGATGACTGAATCAATAAATTTTTTTGAAGGGCTTGAATTACCTGTCCTGAAACTGATCGAACTGGTCGCGTATGATCGCTCTGTTGATTGATGCTTTCTGCTACTGAAGATGGGACTTGAGATTCTTTGGCTGCTACATTGGCGGCGGCTCCTGCCTCAGACCCAACCTGAGCATTGTCTTGATGGGGTTCTGTGTTGGCTTTTGCAGAGGTTTCCTCGGCTGCTCCTGCCTCAGACCCAGCCTGAGCGTTGTCTTGATGGGGTTCTGTGTTGGCTTTTGCAGAGGTTTCCTCGGTGGCTTCTGCTTCAGACCCAACCTGAGCATGGTCTTGATGGGGTTCTGTATTGGCTTTTGCAGAGGTTTCCTCGGTGGCTTCTGCTTCAGGCTCAACCTGAGCATGGTCTTGATGGGGTTCTGTATTGGCTTTTGTAGAGGTTTCCTCGGTGGCTTCTGCTTCAGGCTCAACCTGAGCATTGTCTTGATGGGGTTTTGTGTTGGCTTTTGCAGAGGTTTCCTCGGCTGCTCCTGCCTCAGACCCAACCTGAGCATGGTCTTGATGGGGTTCTGTATTGGCTTTTGCAGAGGTTTCCTCGGCTGCTCCTGCTTCAGGCTCAACCTGAGCATTGTCTTGATGAGGTTCTGTATTGGCTTTTGCAGAGGTTTCCTCGGCTGCTCCTGCCTCAGACCCAACCTGAGCATGGTCTTGATGGGGTTCTGTATTGGCTTTTGTAGAGGTTTCCTCGGTGGCTTCTGCTTCAGGCTCAACCTGAGCATTGTCTTGATGGGGTTCTGTATTGGCTTTTGTAGAGGTTTCCTCGGCTGCTCCTGCCTCAGACCCAGCCTGAGCATTGTCTTGATGAGGTTCTTTTTTTACTACAGGGGCTTTATTAGCCGATGGTTCCAATAATTTCATCAGATACTTCCCAAAAGAGACCTTTATATCATCTGGTTGCTCCTGCATTAAGGCTTTGAGTAAATCAAATAAAATTAAGGTCATATTCTTATGGCGCAAACTCAGAGGCGCAATCAAATCTTCAATAACTGTATTTGCATTTGCATTACTGACGGCAACACCTTGATTATCCAGTAGGTGATGTGCAGAAGATTTATCAGGATTCAAAGAGGGTTCGATAAAAGTGGTTATTTTATTGCCGTTTTTATCAAAAATCGCGGAATCCTTTATTTCTCCATTTTCTTTTAAAAGAGTGATTTTTTTTTGATAAAGACGCTCATTTCCTTTGGAATTTTTTCTGTAAAACCACTCTGTTATTTTACGTTGTGGTTGATCATTATTATCATTAAAAAATTTTTCTTCTTCTTTCATCAGAAGATTTGTAACAGGATCTAAACTGCTCACTACTGCCTTCCTGGCAAAATTTTCACTCCACTTTGAATTAAATTCCGGATATTCATTCTGAAAAGATACCTCGTCATTAATGAGTTTTACTTTTTTAAGCATAGTCTCGATCCTTATTTTGATTGAAGTTTTCAGTTGTGAAGAAACATTAAGTGTTTACTTTTTATAAAATCATTCCATAAAAATGAAATTGCTTTGAATATAAAAACAAATTATTAATTTTATTTTTTTATTTAATGCAAAGTGATATTAAATAATTAATTTAATATAAATAATTAGGTTTATTTTTATATAAAGTAAATTTACTTTGAGTAAAAAGAGTAGTGCATTTAAAAAAAAAAGCAAAAATTGGACCAAATAAAAAAATCGGCGGCCCATTCAATCAGAAAATATTTTTCTCATTTTTCTTCATATTGGCCTCATGTTATAATCTCGCTCTTTTTTTGATTAAAAAGCGTAAAGTTGGAGTAAAATTTTTATGACCATACATGTATTTTCTTCCGAAAAAATCAGAGCGAAAATTGCGATTATCATGGGCTCACAAAGTGATTGGGATACCATGAAACCAGCAGCAGATATATTGAGCGAGTTAAAAATTGCTTATGATGCGGAAATTATTTCAGCTCATCGCACCCCCGATAATTTATTCAAATTTGCTGAACAGGCAGAAACTCGTGGCTTCAGTGTTATTATCGCAGGCGCTGGTGGAGCGGCGCATTTGCCTGGCATGATCGCAGCTAAAACTTTATTACCTGTATTAGGTGTCCCCGTAGCAAGCACTTCACTAAATGGAATAGACAGCCTTTATTCGATAGTGCAGATGCCACGTGGTATTCCTGTTGGGACACTGGCCATTGGAAAGGCAGGCGCAGCAAATGCCGCCTTACTCTCAGCGCAAATTTTGGGCTTACAAGATCCCACATTGGCATACCGTTTGACAGAATGGCGTAAACAACAAACACAGGAGGTTCTCAATCATCACGATCCACGCGAGAAAAAATGAAAACAGTTTACATCTTAGGTCAGGGTCAGTTAGGGCAAATGTTAAGACAGGCAGGGGAACCCTTAGGAATTAAAGTGTACCCGCTTTGTCTTGAAATCGATGAGTCAAGAGAAAAGAGATCGCCACCAGACATCATTACAGCTGAAATTGAACATTGGCCTGACAACGTCTTTGTTCGTCAATGGGCTCAGCATCCCTTATTGATTAACCGTGATACCTTTCCGCTTTTAGCCGATCGATTCACCCAAAAGCAATTATTAGACGAACTGTCACTCCCAACGGCACCTTGGCAATTATTAACAAAAGCAGAGCTTTGGCCAAAAGTGTTTTCTTCTTTTGACTCCTTAGCCGTAGTGAAACGTCGAAAGGGAGGCTACGATGGAAAAGGGCAATGGTGTTTGCGCCCTGGAGAAGAACATTCGCTTCCTTCTGATCTTTATGGTGCCTGTATTGTTGAGAAAGGGATTCGCTTTTCGTACGAAATATCATTAATAGGGGCACGCAATCATAGAGGGCAATCGGTCTTTTATCCTATTACCTATAATTGGCATGAAGCGGGTATTTTACTTGCCAGTGTTGCTTTCCCGACAAAGCAGCAAAGATTGCAAGCTCCGGCAGAATCGATGTTATCTCGTATTATGAATAAACTCGATTATATCGGTGTTATGGCGATGGAATGTTTTGTTGTGGGGAATGATTTATTGATTAACGAACTTGCTCCTCGGGTACATAACAGCGGGCATTGGACCCAAAATGGGGCTTCTATCAGTCAATTCGAGCTACATTTAAGAGCTATTTTAGACTTGCCTCTACCTTTACCTGTGGTCAGTAGCCCCTCGGTCATGTTGAACTTGATTGGTATTCACCTTAACCCATCTTGGCTATCACTACCTTTAATACATGTTCATTGGTATGGCAAAGAAGTCAGAGCGGGTCGAAAATTAGGGCACCTGAATTTAAACGATCCTAGTATCAATCGATTAATCGAAACCCTGGATGCATTAGCGCCTTTGCTGCCTCAAAGTGATCAAGTGGGATTACTTAAAGCAAAAGAAAAATTGGAAAATACGCCAAAAAATTTTACAGATCTTTAAAAAAGAGGCGCGCGCATTTTTTGTTTTTAATTTATTCTCTTTTTTTTCTAAAATACGATATATTCAATTTTTATTTAAATCGCCATTTAATATTGAGAATAATAATGAGCTACATTGTTGCTCTGACAGGTGGTGTGGGGAGTGGGAAAAGTACTGTTTCGGATATTTTTGCAAGCTTGAATGTTTCCTTGATAGATACCGATATTATTGCTCGTCAATTGGTTGAACCAGGGTGTTTGGCATGGAATGAAATCATAAAACGATACGGCCATCATATTCTTTTGGATGATGACACCCTTAATAGAGCGGCATTACGTCAAAAAATATTTAATGACCAAAAAGAAAAAGAATGGCTAAATCGATTATTACACCCACTCATTGAAAAAGAATCTCTGCATCAAATGCATCAGTCTTCTCAACCCTATCTGATCTGGATCGTGCCTTTATTGTTTGAAAATCATTTACATCACAGGGCTAATCGAATTTTGGTCGTGGATGTCAGTGCTAAAACACAATTACTACGTACCATGAAAAGAGACAATGTCACTCAAGAAGAAGTTAAAAAAATTTTAGCGTCACAGCTTTCTCAAAAGCAGCGCCTCGCGTTGGCTGACGATGTGATTAGCAACAATGGGGCTATTGAAAAATTGCCTGCGTTAGTACGATCACTTCACCATCAATACTTAAAACTGGCGGCCTGTTTTTCATCAGAGGATTTACATTGATGAGTGATATCAACACAATGATACTTGTTGAACATCCACTCAATGAAAAAATGCGTACTTGGCTTCGTATTGAATATTTATTAAAACAATTGCTGTATCAAAAAAATTTCAAAAATATTGCATCTGCTTTAACCTTTTTCCGCGCAGCTTCAGATTTAATAGATATACTGGAGCGCTTCGAAATTCGAGGCGATTTATTGAAAAAACTAGAACATCAACAACAAAAATTATCAAATTGGCTCTGCGCACCTAACACAGATAAAGATCTGATTGACTCTTTAATCACAAAATTAGAAGACTCTACGAACGCACTCATATCGGCACCTCGTATTCGAGATCATCTAAAAGCAGATCGCTTAATCATATCGGTTCGACAACGTTTAAGTATTGCCGGGGGATGTTGTAGCTTTGATTTGCCGGCATTACATCTATGGCTGCATTTATCTGATGAAGATCAAACTCAGTATATCGATCATATCATTCACACTTTAAAACCTTTACATCATGCACTGATGATGATTTTAGATTTCGTTCGTCAGTCTGGTTCGCTTGAGATGGTAAATAGTTCGAATGGATTTTTTAAAGGAAATACAGAAAAAGGGGAGTTATTGAGGTTACGTATTCCATTAAAACATCGTGTTTATCCAAAAATTTCGGGTCATAAAAACCGTTATGTGATTCATTTTATCCCCTTAGAGCCTGAACAGAGTCGTTCTGTAGATAATTTTTCATTTGAACTGGCGTGCTGCTAAATATGCTGAATCTGGAACAGGTTTAAAACGAAAATATTTACATACGTATGACGACGCTACGCCTTATAAGATTGGCAATCGAGTTGATTATGACGCCATTGGTCAAAAAATTATTGGAAAATAAAAAGGCAGTTCAATCAAAGAAGCATTTTAAGCAAGCAGGTTAGAAATCACATTTTTTAATTTTTCTTGATCTTCTGCAAATTTACGGATGCCCTCAGAGAGTTTCTCGACAGCCATGGGATCCTGATTGTGTTGCCAGTAAAATTCAGATTCTGTAAGGGGCGTTGGCTTTTCTTTCAGGGCACCCCGAAACACTAACTTCTGCTCCACAGTACCTTGTTGCTCTGATAATTCCTGCAATAAGGAGGGTGAGATCGTTAAGCGGTCACAACCGGCCAATTCTAAAATTTCAGCTGTATTACGAAAACTAGCACCCATTACCACGGTCTCATAACCGTGTTTTTTATAATAATGATAAATTTTTTGTACAGAAAGAACACCAGGATCTTGAGTAGGTAAAAACTCTTTCGTATCACTATTCTTTTTATACCAGTCAAGAATACGACCAACAAAAGGTGAAATCAGAAAAACGCCTGCCTCTGCACAAGCACGTGCCTGAGCAAAAGAAAATAACAGGGTCAGATTACAACGAATCCCTAATTTTTCCAGGGCTTCAGCAGCACGGATGCCTTGCCAAGTCGCAGCCAGTTTAATCAAGATACGATCTTTATGAATATCGGCTTCATGATAAAGTGAGATTAACTTTTGAGCTTTTTCAATACTGGCGTGGATATCATAAGACAGACAAGCATCCACTTCGGTCGAAATACGACCAGGAATCAATTTTAAAATTTCTACCCCAATGTCGACAGCGAGTTTATCGGTAGCGTCAATCTGATGTTGTTTTGGATCTGAGCTTTGCCTTTTAGCCCAAGCCACGGATCGATCGATCAAGTGGCGATATGCTGGAATTTTTGTGGCATTTAAAATTAATGAAGGATTCGTGGTCGTGTCTTCGGGTTGATAAGATTGTATCGCTGAGATATCACCCGTATCCGCCACAATAGTGCTGAATTGGCGTAAAGCTTGTAATTTATTCATCATATTCACACTCTCATTCTTTTACGAGCAACATTTACGAACTATTCTGGTTTGAGTTTCAAGAAAAAAATGTATTTGATATTAACATTTTTAGGCATCAGTGAAATAAATCAATCAAAAATAAGGGGATTGCAAAAATAAAACGAGATTCAATAAAAACATTATAAATCAATTTTTTATTTATATTTAAAGTTTTTCCAGATACGATTATCTCTCAGATAATCTGTATATTTCTTGACACATTAAAAAGTCAGCCATAGAATTCTGCGTCCTCGTATTTTGCGATGACTGCATACAAAAAATTAGGAGTTCTCTAAAGAATGCCAACAATTACTCAACTGATTCGCAAACAACGCGTTAAGAAGTCTGTGAAGAGCAAGGCTCCTGCACTAGCAGCTTCTCCTCAGAAACGTGGGGTATGTAAACGCGTGTACACCACCACCCCTAGAAAGCCTAACTCTGCAATGCGTAAAGTTTGTACTGTGGTCTTTACTAACGGTTATGAATGTATTTGTTACATCGGTGGTGAGGGTCATAATGTACAGGAACACGGTGTTCTTTTGGTTAAAGGGGGGGGGGTTAAAGATTTGCCCGGGGTTAAATACCATATCGTTCGCGGCGCCCTTGACTGTTCTGGTGTCAAAGATCGTAAACAGGCTCGTTCAAAATATGGTGCAGCAAGGCCAAAGGCTTGATAATCACTTCGTTAAGTAAGGCCAGACATTTCACTTTCATATCAAAATAAATGTTCAGAGTTTTGGGTAACCCTGAATTAACAACGGAGTTATTTTAATGCCACGTCGTCGTATTGTTGGTCAACGTAAAATTTTACCAGATCCTAAATTTTCATCTGAATTGTTAGCAAAATTTATTAATATCCTGATGGTTAGTGGTAAAAAATCCCTCTCAGAATCTATAGTATACACTGCGTTGGAAATACTAGTTCAACGTTCTTCTAAAAGTCATCTAGACGCTTTTGAAGCGGCTTTAAACAATGTGCGTCCCACAGTTGAGGTGAAGTCCAGGCGTGTTGGGGGTTCTACCTATCAGGTGCCTATCGAGGTTCGTCCAGTTCGACGTAATGCTTTGGCCATGCGCTGGATTGTAGAAGCAGCCCGTAAACGTGGCGATAAATCTATGGCACTACGCCTGGCAAACGAATTGGCTGATGCGATGGAGAAAAAAGGGTCTGCTGTAAAAAAATGTGAGGATGTTCACCGTACGGCAGAAGCCAATAAAGCTTTTGCACATTATCGTTGGTAGTGTTTCACCGCTCGAAAATTTTGCTGAAATAAGCGTATTTAATACAATATAAATGAGCAGTGAGTTTCCCTTAAAAAATCAGTAAGCGTAGGTGAAGCTCGAAGAGGCTTTTAGGAAAAATAGAGGATAAAATGGCCCGTAAAACCCCGATTAAGCACTACCGCAACATCGGTATTAGCGCTCATATCGACGCTGGTAAAACAACGACGACTGAACGTATCTTGCTTTATACTGGTGTGAATCACAAAATTGGTGAAGTGCATGATGGTGCAGCCACCATGGACTGGATGGAGCAAGAAAAAGAACGGGGTATTACCATTACTTCTGCTGCCACGACTGCTTTTTGGTCTGGTATGGCGAAACAGTTTGAGCCTCATCGAATCAATATTATAGATACTCCTGGGCACGTTGATTTTACTATTGAAGTAGAACGTTCGATGCGCGTTTTGGACGGCGCCGTGATGGTCTACTGTGCAGTAGGTGGAGTCCAACCTCAGTCTGAAACTGTATGGCGACAAGCCAATAAATATCATGTTCCACGTATTGCATTTGTCAATAAAATGGATCGTATGGGCGCTAATTTTTTACGCGTGGTGGAACAAATAAAAACCCGGTTGGCAGCAAATCCCGTTCCTATTCAATTGGCCATAGGTTCAGAAGAAAAATTTACCGGTGTGATTGATCTCGTAAAAATGAAGGCTATTCACTGGAATGAAAAAGATCAAGGTTTAACCTTTGAATATCAGGATGTGCCTGATGATATGCAGCAACTGGCTGAAAAGTGGCGCCAAAATATGATTGAATCTGCGGCAGAAGCTTCGGAAGAATTAATGGATAAATATTTGGGTGGCGAAGAGTTAACGGAAGAAGAAATAAAGCAAGGCTTACGTCAGAGAGCATTAAAAAATGAAATTATTTTGGTGACATGCGGTTCTGCATTTAAAAACAAAGGTGTTCAGGCAATGCTAGATGCCGTTATAGAATATCTTCCAGCGCCTATCGATGTTGAAGCTATAAAAGGAGTTCTAGATGATAAAGGGACTCCCGTTATACGTCATTCAAAAGACGAAGAACCTTTTTCCGCATTGGCTTTCAAAATTGCAACTGACCCTTTTGTCGGTAATCTGACATTTTTCCGTGTTTATTCTGGTGTTGTGAATTCTGGCGACACTGTATTGAACTCCGTTAAAGGACAAAAAGAACGTATTGGTCGTATCGTACAAATGCATGCCAATAAACGTGAAGAGATCAAAGAAGTTCGTGCAGGTGACATCGCAGCGGCGATTGGTTTGAAAGATGCTACTACTGGCGATACCTTATGTGATTTAGCTCATCCTGTTATTTTAGAACGCATGGAATTTCCAGAGCCTGTTATTTCTGTTGCATTGGAGCCAAAAACCAAAGCAGATCAAGAAAAAATGGGCATTGCATTGGGTCGTTTGGCGAAAGAAGATCCTTCTTTTCGTGTGTGGACAGATGAAGAATCTAGTCAAACCATTATCGCAGGAATGGGCGAACTTCATTTGGATATTTTGGTTGACCGTATGAAACGTGAATTTAACGTAGAGGCTAATGTAGGGAAACCTCAGGTGGCTTATCGTGAAACCATCCGTAAGACAGTCGAACAAGAAGGTAAATTTATTCGTCAATCAGGTGGTCGGGGTCAATATGGTCATGTCTGGTTACGCATTGAACCTCTAGAACCAGGTGGTAAAGGATATGAATTTTTAAATGAAATTGTCGGGGGTGTGATACCGAAAGAGTACATACCTGCTGTGGATAAAGGGGTACAGGAACAACTAAAAAATGGCGTGCTGGCTGCTTATCCTGTTGTAGATGTGCGGGTTGCCGTTTTTGATGGTTCTTACCACGATGTCGACTCTTCTGAGATCGCTTTTAAAGTTGCAGGGGCTATGGCTTTTAAAGAAGGTTTTATGAAGGCAAAACCTGTACTTCTTGAACCTGTTATGAAAATTGAAGTGGAAACACCAGAAGAGTACATGGGCGATGTGATTGGCGATTTAAACCGTCGCCGTGGAGTGATTGACGGTATGGATGATACATCCACAGGCAAAACAATTCGTGCACAGGTTCCTTTATCAGAAATGTTTGGGTATGCTACGGATCTTCGTTCCCAGACCCAAGGGCGTGCCTCTTATTCTATGGAGTTTCTACAATACAGTGAAGCGCCTGCTAATGTTTCTAAAACCATTATTGAATCACGTAATACTAAGTAAGTTTTAAGATAATATTAAATTTCGTATTTTTTCTTCCATTTATAAAAAGCGTTATTAAAGAGCGCAAGAGTTAAGGAATATCACTGTGTCTAAAGAAAAATTTGAACGTAAAAAACCACATATAAACGTGGGAACAATAGGTCACGTTGACCATGGTAAAACAACCTTAACAGCGGCTATTACCACTGTTCTGTCTAAAAAATATGGGGGTCAGGCTCGTGCGTTTGACCAAATTGATAATGCACCAGAAGAAAAAGCCCGGGGCATTACCATCAATACCTCTCATGTTGAATACGAAACTCCAACTCGTCACTATGCGCATGTCGACTGCCCAGGACATGCCGATTACGTTAAAAACATGATAACAGGTGCGGCGCAGATGGATGGGGCTATTTTAGTCGTGGCCGCTACAGACGGCCCGATGCCTCAAACTCGTGAGCACATTTTGTTAGCACGTCAGGTAGGGGTTCCTTACATTCTTGTTTTCTTAAACAAATGCGACATGGTGGATGATGCAGAGTTATTAGAACTCGTAGAAATGGAGGTAAGGGAACTGTTGTCTCAATATGACTTCCCGGGTGATGATACACCGATAATACAAGGCTCAGCCCTGAAGGCGTTAGAGGGAGATGAGGCATATCAAGAAAAGATTGTAGAGCTGGCAAATGCTCTAGATAAATACATTCCTGAGCCACAACGTGATATTGATAAACCATTTTTACTGCCCATAGAAGATGTATTTTCTATTTCAGGGCGAGGCACGGTGGTCACAGGTCGTGTAGAAAGAGGAATGATCAAAACCTCAGATTCAGTAGAAATTGTGGGGATTAAAGATACGGTAACAACGACCTGCACAGGAATAGAAATGTTTCGCAAACTGTTAGATGAAGGGCGAGCGGGAGAAAACGTTGGTGTTCTTTTGAGAGGCATTAAGCGAGAAGAGATTGAACGAGGCCAAGTACTGGCGAAGCCAGGATCTATAAACCCCCATACTAAGTTTGAAGCTGAAGTGTATATTTTAACAAAAGAAGAAGGAGGACGTCATACTCCCTTTTTTAAAGGTTACCGTCCCCAATTTTATTTCCGTACAACAGATGTGACGGGGACAATTGAGCTTCCAGAAGGGGTAGAAATGGTGATGCCTGGTGATAACATTAAAATGCTAGTGACTCTGATTCATCCGATTGCAATGGACGACGGTCTCCGCTTTGCTATCAGGGAAGGGGGACGTACCGTAGGTGCGGGGGTGGTTGCTAAAGTTATTAAATAAATTTGATGTAGTTCTCTATAAAGGGGCATCAATCGATGCCCTTTTTTCCTTGGATACACCTTTAAGGATTTGGTTTTATGGGTGCAAATAGCGAAACTCAAAAAAATAAGCCTCGTCTAGATATGGTGAAATGGCTCATTGTTTTTTTACTATTGATAACGGCGATTTTAGGTAATTACTATTACCAAAATGTTAACTTACCGCTGCGTGCATTTATCATTGTTATTATTATTTCTATTGCAGGCGGAATGGCACTGCTCACCAAAAAAGGCAAAGCGAGTTTAGAATTTGCTCGTGAAGCACGTATAGAAATGCGAAAGGTCATTTGGCCGACTCGTCAGGAGACGCTTCAAACTACTTTAATTGTTGCATTAATAACACTAGTGATGTCACTTATTTTATGGGGAATTGATAGTATTTTAGTCCGCCTCATTTCCTTTATTACTGGCCTGAGGTTCTAAGATGTCTGAAGTAACGAAAAAACGTTGGTATGTTGTTCAGGCTTTTTCCGGATTTGAAAGCAGAGTAAAGCAATCTTTACATGAACATATTAAGTTGCATAGCATGGAGGATTATTTTGGCGATGTGATGGTTCCGACAGAAGAGGTCGTTGAAGTCCGCTCTGGGCAACGCCGAAAAAGTGAACGCAAATTTTTTCCAGGCTATGTATTAGTACAAATGATCATGAATGATGCAAGCTGGCATCTCGTACGGAGTGTACCCAGAGTCATGGGTTTTATTGGTGGAATTGTGCCTACTCCTATTACCGATAAAGAAGCGGATGCCATCATCAATCGTTTACAGCAGACCACAGATAAACCAAGACCAAAAACATTATTTGAACCCGGTGAATTAGTTCGTGTTAATGAGGGCCCTTTCGCTGAATTTAACGGTACTGTCGAAGAAGTCGATTATGAGAAAAGCCGCCTAAAAGTTTCTGTTTCTATTTTTGGTCGAGCAACTCCGGTTGAGCTCGATTTTAGTCAAATAGAAAAAGGGTAACTATTTTTTATTAAAATTTTGGCCAGTTTTAAAATATAAATCATCATTTGAATCTTGCCGAAGATATCAAATCACAATACAATTGAGCGCTTTTTATTTTTTATCATGAGTTCATGCCATTTTTTTTGGCATTAAAAGTAAAAATTTTTTAATAAAATTCCCGTAAAAATCAAAAAAATAATTGGATACTCGTTATAAAAAAAGCACAAAATTTATTGAGATGATCGAAGCTTCATATAAATACAGGGTTATGCTCGTTTTTTAAAAACGTACCAAGTCAACTAACATAATTAAATCAACGATTTAATTTATTAAATTTGTAAAACATGGGGAGCCCCAAAAAGGCGCTATAACCCAAATTAAGGAAATTATAAATGGCTAAAAAAATACAGGCTATTGTTAAGCTTCAAGTTTCAGCTGGAATGGCTAACCCAAGTCCTCCGGTCGGGCCTGCTTTAGGTCAGCAGGGGGTGAATATTATGGAATTTTGCAAAGCCTTTAATGCGAAGACTGAACCTTTAGAAAAGGGTTTACCAATCCCTGTTGTCATTACTGTCTATGCTGATCGTTCTTTTACTTTTGAAACTAAAACCGTTCCTGCTGCAGTTTTATTGCTAAAAGCAGCGGGTGTTAAATCGGGTTCTCCAAAACCAAATACAAATAAAATAGGTAAAGTCACTAAAACTCAAGTTCGTGAAATTGCGGAAACCAAGCAGGCAGATATGACGGGGACCAGTATTGATGCAAACATTCAGTCTATATTAGGCACGGCTCGATCCATGGGATTAGAGGTGGAGGAATAGTAAAATGTCAAAATTAAGCAAACGTATGCGTGTTATCCGTGAAAAGGTAGATACTGCTAAGCAATATGATCTTGATGATGCCTTCCTTTTGTTGAAAAAGCTCGCCACCGCCAAATTTACAGAAAGTGTTGATGTGGCTGTAAATTTAGGGATTGATGCACGTAAATCTGATCAAAATGTAAGAGGTGCCACTGTTTTGCCGCATGGTACAGGCCGTTCTGTCCGTGTTGCAGTATTTACTCAAGGAGCAAATGCCGAAGCGGCGAACAATGCAGGTGCAGAACTGGTTGGAATGGATGATTTAGCCGCTCAAATTAGAAATGGTGAAATGAATTTTGATGTTGTGATTGCTTCTCCTGATGCAATGCGTGTTGTTGGTCAATTAGGCCAAATTCTTGGCCCACGCGGCTTAATGCCAAATCCAAAAGTAGGGACAGTGACTCCTAATATCGCAGAAGCAGTTACAAATGCTAAGGCAGGACAAATTCGTTATCGTAACGACAAAAACGGTATTATCCACACTACAATTGGCAAAATTGATTTTGATGCTCATAAATTGAAAGAGAATTTGGAAGCTCTCATTTCCGCATTAAAAAAAGCCAAGCCAGCTACAGCAAAAGGGCTTTATATCAAAAAAATCAGCTTATCAACCACTATGGGGGCAGGTCTTATGATTGATCAAAGTGCTTTGTCTTCTCTTGTTTAACTTTTAGTGATTTTTATTATTTGTGCTCAATGTCAAGACAAATAAATTTTAGAGCTATCGTTATCGATTCAAGATGTGGGTAAAGTTCGATGCTAATGTAACCTTAGCCACTAACATTAAGTAATTGGATTTTCGGCTGAAGCTTTATCTATTAAAGCCGCCGTTCAAGATCGCCAGGTGCAAAAAAAGTGCTTAATTGCCTGCGTAGACGGTGACAGAGCAGCCATAAAAGATAAATTTTATTTTTTTGCTCGATTCTGTTCACCATGTTTCAGAACCCGTGTGAGGTTCGTTTTTTTAATGAATCTCGGGTGATGTCAATGTCGGGTTCCCCGCCTAAATTAGGAGCAAAAATTAATGCCATTAAATCTTCAAGACAAAAAAGCCATTGTTGATGAGGTCAAAGAGATTGCCAAAGGTGCACTTTCTGCTGTAGTTGCTGATACTCGAGGGGTGACTGTTGCTAAAATGACAGGCCTACGTAAAGCAGCTCGGGAGGCAGGTGTATACATGCGTGTTGTTCGCAATACTTTAATGCGTCGCGTTGTTGTCAGTACTGATTTTGAATGCTTGCAAGACACCTTTGTGGGCCCAACTTTGATTGCATTCTCTACTGAACACCCTGGCGCCGCGGCCCGTTTGTTTAAAGAATTCGCCAAACTCAATAAAGAATTTGAAATCAAAGCTGCGGCTTTTGAAGGCACTCTGATTCCCGTATCAGATATTGATCGTTTAGCCACCTTACCTACTTATGAGGAGGCAATTGCACGACTCATGGCAACATTAAAAGAGGCTTCTGTAGGTAAGCTTGTTCGAACACTCGCGGCTTTAAAAGCAAAAAGAGAAGCTATTTAACCAATTTTACTTTCATCTATTAAACATAGATTCAATTTTAGGAATACTTTTTATGTCTATCGATCAAAAAAAACTTGTAGATATTACTAATTCTATTAGAGAAATGACCATCACAAACGTACTAGATCTGATCTCCATCATGGAAAAAGAATTTGGCGTTTCTGCAGCAGCAGCTGTTGCTGTTGCAGCTGCCCCTGCAGAAGCAGTTGAAGAAAAAACAGAATTTGACGTTATATTGAAATCCTTCGGTGAGAACAAAGTGGCTGTGATTAAAGCGGTACGTGGTGCGACAGGATTAGGCCTAAAAGAGGCAAAAGAATTGGTCGAAGCTGCTCCAAAAAATGTGAAAGAAGGCATTAATAAAGAAGAAGCAGAAAGCTTGAAAAAAACGCTTGAAGAAGCCGGTGCTGATGTTGATATTAAATAAAAATCAATATCCAATACGCTAAAACCTCATAGTTCAAGGAATGTTAAGAGCAATGTTCTTCAGAAAGCCTCGATAGTTCATTCAATGAATACAGGGTGTTCGTCGTTAAAAATGTGAAGCAATCCTCGTCCTTGAAGGCGTCTATTACCTATAAATTGACGTATTTTAAGATCAAAAGCCATCCTGAATTGAAGAATATGACGGGCATCAAGTATTCGAAGAGTGATAGTAAACATTAAAAGACACATTTTCGATATTTCATCGACAGTTATCCAAAAAAATCGTGTTGTATAAATCGCCCTTTTTTAAGCATTCGTTAAACATTTTTTGGGATAGCACGAATAAAAAACCATTTTGTCTGTGTTGTAATGAAAAATTTTATTCATTGCCTTAAAAGGGCAGACTAGGTCATTGAAAAGCGAGCTGAGGAACCTATGGTCTACTCCTATACCGAGAAAAAACGGATTCGTAAAAATTTTGGAAAGCGTCCACAAGTATTAGATATACCTTATCTGCTTTCTATCCAGCTCGATTCATTTCAAAAATTTATCGAGCAAGATCCCAAAGGGCAACAAGGTCTAGAAGCTGCATTTCGTTCTGTTTTTCCTATTCAGAGTTACAGTGCCCACTCTGAATTACAGTATGTCAATTATCGTCTTGGTGAACCTGTATTTGATGTTAAAGAATGCCAAATTCGCGGGGCAACCTACTCTGCACCTTTGCGAGTTAAATTACGCCTTGTTGTTTATGAAAAAGAGGCGCCCGAAGGTACAGTTAAAGACATCAAAGAACAAGAGGTCTATATGGGAGAAATCCCACTGATGACTGAAAATGGTACTTTTGTTGTTAACGGTACTGAAAGGGTCGTGGTCTCTCAGTTGCATCGTAGCCCCGGTGTTTTTTTTGACAGTGATAAAGGTAAAACGCATTCATCGGGCAAAGTTCTTTACAATGCAAGAGTGATTCCTTATCGCGGATCTTGGTTAGATTTAGAGTTTGATCCAAAAGATAATCTATTTGTACGTATTGACCGTCGCCGTAAACTCCCTGCAACGATCATTTTGCGCGCATTGGATTATAGCACCACTGACATTTTGAATTTATTTTTTGAAAAAGTACGCTTTGAAATTTGTAACGACAAATTAGAAATGAATTTAGTTCCAGAACGTCTTCGTGGTGAAACAGCTTCTTTTGATATTCAAATCAATGGCAAAATTTATGTTGAAAAGGGTCGCCGTGTTACTGCTCGCCATATTCGTCAACTTGATAAAGACCAAATTCAGCGTATTGAAGTCCCTGTCGAATACATTATTGGTAAAGTTGTCGCACAAGATTATATCGATGAAAATACAGGTGAATTGATATGTTCTGCTAATACAGAACTTTCATTTGATTTGTTGGCTAAACTCAGCCAAGCCGGTCATCAGCAAATTGAAACCATATTCACTAATGATTTAGATCATGGTGATTATATCTCTCAAACTTTGAAGGTTGATCCCACCACCGATCGCTTAAGTGCTTTGGTTGAAATTTATCGTATGATGCGTCCAGGCGAACCTCCAACACGTGAAGCAGCTGAAAATTTATTCGAAAATTTATTCTTCTCTGAAGAGCGTTATGACTTATCCGCAGTGGGTCGAATGAAATTTAATCGATCATTATTACGTGATGAAATCGAAGGATCAGGCATTTTAAGTAAAGAAGACATTATTGAAGTAATGAAAAAATTGATTGGTATTCGTAATGGTAAAGGTGAAATTGACGATATTGATCATCTAGGTAACCGTCGCATCCGTTCTGTTGGCGAAATGGCAGAGAATCAGTTTCGTATTGGTTTAGTGCGTGTTGAAAGAGCGGTTAAAGAACGTCTTTCTTTAGGCGATCTTGATACCCTAATGCCACAAGATATGATCAACGCTAAGCCCATTTCTGCGGCAGTCAAAGAATTTTTTGGCTCTAGCCAGCTCTCTCAATTTATGGATCAAAATAATCCATTATCTGAAATTACACATAAGCGCCGCATTTCTGCTTTAGGTCCAGGCGGATTGACGCGAGAACGAGCAGGTTTTGAAGTTCGAGATGTTCATCCTACCCATTACGGTAGAGTCTGCCCTATTGAAACGCCTGAAGGTCCAAACATCGGTTTAATTAACTCTTTATCTGTGTATGCGTGCACGAACGAATACGGTTTTTTAGAAACGCCCTATCGAAGTGTACATGAAGGTGCAGTCACCAATGAAATTCATTATTTATCCGCCATCGAAGAAGGCAACTTTGTTATCGCTCAGGCGAACTCAAATCTAGACGATAACGGTTATTTTATTGAAGATTTAGTGACGTGCCGTAATAAAGGTGAATCCAGCTTGTTTAGAAAAGAACAAGTCGACTATATGGATGTTTCAACGCAACAGATTGTCTCTGTAGGGGCGTCTTTAATTCCATTCCTAGAACACGATGATGCTAACCGTGCTCTCATGGGTGCGAACATGCAACGCCAAGCTGTTCCTACTTTACGTGCGGATAAACCTTTGGTCGGTACAGGTATGGAACGCGCTGTGGCTGTTGATTCAGGTGTCACTTGCGTTGCTAAGCGAGGAGGCAGTGTTCAGTATGTTGATGCATCCCGTATTGTCATAAAGGTCAATGAAAACGAAATGCATCCCGGCGAAGCCGGGATTGATATTTACAATCTTAACAAATATACGCGTTCCAACCAAAATACCTGCATCAACCAAATACCCTGTATCAATCTCGGGGAACTGGTTGAACGAGGTAATGTACTTGCCGACGGCCCTTCAACAGATTTAGGTGAACTTGCATTAGGCCAAAATATGCGAGTGGCTTTCATGCCTTGGAATGGATACAACTTTGAAGACTCCATCTTGGTTTCTGAACGCGTTATGCAAGAAGATCGTTTTACCACTATTCAAATTCAAGAATTGGCTTGTATTTCTCGTGATACCAAATTAGGTTCTGAAGAGGTCACCGCAGACATTCCTAACGTTGGAGAAGCCGCGCTGTCTAAACTAGACGAATCCGGAATTGTATACATAGGTGCAGAAGTCAATGGTGGTGATATTTTAGTAGGTAAAGTCACGCCTAAAGGTGAAACTCAATTAAGTCCAGAAGAAAAATTGCTACGCGCCATTTTTGGAGAGAAAGCCTCTGATGTAAAAGATTCTTCTTTGCGTGTGCCTAATGGTGTTTCTGCTACTGTGATTGATGTACAAATTTTCACACGAGATGGTGTAGAAAAAGACAAACGTGCATTAGAAATTGAAGAAATGGAGCTCAAACAAGTCAAAAAAGATCTCTCCGAAGAATTAAAAATTCTAGAAGCGGCTTTATTTGGGCGCATCAAAGCGGTTCTTATTTCTGGCGGTATCACATCTGAAAAACTAAGTCGATTACCTTGTGAGCGGTGGTTGGAGCTGCCTCTTTCTGAAGAACAAAAACAAGAGCAGCTTGAGCAATTGGCCGAACAATACGATGAAATGAAAGCTGAGTTTGATAAAAAAATGGAGGTTAAACGCCGAAAAATTACCCAAGGTGATGATTTGGCTCCAGGGGTCCTTAAAATTGTTAAAGTTTATTTGGCAGTCAAACGTCAGATTCAGCCAGGCGATAAAATGGCGGGGCGCCATGGCAATAAAGGCGTTATTTCTAAAATCAATCCTGTAGAAGATATGCCTTATGATGAAGAAGGCAATCCAGTCGATATCGTATTAAGTCCATTAGGTGTCCCTTCACGAATGAATATTGGTCAAATTTTAGAGACCCATTTAGGGATGGCCGCCAAGGGGATTGGAAACAAAATCAATGAAATGCTAAAAAAGAATGAACGTGTCTCCAAGCTGCGTAAATTTATTCAAAAAGCCTATGATCTCGGGGATGGTGTTTGTCAAACAGTAGATTTAAGTACTTTTTCTGACAAAGAAATATTGTCTTTAGCTGAGAACCTGAAAAAAGGCATGACTATTGCAACTCCTGTTTTTGATGGTGCCAAAGAAAAAGAAATCAAACAATTGTTAAAATTGGCAGATCTCCCTACTTCTGGTCAAATTAATTTGTTTGATGGGCGAACCGGTGAACAATTTGAGCGCCCTGTGACAGTCGGTTATATGTACATGCTCAAATTAAATCATCTCGTGGATGATAAAATGCACTCTCGCTCTACCGGCTCTTACAGTCTAGTGACTCAACAGCCTCTGGGGGGTAAAGCGCAATTTGGTGGGCAACGGTTTGGTGAAATGGAAGTCTGGGCACTAGAAGCCTATGGTGCCGCTTACACATTACAAGAGATGCTTACAGTGAAATCCGATGATGTCAACGGGCGCACCAAGATGTATAAAAACATTGTTGATGGTGATCACCGTATGGAGGCGGGTATACCTGAATCCTTTAACGTACTATTAAAGGAAATTCGTTCGCTTGGCATTAACATTGAATTAGAAGAATGAATTTACTAGACCTTTTGCAAAACCTGGAGAGGGCTTTTGATTCAAGGTACCGGGAGCTCAGGTACTTTCGTTTACATAGAGTAGATGGAAATACCGAGCACCACCCAATCCTGAGGCCACATTCCGAGGTCGATTTTGAAAGAGGTCTTTTTTTTGGACCGTAGGCTTTTAAATTTTGAAGCTACGATCAGTGCGTTAGTCACAGTTGCATTCAAGCTTAGGTTTGGGTATTTCTCAGTCTTAACTCCGACAGGGGCCAATACGTGAAAGATTTAATAAAATTTATTAAGGCACAAAATAAAACTGAAGAGTTTGATGCGATTAAAATTGCCTTGGCATCTCCAGATATGATTCGTTCGTGGTCATTTGGTGAAGTTAAAAAACCAGAGACCATTAATTACCGTACCTTTAAGCCGGAACGGGATGGGCTTTTTTGTGCCCGTATCTTTGGCCCGGTGAAGGATTATGAGTGTTTATGTGGTAAGTATAAGCGTTTAAAACATCGTGGGGTCATTTGTGAAAAATGTGGTGTCGAAGTGACACAAACTAAAGTACGTCGCGATCGTATGGGCCATATCGAATTGGCTTCACCCACTGCACACATCTGGTTTTTAAAATCTTTACCGTCTCGTATTGGCCTTTTATTAGATATGCCTTTACGTGACATCGAGCGTGTATTGTATTTTGAATCCTATATTGTGGTTGAAGGTGGCATGACCAACCTTGAACGCCGGCAAATCCTCACCGAAGAACAATATCTAGATGCACTTGAAGAATTTGGTGATGAATTTGATGCAAAAATGGGGGCAGAAGCCATCCAGTTTCTTCTCAAAAATTTAGATTTAAAAGCAGAATGTCAGCTTTTACGAGAAGAATTAAATGAAACAAATTCTGAAACCAAGCGCAAAAAATTAACGAAACGTATCAAATTGTTGGAAGCCTTTATTCAATCTGGTAACAAACCTGAATGGATGGTGCTCACCGTCTTACCTGTACTACCCCCTGACTTGCGTCCATTGGTGCCTTTAGACGGAGGCCGCTTTGCAACTTCTGATCTCAATGATCTTTATCGCAGGGTCATCAATCGTAATAACCGATTAAAACGTCTTCTTGATTTAGCAGCTCCTGACATTATCGTGCGTAATGAAAAACGGATGTTACAAGAAGCGGTTGACGCTCTTCTGGATAACGGCCGTCGTGGGCGGGCTATTATGGGCTCCAACAAACGCCCATTGAAATCTTTGGCAGACATGATCAAAGGAAAGCAAGGACGTTTTCGTCAAAATTTATTAGGTAAACGTGTGGATTACTCAGGCCGTTCTGTTATTACGGTTGGACCTTATTTACGCTTGCATCAATGTGGTTTGCCAAAAAAAATGGCACTTGAGCTGTTCAAACCTTTTATTTATGGAAAGCTTGAGTTACATGGTTATGCGACCACCATTAAAGCCGCCAAAAAAATGGTAGAGCGTGAAGAAGCAGTGGTATGGGATATTTTAGACGACGTCATTCGTGAACATCCTGTATTGCTCAATCGTGCGCCCACATTACACCGTCTGGGCATTCAGGCATTTGAGCCTGTTTTAATTGAAGGCAAAGCCATTCAGCTGCATCCTCTGGTTTGCGCGGCTTATAACGCAGATTTTGATGGCGATCAAATGGCCGTACATGTCCCCCTGACTCTAGAAGCACAGCTTGAAGCACGTGCACTGATGATGTCGACCAACAACATTTTATCGCCTGCTAATGGTGAGCCTATTATAGTGCCTTCTCAAGACGTTGTTTTGGGCCTTTACTACATGACCCGCGACTGTGTGAACGCCAAAGGGGAAGGCATGCTTTTAAGAAGCCCTAGAGAGGCAGAGCTGGTATATCGTTCAGGCGTTGCTTCTTTACATGCTAAGGTCAAAGTTCGCATTTCTGAAGAAATCAGGAACACTGAAGGAGATGTTTTTTCGCAAACAACCCTGGTGGATACAACTATTGGGCGGGCTATTTTATGGATGATTGTACCTAAAGGTTTACCTTATTCCATGGTCAATCAACCTTTGAATAAAAAAAGCATCTCAAAAATGTTAAACAGCTGTTATCGTATTTTGGGATTAAAATCTACGGTGGTTTTCGCTGATAAAATTATGTATACCGGTTTTGCTTACGCTGCGCGATCAGGGGTTTCTGTTGGAATCGACGACATGGTGATCCCGATTAAAAAAGCAGAAATTATTTCGGAAGCCGAATCAGAAGTGGCGGAAATACAGGAGCAATTTCAGTCAGGTTTAGTCACAGCAGGTGAACGTTATAATAAAGTCATCGATATCTGGGCAGCGGCTAATGAACGCGTTGCCAAAGCGATGATGGAAAATCTGTCTGTTGAAAACGTACTAAACCGTGAGGGTGTTGAAGAGCAACAGGTGTCTTTTAACAGCATATTCATGATGGCCGATTCAGGCGCAAGAGGGTCTGCAGCTCAAATTCGGCAATTAGCAGGCATGCGTGGCTTAATGGCAAAACCAGATGGTTCCATTATTGAAACGCCGATTACAGCCAATTTCCGTGAAGGCTTAAATGTACTGCAATACTTTATTTCGACGCATGGTGCGCGTAAGGGATTGGCTGATACGGCATTGAAAACGGCGAATTCTGGTTATCTGACGAGGCGTTTGGTCGATGTTGCACAAGATTTGGTGGTCACTGAAGATGATTGTGGAACACATGACGGTATTCTAATGACACCTGTTATTGAAGGAGGAGACGTTAAAGAGCCCCTAAGAGAGCGTGTATTAGGCCGAGTGACCGCCGAAGAAGTCCTGAAACCAGGAACGGCAGATATCTTAATTCCCCGTAATACTTTACTGAGTGAAAAATGCTGTGATCTACTAGAAGAGCACTCAGTAGATAGCGTCAAAGTTCGTTCAGTCGTCAGTTGTGAAACTGATTTTGGCGTTTGCGCCCATTGTTATGGCCGAGATCTCGCTCGGGGTCATATCATCAATAAAGGGGAAGCAGTAGGTGTTATTGCCGCGCAATCTATCGGTGAACCAGGCACGCAGCTCACGATGCGTACTTTCCACATAGGAGGGGCAGCATCCAGAGCAGCGGCAGAATCTAGTATTCAAGTCAAAAGCAAAGGGAATCTGAAGTTAGACAATGCCAAATTCGTGATGAATGCCTCAGGTAAACTGGTCATCACTTCTCGTAATACAGAATTGAAATTACTCGATGATTTTGGGCGTACCAAAGAAAGCTACAGAGTGCCTTATGGTGCAGTCATGGCTAAAGGTGATGGAGCGGAAGTGACTTCTGGAGAAACGGTGGCCAACTGGGATCCTCACACCATGCCTGTCATCACTGAAGTCAGTGGTTTCATTCGCTTTGCTGACATGGTCGACAGTCAAACCATTATCAGACAAACAGATGAGCTCACGGGGCTATCATCCCTGGTTGTGCTTGATAGTTCAGAGCGTATCGGAAGTGGGAAAGATTTACGACCGGCATTAAAAATAGTGGATGCCGAAGGCGAGGGCGTCTTGATCCCAGGTGCGGATATACCGGCTCAATATTTTTTACCGGGTAAAGCGATTGTTCAATTAGAAGATGGGATTCAAATTACTGCTGGCGACACCTTGGCCCGTATTCCTCAAGAATCTGGTGGTACTAAAGACATCACAGGGGGGCTTCCAAGGGTGGCAGATTTATTTGAAGCGCGCCGACCCAAAGAGCCTGCTATTTTAGCTGAAATCAGCGGTATTATTTCCTTCGGTAAAGAAACGAAAGGCAAACGTCGTTTAGTGATTTCACCTTTGGATGGCAGTGATGCCTATGAGGAGATGATCCCAAAATGGCGTCAACTCAACGTCTTTGAGGGAGAGGTTGTTGAACGTGGTGATGTCGTATCTGATGGCCCAGAATCCGCCCACGATATTCTTCGTCTGAGAGGGGTACATGCTGTCACTCGTTATATTACTAATGAAGTACAAGAGGTCTATCGTCTTCAGGGGGTTAAAATAAACGATAAGCATATTGAAGTGATCGTGCGCCAGATGCTACGAAAAGCGACCATAGTGAGCTCAGGAAGTACAGATCTTCTAGAGGGCGAACAAGTAGAAGTATCAAGCGTTAAGCTTGCAAATCGTAAGCTTGAATCTGAGGGTAAGATCCCTGCTATTTACATTCATGATTTATTGGGGATCACAAAAGCCTCTTTGGCGACAGAGTCCTTCATTTCGGCTGCCTCCTTTCAAGAAACCACTAGAGTACTCACAGATGCGGCGGTATCAGGTAAAAGAGACGGACTTCGTGGTTTAAAAGAGAATGTCATTGTGGGCCGTTTAATTCCCGCTGGTACTGGTTATGCTTACCATCAGAATCGTAAGCACCAAAAACAAAAAGAAGAAAAAGGGGCATCAGATGATCTGCAAATCAGTGCCGATGAAGCGAGTGCTCACTTGGCTGAATTACTGAATGCAGGGTTTAATCAGGCTAACTAGAGATACTCGGCTCATTATAAAGAAATGAGTGTTTTAGCGATTTTTTATTTATTTTTTCGTGAAACCTCACATTGATAGCCTTTGGCTTTTCTAGACAAATCCCTCGATTCAATCGAGGGATTTTTTATTAATGCGACCCAACCTCATTTAAAAATGATATTTAACGCCCAGCACCCCTCGAGTATCTCTGTAGCTTTTTTTGCCTATTTGATGCGCCACATGGCCCCACAAATATAAATACTCATTCATTTTCGCTTCTACTCCGGTTTTGAATTCAGCGATGTGACGGTTGCCCTGAATCTCATGTGTTGAGTCGTTCATGCGGATGGCCACGTGTTTGAGATTATGTATCCAATTCGCTTCAATAAAGGGTTCAAACTCGCGATGTTTTCCTTCATCCTGTGGGCTGTGCCCGAGCAAATGCGCACGTAAACCGAGCCGGATCTGGAGATGTCCGCTTCGACCGGTCACCAGGGTCCCGTTGGTTTCAGTGTGGTCCTGCGGCTTGACGTCCATCCAGGTCAGCTGGGCGGTGGGCTGAACCCAAAAAGAGTGAAGTATGCCAGAGCGTGAGAGAACCTCCGCGACCTTAAAGGCATATCCGCTCTCCACCGACGCGCTTAACCCCCTGCTTTTGTACGACTCGGTGGGCAGCTCTTGCCCCGTGACGGCATTGTAAAACCAGTGATAAAGCGCCCAGGTATCGACGTAAAAACGAGAAGCGTCGTCGTCGCTCTGATACCAGGTAGCATAGGCCCCTGCGCTGTAGCCTCTGACCTTGCCTTGGGAGGACAACTCGCTGTCATCGTGATGGGCGGTGTTCTGGTCTCGTCCATATCCGCCCATAAAACCCACATGGTAACGGTTCAGGCCGTCTGAAGACCACTGGGCGATGTCTCCGCCGAGCATCATGACATAGCGGTGAGATTGAGCGTGGGTGTCTGACATGGAGGCGGTATGATGACCTCCCACGGCCCTTATCCACATGGCGGGGGCCGGCCTTTCGCTTGCCCGAGGCTGTGTATACTGAATTTCTCCCAGACGTTCATGTAACGTCATTTGAAACATCGTATTGGCCGCGTGAAGATTGTTGGCATAGCTCAAACGCTCAGGTCGGAGTGTACTTGAAATAACAGGAGCAGCAGGAGGAGGAGGAGCAGGAGCAGGAGCAGGAGCAGAAGCAGGAGGAGAAGCAGGAGGAGAAGCAGGAGGAGAAGCAGGAGGAGAAGCAGGAGGAGGAGTGGAGAGAGAATTATTGGGGACCTCAGGTCTGGAAGAGACAAGATACCAGCTGGTTTCATCTCTTCCCGATTGACTCCCTTTTTTCAGGTAGTAATCATAAGCCCCTGCAACAATACGCCCGTCCTGAATAAATATTCCCTCAGATTCTTTTCCTTTTATCTCAATGATTTTAATCCCTTCTTCTGTTTTAGCCCCTTTCCCCCCCACATTGTGCACTTTGACACGGGTGGTTTCTTTTGAGTTGTTGTTTATAATCAATCTATCTGTGGGGGAATCATCACCTCCTAAGCGCGTATTAAAGGTTATTGTTCCATTATTACCGCGATAATCGTTTGTTGTTATTGTATTAAAAATGTTGTTCTGAGATGTAAATACAATATTTCCTTCATTTTTTAACTGTTCCAAAATGGAATGACCTGTGACCGACCATGTGCTGGTAGGGTCGACGGACAAATTGGTCGCCTTGAACCACCCATTTAACTCACTCTCGTTTGATAAACTCACACTGGCTTTACTGACATTGTCCGCTAAAATATTGCCGTACAGTTTTGTTTGTTTCACCTCCAAATTGACCTCTCCATTATCAACGACATTAAGGGCGTATCCACTTCCGGGAGGGGAGGTCATCACATTGTTTAGAACAACTGCGATTGTTCCGCCTTTTGACAGAATGAGATCACCGCCGGCCTTTAAGGAACCCCCTTTAATTTGAAGCACCCTCTCTCTTTTTTCTTCAGTGTCTGGGGGTTCTCCATAAACAATTGCTGAATCTGTTTTGATTGTTTCGATATGAGAATCATTGATTTTTAATGTACTGTTAGGGGACAGCCTTAGCGCATGAGATAATGCTCCTGTGGTAGTCACGCTGCTGTTTTTATCAATACTTATTAAAGCCCCGCTTTGAACTGTGACACCTCCGCTGTCGTCACCATGGATGTTTATTGTCAGTTGATTGGCCGTTAAATTTGAATGAGCTCCCTTTGCCCAAAGGCCGTCAAAATTATTCCCTGTGCCGGTAATCGCGCTACCTTCGTGTATAATGCCCGTTGCGCCTCTAGAGACCCTGACACCGGCGGGAGATCTGACACCACTGCCTTTTTCAGCATTCATCGTTATTGTCATCTCATCCATCTCAAAATTTGTTCCATGTCCGCTGGCCCAAACACCGTAAATATTGTCTCCCTTAACGTTAATAGTGTTGCTACCCTTGAAAATTACTTTTGCCCCCTTTTCTGCTTTGACAGCAATACTTTTTTCATCATTCACGTTGATATCTATATTATTGATGGCCAGCGTTGTATTTTTTCCCTGAGCCAAAAGGCCGATAAATTTTTTCTCTTTGCCGGTAATGGTGCCATTATTGATATCTACATTTGCACCGTCGATCACTTTGACACCGTAAGAATTTTCTTTTGTTGTTGTAATATCGATTTTATTTGAAACAATATTGGTGCCTGGTTTTGAGGCGTAAAAACCAGAAAAATCAGAATCTTCGCCGATAATGATGCTATTGTTAATGGTTATCTGTGCTTTTTCTGTCGCCATGATACCGTAATCAAAATCTATTCCTGTGATATGAATTTTATCTGCATGAATTTTTGTATTTTTATCAGAGGCAGACAACCCAGCAATCCCATCTTTAACTGTGATTTGAATCGGTTTATCCTCGCCCCCTTTCAAAGTTAAAGTGGAGGCATCAGACACGTTAATTGCATCGTATTCAACAGTGAATACTGATACTTTTAGAGCCCCTTCATTTATCACTTTAGCTTGGTTCGTTATTTCTATCCCCTGAGTGTAATACGCCTTATCTTTCAGTATTGTATCTTCTTCAAAAATCTTTGGTTCTGCAAAACCGGGGCCACTTTGTATCATAAGGGTAAGCACATAAAGCGTGATGGTGTGTTTTACTATTTTTTGATATCGCATAATTTTAACTCTATTTAATGGGTCTTTCCGTTTGTTTATAGGTGATGAGGAAGGAGGTGAGAAAGTTAAAATTGATAAAGTGATTCTGAATTCATCATTCATTTTTTTATTTTTTTGTTTTTTTGTTTTTTTATAATTATTTTACAATAATATATAAAAATACATATTTCATTTAAATATATATTTTTTTTACAAAAAAAAGAATATTTCCTGTTTTGTGATCAATAGGGTGAAAAATATCTTAAATGGGAGCGCGTCATCTGTGCTCTGCGGTTCTTTCAAAAGATTTTTGTCACCACGTGAGCCCAGTGATCTTTCTGACTGATACCCGGATTGAGCTTGAGTAGGTGATCAACAGGTTTAATCAGATTTTAAACGCCGTTTTGAACCTGAAGTGGTGGTTGTAGGCAGGCTCCGATGAAGCTTTTGTTCCAGTGCCTGTATTTCGTTTTCGGGGTGCAAGCGCATTTTTCGCATCACCGGTAAAATTTTTAGCAAAGAAGGATAAGATTTTGTTTGTAAAAAAATTTTCTCGGCCAAACGTAATACTTCAGGATGTTCTGGGGCTTTTTTTAAGAGAGGATAAATACCTGTTTGCGCCAAATCAATGTCGCCTCGGCTGAGCTGAATACGAACGCGAGTGATATTAAGTGTCAATCGATTTTTTTCTGCCTGTTTTCTCCCTGTAAATTTTTGTTTTATATATTGCTCTGCTTGAGCAAGATATTGGTCACTATCGGCATGACGGCTTTCTTTTTCAGCGGCCATCGCGGCGAGTAAATAGTTGAATATGGGGTTTTCTGCCTGTTTTATCTGAGACATCAGTTTCGTTTCTACCTTTTGAAAATCTCCCTCCAGAAATTTTATCAAGGCTTCTTTTTCTTGTTTTAGCGATTTTCGATGGATAAACCTACGCCGAAGATTAAAAATACTCTTTAAAAATTGCGTAATAAAAAATAGATGGAGGCCAAGAAAGAGGATTGTTTTTAAAAAAAGAGGCTAAGTAATCAATCGCAGTTTTTGACACAACAAATATCATATCTTCTTCTCGCATCTGTGTTATCCGTTGAGACAACTCCATCAGATCTCGCCCTTGAGAAAATTCAATTAAGGGATAATGATAGGCCGTATGTCCGTGCGCCTGAATAAATTGAACCAATTCTTCCCCCATTGGTGAAGGTCGGGTGACTAAAACAACCATAAAACCCTCTATTGTCGATTCAGTTGTGCCAAAATTGCTTCTGCTCCTCGAGATAACAACTCATTCGCTAATTCAAACCCGATCTTTTCCGCTGAATCAAAATTCCCTCGTCTTTCACCATCAATGATCAGCTGGCCATCAGGAGCACCAACAAAAGCCCTGAGCCATAACTCGTCATTTTCTATTTCAGCATAGCTACCAATAGGGGTCTGGCAGCCCCCTTCAAGACGCTTTAGTAGGGCTCGTTCACAAGAGATCTTCAATTGAGACGGTCGATGATTTAAAGTCGCCACTCGTTGAAGTGTGACAGTATCGTCTAATCGGCATTCAATCCCTATTGCACCTTGACCTGCTGCCGGCAATGATGTTTCTGGCCTGAGAATCTGAGTCATGCGATTTTCCAACCCGAGACGTTTTAAACCCGCGACTGCTAACACAATGGCATCGTAATCTCCTTGATCCAGTTTTTTCAAACGAGCCCCTACATTACCTCGTAAATCTCGAACAACGATACCGGGATAATTTTTGTATAATTGGCATTGCCTCCTTAAGCTGGACGTTCCCACTACGCTGCCTTCAGGCAATTGAGCCACATCATGATATCGCAAAGAAAGAAACGCATCTCTGGCATCCTCTCGCTCACAAACTGCGACTAATCCCAATCCCTCTGGGAAATAAAGAGGCATATCTTTTATAGAATGCACGGCAATATCCGCACGATTGTCTAAAATAGCCCGTTCTAATTCTTTTACAAAAAGCCCTTTTCCTCCTGTTTTTGATAAAGCTGTGCCGAGTATATTATCGCCTTGAGTGACCATAGGTAGTAATATCACCTTCAAATCAGGGTGAAAAAATTCTAAACCTGTTTTCACATAGTGCGCCTGCCAAAGTGCCAAGGGGCTTTGTCTTGTAGCAAGACGGATCATATTGTTTGACATAAAAAGCGACTTTTTTTCGAAAAATGTAATAAACAAGAATACATTTTATGTAAATGAGATTTTATTCAATAATTCATGCAGTATAATCACCAGACTATGATAAAGAAAAAAACATACAAACCCGGCTCAGCCACGATCGCACAAAATAAACGTGCTCGCCACGAATACTTTATTGAAGAAGAATTTGAAGCAGGTGTAGTTTTACAAGGTTGGGAAGTCAAAGCGCTTCGAGCCGGTAAAGTCAATATCAGTGACAGCTACGTTCTCTTAAAAAAAGGTGAAGCTTTTTTATTAGGCGCCACCATCACACCTCTTAACGTGGCATCTACTCACACTGTCTGTGAATCCATGCGTACCCGAAAATTACTCCTGAAACAACGTGAAATAGATTCTTTATTTGGTCGTATCAATCGAGAAGGCTATACGGTCGTTGCTCTTTCGATGTATTGGAAAAATGCTTGGAGCAAAATTAAAATCGCCGTGGCGAAAGGGAAGAAAACACATGATAAACGAGACAGCATTAAAGATCGCGACTGGAAAATCAATAAAGATCGCATTATGAAAAATGCGAACCGATAGCGATTTTGTAAAAATCGTAGGATTCAACAGTCATAATAATCGATTTTGAAAAAACTTGATTGATTCATGCTCTGTCTATTTGCTACACTGCGTCCACTTTTGGGGCTGATTCTGGATTCGACGGGATAAGCAAAGCCCAAGGTGCATGCCGAGGGGCGGTTGCCTCGTAAAAAACCGTGAAAAAATAGTTGCAAAAATTAATAAAAACAGACCCGCTGCTAACGGCTACATGCCTGTAGCTGCTTTAGCCGCTTAATCAGCTTAAAAAACTGAGGGTCTCCTTTCTCCCTAGCCTCCGCTCTTAGGACGGGGATCCAGAAAGGTCAAATAAAAAGAGATCGCGTTAAGACCTTGCTTAGGGTTAAATCGTTAAATTCAATTAAGCTCATCTGTTAATAGAGTGTCCCTCCTCTGCTTTCAGATAAAATTAAGGATGGACTAAGCATGTAGTGCCGACGGTGTAGTTATTTCGGACGGGGGTTCAAATCCCCCCAGCTCCACCAAATAAACGATTGGTCGTCGCAAAAAAATACTGACAAACCGAAAAAGACCCACGCATTTATTGTGTGGGTTTTTTATTGCCTGTTTCTTTCGGTTTGGCCAGGCTTTCTTGGATTTCCCCTTTTTCAGGAAGATTTTTATATGATTTCTAATCTTGCGTAAGCGACGACTAACCATTTTAATTGGTTACCAGAAAAGGCAACCTGGACACGAGCATGTTGACCACTGCCTTCTAAATCTTTGACGGTGCCTTCCCCAAACTTAGGATGTCTCACACGTTGATCTAAAGAAAAATGCCCCTCGTTTTCATTACTCTCATTTTGATGGCTGTGGATTTTATATTTTGATTTGTCTGTAAAACGGGAATGAAATGGCTGAGAAATGATTGACCCTAATCTTACCTGTTGTATGCAGTCTTTTGGTAATTCGTCAATGAAACGAGAGGGAATATTTCTCACTTCTTCTCCATAAAGTCGACGTCTTTCCGCATAAGATAAGGTCAATTCTTTCATTGCACGCGTTAAGCCGACATAAGCCAGACGACGCTCTTCTTCCAACCTTCCACTTTCATTCAAGGCCATTTTACTAGGAAACATGCCTTCTTCCATTCCAACAATAAAGATTTTAAAAAATTCCAAACCTTTAGCAGAATGCAGCGTCATCATTTGTACTGAGTCTTGGGAAGTGTCAGCCTGACCTTCACCTGCCTCCAGGACCGCATCGGAAAGAAAAGCCTGTAATGGTGACAAAGTGTCATCTTCATACTGACGATAATCATACTGTTGTGTCGCATTGACCAGCTCTTCTAGATTTTCAATACGTCCTTGCACTCTTTCGCCTTTTTCTTCTTGATACATTAACCAAAGCCCAGAATCTTTGATGACTCTGTCTGTTTGTAAATGTAACGGCATTTCTGATGTTTCATAAGCCAATGAATCAATTAACTCAATAAAACGCCTCAAACCTGAAGCAGCTCGGCCCGCCAATATTTTTTCATGCAACAAAATTTGAATGGTTTCCCAAAGCGTTTTTTCACGATCTCTTGCAGCCTGACGCAATACAGATAAGGTGCGCTCACCAATACCACGAGCGGGTGTATTAATCACTCTTTCAAATGAGGCATCATCATGGCGATTAGAAATCAAACGCAGATATGCAAGCGCGTCTTTAATTTCTTGCCTTTCAAAAAAACGATGACCCCCGTAAATACGGTGAGGAATATTTCCTTGTAAAAACGCTTCTTCTAATACTCGAGACTGTGCATTACTACGATATAAAATGGCACAATCTTTTAATTGGCCTCCTTTCTCGTGCCACTTTTTAATTTGATGAGCCACAAAACGGGCTTCATCTAATTCATTAAAAGCATGATAAAGAGAAATGGGCTCCCCTTCTTTTTGAGCAGTCCATAAATTTTTGCCCATTCGCCCTTCATTATTGGCAATCAAGGTATTGGCTGCCGTTAAAATATGAGGAGTTGAACGATAATTTTGTTCGAGTCTTACTGTTTCAGCACCTTCAAAATCTTTTAAAAAGCTCTGAATATTCCCCACCTGCGCCCCGCGCCAGCCATAAATAGATTGATCATCATCTCCCACGATCATCACTTTTGCCCTTTTTTCAGCCAATGCACGGATCCAGGCATATTGGACAGTATTGGTGTCCTGAAATTCATCAACCAAAATATGACTCCATCTCTGCTGATAGTGATCCAGGATATTGGTGTGATTGAGCCATAACTCATAGGCACGTAATAACAGCTCTGAAAAATCGACTAATCCAGCTCTATCAGTGGCTTCTTGATAGGATTGGTAAATATCTCGCCAGGTATTTTCAATGAAATTAGAGTGATTTTTAGTATGTTGAGGGCGATGTCCCTGATCTTTTTTATGATTGATGTACCACATGGCTTGCCGTGGAGCCCAACGCTTTTCATCTAAATTCAATGATTTAATAATTTTTTTGAGCAAGCGTAATTGATCATCGTTATCGATAATTTGAAAATCTTTTGGCAAATTCGCTTCCAGATAATGCATTCTTAAAAGACGATGGGCTAATCCATGAAAAGTGCCAGTCCACATGCCATCTTGCATTGATCCCATCAAAGCCGACACACGATGACGCATTTCGGCAGCGGCTTTATTAGTAAAGGTGACGGAAAGAATGGAATAAGGAGAAACATGTTCAACTGAAAGTAACCAGGCAATTCGGTGCACTAACACTCTGGTTTTTCCACTTCCTGCGCCGGCCAGTACTAATATATGATCAGCAGATGAGGTCACCGCAGTACGTTGTTTTTTATTTAAAGTATTGATTAATTTAGAATAATCCATAAATAGCCTTTATTCATTCTTTCGTACAAAAATTGACATCTTTTGAAGTTCATGGCTTAAAGCTCATATGAATTACTCCGTCATAAACATGGTCTGCAGGCCCTGTCATATAAAGGCAATGGCCTGTTCCTTTCCAGCAGATGTCGAGATTGCCTCCTTTTTGTTCAACATGAACTTTTTCATCCAGCAGATCCTGCTGAACCCCTATCGAGACTGCAGCACAAGCCCCACTGCCGCAGGCCTGAGTTTCTCCAGCGCCACGTTCATAAACGCGCAGATGAATATGCTTTCGATCAATGATTTGCATAAATCCGACATTTGTCCCTTCGGGAAAAGACGGATGGCACCCCAATAAAGGGCCAATCAATTTAATCTGATCGGAGTCGAGCTTTTCCACCTGTATAATACAATGTGGATTACCCATAGACACAATCCCACAAAGTAGTTTTTGTTCAGCGACATCTAATTCATAAATTTTTTTTATTGTTTTTGAACGAAAAGGGATAGTTTGAGGGAAAAAATCAGGCTCACCCATATTAACGCAAATTTGATTTTTCTCTTCTAGATGAATTTGCATTTTTACGGTCTTGGTACTCACCTGAATATTTTTTTTATTCGTTAAGCCTTTTAAGTGAACAAAACGCCCCAAGCAACGAGCACCGTTACCACATTGAAATACTTCACTACCATCTGCATTAAAAATACGATAATGAAAATCCAATTCTGGACTATTAGGAGGTTCCAGCAACAATAGCTGATCAAAACCAATACCAGTATGCCGATTCGCTAATCGACAGATAAACTCTGATCGTAGATGAACATTTTGGGTTACAGCATCAATGATGACAAAATCATTACCCAGGCTGCACATTTTTGAAAACCGCATACGTTAACTCTGCTAAACCTTGATGATGAAATTTTTTTTAACCTGATGAGCGGATGTTTGAGCTGTTTCTTTTGGCAGGTGTTCTATGGGTGGAAAATACAATGGCCCTTTTAAACCACAAGAGGTGATTATCAGTGTGATTGATAAAATGAATAGTTTTTTTTTCATTATTTTAAGCTCTATCCTTGATATGAAATTATTTTAATCGATCAAAATGTGAAAAGAATATCCTGGATATTTTCTATTTTTTTTAACGCTGTCTTGAGAAAGACATCTCTGTGGTATCGAAGCAATTTGTATCTTAATTACCTGTTTCATCGCTCTTTTAATGTGCTTAATTTTAAAGAACAGAATCACAGTTCCTCTCTATTAGCTAGCAGGAGACTTTTTCGAGGTAAACCAGGCTCTGGTCTAAATGCTTCAGAAAATATTCGTCCTTATCTGGAAGAGAATGTCGAAAGAAGGGAATAATTGAAAAAAATTTTAAAGTGATACTTGAGTTTTACTTATATACGTTCACACGATCACGCAATTTTTTTCCTGGTTTAAAATGTAAAACATATTTACTCTTTACTTTCACCCCAGAATAACCCGTTCTAGGGTTACGTGCAGTGCGTGGACGACGGTATCGAAGAGTGAAACTCCCTAATCCCCGAATTTCAATTCGCTTCCTCTCAGATAATTTTTCTGACATATATTGTAAAATTCGGTTTACTATTTCATGAATCATTTCAGGATCCGTAGAATCCAGGCGTTTAACAAGCCTTTCAACAAACTCAGATTTCGTCATATTACCTCAGGTTTTTTAGTGAGGGGGTATAATACCCCCTTTTGTTATTAATCACCTTTTGTCGCTATTTTAAAGGCTTCAGTCATCGCGTTAGGGGTGTTAGAAAAATTTGCTTCCTCTTTTTTATTATTTTTAGCTGCTGATACAGACTCTTTTTTTTCAGTTTCATCTTTCAATGGAGCCAAGGTAACAAGACGGGCTTTACGATCACAACCTGTGTATTTAGCTTCAATGGTATGACCCACTTCTATGGATCCCATAGGGAAGTCAACAGAGGTCTCAGGTAAATCTGACAGATTAATACAGCCCTTGACACCATTTTCTGTTAGTGTAACAAAAATTTTTTTATCATGAATTTCAATAATTTGACCACTAACTAGCGTGCCTTTTTTATTTAAAGAAATATACTGGTCAAGCGGATCTTCTGATAACTGTTTTATACTCAAAGAGATCCTCTCGCGATCTGCGATCACTTCTGATAGTACAGCCTCAATTTCTTGGCCTTTTTTGTATTCACGAACCGCTTCTTGACCTGAAACATTCCATGAAATATCGGATAAGTGAACCAAACCATCAATGTTGTCTTCTAAACCAATAAAGATGCCAAAATCAGTAATGGATTTAATCTTACCTTTAACAATATCGCCTTTATTATGATTTTCATCAAATTTTTCCCAGGGATTTTCTGTGCATTGTTTTAATCCGAGAGAGATACGACGACGCTGTTCATCGATATCCAATACTTTCACTTTGACACTATCTTTAAGTTTCACAACCTTAGAAGGATGAATATTTTTATTGGTCCAATCCATTTCTGAAACATGAACTAATCCTTCAACACCTGGTTCTATTTCAACAAAACAGCCGTAATCAGGGATATTAGTGACGCAACCGGTGATTTCATCATTGGCTTTGTAACGCTCTGAGATACCCACCCATGGATCTGGAGAAAGTTGTTTTAAGCCGAGTGAAATACGAATTTCATCTCCGCGGCGTTCGATTTTCAGAATTTTGACAGTGATTTGATCCGAGATACTCACGACTTCACTTGGATGTTTAACACGTTTCAATGACATATCAGTGATGTGTAATAAACCATCAATCCCACCTAATTCAACAAATGCACCATAGTCAGTCAGATTTTTAACGGTACCTGAAACTTCTTGACCTACTTTTAGCCTTTCCAATAATTGTTCACGTTCTGCGCTGTTTTCTGATTTGATGACGTCTCGACGTGAAACAACCACATTATTGCGTTTTTTATCCAGTTTAATAATTTTACATTGATGCTCTTTATTCTCAAGATGCGAAGTATCGCGTACAGGATGTACGTCAACCAAAGAGCCAGGTAGAAAGGCTCTAATACCATCCATATCAACAGTAAAACCTCCTTTGACTTTACCGGTAATCATTCCAGTCACAAATGTGCCATTGGTATAAGCTTCTTCTAATTTTTTCCATACTTCCTGGCGCTTGGCTTTTTCACGAGATAATAAAGTTTCACCAAAACCGTCTTCCATAGAATCCAGGGCAAGGTCAACTTCATCTCCTATTTGAATTTCTACTACTCCTTGTGCACTTTTAAATTGCTCTAAAGGAATAGAGGATTCGGATTTTAAACCAGCATCAATCCGTACAATGTCTTTTTCAATAGAAATGACGGTACCACGAATCATGGATCCTAGACGTATTTCAATTGTTTTTAGTGATTCTTCAAAAAGTTGAGCAAAAGATTCTGTCATATTAATGATCTTGAGGAGTGTTTAATTTAACACCCACCTGGCATCCTGCTTGATGGGGTTGTGATAAAAGGTCTGCTTCAGTTCCTTTGAGCAGATCCGAGATATTGATTTCATTTGTTCTAAAAAGTGAGCCATTTTTTTGCGTGCTCTAACACTTGTTCAACCACTTCCTGAGCTGGCATATGAGTAGAATCTATTATTAATGCGTCCGAGGCTGGTAATAAAGGAGCAATTTGTCTAGTAGCGTCACGATCATCTCGATCGTTCATTTTAGATAAAATGCTGCTGAAAGTAACATTAAACCCTTTTTTTTGCAACTCGATCATCCGCCGCCGAGCACGTTCTTGGGGGGATGCATGAAGGAATATTTTGACAAAAGCATCTGGGAAAACCAAAGTGCCCATATCTCTACCATCAGCAATTAAACCAGGTGCTTTTTGAAACGCCCGCTGTCGCTTGAGCAATGCTTCTCGTACTTTCGGAAAAGAGGCCAATTGAGACGCAGAATGAGCCACTAATTCAGTGCGAATTTTATCGCTGACATCTTCTTTATCTAAAATAACCCGTAAGCATCGATTTTGTGACTGAAAAGAAACATCAAGATGAATAGCCAGAGGAATTAAATCCGCTTCCATACTGAAATCGATTTGATGCCGCAGAGCAGCTAATGCAAGTACTCGATAAATAGCTCCTGAGTCTAGAAGATGCCATCCCAGATAGTCTGCTAATGCTTGACACAGTGTCCCTTTCCCTGCTCCACTAGGCCCATCAACCGTTAATACTTGGTTTACTTTTTTCATTTTTTCTCTTCATGACCAAATATATTAAGAATTTTTATACAGTACCGCTAAGATAAGCCAGTTTTTGAAAAAAATCAGGAAAGGTTTTTGAAGTGCACCTTGGATTTAAAATGCGTATTGGCATATCTGACAGAGCCATTAATGAAAAAGACATTGCTATACGATGGTCGTTGTAGGTCTGAATTTCAGCTGCTTTTAAATTTTTTGGAGAAATAATTTCGATATAATCTTGCCCTTCTTTGATTTGTGCCCCCAATTTTCTTAATTCAGCCGCCATCGCAGAAAGACGGTCTGTCTCTTTAAGACGCCAATTATAAATATTTTGAATCCTTGTAGGGCCTTCGGAAAATAAAGCCGTCGTTGCGAGTGTCATGGCGGCATCCGGCATACTGTTCATATCCATATCCATATCCATATCTATGCCTTTTAATCGTCCAGGACGACATTCAATATAATCCTCTCCCCAATGAATGAAGGCCCCCATTTTTTGTAACACATCTGCAAATTGAACATCCCCTTGTATGCTTTTTTGACCGACACCTATCACACGGACACAACCTCCTTTGATGGCTGCTGCGGCTAAAAAATACGACGCCGCTGTTGCATCCCCTTCGATTCGATAGTGTCCAGGTGATTTAAATTTTTGATGGGCCTTAATGTTGAAGGTGCGGTAATGTTTATGCGTCACACTGATCCCAAAAACACGCATTAAATGCAATGTCATCTCTACATAAGGTTTAGACACCAGAAAGCCTTGCACTTCAATAGCGGTATCTTGTTCGGCCAAAGGCGCCATAATCAATAAAGCGGTCAAAAATTGACTTGAGATATTCCCTCGGAGGGTTAAATTTCCGCCACGAAAACCGCCACGAAGGCGAAGAGGAGGAGAATTTTTTTTTTCTAAATAGGTGATTTGAGCATTACCTTGACGTAACGCGTCGACCAGAGGATCCATGGGCCTTTCTTTCATTCGTGCTCCCCCTGTCAATACTACATCAGATTGACCTAATGAAAGAACGGCCGTCAGAAAACGCATCACAGTACCTGCATTGCCGGTCATTAATTCAATCGGATGAGGGGTGTTTAACGGCCCGTTGACTCCTTCTACTTCACAGCAGGTGCCATTTTTTGAAACAGTATAACGGACTCCAAGCGCTTTGAGGGCTTCTAGCATATATCGAGTATCGTCACTGTCTAAAAAGTTGGTCAGCCGAGTTTTTCCAGCAGCCAAAGCGGATAATAAAAGAACACGATTAGAAATACTTTTTGAACCTGGTAAATAAACTGTTCCATTGATCTTTCCGATAGGTTCTAAATTGAGAGATTTTGACATATAAAGAATGATTATTTTAAATGATATAAAAGTGTTAAAAAAATTAGGCCTGTTTTTTGTATTGCTCCAAATACTGCCGTTGAAAAATACACATACGGATCGCAGTACGATATTCGCCATCAACAAAAAACTCTTCTTTCAATTCTCCTTCTTTTTTAAATCCTAATTTTTCATAAATATGAATGGCTTTTTGATTATCTTTATCCACAATAAGATATAGCTTATATAAATTGAGCACTGAAAAAGCATGTTTCATCACTAATTTCGTCGCAATAGTTGCAAAGCTTTTTCCCTCATAAGCAGGATCGATAACAATGAAAAATTCCGCCCGTCTGTGGAGATGATTTATCTCTAGTAATCCCACTAACCCGACTTTGATTCGATTATTTTCGGCCTTGTTATTTTCAATAATAAAGCGGCGCTCCGTTTGATCGTGAATATGTTTATCATACAGATCCGACAATTCCATAAAGGCTTCATAAGGCTCCTCAAACCAGTAACGCATGACGCTGGCGTTATTGTCTAATTGATGAACAAAATAAAGATCATCTCTTTCTAAAGGACGTAATCTAATGTCAGTTATGGAACACATGTTGAATCCTTTTTTTCAGTAAGAGGTTGGCCGTCTAACCAAGCGATCCCTGACCTCATTTCTAAACGTCCTTGCATAAACCAGTCGACCACTTTTGGATAAATATGGTGTTCCTGAACTTTGATACGCTCCATAAGGGTCTTTTCAGAATCATCGGGGAACACCGATATTCTGGACTGCAAAATCACAGGGCCTCCATCCAGCTTTTCAGTCACAAAGTGTACTGAAGATCCATGCTCCTTATCACCGTTGGCAAGAACCCGCTGATGGGTGTGTAACCCTGGATATTTAGGAAGAAGCGAAGGATGGATGTTCAGTATTTTTCCCTTATAGTGTTGAACAAATGTGGGAGTAAGAATACGCATATAGCCGGCTAACGCAATCAAATCAGGTTGATAAGAATCGATTTTTTGAATGAGGTTTAAATCAAACTCAATGTGATCGGGCTGAGTTTTTGCTTCTAAAATTTGAATCGGAATTTTTGCTTGTTTTGCTCGTTTTAATCCATAAGCATTAAGTTGATTACTAAAAACACCGCAAATTTTACCCCGTATTTTTCCGGCTTTTTGAGCGTTTATCAATGCCTGAAGGTTGCTCCCTTCGCCTGAGATCAATATCACTATATTTTTTTTCAACGGAATGTTTTTCATCATTTATATTTCAATTATTGAGTATGCTTTTTTTAAAAATTATTCGCTCAGAACTGGTTTTTGATGAATCTACCCTGCCTATTCTCCAGGCTTTTTCACCGACACTGGTTAAAAAATCAAGGGTTTTATCTGCCTGATTTTCAGGCAAAGCTATGATCATGCCTACGCCACAATTAAAGGTACGATACATTTCTTGCTTATTGATATTTCCTGTTTTTTGTAACCAATCAAAAATACAGGGCCATTGCCAGCTGGATTCTTCAATCAGCACGCAGGTATTTTTAGGCAAGACTCGGGGGATATTTTCAAAAAATCCCCCTCCAGTCAGGTGAGCAATAGCATGAATGTCCACGTTTTGCGTTTCTATTAACGTAAGAATAGATTTAACGTAAATTCTTGTCGGCTCTAATAAATGATCGGCCAGACTTTTTCCATTTAACATCCATGTTTCAGGATCTTTTTTGCTCAAATTCAAAACCTGACGTACTAAAGAGTACCCATTAGAATGTAAACCACTAGAAGCCAATGCCAGCAAAGTGTCTCCGGATTTTACGTTTTGATGGCCATTGATCAGTTTGGATTTTTCGACAACACCCACACAAAAACCCGCCAGATCATAATCTTTAGCTTGATACATACCCGGCATCTCAGCGGTTTCGCCTCCTACTAACGCACAGCCTGCCTGTTGACAGCCTTCAGCAATACCTGCAATAACACAGGCTGCAGTTTCAACATCCAGCTGACCTGTTGCAAAATAATCTAGAAAAAACAGCGGTTCAGCTCCTTGAACGATCAAATCATTGACACACATGGCGACCAAATCGATACCGATGGTTTCGTGACGTTTCAAATCAATGGCCAAACGTAACTTAGTGCCCACGCCGTCAGTCCCTGACACCAAAATGGGCTCACGGTATTTTTGTGGCAACGAGCAAAGTGCGCCGAATCCTCCTAATCCTCCTATGACTTCGGGCCGGTGGGTTTGTTTGACTGCTTTTTTAATACGCTCAACCAGGAGATAGCCGGCATGAATGTCGACGCCCGCATCTTTATAATTAAGAGAAACATGATCGGTCACGGAGAGATCCTCTGAGTAAATGACGAGAGTGTGATGTATAAAACAAAATTTTAAAAGGGCTATGAAAGAACTTTCAAATAGAAATAGAGCGTTTATTATTTATGAATATATGATTTTAGATGGTTTTAAATCGCCATAATTTGTCTAAGCCTTTTTTGATGCCAATTCTTGGTGTCGTGATGTATTTGGGTTGATGCTCTGAGAGTATCACGTTCATAAAAGGTGCGCGGTAAAATAGTATTTTTCATCATTAATAAAGAGGTTTTAAATGTAAGAAAGCCATATTTATTTATATTTTATCCCCTTTTCCTAGTGCAAATAGGGATTTTTGGAACATAAATGAACACAAAAACAGGATGCCATAGAAAAATATTTTGAATTTAAATCGGATAAACTTAATTTTTTTGTTGCATAGAAGGCTTTCACTCCCTAAAATGCGCCCACTTGAGCCGGCATAGCTCAGTTGGTAGAGCAACTGACTTGTAATCAGTAGGTCCCGAGTTCGACTCTTGGTGCCGGCACCATAAATAACCTGATATACCATACCATTTCATCGTTAGGCGTTCTTATTATTTTTAATACTTTGGTGGGATTCCCGAGTGGTTAAAGGGAGCAGACTGTAAATCTGCCGTCATCGACTTCGAAGGTTCGAATCCTTCTCCCACCACCATATTGAGTCTTATTTTAAATAAAACTTTCTATACCGAGTTCCGGCATGCGGGCATCGTATAATGGTTATTACCTCAGCCTTCCAAGCTGATGATGTGGGTTCGATTCCCACTGCCCGCTCCAACAAGTTGTGTTGATATTGTGTTGATATAGCTCAGTAGGTAGAGCACACCCTTGGTAAGGGTGAGGTCGGCAGTTCGAATCTGCCTATCAGCACCATTTCCCCTCTCTCTCTCTGATCCTTTCTTCTGTTTGATTTTGACCTGGTGTAAGACGTTAACCTATAAGCATCATTAACCCAGACCTTTCGTTTAGAGCGAGAGCTTGAAGTGTTGCTTCATAGACTTTTTTTAAATATTTATAAAGCATCATGATGAGCATTATTATAATCATTCTCATAAAGACGATCTGGGGGATTTGCCTAACGGAAAAAAACAGGAGAATGAAGCGGGCAGAGGAAACCCCTCTTCATGGTGATTGATCCTGGAAATGGCGGTGCGGACGGGATTCGAACCCGCGACCCCCGGCGTGACAGGCCGGTATTCTAACCAACTGAACTACCGCACCAAAATGTATTTTGGTTTAGAACGGGCGCGATGATACGGTTGCACCTTAATAAGGTCAACTGTTTTTTGAATTTATTGGCTTTCTTTTTTAAATAGAGAGACAGACTGCCGATTCTTCTGTTAGGTGGCAGATCGCCATATGCAAGAGCCTTCTTTCTTTTCTAAGAGATCCAGGCTCGCTTGATGCTCATCAAGCTCATCACAGCTGGCGTAAATGATCTTTAATTGAGATGAAGTTTTGACCCGCTTTGGACGCACTGTCATGTTACGAATGTCTGTCTCATCCGTTTCGTCTGAAAAAGAAAATAACGTTTGCCCGCCGGTCATGGCTAAATACACTTCTGCTAAAATCTGCGCATCAAGCAATGCCCCGTGTAAAGTACGTTTGCTGTTATCTATCTGATAACGATCGCATAAAGCATCTAAACTATTGCGTTTACCAGGAAATAAACGGCGGGCGAGTGCTAAAGTATCGGTGACCGTACAAAAAGTGTTTGTTTTTGGGATATTTTGCTGGAGCGCCGAAAATTCATAATCCATAAAACCAATATCAAAAGCGGCATTATGGATGATTAATTCAGAACCGCGTATAAATTCAAAAAATTGAGAGAAAATTTCAGAAAAGCGCGGTTTATCGGATAAAAATTCATCACTAATACCATGAATTTGATAGGCTTCGGGATCCACCTGACGGTTGGGCCTCACATACGTATGAAAAGTCTTGCCTGTGAGGCGACGGTTAATGACTTCAACCGCCCCAATCTCGATAATATTGTGGCCCTCATAATGAGGGCCTGTTTTATTCAGTCCGGTGGTTTCAGTATCCAAAACAATTTGTCGGGTCATGGGCGTGTTCTCAGGAAGAATTTGTGCGAAAATAAAATTTTTATACAATTTTATCACACACAATGAAACAGGTAGAGATTTTCACAGATGGTTCCTGTCTTGGTAATCCGGGCGCAGGGGGATACGCCAGTATTTTACGTTATCAACAGCATGAAAAAATATTCAGCCAGGGTTATCGGCTGACCACCAATAATCGAATGGAATTGATGGCCAGCATTGTCGCCCTTCAGGCTTTAAAATCGCCCTGCACAGTGACAATTTTTACGGACAGTCAGTATGTTCGTCAGGGGATCACCCAATGGGTCGTTCATTGGAAAAAACGCGGCTGGAAAACGAGTGAGCGTAAAGAGGTCAAAAATATTGATCTATGGAAAGCATTGGATGCCGAGATTCAAAAGCATCAAATAAATTGGCAATGGGTCAAAGGTCATGCGGGTCATCCAGAGAACGAGCGCTGTGATAAGCTGGCTCGTTTAGCCGCGAGTTCGCCTACTCAAGAAGATAGGGGTTATCAGGGATCATGTTAGAAAAAAGAGAAAGTGATCGTTAAGCCGTTTCTTTTTTCGCTTCTCGCTCTGTTTGATCAATCTCAAACATAAAAAAACAACAATAAATTTTCTAATATTGTTTTTGAAATAAACGCGTTTTCCATGCCAAATAGAACAAGCCGAGAGCCGCCCATATAAAACCTAACTTCATAGAGCTGCTTTCAAGGTTAATCCATAACATAGTGACAGTCGCGACCCCTAATCCAGGTAAAATAAGATAATGCCAAAGATTAAATAGACCTCTATGGCGCTTTTCATGATAATAAAACTGAAAAATGACCGATAAATTGACAAAGGTAAAAGCAATCAAGGCCCCGAAATTAATTAATGCGGTGGCCGTGACCAAATCAAAAGTAACGGCAGATAAGGCAACAATACCAACGAATACTATGTTAAGACTCGGAGTTCGCCATTTTGGATGCACGTAGCCGAAAATTTTGTTGGAAAACACCCCATCGCGTCCCATCACATAAAGTAAACGTGAAACCCCTGCTTGAGCCGCCATTCCTGATGCCAAAACAGTCACACAAGAAAAACATAAAATGATGGATTGGAATAATTTCCCAGCCACAAACAGCATAATATCGGGTTGAGAGGCATCAGGATTGATAAAACGTGAAACATCAGGGAAATACAATTGTAAAAAGTAAGCCACAAAAATAAAAATAAGGCCACCTATCATGGTCGTTAGAAAAATGGCTTTGGGGATCACTGAAACAGCATCTTTCGTTTCTTCAGATAAAGAGCTGATGCCGTCAAAACCAAGAAAAGAAAAGCATAATATGGTGGCACCTGTGATCATGGGTATCAAATAAACTTCATCTGAATAAAAAGGACGAATGCTGATTAAGGTGCCTTCTCCTTCCCCCTGATAAATTCCATTCATCAATAATCCAACGAAGATCAGCATAATAGCGATCTGAATGAATACAATAAGACTGTTAATGTTGGCGATGACGTTAATGCCGCGAAGATTGAGCAGAGTGGTTAAACAAGTTAATCCTGCAACGAACATCCAAGGGGGTACATGAGGGAAAATCGCGGAAAGATAAATTTTCGCCAACAGAATATTGATCATTGGCATAAATAAATAATCTAATAAAGAAGACCAGCCAACCATAAACCCAAGGTGGGGATGGATGGATTTCTGGACATAAGTATAAGCCGAGCCCGCAGAAGGAAAACGTTTAACCATCTTGCCATAGCTGAGGGCAGTAAAAAGGATGGCAATTAACGCAATAATATAGGATGCAGGAACATGCCCCTGTGTCAAAGATGAGACGATACCAAAGGTATCAAAAATGGTCATGGGTTGAAGATAGGCCAACCCCATCATCACGACTTGCATTAAGGTCAAGGTTTTTCTGAGTTGTATACGGTTATTACTGGCTGTTTGATTGATGCCTGGCAGAGTGAGTGACATATTTTTCTCCTAAAAACCTTATCTGATATTTCATCTCAAAAATGCGTTGAGGATGATGAGATTTTTTTAAAAACTGTGTCAGATCTTTTGATCGTCTTGCCATTGTGGAAACTGCATCTCTGAGTATTGAACGAACTTTGTGCCATGTAAAAGTTTATATCCAAACCAGATAGAAAAAAATAAAGGCAAGCCAATATAAGTCGCGGTCACCGAATACCAATCGATGCTATCTGCCAAAAAAGCCTCATAGTTCTGGCCGAGTGTGATCATCAAACAAACAAAAAAAGCAAAGATGGGCCCCCATGGGAAAAAGCTCGACTGATAGGGTAATGCATTCAAAGAGCGATTTTGAAAAATGTATCCTTTTCTAAAACGATAATGACTGATGGCAATGCCAAGCCAGGCGATAAATCCCGTCATTCCTGATGTATTTAATAACCATAAATAGACAGTTTGATTTCCAAACATTGAACTGAAAAAACACAGAGCAGAGACTAAAGTGGTGGCACAAAGCGCATGACGAGGAACGCCATTATCAGATAATCGCGCAAAAATTTTGGGGGCTTTTCCTTCACTTGCCAAGGTAAACAGCATGCGTGTCGCGGCATACATCCCCGAGTTACCCGCAGATAAAACGGCCGTGAGGATCACGGCATTCATGAGGGCCGCAGCAGATAATAATCCTGCATTTTGAAAAACTAAAGTAAAGGGGCTGACACTAATGTCTTTGATGTCATTGTGTAATAAATGGGGATCAGTATAAGGAATGATCAGACTGATGATAAGAATCGCGAGGATGTAAAAAAGTAAAATTCGCCAAAACACTTTACGGATGGCACAGGGAATATTTTTAGCCGGCTCCTGAGATTCACCTGCGGCGACACCCACTAATTCAGTGCCCTGAAAAGAAAACCCCACGATCATGGCCACCCCAATCATAGCTGAGAATCCTCCCACAAAAGGCGCTTCTCCTAGAGTCCAATTATCCCAGCCTGTGACTTTGTTGCCTTTAAGAACGCCTAATATCATCAACAAACCAAGAATAATAAAGACAATCACGGTGGTGACTTTAATCAAGGAAAACCAATATTCAGATTCAGCAAACCCTTTCACAGAGAGATAATTCAACATAAAAATAAGAGCGAGAAATAAAGCGCTCCAAATCCAGCCTGGGGTATCAGGAAACCAATAATGCATCACCAATTGAGAGGCCACTAAATCAACGGCAATGGTCACCGCCCAGTTGTACCAATAATTCCAGCCGAGAGCAAAACCAAAACCTTCTTCAACATATTTTGCGCCATAGGTTGCAAAGGAACCAGAAACAGGCATAAAGGCCGCCAGTTCTCCTAAACTGGTCATTAAAAAATAGACCATCAAACCAATTAAGAAATAAGAGAGTAAGGCTCCGCCTGGTCCCGCTTGAGAAATCGTTGCGCCAGAAGCAACAAAAAGCCCTGTACCAATAGATCCGCCCACCGCAATCATCGCCAGGTGACGCGATTTGAGTGCCCTTTGCAACTTTTTTGGTCGATGGGTTACCGTCTTGTTGATATTTTTTTCAAGCATTTTTAATCCCAAAAAATAATGTGTAAAAAACTTCTTGGCTCTAAAAATATAGAGGTATAAAGTCAAATTGGGGAGGGATTGTAACAATTCATGGCCTGCTGGCCAGATGAATTTGGGTTAACATTTCAAAGAAATGGCCATTCTTAAATTAATTTACGTAGCTGATTGCGACACGGCCTGTCAGTTTGCTCACCAACTCATAAGCAGTGTATCCGATATAAGACGCCACTTTTTCTAACGACAATTGATCGCCCCACAGTACAGCTCTATCCCCCACCTTATCAGTCGCATCCCTGCCTAAATCCACTGAAATCATATCCATCGACACTCGACCCACAATAGGCACTTGACGATCATTGATCCATACGGGCGTGCCTGTAGGAGCACTTTGTGGGTAACCATCGCCATAGCCAATCGCCAACACACCCAGGAAAGTGGCAGTTTGACTGATCCATTCCCCTGCGTAGCCTACGGTTTCCCCTGCCTTATGCTCACGCACTGCAATTAAAGGGGATTGCAAAGTCATCACCGGCAATAAGCCATAATCACGACCAATAAAATGTTCAAAAGGAGAGATCCCATAAAGGGCGATACCAGGGCGTACAACGTCTCGATGTGATTGAGGGCAAAGCAAAATAGCACCGGAGGCCGCAATCGATTTTTGCCCTGGTTTGCCTTGAACAAACGCATCAAAAGAACGGATTTGCTGCTCTGTTACAACAGGATGATGAGGATTCACGTCAGAAAGATGGGTGATGATATGAATGGGCTTGGCCACATTAGGACAATTTTGTAAACGTTGATAAAAGGCGTCTGCTTGCTCAAGACGTACACCTAAACGGTGCATGCCAGTATCTATTTTCATCCAAACTCGGACAGGTTCAGGTAGACGCACTTTTTCTAACGCCACCAGCTGTTCAAAATTGTGTATCACCGTTTCAATATGATTCACTTGCAATACAGCTAAATCTTCTAGAGAAAAAAAACCTTCTAACAACAAGATAGGCTTGATGATCCCACCCGAACGCAATGTTAATGCCTCTTCTATGCGAGCGACAGAAAAGTAATCTGCGTTTTTAAGCGCCTGCGCCACTGTCAGTAATCCGTGACCATAAGCATTCGCTTTAACGACAGCCATTAAACGGCTTTTAGGGGCGTATTGTTGAATTTTTTCAAGATTATGCCGAAGTGACTTAAGGTTAATGATCGCGGTGGCGCCTTTCATTGAGCACCTTGCGTTTTGTCAATGATAATCATCATATTGAGTGCCCGCATAATTATCAAATCGAGAGAACTGACCACTAAATGTCAAACGTATAGAGCCTGTCGGGCCATTTCGGTGTTTACCTAAAATAATCTCAGCAATCCCTTTCATTTCGCTATTTTCGTTATAAACCTCATCACGATAAATAAACATAATTAAATCCGCATCTTGCTCGATCGAGCCTGATTCTCTCAAATCAGAATTGACAGGCCGTTTTTCCGCTCGTTGTTCTAACCCTCTATTGAGCTGAGATAACGCCATGACCGGAACCTGTAATTCTTTTGCCAATGCTTTTAGTGAGCGGGATATTTCTGAAATTTCTAATGTTCGATTCTCCGCTAAAGCCGGGACACGCATTAATTGAAGATAATCAATCATAATGAGGCTTAAGCCATCGTTTTCACGAAAAATTCGCCGAGCACGAGAACGAATCTCTGTAGGGCTCAAAGCAGAAGAATCATCAATATACATATTCCCTTTTTCTAATAGCATTCCCATCGCACTGCTGATACGAGCCCAATCACCGTCTGCTAGTTTACCGGTACGCATACGGGTCTGATCAATACGAGAAAAGGATGAGAGCATACGTATCATCAACTGATGAGCAGGCATTTCTAAACTAAAAATCAAAACAGGTTTTTCTTGTGTCATGAGTGCATTTTCACAGATATTCATGGCAAATGTGGTTTTTCCCATAGAAGGGCGAGCCGCCACAATAATAAGATCGGATTTTTGCAAGCCTAACGTTTTTTCATCAAGATCCCGATATCCTGTTGACACACCGGTCACACCATCATGTGGATGACGAACAAGGTGTTCAATACGATTGACTGTCTCTGTTAACACATCATCAATCGTCTTGGGCCCGTCATTTTGCCTTTGTCGGTTCTCAGCAATTTTAAATACCCTGGATTCCGCAAAATCGAGCAAATCTGTACTGCTGAGGCCTTGAGGTTCATAGCAGGCATCCGCAATTTCATGTGTCACTGAAAGCATTTCACGGACGATGGCTCTCTCTCTCACAATATCGGCATAAGCAGAAATATTAGCGGTACTAGGGATATTTTTAGCCAATTCGGCTAAATAGGCGAATCCTCCTACTTTTTCTAAATCTCCCTTTTGCTCTAAAGCATCAGACAAAGTCACCAAATCAATCGGCGCATTTTTTTGAACGAGACGTTGCATGGCCATAAAGATCCTGCGATGAGGCAAACTAAAAAAATCGATGTTGCCTACACGTTCAGAAACGTTATCCCAACGTTCGTTATCTAACATCAGACCCCCGAGCACAGACTGCTCGGCTTCTATAGAATGGGGGGGCAATTTTAGCATTTCTATCTGCTGATCTTTTAGCATTGTTGTCTGTGATTTTTTAGTGGCCATTATTTTACCATTAATATCAGTAGTGCCTGAGATGGGACTTATAAAAGAAGAGGATGACATTTGATACTGATCCCAAAACACAATAGGCTGGCAATGACCCTGCCGATAAAGATGGGCACTGACTTAGACATCAATGATCTTCATGTTTTATCGGGGCATTGTTGATCACTCTCCGGAAGTTTTATTTGACCTCAACCCCTTTTGCTTGCAAATCTGCATGATAAGAAGAACGAACAAAAGGGCCACAAGCCGCATGCGTAAAACCGATTGCCATGGCTTGTTTTTTCATTTCTTCGAATTTCGCAGGGCTCATATAACGCTGTACAGGAAGATGATGCCGACTGGGTTGCAAATATTGACCTAGCGTCAACATGGTCACGCCGTGTTGACGCAAATCAGACATAACGGAGATAATTTCATCATCTGTTTCACCTAAACCGACCATCAAACCAGATTTGGTCGGTATCTCGGGATTCTGAGATTTAAAACGGGCTAATAATTCCAATGAGCGTTTGTAATTCGCACCTGGCCGTACCTGCCGATAAACCCGCGGCACATTTTCTAAGTTATGATTAAACACATCAGGGGGAGTGAGCGTTAAAATTTCCAGTGCACGATTCACCCGACCACGAAAATCAGGCACTAATATTTCAATTTTGATCGCAGGATTTTTTTGGCGAATTTCAAAAATGCAATCAGAAAAATGTTGGGCTCCGCCGTCACGTAAATCATCTCTGTCTACAGAAGTGATGACAACGTAACTTAACCCCATGTCTTGAATGGTTTGGGCTAATTTTTTGGGCTCATCTTGATCGGGGGCGTTAGGCCGGCCGTGTGCCACATCACAAAAAGGGCATCGACGAGTGCAAATAGCGCCCAAAATCATGAAAGTGGCCGTGCCATGACTAAAACATTCCGATAAATTCGGACAAGACGCCTCTTCACAAACAGAATGCAGTCCATTTTTACGCATCGCGGCCTTGATATTTTGGATACGCGTAGAATCAGCAGGCAGCCTGATTCTTAACCATCCTGGTTTGGGCAGAATTTCTGGGGCTTCAGTGAGTAGTGTTTTTATCGGGATTAATCGGGTTTTTTCTGCATCACGGTATTTTATCCCTTGCTTCATTACTCCTTGTTTTATTAGTGTACTTTTAGTCATAGTCATGTTGATTTCCAGTGAGGCAATAGGTCTGGATAAGAAAACGCCTGAACAAATTGATGGACCAAAATCGGCTGTACCCTTTTAGGAGTACAGATTTCGTTTAAATCTCGCATTTGTATCATTTTCATCCCTGCATAACCACAAGGGTTGATGAAAAGAAAAGGCGAAAGATCCATAGAAACATTCAGAGCGCATCCATGAAAAGCACAGCCTTTACGAATTCGTAGCCCTACAGAACATATTTTTTGCGGCGTGCCGTCCTCTTTCATCACATACACTCCAGGTGCTCGAGGCTGTGTTTGAGCGATAATTCCAAAATGCTCTAACGTTTTTATCACTGTATTTTCAAGTTTTGTTACCAATTCACGGACTCCAATCTGTTTTCGTTTCAAATTGATCATCACATACAAAATTTGTTGGCCTGGCCCGTGATAGGTGATTTGCCCACCCCGATCACTTTGAATAACTGGAATGTTTCCGGGGTTGAGCAGGTGCTCCGCTTTGCCCGCTTGCCCTTGTGTAAAAACCGGCGGATGTTCTACTAACCAGATTTCATCAGGGGTACTTGAAGACCGCTGATCCGTAAAATCGCGCATCGCCTCATAGATAGGATAATAGGGCTGTAATCCAAGATCTCGTACCACAAGATTTTTTGGAGATACCGTGCTTTTGTTGTTTAGTATTATCGTCATTTATTGATCATTTTATAACACCATTCGAACAAATTTCAGCGCTGACAGCTCTTGGTAAAGGGTTTCTACCTGTTTGATATCAGTCACCAAAACGGTTACTGATATCGAATGATAGGTCCCTTTGTGACTTGGTTGAATTTTAGGATCATAGTTACCAGGAATATAATTCTGGATGGTCGTCATCACTTGTTCCAGCAATTGAGGTTTTGAAAAACCGATGACCTTGTAGGTCAAGGCGCAAGGAAATTTGAGAAGCTCATTTAATTTGCTGTTCATTCTTAATGTCCTTTTTAAAACCGATTAACCAAACCAACGATGAAACATCAGTTTCATATAATCAAGCATGCGGCTAAAGAAGCCCCCTTCTTTCACTTCATGGAGAACGACCAATGGACGAGGTTCTTCAATAATTTTTCCGTTCAGTTCAAAATGAATACTCCCGACGATCTGATTTTTTTTTAATGGGGCACGTAGTTCTGACTGATTTAGGACAAAGCTGAGCTTAAGATGTTTGCCCTGATCTTTAGGAAGGGTTAAGTAAATGTTTTTATCGACACCCAATTGAGCCGTATTCACATCACCAAACCAAACGGGCCTGGAGGCAAATACGTCTCCTGCTTTTAATGGCTCAACGGTTTCAAAAAAACGAAAGCCCCAGGACAACAATTTTTTGCTTTCGGCTTCACGCTCTTTAAAAGTACGCCCACCTAATACGACTGAGATCAAACGCATAGGCCCCTGAGTAGCAGAAGCCACGAGGTTATAGCCTGCTGCATTGGTATGGCCTGTTTTGATACCATCTACATTAAGGCTTTTATCCCACAATAGTCCATTACGATTCAATTGCCGAATCTGATTAAAGGTAAACTCTTTTTCTTTATAAATCGCATATTCATCCGGAACATCATGAATCAATGCTCGGCCCATCAATGCCATATCACGAGCTGAAGTATATTGGCCTTCTGAATCTAGACCATGAACATTTTTAAAGTGCGTGTTTTTTAGCCCCATCTCTTGAGCATAAGCGTTCATTAAATGCACAAACGAATCTTGGCTCCCTGCCACATAATTTGCCATGGCAACACAAGCATCATTACCAGACTGTAAGGTGATCCCCCTCGTCAGTTGTGCGACTGAAACCTGATCGCCGGGTTTTAAAAACATTAACGATGAGCCTTTAAATTCAGGGTTTCCTGTGGACACGGCGTCTTTACCAACAGTGACTATATCATTCACGCCAATTTTTTCTGATTTAATCGCTTGACCAATAACGTAACTGGTCATCATTTTTGTCAGGCTGGCGGGCATACGGTGTTCATCGGCATTTTTTTCTGCCAGAATTTTCCCTGAGTTGTAATCCATTAAAATATAAGAAACAGCCTTTATTTCTGGCGGAACAGGAATCAAGTTGCTAAGAAGAATACTGTCAGAATAAGCCAAAGTGGTTAAATGCATCCCCATGATCACGAGGGGAAAATGAAAAATAATTTTTTTTATAAAATGAAAAAAAATGGCAAACTTGATTATCACGAGATCGTCATCCAAAAATGATATGAGATGGAACTTACAAATTCTTTGACAACATTTTTCGATGTGTATGTATTGACATCACAATACCAAAACCTGCCATCAAAACTATTAATGCTGAACCTCCATAACTAATCAGAGGCAGAGGAACACCAACGACCGGTAAAAGACCGCTGACCATACCTATATTAACAAAAACATAAACAAAAAAAATCAGCATGAGGGAACCGACCATGACCCGTCCAAAGGTTGTCTGCGCTTGAGCTGCAATCATTAAACCGCGAATAATCACACATAAATAAAGAGCGAATAAAATTAAAACCCCTGTCAATCCTAATTCTTCGGCCAATACCGAAAAAATAAAATCGGTATGTCGTTCAGGTAAAAACTCTAGCTGTGACTGTGTTCCATTCAACCATCCTTTTCCATGCATGCCGCCAGATCCAATGGCAATTTTTGATTGAATAATATGATAACCCGCACCCAGTGGATCGCGTTCTGGATGCAATAGCATCATGACTCTATCGTGCTGATAATCATGCATCAGAAAAAACCATAAAATGGGGATAAATGCGAATAGAAATAGTAGCAAAATTCCGATTAATCGCCCGTTCATGCCAGCCAAAAATAATACAAAAAAGCCAGAGACTGCAATCAAAATGGCGGTACCAAGATCAGGCTGAGAAGCGACTAATAGTGTAGGAAGTGCTATCAAGCATACAGCTATGGCGGTATTTTTTAATGAAGGAGGGCAAATATCACGATTGATAAAACATGCCACCATAAGAGGTACGGCAATTTTAGCAATTTCTGAGGGTTGAAAACGAATTATGCCTAAATCCAACCAACGTTGAGCCCCTTTACTGATTTGTCCAAAAACATCCACCAATATTAATAAAACGATACAAATAAAGTAGAGATAAGGGGCAAATCTTTCATAAAATCGCGGGGAAATGTGCGCCATGAAGAGCATGACAAGTAAACCGATCATAATTTGTGCCATTTTACGCTCCATCATGGCAATATTTTGACCACTGGCGCTCCACATCACAAAAATACTATAAATCAAGAGTATTAAAATAAAAATCATCAGGGGGACATCTATATGAATTTTGTTCCAAAATGCCTGTTTTTTTTGCTCTAAGCGGCTCATATGATTTAAGTATCCTGGTTCGTATCTTTTAAAACTGCAGCAGTAGGTGTCGTCTTATGATTGTGTACAAAAATATGATCCAGGATATGGCGAGTTATGGTGGCTATAGGCTGCCCGACGCCTCCATTTTCAAGCACCACTGCGACGGCGACGGTAGGATTATCAAAAGGGGCAAAAGCAGTCATTAACTTATGATCACGTAAATGTTTGGCCACTTTGTTGACATTATAGGTTTCGTAGCTGTAGACTTGGGCTGTTCCTGATTTTACTGCTGGTTTATAAGACGTTCCGATAAAACTTTTGTATGCAGTCCCATTAGGTCTATTGGCAACACCATACATTCCGTCTTTTATCAGATCCCAATAATTAGAGTGAATATCGGTCATTTGGATATGATCTTTTTGACGATAGGGAAGCCATAGATGAGAGCTCTTGGTTCCAAGAAGTAAATGAGGAATTTTAACAGTACCATTATTAATTAATGTCATTAAAACTTTCACCATTTGTATCGGAGTAGCCGTCCAATATCCTTGACCAATGCCCACAGAAATAGTGTCACCTTGATACCAGGGTTTTTTATACTTTTTTTCTTTCCATTCTCGATTTGGCATGACACCCGCGTTTTCTTCTGATAAATCTATACCGGTATATTCGCCAAAACCAAATTTTTTCATCCATTCACAAAGTTTGTCGATACCCATATTGTAAGCAATTTGATAAAAAAAAGTATCAGCCGACTCTTCAATCGCTTTGGTTACATTTAAATGTCCATGACCTCCTTTTTTCCAGTCACGAAAGCGTTTTTCTGATCCCGGCAGCTGCCAGACATCAGTATAAAATGAAGTGCTATTTTTATTTATAACACCAGAGCTCAGAGCAGAAACAGCGATATACGGTTTTACGGTAGACGCGGGGGGATAGACACCTTGGGTAGCGCGATTGATCAAAGGACGATCAGGATCGTTGAGTAAGCTTTGATACTGTTTACTGGAAATACCATTGACGAAAAGATTGGTGTCATAACTTGGGCTAGAGACTAAAGCCAAAACTGCTCCAGAATTCGGATCTGTGACTATGACGGCAGCACGGCTACCTTCAATCAGTTTTTGAATATAAATTTGTAATTTGAGATCTATGGTTAAATAAATATTTTTTCCAGCTTGAGGAGGATGTTCATTCAGCTGTCTTATGGTACGTCCTCGATTGTTGATCTCAACTTCTTCATAACCTGTTTTACCATGTAATAAAGATTCATAATAACGCTCTATTCCTAATTTGCCGATATCAGGGCTTGCCGCATAATTCAACAAGTGTCCTTTTTTTTCTAACTCTTCTTTGTCTTTGGCATTAATTTTGGCGACATAACCGATAACGTGGGTTAAAGCAGAGCTATAAGGGTAATAGCGTCTTTGATAGACTTTAATTGCGACACTAGGAAAATGAAACTGATTCACAGAAAAACGAGCGATTTCTGCCTCTGTTAAAACTGATTTCACTAAAATTGGCATGAAAGCTTTTGAATGTTGACGTTCTTTTTTAAAATTAGCGATATCTTCGTCTGTAACATTGACTATTTTTTTTAAGTTTTTCAGGGTTTCATCAATATCTTTGACTTTATTCGGTGTCAATTCTAATTGATAAATCGTACGATTTAACGCCAAGGCTACGCCGTTTCGGTCATAAATCAGGCCTCTACTTGGCGCAATAGGAACTAGTTTGATCCGGTTCTCATTGGAGCGGGTACGATAATCGTGATAATTCACCACCTGCAAATGATACAGGTTCGTTATCAAAATCGATATCAGTAAAAAAACGATCACAAAAGCTATTAATATACGGCGAACGAATAACGCGGTTTCAGCTGAATAATCCCGAAAAGGGTTTAGGTTTTTTTTTATCATCATTAAAAAAGTTTACTGCCAGATGATTAAACAATAATACTTTTTGCCACGACGCAATAAAGTATATCTATCTAATAATCGATCTTCACTGGTAAAAATATATTCAGGTTTGAGTTGTTTTTTACCATTGACACTGATAGAAGAAGATTGAATTAAAGTTCGAGCCTGAGAACGTGAAGGTGCAAGCTGGGCACTAACCAGTGCTTTTTGCAGGTCAGCATCTGTTTCTAACCTCACGATTGGGATGCCATCTTGTGCCAGCTGTGAAAAATCTTCCTCTCGCATATCATGTGGGTTGCCTGTAAATAAACTAGCAGTAATGCGTTGTGCAGCAGAAAGACCTTCTTTACCATGTACCATTTCTGTTATCTCATTTGCTAACACATACTGTGCCTGAGGCGCTTTATCATTTTTTTTATCTTGCTCTTCCAAAGCATCAATGGCATTTAAATCGATAAAAGTAAATAATTTGAGAAAACGGTAAACATCCGCATCGGCAGTATTGAGCCAAAATTGATAGAACTGATAGGGGCTTGTTTTTTTTGCATCTAACCAGATTGTATTTCCTTCGGTTTTACCAAATTTGCTTCCATCCGCCTTAGTGATTAAAGGTACTGTTAAGCCGTATACAGATCGCCTGTTTAAACGATGTGTCAAATCAATCCCAGAGGTGATATTTCCCCATTGATCTGAGCCACCAATTTGAAGTTCTACCTTATGATTTTTATTTAAATAAGCAAAATCATAACTTTGTAGTAAATTATAGGAAAATTCAGTAAAAGAAATTCCGCTGTCGGTACGAGATAATCGTTGTTTTACCGCCTCTTTGTTCATCATTTGATTGACGGAAAAATGTTTTCCAATATCCCGCAAAAAAGTCAATACATTGATATGACTAAACCAATTGTGATTATTTTCTATTGTAGCGCTGTGATTACCGCAATCAAAATCAAGAAAGGGCTCCACTTGTTCGCGTATTTTATTGACCCATTGATGTACTGTATCAATATCGTTTAATTTTCTTTCGCCGGCTTTAAAACTGGGATCACCAATCAGACCAGTGGCGCCTCCAACCAATATGATGGGTTTGTGACCTACAAGTTGAAAACGTTTTAAACATAATAAAGGCACTAAATGCCCCAAGTGAAGGCTATCTGCAGTAGGATCAAAGCCACAATATAAAGAAATCTGCCCCTGATAAAGGCGTTCGGAAAGCCTTGTTTTGTCTGTCACTTGAGCTATCAGCCCACGTTGTTCTAGTTGTTCAATCAGGTTATTGCTGATCATTAAAAACTCCGATTACTTGATCATAAATTTTAAATCAGGCTTTCTCGTTTGCGCTGATACTTCGGACAAAAGATTTGAAACACAGCCTGTTATGGGCTCAAACGGTCAATTGTCCATTCATTTTCTTTTTTTTGATAGATAAAACGGTCATGCAAGCGATGGAGACCTCCTTGCCAAAACTCTACCGAATGAAAACGAACTCGAAATCCACCCCAAAAATGAGGTAAAGGAACTTCACCTTCCTGAAATTTTTGTTTGAATTCCAAAAAACGATTTTCCAACACTTCACGTGTTGCAATGATCTCTGATTGGGGGGACGCCCAAGCAGCAATCTGACTTTCTTTTGGACGACTTTGAAAATACTCGCGAGATTCTTGAGTCGATATAGGTTCTGCTTGACCTAGAAAAATTACCTGTCTGTCTAGCATGTACCAAGGAAAAAGCAAGCTAGTATTACGATTTTTTTTTAAATGTTGTGCTTTTCGGCTATTAAAATGAGTAAAAAATACCAGTCCTTCTTTATCATAATATTTTAGCAATACTATGCGTTGAAAAGGCTGGCCGCTAGAATCTACAGTTGCAACACACATCGCTGCAGGATCCGAAAGACCAGCGTCACATGCGTCTTTTAACCAATCTTTAAATAGATCCAATGGACAAGAACTGAGACCGCTACGTCGGAGTACTGTGTTTTTATATTCTCGTCGAAGATCATGAACAGGTACGTTATTTATTTTATTGTTTTCACTCATAATGATCCTTTAATCACTTAAAATGAAAAAATGATGAGCTGATTACTTTTGCTCACACAATTCTCAATAAGTTTTCAATTTTAAAAAAAACGTGCTTGGCGGCTTCATTTTGATAATGATAAAATATCTCTGATTGAGTAATGATTTTTATAGTCAAAAAGTCATTTTTAATGGTTAAGTCTTATTTGAGTATACTATTGTGGTCAGTTAAAATGCTTTTTCAATAGGAAATAGTTATGTTAAAACCTTTATTTACCGTTTTTATTTTGGCGACAACTTTAACAGGTTGTGTTGGTCCTAGCTCTTTATCAGGAGATGTTTTTAGTGCTTCAGAGGCCAAAAAAGTACAAAATGTCAGCTATGGCGTTATCATTTCAATACGTCCGATCACCATTCAAAAAGATGGTGATCGAATCCCGTTGGGCGCTATTGGTGGTTCTGTATTGGGCGGATTATTAGGTAATACCGTTGGAGGAGGTACAGGCAGAACGTTAGCAACAGGAGTAGGCGCGGTTGCTGGTGGTGTAGCAGGTCACAGTGTTCAGAATTTTTTAAATAAATCTAAAGGGGTTCAATTAGAAATACGTAAAGAAAATAATGATATTATTTCAGTAGTACAAGAACAGGGCTCTACTCAGTTTTTTGTCAATCAGCGTGTGATGATAGCCAGCATTGGTAACAGTGTCACTGTAAGCCCTCATTATTAATATTAATAATGATATTAATGCATTATTGAATAAAAAAATTAAGCAGGGTTTTAAACGAACCCTGAGCTTATTTTTTAATCGAAAAATAACTTTAAATATCATCATATTATTAATGAATAAGTTAATTAACATAAAGACATTTTAAATTATTTTTATATACACATATATGTACAAAATTATTTTTGATACCCCTTTGATATCTTTGGCAAAATACCAAGAACAAAACTGCTATGTCTCACAAAGCCACTTACACGCAACTAACAGTTAAGAGTTAATAACTTCCTCCAACGCTGCTAATATTATGGCGTTACCTTTATTCTGTGTGTTAACAAAGATTATTAAATTTAATTCTACAATATTATTTCTTTTATTGTTTATATTTATATTTTTTCTGTCTGTGGCGCTCATTATGGAAAGTATTTTTTTACCGGATGCCTGTCTACAGTTTTATTTAATAAATATGAAATAAAAAATGATTGGATCAGAATAATTGTTTTTTTTGTTAGGCATTGCTTCATTAATAAGTTCATTTTTTATAAGTGGTGATTATTATGGAAATCCTGTTTTTATTTCTATATCTATTTTATTTTTGAGTTTAGTTTTGTCAAAACCCGTTTCTTTATCAAATAAATTGTTTATATACTGTGGTGAAACGTCATACAGTATATATTTATGTCATATTATATTAATGTTTGGTATTAGTTACCTTGTATATTTGTTATTTGGTGTGGTAGATATTAATAATTATACTGCTATTTTAATTTATTCAATATCTGCATTATTAATAGCTGTGATTTCATTCTTTTCATATAAGTATATAGAGTATCCTTAAATACCGTTATCACCTTCTGAACTGGTATAGGCGTTGAGCCTTACCCACTAAGAACAGGCCAACACAATTGGTGTTCAGCTTAAGCCCATTTCGCGGCTCTTTTCGGTAATGCCATTTTCACGCCTTTGCCAGCATGTCATTATCCAGTCAACCTACGCTTCCTGTTCAGGAAACAGCAAAAAAGGTACAGTCACCGGTAATCCCTAATCAATATTACGCGGGTCTGTGGTCATGCCCCAGTCAATAATAAATTGCGCCGGTAGAAATCGGTATTTTGCTTATAGAAGTTTGATACTTTCCGGTTACTCACGAAGACGTTGTGGCCGCTCAGCGCGCCATTCAAACACCTGAACATAATCCAGTTTTTTAAAGTCAAAAGGGAACGGTAATGGCATGGGAATTTATCCGGAAAAAAGGCGCGGTAAAAAAATATATTGCACATAACTGTATATATAAAAAACAGAAAACAGGAAATTAATTCATATACTACATTTTGATATTAAAATAGTATTTTTAATTTAATATTATTCTTTTTGTGAATAAATAAACTGTTATTTATTATGTAACAGTAGTATTTTTTATATCTTGTAAATCTTTAATGTTTTTTTCAATTTTTTCTATCAAATTTGATAATAGTTTAATTTCTACTTCAGAAATTCCTTGCAAAATATCTTTGCTTGTTTCATGAATAACATTTTCTACTTTTTTAATAGTGTCACTGGCTTCACTTGTCAGCTTTATACGCTTGGCTCGTCGATCGTTCGAGCAACAATGCCTGGTAATTAAAGCTTTGTCTTCCAATTGATCAAGAGTCCGCACCAATGAAGGCTGTTCTATACCAATTGCTTTCGCTAACTGTATTTGAGTTTGAGATTGTTCAAGCGGTAAACGGTTAACATTATACAATGTCACCCAGTGTGATTGGGTTAAATCCAGTGGTTTTAGTTTTTCATCGATTAAAGCCCGCCATAAGCGCACTAATCGAGCTAAATCAGATCCTAGTGTCGATTCCAATCTCTCCTCCTTAATCATTATCATTCTGTTCTGATTCCTAAAATCAAATTCATTCTGAATGATAAAAATATAAATTTATCCACTAAAAATGTAATTTTTACATTTAATATATTAAATATACTATAAAAATAATTAAATTTCATTTAAATAAATTTAACATAAACAATCAATTTCTATTTAAAGCACGTATTCAAGTAATAATAATGTATTTTTTTTAAAAAAATCAACAATTATAATACATATTATAAAAAATTAAGTCAGGAAAAATAAAAACAAAGATGTTTTTAGTTTTTAATTTTAGAATTTTTATAGAGTAGATATATACATGAAAATTATGGCTGTTGAATTAAATGAAGATTGGAAAACCAACTGTCTTGAACGATAATTTATGAAGCTATCTGATGGTACGACTCATTTTAATGGAATAAAAAGTCAGTCAGAAAGCGCATTTAAAATGCTTTTGAATGGCTTTTTATATCATGATACGATCAGTGCCAGTACATCTTTCAACGCTTTTATGATGATATGTTAGTCTTAAAATATGCATGTTAAGCTGGGTTTTTTAAGGATGATAAAAAATAAAAACAGACATTATCCTATCAAAAAGGGTGATTTTATAAAAACAATCGAAACTCATATGATTAAATATGATAAAGGAATCTCCCAAACAGGCCAGGAGTCACACTGTGAATTAAAGGTGTCAATTTAGTGGGCGCTTTTATGCCATGCTGGCTGACAATGACCACACTTTCCAGCGTCCACCCACTTAAATGCTGAGCACGATCCGAGTGATGACTGACAGTATATTAATGACGATTTTCTCTGTTTGATGCATTTTCTCACTCCTTTACATTTAGATAAATATTTTATTAGCCTTGAAAATTTTATTTTTCTGTTGTTTAAAATTTTTTTATTTTTATAAAGTGTATACTCTTTGTTCACAATTAATTTAAATTTAAATTAAATTGTTTTTATTTAAAAAATTAAAATGAAGTTATTTAAAATAAATAAAAAACAGGATATGTATAAAAATATTACCAAGCAGTATAACTTTAATAAGTCGTACAAAAAAATAGTAAAGATAATTGCTAAAATCGTTGATTATATGAAATTCACTTTAATAAGAAATAATAGTACAGCTAAACTTAATAAAAAATGTAGAAAATTAACAGAAAAATTTAATTCTTTAAAGAAGTAGTTATCAAGTAAAGAAATAAAAAATACTAAAATTAAATTAAAAAAACTTTAAAAAAAGCCATTTTTACGAAGAAATTATTAAAAGCAGCAAAAAATAATAATAAGAAGATAAAGAATATGACAGCAGAAGAAATTTTGCAGAAAAGTGTTGAATTTCGTCATAAATCTAACTTAGAGAACATAAAAAAATAGATTTTATGATTAAAGAAAATGAAATCTGTCTTTATTGGTTTTAAATTTTTGAATGTTTAAAAGTTTTTCCCTTATAATTTTACATATATAAACAGTTGAGTTAAATTAATTGTGGTCCCGTGACCCGAAATGTCGGGTATTTTATCTCATCTGGCTTTTATTGGATTTTTTTATTTTTTTTCAAACGCCTCTAAATATGCCCATCGGGCAAAGGCCTCTTCCAGAGCTCGTTCAGAATCCCTTAATGTGTTCAGTTTCTGTTGTGTTTCGTTCTGAGGTTTTGAAAAAAAATCAGGGGTGCTGACCTCAGATTGCAAAAGAGCGATTTTTTCTTCTAATGCTTCTAATTCCATAGGTAATTGTTCCAGTTCTTTTTTTTGCTGATAACTCAGTTTATGTACTGAAGTTTGATGTGTTTTCGAGCTTCCAGGTGTACCCCTCTGTTTTTGTATGGGCAATGGCGATGGAGGCGCCTCTATTTTTTGATGCATGGATTTGGAAGCCGCTCGTTGTTGATGAGCATCAGAATATCCCCCAATAAAACGATTGATTTGCCCATCGCCTTCAAAAATCCAACATTCTGTCACCGCATTATCCACGAATTGTCGATCATGACTGACCAATAATACAGTGCCTTGATAGGCTTCTATCATTTCTTCTAACAGTTCCAATGTTTCAATATCTAAATCATTGGTGGGCTCGTCTAAAATAAGCAGATTGCTGGGTTTTAAAAACAGTTTGGCAAGTAATAAACGATGACGCTCTCCCCCTGAGAGCACTTTGACCGGTGTCATCGCTCGTTTAGGATGGAATAAAAAATCTTGTAAATAACCCAAAACGTGACGCGAGCGCCCGTTAATCATCACTTCTTGTTTCCCTTCTGCCAAGTTGTCCAGCACCGTTTTTTGTGGATCTAATTCTGCCCGATGCTGATCAAAATAGGCCACATCAAGATGCGTACCGCGATATATTTTTCCACTTTCTGCTTTCAATTCGCCAAGCATCAACTTTAATAACGTGGTTTTACCGCACCCATTCGGACCCACAAGTGCAATTTTATCTCCTCTCAACACCTGAACAGAAAAATCATCAACCAGGATTTTGTCTGATAATATATAAGAAACATTTTCTAATTCAAAAACCATTTTTCCTGAACGCTTTTGCTCTTCCCATTGTATTTTTGCCTTACCCATGACTTCTCTGCGTTCAGAACGTTGTTGTCTTAATGATTTTAAAGCTCTTACCCGACCTTCATTGCGGGTTCGGCGGGCTTTAATCCCCTGGCGGATCCAGATCTCTTCTTGAGCCAATTTGCGATCAAATTCCGCATTTTGAAGTTCTTCAACCCGTAAGGCGTCTTCTTTTTTCTCCAAATACAAGGCGTAATTTCCTGGCCAAGAAGTCAATTTCCCGCGATCCAGATCCACAATACGGGTCGCGATGGTGCTGATAAACGAACGATCATGGGAAATAAAAACCAGGCTGCCTTCAAAATTTTTTAAAAATTCTTCTAACCATTGAATGCTTTGAATATCCAGGTGATTGGTAGGTTCATCCAGTAATAACACTTCAGGAGCGCTGACGAGGGCTCTTCCTAAAGCCGCTTTACGTAGCCAACCGCCCGATAAAGAAGATAACTTTTGCTCAGCAGATAACCCTAACTGTTTGAGCACGTCATGAATGCGTGCCTCTAATTGCCATAAATCTTGATGATCTAGGATATTTTGCAATGTCGCCAATTGTTCCAAATTTTTTTCGCTGGGATCCGTTTCTATTTTATTTAAAATATCTTGGTAGGTTTTTAAATGAGCGGCCTGTTCTTTCACACCTTCAGAAATAAAATCAAATACAGTGCCCGCCACCTCTCGAGGAGGATCCTGCTGTAAGCGTGCCACCACCAGATCTTGTTGATAAACCATTTGACCATCATCAAGTGACATTTCTTTGTTTAAAATTTTTAACAGCGTGGATTTTCCTGTGCCGTTACGTCCCACCAAACAGACCCGTTCATTGGGTTCAACATGTAATTGGGTGTGATCCAATAAGGGGGCGTCGCTGAATGAAAGGTAAGCCCCCGATAAGCTGATTAATGACATGGTTGTTTTGGTTCCTTATTTTTTTTTGTTAATAGCCAGCAATGATGCATTGGCCGATGATGAGCAAAATCCATCGATTCTGTTTGTCTTCTGAGATCTTTTGCTTCAAACCCTAAAAAGGCGATTTGAGATAAATCAAGATGAAAACCTCGTTTATTACAAGAAAAAATCAGTTTTCCTTGAGGACGCAGTAGCGTTTTGATCGTTTTTATCAGTAATAAATAATCTCGTTGAACTTCAAAAGTGCTTTTCATCCGCTTTGAATTTGAAAAAGTCGGGGGATCAAGAAAAATGAAATCAAATTGCTCATCTTTTTGATGCTGGAGCCAAGTGAAACAATCCTCCTGGATAAAACGATGCCGTGATCCCGTCAATCCATTGGTGTTGAGATTTTTTTTTGCCCATTCCAAATAAGTACGGGACATATCGACACTGGTGGTGCTTCGCGCGCCGCCCAATCCCGCATGAACAGTGGCACTGCCGGTGTAAGCGAATAGATTTAAAAAATCTTTTCCTTGGCTGAGTTTCGCGAGCATTTGGCGAGTAAGACGATGATCTAAAAACAGCCCAGTGTCCAGATAATCCGTTAAGTTAACCCATAAACGTGCATGGTATTCTTTGACTAAAACGAGCTCTTCTTTTTGAGCTAATTTCACATATTGTTGTTTGCCGGATTGAGGCTGACGAATTTTGAGGATCAGCTGATTGGGCGCTAATTTCAGCACGGCCAAGCTGGCTTGAATCATATCTTGCAAGCGTCTTCGCGCTTTTTTTTCATCAATCGTTTTAGGCGCTTTATATTCTTGAAGGATAACCTTATCACCATAGCGATCTAAAGCCACGTTATAATCCGGCAAATCCGCATCATATAAACGATAACAGTCAATGCCTTCTTTTTGTGCCCATTTGCCCCGTTGACGGCTATTTTTACGCAGCCGATTCGCAAAATCTTCAGCAGGGATTGTCAGGGGATCATCTCTTAAAGAATAATTTTTTTGATAACAATCAAGCGCGCCATTTTTCGCTTTAAATTGCCGATCAGCGCGTAATGACAAAAAGCTCAGTAAATCAGATGAGCCACTGAAAATGGAGGCTTTCCAACCTCCGAACACGGTTTTCATCACGCGCCCTAAGGTGGTGTAAAGCACCATTAATTCAGGCTCACTCGAAAGCCGTTCTCCATAAGGAGGGTTACAAACCAGTGTTCCTGCCGATTTTTTATCCCACAGATTGATCAGCGGGAAATTCACCACCAGCTGGCTCACCTCTTGAACGGATAATTTGATGAGATCTTCTAAGCCTGCTTCATGAACATTGTTTTTTGCGATCCTGATCGCTTGGGGATCTTGATCTGCGCCAAAAAAATAAGGTGCTGTATTTTTCAAACCATCAGCCGCCCGAAGCTGAGCTTTTTTAAGCAAATCGCCCCATAAAACAGGATCAAATCCCTTCCAGGCTTGAAAGCCCCAATGCGAACGCTTTAACCCAGGTGCTTGATCGGCGGCCATCATGGCGGCTTCAATCAGTAATGTGCCCGAGCCGCACATCGGATCCACCAAAGGTGTGCCTTTTTGCCAGCCAGACCTCATTATAATTGCCGCGGCCAAGTTTTCTTTTAATGGCGCTTGACCGCCTTGAGCCCGATATCCCCGTTGATGCAAACCCTGTGCTCCACTGAAATCTAGTGAAATATGTGCTTTATCTCCTTGCAGGAAAACATGAATGCGGATATCTGGACGTGATGTTGAAACAGAAGGACGATCATTGTGTTCTTTCATAAAGTGATCTACAACAGCGTCTTTCACCTTTAGTGCGCCATATTGCGTATTTCGGATGGCGTCATTCATACCTTTAAAATGCACCGAAAAAGTGTTATCGATAGAAAATAAGTTGAGCCAATCAATCTCTCGAGCACCCAGATAGAGATCTTGATCACGCTGAATTGAAAATGTGGCAAGCGGCAATAAAATTCGGGAAGCAAGACGGCTCCACAATAAGCTTTGATACAAAAGCCGATCATCGCCTTGAAAATAAAGGCCTCCCTGAACAATTTGACAATCCGTTGCACCTAATTCGATCAATTCATTTTTAAGGAGTTCTTCTAAACCGTACGCGGTACTGGCAAAAAAATCAGTCATATATAAAGTGCGTTTTTATGGATAGGAAAAATGGAATATGGATATATCTTTCAAGATGATACCTTTTTATCATCGAGTAGCGAAAAATTAATCATCAATGTTTTGGAGAAAATGAGATGTCCTCCCCTCACGAAAAAAAATCAGAGCTGAGCTCAATACCTTCGATAACGGACACCACAAATCAAGTCTGTATCGAATTTAATGGCCGTTGTTTTTTGGGCAATAAGCAGCATGTGCTATTGGAACAGTTAGAAGAGCAAGGCATAGAGATCCCTTATTCTTGTCGCGCTGGGATCTGTCGTTTTTGTCAAATAAAAATAATAATAGGAGAAGTGAAAACATTAACTCAAGATGCCATGGATAAAGACGGCAATATTCTTTCTTGTTGTTGCATCCCTAAAGGAAATTTAACGCTTTCGGATTAAAGCAAAATAAAAAACGTCCAGAAAAAAATCTCTCGTTCATTCACATCAAATATGATGAATGATCTTTTTAATTAAAGCAGGCCCCTGAAAAATCAGCCCCGAATAAAGCTGTAATAAAGATGCCCCAGCAGCAATTTTTTCACGCGCGGCCATCAATGAGTCAATCCCCCCGACACCGATGATAGGAATGCGACCTTTTAATTCTTTTGATAAAAGTCGAATGGTCTCGTTGCTGCTTGGCTGTAAAGGCCGTCCGCTTAGCCCTCCTGATTGCTGGCAGTGATTCAAACCTTGAATTAAAGAATGATCTAAAGTCGTATTGGTCGCAATGACGCCATCAATCTCATGTTTGAGAAATGCATCTGCAAGTTTAATGAGTTCTTCTTCACTTAAATCCGGTGATATTTTGACTGCTACAGGCACATATCGATCATGTTGCTCGTGTAATTGAGTCTGTTTTTTTTTGACTGAAGTCAACATATCTTCTAAAAGATCGCCATATTGTAATTGACGCAATTTTTCAGTGTTAGGTGATGAAATATTCACTGCGATATAACCCGCATAAGGGTAAACTTTATCCATACAGATGAGATAATCTTCTTTGCTGACTTCTAAAGGGGTTTCTTTATTTTTCCCGATATTAATCCCCAATACACCCCCAAATCGGGAACGTTTAATATTATTAATTAAATAATCCACCCCTGAGTTGTTAAAACCCATACGGTTGATCAACGCTTCTGCTTCTGTGACTCGAAATAATCGAGGCTTTTGATTCCCTTGTTGAGGCAGAGGGGTCACAGTCCCAACTTCAATAAAACCAAATCCCATTGCCCCTAATACATCGATACAATCGCCATTTTTATCTAATCCAGCCGCTAATCCCAGAGGATTTTTAAAGGAGAGGCCCATACAATCAACCGATTTCGTCGGAACAGACTGACTGATTAAAAATTGTAATGGTGTGCCTGTAATACGTTTAAGATGACGAAAAGTAAATTCATGACTGTGTTCAGGATCTAGTTGAAACAGTATTTTTTTTAAACATGAGTAGAACATTATTTTCTCCACCGGTATGTCATATCAAATGCTTTTGAATCAAAGAAACGAAAGAAAAAAACTCTTTCATCACCTGACGATAAACATCCCGCTTAAAAGACACCACCTGGCGTACTGGATACCAAAAGCTTACCCAGCACCAGCCATCAAATTCTGGGGCTTTTGTGCATTCTACATTGATATTGCTATCGTCACAGGTTAACTCTAATAAAAACCATCGTTGTTTTTGGCCAATACAGACTGGGTCTGTATTCCATCGTACTAAATGTTTGGGTAATTTGTAACGCAACCAGTAATGAGTGGAAGTCAATATTCGAACATCTTTTTTATTTAGCCCCAGTTCTTCAAATAACTCACGATACATTGCCTCCTCAGGCGATTCAGTCAAATGAATTCCTCCTTGAGGAAATTGCCAGGAATGCTGCCCATAACGCTTAGCCCATAAAACTTGCCCTTTTTTGTTACAAATTACGATACCGACATTTAAGCGGTAGCCATCATTATCAATCACTTATTACCTCAATAAGTTCATTATTCAAAAATCCCTCGATTTTCTCATACTCGATAGAAAGGGTAAACTATTGAAAAAAAATTTGCCGACCATCCTCTCTCCATGTAAGCAAAGATATCAGTTTGATCATTTCGAAAGGCTTTAGAGTGCGGATTTTTAAAAAATCAAATATCTTCTCGTAGATAAGGCTCTATTTCACCTTTCCGGCGTGTTTTGAGCAACTTTAGGCTCCAAATATATTGTGATGGGTAACGAATTAAAAAAATTTCGAGCTCTTTATTGATATGACGTGCCACCTCGGCATCCTCTGCTGCCAGCAACTGATTCATAGGGGGGCGAATAAAAATATCCATCCTGTGAGTACGATAATTATAGACCGGAAATATGGGAATAACGACGGCGTTGCATATTTTCATTAAACGTCCTAAGGTCGGTAAAGTGGCCTTGTAAGTATCAAAAAAATCAACAAAAATACTTTTTTCAGGGCCATAATCTTCATCTGGCGCATAGTGCCCCCAAAATCCTTTTTGTATCGCATGAATAAACGGTTTAATTGTATCTTTACGAGCATGCATATATGCCCCAAAACGCATTCGTGCAGAATTCCATAAATAATCAAATAGGGGATTACGTTGTTGGTGAAACATAGCGGTGATCGGTTTGCCCTCGCTGGTCAATAACATACCGGGAATATCTATTGACCAAGCGTGGGGAAGAAGAAGAATGATGTTCGTCTTCTTTTTTTCAATCTCATCTAAAATAAAGCGATCATGCCAATGTACTCGTGAGGCCAAGAATTGAGGACCTCGAAGACAAAGATCCAATATAAGCATAATCGGCTGTGTTGAATTGCAAAACATCTCATCAATGATTTTTTCACGCTGAACCTCAGTGAGATTCGACATGCAATAAATGAGGTTGATACGAGCCCGCCGACGCGCTCCTTTAGCACATTTTCCTACCAGAAAACCAATGAAAGCCATGAGGCCATCACGCCATTTAATAGGTAAATAGCTTAAAAGTACCAACAAACCAACACCGAACCAGATCCCCCAATAACGCGGATGTAAAAAAGCTTTGTCAAAACGCGGAATAAAACCAGCATGATTATTTTTTTTGTGCATAAAATTTACGGCTCGATTGTTTTAAGCACAACTTAAATAGAGTTTAACTGCGCAATGGTGTTTTGACTCATTTGTAAATAATGACGAAGCGCTGAGCCCGTTAAATTTTTTGTAGCAGGTAATTTAACCGTGATCGGGTTAACCGGTTGTTGATTAATCCAGAATTCGTAGTGAAGATGAGGACCTGTAGAGCGACCTGTGCTACCAGATAACGCAATTCGATCACCACGTTTTACTTTTTGTCCTGGTTTAACCAGTAATTTATTTAAATGCATATAACGTGTGCTGTATTGGCGGCCATGCCGGATAGTTACAAGGTTTCCCGCGGCACCAGTGTGTTTGGCAACCAAAATTTCTCCATCCCCTGTGGCTAAAATGGGCGTTCCTATTGGCATTGAAAAATCCACACCTTTATGAGGCAAAATCCGGTTTGTCACTGGATTAAGACGCTTTGGATTAAAACCAGAAGAAACCTTGAACTGTTTTAACGTAGGGAAACGCATAAAACCCTGTGCCAGGCTTTCCCCTTTTTCATCGTAAAATAAACCATCTTCATCTCGTATCGCGTAATAGTTTTTGCCTCCTGAAAAAATTCGAACGCCCAGTAATCGGCTTTGATTATTTTCGCCATTTAAGTATTCGCGCGAGAATAACGTAAAAAATGGATCGTTTTTCTGTAATTTATTAAAATCGAGCTTCCACTGTAATGCCTTTACAACAGCGTGTATTTCAGAAGCATTTAATCCTGCTTTTTTTGCACTGTTGATGAAATTACCATCTAGATGCCCGTTCAAGAGGCTAGAATGCCATTCGCCTTTCTGAAGTATTTGAGTTTCTTTGAAATGATGGTCTAGGCGATCATAAATACGAGTTTCACTCCTGGAAACTCTCCAGGTTAATTGCTCTAAATTGCCATCTCCGTTAATTTTCCAGGAGATCTCCTGACCTGTTTTTAAATGACGTAATGCGGGATTATTGGCCGACAGCAACGCAATATCTGAAATATCAATACCATATTGTGCTAAAACAGTTTCGAGGGTGTCCCCTGATGCAATGACATGCTCCTGAACGTTGTTGGCATGAATTTCTTGATCATTTAATTCATCTTCAGGTGTCTCATCAAATTTGGATTGATCTGATTGATCAATAAAGTCCGTATCTTGAGGTAAAGACGAAGTAGAAGGGATATGAGAAACCCGCGATTCCATTTTTTTTTGAGGAGAATGCATGAGAGTTTGTAACAAAATAAAAAATAAAATAAGGAAAGCGAATGAAATGAGCATCAAACGCTGGAGGCGCCCTAAATTGTGATAAACCAAAGCGATGTTCTGAGTTAATTTTTGCAATGGAAGATCCCTATTCGTTTTATTTTAAGCAAGCATAATATTGCATTGATAACTCAAGCAGAAATTTCATATAGCTGTCTTTATTCATTGGAATTTTGCTTCCTAATGGATCTAAAACTCCTGAGCGAACGGCTGTGCCCTGAGCCAAAGCATTAATAACGGCGGGCTTAAATTGAGGCTCAGCAAAAATACAGACTGCTTTTTTAGCAGTGAGCTGAGATTTAATTTGATGTAAACGTTCTGCACCCGGCTGGATTGAAGGATTGAGCGTGAAGTAGCCCAAGGGAGAGAGATTAAACTGTTTTTCAAAATAACCATAAGCATCATGAAAAACAAAATATCCTTTTTTTCTAACAGGATAGAGCATATTCGCAATTTTTTGAATAGTTTTATTTTTTTGATTTTTAAAATTTTTTAGATTTTCATCTAATCTTTTTTTATCATTAGGATGTAATTTTAGTAGCTGATGGTGAATATTGATTGCGATTAATGTCCCTATTTCAGGTGATAGCCAAAGGTGCATATTATAAAAATTTGCACGATGCTCATGTTGGCCCGAATCTTGACTGGATATCAATAAACGCTGTACTTCAGGTAGTTCAGAAATGGTTATTTTTTTATTGACGGGTATGGATTTTAACGCTTTAGCTAAAAAGGCTTCCATTGTTGGATCAACCCAAACAATTAAACTGGCGTTATTAATGGCCTGAATATCCGATGGCCGCAACGCATAATCATGCGGAGAGGCACCTATCGGTAATAAAACTTTTACAGGCATAACGCCGTCTGAAATCGCTTCAGCAATAAAACCAAGGGGGCGTATCGAAGTCACAACTGCAGCCGATACCATTTTAAAACAACAGGTTGCGATTAAAACCACCGCACAAATAGCTTGATGCAAATTTATTTTTCTTTTTAAAAAATTGAAATGGAATAACATCATGAATATTCGCTCTGGTAAATTTAGTGTAATATTATAACATTATATGTATTCTCAAAATCAAATCATATGTCTTCATTAATCACTTTAAATAAAGTATCAGTTTTTTTTGGCGCAAAAAAAGTTTTATCAGACATTTCTTTTTCTCTCTATTCAGGAAAGATACTCACTTTAATCGGCCCTAACGGCGCAGGTAAATCTACTCTTGTACGTATTATATTAGGTTTGATTTCTCCAACCGAAGGAAGCGTGATCCGTCAATCTCATCTGCAAATAGGCTATGTTCCTCAAAAATTACATTTAGATCCGAATTTGCCTTTAACAGTAAAACGTTTTATGAGCTTAAAACCAAAAATAAAATTAGAGCATGTTTTATCTGCGTTGGAACGCGTTAAATCTTTGCACTTATTGAATGAACCTATGCAAAAATTATCGGGAGGAGAAAATCAAAGGATATTGCTGGCTAGAGCGCTTCTTAATAAACCCGCAATTTTGGTATTGGATGAGCCCACTCAAGGGGTCGATTCTAATGGTCAGTTGGCCCTATATGACTTAATAGAAAAGTTAAGAAATGAACTCAATTGTGCGGTTCTGATGGTCTCTCACGATTTGCATTTAGTGATGGCGCAAACAAACGAAGTCCTCTGCCTTAACCAACATATCTGCTGTTTTGGTGTCCCCAAAATGATTTCTGTGCATCCGGAATTTATCGCGATGTTTGGCAATTCGGGGGTTGAGCGTCTGGCCCTCTATCGTCATCATCATGATGCAAAAGAAGAAAAAAAATCGCCACACTGGCACTCAACTCATGATTGAATTACTTTTTCCTGGCTGGCTGGCTGGCATATTACTGGCCACTGCCGCAGGGCCGTTAGGCTCTTTTATCATTTGGCGACGCATGTCTTATTTTGGCGATACTCTCGCTCATGCTTCTTTATTGGGTGTCGCTTTCGGGTTGTTACTTAATGTTAATCTGTTTTATGCAGTGATTTTTATTACCTTATTATTGGCGTGCTTGCTTGTGTGGTTAGAGGGGCAATATCAACTCCCTGTGGATACTTTGTTGGGTATTTTAGCACACAGTGCTTTATCTCTTGGTTTGGTCATTGTCAGTTTAATGTCCAATGTCAGAATAGATCTCATGGCGTACTTATTTGGAGATTTATTATCCGTGACAATCGCTGATATTCTTTTAATTGCATCTGGAGTCATGCTCGTATTATTGTTATTACTTTGGAAGTGGCGTCAACTGCTTTCAATCACAATCAGTGCCGAGTTAGCTTATGTAGAAGGCATTAATTTAAAAAAAAATCAAATGCTTTTGATGTTCCTTGTGAGTCTGACCATTGCCCTTTCCATGAAATTTGTGGGTGTCTTGATCATCAGCTCGTTGTTAATTATCCCTTCTGCGACCGCTCGTCGTTTTGCTCACACACCTGAACAAATGGCAGGCACAGGTATTATAGTAGGTGTTTTAGCTGTGACCGGCGGGTTGGCTTTATCTGCTTTTTATGACACCCCTGCTGGCCCTTCTGTTGTGCTCTGTGCCACAGTAATGTTTTTACTGAGTTTATTAAAAAAATCCCAAAATCTTTGATGGTTTTTTATTTTATTTAAAAAAGCATTTATTGAGCGATAAAAATAAAATTTTTAATAAAAAACAAATTTTTTACAAAATTTAACTATTTTTTATTAATTTTTTATCTTCAATAATACATATCTCACCCTTAAAATAAAAAATATATTAATTTTATGTAATTAATTTTAATAAAAATATAAATAATAAAAATATAAAAAAATCTTAATTTAAGAAAAAAAAGAAAATGAAATAAAAAATGAGCTTTAATAATAATTAATAATTTATATTCTAATATTTATATTAAAATTGGCTTGTTATAAATAATTAATACATGAGATAATCTTTATTAGAATTTTTAAATAAAAATTAATTAATAATTAATCAGATTCTAAAATTTAGTTAATAAAATAAGAGAGCCGCCATTTTTATTTTTTAAATAATTTTAATGGATGCGAAAAGGTGTTTAAATATGAAAATATTTATTACCTATAATATAAAAAATCCATATAACAGAAAATAGGTATTCATTCATATGGAGACAAGTGAGATCGCATTTAAGTTAGAAGGGAGCGTTCTTTTTCCTCCTTCAGAACGCTGTTTATATGGTGCGGATGGTTCAGTGGCGATATTAACTGAAAATAATTTAAGATTTTTATTATTGCTTCTTAATGGTGTTACAGAAAAAGAAGAAATTATTAATCAGGTCTGGAAAGAACAAAGAGGAGCAGTCAGTGAGAGCAGTTATTACGGTCAACTGTATATGTTGAGAAAAGCATTTCTACAGGTAGGATTAAAAGAGTCTCTTATTCGCACCATTCCTAGAAAAGGAGTACAATACACTGGTAACGTCACTCGAATCCTTTGGTCTGATCATTGTGAAAAAATAGAAGAAAAAAATCATATTGAAATAAAAAACAATACTCAAAAAGAAAAAAAAAATCATTATGAAATAACTCAACAATATTTGATGAAAAAAAATTTCACGCAAGGAAAACAAAATTATTTTTTCAATTCAAAATGGCAGAAATTAATTTCTATATTAGCCATTTTTGGAATTTGTTGGTTATCTTTTTTATTGATGTTAATTTTAATTATTCTTTTAAAATAAAGATAAAAAACAACATTTGATTTAAATCAAAAATATTTATAAAAATAAACATTTTTTACTTTAAAATTTAACTATCATTTAAAATAGTAAAAACAAAAAAGGTTACTCAAATTATTTATTAAACTCATGCCATATATATCCCTCTTTTTTTATCATTTCTATAGATGCCTCTGGGCCCCAAGTGCCCGCGGCGTAAAATTTTGGTGTGAGATATTCTGTTTCCCAAGCCTGTACGATAGAATCAACCCATTTCCAGGCCTCCTCAACTTCATCTCTACGAACAAAGAGAGACTGGATCCCTCGCATGGCTTCCAATAAAAGACGCTCATATGCATCTGGAATTTGTTGATTAAAAGTTTCAAAAAAACTCAAATCGAGCTTGGTCATTTGTAATCGATGCTTATGATTTAAGCCTGGTACTTTATTGAGTACCTGAATTTCTATCCCTTCATCAGGCTGCAAACGAATAATCAATTTATTTTGTGGGAGCGACTGATAAGAATGATGAAATAAATTCACAGGGGGAGGTTTAAAGTAAATCACCACTTCAGAACATTTTTCTTTCAAGCGTTTCCCTGTGCGCAAATAAAAAGGAACACCCGCCCAACGCCAATTATCGATATCTACACGAATAGAAACAAAAGTTTCAGTATTGCTGTTTTTGTTTGCACCCGTTTCTTCTAAATACCCTGGTACGTTTTTGCCATGAATAAAACCTGAAGTATATTGCCCCCGTACCGTATTTTTTTTTACATTCGATGCATTAATAGGGCGTAATGATCTCAGAACTTTCACTTTTTCGTCACGAATACGGTCGGTTGTGAGATCGACGGGCGGTGCCATAGCAATCATGGCTAACACTTGCAACAAGTGGCTTTGCACCATGTCTCTCATTTGTCCTACATTATCAAAATAACCCCATCGCCCTTCAATCCCGACTTTTTCCGCGACGGTAATTTGCACCTGATCAACAGTCCGGTTATCCCAATTTGCAGAAAAAAAAGAATTCGAAAAACGCAGTGCCAACAAATTTAGCACGGGCTCTTTCCCTAAATAATGATCAATACGATAGACCTGTGATTCATCAAAATATGTCGCCACTTGATCATTAATCGCTCTAGATGAACTCAAATTGGTGCCTAAGGGTTTTTCCATCACAACTCTAGTGGGCTTATTATTGAGCTTCGCTTGTGCCAATCCTTTACAAATGGATCCAAAAGTGTCAGGAGGCATTGCGAGATAATTGAGAGTGATCCGGTTTTTTTGGTCCAACATCATTTTTAAACGCACAAAATGGTCGTTTTCTCTCACATCTAAAGTGCAAAAATCAAGACGGGATTGAAATTTTTGCCAAAGGGGGTTTTCCAAATCCTTTATTAAAAAGGTGTGCAAGGATTCTTTGACAAATTCTGAGTAAGTATTTTTGTCCCAATCAGCGCGCCCCACACCTATGATACGAGTGTCTGGATGAAGGTAATTTGCTTTTTCGAGTTGATAAAGAGAAGGAAGAAGTTTTCGACGCGCTAAATCACCTTTCGCACCAAAAATCACAAGATCACAGGCTTGAGCGGCTTTATTGACAGCCATATTTGTTTCCTTTAGAGACACTATGACGACTGAATAAAAAAATAAAAAAATAAAAACAAAGATATCATGTTTGAGGTGACCGTCACCGTAGCGCTTGGTTTTGTCAGAACCAAAGCGAGGTGATGATCAATCGTCCAAGAAACTTTTTAATACATCTGAACGACTTGGGTGGCGTAATTTACGCAATGCTTTTGCTTCAATTTGACGAATACGCTCACGTGTGACATCAAACTGTTTACCCACTTCTTCTAAAGTATGGTCGGTGTTCATGTCGATACCAAAACGCATTCGTAATACTTTTGCTTCACGAGCCGTCAAACCTGCGAGTACATCGTTGGTGGCCAAACGCAAGCTTTCTGACGTCGCTGAATCCAAAGGCAGCTCTAGTGTTGTATCTTCAATAAAGTCTCCCAAATGTGAATCATCATCGTCACCAATCGGGGTTTCCATAGAAATAGGCTCTTTGGCTATTTTTAAAACTTTTCGGATTTTTTCTTCAGGCATCAACATGCGTTCTGCTAATTCTTCCGGTGCGGGCTCTCTGCCCATTTCTTGCAGCATTTGACGAGAAACACGATTGAGTTTGTTGATGGTCTCAATCATATGCACTGGAATACGGATGGTACGAGCCTGATCTGCAATCGAACGCGTGATGGCCTGACGTATCCACCAAGTGGCATAAGTTGAGAATTTGTAACCGCGACGGTATTCAAATTTATCGACGGCTTTCATCAAACCAATATTGCCTTCCTGGATCAAATCTAAAAATTGTAGGCCCCGATTCGTGTATTTTTTAGCAATAGAAATGACCAAACGTAAATTGGCCTCAACCATTTCTTTTTTCGCCCGACGCGCCTTGGCCTCACCTATCGCCATACGACGATTAATATCCTTGACCTGCTCAATAGATAAACCGGTTTCTTCTTCTATTTGTCGTAATTTTTGCACGTTACTTTGAACGTCTTCCAATACATCATTGAGTTTTTCTACCCAAGGTTTTTTCATCGCTAATGCCGTTTTGAGCCAGCTATTGTTGGTTTCGTTATTCAAAAATAATTCTATGAAATTTTTCTTGGGCATTTTGCATTGTTCAACACAAAGCTTAAGAATCAATCGCTCTTGAACTCGCACTCGATCCATCATGGATCGCATACTGCTCACCAAATAATCAAATTGTTTTGGTACTAAACTGAACTGTTTAAAAATTTCCGCCAGCTTTAAAATTTCAGTGGCAGTGGTCAGATGATGCCGGCCCTTTTGCTTTATCGCTGTGCGAGTGCTTTCATATTGTGCCCGTAATTCAGAAAATTTTTGCTGTGCTAACTCAGGATCAATGCTGTTATCGTCCTCAACTTCGCTTGTGTCAGAGTCCTCTTCGTCATCAATTTCTGAATCTGAAAGCTCAGAGCCAACATGAATGGCACCAGGAAGTACGTTTTCCTGAATGTTAGGATCAACAAAACCATTGATTAAATCCGATAATCGGAGTGCGCCCAGCTCAACACGATCATATTGCTCTAACAAATAAGTGATGGCTTCGGGATATTCAGCCACCGAACATTGCACTTGATGAATGCCTTCTTCGATGCGTTTAGCAATGTCAATTTCACCTTCTCGTGTCAGTAATTCAACGGTGCCCATTTCACGCATGTACATGCGCACAGGATCAGTGGTACGCCCAATTTCGGATTCAACACTCGAAAGCACCTGTGTGGCTGCTTCAACAGCATCATCATGAGTTTCTCCTGTATTTTCCGCCAGCATTAAATCATCTGCATCTGGGGCTTGTTCTACGACCTGTATGCCCATGTCGTTAATCATTTGAATGATGTCTTCAATTTGATTAGAATCAACAATATCTTCTGGCAGATGATCATTGACTTCAGCATAGGTCAAGTAACCCTGCTCTTTACCGCGGGCAATAAGTAATTTGAGTTGTGACTGTGGGTTTTGTTCCATAAGGCTGTCCACACTGGTATCTGGGTTGGTATTCATCGGCAAAAAATAGCCAACAATCGTTTTTTGGGCTGATATTTATCGCCGCTGCCCAAAAAAAAGCGGCCATGATAGAGTGGGTTCTCCTTGTTTATTGCCAATGAAGCTTTTTGATGCCTCATTTTTTTTTACTGAGGGTTTCTGTAATCAAACGAACTTCTTGTCGTTCCGATGTGTTTAAACCTAAAGGCGCCCTCGCTCGGGCAATAAGTATTTCTAATCTTTGTTGCAAAATCGAATCAAAGAGATGATTTAAAGCATCTGTAAAAATGATTTGTATCATTTTCTCTTCTTTAAACTCCATGTCTCCCCAAGCAGAGAGTTGTTCTAGCTGTTTTTGGCATTCTTTGCCGCGGTAAAGCTCTAGCAAGTGTGCTGTATTCAAACCAGGACATGCAAGACAATGCTCTAATAGCTCAATAAAAAGCGTTAATCCCGCGATGCGTGCCTGTTGAATATCGTCCAAAGAAGGCACCATTTTCGCTAAGCGTGGATTTTGTATCAGTAATGCAATCAATACACGCATCGTAGTGGGCTTTAATTGTTTCGAAGAAGGCATCTTGCTCACTCCCTTTTTGGGCAGTAATCTATCTAACAGATGATCTTCCAAGATGCCTAATTTTTTACCTAATTCTTGCCTTAAATAAAGCCGTAGTGTTTCTCCTGGTACTTGATTAATTAAAGGTAAAGCTAATGAACTCAATTTTGCGCGTCCTTCCGGGCGATTAAGTTCAATACCGAGCATCACGGTATCAAATAAAAACGCTGAAAAAGACTGAGCCTGTTCAATTCGCTGTTCAAACGCCACTTTCCCTTCTGAGCGAAGTAAGGTATCTGGATCTTCGCCTTCAGGTAAGAAGATAAAACGCAATTGGCGACCGTCATTCAGATAAGGTAATGCGGTTTCGAGAACACGCCATGCCGCTTTTCGACCTGCTTTATCTCCATCATAACAACAAACAATTTGATCGGTGGTTCGAAACATTAACTGAATATGTTCTTCAGTGGTGGCAGTGCCCAAAGAAGCGACGGCATAACGAATACCAAACTGTGCTAAAGTCAGCACATCCATATAACCTTCTACCACTAATAATAGCTTAAGATCAGATTGGCTGAGTTTTGCCTCATATAATCCATAGAGTTGGCGACCTTTATGAAAAATATCTGTTTCAGGTGAATTCAGATACTTTGGCATCTCTTGGTTTATAACACGGCCCCCAAAAGCGATCACGTTCCCTCTTTTGTCACGAATAGGGAACGTAATTCGTTCACGAAATCGATCGTAAATTCGCCCGTTATCACTGGTCACCAGCATCCCCGCGTCTTTTAGCTCAGACGTATTTTCATGGCCAAAATGATCCAGCAAATTACTCCAGCCCGGTAAAGCGAATCCTATAGAAAAAAGCTCAATGGTAGAGTCATTCAATCCACGTTGGGCTAAATAATGTCGCGCTTTATAAGCGGCCGGATCTTTCAGAGACTTTTGATAAAACGCATTGAGCTTTTCCATCCACTGATACAAATTGTACCTTTGATGACGGCGTTGTTGCACCTGTTCTTTTAAGGCATCCGTTTTTTCACTCGGCACTTCTAAACCATGAATTGAGGCTAATTCTTCAATACTTTCAACAAATTCGAGGCGTTCAAATTTCATTAAAAAATCGATCACATTACCGTGTGCTCCACAGCCAAAACAATGATAAAACTGCTTTTCATCGTTCACACTAAATGAAGGCGTTTTTTCATGATGAAAAGGGCAGCAGGCATAAAAATTTTTCCCTTTTTTTTTCAGAGGTAACCGCGCGTCTATCAGAGCAGCTATATCAGTGCGTGTTAACAAGTCATTGATAAATTTACGAGGAATTCGTCTAACCATAAGCGTTTAGTCGCCTGTAAAAAACGCGAAAAAGCTGCGCATTTTTGATTTAAAATGCACAGCCTAAAGTCAATATCATTTTGTCTTGATTCGATCGATATCCAGGTTCATGAAAGCGAACACCTAACTCTGCATCAAATCTCAATATTATTGATCAGAAAAACGGAACGTGATGACGAATAAAACTTTAATCTTAATAAAGTCGAGTACGGCGGGCGTTTTCTCTGGCTAATTTCTTAGCATGACGTTTTATAGCAGAAGCACGAGCACGTTTACGTTCAGTGGTAGGTTTTTCATAAGACTCACGACGACGAACCTCAGCTAAAATACCTGCTTTTTCGCAAGAACGTTTAAATCGGCGAAGAGCGACATCAAAAGGTTCATTTTCACGTACTTTAATTATAGGCATATGCCTTTTACCCCAAAATCAACATTAAACTGACTTTACACCGGCTCCTGTGCCAGCATTCTTAAAAATAGTGCCGAATTCTACTGCAAAGACCGCTTTCTTGTAAAGCAGCGCCTTGTTCTTACTTTTATTTCCTAAGTTCCTGCCTACTGGTGATTGCGCTTTTCGGTGACTGTGGTGCGCTCTATTATCTCTGATTAAAAAAGTCTTAAAGGAAACTGTGCCGGCATCACAGATGGTCAAAAAACAACTTGAGCATTTATTTGAACCATCGGCAATCTATTTTAAAGATCTAATTAACCTCGCTACAATTTAGACAGATGGCATAACGATTTAATGGATCTTTTAAAGACTGAACAAAATCAGGAGAATGTCGATTGAATATGCTCACGATATCAGACAGCGGCGACTGCATTTTAAAAGCAAAAGGCAGAGCCGTATTTATCTGATCAAATAACATATCTCTGAAGTTAAGTTGATCACCAAACTGATAGAGTTGATAATTTTTTAGATTTGCTAATTCTGCCGCTTTTTCAACAGCGTCATCAAAATCACCGAGCTGGTCTATCAAACCATTATTTTTAGCATCCAAACCCGTCCAAACACGACCTTGAGCAATAGAGTCAATCTGCTTAGGATCTTGATGTCGAGCTGCTGCGACCAATTTAACAAAAGTTTTATAGCCATTCTCAACATTCATTTGCATGATTTTAGAAAATTCAGGCGATAAATTTTTGGTGATAGAAATATCAGATAAGGGCGAGGTACTAACGCCATCAGTTGAAACCCCAATGCTTTTTAACGAATTTTCAAAGGTATTGATCACACCAAAAATGCCAATAGAGCCAGTCAGAGTGCTTGGGCTGGCAATAATATAATCCGCAGGGGTAGAGATCCAATATCCCCCAGAAGCGCCCAATCCGCCCATCGAAACCACCAGCGGTTTTTTAGCTTCGTGCAATGTGGCTAATTCAGAGCGAATCAATTCTGAAGCTGAAACACTGCCACCGGGGCTGTTCACACGTAAAATCACCGCTTTAATTTTGGGGTTTAAACGTGCTTGACGAATTTCGTAGGCAGCATCCTCTCCGCCTACGTTATTTGGTGTTTTAAGACCGTCTGTAATCATGCCATTCACAAAAATAACGGCTATCTGATGGTCATTTTTTGTGGGGTCTATTTTAAGTTTAAGATTATACTCATAAATGCTAATAAAATTAAAATCTTCATTTTTTTGATCCCATCCAAAAACACGAACCAATTCTTTTTCGACTTCTGAACGAGAAGCTAATTGATCGACCCATTTGTTATTCAAAGCATACTGAGCGGTATTTCCACCGTTGGCTTCTAATCGACTCAATAACTCTGGGATTGCAGGGAAAAATTGTTCCGCCGTTAAATGACGATTTTTCGCCACAACTTCAAGATAATTTCGCCATAACTGATGAATCCAACGTTGATCTGCCTCTCGGGCATCAGGCGACATATCATCTCGCGTAAAGGGTTCAACCGCAGATTTATAAGTCCCTACACGAAAAATATGACTGTTGATCTTTAGCTTATCTATAAGAGATTTATAGTAAAGCTGATGAGTTGCAAACCCGTGTATATCTACTGTTCCTTGGGGGCTTAAATAAATTTTATTGGCGAAGCTGGCAAGATAATATTGTTCCTGAGTATAGCTATCACCTATCGCATAGATGGGCTTTCCTGTCTCTCGAAATTCGAGAAGCGCCTTCCCAATATATTGTAAAGACGGTTGATCGATCGCGATTAAATGACTTAATGATAATACTAAGCCGTTGATATTATTATCGACTTTGGCTTGACGCAACATGTTTACGATATCAAACAGAGAATTTTCTTGAAGCTTATTTTTGTCCCGTTCTAATAATTTTTTGCTCCACTGGCGAAAAAGAGTATTGGTAGCGGGTTTATCTTGTACAACACCCGTTAAATCAACCAATAGTGCCCCTTTTACCGGCTCAAGGGGTTTATTTTGAAAATGGAGATAGGTCATCACTCCAATTATAATCAATAACAAAAAGCATAAATTTAGAACCAATACTCGCATAAAATTAATTGACCGCCATATCCAGCGAATAAAACCGCCCATGAATTGCCATACAGTACGCATTTATTTTCCTCAAAAATACAATCAGTTAGTTACAAAACCGTAATTTGCTTTCATCACAACTTAAATTCAGACCAAACAGGAGCATGATCAGACGGTTTTTCCATTCCACGGATCTCATAATCAATGCCACTGTTAATAGCCAAGCGCGCTAAAGGGACGCTTGCCAGTAATAAATCAATGCGAAGCCCTCTATTTTCATCAAAACCTTTTGAACGATAATCAAACCACGAATATTGATGTTCATAGTCAGGGTAAGCAACTCGAAAGAGATCAATTAATCCCCAGGATTGAAGATGTTCAAACCAAGCACGTTCTTCTGGTAAGAAAGCACATTTACCGCTGCTCAACCAACGTTTTCGATTTTGTTCGCCAATGCCAATATCTCCATCGGTGGGGCAAATATTAAAATCTCCCATGATCAGCACATGTGATTGAACAGAAAAATGCTGTGTTAAATAGCGATGTAAATCTTCATAAAAACGGGCTTTGGCAGGAAATTTCGTGGGATGCAAACGACTTTCACCTTGCGGAAAATATCCATTGATCACAGTGATTGTGCCTTGAGGGGTTTTTAAATCGGCCATAATAATACGGCGTTGCGCATCTTCTTGATCTGTTGGAAAACCTCGCCGGATCGCTAAAGGCGAATCTTTAGTGAGTAATGCCACACCATAATGACCTTTTTGTCCATGATAAAAAACATGATAGCCATGACGACGAACTTCCTCCAGAGGGAACATATCGTCATGGACTTTTGTTTCCTGCAAACCAATGAGGTGCGGATCATGTTTTTCAATAATAGCAGCGAGTTGATGAGGGTGCGCCCTCAGCCCATTTATATTAAAAGAAACAAATTTCACTTTAGGATCCACTTTGAGTCAAAAACAGGCCGGTATGCTAACAGTCAATCGAGAGTGAAAAAAGACGGAGAAGCCGCATTTTTGATCGGCTTTGATCGGCATATACCCTGTTCAACTGAATGTATGGATCTTTAATGAAAAATGCACCTCATTTTTCATTAAAATAATGATTTTAAACAGAGTTTAGCCATCTCATTTTTTGGTCATATTCCCATGGTTCTTTACGGTTACTCTTAGGGCGAATTACCGGGATAAACTTCTCAATTGCAAGCACCCGCGTTTCATCGCTCTTATAAGCCTTATACTCAATATAAAATACAAAACAAATTTGACGAGCAATACTCTTGTCTATAAATTACCTTTTATGAAAAGTATCATTGTCCAGGTCCGGCGTTTAAATTTTGCCATGCAATCCAAAAACTTCAGTCAGACTACCTTAGAAAAGGCATCAAGAGTTTTTCATCCCACTATTTTCAATTGCAAATTAAATAAAGATGCCTCAAAAGGTTCTAAAAAATTGTAGACATTTCCCATGTAAAAGTGAATCCTGATTCGCTTGCGCGATATGTAGGATACACGGGGCATGTTTTCAATATGTTGATCGAGTGTTAGAAATATTCATTTCTTTTAATTAATGTTTCAGCGATTTTGTCATGCATCTCTTCAGATAGCGACGTTATCGATAAAGCGATACAAACTTATTCTTGAAATGACATGTTTGGCCCTATATGAATCTATTAAAATCGCTGGCAACCGTCAGTTCCATGACCTTTTTTTCTCGGATATTAGGATTTACTCGTGATGCAATCGTTGCTAAAACATTCGGTGCAGGGGTGGCGACCGATGCGTTTTTCGTTGCTTTTAAATTACCGAATCTGTTAAGGCGTATTTTTGCTGAAGGGGCTTTTTCTCAAGCCTTTGTGCCGATTTTAGCAGAATATAAAAATCAAAAAGGAGAAGAGGCCACACGCACCTTTGTCGCTTACATTTCAGGCTTGCTAAGCTTGGTCTTAATCGTGATCACCGCATTAGGTATACTTGTCGCACCTTGGATTATTTACGTCACGGCGCCGGGTTTTTGTGATACACCCGATAAATTTGCCTTAACTTCTTCTTTACTACGTATTACCTTTCCTTATATTTTTTTGATTTCGCTGGCTTCTTTGGCGGGAGGATTACTCAATACCTGGAATCATTTTTCGATTCCTGCTTTTACGCCTACCCTCCTCAATATCAGCATGATAGGGTTTGCTTTATTTGCTGCTCCTTATTTTGATCCGCCTATATTGGCATTGGCTTGCGGGGTGTTGTTGGGAGGGGTCCTCCAGCTATTTTATCAATTGCCTTATTTGAAAAAAATCGGGATGCTCGTCTTACCCCGTATTGATTTAAAACATGCTGGAAGTTGGCGAGTGATGAAACAAATGTGCCCTGCTATTTTAGGGGTCTGCGTCAGTCAAATTTCTTTGATCATCAATACTATTTATGCTTCTTTTTTGGTCTCAGGTTCTGTTTCCTGGATGTATTATGCGGATCGTTTGATGGAATTTCCCGCGGGGATATTAGGCGCCGCATTAGGTACCATTTTATTACCTTCCCTTGCGAAAAGTTTTGCAAATGGCGAGATACTTGAATATTCCAGACTGATTGATACGGGTCTTCGGCTGTGTTTTTTATTGGCTTTGCCTGCAGCTTTTGCCTTAATCATCATTGCCAAACCTTTGACCCTGTCCTTATTTCAATATGGCAAATTCACCGCTTTTGACGCAGAAATGACACAAAGAGCGTTAATTGCCTATTCGATTGGTTTGCCAGGATTGATTATGATCAAAGTATTAGCCCCCGGATTTTATTCGCGCCAGGATATTAAAACGCCCGTGAAGATAGCGTTGCTCACATTATTCATGACTCAAATAATGAATCTGATCTTCATTGGTCCTTTAAAACACGCAGGTTTATCCCTCTCTATTAGTTTGGCTGCCTGCCTAAACGCCGCATTACTCTATTGGCAATTACGCAAAAAAAATATTTTTCAATCACAAAGCGGTTGGTGCCCATTTATCGCAAAATTATTGATGGCAGTTTCTGTGATGTGTTTAGTTTTGTTCGGACTCCTATCGATCATGCCCCCTTGGGATTTAGGAGGAATGGCCTACAGATTGTTCCGTTTGTCAGGTATTGTGATTGCAGGGGCCATCTCTTATTTTTCTGTTTTATTGATTTTAGGGGTCAGACTAAGACATTTTTTTCAGAGATTACATTAAACTTCCTTACATTCTCTCGACCGTCTCAATACCTAAATTCTTTAGCCCCAGCTTAAGAGTTTTTGCGGTCAGCCAGGCTAATTTTAATCGGCTCTGACGAATCTGTTCATTTTTGGCATTAAGAATAGGGCAATGCTCATAAAAAATAGAAAATCGGGTGGCTAAATCATAAAGATACGAACACATCAAATGAGGCGTACCATCCCGAGCCACAGTGCTGATCATTTCTTCAAACTGTAATAAAAGAATGGCCAAACTCCTTTCTTTTTCCTCTTGAATGATGACAGGCGACATGATCTTTTTTTCATCCAAGCCTGATTTTTTAAATAATGATGTCACGCGGCTATATGCATATTGAATATAGGGGGCTGTATTGCCTTCAAATGACAACATACGATCCCAATCAAAAATATAATCAGTGGTTCGATTTTTTGATAAATCCGCATATTTAACCGCCCCTATCGCCACAGCTTGAATCAGGTTATTTAAATCGGTTTCATTCAAATCTGGATTTTTCCCCCTAATTAATTGCCCTGCACGCTCTACTGCTTCATCCAGCAAATCTGATAATTTGACGGTGCCACCTGTACGAGTTTTAAAAGGCTTGCCATCTTTTCCAAGCATCATGCCGAACATATGATGCTCCAATGAAACAGATTCAGGCACATAACCTGCAAGGCGCGTAATTGTCCAAACTTGGGCTAAATGTTGATTCTGACGAGAATCGATATAATACAGAATACGGTCTGCCTTTAAGGTTTCACAACGATATTTGACACAAGCAATATCGGTGGTCGCATAAAGATAGCCCCCATCTTTTTTTTGAATCACCACGCCCATCGGCTCGCCGATTTTATTTTGATATTCTTCAAGGAAAACCAACACAGAACCTTGATCTTTGACCGCAACGCCTTTGGCGATCAAATCTTCAACAATATTCGGCAACATATTGTTATAGAGGCTTTCGCCCATCATATCCTCAGGGGTCAGAGTCACTTTGAGCCGTTCGTAAGATAGGTGATTTTGTGTCATTGTGATATCGACCAGTTTTCGCCACATCTCACGACAATAAGGATCCCCGCTCTGTAGTTTGACGACATAATCCCGTGCGCGTTGAGCAAAAATCTCATCCTCATCATAATGTTTTTTTGCTTCGCGATAAAAATGTTCTAAATCTGATAACACCATTTCTAGCGCGTGATGATGTTGAATTTTTTCTAGATAAGCTATCAGCATGCCAAACTGAGTTCCCCAATCACCGATATGATTAGCTCGAATAACATGATGGCCAAGAAAAGACAGAGTGCGCGCCATGGCATCGCCAATAATGGTTGAACGTAAATGACCGACATGCATTTCTTTGGCGACATTAGGCGCTGAGTAATCGATCACAATTCTTTGGGGTGTCACCGGAGTCAGTCCTAATTTTGGCCCGATAAAAACCGCCTCTATTTTTTGAGAGATCCATTGCTCATTCAAAAAAATATTGATGAAACCTGGCCCTGCGATCTCTACTTTTTTCGCGATATCCGAAAGGTCTAGATGCTCAAGCACTCTTTCTGCTAATTCTCGGGGTGGGATTCGTTGTTTTTTGGCGGCGGACATCACACCATTGGCCTGATAATCCCCAAATTGGGCTTTAGTTGAAGGATGCAGCTGAGCATCGCTGTCATCAGGCGCACCGGCCATTATCAGGGCATGACGTATTCTGTCTGATAAAAATAGTTGAATATTCAAGAGATAAGCCTTAATACGAGGTTATTGAGTCGCCCTATTTTAACAAAAATACTTTACAAAATCATGAATGATATCCTGAACATTGACTTTTTATAAAATTGAGACTCACTTTTTTATGTTAATGAAAATTAATATGATTAAAATTTAAAAAAATAATATTAATATTATAAAATTTATTATCATTCAGAAATGAACATGCCATTTTATAAAATATGAATATATTTTTATTCTTTTAACTAAAACGATTAATTTATTTTTTCATTTAAGTTTGATCTAATGAATAAAAATATTTTACTGATTATTTATATTGATTAATATTTCATCATTTTAATAAAAAATGAGTATATTTTTATTGATTTTTTATTTTATAATCTCTTTATGCTAAAAATGAATCATATTTATTTATCTGTTTTATTCATTTAAATTTAAATAGATAACAATAATCTATTTTATAAAAATAAAAAACTTTACATATCATAAAAATAATTATATTACTTAAAAAAGTTTTTATAAATTTATATCATTTTCAATGAACTGGAAAAATGGCTAATGAAATTTTTCTACCGGATTAATTGACTAAATAACACAATAAATTAGGTGAAAAAATAAATATGAATAATCGCTTATCATTCAGAGATATTTTGGCATTGGGTTTTATGACTTTTGCCTTGTTTGTAGGAGCCGCTAATATTATCTATCCTCCTATAATAGGCTTACAATCTGGCGAACACTTATTGTTTGCAGCAGCAGGTTTTTTAATAACGGCTGTGGGTTTACCTGTCATTACTATTGTGGCATTAGCACGTGTTGGAGGCAGAATTGATAGCCTCAGTGCTCCGATAGGTCGAAAAGCAGGTCTGATTTTGGCTACAGCGTGCTATTTATGTGTGGGGCCCTTGTTTGCCACACCCCGTACTGCCACTGTTTCCTTTGAAGTTGGTATTGCTCCTCTCACCGGCGACGGCGCACTGCCCTTGCTGATTTATAGTATCATTTACTTCGGGTTGGTGGTTTTGATTTCATTATACCCTGGCCGTTTGTTAGACAGTGTTGGGCATATCCTGGCTCCGTTAAAAATCTTGGCTTTGAGCATTCTTGGCATCTCTGCCTGTTTATGGTCTTCGGGTTCTACGATCCCTGCCAGTGAAATTTATCAGAAAATTCCCTTTTCAACGGGTTTTGTGAATGGTTATTTGACCATGGATACTCTTGGAGCTTTGGTATTTGGGATTGTCATTGTGAATACAGCTCGTTCTCGTGGCATTGTTTCCCCGGCGTTACTAACACGCTATACCATTTATGCGGGTTTGATTTGTGGTATTGGGCTGACATTAATTTATATGAGTTTGTTTAAACTAGGCTCTGATAGCGGTGTTTTAATTCCAAATGCTCAAAATGGTGCCGTCATTTTACACGCTTATGTTCAACATACCTTTGGTGATTTAGGAAGTATTTTTTTGGCGGGGTTTATTTTCATTGCCTGTATGATCACTGCGATTGGTTTAACCTGCGCCTGTGCTGAATTTTTCAGTCAATTTTTGCCTTTTTCTTATCGCACTTTGATTTTTATATTAGGTCTTTTTTCAATGCTGGTTTCAAATTTGGGATTAAGCCATCTTATTTATTTTTCGGTTCCCGTACTGACAGCCATTTATCCTCCTTGCATTGTATTAGTATTATTAAGTTTCACCTTGAATTGGTGGCGTAATCAAACGATTATCGTTTCTTCAGTGATGCTGATGAGTTTGATTTTTGGTATTTTTGATGGCTTAAAAGCTTCAGTTTTCTCAGATCTCTTACCTTCCTGGATTGAATATTTTCCCTTAACAAAAGAAGGACTCGCTTGGTTACCGCCTTCTATCATCATTTTTCTTATCGTTGCAATCTATGATCGCATTTTTTCTAGAGAGCAAAAAATAGTTTCATCTTAAATATATTCTCCTCGCCTTTTAAAAGGCGAGGAGCTTTAAAATTCATTAAAATCAAGTACGTCATTCATATCAAAAACCCCTTTTTGATTTTTTTTAGCAAGCCAAAGCGCGGCTCTGACAGCCCCATTTGCAAAATTGATTCTACTGGTTGCTTTATGAGTCATTTCAAAACTTTCTCCTACACCGGCAAATAACACGGTATGTTCCCCAACAATATCACCCGCTCGAATAGTAGAAAAATGAATTTTACCTAATGCTCTCTCATTTAAGGAAGCGGTCAGATCAAAAATAGCCTCTTTTTGTAAATCTTTTCCTAACGCTTTTGCAATCTTTTCGCCCATTGCTAAGGCCGTACCAGAGGGAGCATCTTTTTTATAACGATGATGTGCTTCAATAATTTCAATATCTGAATGATCCCCTATCATGGCCGCCGTTTTTTCTAAAAGTTGTAGCATCAGATTGACTCCGATACTAAAGTTTGCTGAAAATACGATCCCTATCTTTTTTGCTGCTTTTTTGATCTCTTCTTTACCGAATTCATCAAAACCTGTCGTGCCAATAATCATGGATTTTTGGTGCTTGCAGCAAAAGGCTAAGTGAGACAGCGTCGCCTGTGGAGAGGTAAAATCAATCATAATGTCAAAAGCATCAGATATGGCTTCTAAATCATCACTAAACACAACCTTGATTGAACCGATACCCGCAAATTCGCCAGCGTCAGTGTTAATAAGTGGAGATTTCTTGCGTACTAAGGCGGCGACAAGGCGTGCTGTTTGAGATTGATGGACCGCCTGAATTAATTGCAAACCCATACGCCCTGAGGCACCCACAATAGCCATCCGCACTTTTTTTGTCATAAGGATCCTTTTTTATTTAAAAAATAAATTCATAACGAAATAGCGAAAAAATTTATGAAAGATATGACAGGATTTTACTTTTTTGTGAATGATTTTTTAAAATTTGAACTGTCAAAGTCTAGGCTTGAGCTGACGTTATGGATCAAATTTCTCAAAAAGCCCAGATAAATATAGTGCTCACATCTTTTAAAGCGCTTTTTCTAATTTGGTTAGAATAGAATAAGCTTCCTCAACATTTTAAAAATGAAGATTCATTAATAAAGAAAAATATTTATTCATTTTTAATCAAAATGAATGTGATTTATAGATTTACTTATAAAAAAGCACGGAGAGTACGAAAAAAATAGATTACACTAAAGACCACGATATTTGTGGCAATATCGAATAATATGTTCGGGCAGACGAACAACAGGTCAATAAATCTTTGCGTTCAGTGACATCCGGCAATATTGACATAAATTTAAAAACTAAATCTGAAACGAATTTTTCTGTTCATGGTTTTTTGAAAGAGATAAAGCAACAACCAGACGCCAGTGAGTTCATCGTATTTAGTACAATCACAGTAACATCATCAGGGTATGAACTACTATCTTCAAAGTGCAGTCGTGTTATCGACCTAGGTGTACAATCTGCTTCTGTTGCACGTAAACACGCCGAAGATTGGCTTTCTGGTTATTTAGAAGCAAACTCAGATATTAACGCTAGGCAAAAAGTCATACTTGTCTTCGATAAAACAGTGCCAAAGTATAACCTCTTTACTGGTCAGCTTCCCTCGCACGTTTTGGTCTCCCCCTCTACAGATCTCACTGTTGCTGGCTATGAAGACTCTGAATGAACGCCATCACCAAACGTTGGGCGACCACCAAGCGCAAGCCTTGTCGAATCACCTCAGCCTGTTGAATAAAAAACTCAAAGCAAGTCATGGCATCGATACGACACCGGACTATATCAGCTTGGTGGGGTGTTCGTTGGCAGACAAGGACGGCGAGGGCTCTAAGAGCTATGTCCAGCAGTTGGGAGAAGCCCTCCATCAGAAAGCAGGGTGGCGTCTGGAGATGGGGGCCCGTCAGCTTCCGGTGAGCGTGAATGAGGAAGGCAGAAAAATGTCGGTCGTGAAGGGAGCCAATCGCCCTGTTTCGGATAAGTCAGATAAAATCGTATTTAATTGGGCGCCTCAGAATGAATTCGTGCCCAAAAACAGTCTCACTGCCCGTGTGAATCGGGTATTGACCCTGATGGACAGTCTGGCCTTGGGTAAGCAAACGATTGGCCGCTCGATGAACAACAACGGCGTGATGCGGCTGATTTTTTCCATCATTCGGACGGTCAGTTCGATTTCATACGTTTCATGTTGACTGTGAAAATGCTCCGGCGCTATCGCGTATGGGCGAATGAGGCCCTTCAATTGCTACAATTGGGTGACGCCCATAGGCAATTAGAGCCCCTCAGTGGCCAGGAGGCGCTGATAAAGAGTCAAGCGTGGCATGTCACGCAGTCTGACCTTGGCGAATTGGCAAAATTTGGGCCGCATCCTGCACAATCAACAGTTCAAAATCACATATCAATTCAGCCCCCAGTCGCTGTTTATCGATGATAACAGCGCGTACGCTTCGGAAATGGCGCAAGGCCTGGGTTTTTTTGCTTGGTTGCAAGCGCATCAGTCGAGTGAGGAGGGAACCGCGCGATTTTTTAAAGGGATCCTCACCCAGGCTGTGCTGAATGAACATCAGGCCATGGGGCCGATATCCGAGCAGGACACCCAGCAGCTGCAGCAATTTCGGGAACATTTTCACAATATCATGATCTCAAACTCTGCCGAGCACCTCGACCTCTTTGAGTCTATCCTATTGATGGAACATTTTGAAGTGGGTGATTATATGATGAAAAAAGGGGGCAAGACATGGATGCTTTCTGTGTGTCAAGAGGCTTCGTCTAGGCAACCGACGGTATATTTGTATGAGCCGAATTTGGAAGAAATCCGTATCAGTGATGACAAGGTCAGGGCCATCAAACACTCTAATCTATCCATCATGTCTGCAGACGATCATTTATCAAGGGCAACGTACCGTATGATAAGCCTGTCAGATTTGTCGACTTCTATGGGCCATCCCCCCCAAGTTTTACCGAGTGAACCTCAGTAAGGCTCAAAACCAGCTTCCTGCGTTGGGGCAGTTTCAAAAATTATTGACAAATTTTGAGCCTGAGGTGGACCGGTTAGCGGCGGTCGGTGACATTCCGTTGGGCAAAGTGGCGCTACCTGCGAAGACATTACATAAGATGGGTGCCAGAGTCGAGGGCAAGCCCTTTTCTATGAAGCATCTTGCAAAAGGCAACTTAGCCCAAATTCTGCGGTTTGATGCCAGCAAATTAGCGCAATATATTCAGAAGGCTGATTACAGTGATGTCATCACGCAACAGGCGGTGCGCTTTTTGAAACAACAACCTGAGTTCAAACGCAATCGCGCTGATTTGCTAGCAGGCGGGGATACGGCGACGCAAAAAGCGGCGGTACATCAACTGAACGCGATTGACCAACATGTCCAACGGATTTCCCCCATGGAATCGACACTGGACATCCAGCCGGCCCTTTGGCGTGAGTTAAAAAGTGTGCCGGTGACAGACCGTTGGGCCGGTCTCAATCGGGTCGGCGGTCGAGTTGGTCTGGGCATGCAAGGATACGTTTATCTTCGGGGTCTGCGTGATATCAAACGCGCTATCGAGCGTCTACAAAAACACGATTTAAGCCAAGAAGAGAAGAAAGAGTGAATGCTGAATTGGATTGGGCCATCGCCTCTTTTGCCTCGCACCTGGCGATTGATGCCGCCCAATATGGGTTAGGTCGATATGCCAGTCGTTTAGCGCAAAAAGGGATGAAAGTGAATTTTAAACTGATACGTTTGGGACGGCCCTTATTAGGCGGATTATCTTCTGTTTTCGACATAAGTCAAGTTTACCAAGCGTTGGTTGACAGTGAGTATGAATACTATCAATCCCATTTTGACAATGATAGAGACGACAAAACCGATGAGGATATCCTCATCACGGAGCCTAACCGACATCACGCTCGCCTGTTGGGTCAATTTGTGGACGAAAACGGAGCACCATTGACAAAGTTTTTTGATGAAGAAAGCCCCAAGCGGCCCTTCCCACAGGGCGCTGGGAGATTTTAACGGCGATGGCCGTCTGGATATCGATTACTTCAACCCAAAGGGATTATTTCTCTTATTGTCGGAGACGCCTTGGTCTGTCACCTTTCGATGAGGTTCAGCACCTACGCATCACACATGAGGTTGTTCAGTCCTTTGGTACTCTACTATTGATGTAATATTTTCATCATTATATGTCACTATACTAATAGCTTTAGGAATACTAATGGCTTCATTAATAGAAGATTTCTGTTCATGAGTTTTACTATAAGTTAAGTCCCATTCAGAAAAAGATATTTTTTCTCCTAAATCTAAATAATAAAATGAGTAAACATTCAATTTATTGACACGATTCTCCTTCCAAAAAAGTTCAAACCATTCTTTTATTTTATTCTTCCCTTTTAAAGAAATTCCGTCGGGTTGAATAATGTGACACTCCTCATCTAACGCCGAAAGAAATTGTTCTAAATTATTTTTTTTAAAGCCTTCCATATAATCGTCAAGCAATTTTTTTGCGCCCGATTTATCCATAAAAAATCTCCTTATGACATGATTAAAAAATCAACTAATTGAAACTTGAAAAGTTTAGTAAAAAACTTTGTGATTCAATTAAAACCAAACTCTTTGGTCAGATTTTGTACATTAATTGTAATCAGGATAATAAAATTTAATGTTTGAGTGTAAGATACACAGAAACGATCACTCGCAAAGATGATTATCTCCGATCATAACGATGACGGAGGTCCAAATCTTGTTTTTGAGTGGCTGCAAGAGAATTAAATTTCAGGGTGCTTTTTTAATTCATTTTTAACCGTTTTTCCAGTGTTTTAAATAGCCCATATAGAGCGAAAATCACTGAGGGTAATCATGTTATTTTCTATACAAAGTTTATCTATTTTTTGATTGATTTCATTATTATACAGTTTTAATAAGGTGGATATTTGAGCATCATTTTGAGGATTACTAATTTCTTCACTAAGTAAATTTTTCATTTTATTAACAAATTTGCCTCCCCTCTTCGAATCAAGAGCTGAATTAAAATCGAATTGAATTTCAATGTTTCTACATTTTTTTTCAATTTCTAAACAAAATTTTTCGCCGGCATTCCAATTGAAATCAGGTCCATTTTCGACATAATTCCTCTTTCCTTCAAAAAAAGTCGAAGCGAATATTGCAGAGACGAGTTCATTTCTAAGATTTACATCAGTTTCTGCTTTATTTATTTTAGAATTTATTTCAGAAAATAAACGACACGCTTGAAGACGGTTAATAATAGAATCTACCCTTCTTATGCTTTGTAAGTTATTTACATAACGAACAGTCGCACCAGTAACACAATTTTTAGAAGATTCTTTATTATTATAATTTTGACGAAATTCCTCGCTTTTCTGTATCGTTTCGTTTTCTGTCAGATTTTTTCTCTCTTTTGTCATATTCTCAAGCTCATGTTTTTCTGCTAATTTTAATAATTTTTTCAAACATTTCGCTTCTTTTAAAATTTTCATCACTTGATCTTCAGTGTTTTTTGTTCCTTTACTTAAAAAATTCTCATCTAAAATATTAAATTTTTCTACTAATTTATTACATTGTTTATTAATTTTAGCTGTACTTTTGTTGTTTACTGAAATTAATTCCATATAATATGCTGTTGGTTTAGTAATTATATTTGTTATGTTTTTTATTTTTGTGTTTGTACGATTAATAAAGTTTATGCTGTGCGATAATATTGTCATAAGTATCCTATGTGTCATTCATTTTAAATAACTTCATTTAAATATTTCAAATAAAAATAATTTGATTTAAATCAAAAATTTTTATGACATAAATATATACTTTGTAAAAATAAAAAAATTCAAAAAAACGCTCATTAAATAGTTTTAAGAAACGAACAAATGAAATTTTCAAGACTAATAAAATATACACTACAGCCCTAATTAACTAGGTTGTATTAAATTAATAGGTAGCATCAGCTAAAATGGTGTTTTTTTTATCAAGATGACCGCTCTTTGAGTGGGCTAACTCAGGCAATGAGTGCATTACATCAGTTCATCAGATTTGAAGGGAGTTTAAGAAAGGGAAGTGATTGAAAAATTAAAAAAACACTGAATTTTCTAATTTTAAACAAAACAACAGGTCATAATAAAATTAAAAATCATTTACATATTTGATATTAAATGAACTATTTTTTTAAACCTTATCTTTTTTTAAAAAATGCGGCTTTTTTCATAAGAAAGGTTATAGCTCAATGAGCTATAACCAAGGCATTCATGCAACAGATTGACTATGTATGTGATGCTTTTTGTATTACATCATACCATTCATTCCGCCCATTCCGCCCATTCCGCCCATTCCGCCCATTCCGCCCATTCCGCCAGAACCCATATCGGAGACTTTTTCTTCTTTCGGTAAATCAGTGACCATGCATTCAGTCGTTATCATTAATCCTGCGATAGAAGCGGCATATTGCAATGCAGAACGTGTCACTTTGGTAGGATCTAAAATTCCCATCTCAATCATGTCACCATAAGCTTCTGTTTGTGCATTATAGCCGTAATTATCATTTCCTTTGTTTTCTTTGACTTTATTAGCAATCACAGAGGCTTCTTCGCCAGCATTGACCACAATCTGACGCAGAGGAGATTCCATGGCCCGAAGAGCAACACGAATACCCACATTTTGATCTTCGTTATCCCCTTTCAAGCTAGAATTTGCAATTTTAGAAGCGACGCGGATCAAAGCAACACCGCCGCCTGGAACAACCCCTTCTTCTACTGCTGCTCTTGTTGCTTGTAAGGCATCTTCCACACGAGCTTTTTTCTCTTTCATCGCAATTTCAGTCGGAGCGCCCACTTTTATAACAGCGACTCCCCCTGACAATTTAGCAACACGCTCTTGCAGTTTTTCTTTATCATAATCAGAAGTCGCATTTTCAATCTGTTTCCTGATATTTTGAACACGAGCCTCGATCCTGGATTTTTCACCTGCTCCATCAATAATAGTGGTTGCATCTTTAGTAATGACGACACGTTTTGCCTTGCCCAGATTTTCTTGGGTTGCTTTTTCTAAAGAATCCCCTGTTTCTTCTGAAATCACATGACCGTGAGTTAATACTGCAATATCCTGTAGCATCTCTTTGCGGCGATCCCCAAAACCGGGGGCTTTGACAGCAGCTACTTTGACGATGCCTCTCATCGTATTGACCACCAAGGTGGCCAGAGCTTCACCTTCAACGTCTTCTGCGATAATGAGTAATGGTTTTCCTTCTTTTGCCATCACTTCTAATATGGATAACATGTCTCTGATGTTAGAGATTTTTTTATCGACTAATAAGATGTAAGGGTTGTCAAATTCAATAGAGCTGCTTTCTTGCTTGTTAATAAAATAAGGAGAAAGATAACCGCGATCAAACTGCATTCCTTCCACAACGATGAGGTCGTCTTCCAGGCCAGAGGCTTCTTCAACAGTGATCACGCCTTCGTTAGTAACCCTCTCCATTGCGTCTGAAATTAATTTACCTACCTTTGCATCTGCATTGGCAGAGATGGTGCCTACCTGTGCAATTTCTTTAGGATCTTTGCAAGGTTTAGATAACTTTTTCAGTTCTTCAACAGCGGCGTCTACTGCTTTATCAATACCACGCTTAAGATCCATGGGATTCATGCCTGCTGCAACTGCCTTTAACCCCTCGGTGACAATGGATTGTGCTAACACGGTCGCTGTGGTGGTGCCGTCTCCTGCCGCATCGTTTGCTTTAGAGGCGACTTCTTTGACCATTTGAGCACCCATGTTTTCAAATTTGTCTTCCAGCTCAATTTCACGGGCCACAGAAACACCGTCTTTAGTAATAGAAGGCGCTCCATAAGATTTATCTAATACAACATTGCGACCTTTGGGACCCAAAGTCACCTTTACTGCATTAGCCAGAATGTTGACACCCTTTAACATTTTTTTTCGGGCGTCATTACCAAATTTTAAGTCTTTAGCTGCCATTTTTACTTTCCTTAAATTTGTTGTGGTTCTAAAAATTTATTGACGGATGCGTCGGGCATTTATGCCCCAACAATTGCTAGAATGTCGGATTCAGAGAGGATTAAAACCTCTTCATTGTCAATTTTTTCTGACTTCACGCCATAGCCATCGTTGAAAATAACAAGGTCGCCTACTTTAACGTCCATAGGTCTCACCTGACCGTTCTCAAGGATGCGACCTTTACCCACTGCTATTACTTTGCCACGGCTAGATTTACCCGCCGCAGAACCAGTTAAAACGATACCCCCAGCGGATTTAGATTCAGCCTCTTCACGTTTGAGAATAACACGGTCATGTAATGGACGAAGCTCTTTACTGTTTGACATTCATAGTTCTCCTGATTGAGACAATTATTATCATATTTAAGATTCATTCTGATCTATTTTAATCGATCAGTACCTCGGTCTAATAAATGGGGGTGTTTTCCTTTACCTTCAAGGGAATTGATAAAAAAATTTATTCAGAGTTGAGAAAACGTTTGTAAAAAATTTTTGGGGAGGGGCTCTTATCTTATTGTAAGAAATAATTCTTATATTTTTCTTATATTTAAATTAAGCATGTCGATAATGTTCTCCTTCAGGCAACCAACGCGCCATTAATACTTTTGCTTGTTTCGGATATTCTTTATGTAAAAAAAGCGCCCACTCACAAATTTGAGATAATAAATCTTGATCTCTGACGATGTCTGCCACTTTAAATTTTAAAGAACCGGTTTGACGGGTACCCAATAACTGACCTGGCCCTCGTATTTCTAAATCTTTTTGTGCTATCACAAAACCATCATGAGTTTCACGCATGATTTGCAAACGCTGTTGGGCGACTTGACTCAACGGGGTTTTATACAACAACACGCAATAGGAGGCGATAGAACCTCTGCCAATTCTCCCTCGTAGTTGATGTAATTGTGCCAATCCAAGACGTTCAGGATTTTCAATGATCATTAAACTGGCATTAGGCACATTGATTCCCACTTCGATGACAGTAGTCGCCACTAATAGCTGTATTTCTCCACGATGAAAAGCTTGCATGATGATGTCTTTTTCAGACTCTTTGACCCTCCCATGTAACAAACCCATTTGAATATCTGGAAGTGCTTTTTTTAGCTCTTCGTAAGTGACTTCAGCGGCCTGCGCTTCTAATAGTTCAGATTCATCAATCAGCGTACAGACCCAGTAAGCTTGTCGACCTTCTGATAAACAGATTTCTTTAATACGATCAATAATCTCAATACGACGAGTATCCGGTATGACCACCGTATGAATAGGAATGCGATCAGAGGGTAATTCATCAATGATAGAAGTATCCAAATTCGCATAGGCACTCATGGTGAGTGTTCGTGGAATAGGGGTCGCTGTCATGATGAGCTGATGTGGGTGAAAGCCTTGTTTTTCTGCTTTAGACCATAATGCTAAACGTTGATGAACACCAAAGCGGTGCTGTTCATCAATGATCACCAAGGCTAAAGCTGAAAATTTTACATGTGCCTGAAAAATGGCCTGTGTCCCTATCACCATCAAGATCTTTCCTGAAGCGATGGCGTTTTTCTGAGCTTGACGTAACTTACCTTTTTGTTTTCCCAAGAGGCATCCTGCAGACAATCCCAAAGGGGTAAACCATTGCTGAAATTGAGTCAGATGTTGCTCTGCCAATATTTCAGTCGGCGCCATCAGGGCGACTTGCTTGCCGTGAGCGATGACTTGCAATGCGGCCAAAGCGGCAACCAATGTTTTACCCGAACCCACATCTCCTTGAATCAGCCGCATCATTGGAGTCGATCTCGCCAGATCACGTTCAATCTCTGAAACCACTCTTTGTTGAGCCGAGGTCATTTTAAAAGTCAAAGAAGATAAAAAGCTTTTTTTTAACGCCTCTTTTTTAGAAAAAGGAAGCGCACGATGATGTTTTGCATTTTCGCGAGCGGTTAATAAACTCAGGTGATAGGCCATTAATTCTTCAAAAATCAGCCGTATACATGCCGGATGTCGCCATTGTGTTAACTTTTCCAGTGAAATATTTTTGGGCGGACGATGTAGTGTTTTGATGGCTTCTGGCAAGCTGATTAATGAAGTCATCAATTGAGAAGGTAAAATCTCAGCAATAGGCGTGGCTTCAAGCAAGGCAAGCGCCTGACCCACTAATTTATTTAAAGTGCTTTGAGAAAGACCTTCTGTTGTGGAATAAATCGGCGTCAGTACAGTGCTCAGAAGCGTTTCATTATTCTTTCCTTGTATTTTGAATTTTGGATGAATCATTTCCAGTCCATAATACCCTTCTTTCACTTCTCCGTAGACCATCACATCTTTACCCACAGATAGCGCATTTTGGATGCCTTTATTAAAATGGAAAAAGCGCAGAATTAAGGCGCCTGTGCCATCCTCAATTTGACAAGTGAGTATCCGGCGCCGGCTTGAGTTCATCTCGGCCTGAATTATTCTTCCCTGAACAGCACCAAAAAGGCCATGCTCTAAATTTTCTATGGAATAGAGATGAGTACGATCTTCATAACGTAAAGGCAGGTGCAACAACAAGTCCTGTACATTGTATAAATTTATTCTGGAAAGCTTTGCCAGATGGTTACCACTAACACCAGAAAGGTCACTGAGGGGGATATGATGAAGCAGATCACCTTTCATTGAAGACTCCATTTTTTAATAGACCTATTCCAAAACCTAAGGACGGACTATGACTTCTTTCGTGCGTCTTGAATTTACACCTTCACTATCGCGTTTTATAAAAAGCCCAATATTAATTTCGGTTACGAATGACTTTAATCACATGTGGGATAATACGAATTTTACGCATAATACTGGCAAGGTGGCCGCGATCACGAGTCGTTAAACGAATAAAAGCACTGTAGATACGGCCATCTTTTTCTTCTGTATTTAAACTTTGAATATTAGATTTTGCAGCATTAATCGCCGCCGTTACATTGGCTAATAATCCTTGTTGATTAAACATCTCAACTCTAATCTCTACAATGAACTCTTGCACAATATTGAGATCCCACTCCACAGCCATAAATTTTTCGGGTTCTTTTTGATGACATCTAATATTGCGACAGGACTCATAATGAATCACAAATCCTTTGCCTGGGCTTATATGAGCGATGATGGGATCACCGGGAATAGGGCGACAACATTTTGCAAAGATGATCAATATTCCTTCTGCCCCTTTAATAGGGAGTTTGCGGCCGTGACTGACCGTTAAATTTGTGGGATTCCCTTCCAGATTTTTAGCAACCACCACACTCATGATATTGCCCACACCAATTTCCGCCAAGAGGCTTTCCACTGAAGTGAGTTTCATTCGTTCAAGCTCACGTTGAATATTTTTCTCTGGAATGTCAGACAATGTTTTTTCATTACTGAAAGAATGATTCAGTAAACGGCGACCGAAATTCACAGATTCATCTCTTTTGAAATTTTTCAAAAGCTGCCGAATTTTGGCTCGTGCCTTCGAGCTGACCACAAAATTAATCCAGGCGGCATTAGGTCTGGCACCAGGCGCAGTGATAATTTCAACCGTTTGACCATTCACAAGAGGCTGAGACAGTGGATAAGGAATGCGATCAACTCGCGCTCCAACACAGGCATGACCAATATCGGTGTGAACTTCATAAGCAAAATCAATCGAGGTTGCGCCTGCAGGCAGTTCTACAATACGCCCTTTGGGCGTGAAAACATAAATTTCGTCAGGGAATAAATCAGATTTCACACTCTCTATGAATTCAAACGAATTAGCAGCACTTTGCTGTAATTCCAGCAAGCTTTGCATCCAGCGTTGAGCACGAATTTGCGTTGTAGTGCCCAACTCACCTTGTTGTTTATAACTCCAATGTGCTGCTACCCCCATTTCAGCCATTTGATCCATATCTTCCGTACGAATCTGGATTTCTACAGGCACACCATGAGGGCCAATTAATGAAGTATGTAAAGACTGATAACCGTTTGCTTTTGGTATGGCGATGTAATCCTTTACTCTGGAGGGGCGAGGTTTGTAGAGGCAATGAATTTGACCTAATACCCTATAACAGGTATCTACTTCTTTCACTATGACGCGGAAGGCATAAATATCCATGATGGAATCAAATTGCTGCTCTTTGCGGCGCATTTTACAATATATGGAATAAAGGTGTTTTTCTCGGCCACTGACTTTGCAGGAAATACGGGCTTCACGGAGCCTGCCTTTAATTTCAGAGAAGATTTTTTGGATCATTTCCTTGCGATTACCGCGGGCCGTTTTGATAACCTCTTTAATCACACGATAACGGTTAGGATAAAGTACCTGAAACCCCAATTCTTCTAATTCTATTTTTAAATGATGGATCCCTAAACGATGAGCCAGTGGGCTATAAATTTCAAGGGTTTCAAGAGCAATTCGCCGACGTTTGGCAGGATGTAACGACCCTAAAGTACGCATGTTATGGGTGCGGTCAGCCAATTTAATCAAAATAACGCGAATATCGTCGACCATCGCCATGATCATTTTCCGAAAATTTTCGGCTTGAGCTTCTTTTTTATCGCGAAAGTTAAGTTTATCGAGTTTTGAAAGCCCTTCGACTAATTCAGCAACCGTCTTCCCGAATAACAGCTCCATATCTTCATAAGTGGCCGGCGTATCTTCAAGGACATCATGTAATAACGCTGCTATTAAAGTTTCATAATCTAATCGCATTTTTGCCAAAATACAGGAAACAGCGACCGGATGAGTAATATATGGCTCACCGCTGGATCGTACCTGACCGTCGTGAGCATCACGAGCAACAAGATAAGCTTGTCTAAGACGCTTGATCTGCTCCTCTGGCAAGTACTCTTTAATTAACAGGTAAAGGTTATCAAATAAATGCAAAATAGAGATTAATCAAAGTCTTGAGTTGAAGAAATGGTTTTCATTTGTACTTTTTTTTGTATCTGATCTTCGTGCTGATTATTTTCTTTTAGAATACTTTCTGTAATTAGACCCTGCTCAATCTCACGAAGGGCAATGACAGTGACTTTATCGTTTTCTTCAGGAACCAATGAATTTTCACGTCCCGATTGCAGCAGACGAGCTCGATGTACTGCCACTAAAATTAACTTAAAGCGATTACCCACTTTTTCTACTGCTGCTTGAACTGTGACACGTGCCATAATATTGCGCCTCATCAATGAAAAGGAATGAAAAAACATCATAAAACAATCATATTGAAACTGAAGTTAAGTCTAAAAATCATTTGCTAGACTTTATGGGGATGTTCTAAAAGAAGCTTGCTGATTAAATTATGATGGCGTTCTTGCTGTTTTTTGAGATGTAACCGTTCACCGTAAATGATATTTTTGATATCCAGCAAAGCCTGTTCAAAATCATCATTTACTATCAAATAATCATATTCTATAAAATGCGCCATTTCCATCACTGCTTGTGCCATACGCTGATCAATGAACTGTTGTGCATCTTGCTGGCGGCTTTGCAAACGATGCATCAATGCCTCTTTTGAAGGTGGCAAAATAAAAATACTGCGCGCTTTTGGCATTTTAGCTCTGATCTGTCGTGCTCCCTGCCAATCAATATCTAAAAAAACGTCACGTCCGTTTGATAAAATCGCTTCGATAAATGAACGAGATGTTCCATAGTAATACCCAAAAACTTGTGCGTATTCTAAAAAGGCATCTTCTTTAATGAGTTGGCGAAATTCTTTATCAGAAACAAAAAAATAATGCTCCCCATGTTTTTCAGTTGAGCGTTTAGCACGAGTGGTATATGAAATAGAAACCTTTATCTCGCACGAAGGTGATGTTTTTAAAAAAGCCTGAATAAGGCTCGATTTTCCAGCCCCACTCGGGGCAGAAATAATATAAAGAGTGCCTTCCATATCAATAAAGAGTTCATTAATTAAAATAGATGGTGATGCAAATTTTCAGAATCATTCAAAATGCGCATCAAAAATCAATGATGAGAATCTTTCAAAATAGTAGGTTGTGAAAAGGTCTCACCAAATATCAAGGATAATCATACATCAACTCAACCAGGGATGCAGTAAAATGCGCTTCTGTATTTTTGTAAAAAGGGGGTATTTATGTTTACTGGGATTATTCAAGACAAAGCGACCGTGGTCGATATCCAGGAGGGGCAAAATTTTCGGACTATCACGCTGACATATTCAGAAAAACTCTTGTATCAGCTGAAACCAGGAGCTTCTGTGGCACATGACGGATGTTGTTTAACCGTCACAAAAATAGATGGGGATCAGGTGAGCTTTGACCTCATGCAAGAAACCTTGCGTGTGACTACACTCAATCAGCTTAAAATAGGTTCGAATGTTAATGTGGAGAAAGCGGCACGATTAGGCGATGAAATAGGCGGGCATTTAATGTCAGGACATATTATTTGCACTGCCTGTATTGACGAAATCTGTGTGGCTGAAAACAATCGTCAAATATGGTTTCGAATCACAGATCCGGAGATCATGAAATATATTTTTTATAAAGGATTTATTGGTGTTGATGGTATCAGCCTCACAGTAGGGGAGATGCAAAAAAATCGCTTTTGTAACTATTTAATTCCAGAAACGTTAGCTCGTACCACCTTAGGGCTGAAAAAATCAGGCGATAGAGTAAATATTGAAATTGATCCACAGACTCAAGCAGTAGTAGATACGCTAACGAAAACCTTAGAAAAAATCGCCGTAGACACCCGAAGCATAGGCACGGGTATGCACGTTTCAGAAAATGTCATTTTCGTTTAGAATGAGGTTAATAAATTACCAGTCGACTAACGAGAGGCCAGAGTTTCAGATATTAATTGATTCCGAGATTGAGCGACGCCTTGTGTTAACGGAATGCTCTCGCTTTCATTAAAACCAGACATCAGCATGGTCATTAAATCAGTCGTCATATTTTTATCGTTCGGCGTTTGAATTCTTTCTGATGCTTGTTGCGTCAATTCTTTTTGCTGATCAGCTGAGGTTGTTTGTTTTAATTTTAAATCTGAACGTGTTTGTATTTTTTCTATTTTTTGAGCCGTATTGAGTTTTGCGCCTTTTTTGAGGGTGACAGAAAATGCCTGTTCAAATCCAGGCTTTGACGTTTTCAGTATTCTATCTTCCCCTTCTTCTATTGTATAAACTTCGTCAGTCAGAATGTCATATAAAACCAAAGTATCGTTACCTCCGTTGTCTTCAATCACGGTATGACCATCTTTATAGCTGATTAAATAAATATCATCGCCCAGCCCACCTGAAAGGAAATCATTTCCAATGCCACCGACAATAAAGTTATTGCCTTCATAAACAAATATTTTATCGTTTCCTGAATCGCCATAGAGCACTTTATTGCCTGTACCCGTTGCAATAATGCGGTCATTTCCCTGACCTCCATGAAGAGTATTGTGATGATGGCTATGGTCTATGATTACATCATCACCTGCCCCCGCATCGAATTTTTTTTCAATAAAAACATCGGCGCCTGTTAAAACAAGGAGATCGTCTTTTTCTGTTGCAACTAACCGAGTCTCATCTTGACCTAAATAAATTTTTCCTGCCTCATCGACCTTTAAATGATAGAATTGCTGTCGGCTATCCATAATATTGATATGTCGATAAGATTGACTTTTCATAAATCCCTTAAAACGTATTTTTAATGGTGAAGTCTGATCTGACGATGTGGGGCCTAATATGAGGTCATCCTCTAACTGAGTGAGGATGTTTATTTGTTCAATCGCGACAGGCAAGATAAGCAGATCATCCTCAGGCTCGGCGGTGTGGTCATAATTATTAATCGATATGATACGTTCATGCTCATAGGGGAGTTCGATGTGATAAATGTCTTTTCCTAGTCCTCCTTCTAATTCATCATCGCCTCTGCGGCTGACGAATAAATTATGTTCAGCATTCCCGATTAATTGATCATTTAAAGGGGTGTCTATCATCATCAATTTAACGGTTTCAGGGAGAATGACTTTTTTGTCACCCACAACAAGGTAATCTTGTTGAGTATTTTTTTGAAATGAGACCTGCGTTTTTTCTTTTGAAAAAGAGGGGATATCAGAGTGATGTTCAATATCATTGAATATATTATATCGTGCATTAAACTCGGGAGAAAAAGGAAAAACCCCCTCAGCATTTTTTTCTATGATCTTGGGCCAATTAGGGAGTAATAAAAAGCCATCTAAAGTAGAAAACAGATATTCGTTATTTAATACTAAATATTTTTTTTCAATATCTCCGTCTTCAAACGAATAAATATCATGTATGACGAATGTGGTTTCTGTCTGATTTTGATTACGAAGCGTTATTTTTAGGGAATAAATCTGATTTTCTTGTTCTAAAATAACGGAGGTGATGTCATTGACTTGATGATGTAAACTGACCAATGAAAAATCATCTTTGGTATCATAAATATGGGCGACAACATTGTTATCGGTGGAATTTTGTAAAAGAATATAATGATCGTTTCCTTCACCGCCATGAATATGGCCTTGTTCAAAAGTGAGCACGTCATTGCCTGAATAGCCCCAAATGTGATCGTTTCCGCCTCTGCCATTAAGATAATTGTTGGCGTCATTGCCTTTGATTTCATCATCGGTGCTAGCATTGCCATAGGCATGTTCAATGTTATTAATATTGGCCCCTAATTTTTTATTTTCTATGGATCCATAGTGAATTTTTCCCTGCATTAAATCAATAAAATAACCGGTTTTGCCGGGCAAAACAGATTCAGCAATGATGATATCGTCCCCCCCTAAACCATTAAAATAACTTGCTTGTGCCAATAAATCGGGCTTTGATAAATAAAAAATATCGGCTTTATCGCCGCCTGTATATTGTTTAGAACCGGCGCTGATTTTAAAAATATTTCTTTTTTGAAGATACCCCACCGCAATATCATCTCCCTCACCGAGATCAAATAAAGCCATCGACTCCTCTTGAGCAATGTCTGAGTCATCCGAAGAGATTTTTTTAACCGTGACATTATTGTCATCATCCTCATTCACGTTAATATGATCATTTACTGCTTTTAAATGAGAGGGCTCAGGATAACGATATTCACTGTCTTTCATCTCTATTTGTTTAAACTGCTGAGCATGATCAGCAATAAATTTTTCTGCTTCTTTAGGCTCCAGTTTATCTTTTTCTATATCTACTAGAGAAAACGTACGGCCAAACATAGGATTGACCCATTTTTTATAAGATAACAATTTATAAGGTTTCATTTCTATCTTAAAATCTTGTTGACTATAAAAATAAACATTAATTTTTTGAGGGGATAAATGTTTTAATGTTTTTTGAGCGTTGTCTTTTAATATTTGATTAAATTGTTGACGAGCCGCATGTTCACTTTTTTGTTTTAACTCTTTATTTTGTAATGCAATAGTGGGTCCTAACCCTACAAATAGACGCGCATAATTTTTCCAAAATTCTTCTGTATTGAGTTCGACATGATTTTGAATTTCTTCTAACCGACGGAAGGCAGAATATAATTGCGAGGTGGCCAGAATAGCGATTCCGCCTATGACCCCTGTCATGCCGCTCATCATAACGAGTTTTGCCGCGGTGGCGCCGCCTAAAAGCGCACTTTTGTATCCAATGATAGCGCTTGCACTGGTCCCCACACCCAGCCCGCCACTGAATAGTGATAGAGAAGCATTGACCATCAAGTCTTGTCGAACTTTTGGATCAGCAGTGTCAGATATTTTTTGAAAATTAAAATAAGCCTGATAAAAATCATAAAAAGAAATCGACAAACCTAAGCCCATGTTGATAAAAGGAAGAAACTGGATCCCCTTGTTGAGACCTATTTGTATAGAAGGAGAATAAAGTTGTAATTGATGCTTGGGTATTCCTGTCAAATTCATGTGTAGTTTATAAAAACCATATTGACTCAGATCTAAGTTGGCACTAAAAAAAAGAGAGGAATAAAGGGCTTTTTGTTGTATTTCTATTATTTTTCTTTCTTGATTAGTTAATGATTTATTTTTTAAAAGATTTTTAATCTTAATGATTTCATATATACCATGAAAGTAATTAGAGATTTGCATAAAAGTATCGATACGATTCATTTTTTTATAAATATTCAAAAAATTTTTTTTTAAATGAGAAGAAGACACCGGTTTGTCAGGAATAGATTGAATGAGATCGGTGGTCATTTTTTTATCTTCTTTTTCTCCTTCTAAAATAGCACTGATAGAAGGGGTTATTTTGATTTTTTCTTTTAAAAGTGTAATGGCTATTTCTACTTCATGCGCTTGGGTATTTTGATTTAACAAATAATCTTTTAATTTTCTTGCGTTAAAACGAAGACGTGATAATAATTTTTCTGGGGAAGAAAAATTCTCTACAGAAAGTCCTTGTTCACCAAACATGCCCCCCATTTTATAAATTAATGAAGGAGAGAAAGTCAGTTTATTTAAAATAATGTTGGGTAATTCAAAGATGCGTTCTTTATCAGAACGAAAATCAGAGATAAATGTCTCTATATTATTTAATTGATTAAAATCAGTTAACGCATCTTGATGTAATGTGGTGATATTAAAATAATAATGCCCGCGAAATTTTTCAAACCCATATAATTGACCTCGGGTTTGATGATTCAGCACTTTGGAATCAAGATAATCATTAAGAAATTGATCGAATTCGGTATTCTTTTCATCAGATGTCTTGATTTTGATATCTCCAATAATCGGGTCATACAATGTAATTGTATGACCTTGATCGTTTTGAGTGATATCTAAAACCAGGATATGTCCACGATTCGATTGAGTAGCACTTAAAAAATAACGCTTGGGTTTTTTAGGTAAAACGGAATAATGTGATGTGGTTATAAAAATGTTTTTCTGTTTTTGCTTTATGTTTTCTTTTAAAGATTCAAATAGATTCTGAAATTCTTTTAGTTTTTTATGATCAGAATGACTGATGGGGGAATCAGCTTGATCAATATTGATCATAAAATGCGTTGTTAAGAATTTTAAAAAATTGTTATAAGATTCTTTTCCTTTTGTTTTTAAATTTACCCAAATAATGCCTAGTGTGAGGCTGTTATAAGCCTGATTTTCAATATTTGGAATATAAAGGGATTGTGGATAAATATTGGTACGAATTCCGGCGGATTTGTATTTTTTTTTAGAGGAGAGCACGATTAAATCTTTTAAATTTTTTTCTTGTATTACCCGTAAATAATACGCCTTTTCTAAGGCTTCTTGATCGCTGAGTGTATTTAATTCATTTTCAATATTTCCCATAATTAATAATTGGTTGGCTTTTAACATCCAGTTTTTTCTTTTCAACGGATCAAAACAAATTTTGACAAACTCTTTATAATTAAAAACGTGATTTTTATCTTCAAAAAACCCTTTTAATAAAGTCAACATCCCTTTATCTTTCTCAATAAATTCATAATCCAGTTTTTTACTGGCAACATCATTAATAATTTTGATAACTTGTTTGACCCGCCCAATTCTATGCTGCGCAGGTTCTAAATTATCTAAAGGATTTTTTGAATATTCATTGATAATAAGATGTCCTTTTTTATCAATTCTGCGTAAGACAGATTCACGTATTTGATTAAAAGAATCATAAGGTAAGGTCACCAACAATTCATTGTTTTTATGATGAACTATTTTAATGGTGATTTGAGTTATTTTATTATCAGCATTTAAAGTGTAAGACACCAATTGACCTTTCACTTTTGGATGAAAATTCACTTGAATTTTTTTTTCAACTAAAGATTTGATAAAATAGCTTTCTTCCTGTGATTGTGCTTCTTTCCAAACTCCATCGTAACTTGAATTATCGTTTGGCACTAAACGCGTATATTGTATTTTAGTTTTCTCTCCTGCTTCTGGATCTTGAAATTGATATAATTTCTCCCCATTTGAGCGAGTCGTATTAAGAAGACAATTCGTAGTAAATTCACGCCAGGCGGTATATTGATTAAAAGAGTAAGCGCCAAGATTAGCGTCGAAAAAGGTCCAATATCTTTGACCATTTTGATGAATGACGGTGACAGCCATCGCATGGTTTTCTGTATAAAATAAAAAATATTGATTTTGAGAAGGGTTTTTTAAAAGATCAAAAAAACTCATCAATCTGGTTTCAGAGCTTGATTGAAAAGGCATGATATATCCAGAATTATTTTTTGTATCTACTTTTAAACTATTTCTTTCGATGGTCTCTGAGTATTCTTCATTAGCGGATGTAAATAAAGAAGAGACTATTGATTTTATCTGTTGAGAATGAGATTTTTTATAAAATAATAAATTTTCACCTGCAATTTCAGTGTTTTGACTACTATCTAATCTGAACATTTTTTCAAGTTCAGTTGAAAGGTATTGATGACGAAGTTGATTTTTTAAAATTTTTTCAATTTGATAGGCATCTTCATTTCCTTTTATTTTTAAATAATTTTTATCATCACTTTCTGTTAAGCTTTTTAACCAAAGCATATAACCTTTACCGCCTCCTGCAGAATGATGCTCTTCAATAATATAACGAACAGACAAAGCAAAACATAATCCGTCTTTATCATAATATGTCGACAAATGATTAATATTATTTATTCGATTTTTTGCTTTTATAAAAATATGGTGATGCTGGCTAAAATCAAATGAATATTCTGGAACGAAGTGAGTGCTGAAATCTGAATGAGGTGATGAGAATGAGTGGTTTGGCATATATTGAATCCTTTTAATATATTTTTATTAACTTGTTGATGTGAAAGTGAATTTCAGTTTTAAAAATGAATCATCAAATTTTTTTGAGATAATTTTGTCAGAATAATTTGTCCCATAAAGCAATATCAATAGATACTGCTTTGCCTATCATGATTCAATTGGTATTTTTGCATCGAAAGGAATCCTTGATTTTAAATAATAATACTTCGCGTGAGATCAACGTTTCATCGCCGCACATGCCTGTTTTTCCTTTTAATTTCTCTCGATATTTCATTTTTGATTACTTTATTGCCTTTATTTTTTTGTAAAGTTACTTAAAGTTATTTCATTTTTATGATGGATGAATATCGTTAAAAATTCTTAATAATATGTTTTTACTAATGTATTTTTTTATTATTTTGAATACTGATGAAAATAAAATAATTCATCATATTTTAATCATGATGGCCAATAAAAATATTGTTAATCTTTATCCGTAATATTGATTCTGAAAATTTAAACAGGCTTTTATAAAAATGATAGAGACACAGAATAATCAAGAAATCCAAGAGCCTCAAATGATTATCCGCCTTCTAAACGGAGTTCTAAAAGGATATGAATTTGAATTAGGCAAGGGTAAAACATTATTTGTGGTAGGTAAAGAAGAAGCCATTCTTAAAAAAGAAAATGAGGCGAAATTACCTGAAAATACGATTTTTATTCCTTTTGATGTAGAAGAATTTCAATTCGAAATAGAAGTTGATTCAAGCAATAAGATTTTATTACGAGAATTTATTCATCATGCAAGTAAAGAAAAAACGATTGATTTTAATCACATTGTTTCTGTAGAAACATTAAATTTTGCGATTAAAGCCATCAATACAGAATGGGACGAAGCCATTCTAACGGGTAAGAAAAAAGAAATGGCTGTATCGAAACAGTCTAAAAAATCATTCGTGAGACTTTTAATGACATTGTTGATATCCGGATTCGTCGTTGGGCTGATTTTTTTCATGCTGTCTCATTTCAAAACGACAGACGAAGAAAAAAAAGAAAAAGAGAAAACCAAAGAAATCAGTCAAATTTCTTATGTGCTTGGCGATTATCAAGGGAAATATGAAATATTGGGGGCTCATGATCATTGGATGTATGTTTTTGCAAAAAATGAAAAAGAAGCGACCTGGGCCAAACAATCTTTAACACGGGCGGATATTAAAAACCCCATTCGGGTGATCAATTTACAGGATGAAGAAAAACGAGTGGCCGCCTGGTTATCAGAAAATTGGTCTTGGGTGAAATATCACAGGGTAAAAATAGAAACACCTTTAGTGCCGGTGTTATTGATCAGTCAGGAACGCACCGTTTTAGATGCTCAAAAAAGTTTGAATTTAATGCAAAGTTTAAAAGAACAAATGCCTTATGCAAAAGAGATCAAAATCATTGATATCAGTGATCAAGAAGTGGCGTCTCAAGCAGAGGCAGGTATTCAAAAAATCTCGGTCCCTTATATCAGACAAGATCACGGTAACAGCGTCACCTTTGTGATTAAAGGGGCTTTAGAAGATGGCCATATACAACAGCTTCGCCGTTTTGTCATCAATTACAACAAAGCCTGGGGCCAACAATATGTGCAATTTTCTATTGAGTTAAAAGACGATTGGCTGAAAGGCAAATCATTGAAATATGGTCATCAGGGGAGTTATGTCAAGGTGTCTCCTGGTTACTGGTACTTCCCTAAACCTTGATAACCAAACAATAAATGAATAGTAAGGAAAATAATATGTCAGGCAATACAGTCACAATCGATTTAAGCAGAAACAGTGAAGATTTGAGGAACGATCCGGAAGTAATAAAGACTCTGAGTGCAATGACTGCAGACACACAAGGAGACACATATATAAAAGCACACACAGATGCCTTTGCTCAAAAAATTATAACTTCGGAAGCTCAATATAAAAAACACTTAGATGACTTGGAGAAAGCCCCTTCTAATCCCGTGGCTTTATCAAACGTGCAAAGAAGCCTGAGTGCGCTTCAAATGATGATCAATGCACAAACCAACGCCATCAAAAAATTCACTGACAATGCGATGGCGATTATTAATAACTTCCGTTAGTCAATAAACAATATTTTATTTAGATACTCCCTTTTTTATTTTAAATAAAGAGAAATGATGCATGCAAAATATAGCCCATATTAGAAAAATAGCGTCAGAGGCGCTGAGTGTCACAGAAAGCACACCAAGCGTGGTCTCTCTGGAAGATAGGCTCATCCACAACTATGCTGAATCGATGGTCGAATTGGCTGATCAAAAAATGGACCTCAAGAGCCGTTTAACGGATTTAAATAGATTGATGGATCCCAAACTGTCGATCAGAGATCAAGAAGATTTATCAAAACATAATATCGAGCTGAGTGCATTATCGACGCTGGTTAGAAAGGCAACCAGTGCGATTGAGACGGTGTTAAGAGCATGATGAAGAGAATACGTTTCGTGATTTGTTTTTGCTTTATAGGGCTTTTAGTCGGCTGTAAAGAGCAGAATTTGCTCAAAGGGCTAGATCAACAACAAGCCAATGAGGTTTCTGCATTATTATTGCGTCATAATATTCCCGCTCAAAAAACAGACCAACTCAAAGAGGGGTATAGCATCAGTGTGAACCCTGAGGATTTTGTCGCTGCGGTAGGTTTAATTAAAACCTATAATTTACCTTCTAAACCGAGAGTCGAAATTTCTCAAATGTTTCCTGGCGATTCTTTGATTTCCTCTCCTCGACAAGAGAAAGCCCGTTTATACTCGGGCATAGAACAGCGGCTTGAACAATCATTACAAAGCATGAGGGGCATTGTGACAGCCAGGGTTCATGTGAGCTATGACCTTGATTCAGGAGAAGGGGGTCGCAAAACGCCGGCCATACATCTATCTTCATTAGTGAATCACGATCAAGGGATGGATACCAGCTTGTTAATTGGGGATGTCAAACGTTTTTTGAAAAACAGTTTCAATGATTTGGATTATGAAAACATTTCAGTGATTCTGTCAGAACAAGCCCCAATGCAGCACCAGGCGCCCGTTCAAAAAGCAGCTCAAGTTAATTACAGCTTGATTTATATGATGATGGCGTTGCTTTTTTTGATAAGCAGTTTTTTATTATTTACAAAATTCTCCTTCTTAAGAGAAAAGATAGAAAATTTTGTCTCTAAAAGTAAGGGAAATAAAAAATAGATGTTGAAGATCACTGCATTGGATAAAGTGTTATTTGATCCGGTATCCTATTTTCATCACACCTGGTTTCATTTGCCTGCGAGATTTAATAGGCCTTCATCCAAATCGATATGGAATGATTTATTAATCGAACAATATGAATTAGAGGTGAAACGCCCGGTGATTAAAAATACCAGTGTGGCAGAAAAATGGTTAACTCATTGGTTCTACCTGCCTCAAATTGCTTTTATTATGGCTTGCCAGAGGCATCGCACTATTTTACTGAAAAAAGGCATGTTATTGCGTTTACCATTATGGGTTCAGCAATTTGCAAAACTTGAAATGGTCGAGGCATTGCCTTATCAATTTAACCAGAAGATGAATTTTTTGCAGTTATTGGCTTACGGTGCGAAAGAATTAAGTTTATGGGAGAAGGAATTGCCTGGAGCAATATCACAAAGAATGCCTTTTTTATTCCCTTTTTCTATGAACGCTGTTTTGGATTTTGATCGAAAAATATCCCCTAACTTATTATTTATCAATTTGGCCATTCAACATGTCAAAAAAAATCCCCAATCTCTCGCCTTTATCGGCGCGTGAAGGCGTATTACTGACTTATGCTCAGATCCAGCAGCATAAGCGCGCCAAAAATATTTTGAATGAAGCATATCGAAATGCAAAAAAAATCATTCGACAGGCAGAAGAAGATGCAGAAAAAATACAGAAACAAGCTTATATGGACGGCTATCAGCAAGGGGTTATGAGCGCTATTAAGCATATAGTAGGGTATATGAATAATACTAAAAATTTAATGCATCAATTAAATCTTGATTTAGAAGATCATGCTCGACAAATTTTCTCTACCGCTCTGGATCATCCTGATATTTTAATCGTTTTACTGGATGAATGGTTAAATACATTGCCTTCACAAAACGAAGGCTCCCAGTCTGTCTTGCATTTGATTTTTCCAGAAAAATCGAAAAAAAAACATGCGGATTTATTACATTTTTTGAATGAAAAATGGAATCATCCCATCAAAATTGAATATCACCCTGCTTCCCGATTCGTCATTAAATATCAAGATCAGATTGCGGAATTCATTCCTGAAGAATTTATGGAGCTGGCCGTCAAACGGTTATTGTTAACTCAGGATACGATGAAAGCGTGCCGTCAACTTTCGCAGGGCAGTTTGGAACAACTTTTTGACTATTTTAAAACCCACTTGCCTGAGCAAGGCACACAAAATGAGGCTGATGAGCTAAAACCATGACCACTCCCATAACCGGAAATTCAAGTCATCCCAAAGTGGATGTCTCTGATAAAGAAGAAAAACCTTATGTCATTTTGGATAACATGGTCAGAGAACTCAGAGAAGAGTTATCAAAGAATGTGACACCTGGAGAGACGCACTCAGCAAGGTATGGCGAATTTCTGCATATCTTTAAAAAATATGAAAAACGTCAGGCTAAGATTCATGAAACAAACAACATTAAGACAACCACAGATGAAAGAATCAATATGCTGGCAGAAAAATTTGAAAAAAATGTGGTTCCCGATGACACAATTGAAACAAGAAAAAAAGCCGCAGAAAGAGCATTGAAGTATGACGAAAATTTAGAAAAATTGATTATGAATACTTTTATTATGCCTTGGCAGCAACAGATGTTTAATGTAGGCAGCTCGGCGACTTTTGACAACGAAGAATGGGGCATCGGTGACAATCAATATGAATAGTTCGTTTCCTGATGGTGATACATTAAACAAAGAGCAAAACACGACTCATCAAATGAGGCGAGAAGCGAGGATTCGTGACATATTAATCGATTGCCTGGGTTGCAATGAGGAAGATATTACACCTGAAAAACACCTGGTGGATGATTTGTATGCGGATTCTGTGGCGCTCATCGATATGGTCATTATGATCAGTGAAAAATTTAAAATTGAAATGACAGAAAAAGACTTTATGCACATTAACACAGTCAAAGATCTTTATCGTTGGACTGAAAATCATTTCCAATAAATCGTCGGAGGAGTCAAATACCCCGAAACGCGATGAGAACATTTGCTGTGTCAATGGAATCATTACTCTGTCACTTTAAATTGTGTTTCTGATTTTTCAAAGCGATCCAGGATTTTTTGATGCGGTTTTTTGCCGTATAAACTGACGAAGTAGATCGTGATAGAAGAAAATAAAAAACCTGGAATAATTTCATATAAACCAAACCATGCGCCTTGCTTCCAGATGATAACGGTGGCCGCGCCCACCAGCATCCCTGTTAACGCCCCATTGCGTGTCATATTCTTCCAAAAGACAGAAATGAGTATTACCGGCCCAAACGCGGCTCCAAAACCAGCCCAGGCATAGCTGACTAAACTGAGAACGCGGTTGTCAGGATCAGATGCAAGGCTGACGGCCACTAAGGCAACCAGCAACACCATAGAACGCCCTACCCATATCAGTTCTTTTTGGCTGGCATTTTGACGGAAAAAAGGTTTATACAAATCTTCAGTTATCGCACTGGAGCACACTAATAATTGGCAGCTCAGGCTGCTCATGACGGCAGAAAGGACCGCGGATAATAAAATACCCGCTATCCAGGGATTAAAGAGTAATTTCGTTAATTCAATAAATACACGCTCTGAATTTTGTGATACGCCTATGGCATTTTCTGGATGCTGTGAAAAGTAAGCAATCCCAAACAAGCCCACTCCGATGGCACCCGTCAAACACAAGATCATCCACGTGATACTAATACGACGCGCTCTGTGAATCGTGTGATGGGAATCGGCGGCCATAAAGCGAGCCAGGATATGAGGTTGGCCAAAATATCCCAAGCCCCAACCAAGAAAAGAAATAATCCCAATACCATTGAGCCCCTCAAACATGTTCAAATTCGCGGCATTTTTCGCTTTTATCATGGCGATGGAAGCATCAAAGCCTCCAACTGATAACATCACCATGATGGGCGTCAAAATTAAAGCAAAAATCATTAACGTCGCCTGAACGCTATCCGTCCAACTGATGGCCAAAAAACCACCAATAAAAGTATAGGCAATCGTCGCGGCAGCACCTAACCACAGCGCAGTTGAATACGGCATCTCAAAGGTGGTTTCCAGAAGACGAGCACTGGCCACTATTCCTGATGCACAATAAATAGTAAAAAAAACCAAAATAACAAACGCGGATATCACTCGTAGAAGCTTGCTTTGATCATTAAATCGATTAGAAAAATAATTAGGTAGGGTGAGAGAATCTTTGTTGACCTCTGTGTGTACACGTAAACGTCCCGCTACGAATAACCAATTAAGATAAGCGCCAATAATTAAACCCACAGCAATCCAGCTACTTGAAATACCATAAAGAAAAATAGCCCCTGGCAAGCCCATTAATAACCAACCGCTCATGTCTGAAGCGCCTGCTGATAAAGCCGTCACCAAGCTTCCTAAACGACGCCCCCCTAAAATATAGTCATTAAAGCTATGAGTGGCTTTATATGCGATGAATCCAATAAAAATCATCCCAAAAATGTAAATCAAAAAAATGACTAGCATTGGCGTGCTTATTGTCATACAAAATCTCCATAATGTAATAAATAGTCCAGAGTGACATCTGGATGTCGTTGAGGCGGGTAGGTATGTTTGTAGGAATGCCTTTATATCATCCATTCTTACGATCAAGCCAGATGAATGACTTGGCAAGACGAAATAATATATATATATAAAATGTTTAAGATAGGATCTATATCATCGTTATTTCTTCAAAAAAATAAAAATGGGAATCACAAATGCATAAAAATATCAGCGATATCGAATCTACAGAGCCTATTCACGCGCCTTTTTCTTATTTTTACGATCCGCTTTACACACCATCCGATTTACAAACAGCCATGAATCTGGCTTATCGTCGTCCAGAATCTGACGCAATTCGTGAGTGGCTTGAAGATGCGCGATTGACGCCTGATTTGGCTCAAGCAACCCAAAATTTGGCCTATAGGCTTTGTAAAAATTTACGTGAAAACAAAAATGACCGTCTTTTTTCAGGCATCGTCCAAAATTTATTACAGGAATTTTCTTTATCGTCTCGAGAAGGCATCGCACTGATGTGTTTGGCAGAGGCCCTATTGCGGATCCCTGATAAAAAAACTCGCGATCTGCTGATCAGAGATAAAATCACTCAAGGGGAGTGGGAAGATCATTTGGGTCGTAGCCGTTCTATTTTTGTGAATGCAAGTGCTTGGGGTTTATTACTGAGCCGTCGTTTCGTCAGACAATATTCTGTCTCATCAGAGCTCACCCTTAAAAATGCGCTCAGTCGTGTGATTAAAAAAAGCGGGGAGCCTGTGATTCGTAAAGCATTAAATGTGTCCATCCGTTTGATGGGAGAACAGTTTGTCACGGGTGAAACCATCGAAAAAGCGCTGAAAAAATCCAAAAAATATGAAAATAAAGGATTTCTCTATTCGTATGACATGTTGGGGGAAGCCGCGCTCACAGAAGAAGATGCTAAGGCTTATTGGATGACCTATCACAACGCCATTGATGTCATAGGCGCCGCTTCTAAGCACAGGGGAGTTTATGAAAGTCCTGGAATATCTATAAAATTATCCGCTTTGCATCCTCGTTATACTCGTTCGCAATATAAGGTGCTGGTGGAGGAGCTTTATCCCCGTTTATTATCATTAGCACAAAAAGCACGGCGTTATAACATCGGTATTAATATTGATGCAGAAGAAACAGAACGATTGCCCATCTCGCTGAGTTTTTTGGAAAAATTATGTTTTGAGCCAGATTTAAAAGGTTGGAGTGGCATTGGTTTCGTGATCCAATCCTATCAAAAGCGTTGCCCCTTTGTGATTGATGCTCTGATTGATTTGGCAAAACGCAGCGAACATCGTTTGATGATTCGCTTGGTCAAAGGGGCATATTGGGATAGAGAAATAAAACATGCTCAGGTCGAGGGGCTAAGCGATTATCCTGTTTATACACGAAAACCTCATACCGATATTTCATATTTAGCCTGTGCTCGTAAGTTATTGGCTTTCCCTGAGCTTATTTACCCTCAGTTTGCCACTCATAATGCCTATACTTTGGCCTCCATTTATTATTTAGCTGGAGGGGAAAACTATGCGCCTGAACAATATGAATTTCAGTGTTTAAATGGCATGGGAGAACCCCTTTATCAACACGTGGTTGGGGCTGTGTCAGAAGGTGGACTCAATCGGCCTTGTCGTATTTATGCCCCAGTGGGGAGTCACAAAACATTATTGGCGTACCTGGTCCGCCGCTTATTGGAAAATGGTGCCAATACTTCTTTTGTGAATCGTATTGCGGATTTAAACATACCTTTAGAGCAGCTGATACAAGATCCCGTTGAATGGGTAGAAAAAAAAGCGGCTTCGGAAGGAACGTTAGGGTTGATGAACCCAATGATCCCTCTTCCTCGAGATCTATATCATGACACTTTTTGTGATAAAAAACGTGCCAATGCTTGTGGCGTCGATTTATCTGATGAACAGGTATTAGCCTCTATTTCTGAAGGATTATTCGCCAGTGCCAAAAAGGTGAAAAGCGCTTATCCGATAATAGGGTTAGAGCCAGGAAAAGGAGGGGTTGAAAAAAAAATCTTTAATCCAGCCAATACAGAGGATCTTGTCGGTTATGTCAGAGAAGCCACGTCAAGTGAAGCCATTCGGGCTTTACATTTTGCTTGTACTACACAAGCAGAATGGGCTGAAACTCCGCCTGCTGAACGAGCAGGCTTTTTGTTAAAAGCCGCAGATGCTATGGAAAGCGAAAAAGACAGCTTGCTTGAGTTGTTAATACGCGAAACGGGTAAAACCCTTGAAAACGCCATCAACGAAATTCGTGAAGCCGTTGATTTTTTACGTTATTACGCTGTGATTGTCGAGCAACATTTTTCCAATAAAACGGAAATCCCTTTGGGGCCTGTTGTCTGTATTAGCCCTTGGAATTTTCCGCTGGCCATTTTTACAGGGCAGGTAGCCGCCGCCCTGGCTTCAGGTAATTGTGTGTTAGCAAAGCCCGCAGAGCAAACGCCTCTGATCGCCACTGAAGTCGTTCGTATTCTTTTTGAAGCTGGGGTTCCTCGAAAAGCATTGCAATTATTACCAGGGGCGGGCGAATCTATCGGGAGCTTATTGGTGAAGGATCCGCGTGTGGCGGGCGTGATGTTCACAGGCTCGACCTCAGTGGCTCGTTTGATACAAAACCATCTTTCAGAACGTTTGAATAAAAAGAACCATCCCATTCCTTTTATTGCTGAAACAGGTGGATTAAATGCCATGATCGTGGATTCTTCGGCCTTAACGGAACAGGTGGTCACGGATGTGATGAAATCGGCTTTTGATAGTGCCGGTCAACGTTGTTCCGGCTTGCGTATTCTTTGCCTTCAAGAGGACATTGCTCATAAAACGTTACATATGTTGCGGGGAGCGATGGCCGCGTATCGTGTGGGAAACCCTGAGCATTTTTCCACCGATATAGGGCCTGTGATAGATGCCCAGGCAAAAGAGATGATTGAAGGTCATATTCAAGCGATGAAAGAAAAAGGGCGAACCGTTTATCAGGCCGCTCATTTGAATAAGTTAGATAAAAACACGGATTCGAAGGGGTATTTCATCAAGCCAACTTTAATTGAACTCGACACGTTTGACGAATTACAAAAAGAAATTTTTGGGCCTGTGCTCCACGTGGTTCGTTTTAAACGCACGGATCTCATTACTATGGTGGATAAAATCAATGCCACAGGTTATGGCTTAACATTAGGCATCCAAAGTCGTATTGATGAAACCATTTCTGAAATAACGGCCCGTGCAAAAGTAGGAAATATTTACGTGAATAGAAATATGGTCGGCGCTGTGGTAGGGGTACAACCTTTTGGGGGCGAAGGCCTTTCTGGGACGGGGCCTAAGGCTGGGGGCCCACTTTATCTATATCGGTTGTTGGCGTCTCGTTCCAATAAAGCCTTAAATCAGACTCTGCTTCAACAAACAAAGGAGCAAATATCGGATGTGGATCAAGATAAAACAAGGCTAAACGCTCAAGAGGCTTTTAAAGAATGGTTGCGAGAACAAGACAAATCAGAATTATTAGAGCTCGCTCAAGAGTATATGAAATATACAGTATCGGGTCAGGCTTTTCTTTTGTCTGGTCCTACTGGGGAATCTAACACTTATCAACTCTGTCCTCGTGAAAAAGTACTCTGTTTAGCAGATGACGAAAAAGATGCTTACATTCAGCTCACTGCTGTTTTAGTCGTTGGAAGCCAAGTGATCTGGCCGAAAAAAAATCTCCAAACTCAATTGTTTGCGAGGCTGCCGCCCTTGGTCCAACAGCGTATCAGCTTTGCTGACAATAACGACTGGTCCTCTGATAGCCTGTTTTTTGATGCGGTTATCTATCATGGAGATCACGAGACACTGACTGTTTTGTGTCAACAGTTGGCCAAAAGATCAGGCCCTATCGTTTCTGTTCAAGGCTTATATCAAGGAGACCCACAGATTCAATTAGAAAGGCTTGTCATTGAGCGTTCTTTGAGTATTAACACCACTGCAGCAGGAGGTAATACTTATTTAATGACGATGAGTTAAAAATTAAAAATAATAAAAAAAGAGAGCCCAAAAAAATCTGCTTATATGTAAACAACCTCATTCAAATTGCGATTTTTGCGATCAACATACCCATTTTTTTTATTTTTTGTAAAATTAAAAAATAAAATTCGATCTCGATCTCAATATTTTAATCATTAAGTAGAAATTATTTTTTAATCAGTAGATAGTCTTTTTGTTATAAAAAATTCTGTCATTAGAGCGGGGTTTTATTGAGTCTGATTAAAAAAATTTTATTAAAATTTAAATAAAACATATGGATGAATATTTATTTCATTAATCAAAATCAATGGAAGCCGCTCCAGGTTTTTGGATATACCATCATTAAAAAAGCGAGAGAGATTATTAATTTATCCATAGATAAAGCGGCCTTTGCCATTATTTTAGGTATTTGTCCTCTTATTTTTTTACCAAAATTACCTGAACAAAAATTATTGTTTTATTTTTTAATATTGTTTTTATTGCTGAATATAACAAAAAATTTAACCTGTCATTTTTTGGCTCTCGTGAGCATCAGTTTTTTGTGGGGATGTTTGCATGCCAAAACGTTATTAACACAGGTGGATTTTCTCACTCAAGGTCAGAAAAATATCGTTGCAATAGTTAAAAGCGTGCAATTGCAAAAACACCATCAAAAAAATGAAAAGCCAAGAGTTTTATTACGTATTCACAAATTAGAAGGGAAGTATTTATTTCCTCCGATTTTTGTATCTGTCATTTGGAATGACCACTTGCCGTCGTTTTGCTCAGGCCAAAAATGGCAACTTAAAGTTCGAATGCGCGCAATACACAGCACTCTTAATGAAGGGGGGTTCGATAGTCAACGTTGGGCTGTGGCCAATAAACAACCTTTATCCGGAAAATTAATCTCTGCTAAACCTATTGATCTGCAATGTGATATGCGACAAAAAATGATCAGCGGTGTGAAAAACAGTATCAATATTTATGATTACGTCCGTATTCTGATCGCATTGGCTTTTGGTGAGCGAAAATTACTGAATAAAAATGATTGGGAACAATTGAAAAAAACTGGCACCGCGCATCTTATCGCTATTTCGGGTATGCATATTGCCATGGCGGCTCTTTTTGGTGCTTTATTTGCACGAGCCTTACAGTTTTTCTTCCCTATAACCTGGATACGGCAAGGCTTCCCACTCATGATGTCATGGTGTTCAGCCTTATTTTATATGTGGCTCGCCGGGGCCAGTGCCCCCACATTAAGGGCGATGCTGGCATTAACATTGTGGCTACTGTTACGCGTCTTTAGAAAAAAATGTACGGCATGGCAAGTCTGGTTATGGACTGTGAGTTTGATTTTGATCATTGATCCTTTGGCCATTTTGTCAGATAGCTTTTGGTTATCTTGTTTTGCAGTAGCCGCTCTGATTTTTTGGTATCAGTGGGTCCCTTTAAGATTGTCTGAAAATCGTACCTGGTACCAATGGCTGCGGCAATTATTAATGAAATGGCTTCATTTACAATTAGGTATGATGTTACTGCTCCTGCCTATTCAAGTGGCATTATTTCACGGCATCAGCCTGTCTTCTTTGATAGCGAATTTATGGGCTGTCCCTATCATTTCGTTTATCACGATCCCTGCCATCTTATTAGCATTTTTAACTACCTTTATCCCTTTTATTGCTTCAATTTTTTGGTTTTTAGCGGATTTTTCTATCGGCCTTGTTTTTTCTCCTTTATTATTTTTATCTAAGGGCTGGTTATCCATCAGCAAAGCAGGGCAACTCATCAGTTACAGTGGTTGGTTGGCTGTCATTATTTGGCGTTTTCAATTTTGGAGGAGTCACCACATCATATCAGTTGTTATATTTTGTATTCTTTTATGGATATTTACTGAACGCTCTGAATATAAAAGATACAAATGGCGGGTAGATATGCTGGATGTTGGCCATGGTTTAGCGGTGGTGATTGAGCGTGGAGGAAAAGCCACCATATTTGATACTGGAGTGCGTTGGAAGACAGGCAGTATGGCATCTTCAGTGATATTGCCTTATTTTAACTGGCGTGGACTGGAACTTGAACATATTATTCTCAGTCACGATCATAATGACCATATAGGCGGCTTATATGAACTGTTAAAATTTTTCCCAAAAGCAAAGGTCACCGCCCCTTTTAATCCCTTAAAAAAATCAGATTTGATCACTTTTTCAGTTTGTAGCGAGGGCAATCAATGGGAATGGCAAGAGCTCAATTTTGAAGTATTTTGGCCTAAAAAACGCGAAAAAAACGCTAAGAATAACGATTCCTGTGTCATTCGGATTGACGATGGTCGACATAGTTTATTGCTCAGCGGTGATTTAGAAGCTAAGGGTGAATATCAACTCATTCAACAAGCGGGCCATAAATTGGCCTCTACTTTTTTACAAGTACCTCATCATGGTAGTAAAACGTCATCCACCTCACCTTTTTTAAGGGCAGTGAAGCCTACTTTCGCTTTCGCTTCGGTCTCTCGTTATAATCAGTGGCATTTACCAGCACAAAAAATAATCAAACGTTATCAAAAAAATCATATTTTATGGCGAGACACTTCTGTTTTTGGGCAATTGACCGTGTTTTTTTTTGATAAAACGTGGAAAATTCGGGGTTATCGCGAAGAATTCATGCCTCGTTGGTATCATCAACCACTTGGTGTTTTCAAACATCAATAAGCTTTGGATATTTTAATGATAACTGATCAAGATCTCTCTACGTGGCAAACCTTTCGTCGCCTTTGGCCAACCATAAATCCTTTTAAAATGGGTTTAATCGTTGCCGTTGTCGCATTAATTGTTAATGCGGGCTGTGATACTTTTATGTTGTCATTGCTAAAGCCTTTATTAGATGATGGGTTTGGTAAAACGAATAGTACAATAATGACTTGGATGCCATTGATGATTATTGCTTTAATGTTTATGCGTGGCACGACAAGCTTTATTTCAAATTATTGTATTTCCTGGGTATCAGGAAAAGTCGTCATGAATATCAGGCGCCGTTTATTTAGCCATATGATGGCCATGCCAGTCACATTTTTTGATCAGCAGTCTATTGGCACTTTATTGTCTAGGATTACTTATGATTCAGAACAGGTCGCCTCTTCTGCTTCCAGTGCTTTAATTACCCTGGTGAGAGAAGGGGCCTCTATTACTGGTCTATTTGTCATGATGTTTTATTACAGCTGGCAATTATCAGTGATCCTTATTGTTATTGCCCCTATTGTTTCAATCATCATACGAATAGTATCTAAACGTTTTAGAAACATCAGCAAAGATATGCAAAATACGATGGGTCAAGTCACTGCTACTGCAGAACAAATGCTTAAGGGGCACAAAGAAGTGTTGATCTTCGGTGGCCAAAAAACGGAAAGAGAGCGATTTAATCAGGTTAGCAATGATATGAGACAACAAGGCATGAAAATGGTTTCAGCTTCATCCATCTCTGATCCTATCATTCAGTTAATTGCTTCTTTTGCGTTGGCGTTCGTCTTATATGCAGCGAGTTTTCCTTCAATAATGGAAACCTTAACAGCGGGTACCATTACCGTGGTTTTTTCCTCCATGATAGCTTTAATGCGTCCTCTGAAATCTTTAACGAATGTGAATGCTCAATTCCAGAAAGGCATGGCCGCCTGTCAAACTCTATTTTCCATTTTGGATATGCAACAAGAGCAAGATTCAGGAACATTAGAAATCAAACGATCAAAAGGTGAAATTGAATTTCGTAATGTCACTTTTTATTATCCGGGGAAAAATACCCCGACCCTTATTGACATCAATCTACATCTTGAATCCGGGAAAATGGTGGCTTTAGTAGGTCGCTCTGGTTCAGGTAAATCCACTATTGCTAACCTATTAACTCGTTTTTACGATGTCAGTTCTGGTCATATTTTAGTAGACGGTTGTGATTTGCGTGATTATAAGCTGAGGTCTTTACGTAATCAGATTGCATTAGTGTCTCAAAATATTCATCTTTTTAATGATACGGTAGCAAATAATATTACTTACCCTTTTAATGAACACTACAGTGATGAAGAAATAGAAAAAGCTGCACGTGTATCTCATGCTATTGATTTTATTAAAAAAATGGATCGAGGACTCCATACTCTTATTGGAGAAAACGGGGTTATGTTGTCAGGAGGAGAGCGTCAGCGCATCGCGATCGCACGAGCGGTATTACGTGATTGCCCCATCTTGATTCTTGATGAAGCCACTTCAGCGCTAGATACAGAGTCAGAAGGAATTATTCAAGAAGCCTTGGAACAATTAAAAAAAAATCGGACTTCGTTAGTGATTGCTCATCGGTTATCAACGATTGAGAAGGCAGATGAAATTTTGGTGATAGAAAATGGTTGTATTATTGAACGAGGGCGACATTTTGAATTGCTGGCTCAAAAAGGCGCTTATGCTCAACTTAATCGCCTCCAGTTTGGGAATATTTCATGATCGAGTTGTTTTTTCTTTAACCAATCCTTTTTATTTTACAGGAGCCCACTTTCACGTCGCAAACTGGTCAGATGTCAATTAAACTGCTCAGACTTTTTCTATTATTTCTTTTGGAGAAGCCAGATGCCAAAACAGGTAACATGGACCTTGCAAAAAGCTCAGGCGTTTTTTGAGCAACCCCTGCTTGAGCTTTTATTCACTGCCCAGCAGATTCATCGTCAACATTTTGATCCCCAGCAGGTACAAATTAGCACTTTATTATCTATAAAAACCGGTGCCTGCCCTGAAGATTGTAAATATTGTCCGCAAAGTGCGCGTTATCGCACGGGTCTTAAAAGCGAAAAATTAATGCAGGTGGAACAGGTTCTGGCTTCAGCGCGTCAAGCTAAAGCCGCAGGGGCGACTCGTTTTTGTATGGGTGCGGCCTGGAAAAATCCTCATCCCAGGGATATGCCCTATCTAGAACAGATGGTGAAAGGGGTGAAAGCCATGGGGATGGAAACCTGTATGACACTTGGAACCTTGGACAAAACCCAGGCAGATCGCCTCGCGAACGCCGGTTTGGATTACTACAATCATAATTTAGATACTTCTCCTGAATTTTATTCGAGTGTGATCACAACCCGTACCTATCAAGAGCGTCTCGATACCTTGGATGAAGTCCGTCAAGCAGGGATTAAAGTGTGTTCTGGAGGGATTATTGGGATGGGAGAAAGCCCCAAAGACCGCGCCGGTTTGTTGGTACAGCTCGCAAATTTATCGCCTCCGCCTGAAAGTATCCCTATTAATATGCTGGTCAAGGTGAAGGGAACCCCTTTTGAGCATAAAGAAGATTTGGATGTGTTTGATTTTATACGGACCATCGCGGTTGCGCGTATTATGATGCCTGCTTCTTATGTTCGTCTCTCTGCAGGCAGAGAAAAAATGAACGAACAAACACAAGCCCTGTGTTTTATGGCCGGCGCCAATTCGATTTTTTATGGCAGTAAATTGCTGACCACGTCAAATCCATCGGAAGACAAGGATGTACAGTTGTTTCGTCAACTAGGATTAAATCCACAATGGACTCAAGTAAAAACCGCTCCGCCTGAAAAAATTTTCGTCAACACCCTCTCAGAAAACTCGTCTCTTTTTGCACAAAACCAGGAAGTTGAGCAAAAAGAAGATGCCTCTTCTTTTTTTTATAATGCAGCCATTTAAATGAGCTGGCTGAAAAAAATAGATCAGGCCTTACAAAAAAGGCGGTATCAGGGGCTTTATCGCACTCGGTTCGTTAATCAAACCGGTACAGGTCGGTGGTTACAGATCAACGATCGGCGCTATCTCAATTTTTCAAGCAATGATTATTTGGGGCTCAGCCAGAATAAAGAAGTGATCAAAGCTTGGCAAAAAGGAGCAGAACAGTATGGCGTCGGCAGTGGCGGATCGGGGCATATTACAGGATATACAAAGCCTCATGCTGTGTTTGAAGAAACTCTCTCAGACTGGCTGGGTTACCCGCGCGCACTGTTGTTTACTTCTGGCTATAGTGCCAATCAAGCTTTATTGGCTGCGCTGTTGGAGCCAGGCGATCGGGTTTTGGCGGATCGTTTGAGCCATGCTTCTTTACTGGAAGGAATGCTCTATTCCGCTACTCGATTTTTTCGCTTTGAGCATAATCAAATCGATTCATTACAAAAACACTTAAAAAAGCCTTGCTCTGGAGAGACCTTAGTGATCACCGAGGGTCTGTTTAGTATGGACGGAGATTCAGCGTCTCTGGGCCTCTTACATCAACACAGTAGCGCGGCGGGTGCCCTATTATTAGTAGACGATGCGCATGGTATAGGCGTAAAAGGCGTAGAAGGGAGAGGGAGTTGCTGGCAAGAGGGAGTCAAACCGGAACTGCTGGTGGTCACTTTTGGAAAAGCCTTTGGTTTAAGTGGTGCTGCGATTTTGTGCTCAGAAGATCTTGCACAGTACTTCTTACAATTTTCACGACATTTAATCTACAGTACGGCGATGCCGCCAGCTCAGGCTTACGCGTTGTCGGTGGCGTTAAAATGCGTGCGAGAAGGGAATCATTTGCGTCAACAGCTTCAAGCAAATATTGTGCGATTTCGCCAGGGAATGCAGGGTTTCAGGAATCTATTGAGCACTTGTAGCGATTCTGCCATTCAACCCATTTTTTTTAAACATCGACCATCAATACAAGAAGTGGCACTGAAATTACGTGATTATGGGCTATGGGTGCCTGCAATACGCCCTCCTACAGTGCCGAAGGGGACAGAAAGACTGCGTATTACGATCACTGCAGCACAGGAATTTGATGATATTGATCGGTTATTGGAAGGAGTTCACTTGGTTTTATTATGATCTCAAAAAATTTTTTCATTGAATCGGTTAATAAAACCGCTATTGCTTCAGCCTTCAGCCGAGCTGCTCATAGCTATGAGCAAGCCGCTTCATTGCAAAAAGAGGTGGGCTTTCGTTTGTTACAGATGACCGGAGATATTAAAAAGTCTTGGGTGCTTGATGCGGGTTGCGGTACAGGATATTTCAGTCAATTTTGGCGCCAAAAGGGAAACAGGGTATTGTCACTGGATTTGTCTCTTGAGATGTTGAAAAAAGCGAAGAAAAAATCAGCGGCACAGGCTTATTTATTAGCAGATATTGAACATCTGCCTATTTTAGATCAAAAAATAGATCTGTGTTTTAGTAATATGGCGATTCAATGGTGTGATGATTTAAAAGTAGTTTTAGCAGAATTTCATCGAGTGACTCGATCTGGGGGCGTGATTTTATTTTCAACTCTGGCCATGGGTTCCCTTAAAGAACTTGCTCAAGCCTGGCAAAAGGTGGATGAGGAACCACATATTAATCGTTTTTTATCCTTCGAGGAAATCCAGCAGATCTGTACTCCTTATCACTCTGAATTAAAAATGTGCTTATCTAAAGTGTGTTTTCCTGATCTGAGATCACTCATACAGTCTTTAAGAGGTGTTGGGGCGACTCATTTACATCGAGGGCGTAAAGTGGGCTTAAGCAGTCGTGCACGCATCCAAAAACTGAAAAACGCTTATCCTGTCAAGTTCGGAGAGTATCCGCTCAGTTATCAATTAGTGTATGGGATTATTTATCGTGATTAAGTCTTGGTTTATAACCGGGACAGATACACATGTGGGTAAAACCTTTGCCAGCTGCGCATTATTGCAAGCCGCGGCTCAACAAGGCCATCTTACCGCGGGATATAAACCAGTCGCTTCAGGAAGCCAAATGACGCCAGAGGGACTCAGAAATCAAGACGCGATATTTTTGCAAGCCTATAGCACTCAAAAATTTACGTATGAACAGGTCAACCCCATCACCTTTTTAGAGGCTACAGCTCCTCATATTGCCAGCCGATCAGAAAGAAAAAAAATCACCCTCTCTGACTTATCTCAGGGATTGAGGCAATTAGAACGTTCAGCCGATTGGATATGCATTGAAGGAGCGGGCGGTTGGTTCACGCCTCTATCGGACAGCATCACCTTTGCAGACTGGGTTCAAAAAGAAAAGTTAAAAGTGATCATGGTGGTGGCGTTAAAACTGGGCTGCCTTAATCACGCGCTCCTTACAGATCAGGCCATTCGTCAAGCGAATCTTCCATTAGCGGGCTGGATAGCCAACACACTTTCCCCCGCTATGGATCGCCAGGAAGAATATCTCTCAAGCTTGGAAAAAAGATTAGCATCGCCATTATTAGGTGTGATCCCTTACCTTCCTATTGATTTGAAGGATACAAAAAAAAATCATCTTGCTGATTATCTCAATATTTGTTTATTAAATGAATAATATTAAAACGTGATTTTAATGAATAAACCGGGTAGTCTTTATTAATCTAATAAGCAAGACAGTTAATATCACAAATATGAATAAAAAAATTCAAATTAATATGAAAAAATTTTAAAAAATAAAAAAATTTTTGTAAAAAAAATTAAGTATTTTTATCAGTTTTAATCACAGATAGAGGGAATAGAGTTATCCACCATTCCTGTGGATAACCTTGTGTATTATCCATAAATAAATGCTCAAAAGCCAAGCTAGAAAGGGTTTCTTTTTAGATTGATGTTATTCTGTCCTTATTAAAAAATATTTTTAATAACAATAAATTAATAAAAATCAAGCGATAATCTTTTTGAAAAAAAGTTTTACAAAATTATTTTCTTTTTTATAAAAATGTAGCGTTCAGGACAGTTTCTGATTTGTGTTAAAAGATCATAATCAGTGAGATTCAAGTTTCTCAATTTAAAAGAGGCAAATGATGGCGATCGAACCGCTCCTTGGCTATCAATCCTTAGCTGATCTTATAAAATGCATTTTTAAAAAACTCGATAAAACTTTTTTGGGTGATTTATAAATCAGATTTTTTAGAAGAGGTCAGTAGGTTTTCTAAGCAGTTTATTCAGAATTTTGCTCACTGATTTGATCCAGAGATAACGAAAAACTAGGAAGAAAGTGGTTCATAAAATAATCCATTTCAGGACTATTTATCATTTTGAGTTTTTTTTCTAGTCGTTTTTTTGCTTGAATAAACTCGTTGTTACCTGCTGATAATTCCTCTAAACATTTGATATAAGCGCATAAAGAATCGGCCTGTTTTATTAACATTTTTTCTTCTTCAGTTTGGTAGCTGTCATCTAATAAACTGTGAAAATCTTCTTGTAACTCAACGGGTAACATGTTGATCAATTGTTGTTGTGCGATTTTTTCTATTTTTTTATACGCATCAGAAATATCATCATTATAATATTTGATGGGTGTAGGAAGGTCACCCGTGATCACTTCACTGGCATCATGGTAGATCGCTAATAATGCAATACGTTCAACATTGAGATGGCCTTTGAATTGACGATTTTTGATGATAGCGATGGCATGAGCGACAAAAGCAACTTGTAAACTGTGTTCAGAAACATTTTCAGTACGTACATTACGCATTAATGGCCAACGATTAATGAGCTTTAACCTGGATAAATGTGCAAAAAAATGACTCATAGAAAATCTTTTCCATTTTATTCATGTTTTAATTGATAGGGAAACGCTGAAGAACTGAGAAATAAATTTGATATTAGGCGCGAACAGTGTGATTTCTAAAAATAATCTGATAATGAAGACTGAGTTTAGACAGAATTTTTCCCCTAATGGTAATCACATTCACCTGGGTTAAAAAGTCAGCGCGTCTTGTCCATTTCGTTTTCACTTCACTATTCACCTAAAAAATGATGGAGCATAGCATAGACTACTTTTGTCGGTTCTTCAGCGTTTTTATATTTAAAAATACGATTTCAATCACAATTGAGAGAACCAATCACTGGTTTCAATGATATTCGAATCGTTGCCAGAATTTTCGATAATTTTATTGACATTTGCTAATAAATTAACCTTCACTTGCTCAAATGTATTTTGATTAGGATATGTAACGTTTATCACTGTGTTTATCTTGTTGCCCTTTTTATCATTAATTTCAAATGTGACTGATTGAATTTTATCTTTATCGTCTGCTCTGAGAACATAATCAATCACCTTTGCTGTTACTGTTTTAAACGCAAACAAAGTCTGCTGTTCTTTTAGTGTTCGGAAAATGTTTCACCATCAGTTGCATAGTCTTTCAATTGATTGATTGCTTGATCAAAATTCGTTATACCCGGAAAGGTAATCGAGGTTTGTTTATTCTCCTTATCAGTAAGCTGAAATGTCACTGACTGGATTTGTTCAAACCCATTATCATCCTTGGTTAAAGTATAATCAGTGACCTTTCCAGTCATCTCTTTTTCTAATTTAAAGGAGATGTTTTGTTCTTTCAAGGCACGGAATAAGTAGCTTGATTCATTATGCCAAGCCACTTTCCAGCTATTGGCATCAATAATTTCTTTTTCGTCAAAGTCTCCTGCAAAAAAAACCTGAAACTTAACGAACTTAACGGGAGAGTCTCGGTTACATTGTTCAAACGTATATCCAAACATCGGCCAAACTTCATGTAAGTTATCCATAAAATCTCGAAAATCCTTGTAGGTGTTCACTGCCTTAGCACCTATGTCAGGATCATAGAATGACCAGATGCCGGGATCTTCTTTGTTTTTTTTATGGATGCTAATAACCATAGCGTGATTCGGTGACCCGAAATGAATAAAAGTGTTTTTATTGATTTGGCGTAGTCTATCCATAAAGGATTGATAGCTATCAATGCAAAAATCTTTTGTGGAATGGTTAATCTTGTGATTTGAAAAAAGCCCACTTTTATTCAACTGATCAATGTAGGCTTTTTTTGCCGCATCGCCTTCATCTCATCGACCCCTCGAAGGGGAAATAAAGTGGCCTTAAGCATCAGGGGGATTAAAGTAAGCACCGGCATCTGGCACCCCGGCGGATTTTCTTTTTTAGGGTTCTGAAAACTATCCCTTCTTTAATTTTACCTTCAAAACAATTCCATTCTCGTGTTTTTAATCTCGTCACAACAATATTTAAGTTATTTACTGATATTTTTATGATTTATTTTTTTGATTAAATGTAAAGATAGAACAAGCCACTCGCCTAATAGATGTCCGCTTGCTTTCTTGTAGTGGCGCTGATAGAGAAACAGAGACTTCTTTTGATAAAAAAGCATTATTAGCCAACTCAAAAACTTTAGATGGAAAAAGTCCACTTGGACAAAATATGGCAAATGTTTTTGCTCGAGAAGGCGTTAGTAATGTCAGGGTGCAGGCGTATCATGGTGTAGGGATTATGCGTTGTTCAAGGACACAATGCTTTGATGGCAGAATTTCAAAAGTCAATTGAAAGTAGTAAGCAACGTATTGAATCTTATAAAAGAAAAAGCGTTTTTAAATTTGAAATTCAAAACAATTTGAAGGCAAAAAACGACAATGATCAGCTTTTAAAAGAAAAAGCAGAAAGAAAAAGAGAGTCCTTAAAATTCAACTTAGATATGGAGCAACTGAAAGAGAAAAATAAGGCAGCAATAGCAAAATTAGAGAAACCAAAAAATAATATTCTTAAAAATCAGCGTATTGATGAAAAAATGATGCTGTACAAATTCGATGCCTGTCGCTATGGCTCAATATTTCATGACGACACTATGCAGGAACTGGCGTTTATGAAGAGAGTCTTATGTGGATAAAAAAATCGGGTTTACACTTCTCCCTAATTCCATTTTTATCTTCAACGAAGTTTTTATTAGAATGTGATTAACACGGCTGATTTTATATACATCCACAGAGAAACCCTCCGCATTACCAAAAAAATTGTACCCCTTGTCTCAACAAATTTTTCGGAACATAGTGATTGAGTCCATTTGTGTGACAATATTCTATCAATCCAGAGAGCGAAGTGATCCCTGTTTTTTCATAAATTCTTTGTAATCTATTCTCGATAGTTCTATGAGATAAGCACAACTTTGTCGCGATCTCTTTATTGGAGTTCAAGTCCCCTTATCGCTCAAGTCAGTCGTGATTTTTTGTTGACAGGGTTCAATTTTCGGCTGAAGGGATTGATCTACCCTTCAAAACGGTACCAGTTGTTGAATAAGTCCATTTTATCCTCCTCAATGAGATGTTCAATGGCGGCCATTAATGTTTCTTCTGTCGCAAAGCCTTGGCCAGTGGTGGAATTAAACCCCGCTATCTCAACGAAATCTCTTAATGCCTGATGCTGTTTCACTAGGTACATTCGTTGAGAGGGGCGCACGCCTTCAGACATTTCTTTTTCATCCCATTGACGAGCTTTTTCTGGGCTCAGATGAAACAGCTTAAATAAGCGAACGATGATGCGAAGTATAACGTCGATGAAGAACAGGGAGATTGATAGGTTTACATCATAAAATTAACCATTAATATTGCTTAAAGCGACATTCATTGATTTTTATTGACATTCACACATCACAAGGAAGTGACTTTATGCCTCAGAAGTATTCAACGACTTTCATTCCACCCTCTCATTTTTTTACATTTAATCAATACGATTATTTTGGCATCAAAACCAGAGACAGAATTGATCTGATCAAACAATTATCGCCCTATTATGAAAACAAGGGGTTATGTCTGGCCTTATCGATTCGCTATCTGATTGAAGAACGCCATCATCCTATGAGGGGCGGTAAAAATTATCTGTTTTGGTTAAAAAATCTGGTGAACAGTGAAACTGATACCGCCCTCACCACAAAAGACGTGGAAGATATTGATGCTGTTCAGAAAAAAATCCTCAATCACTATCGTCGTCAACATTTATCCACGGAACTTGAAAAGCTGGTCGCCCTCAACAGCAGCCAGGAGATGGAAATCGCCGCCAGAGAATTAAAAAAGGAGTTAAAAAGCCCTACAGATGCTACATCGTCTCAACGTAACAAAGATTTGAGAAATTATACTCAAGATTTGTTTATTCAAGCTCGTCAAGAGTACGCAGACAGTGTCGAGGCCAGTGGCTTAAAATTTGATATTCAGCAGACTAACATGATCACGCATTTGAGTTCACGTATCCACATTTCCTATTTACATTTTCTTCATCAACTCAAAGATCTGAATGAAAATAAATATTATTTACTCTGTATTGGCCAGCATGCCATGGCCGTCAGTTTTATTAAAAAGAACAATAAACATTACTGGACATTCTTTGATCCGAATATCGGCGCCTTCTCTTTTGAACATTATGAACAATGGCATTATTTTATGAGTCACACTCTTTTTTATAGTGTGATCCCAGGGACTGAAAAAAGAAGATATGATTTTTCTGATTTAAAGAATATCAAAAATGCAACTATTGTTTACACCCCGTTCGTTTCCAGAAACAATGATAATGATATTGACAAGACGCCCTGGAGAAAAATATTTGATGATGAAGAGCATTATTTAATACTTTCCCTGTTCAATTTATACAAACAGAATAAAAAATTCCGCTTGAGTGAGGGAATCGAAGCGCAGATTACAGGCTACATACAGGATAGAAAAAGAAAAAAAATCCATCAAATTGAACTCAGGATTTTTTATCAAAATACAGAAAAAAAGCTCATACTACCCTTTCATTCATGGAATGAAATACGTCAGTTGATGAATAAACGAATCGACAGCCGCGGTCAATTGATACTCAATGATGAGCTCATTCAGGGCCCCTTCACGGATGTGCAGATGATCAGTGATTTAACCCCTGCTGACACGCTGTCTGGCAGGGTCAGACAGGCCATCACCCTCATCAGTAAAATTGCTGAGGGGAGTTTGGCGTATGATTTTATTGCGCAGGATGAAGGGATATATCAATTATTCAAAGGATTTTTTCAAAATGACCAGAATGGTTTGGATAAATACGCTTTGATGTCAGTGATTTTTAATATTAAAGAAAATCAGCAATGGATGTCTCAAGCGAAAAAATTATTAATGATGGAGAGCCTTCACGGTAAATTCACGCAGGTCACCGATCAGCAGGCACTGGAAATCTGTTCTCAAGCCAACATCCTTAAAAACAAACACACCCTGGATTTGATTTCTTTATTGTTCAAGGAAAATCATCCCGATTTTTCTTTACGTGCCATTGCTCAAACGGTGTATATTTTTAATGGCTATCAAGATTCACATCGGGATGCCCATACCCTGGGCCTTTTATGGATGAAAAATCAAATGAGGGCTCAGGGAGAGGCCGACTTTTTTTCAAATGCCATCAGCACCCATACTTTCCTGAATCATCAAAAATCAGATATCCCGCTCAATCAGGAAGATGAGCATCGATTAAGCGCCTTCAACGAAAAATTTTCCTCCTTAAGACAGAAGATAGAAAAAAATGATCCCCATTTTTTTCAAACCAATGACGCTTTGACGGTCGAATTACCTCAAAAAAAGGGGTTTTACTGGATACTGTCTGATAAACACCTCCTGGGATTCACCATTAAAGAGGAGAAGCTCACGCTGTATGATCCGAATTTTGGGGAAATCATTCAACAAAAAAAAACCAGCCCTCATCGATTGACCCGGTTTCTGAAAGCGTATCTGGATTGTAAGGTCGATGGTCATCAAACCCGGGGAGAGCTGTATGGTTTTAGACAGTTCGAAGGGCATTACCGCTTCACCATCAAGGAAGCCCATCTCGATCGTCTGACCCCCTCAACAAAGACAGAGCTGGACCACTTCAATACCTTTATGGCCGGTTATACCGCTGAAAAAAAGTGGATTGAAAAATTGCCTGAAGTCACGATGGAAGGACTGTCTTTTGCGCCTGCCCTGATGGATAAAATGGGGGGAATGAAAAAAAACAGAACCCTGTCATCCCGTGATTTTAAACAGACGGAATTTTCTTTCTCTGAGCTTCAGTTTCATGCTCAAAAGCTCAAATCTTATTTCTCTGAAACAGAGATTTCCGATCCCCATTTTAAAACCGCGATAGACATATTGAGAAAAAAATCACAGCAGGCTTCTCAAGGGAATTTCTTAATGGGTGGGAATATGGAAGACAAAATGGACGCCACTGCTTTAAAAGCATTACTCGCAAGAGAGTCCTTTCAGTCTTCTTCCGACGGCGTCAAAAAGACGACCCTCCTGAAAACGTTATCCTCCCCTCATCATGCAAAAATCATGACCCGTCTCCATCATTCAATGCAATTTTATGCGTACTGGCTGGCGTTTCGTGAATGGATCACAGTCAGTGAACTTCTGCACAATCCCCATTTAACCGAAGAACAAAGAACCCATTTCAATGAACAACTGACCCTGCTCAAAGCCGCTTTAAGTGCGAATATATTCACGGATTTGGCCGGGCTGGGGTTACATCAATGGGGAACGCATTTAAATAAAATGAGTCAGCATCTGATGTCGTACTCTGCTATCAAAAAAATACAGTTTGACCTGGGGCGTCTCTTAACCCGATATGGCGCCCCTGTGTTACAAATGTTTAATGCCGGATTTGATATTTATGATGGGGTGAATGCATTGAAGGCGTTATCTGGCACGGCGGATCATGCTAGAAGACAGGATTTGATTGTGCAAGCCACGCTGTCTGGGGCGGGGGCACTGCTCTCTATTTCTGTGGGGATGATTTATATGATCGCCGTCGCGACGGCTTCCGCCAACGCGGCGACCCTGGCCGCCTTCGCCGGCCCTGTCGGCCTGGGGGCGGGGGTCGTTTTGCTGGCTGCCAGTCAGCTCTATAAGGGATTTCGTCAGCTGGAAGATCTTCAAAAACACATTGAATTGACCACCACAGAAAAGTGGCACAACCTGGGGCGGGCGCTTTTGGGACTGGATATCAGTGCCCCCATCAAGGAGAGATATGACCAGACCCTCATCCGCAGCCGGGTTCGTGCAGACTATGACGGGAAATTACGCAAACAGGCAGAGGCCCTGTTTGAGCAACCTGCCTGGTCCGATATCGCAGAGTTTTACTACAGTTCAGGGGACTTTACACTCACAAAACGCTTTTTTAAAAAAATTATTCGCGTCAAAAATCGTTTGCATGTCCCTATTCACAATCTGGGTTCATATGATGTCGTGACAACATTAGAAGAATATATTTATCCTGATGATGTAGAAAGTAGATTAAACGCATATTCTTCTGTTCAGAATATCCCCAAAAATGAACTTGAGAGTGTTGACAGTGAACATTATTATTTTGAAGCCTCTCCTCTACATGGGATAAACGACCTCATTGAGGCGACTTCTCACTCAGACAAGCCCGAGCCACCCTTACAAAACGCCTCACTTTTTAAGATTGAGCGAGAATGGAGTCAGGGGCCTCTGACCGCCTTGTTTCATTTGGGGGATGGCAATGACAGGGCCAGAGGGAGACTAGAGAGAAAAAATATTTTTAAAGGGGGCCAAGGGTCGAAGCATTATACGGGAGGTAATCAAGCCGACGTCTTTTATTTATTCACAGCCGCCCTACCTGGAAAACCGAGCTATTTTGACGGAAATGGCGGAGAAGATCTGATCATCGCGGAGCATGGCTTAAAAGACAGCGGTTATCTAGGATATGCGATTAATTTACGACAAAACGAAGTGCGGTATATCAACCTCAAAGAGAAAGAGCAGGGTCCCTTATTAGCCAACTTAAAAAGTATAGAGCATATCCATGGTCATAGAGAGACATCAGATTATTTAGTGGGGAATGAAAAAAACAATATTCTGAACGGATTGGGGGGCAGAGATGAAATCTGGGGGCATGGAGGAAACGACACCTTAATCCTGGAACAGGGCATCGCCTACGGAGGCGGTGGAATTGATCACACCATTATCTTAAAAAACACCCAACCTCATCCGGTGACAGTCAGGATTGACGACGAGGGAGAAGAGGCCCTCTCTTTGATCACTTTTCAGTACAGATATGAGGAAATCAAAGACGTTACACTTCATCTCAATGATGATGGACAATATGATCTGCAAATTCTTTTAAAAGCAAAAGATAAGGCAGAAACGACTGCCATCATAAAGAATGCGTATCAATGCGAGGGGGCAGAGAAAAACCAGTGGTTGTCAAGCAGTGCCTATATTTTCAATACATCGGATGGCATCTCCTTATTTGCCCAATTTCCTGAGTTGATTCAAAAAAATGCTCAAGGAGAGTTGCCCTTTATTCCCCGGTTCCAGGCCCAGTACACGACCCTGCTCGATGCCCCCCATCAAGACTATTTTAAAATGCAAGAGCCAGACAACATCAGGCTGAGCCTCAACAAAAGCCCTGACGGGGATTTTGTGAGTGTGGGTAAAGACACCCTTCGACTGAGCCTCAATACGCAGTTGGTCCTCAACGATACGCCTTTTGATGACATTTTAAATGGCGACAGGCAGGATAATGTGCTGATCAGCAGCAGAGGCAACGACAAGTTAAGGGGAGGAAAGGGGCAGGATATTTATCAGATTCAAATGAAAGACAGCGCTCAGACAGAGCGCACCGTCTCTATCGACAATAAGGATGATCAGGCGGAGCCTGAGGTCGATCTGCTGATGTTACCGTTCAAGATAGAGGACCTTAAGATCGAAACCAGCGGTCAGCATGTGATATTAAGCCCATCGAATGAGCCTCAAACAAACCTCAGGATAAAGCTGCTCGACTTTATTCGCGACAGGGCTTATCGACACCTCATGCTGATGGATGTTGAGCAGCAGTTATTTGACATCTCTCTGAATCAGGAGAAAACCCCGTATTTTTCTCATCCACAGAGCCAGGTGAATGCGACAGAAAACGCGGATTTTTTGCGGATTTATGGAGGAGATGTTCTGGCCGATAACACCCTGGATGCCAAGGGAGGCAATGACAGTATTTTCGACAACAGTGATCGTTTACATACCCTCAGAGGAGGGGAAGGTGACGACACCATTATTGCCCCGAAAGGCAATAAAAAGCTCTTTGGGGATGCTGGTCATGACCAGTTATTTTCAGGACAAGGGGATGATGAACTCAGCGGCGGAAAAGGAAACGATCATCTCTCCGGAGGGAAAGGAGATGACATTTATTTCATTCACCGTCACGACGATCGTACCTATATCGAAGACAATGGGGGAACCGATGAGATCGTCTTGATGGGGATGGCCCTGAAAGATCTCAGAGTGGTCAAAAAGGATGAAGATATGTATTTATTTTCAGCGCAAGAGGACGCCCGAACCCCTTTTTCTATCAAAATAAAAAAAGGGGCCAGTGCTTCTGAACACAAGATAGAACATTTATTTGTAAACGGACAAGTCGCTTTAATAGAAGAAATCGCTTCGTGGGATGCCAATGAAAAACAGGCATTAATCGATCAGCATAATCACGCTTTCCTGTTTCAAGGTGGGCCTTTCAGTGGATTAGGAGGCGTTTTTTAATCTCTACTTACTCAGAAAATAAAAAAATCCCTCTGAAAGAGGGCCTTTCAAAAATCATCGATAATCGGAATGGGTGCATATGCAGAGATGTCTTAAACGGTATCATCTCGCTATCATCAACGGTGCTGAATGAGCGTTGATGAACGATCATTTAAAGCATCACTTAAAGCTGAGTAGGTCTATATTTTTTATAAACAAGAGTGTAGCTATATGAACGTGAAACTGACTTTAACGGCTATTTTGTTTGCCTTGGCAAGCCAGGTTTGAGCGAGTCCTTCTAAAAATACAATCAATGCCTGTGAAAATTTGGAGACATTTGTTAATAAGCCGAATAATTTAAAAAACCTGAGATCCTCTAAAAAAATGGTCGATTTTTCGCTACATCAGAACTCCTTAGTGAGATGAAAAAGCGTCCAAATTGTCCAGTTGCATTTAAAGACATTGGCCTGATTGACTCGCTTTTTAACTTCAGTAATCGCCAGCTTTGCTACTTCTAATGTAATAGATATTGGTTAGTTGCTTTTGAGCGACCCTGCTGTTGATAGTCCACACCATGCAATTATCCACATGAGAAGACGTTCTTTTCTAGATCAGCCACTTCGATAACGCTCTTCAGTCGCTGTTTAAATATTTCGGGCACAGTAGCTAATCAGCAGAACCGGATTAGTGAAAATATTGGCATAGACGGTTAATCCGATTCTTAGTCATGACTAGCGCGCTCGGCTGACGTCAACAGCCATTGTTCTGCCGCATTTCCACCTGTTATGCCACTACTCTTTTAGTAGATGCGATTGTGTAGTGGTCAACTAAAATTGGCCATCCTACCTGAGTGTTCATGGAACAGCCGCTCTGATTCATTTGGCGTTAACCCACCGTTATACCAGTGGGGTCTTACATCGTAATGGGTAATGGAGCCTTAGGCCGACACCAATAGCGGATGAAACGGACATCAAGATCAAAGGTCAGTGTAAATATCTTTATCGGGCTGTTGACTCCTACTATTCGGGTTTTAAAAAAATTGAAATCATTTAAAAATAAACACTGTATTAATTGAAGTCTTATATTTTAAATTTTTAGATAAAATATACATCGCTTATATTAATTATTCTTAATAAGGTGTTTTGTTTATTTCAAAATTTTAAATTCATCCAAAAAAACAAAAGTGCTACACCTCTATTAATAAATAGTGACGATGACTTGTTCTTTTAAATTAATTTTGAATAAATTTTTTTATTAAAAGGCTAAACAACCTATCATAAATTTTACATTTGACGTTAATACGCCCGACTAAAAATCATGTGAATAAGCAAAAGAGTTCAATATATTTTTTCAACATAAAGACAGCAGAAAAATCGGTTTTTTAACGAAAAGAGATTTATCACAACACTGTAAAAAAAGTAATGTAACTAACTAAAATAAAACAACAAAAATTTTTTATTAAAAAATTTGAAGTTTATCATTTTATATAAAAACTTTTGAAAAGTTTTTTTTAATAAAAATTATTAATTAATATTAAAATTATTATCATAAAATTGATTGATTTCAATAAATACATTATTAATAAGGACTTCTTAATGAAAGAATGGGAGTTCTTATTAATGTTGAATAATATTATGAAATCGAATACTAACCAGTTTGAACTCAGCGAAAAAATTAACAGTGAGTTGTTTAATTCAGATCCTTTGTCTTATTTAAATTTTAATAAGATAATAGATGAGATTGCTATAAATAATATTAAGGATATTATTTATAGTAACGATATTCTTGATCAAGAAATTATAAAATCTGATGGGCAAGGAAGACCCTTAAAAATAAATATTAAATCGAATTCAATTATCGCTGAATCATTTAATCAAGAATCAATCATTAATATCAAAATAAATAAAAATGATGATTTATCATATAATAGTAAAATTAAAATTTTTGATAAAAAAGAACAGTTAAAAGAAATAATAAAAATTACAGAAAATTCAAAAAATTCATTTAAAATATATCATGAAACCTTTAACTCAAAAGGAATATTAATCAATAAAAAAGAAATTAAAAAAAATCATGATAACAGATTAGAAGAACGTAATCATATTTTTGAATATTCAGAAGAAAAATTAATTAAAAAAATTGTTACAGAAACATCTTATAATTCATCTAAACAAAAAATATCTTTTTTTAAAAAAACTAAAAATTTAAAGTCTGGACAGGCTGAAGAAATTAAAGAATATTACGATAATGATTTTTTATTAAAAAAATCCAAAATAAAATTTTTTGGTAATAAAAAAATTAAAGAAACTGAATTGGATTGTAACTTGACAAGCAATTCTTTAAAAGAGCCCCAAAAAACAGAAAAAAAATTTGATGACTTGGGTAGAATAATTAAAGAAGTGATAAGTTTTTACGATTCATCAACAGATAAGATGACGTCTCAAAAAACCATAAAAATAAAGTTTGATGATTTAGGAAGAGTCACTGAAGAAACTACAAAAATGGATAAAGTATTAGAAAATAAAATTAAAATTAAAACACAATGGGATTACGTGAATAGAGTAATAGAGATTAAAAAGGTTTACCGTCAATCAAAAGATATTACAAATATAAAAACAACGAAAAAATATTATGATAGAAGAGGTTTGTTAATCAGAGAAGAAGAGAAAGAAATCATTAAGGATCACCGTGATATAGAATCAAAAAAACTGATCAATGATTTAATTAAAGAATATGATCATGATTCATCAGTAACAAGACCAACTATAGCACAAGAAGACAACATTAAAAATGTTGAATCAACGCTAGTCAATGAAAATATTGAGCCTGCCGTAAACAGTTTTATAGATCGTTCCTCGGTATTAGGGTCATTCGTATTAAGTTCATTATGTAAAGAAATTAAAAATTTCTTTACTGCTCCCGCAGAACATGCTCAAGCGAATAGGATACCTCAAGCTCATGTTTTTGAAAAAGTGGATATGCTCCCGCAAAATATTGCGGGGTTTTCGCATGCTGAAAAAGTGACGCAGAGTTTAGAAAATAAAAAGGCAATCATGCCAATGGTAAATGATTTTACGTCTCCTGTTAATTAACCATAGGCATTTTTTTTGATGAAAATATTTTAGTGATTAAATATCGATCATTGGTTCTGTTGAATTAAGCGATTGCATACGGCGTTACAAACGCTGTATGACTATCCTATTCAAGGATTAGATGGAATTGAAAACAAAGAGTATTCATTTGATTTCAACCAAGGTTATGCCTTACTTCATAAGCTTAAGGATATCATCCCAGAAATAGCTGAAGTATTAATGACTAATAGTGATAAGGAAAACGCAAAAAATTTATTTAAAGGCCTCTGTTTTGGTTTATCTACACGTTATCTCATGGAAGAACGGATTCATGGACCAGGCGGTGGGAGGGATTATATGCCCATGCTTGAGTATATTGTGGATCAATATTCCAAAATAAATTTGATGATTTTTAACGCTTTCTGGCTAACTTGCGTGCAGTATCCCGGGGTCTACATAGTGTCGTCATGAAGTTTTGAGCCATAGAGCCAGGCATCGTATTTGCACGGCAGCGAGAAAAGAGGAGGTATTCTTTGCATCATAAAGAGTGGCAATCCCGCGCCCGCGCTTGAGGTGTAGAAAGGCATTCTCCATGAGGTGCCGATGTTTGTGCTTTATCATAGTGACGTTGAATTTGACGATTTTTTTAGGCGGGATGACGATTTTCATGCCAGTTCAGAAATGACGATGAGGCAATAGTTGAGATGTTGATAAAGGACATTAAATTTGCCAATGCCTATATTCATCAGCTTTTTTTTGTTTGAACTTGATGAAGAAGGAAGGCAATAAGCTTTTCTGATGGCTTTGTGTCATATTGTCGAAGCCCGTGGAGGTATGACCGTCATTGCAGATAAAGCAGACGTATATAGAAGAAAAACATTCTACAGAACGCTATTCGAAAGAGGAAACCTGATATTAAAAACAATGCGGCAGGTCCTACATGCCGCAGGATTCCATTTTTCAAACATGATTTCCTGTTAATTTCATTTTAAATAACTCTGATGTTCTTGAACACTGTATAGCACATACCGAAAAAAAATCTTTGCGGGTTAAAAAAATTCTCTTGGGAAAGCCAGCAAAAGAAACCGTCATTTTTTAATCATTCACAATTTACCAAGAAGGATCATTGTTCTTCCTGTTTTTCATAGCATCTTATCCCCCCTGTGCTCCAATTCTCCGAAAACCTATCCTAATACCCCTCAGCGAAAATCAATCCCTTGAATTAATGCTTGTTAAGGCTCCTTGGAATACAGGCCAAGAATGAATAACCTATTTTTATCCCCACAACCCCTTACCGAGACACATAAACTCAATGGGTTTAGTTGTGATGAACCTTCATTAGCCGATTGGCTGATGCTCGTATTAAAAAATTACTTTAAAAACAGAGTAAACGAGTTGTTCTTAATTTAATAACGAACCCTAAAAATGTCTAAAAAACATTTTTTTAACTCTATATGGCACTTTGATAATTATGCAAAAGATTGCTTGTTCTATTAGGGGGAGTGATATAGACTTAGTTTATTAAACTTGACTCATATAAGGCAGCCATGCAAACCTATAATATCCATGACGCTAAAACGCAGCTTTCCAGACTGGTCGAGATGGCCTCTAGAGGCGAGTCGTTCGTGATCGCTAAGGCAGGTAAGCCAATGGTGAAGGTGATCGCACTCGACACACCGGAACCGTCTCAAATGAAACGATTTGGTTTTATGGCTGGTCAGATCAAGGTGCCAGACGACTTTAACACGATGGGCGCGGACGAAATTCAAAACCTGTTCGAGAGCCAGTAGTGAAGCTGCTGCTGGATACCCATTTGCTGATTTGGGCGGCAGAGAGCATTGAGCGCTTACCGACAGGTGCTCGTCACCTGATGGCCAATCCGGAAAATGAATTGATTTTCAGCGTAGCAAGTATATGGGAAGTTGCCATCAAGTCCGGGCTGAACCGGCCCGATTTTCAGGTCGATGCGCGCATGCTGCGTCGTGGCCTGATCGACAACGGATACTGCGAACTGCCGATACTCAGCCAGCATGCGATTGCAATCGATGCCTTGCCTATGATTCACAAAGACCCGTTCGACAGACTTCTGATTGCTCAAGCAAGGGTCGAGGGAATTACATTGTTAACCGATGATGCCACCTTGGCAAAGTATCAAGGTTCGGCAAGGCTGGCTTGATGATCAGCTGGGGAGAATCAACCATTGAAGGTTAATGATTAATATATCAGGTTTCAGTTTGTAGCATTCCTGAATAGACTGCCATGGCGTTTTGTTACTCAATGCCGATTGAGGCAATTGTGGGTTCTAAAGACAGACATAAACGTCAATTTACGTTCAAATTCCCTTTTGTATGAAAAAACCACAGAGACCCAATCCAGATTTTACCAAAAAAATGCCACTCCTTGTCTCAGCAAATTTTTCGGAACATGGTTATATAGTTATTAAGTGCATTTGTGTGACAGTATTCTATCAATCCAGCCAGTGAATTGACCTTCATTTTTTCATACATCCTTTGCAATCTATTTTCGACAGTTCTATGGGAGAGAGATAACTTTGTCGCGATGTCTTTGGAGGACAGCTTCTGAAGGGCGTAAAATATGACATCAAGCTCTTTTTCTGTAAAAAGTGTCTGAGGAGCTTTGGCCAATAGCCATGAGGGCTATCGTTTTCGCGTACTTCAGGCGCTCCTTTAAATGTGTGTCATCTTTTTTCTCTGTTTTTTCGTACACTGAAGATATTTTTTCCGAAATTTTGTTTGAAATTTCATTCTTTTCTCTCGCGTCTTCTTTGTACATTGAATGTATCTTTTTATAATCTGAATCAGATATTGCTCCATAAGATTTAAGAGCAGCATCTGATGTTTGTCTGAAATCATTCGACTTGAATTTGTGAATTATTGCTGCGTTCTGTTCTTCTTCAGTCTTTTCGGGGTCTTTAGATATGTCAAGCGCTGAGTCAAGAATCTTCACAAATGTTAACGCTGGGTCTTTTGCTGATAGGTTTTTTGCCCTCTTATTTTTAAAGTGATCTGATAAAGGATTTTTATTAAGCTGTTCTCTCGCTGATTATACAGGCAGTTGATTTAACTGAGAATCTTTTTTTTGTTCAGTTAACTGATTTTTGTCAGGCTCTGTTATCTCTGGCTGTGCAGGCGTCTGACCTAATTGATCATGCTTTTTTTGTTCTTGTTCCAACTCATTTCTTTTAGCTTTGTTGTCCATTGTTATCCTGTTTTTACGAGCGGCATTATCAATCATCGTTATGCTCGCGTCAGCTTTCATTTGCCGGTCTTTATTGTTATCTGATATTTTATTCTACATAGCTCTTTGATTTTGAAACTCATGATATTTTTGGCTTTTCCTGCTATTACTCCATGTAGCTATTGCTTCATTATTCCATCCAATTTCGGTTAGAGCGGCTTTATCCGCTTTTCTTTCGGCCTTTTTGTCTTGCTCAACTTGCGACGGGCCTGATGCGCCTACCGTTTGCCCGAGGTCTTGATAATGTTCAATCAGTTTTTCACCAGACTTGACGTCTTCTTCAATGGCTGACTTTACATCAGAAAGCATGTTCTCTATACGTACTGTGATGCGCTGGTCATTGGAGACACCCCTTCTAAATGAGGCCAGAAGTTCATTCGCTTTTTTAATTTCTTTCTTGTTTTTGATGAAGAACCACCGACTCTTCTCGAAGGATTTCAAAAAATGCTTTGAAAAACTCTCATAGTTGTCGAATCCCAATTTCAATGACTGGAAAGGCGCATTGGCCGCTATGGTAAGAAATGAGAAAGTCTCAAAGTCCTTGTTGCCCATGTTTTGCTGAATCAGCGCTGTCGGAGATGTATCATATTTCTCAGCCTGCTCAATCCAGGCTTCATAACCTTGACTGGGAAGCTCGCCAGATTGAGCAAGTTGCGAAACAGTATAACAAGCCCTGTTAAATGGCGTGTAATAATCTCTGATGCAAAGTTTTTTAAAGTTCTTATTTTAAACATAATTGTTTTTTCGCTCTGGTAATTAAATAGAATCAATCTTTAATCGAATAAAGAGAATAACTTGATGGTATTTTTATATTAAAAAAATATAGGCCATGAAAAGATCAGGGAATAACCTGAATAGATTTTTTTAATGGGTAACATAAGGGACCGGAAAGTTGGGGTTGTCTCATAATTCGGAATTAAAGTACGTTAAGCGTAAGTAGAGGCAGGCACCCAGCGGTAGAGTGTTGGAATGGTCAACTTGAGTTTTTTAGCAACATTCTTGGCAGGAGTCCTACAGGGCTGTCCCATTAAAAATTTTGGTGCAAATAGTAAACAAAGTTGAATTTCCCTAGCCTACTTGGTTGTGTCGCATTAATGGGAAAAGATAAACCGAAAGGGGTGTGGCTTATTTTTTAGGCAGTCAGAAAATAAAATTGTTCTGCAGGGGATAATTTTTCCCCTTGTGGATGGATTAATTGTCCTTTACGTATCATCTCTTATCAGTTCAATCCCTGCGAACCCTGTCTGAGCTCGCCTAAAGGAAGAATCGCAGCATGGGTCGTGTTCGGCGTTTCATATTACGCTTCACTTGCTCAATTAAATTGTTTAGATATTTGCTTTGTCTGATTTTGATGGCTTCCTCTTGACTTTTCCCTTTGTTGATTTCCGTCAAAGTAGCAGTATTAGCCCCACTTTTATCAGTAGTGATGACTTTCGGATTACCCTGGCTTCGAAAAAAGCCTGTCGAAAAAAACGCAGAGCTGCTGCTTTATCCCTGTTAGCCGGCAGAAAGTCGATAGTCTGACCTGAGGAGTCAACAGCACGATGTTGACACAAGCGATCTCCGTTTTTATCGCCCGCCTTTTGAAAAGCCGCTTTCGGTTTGACCGCATATGCTTTTATGACCTACTCGTTAACCAAATTTATGTAACCTACTCTATCTGTCGAGACTTTGGGTCTTCATATTTCATCTGATATGGCACTGTTAACAAAGTAAATTAAAGACTTTAAAAAGCCATAGCGAAGAAATAAAAGAAGGTGATATCGAGTTTATTGAAGCGTAAAGCAAGCCTTTTGTGCTCTTTGATTTTGCCAAAAAAACGTTCAATAGCAGAGCGGGCAATCATCGACTCTTTTCCATTTTCACGAATTAGGTTTCTCACTTCACTCAAGTCATACCCCCTGTCTGCTATCACTTCTTTCACCTTTTCCCAGTTTCCTGCTGCCCATAGCTGAGGAAATGTCCTCATATCTGTCCTTTGGCCTTCGATAAACAAGCACTTCTAAGTAGCGTGCCTGAAAGGCCGACATCAATTTTAGGGCTCACGCCTTTTCATAGACCCCCAACGCAGTATTCACCGGCTCAATCAGCCCGGATACGGGACTCATCATCGTGGGTTGACTCGCGCTGCTGGACAACACGCACAGAAAAAGCACGACGCTTGTATTTTCATGTGCATATTCTTTGATAAATAAAATGAGGAGATGAAGATGTCCTTTCCGGCAGATAATTGAGGGTTTCTGGTTTGCATGTCTGACATGCATGAGGTAATGTGTTTGTCTGTGAATGATTCTTTATAATTGATTGTTAGTGTGTATGTTATACTCAGACTGTAAGCTGAGTAAATCTGATTTTAATTAACTTATGGAATCTGATAATGAATGATATTAAATCAAAAAACATTTCCTCTGTTAATAAAATCCCCCTGATTTCGTTAATGGAAAGGGCGAGTATCCCTTGGGGTATCAAGGACAAAGAATCTAGATTTGTCTATTTAAATCAAGCCGCGGTGGATTTTTGTAACATACCCAAAGGATTTGATTTTGAAGGTCGATTAGATAGTGAGCTTCCCGTGCCTTGGTATGAATTGGCACCTGAGTTACAAGCCCATGATAGAAAAGCCGAGCAAAGTAAAGAAGGCGCTGAAGTAATCGAGACTTCTTATTTTGGTAGAAATGCGGTTTTAGAACCTTGGCTCTGTTCAAAATTCCCTTTTTATAATGATGAGGGCGAAGTTTCTGGTACTATATTTTATGCTAAAAAATTTAGTTTTATTTCCATATCTGATTTCTTCAATCATCTAAAACCCTCTGTCGTGACGCTCACTCCTCCCGTAGATACTTTTACAGAAAAAGAACTGGATATCATATTTTACGCTTTTCAAAGGCTGTCCTCTAAAGAGATTGCGACAAAGTTGTCTCTCTCCCATAGAACTGTCGAGAACAGATTACAAAAAATTTATGAAAAAACAGGAGTCACTTCACCGACTGGATTGCTAGAATATTGTCATACAACTGGACTCAACAACTATATTCCCAAAAAGCGGCTAAGAGAAGGAGTGGAATTTTTTTGGTAAAATCTGGATTGAAATAATGCCCCTTTAGTAATTTTTGGGCAAATCATATATCTTCGGCAATCCCTGAAAGTTTTTGGCTCTCCTCCTGCTCATTGTGGGGAAAAGAGAATGAAATGCCAATTTCAAGTTTAGGGGAAGAAGCCAGGCACAGACCAGACTTAAAAAGAAGAAAAAAACAGGCACATTCCGTAAGTTAGTAAGGTATATTTTTGAAAATCAAAATATGCAACCCATTAAGCAATTTGAATTTGATCTAGCCTTATTGCACAAACGCTCATTGATGTTGAAATCATTTTTGATCAACTCAAAAATCTTTGTCAAATAGAACATTCTCGTCATCGTAAAATCCCTGATTTTATTGTCAATTGACTCTGCGGCAGAGTGGTTTATTGGTTAAAACCTTAGCCCTTGTGAGACCATGAACGCAGGTTATTCTCCATATCCTCTCTGTGCCAGAGTGCGTTAGGAACTCAGTTGTAAACTTGTCTCCTTCCTCAGTCATTAACGGGAGGGCGCGTAAATTCATTCTAGCTACTAGATCTCCTCCCTGGTCAAGAATATGTTTTGTTCCAGCTCGGTAGGTGAATCCTCTGTCAGCCATGATGATGGCACTTTTCTTTACATTAAACCTTCATCTCAAACTAACACATTCACGAACCTGAGCCCGCCAGCCCTCAAGTAAAAACAGTGTTATCTTTTTCCAGTACTTAAACGCTAAATCTTGAGTAGGTCTCATTTTTATCTGATAATCTCCGTTCACTTATGAGCAGGGATGATACATCAGTTTTGGTTAGCGATTATGGGAGAAATCTGCAAGCAGTTGAATGAACAAATTTTATTCATTCTAATTTTATTATTGATAATTCATATTCAATCACAGGCGAAGGACATGTTGAGCACATTGCCTTACCCTCAATTAAATCACTATAAGATGATGTCAAAATCATTGAAATATACGAAATTTTTAATGACCAATTTCATTGGTACTGCCGGAAGTGGAAGTTCCCTCCCTGTTAGACCTTCTGAGTAATCGCAAAATACAGCGTTATCTTAGAGACTAAATCAAAACATAATGGGGTCGTAGAAAGGTAAAAATCGTTAACGCGACCGAACCGTAAAAAAAACGCCCATATTAATCCTCAGTTTTATATAAATTATGAATCATGTAAATAATGTTAAATTTAGATAATAAATCCATTGAAGAAATAAATGAATATTTTAAAAAAATAATAAGTAAACCTAATCCCCCCTTAAAAGACCTAAGTTACTTGGTAACATTTTTTTCGCGTAACTCTAGAAATCAAACTTGTGAAAAAGCCGCTATAAGTATTGCGAATTATGTAAAGCAGGTCGATCTAGAAAAAATCCGACCCCCTGTGGTGGTGCTATGCGCCTTAGCCAATGCTTTTAGCAAATGGCCGCGTAAAAAACCTATGGAAGACGCAGTCCGAAAGATTGCCAAACAGATTCAGAACATTGCCAGGATTCAGGATAAAAACAGGAATTTATCTCAATTCAGGCCGCAAGAATTATCCAACCTGGCCAATGCTTTTGCCAAATGGCCTGACGAAGATATGAAACCCGCAGCTCTCGAGATTGCCAAAGAGATTCAGGATAAAGACAAGAATTTATCTCAATTCACACCGCAAGGATTGGGCAACCTGGCCAATGCTTTTAGCAAATGGGCTGGCGACGAAATGAAACCCGCAATCCTCGAGATTGCCAAACAGATTCAGACTATTGCCAAAATTCAGGATAAAAACAGGAATTTATCTCAATTCAAGCCGCAAGAATTAGCTAATTTAGCCAATGCTTTTGCCAAATGGCCTGACGAAAATATGAAACCCGCCACTCTCGAAATTGCCAAACAGATTCAGAATAAAAACAAGAATTTATCTGAATTCAATGAGCAAGATTTAGCCAACTTAGCCAATGCTTTTAGCAAATGGGCTGGCGACGAAATGAAACCCGCAGTCCTCGAGATTGCCAAACAGATTCAGAATCTTGCCAAGATTGAGGATAAAAATAAGACTTTATCTGAATTCACGCCGCAAGCATTAGCCAACCTGGCCAATGCTTTTGCCAAATGGCCTGACAAATATATGAAGCCCGCCGCGCTTAAGATTGCCGAACAGATTCAGAATAGCAAGAGTTTACCTCAATTGAGGCCGCAAGAATTATCCAACTTAGCCCATGCTTTTGCCAAATGGCCTGACGAAGATATGAAACCCGCAGTGCTCGAGATTGCCAAACAGATTCAGAATAGAGAGAGTTTATCTGAATTCACGCCGCAAGCATTAGCCAACTTGGCCAATGCTTTTGCAAAATGGGTTAGCGACGAAATGAAACCCGCAGTGCTTAAGATTGCCGAACAGATTCAGAATAAAAACAAGAATTTATCTAAATTCAATGAGCAAGAATTAGCCAGCTTAGCCCATGCTTTTGCCAAATGGCCTGATGAAAATATGAAACCCGCCGCCCTCAAGATTGCCAAACAGATTCAGAATAAAAACAAGAATTTATCTGAATTTAATGAGCAAAGCTTAGCCAACCTGGCTCATGCTTTTGCCAGATGGCCTGAGGAAGAATCTATGAAAATCTCAGTCCTCGAGATTGCCACAAAAATTCAAACGAGCGATTTATCCAAATTCACGCCCCAAAATTTAGCCAACTTAGCCAATGCCTTCAATAAATTTTTTCTGGAAACCAGTGCGGATCCGTTCTATGAGGGGTTAAACCGTATACAGCAATTTATCGTGAAATCGCTGCAATCCTGGTTAAATGAAATGGACTTTCTCTCGGCCACGATGTTGCTAAAAGCTTACTCAAACCATTCAGATTTATATGATCAGATTGCGGACCCACTGTTAAAAAGAATTGAAATTCTTATCAATGGGGATGATTCCAAAAAAAGGATAAAAGGCATCAATCTGGAAACTTTGGGTAACCTGTCGATGGGGTTATGGCCTCTTATCAAGCCCAGTTCTTCCCCCCTTAAAGACAGGGCATTAACAGTCCTCGAAAAGTTATTTCCTGACATTCAACGTAAACTGGGTTTTATGAGTAACCCACAACAGCAGTTTAATCAAGAAGAAGCCACTCAGAGTCGCTTCATGGCATTGACCTGTTATCAATTGCTCAAAGTGTATGATCAAGTAAAAGAAAAGACTTTGAAACCACAGCTCAAAGCGTCTATACAAAGCTGGCTTAAAAATGTATTGACTCAGCAGGCAGACAACATATTGATCCAGGATCTTTCAGCCTATAGCTGGAACTTGATAGCTGACCTGGAAAACAGATCCTTCTCAGGAAGCACTGACTCAACCCTGGATACATTTACGCAACGTCACGAACAAACCTTGAATACCAGGGAGCCGGCGCAATGGCAACAGCCGTATTCCCGGCTTTTTGAGGGTTTCGAGCATCCTCCAAGGGTCTCTGATGATAGAGGAAAATTGACTTTGATTAGCACGAATATTAAGGGGACAGAACAGGGACGTCGTGAGCTGCCCTATTCTCTTCTAGGCCGGTTTATCAATCAGCAGCAGGCTCAGGCTGAAATGATCGAAGTCGCCTTACCAGGAAATCTCAGTGGATATTTGTTGGACAAACTGATTTATCTTAAAAAGAAACCTTATCGCATTGATCTGTTCGGCGGTAATCGTATGAAACGCCCCTCCGATAAACTCGAAGATATTTTAAGCGGAAAAACTTCTGATCATTATGGCACGATCATCGGTGTTCCGGTGAGTGAAACCAGTACTGAAGCCACTTTTACCCAATTTATATCAAAGCTCTTCCCCAACAAAGAAAGCTTCTGGTATTTTCAAAGAATGTTAATGGCACAGCCTAAGAACGGTGATCAGGGCAATGCTCTGGAAGGAAGATTTAAGATTCAGGTCTTTGGAAACCGTGAGGCAGATACAGAACATCCCTTTGTATTAAAAAATTCAGACAATGCAGAGATAAAGCTACGTCTTCATGATGGTACGGGGTTTATTAAACAAAGTCTCGCGGAGAAGATGACCGGTCTCAAAGCAATAAAATACGCCCAAAAGACTAGTAACACAGGGGCAGAAGAACAGCACCAGGGCAAAGTTGTTCCGCCGACCGAGCTTAATTACCTGCCGACTCAAGCCCTGCAACATTATACGATGACGTTACCAGAAGAGGTCAAAGCAGAGATAATCACAAAATTAAGGGAAAAAATAAATTTTCTCGATAATCACAGTGGAGATCCCAATGAGACAGCTTTTAAGCTCTTATTGTATCGCTTACTGACCAGTGCGGGGATCAGCGGCCGTAGCCTCATCGCTATCCCTTCTTCCGACGACCAGGTCCATTCGACACGATTAAAAACACGGACGGATGGCACAATCATGGGGCGGGCTCCTTATGACCAGGCTAACCTGGTACCTGTTTCCCAGGAAAAGATCAGCGCAAAAAGCAACACGGCCCAGTTTTTGGATAAGAGCCAAATCATACAATACACACTTGTCGTTGAAAATAAGACACAAAGCACCTCAACAAGGACTTCCGCTCCTCCTATGTCTTTTGCTAAAGGGTTACTCGTGGTGGTTCCTGATGAGTTTTGGCCTGACGCATATAGTCAAAGTGATATCGCGATATCTTAGGCTGATATTAAGACTCACAGCAGCTGGAAAAGTAAAAAAGGAGACGAGTTCAGCCAGGACGGTCCGTTGAACGCCCGAGGCGCCTTAGTGGCATTAGATATCTTTGACGGACGCGATGCTGTGGCCATCCCTATCAAAGACCAGGAGTATATGAGTGGGGATTTTGACGGTGACCGAATATTTGTGATGGATGAAGGCTATCGCAAATTACGGGAAGCTATTCAAGAAAAATATGATCGGCATAAAAAAGATCCCACTCGTGCTGAAAAGCCCGCCAAAACGTACAACTCTGCCTTTGATGAAAACGGTCGCTATTTATTTGGGCGCTCAAAACAGATAGGAGCCACTAAAAAAAAGGTACTGGAACATTTTTCTGGACTACAAAACGCTTTTTTAGCACTGTCTGAAGACAAAAAACAGACTGTTGCAAAGGCCACATGGGATGCACTGAAGCAAAAACATCCCAAAGCCCTCTGTTTATCCCCAAAAAATCTTACCCCAAAAAAAGAGTGGCTATTACATTTTTTCAGTTTTGCTATCAAAGCGGGAACGGATGCTTATAAAACTTTAACAGATATCGATTTTTTTGCTGACTGTCTACCGGTTTTACAACGAACATTTTCCAAAAATAAAGTGTCGATGGCGGTGCCCTATACTAAATGGCTGGCACGTTTAATAGCGAAAAACTCTCTTGATGTCCAATCAATAAAACAAAGCTTAATCGACAATCCCACCCTTGCAGGGGAACTGATGAAGATTTCGCTTGAGGCGCTTAAACCCCGTATTGAGTCATATAAGAATAAAATCGCCGTCGATAGGCAAGTCGATCGCCTCTCCCACCACAGTAATCGCCAGAAGGCCAAGACACATTTATACGCCCCTGAAGTGCCTCTAAGAAGAAGGCTCGTTAAGCAATGGTCTCAACCGAATTTCCAACCCCATAGCCACAAAAATAGTGCGCCCTCTTCTCTTCGCCCAGATAACCCCAAAACCGCCATCCGTATGATTGTGCAACTCGAAGATGATGAGGTTGTTCGCGACTCTGCAAAAAATCTTTTCCTTAAACATTCCTCTCAATCTGTCTTATTTCAGAGGGACCAGGCGGGTACTCTTCGTTTGGTTCAGGGCGATACGAATGTGTTCAAAAGTGCCAGACAATACGGCTCACTGAAATTCTTTTATGTCGGGTATGGACGTTCTGTCCAAGGAGATTCACTGAACTCTCAGAGCTTAGCCGGGTGCTCTGCCTCTGAATTAGCGCAAATTCATCACAATATGTACCTGTACGTGAAGGAAAAAGCCCAGGTACCGTCCTCCTTTGAGCCCATTCCGGTTGAAGAAGTTGCCTTGATTGGCTGCCACTTGGCCAATACCGATGGCAGCGGCTATTTATACGATTTTGCCTCAAAACTCACTGTCATACCCTCAGCCGTTTTGCCTCAAAAAATCGTGGGATACAAGGACAAAATTCACATCACCGATCAGGAAGACCCGCAAGGGGTTGGGCATCGAGAACCTTTCTCAGCTGAGCAGGATAAAAGCTCTACGAGATTGGGTTTAACCCTAAATGACTCAAAGACAGACTATCTTCAGCCGTTGCAAACCAGAGTGACCACCCTATTGGCTCTCACCGACAATTTAGCTCATGGTAAAGTCTCGCTCTCTTCATTAACGCCAGACAACCTCACCCAAATAAACGCCTGTTTTCTGCGAGAAGGACAGACTTCTACACACCTGGTGCAAGAGGCTGTCGATGTCTTATCCAATCCCAAGACTTACCAACAGTGGCGCTCAAGATTAGCCGTATTGCAAGCGGAGCCAATTCCAGAGTCATTTGAAGCGCTGCCTATCCCTGATGTGGAGGCACGTTTTCAGGCACAGCACCCCGAAAAATTGTCTGAGTACCTCACTCAAATCGCAAAAGACTATCCCAAGGTGAAGATCCAGATCCGGACGAATGATTTCTCTGGCCAGACACGTCTCCCTCTTCATGGAGAGGCCGGCTTGAGAGGCGCTCTAGGCCTCAATCTTGCTTTTCTCACTGCCCATGACAAGAGCCCTCAATTGGGAAGAGATTTTATCGATGTCGTCGAGCTTCGTTACTTGATAGAGGAGCACCGAGCCGGCATACTCTCGCCCTCAGATCAACAGAGGTTACAGGAATTTCAGCGATTTTTTGCCATGGACTCCCTGGATCCCCTCAACCCTGCCGAGGTTAACGCCTTTCTCAAACCACTGAGGTCACGGTCTTTTGAGCCCAATCAACAGTATTTATTGCGGTGGGGACACCAGGTGCTCACCTTGACCACCCGGCAAACACAAGAGGGCTCTATCGTCACCCTCTACCATCCTCACTGGGGCCTCTTCACGTTCACTCATACGAGTCACTCCAGGAATATCGAGGCCGCTCAAACTTTCCTTGAAAAGACTTTTCATTCTCTAGACGCCCTGGATATCCGTCAAGTTGATCTGCCTCTCGCGAAAGCACATCTGACTCAATTAAATACCTTACCCGCCCGTTTGGAACGCCTGAAGACCCAGACACCTTATTTCTCTTTGTCTTCTCGACAACAGAGATGGTTCAACAGGAGTCAAAAGGGGATGAACTATTATAGTTATTTTATGATAATCAAAGATCTGCTTCGCTATTATCAAACAGACAGTTTTGACCATCTCTCAAAAGAAGACAAAGAGCAGTGGATTGCTCATCGCAATCAGAGCATCGCCACCTTGGTCAGCAATCTCGGGATTGATGGGTCACAGTATGGACTGAGCCGATTTCAGAAGGCGGTCATCCGTCAAGGGCTTGTCGCACAACAGACCTCAGGCGTCAATACCCTGTCCAGCAATCACCTCAGTCAACTCCGTTGGTCTGGGCGGGCATTTGTGTATCTCAGTTTTCTGTCTGCTGCCTGGGACATTTTTTTTACGTACGACTCGTTCTCAAAATTGAAGACCACCTCCGACCCGGGTGTTCGGCAGGATTTAATCGTCTCTGGGACGCTATCGGCTACCAGCGTGACCGTCACTATTGGCCTGGCTTTTGCAATGGCGCTCGGGGGAACGGCGGCCGCTGTTGCAGGACCGGTTGGCCTCGTTAGTGCCGCGTTCATGGCCGTCACGGCGCACATTTATTCGGCGGTTAAAGAAACCCAAGAGATCAAAAAATACTCTCCGACCATGTCCCCCTGGGAAGAATTTAAGACTGGGGTCAGGACGTTCTTAAATATTAAACAACCTGCACACTTACTGAATCCCATGAGATATATCGAGACAAAAGAGGCAGCCAAAGCGAATTTTCAGGCCCTGCAGAAAACCTCGATGCGGGCGTTCGCCAGAACTCAAAAAGGGGTGGGCACTGTTTATTACAGCGACAGACTGGTCACCCTAAAAGCCGGTCGTTATCTTGCCTTGAAAGGGATAGACCGATTCTTGTTTACCGTTCTTACCAGGGTAGTTTCAATAATTGGGGAGGGGAGCGTGATCGATACCTTCGAAGAAGAGATCACGCCCGAAAAAAAAATCGACGTGCTGCAAAAATATCAGAATAAAAAGTTATCAGATGGTTCACCACGTTATACGAATTTACATTTCGTGGAGACGCCCTATGAATTTTATACCCCAGAGGGGATCACAGATCGCGACGAGAGTAGCTTATCTGAGCTCAAACACGTTGAGTCTCAGAGCTATCAAGAAAAAGTCGGCGAACTTTGGTTAGAGTTTGAAGAAAGGGAACCCCCGATTTCTCTGACTGCATCAATCGAACCGATGAGAACCGATCATCATGTGAAAAAAGGAGATATGAATGGGGACGGTATTGAGGATATCATGATTTTTTCACCTAACGGCCTGTATGTTAGTGAAGGGAATCGACAAGGGTATTTCGAAAAACCCCGGCGAATAGACGACGTGCCGTCTTTATATTATGGGCCTGGTGGCGCAGTTCTTAATCTACCCTGTTTCGTCGGCAACATCGATGGTAATGGTCGCGCCGACATCATCATTGCACAGCCAGTGAACAACGAGACACTCCCGCTCGATATTTATAGTGCACAAGAAAACGGGACTTTTAGCAAAAACACCTTGAGTCTTTCCTTGTCAGCTTATCAAGCCGGTTATGGTAAAAAGCAGCTTTACTACAGACCGATATTGTATACCAGCCCTGGCCTTTTGCTGGATCTCGATGGTGATGGCCATCTGGATCTTCTGGTGCCTGTGAGTGCTTTTTCAGATCATCATGAGGTGCTGGTGTATTTTGGCAATGCCCAAGGCACATTCGACAGCCAGGGGGTTATCCTTGAGCCGTCATCAAAGACCACCCTCCAGTCCCTGGATCGAATGAAAGAGGGACAGTATGCCTATCAACTTAAGGGCGATTTTAATGGCGATGGTCAGGCAGATGCGCTCTTTGTGACCAAAAATGGCCGTTATTCGCTTATTTTTTCAGCAACGAATGCAATAATTCCTCCCTCCTCGTTTTTGACAGCGAAAACCAGAGCGGGTGAAAGAAAGTTCACTGTCTTTTTTGGGGAACCCCTTGCAGGGCTTGCAAAAGTGTATGGCTCGACATCCTCTCAATTGCAGGCAACTGATATGAACGATGATGGTCTGGATGATCTGATCTTCATTCAAGATGACGGCCATTTTGTTGTGTTTGAGACTCAACCTGATGGCTGCCTGGTGCAGCGTGAGACCTCACCTGAGATGAGAAAAAATGGCCAGTCTTTTTATCGCAATCGTTTAACGATCAAAAAAGAACAATCTATTTTAGGGGTTTTTTCTGGCTCGAAAAATGCTGTTTTAGACAAAAAACTCTTATCCGTTAATCAAAAAGGGGAAGTGTTTGCGCATCCTTTTTACACCGACGTCCCGCCAAATGAGTCAGTTTATATCACTTCAGGGGGAGGCAACGATACGATCACCGGCGTACCCGGTAAAAAAAATATCTTTGAAGTCGGCATCGGGAGGGTTCATTTGACAGGGGGTGTTTTATCAGATCGATTTTTATTAGTGACCTCATCGGTGCCTGACCAACCAGGGATGCTCGACGGAGGAGACAATCCCGAAGGACCCGACGAGTATACAGACACTCTGGAAACCCTGATCACACCTGAGGGAAAAAAAGGCTGGCTCATCAACCTGGGTGAGGAAGGCTATATTGCCCACATTGATACGCCTGATCAAAAGATAGCCCATCTTAATAGAATCGAGAATGCGTCTGGACACGCTCAAACCCATGATCAACTGATCGGAAACGCCAAAAATAATATATTAGACGGAAAGGGGGGCATTGATCATCTCATCGGTGATGATGGAAATGATGTTTTAATGTTACAGGCGGGTATCGCTGACGGAGGAAAAGGAACCGATCTTTACTTTATCTATCAGAGTGGCACCCACGCGCAAATTATCATCAAAGAGACGCTGATGGAATCGAGCATAATCTCCTTAAATTATAGGGCCGACCAGATACAGAGCGTCAAGATTGACGGCCAGCATATTGCGGTTAATCTGCTCAATGATAATGGGGTTGCCGTCACAACGCTTAAGTTAGAAAATGCTTACAACAAAGAGGGCTTGTTACAACATAATTATCTGATCAACAGCCGAGATGGGATAGTGATGTTCGGTTTCCCAGAATACGCCCCTGCGCCGATCAACCTGTCAACTCCAGTCTCCATCACGTTAGGGGCCCTCTATAACCCAGACCTGGACCGAAGTTTTCAAACGCGCACTCAGGGAAGAGTATCGCGCAACATCCGGGTCATTCAAGATGCCTCAAACAACAGGGTGACCGTAGGGGATCAAATTTCTCAATTACCTTCTTTTTTGAGTTTACATCCGCGCGATACCCGATTCCATGACGATCTGATTGGCGGCCGAAACTTATCTATACTCAGCAGTATGATGGGCAGTGATCACCTTAAGGGCCAGAAGGGCACTCATCTGTATCTTATCCAGCCTCATCCGGGCGACCAGGGCCAAGAAGTCGTGATCGAACATCTCTTTCAAGGGGAATATACGGTGGGATTACCCTTTGACTTTGGTTCCGCGGTCTTTGAAAAAGACGGGGACGATTTGATGATCTTTTCTGGGACAGAGCGTCATAAGAAAAAAACGATTAGACTCAAATCAGGGATGACTCCTGATCAAAACCAGACTCTCTTCATCCTCTCTGGCACAGACAGAAAAGAGGTTGAAATCCACCATAATGAGGTCAGGATCAAAGAAAACACCAAGACATCTGGTGAAAAGAATTTTCTCCAGATCTCACATCCCTCACAGGTGAGAGGGAAAGAAATAGAAACTGAAAATGGAAACTATATGATCCTGCATCAAATAGAAAAGAATATTCCATTGTTTGCTGGGCGGGAGGAAAACACGATCGCCACAAATCAAGGGGAGAAAGACATCTCGGGAGGACCAGGAAACGACCTGCTTTATGGTGACACTGGCAACGATCACTATTTGTTTGGTCGAGGAGATGAGGCAGATCAGATAATTCAGATAATCGACAGCGGGGGGAATGATACGTTGACATTATCTGGAGATATCACTCCTGAGCAGGTTTGGATAAAAAAGGAGGGAAAAAATCTGAAGATCAGTGTAGGTGACTCTGACTCAAAAGATAACGTGACTGTGGTAGTGCATTTTAACGAAGACAGGAAGGCAGCGCTAGAGACAATTGAATTGAAAGAAAAAAAATACAGCCTGGGATCGATGTTAGACGCCATGGCTTCATTAGAAGACAAAACCCCTAAAACATTGGTACAGATGTGTTCAAACTTTAGCGTTAGTTGTCTGTATGAGCAGATTATCGGTCATGCCTCACAAGTGTTATAATGGTGTTTCTCGATATAAGTTCGAATCCCCTTTTCATGGATTTCAAACGAGCTTGAATAACAAATCGTTTTTCTGGTGCTGTCGCATTAACTGCTGCTCACCCATGTCTCTGACGAGAAAAGCCTTCAAACGTTTTTATCCCCATCGGTGTGATAGATAGCACAGTGTGTCCTTGAACTCTGGCGTATACCCTGAGTTTTCGAAACCTGGAAGAAATGATGTCAGAACGGGGGTATTTTGGTTGACCATTGGACTCTGCATCGTTGGGTGCTGCGCATGGTCCCAAAATTCATAGGCGGTATTTTCTAAAAAAAAATCTATTAAAGGCATTGGCTAAAGTTGCTAAATCTTTCTGATTGAATTTAGACAAATCATTTTCTTAGAGTGTGCTTTTTCACATTTAATCGGGTTCTCGCCTTTAAGCAAGATAAATTCTGTCTTGAATCTCAGCGTCACCAGCTCCATAACCAAAGCACCTGGTGCTTTACTCTCTAATTCACTCTGAAATACGCCAGAATCCAACGGACACATGGGCTATCTATCACACCGATGGGGATAAAAACGTTTGAAGGCTTTTCTCGTCAGAGACATGGGGGAGCACCATAAGATAAAAATCATTCAGTGCTATCATATTGCCCTGCAAGTCGTTAATGCGACAGAGCCTTTAATATTTATTCCGCACTACCAAAAAAATTCTATCCCTTGTCTCAACAAATTTTTGGGAACATGGTGATTGAGTCCAGTTGTGTGACAATATTCTATCAACCCAGCCAGTGAGGTGACGCCCATTTTTTCATAAATTCTTTGTAATCTATTCTCGATAGCTCTATGAGATAAGCACAACTTTGTCGCGATCTCCTTAGAGGACAGCTTCTGAAAGGCGTAAAATATGATGTCAAGCTCTTTTTCTGTAAAAATGTCTACCGGGGGATTTAATGTCAGCACGGAGGGTTTCAAATGATTGAAAAAATCACTGATAGAGACAAAGCTAAATTTTTTAGTACAAAAAACAGTCCCTAAACTCTCTCCATTCTGATTATAAATGGGAAATTTTGGGATATAATAGGGTTCCAGCACTGCCTGACGAGTATAATATGAAGTGGTGATTGTTTCTGCTGTCTGATGGCTACTTTCCGCTTTTCTATCCTGGGCATAAATTTCTGGGGCAAATTCCGACCATGGGCATGGAAATTCCTCATCTAGACGCCCTTCAAAATCGAATCCTGCTGGAATATTGGCCATATCCAGTGCGGCCTCATTCAAATAAACATATCTTGACTGATTATCTTTTATCCCCCAAGGCATTTTTGAATGCTCCATCATCGCAATCATGGGGACTTTACCTAGAGAATCCACTGTTGATTTTTTTGATTCACTGTTTTGATGTTCGTTCATTCTCTTTTCTCCAGCTAAGAATTCAGTGAGTTAATTAAAACTGTCTATCTCAAGTAGAGCGGCAGTTGAAAAAAAACTGACTTTTTTTCTTAATTAAATTAGTGTATCGCGGTCATCGTCTGACAGACCCGTTTACAAAAGGGATTGACTAAAGTTTTCATCTAAACTTTTTTATTCATAATTTTCATCAATATTAATCCGATTAAACGTCTTATTTTATTATAGCAAAACGACAGCGATATATTAAATGACAAATATTTTGTTGACTGTCTGTCATGGAATTGTATTTCATGGCCCTATTTACAGTTTATTTTTAAATTTTTTTAAGGTTTTTAATGGCGATTGGCATATAAATAATTTTCAAAAAATAACTGGCATGCCAGAGCACAACCAGGGAATGTGATATGGCTTGACTTACTTCTTGCAGATTTTGTGAGTCAGCCAGTAGCAAAGGCTAGCAACCAACAATGAGTTGAGGGATGGAATCCCCCTTTCAACCGTTATGCCTACCAAAGCCCCCACAACGCAAGCAGCGATGGCATGCCACCCTATTAATGGCACTGATGCCCTACTTGGCAATGCCTGCGTTTGACGAGCCGCCTCAAGCACCGAACGACTGGTTCTCAGAATATAGTAATCCACTAACATCACCCCCGCAATAGGGGGAAAGACCACACCTAACATAATCAGAAAATCAGTAAACTTATCTAAAATTCCCATGATGGAGAGCATGGTACCTATGACACCTGATATCATCGTCAGCCAAATGCGAGAGCATTTTTTCCCGATAGCCCCTTCCAGGATATTGGCTAAAGCCAAAGACGCGGAATATAAGATGACATCGTTCACTTTAATCGCGGCGAGAATGACACAGAGCAAGCCAATCCACCCTGATGTTTGTATCATAATAGTCACGACGTCAGCCGTGCCAAGTGCATGGGCAGTCACCGCAGCAAGACCACAGACAATGATTTCTCCTACGATGATGGTAGTAAGGGTCATATAAAAAACATGCTGTTGATTTTGACAATACCTACTGATATCAGGGGTAATAATGGCCGCAGAAATGAATCCGCCTGTCACCGCTGTGACCGCAGCACTTAATGTCATAGGGGCGCCAGCAGATAAAGAGGAGGTCATGATGTCTATCATATGATATTTCTGTAACAAGGTGACAAAAATCCACACAATCACCAAGAAAAAGAGCGGAACGGCACATTTTGCGGTCCAACTTAACGCACGAAATCCAAACGCCACCAATACAGTGAGTACAGCCCCCGAGAGCGTCGCACAACCAACAAAACCAAGCCTCCCCCCTAGGGCATACTCCAGGCTTTTAGCGAAAACGGCATTTTGTACACCAAACCAACCTAATGAACTGATCACGATAGCCATTCCAAACAGCACGGAACCCATACGACCAAACCCACACCAACGTGCTAACAGACTGGTGGATAACCCTTCACGAACACCGGCTATTCCTAAACCTAAGCTAATAAACTGCAAGATGACGCTACCTAGAAATGTGGCCAGCATTGCTTGAGCAAATGTCATGGAATAACCTAACGTTGCCCCCAGCATGAATTGAGATAACGCGGTGATCATCCCTACCCGAACCAGGGTAACACTGAGAAGACTGTGACGCGCCTCTAATGGCACAGGAGCCGTCAGGTAATCCGTCTCAAAAAACGTTTTTTGCTTCATGATTATTATCCCTATTAAAAAAATCGGTTCTGTCGCATCAAGAATTTTTACATTTTTATAACCTCATTATATTGTTTAGTCTATTGGTCAGGCTAAATTTTTCTTAATGTTTTATTCTAAAGATTCAGGTTGCACTGATCACGATCAAAGAGGCAGTGCGGGAGAATATATTCCTGTTTAATGTTATTTAATTTTATTTATTGACACATTTGTATCATATTTTCTCTATCTGACAGGTCAACCGATTGATAAATCGAAATTTGACTGTTCCTTAGTTGACTCACTGATTTCAGCGTTCAATTTTTTGTGTCACTGGATCAACCTATTAAAAATCTACTCTCTGATTTTCAGAAGGTTCAGGGTAAAACAGCACTTTTCGCGCGGGGGTGACATGTCTGCGTCAATAGCTCTCTAGACATGAACAGATACCTCGGAGTTAAAAAATTCACGTACGACGGCAAGCCAATCCAGAAAACAGGCGGTGAGAAAAATATTGCCCAATTTTTGGCCGAATATTCATACGGCTATTGAGTTTGTTTTTCAACAATCAGGGAAGCCTTATCTTGTTTAGCTATATTTTTCTTTAATACGGCACAACCAGTTTGATTCTCTCAATAATTCTATGCGGGGAGATTTATTTACCTGAACGGTGAAAAGTCTAATTAATGTTTCATTAAGGTTTAAAGTCACATGGAAACAATCAAAAAAAGATCCCACACTTTTTGACGGGGATAAAAAATAAATCCTTCTTTCTTTTATTAAAAATTTTCTACTGTTCAATTAAAACAAACTAAAATTAATTATAATTGATGAATAATGAATCATTCCTAATTCATTAAAATAAATTCACATTAATTGACTTTAATTAACATTAAAAAATCACAAGGAAGTGAGCTTATGTCTCAGAAGTATTCAACGACTTTGGTTTCCCCCTCTCATTTTTTTACATTTAATCAATACGATTATTTTGGCATCAAAACCAGAGACAGAATTGATCTGATCAAACAGTTATCACCCTATTATGAAAACAAGGGGTTATGTCTGGCCTTATCGATTCGCTATCTGATTGAAGAACGCCATCATCCTATGAGGGGCGGTAAAAATTATCTGTTTTGGTTAAAAAATCTGGTGAACAGTGAAACTGATGCCGCCCTCACCACAAAAGACGTGGAAGATATTAATGCTGTTCAGAAAAAAATCCTCAATCACTATCGTCGTCAACATTTATCCACGGAACTTGAAAAGCTGGTCGCCCTCAACAGCAGCCAGGAGATGGAAATCGCCGCCAGAGAATTAAAAAAGGAGTTAAAAAGCCCTACAGATGCTACATCGTCTCAACGTAACAAAGATTTGAGAAATTATACTCAAGATTTGTTTATTCAAGCTCGTCAAGAGTACGCAGACAGTGTCGAGGCCAGTGGCTTAAAATTTGATATTCAGCAGACTAACATGATCACGCATTTAAGTTCACGTATCAAAATTTCCTATTTACATTTTCTTCATCAACTCAAAGATCTGAATGAAAATAAATATTATTTACTCTGTATTGGCCAGCATGCCATGGCCGTCAGTTTTATTAAAAAGAACAATAAACATTACTGGACATTCTTTGATCCGAATATCGGCGCCTTCTCTTTTGAACATTATGAACAATGGCATTATTTTATGAGTCACACTCTTTTTTATAGTGTGATCCCGGGGACTGAAAAAAGAAGATATGATTTTTCTGATTTAAAGAATATCAAAAATGCAACTATTGTTTACACCCCTTTTATTACTAAAAATAATCAAACTTATAATGAGCCTTATAATCCTGCCTGGAAAAACGTATTTGATGATGAAGAGCATTATTTAATACTTTCTTTGTTCAATTTACAGAAACAAAACAAAAAATTCCGGTTGAGTGAGGACATTGAAGCGCAGATTACAGGCTATATTCAAGATAAAAAAAGAAAAAAAATCCATCAAATTGAACTCAAAATTTTTTATCAAAATACAGAAAAAAAGCTCATACTACCCTTTCATTCATGGAATGAAATACGTCAGTTGATGAATAAACGAATCGACAGCCGCGGTCAATTGATACTCAATGATGAGCTCATTCAGGGCCCCTTCACGGATGTGCAGCTGATCAGTGATTTAACCCCTGCTGACACGCTGTCTGGCAGAGTCAGACAGGCCATCACCCTCATCAGTAAAATTGCTGAGGGGAGTTTGGCGTATGATTTTATTGCGCAGGATGAAGGGATATATCAATTATTCAAAGGATTTTTTCAAAATGACCAGAATGGTTTGGATAAATACGCTTTGATGTCAGTGATTTTCAATATCAGGGAAAATCAGCAATGGATGTCTCAAGCGAAAAAGTTATTAATGATGGAGAGCCTTCACGGTAAATTCACGCAGGTCACCGATCAGCAGGCACTGGAAATCTGTTCTCAAGCGAACATCCTTAAAAACAGACACACCCTGGATTTGATCTCTTTATTGTTCAAGGAAAATTATCCCGATTTTTCTTTACGTGCCATTGCTCAAACGGTGTATATTTTTAATGGCTATCAAGATTCACATCGGGATGCCCATGCCCATGCCCATGCCCATGCCCATGCCCATGCCCTGGGCCTTTTATGGATGAAAAATCAAATGAGGGCTCAGGGAGAGGCCGACTTTTTTTCAAATGCCATCAGCACCCATACTTTCCTGAATCATCAAAAATCAGATATCCCGCTCAATCAGGAAGATGAGCATCGATTAAGCGCCTTCAACGAAAAATTTTCCTCCTTAAGACAGAAGATAGAAAAAAATGATCCCCATTTTTTTCAAACCAATGACGCTTTGACGGTCAAATTACCTCAAAAAAAGGGGTTTTACTGGATACTGTCTGATAAACACCTCCTGGGATTCACCATTAAAGAGGAGAAGCTCACGCTGTATGATCCGAATTTTGGGGAAATCATTCAACAAAAAAAAACCAGCCCTCATCGATTGACCCGGTTTCTGAAAGCGTATCTGGATTGTAAGGTCGATGGTCATCAAACCCGGGGAGAGCTGTATGGTTTTAGACAGTTCGAAGGGCATTACCGCTTCACCATCAAGGAAGCCCATCTCGATCGTCTGACCCCCTCAACAAAGACAGAGCTGGACCACTTCAATACCTTTATGGCCGGTTATACCGCTGAAAAAAAGTGGATTGAAAAATTGCCTGAAGTCACGATGGAAGGACTGTCTTTTGCGCCTGCCCTGATGGATAAAATGGGGGGAATGAAAAAAAACAGAACCCTGTCATCCCGTGATTTTAAACAGACGGAATTTTCTTTCTCTGAGCTTCAGTTTCATGCTCAAAAGCTCAAATCTTATTTCTCTGAAACAGAGATTTCCGATCCCCATTTTAAAACCGCGATAGACATATTGAGAAAAAAATCACAGCAGGCTTCTCAAGGGAATTTCTTAATGGGTGGGAATATGGAAGACAAAATGGACGCCACTGCTTTAAAAGCATTACTCGCAAGAGAGTCCTTTCAGTCTTCTTCCGACGGCGTCAAAAAGACGACCCTCCTGAAAACGTTATCCTCCCCTCATCATGCAAAAATCATGACCCGTCTCCATCATTCAATGCAATTTTATGCGTACTGGCTGGCGTTTCGCGAATGGATCACAGTCAGTGAACTTCTGTACAATCCCCATTTAACCGAAGAACAGAGAACCCATTTCAACGGACAACTGACCCTGCTCAAAGCCGCTTTAAGTGCAAACCTGTTGACGGATCTGGCCGGGCTGGGGTTACATCAATGGGGAACGCATTTAAATAAAATGAGTCAGCATCTGATGTCGTACTCTGCTATCAAAAAAATACAGTTTGACCTCGGGCGTCTCTTAACCCGATATGGCGCCCCTGTGTTACAAATGTTTAATGCCGGATTTGATATTTATGATGGGGTGAATGCATTGAAGGCGTTATCTGGCACGGCGGATCATGCTAGAAGACAGGATTTGATTGTGCAAGCCACGCTGTCTGGGGCGGGGGCACTGCTCTCTATTTCTGTGGGGATGATTTATATGGTCGCCATCACGACGGCTTCCGCCACCGCGGCGACCCTGGCCGCCTTCGCCGGCCCTGTCGGCCTGGGGGCAGGGGTCGTCTTGCTGGCCGCCAGTCAGCTCTATAAGGGATTTCGTCAGCTGGAAGATCTTCAAAAACACATTGAATTGACCACCACAGAAAAGTGGCACAACCTGGGGCGGGCGCTTTTGGGACTGGATATCAGTGCCCCCATCAAGGAGAGATATGACCAGACCCTCACCCGCACCCGGGTTCGGGCAGACTATGACGGGAAATTACGCAAACAGGCAGAGGCCCTGTTTGATCAACCGGCCTGGTCGGATATCGCAGAGTACTACTACAGTGCAGGGGACTTTACACTCACAAAACGCTTTTTTAAAAAAATCCTCTGTGTAGAAAATGGTTTTAATGCCTCTGTCATGACGACATTAGAGGATAATATTTATCCTGATGATGTAGCAAGTAAATTAACCGACCATTCTGCTTCTGACGATGTACAAAAAAATCTCATCGAGATTGTGGACAGTGAACATTATTATTTTGAAGCCTCTCCTCTACATGGGGTAAACGACCTCATTGAGGCGACTTCTCACTCAGACAAGCCCGAGCCACCCTTACAAAACGCCTCACTTTTTAAGATTGAGCGAGAATGGAGTCAGGGGCCTCTGACCGCCTTGTTTCATTTGGGGGATGGCAATGACAGGGCCAGAGGGAGACTAGAGAGAAAAAATATTTTTAAAGGGGGCCAAGGGTCGAAGCATTATACGGGAGGTAATCAAGCCGACGTCTTTTATTTATTCATAGCCGCCCTACCTGGAAAACCGAGCTATTTTGACGGAAATGGCGGAGAAGATCTGATCATCGCGGAGCATGGCTTAAAAGACAGCGGTTATCTAGGATATGCGATTAATTTACGACAAAACGAAGTGCGGTATATCAACCTCAAAGAGAAAGAGCAGGGTCCCTTATTAGCCAACTTAAAAAGTATAGAGCATATCCATGGTCATAGAGAGACATCAGATTATTTAGTGGGGAATGAAAAAAACAATATTCTGAACGGATTGGGGGGCAGAGATGAAATCTGGGGGCATGGAGGAAACGACACCTTAATCCTGGAACAGGGCATCGCCTACGGAGGCGGTGGAATTGATCACACCATTATCTTAAAAAACACCCAACCTCATCCGGTGACAGTCAGGATTGACGACGAGGGAGAAGAGGCCCTCTCTTTGATCACTTTTCAGTACAGATATGAGGAAATCAAAGACGTTACACTTCATCTCAATGATGATGGACAATATGATCTGCAAATTCTTTTAAAAGCAAAAGATAAGGCAGAAACGACTGCCATCATAAAGAATGCGTATCAATGCGAGGGGGCAGAGAAAAACCAGTGGTTGTCAAGCAGTGCCTATATTTTCAATACATCGGATGGCATCTCCTTATTTGCCCAATTTCCTGAGTTGATTCAAAAAAATGCTCAAGGAGAGTTGCCCTTTATTCCCCGGTTCCAGGCCCAGTACACGACCCTGCTCGATGCCCCCCATCAAGACTATTTTAAAATGCAAGAGCCAGACAACATCAGGCTGAGCCTCAACAAAAGCCCTGACGGGGATTTTGTGAGTGTGGGTAAAGACACCCTTCGACTGAGCCTCAATACGCAGTTGGTCCTCAACGATACGCCTTTTGATGACATTTTAAATGGCGACAGGCAGGATAATGTGCTGATCAGCAGCAGAGGCAACGACAAGTTAAGGGGAGGAAAGGGGCAGGATATTTATCAGATTCAAATGAAAGACAGCGCTCAGACAGAGCGCACCGTCTCTATCGACAATAAGGATGATCAGGCGGAGCCTGAGGTCGATCTGCTGATGTTACCGTTCAAGATAGAGGACCTTAAGATCGAAACCAGCGGTCAGCATGTGATATTAAGCCCATCGAATGAGCCTCAAACAAACCTCAGGATAAAGCTGCTCGACTTTATTCGCGACAGGGCTTATCGACACCTCATGCTGATGGATGTTGAGCAGCAGTTATTTGACATTTCCCTGAATCAGGAGAATCGCCCTTATTTTTCTCATCCACAGAGCCAGGTGAATGCGACAGAAAACGCCGATTTTTTGCGGATTTATGGAGGAGATGTTCTGGCCGATAACACCCTGGATTCTAAAGGAGGCAATGACAGTATTTTCGACAACAGTGATCGTTTACATACCCTCAGAGGAGGGGAAGGTGACGACACCATTATTGCCCCGAAAGGCAATAAAAAGCTCTTTGGGGATGCCGGTCATGACCAGTTATTTTCAGGACAAGGGAATGATGAACTCAATGGCGGGCAAGGAAACGACCGTCTTTCAGGAGGGAAGGGAGATGACACTTATTTCATTCACCGTCAAGACGATCGCACCCATATCGAAGACAGTGGGGGAACCGATAAAATAGTGTTGACGGGAATGGCCCTGAACGATCTCAGAGTGGTCAAAAAGGATGAAGATATGTATTTATTTTCAGCGCAAGAGGACGCCCGAACCCCTTTTTCTATCAAAATAAAAAAAGGGGCCAGTTCTTCTGAACACAAGATAGAACATTTATTTGTAAACGGACAAGTCGCTTTAATAGAGGAAATCGCTTCGTGGGATGCCAATGAAAAACAGGCATTCATCGATCAGCATAATCACGCTTTCCTGTTTCAAGGTGGGCCTTTCAGTGGATTAGGAGGCGTTTTTTAATCTCTACTTACTCAGAAAATAAAAAAATCCCTCTGAAAGAGGGCCTTTCAAAGGGACAGCCATAGGGCTATAACATCAGGGAATTTTCATCACCATACCAAAGTATGAGAGTAAATGATACTTATATTTATGTGATTTTTGATGAAAATCATTCATCAATGGCATCAGTCTTTTTTTATGGATGAGAAATACCAATACCCTTGATTCATCAGCAAGGTTAACTGTGCCAAAAAATCGTCCTCGTTGATGAATTTTATGAGCATCTGGCCATCAATCATCCTGTGACGTGCCAGAATATTCCAGGCGTCGGCATGATCTGAGTCAAGCGACTCGCCGTTGACAAAATAGCGGTTGCCGATATGTAACATACGTAGCCCCATTAATCGGCGCAATGAATTTCCCTGTTTTAATAAGGTCTGAACCTGTGAAGGGGCGTATACCTCTGCCTCCGGTGCCTTCGGCAACTCATAGGCGGTTTGAGACATCTCCTGAGCAAACCAGGTTGCCAGATGTTCTCTCTTCTGGAACAGGAATTGGCTCATCATATCCTGGAGGGCGATGATGTCTTGTGGCCGAATTTCAGTCGGGTCGTCACGCAGGAGTAAATCGGGCGAGGGAGCATACTCAATGCCTCGATGGCTTTCATCTGAAAGCGACTCAGTCCATTTCCTTATCATGCGCAGGCTGTTGTCTGTCCAAAAATGAAGGCAGTAACTCAGGGCGGCTTCGGACGAAATGGCTTCATGGGCAGAGCCTTTGGGGATATACAGCATATCCCCGGAACTCAGCTCTTCATCCATCATTGCTTCAGAAAAGTCGTTCTGACCATCATCAACCGGCGATGACCCTCGATCTCCTACACGCCATCGGCTGCGTCCCATTCCTTGTATCACCAACACGTCAGACGGTTTAGTCTGAGGACCAATCCCACCGCCGGGGACTGAAAAAAACACCGTCAGCGCTTCTGTGACCCAATCGGGGAAAACACGAAACAGAGACAGAAATGCTTCAGCAGCTCTGTGCCAATGGTGAATGGCTTCCACCCGTAATGACCAGTTCCGTTGACCTAAGGACGCATATCCATTAAAGGCTTGATGCACTAATTGACATTTTCCGTGACGCCTTTGAATGAGTTGGCTCTCAAGGGCTTTTTCTATGACCAGTTTTTCCAGCTCTTCAGGCGAAACCGGATTGATAAAATGAGAAATCGCTTTTTTTAAAAATACAGGATGTTTTTGCCAATGGTGTTGTAAAAAATCTTCCCAGTTGATGATGAGATGCATGTACTACAATCTCCCTGTTGATAATAAAAATGAATGAAACACGCCTACCATCAAAGTTTTTTTGACGGCATCGTATTTCATTTAAAATAATGATATCAAATAAAATATTCATTCGCACTTATTATTATATTGATATTTTTTATTATTCTTACCGACAGAAAAAGAGGAGGGAGAGTCTGTTACAGTCAATTCAACAAGACGGAGACCCGCCGCTATTACAGACTCATATCGAGTAGCTGACTGGCCGGACTCAGGAGTTTCTGTGGAATATAGTGATCGTAACCTTTATGATGGCATTACTCCCCGAACTGAGACAAAGAGTTAACTCCTGCTTTACCATATATCGCCTGTAATTTATTTTCGACTGTACGGGGCGATAACCCCAGATGAAGAGCGATGAGCTTACGGCTCATATTTTGCAACACACAAAAGATGACCTCAAGTTCCTTTTCAGTAAACAGGTTTTCTGGCGGATAAAATAAAAAGTAGCCTAGCCTGTGACAATAACTGTTTTTTTAGTAATACATTCTCCACGATCTTGATGATTTGCGCCGCATTGAGTTCGTCAAAGAACATCTGCCCTTTACCGGAGAAGACTCCCCCATGGCCAATCTGATGTTATCTGTCATGGGGGCCTTGGCTGAATTTGAGTGTGCCTTGATTAATATGCCCCCAAATTTCGAATATATGATGATGGAGTAGTTTTAGGAACTTTTTTTATGCTGAAAAGTTCAGTTTCATCTCTATCAATGATTTTTTTAGTCATTTAAAGCCCTCCGTTCTTACATTGGATCCTCCTGTCGATACTTTTACAGAAAAAGAACTGGATATCATATTTTACGCTTTTCAAAAGCTTTCCCCCAAAGACATCGGGATAAAATTGTCTCTCTTCCATAGAACTGTCGAGAACAGATTACAAGGAATTTATGACAAAATTAAAGTCAATTCACTGGATGGATTGATAGAATACTGCCACACAACCGGACTCGATCACCATGTTCCGAAAAAGTGGTTAAGAGAGGGGGTGGGATTTTTTTGGTAATACTCGAGGGTTTCTTTGTGGACGTTTATAAAATAACCGATAGCGACGCCATTTATCTATAACAACGTCAGTTAGGCCTAAGCAAAGTCAATTTTTACTGTAGATTTCTACAAATCAGATGCAATTTGGTTTACAAGGTTTTAACCAATAAACCACTCTGCCGCAGAGTCAATTGACAATAAAATCAGGGATTTTACGATGAAGAGAATGTTCTATTTGACAAAGGTTTTTGAGTTATTCAAAAATGATTTCAATATCAATGAGCGTTTGTGCAATAAGGCTAGATCAAATTCAAAGTGCTTAATGGGGTGCATATTTTGATTTTCAAAAATATACCTTACTACCTTACGGGATTGACAATTTTTTTTCTTCTTTTTAAGTCTGGTCTGTGCCTGGCTTCTTCCCCTAAACTTGAAATTGGCATTTTATTCTCTCTGCCCCACAATGTGCAGGAGGAGAGCCAAAAACTTTCAGGGGAGGTGACACGCCGGTTAATCGCTCATTTTCCAGAAAATCCCCCAAAAAATATCCCTCATATTTCGCTGTTTCAATTAAAAATAGAGGAAAGCCGTTTGCCGGAATTGATTGAAAATCTTGGCGTTTTTCTCAAAAAAAATCCATTTTTGCCAACTCTGACAATGCGATCCTCTTTAACCGATACCCAGGAAAATATTTTTTGGACTGTTGAAAGAATCGATGATGAAACGAATCTGAATGACTTTCACAAAAGCATTGTAGAGATAGCAGCGGCATATCGTTCGAGTGAGCTCATGGAACAAGTGCGTATGCTTCGAAATCTTTCACTAGACCAACGCGAGAAAGTTAAAAATTATGGCATTTTTTGGGGCCTTCCAGGCAATCTTAATCCTCATATCACTCTTTTTTACGATTCAGGAGTAGACCGAAAAGATCAAAACAAGACATTCATTTCTATAAAAGATCTCATTGGAGAGATAGCGGTCACACCAGGGATTGTTTTTAAAGCTCAAAGTCTGGCTATTGGAAAGCTTGGGCGATCGGGTAACGTTGAGAAGATCCTGCACAAATTTGAGTGAATCACTAATTTGACCTAGTCACTTCGGTAAACCAGGACGCCCTAAACGAGCTAATTCAGGATGTGCTGAAAGCAGGGATATTTTATGGTTATGTCGCGCATTAAAGAATGCCTTTTCTTTGAAACAGGTTAAAATGTATACCGGTCTTTCTGAAGACAGTTTAAACAAATTTCTTCATTAGCCATCCACTTTAAAGAAACAAGATCCTATGCCTGTTAATTTTTTATATCGATAGTCGCCCAAAATGATGTGTCCTGAGCTGTAATACACTGACTGCCTTTATAAGCAATTTTCGCGCCTTCCATTGTTGGCTCTTACCATCTGGAAACGGGAAACGCCACTACAGGCTTTTCATGGGCCTTAAAATCGAAAAATAACATACCCCTTAAGTTGACCCGTTCGCCACAGCTTTGGCTGAGGCGTACCGCAGGAGCGGAGCGACAAGGAACGAACTGTACTGATCAACTAAATTTGGCCACTACAATCAGGGAAATTCCAAATCATGGATCGTCTCAGAAAACGGAAAAAATCGTACGCCAATCCGAGGTTCAGTTAAGTGCTCACGCATGCTGTCTGGCACGAACCAGTTCTGTGAAGCTGGCAACGTCCATCAACCATGTCTTCTGGGATGGCGTATAGGTCTGGTACAGACTTCGCGGCAGAACGAGCTGCAGTCGCTTTGCTGCCATTTCATCGGTCTGGTGCGTGGAGATTGCTGTTTCCAGAGTCAGCAGATGCTTGTCATTAATCCTGTCTGCTTCAGCAAGAACCTGCCGCCAGCGATCCTTGCAGGTCGATTTCACGCCAAGCATCGTCAGTTTCAGCGGGTCGAAAGCCGGGTTATGGTATTCGGTCACGCCAGGAAACAGAAAATCAGGCTTGGCCTTGTTCTCTGTTACGGCTGTTCGCGTATATCGGAGGCCGTTTTCCGCAAACAGCACTTCCAGATGGTTTTCCAGGGCAAGGCCGACACGACTTTTGCGCCGATTTTGCACAGACAGGGAGAAGGACAGGAAGCCATCAACATCAACCGCCGCGACGCTGGCCTTGCCGGAGAATCCCTGCGATAGCCGGTCGGCGATAAGGTAGCTCTCAAGCGTGCGGAAAAGTATTTCCTCGCGCTCCATCCACGTCATCAGAACAAGGTCTGGCTGATCCTGTGGGGAAAGGTCTTTGAGTGTAGAGCGCGCATAAGCCGAAAATTCGCGTGTAGTCGGAAAGCGTCCAGCGAAGCGGGAAAGCATATCATCAAGGTAGGTGTCCTCGGATGTTTGAACCTCAATTCCGATGTTTTCCAGAATGAACCGGGAGGGAAAATCGATGCGGAACTGTTCTGTTTTCAGCCAGGACTTTACCGAAAAGTCGCAGTGCGCCAGATCGGCAAGGCCAAATAGCCATTCAATCTGCCGCCCAATGCTTGAACCATTCTCGGCAATGATGACAAGCAGGCCGCCGTCCCGCTTTTTGGCGATAACAAGCAAATCACCTTCGTATGCGTTCAGGGATACATTTGTGGTAGGAAAGTACAGATGGTATTCCGGGGCGCGTGGTTTTCCCTTACGGCAGTTGTACAGCGTCAGAAACGCATCTTCCACGATGGGGTCGGGATCGTCGTCGGTGAGATAGAGGAAACGGGCGGGTATTCTCGTCTTCTCTTCAGGACTGCCAAGGAATACCCGCACATTCTTTGTGGCGTGGTATTCGTGCTGGTTTGAACGTGTCTCATCAGCCTCTACCGCGCTTAGCTTCTTGGCGGCGACCCCTTCAAAATACTCTGACAGATACCCTGGATTCATTGCCTCACCTCGATCAATGGGGCGACGCTACGAAGCCATTCTGAAAGACTCTGTGCTACGCCCTCAATATTTTTCCCAGCGCCGCGAAGGGCGCATTCCCATACGATGCCTACTCGCCAGCCATTTGCCAGCAGGGATTCTCTGACAAGGTTGTCCTTAGCCTGGTTTCGCCCGATCTTCTCGCGCCAAAAGTCCGGGCGTGTTCCGGGCCATTTGAACAGTGGGCAGTCGTGCCCATGCCAGAAGCATCCATGCACAAATACTATCGCATGGTAGCGAGGCAGAACTATGTCAGGCTTGCCCGGCAGATCGCGGACATGAAGGCGAAACCGGAAACCGTGAAGGTGCAGAAGGCGGCGGATCAGGATCTCCGGTTTTGTATTTCGCCCACGTATGCCTGACATCATCCGGCTACGTGTCGCGCTGTCTACTACGTCAACCATCAGGAAAACAGGGGCAATGCAAGTGAGGTGCCGTCTCGTTCATGCGCGATCTGCGCCCGCACGTGGGGCGTCATGATGCGGGCGACTTCCTGCATGACCGGCATGACGACGCTATTGCCGAACTGACGGTAAGCCTGTGTATCACTGACAGGTATCTGGAAAGCGTCAGGGAAGCCCATCAGGCGGGCGCATTCGCGTGGCGTCAGGCGTCTCGGCCGTTTGTTGCTGCCCTGCCATACCAGGATTTCTGACCCGTCCTTGTGATACCGGGCTGACAGTGTGCGTGTCACACTGTCGGGATAGGCCATACCAAAGCCGAACCCATTGCCGGCGGCGCGGTGCTTGTCTGCATAGGCCTGAAGGTAGGCCCACAGGTTGGGCGTCAACGTGTATCGGAGCGGCACGGCCCGCCTGTCGTGATCGAAAAAGCGCTCTCCATCCCAGGGGAGCACCGGCTCTGTGCCATCCGTCCTGTGCAGAATTGACGCAAGGCGCGGACCTTCTTCCGGTAGTTTCAGGTCATCCCATGAGAAGCCCGTTTTTTCGCGGAAACCGACGATGATGATTCGTTCGCGATGCTGCGGTGTGAAGTGCTGCCCGTCGATTACCCTGTAATGCACATCATAGCCCAGCTCGTCCCTGAGCGTTTGCAGGATGACGTTGAAGGTGTGGCCCTTGTTGTGTGAAAGCAGGTTCTTGACGTTTTCCAGCAGGAACGCCCTGGGGCGTCTGGTGGCGATGATACGGGCCACGTCAAAGAACAGGGTTCCCTGCGTGGTGCATTTGAAACCATGTGGGCGGCCCAGCGAATTCTTTTTGCTGACGCCCGCAATACTGAACGGCTGGCAGGGGAACCCGGCGAGCAGTACATCATGGTCCGGCACGTCCTCTGCCGGATATGGAACGATGTCACCCACAAACGGATGAGGGGCGCCGTAGTTCTGAATGTAGGTCTTTTTCGAGAACCTGTTCCATTCGCTGGTAAAAACGCATTCACCGCCCTGAGCATCGAAGCCCATACGGATGCCGCCAATGCCGGCGAACAGGTCAATGAAGCGGAAGCGGGGGCTCACTTTTTTTGTGCGGGCGGCGGGTTGTTGCAGCAGGTCGCGCAACACGGGTTCGAGCATTGACGGACAGGGCGTTTCGCCTTTTTCCCATCGCCTTACGGTCCTGGTGTCCTTGCCTGCATGTTCGGCTATTTCGCGTTGCGTGAACCTGCTGCGAGCCTGTTTCAGGAGTTCTGGTGGCTGGGCATGTGTCATATCTTGCTCTCTGGGAATTTTTGCGGACATTATGTCTTATAATATTCCCTTTTACCAGGATCTTGTGAAAGCTCTGTATCATTTTGAGTCATGCTTTAATCATGGCAGCAGCAGGGGCTTTAGTTGATGACAAATCAATATAAGAAATCAACAAAACATGGCATGACCCGTACGGCTCTCGGCGCCCAAAACAGGCTTGGCAGGGGTCTTAAAATCGAATGAAGCTGAGGGTGAGATAATCACTCCCAAGGATATTGTAACTGGCTGCATACCGTCAACCCATACCTATCAAGACTATCTGAATGCCTGGACACACTTTTGCTCCAGTCAGGCTGTAACCGACGCAGACCGCCACATTGCGCGCGAGTCAGTGTTTTCCTACTTCAGTGGTGAACCCCTGCAAAGCTCTGAAATAAAGAGTCTGGCCTAAAAGCTGAGCTCTACGATGCTTTATCAATGATGCTTCAGGAGGTTTGCCAAAACCTCAACTGAGCGCCCTGGCAGTCCTATCGGTATTGCCGGTCGTCAGCCAAGTAACTTTGAATCTCTTGTTCCATCCAGTCTTAACCTCAAAATTTTTCACATGTGAAAGTTCATTCTTGTTTTATTCGGCTAGTACAAAGTACTTTGCCCCGAAACAATCTATTATCCAACCCCTGCTGGCGCCCATTTTGGGCAATTATAGATTCAATATTGGACGGATTATAATTTGATTCTGTAGAACAGTATAGCCGTTTCACGTTACAGAGCGCATTAGCAATGCGTGACAAAAATCCTTGTCTCTGTCTGATTGATTCACCCTAAACTCATTTAATACCATTATTGTTTTGAAGATAAAGCCTTGTCGGAGCGTATTTATACCCAACCTTTCAGACTGGCGGATTTGACGACACTGAGCGATGGAGAAATTATGAAGCATAGCCGGATGGCGTTATTAGAACTGGTTCAACAACACATTCGCCGACGGGATATGAGCGAGTTACTCAATGAAATTGTGGCCGTCAGAAAAACACGATGGGACTCTGATGACGATGGCTGAAGCATTAAGACAAGAAGGTATTCAGCAAGGCCTTCAAAAAGGTAAACAAGAAGGTTATCAAGAAGCGACTCGACAACTCGCTCAACGACTTGTTGTCAATCGTGTAGAGTACTCAGTGGTTAAAATTCTACCGGGTTGACAGATGAAGAATTAAAAGCCCTTTCTCAAAAAAATCCTCAGAATGATTAGATGCCGACATTGATATAAAAATTCCGCCCCGGAGCGTAATGCTATACATCCAATTAATTTGGCCGCCGCGATCTGGATGTTCTCACCAGTTTGGGGGTTAGCCCTTATGGGGTTCGCCCAGTTCGCGCTGCGCGTTCCTTGACCTGAAAAGTACCAAATCCAGTGAGCGCCACCGCCCCACCCGCTTTAAGCTCTTCTGTCACCGAGTTGATCAAGGAATTAACCTCAGCTTCGGCCTTGGCCTTGCTGATTTCTGCATCTACTGCCACTTTCGTAATCAGTTCGTTTTTTTCATGTCGTCCCCTTAGTTCAAATGAATTTGAACAATATATCATGATGACTAACAGCCAGAGCCAGCACATGATCCAATTGCTGCCCGAATCAAAAGGTAAACCGAAGGCTCTTGTTGCAAGGAGCGGTTTTTCCTGTGCCGGGCCGTCCGACCAGAAAAGGGATTTTACCCTGATTGAGATCATTGCTTATCGCGTTTTCTACCCCTGGATTTCTGTTATCTATACCGGCAACAAATTTTTATATTGCTTGTTCTTTTGATTCTCTCATTTTCATACCTGCTTTGTTTCTTCGTTACTATTTGGCACCAGCAAAGCTACGGTGTGGTTAGCGCTTCCTGGACAACTCCCAAGGAAGGGAGAGTTCTTTTCGATTCAGGTAACGCCCAAAGGCCTCTCTTGTCGGCTTTTGCCTCTGCTTCCAGCCTGAACAGCTCAGGTGTTTTGGCTTACTTGACGGTACACCCAGGCACTACCAGTACGGATTATTTCGGCTTTGACCAATGACCATCTACTCTTTGGATAACCGAACAACGCCCGATTTTGGGCAGATACTTGACGTCGACATGTAGAAAAATTACTTCTGTGAACGCACCAAGTTTTAAAGCGGCAAAAGAATTTGAAAGAAACGGTTCAATAACCTATAACTTTAGAGTGATTTATCTAAAGTTAATAAATCCCTTAAAAAAATTACAGTTAAGAATGTAATTTAAATAAAGTAGCTTAGCTATATGATGCAAAATCAATTCGTATTTTAAATACAGGAATGTTATGAACACTCTCGACGCCATTATTCAACGCCGTGCGATTAAAAATTTTGATTCTAAATATGTGATGACTCTGGAAGAAAAAAAGTCCGTTTTGAGCATTGCTCTGCAAAATGCTCCAAGTGCCTTTAATTTACAACACTGGCGGCCATTATTGATAGAAGATCCTGCTCAACGAGTTGCTATCAGAAAAGTTGCATGGGATCAACCGCAAGTTACCGATGCTTCTATGCTGGTTGTCTTGTGTGGTGACTTATCCAGTTGGGAATCAAAGGTGAAAAATATTTGGGGTGAAGCAGATGAGCCCGTTCGAAATTTCATATTTCCAGCAATTGACAAATATTATCGTAATAAACCGCAGGTACAGCGTGACGAAATTATGCGTAGCAATGGCATTTTTGCCCAAACACTCATGTTAGCAGCCAAAGCGAAAGGGTATGACTCCTGCCCAATGGATGGTTTCGATTTTGATGCAGTGAGTCGTATTATTAACAAACCCGATCACTATGAGATATCACTGATGGTGGGAATTGGTAAAGGTATCAGTCAAGCGTACCCCCGCATAGGGAAGCTGTCCATTGATGAAACTACAAAGATTGATCGTTTTTAATCCGCTTTGTAGAATCCAAGTTCTGTCGCAAGAACTTCTTACCCAGGTATTCGAAACCTGGAAAAAATAACAGACTTCTTTCCAAACCGCAGAGAAGGTTGTGAATTCAAGGCACAAGACCACAGAAACCGGAGTGTATACAGACGGTTCTGTTGAATTAACTGCTTGCAGGCGAAGTATGATAGTGCTGAATTCTTTTTATCCACTGGCGCTCCTCACTGTCTCTGACGAGAAACGCCTTCAAATGTTGGTATTATCCGATAGCAGAATCCATAGAACCGACTGAAATTATTTATAAAGACAGCTTACTGGATGAGTAACCGAACACCGCCGGCCCAAATAAACCCATGTCCTGCGGCCCCAAAACGGTATTCACGACGGGCGGCTCATGGAATGCATTCATTGCCTGAGTTAACCCACTCACCGAGCGCCCATCTTGATCCAGCAAGTCGATGATGGTTTGTCTATTACCTGGATTAAAGAGAGCACCGCGTTTGAGCAGTTCACTCATATGATACTCTTTACTGCCTATCTGTAATTTTTCCAGTCGATACTTCTCTGAAGCAAAGTAGTCCTCGACCTTGATTTCACCCGCCTCTCTGCCTTCACGTGCAGCAATGAATAGGTAAAGATGGTCATTTTGTCTTTCTAGTTGAACATCCTGTTCAGTCACGCCGAGTAACACCAGGACATCATTGCCTCCGATTTCTTTGATAGTGTCATTGCCATGACCCACTGTGTACAGGTAAGTATCATCTCCCTCGCCTCCTTCGAGTCGGTCATTGCCTGTGTTACCTTGAAGGGTATCGTTGCCGATGCCACCATAGAGATGATCACTGCCGGCTCCACCGGCAAGAAAATCATCACCGGCTTCGCCATAGAATGTTTTGTTTCCTTTTCTGGCCTTATCCGTTCGATCTCTACCCACAAGCACATTATCATTACCTGTGCCAGCATAGACCTTGAGAGCAAGGTCACTCTCATCAATCACGCTATCATGACCCTCCAGGGAACGAAAAGTATTATCAGGCAATACCGCCGCATTAGATAATCTCACCACGTCATTGCCAGAAGTGGCCTGTTTTTCCAGGTTATCTTGTTGTTTACCCTTTTTGAATTCACGACTGGGCTTATCAAAGTAAGCCGTATAGATATGCGCCTTGCCGTCTTCTCCTTTCTCTAAAAGATAGCTATCGCCTACTTTATCGATGATAACAATATGTTGATAACGTTTATCCTTCATAAAACGACGAAGGCGCAGTTCAAGGATACCTAGGGCAATTTGGGGTGTCGCCGCACTTAACACCAGATCATGGTCATCTTTGACAGTCAGTGTATTCAATTGATCCATAGAAACAGACTTCAGAATAATAAAATCTGTATCCGGGCGGGCTGTCTTGTCCTCATTGTCAATGGTGATGGTTTTTTTGATCTGAGGTGTATGGTGAATCTGATAGCTATCAGAGCCCGCGCCGCCTTTTAGGAGGTCATTACCCAGCGTGCTGGATAATACGTTATCGGTGTCATCACCTTCTATTTTATCGTTATACCCAGTATCTCCTAAGCTCAATGTTAGCCATTTCGGTAGGACCGTTTTTTGACCACCCACCTTTATTTCACTGTGTCCTTCAGGATTTTTCTGTATGAATTCAATCACACCGTTTTCTGCGGCCGGGCTGCCAAGAAAGGCGCTTCTTTTCAGATCGTAGACAGGGAAATATTGCCCAGAAAGCAACGGAAGTTGCCAGGTATCTAAATTTTGATCTCTGTGTTTATCGGCTACCTTTAAGGTGTCTGGCCAGCTCATCACATCAATTTGTATACCATCACGGGTGGTTAGGCTATAACGATTATGGGATTGTAGTTGTGTGCCATCCCTGGAGAGCCTGTAAGTGTCTTCTAAATCAACTTGGGTGGTGGTTCCGTTGTCATTGGTGAGCAGAATACGTAAGGTGTAATTGTCTCTGTATTCCCATTTTGGGTTTACCCAAGCCTCATCTTTTTTGATCAATACAATGGATTGAATTTGTGTTACATCGTGTTGCAGTACAACGTGATTGTTTTCTGCAGTGACACTGCCGGTATCTATGATGTTTATCTCAGCCTTTCGGTCGTCAGTATTTTGTAAAACGGTAATGCTGTCTTCTCCTGCCCCCCCGTCAGCCATGCCATTTGATAATACGAGCATATCATTGCCTGCCATACCATAGAGTGCACTGCGACCCCTTTGAGAAATAAGCTGGTTATTATCCTCATCACCATAGATCCGGTTATGTCGCGAAGTATCCGCGATCACCCTATTAATCTTGATAACTCGGGCATCTGGCACAGGCAAAGAAGCGCCAGACTGTTTTTTTGAAAGATCAAAAATAACAGCAGAGTTTGAGTCCTGTTTTTGAGTATGATCTAAAGAGGCCACATATTGCGCCGACAGCACGGGGAGTGACCAGGTTTCTTTATTTTTACCCTCTACTTTGATGGTCTCAGGCCAGCTCGTCGTATCAAGCTGCACACCGTCATAGGTGGTTAAGCTATAGCGACTACATAACTGGAGTTGCGCGCCATCCTCAGAGAGCCGATAACTGTCTGCTAAATCAAGTTGGGTGCGGGTACCATTATCGTTATTCAGAAGGATACGCAGGGAATAATGGGATTGGGGTGAGCCTTTTTTAACCAGAGTGATGGACTGGATTTGCTTCACACCGTGTTTCAATATGACGTGGTTTCTTTCTTCTCTTGCTCCTGGGTCTGTGATGTAGATGATGACCTCTTTCTCGGTCTCATTTTGCAGGATGATGTAGTTGTCTTCTCCTTCCCCTCCGGCAGCATAGCCTTGCTCTAAGGTTAAGGTATCATTGCCCTCCAGACCAAAGAGAATACTTTCACCCCCTTGACCATTGAGCTGGTTGTCATGCGCATTACCTGTCATTGAGTCATTCAGTGTCGCGTGCCCTATAACGTGTTCAATACCGGTCATTGTGGCAACTTTCGGCATACGGGAAGCCCTCCCTCTTCCCTTGAAGTAAATATATCCCTCTACAAGGCTAACCAAATAACCGTCAACCTCTTCAGGTGTTGCTTGAATCACCAGAGTATCTTCGCCATCTTGACCATGAAACTCACTCCCGATGAAGTCGCCGGGGGTAGAATCTTGATGGCCATTGCCTAAGTAAAATACATCATATGAGTCCTGACCTATGTAGGTTTTTTTACCTTTTCCGCCGAAAAATGTATTACTCCTTCTTCTATACCCGGTGGCCTTGTCATTGCCGTCTCCGAGATTAAATATAACGCTGCCATCAGCTTCGGTATTATCCAGATTATCTAAGGACGTGGCGTTTTTTGTAGAGTCAGGGTCAGCAGGGTCAAAGACATCGTCTACTTCCTTAAATATCGGGGTGTAATAGTATTCATTGGTTTCGATGAATTTGAATTGGTGATAAGTTGCTTCCCAAGCCTTTCCATACTGCTTTCTCAATTTCTCTTTTAACTCATTTTTGCTTTTTTCCAGGTCTTCCTTCTTGATTTTACTAGAATTTAAAATAAAATCCTCTCCGATTTCAATTAGACTTACAAATGGCAATGATATACTTAATTTCAAATACTTCTCCGGTTTCAAATCAAAATCTTTCAGACTATAAACATAGCGATAAACATTCTTAAGCCCTTTGTCTGAAAGCATTTTCATCGCATTTTTTTCTAAAAATATATCGCACATCTCACGATATTCGCTACGCTGGCTGTTAGCCAATCTGTCTTGTATCTCTTTTGACGGGGGCAACATCCAAAATGCTCTCCAGCCTGTTTCCCATTTGTCGCCTACACTTAAATAAATCTGTTTCTCTATCTCTTCAACTTGACGTACCGCCGAATAGATTTGTCCCCCAGCCAGTAATACGCCCCCAATAACAAGCCCGATGGGCCCTGCCATGGCAGCGGCACTGCCGCCAACGATAAAAGCAGCAGTCATACCGATGCCAACGACAGCCCCTACCACTGACAGGCTTCCTGAGACAATCAGATCCTGGCGAATATCAGGGTCCGTTTCAGTATCGAGTTTCGAGAAAGATTGATAGGCACTGTGGACATCAAAACCGACACCCACCATACTTAACACGGCTCCCCCCACTTTGATCAAACGCATTTTTGACCCTATCTGACCCACAGATTTCATCGCATTGTTTTTGATAATAACGGACGCCATTTTACTCATCCCATATTGCCCAATATCAACGCCTGCATTCAGGCCAATAGAAATGACGGCAAAATCTCGCTCAGATTCAAGCACCTGCCTTTTTTCTGGCGTTAATCCCTCTTGCTTTAATGCGTTGTTATAAGAGTCGATAGCCCTATATCCAAAATAATAACCGAGTGCAGACATCCCCGGACCGGCATAATTAGCGCCTTTATTAATGCGGTGCATAAGATTTTTTGGCTGTAGCGAACGCATCAGTTTATTTTTTATGGTCACCGTTCCGTCAGGGTTAAATTCGGTGTGTTGATTCACCTTATCCAGCAAGATTAATGTCTTTTTCGCAATCTTCTGATCTTCTATTAATTCACGGGCTATTAAGGACGAGGAATTGCCATCTATCGCGCCCATTCTTTTCTTGATTAGCCGCAGCGCGGGTTCAACATCGGGATGGTCGAGATTATTTTTTGTTAAAAAGTCATACAATTGTTGAGGCCGAAAGCTGACTTCTTTTAACGAATCAGCATCAATACGATTGATCTTCTGCCCGACAGTAACGAGTCTGCCTTCAAAGGTGACCCCCATATCCAGTAGGGTTTTAAAGGGCAACGTGACATCATCGAAGAGAGTGACATGAGACGATAGTCTGTCGGTGGCCAGTTGATGATTCAGCGATGTTTGAAATTTATCGAGTTGGGGTATTTGCTTTCTAGCCTGTTCAATATTCACCTGATAGGCATTAAAAGCATATTTATTGCCCATTTTTTCAAAGCCGTAATGCTGGGCGCGGGTTCGCCCGTCCTTGTCTTTTCCCTGTAAATAATGATCCAGCAGGTGGTATAGTGCATCGCCTCCTTCGCTCGAAGTCCGGGTCAAATCAACATTCCCCACCTGAGAATCATACAGTGAATAAGTATAGCTTCCTGATGTATTCTGCTTAATACTCAATGCGATAGAGTGGTGATCGCCCTTTAATAAATACGCCCCTGGGGTAGGCGGCACATGAAACAGATCCTGCACAGGCGGAGTAAAAACAGCTTTATTATTAACCTCAATCTCGGGGCGGTTTTTTAGCTCTTTGAACTGGTTGTCCAAGTGGTGGGCGTAAGCGATTTCACTGCCAGAGGCGCGGCCATGGATGATTTTCTCCCGCAGTAAGGCATCGGCAGATAATCCGGAAGAAAAAATATCATATTTTTCTCCTGACTGTTTGGCGTCCAGAAACGCCAAAGACCAGGCATGGCTATCTTTGTGCATGTCGATCCCTTGCCTGAGAAAATAGGCTGGTGACATCAACTTCATGTCAACGGTTATCCCTGGATGCGCTTTTTGTGTGTTTTTGATGGCTTCATAAAATGCCAGTGCACGCTGTTTTTGCTGTTGGTGCACTTGCTGTTGTTGTTCCAGGCTGAGCTGTATGTCCTGGATACCTAAAGACGCCTGTTCGCTGTGGGTGAGCAGTTTTTGTAATCGTTGCCGGGTATCCTCATACCATGTTTGACGTCGCTCAGGGTGATGCGCGGTGAGCAGTACCCTCTGGATATCCAACTGGCCATCAGATAAGTGGAAAGCCTCACTCAGTAGACTGCGCTCAGCCATACCGAGCGATGGCACTGTTTGGGTTTCATCGGCTAATTGATTTAACAGTTGCATTATCCAGTCTAATTTAGTGGGCTCATCTGCCTTGATCTCAACACGTACTCCCTGTTGTTGATCTTTATGGTAAATGATTTTTCCATGACGGGCATCATGCACGTTGCTCTGGTTATCTACGATAAACCTATGGCCATTGTCTGCCACCCCCAGCTCGTCTGTGTAGGCCGTGACTGAAACAGTTTCCAGGTTCAATCCACGGATCAGCCCGTCGGCAAAATCATTTTGTTTGTTTGGCCCCGCTAACGAGCAGCCGGCTAAAACCACGCGGGATGGTTTGATCTCAACATTGTCATCATGTTTAAATTCATCGAAAAAGCGGTTTAAAGTGGTGGCTAATTCTGGATGTGTCTGGCCTGCAAAAGTGAGGTTATTTACCGCGGCTCCACCTTCTCGGCTATGAGCAACCACTTGTACACGCAGGTTCATTTTATCACGTAGCTGAGTCGTATCGCCATGTATGAGATGATAGTGACCATCACTATCGAGCTGAACTAACACCGAATCATGGTGTTTTCCAGCTAAATCAGCGGCAGCCTTAGCAACCATCGCATCGTTTTCCATCTGAATAATCAGATGGCCATCGTAGTTGGTTCTACCCCCATCTGTTTTTGTGGTCACCTCGGGTTTTTCCCAATCCTTCACATCGGTATTTTTAACCGCGTGATGGGTATCTGAGGCCGTCGTAGTCGCACCCGCCAGAGTGTTATGATGCACTACCAGGTCAGTATGAGTTTTTCTGACATTATTAGTAGAAAACTTTTTAGAAGGTCCTGCTTCAACCGTGTTAATTTTTTCAAAGTGATCTACAAAAAATTTTTTATTTAATGTATTTTTGTATAAAGATTTGCTCCAATATTTATCAACAAACCATTCTATAAAATCATTTTTTTTATTAAATTCAAATTCTCCAAAGTTAGGATCGAAATATATCACGGTATTTTTATTGATATAAGCAGAAACACTGTGTCCAAACATGCTACCGTGTAAAGCTATTTTTTTATATGTTCCATCTTTATTTTGGCTTGGTGTACTTACAATAGATTCGGCTAAATTTTTAATTGCTTCAGTAGTATTTTCAGGTCTTTGATACTTGTTTTTGGTTCCTTTATTTTTAAAAAAACCATCATCTTTATAAAATGTTTTATAATCCAGTCCTTGAGAATTTAACCAATTTTTGTGAGCTAGAAAAGATTCTTCATAATTATTAAAATCAACTTGTAATTTTTTAATTTCAAAAATTTTATTTTTATTTAATTTATTTTCATCACCAGTGATGATTTCTTTAAATAAATTTTTACCTTGAGCATGTAATGCTATCCAGTAACTGGTTAAAGCATCACATATACCCGCACTGGTCTGTTTATGCTTAATAATTTCTTTTAAAAAATCTGTTTGAACTTGAGAAAATGCAAAATTAACTTTGCCATGATACTTGGTCACTGACTTACGTACTTTTTTAACAGCAAATAATGCAAGCGCGGAATTAATTAAATAATTCTTCAATATTACAGGATTTAAAATACTGTCATTTTGATATATACTTATAGTGGATTTATCTATAAATAAATTATCTGTTTTTTTGCTGTTGTTAATATTAGGCATTTTTTCCCCTGGTTTAAAATTTATATTTTTATATTTTTATATTTTTATATTTTTATATTTTTATATTTTTATTAATAATAACGAAAAACAGGATTTTATAATCTATATTATTGAATGACACGTTTATATTACTTAATAATAATTTTTTATAATTAATAATCACTATTATTATCTTATTTATGCTGCGAAAATGACGGGTAAAAACGGTGTGTCGCATTAAGTGGTTTTAAGAGAACAGGTTCTGTCGCATTAAGAAAAATTGAGCCTGACCAATCACAACATACAGTGTTATCTTGTAGACTAAAAAACAATCGCCGGTTATTTAGACGGCATTCCCGCAGGTTGGTATCAAGATCATCGCATTCATAATCGTCAAAGACGATATACCCCTCTGTCGAAAAAACAAGCTCTCCCCGCACATTGTTCGATACGCTACTCCCCGTCACTCGGTTTTCTCGTAAATAACGATTAATCACATTATGGCTAATTCCCTCAAGTGGAAAGCGCCACTTCCATCCATCAATCAATACTATCAATCCCTCCAGGCCGATTACGGTAAAACCGTCCATGAGGTCCTTAACAAAGCCCTGGGGCTCCAGCAGGCGCTGGCATGGGATGATACCGAATGCCACCATGAGCACGGTGGGGAATAACCGGGCCACGACGGCGCTGGTCTAGGGTGAAAACATCCTGAGCTGTGACACCGAGCAGAGTATCCGGGACCGTTTTTCGGAGTATCAGGTGGCGGGACAACGCAGTGGTGACGATGCCGATTTTGGCGAAGCCACCTTAACAGCGCTGAGAGCCAGAGCGAAAGACAGCCAAATCACACGTTATCGCCCGTATCACCTTCAACAATCGGGGAATGCGACGGGTGCCAGTTGCCGGGAACGGGGTGAATTTGAGGTCAGACAACGAGCGGCGAGAAACGAAGAGACCACCTACAGAGTTCAAGGCTGGCGACAGGGGGATGGGAGTTTATGGCAGCCAAACCAGCGAGTCATGGTATTTGATCCGGTTCTTGGGTTTCACCATCGAGAGCGGGTGATTGGAGAAGTCGTGTATACACAGAATGAGGGTGGAACCCTGTGTGAACTCCGCGTGGCCCCCGAAGCGGACTGTATCCCCCCCCCTGAAGGAACAAAAAATAGAAGAGGATTTTTTTGAATGAAAAACGCCCTATCAACATTCCAGCGGGGATTATCCCGCCTGTGGTCTCGAGTGGTCGCTCAAAGTGTCAACAGCACCGCGGCTTGCCAGCGAGTGGATGTCTCCTTGATGGCAGGGGAAACCAAAGCAGGGATGGAATACCTGTAGCCTTATGGCTTCACCTCCACAGCGCATGCCGGCGCGGAAGGGGTGGCCCTCTTTCTCTCTGGAGACCGCTCGCATGGCGTTGTGATTAACGTAGCGGTGTTCTGGTCAAATAATTTCGGAGAAAACTCAAGAAGTTTTACACCCCTGAAAGTTTAAATGCTTTCATCAATGGTGTTTGGTGATCATTCACACTGTGCGGCCTGACTCGATTGTCATCATGAGTGAGGCAAGGCAGTAGTACATCAGTTTGTGCTTGTTGAACAGTGTTGTAGCCCTACTTTGGGCGCCATTCTGACTTTAAACGGCCAAAAAACGCGCCATGGGGGGATGATCCCAACAATTTCCCCGGCGGCTCATGCTCTGTTTTATCTGATACTGCCACAGATGTGGTCGATACGATAAGCGACTATAATGACTCCCCTGGTCTGAATGAAAGAGGACATTTTTCGGTCTTCCCCGTGATTCGCAATCTAACATGAGTGCCTGTTGAGTCAGTTGACTGTCGGGAGAAGTGGAAAAAGCCCCACCCAGGATTTTTCTTGCATATAAGTCGAGTACAACCGCGAGATAAAGCCAGCAAGTACCGGACCAAATGTCAGTAACATCGCCACACCCCACCTGATTGGGTGCCTTGACGGTAAACTCACGATTCAAGTGTTCAGGAGCATAAACGGCTTCTTTACCACTGCGTTGATAACGAGGCTGGCGTGGCTTGCTTTCAATGCCTGCCTCACGCATCATGCTCTCCTTCCTGCTTCAGCGCGGCCGATAACGTGCGGGACCCTGCCGCGCCCCGGCTATTTCTGTGTCATTCCATCAGCCGTATTTTCAGGCGTTCACGTTCAGGGGTGCCTTTTTTCTGCCGATGACATTGATAATAGTCAGTACTTCGATTGAGGCCAAAGACATCACATCATTCTGTTTTAGGGTAATCCTCACTTCAGTCATTAATCAGGCTTATCGATTGTAAAAGTCTGACATTAAGAGAGCTGAAGCCTTTTTGAGGATATCTTTCTCCCGTTCAACCTTGCGGAGTCTGGCTTCCAGCTCTTGAATCCGTTGTTGGTCTGCTGTCATTGTTTTACCCTGGGAAATAGTTTGTCCTCTTTTTTCGCTCATTGACCGCTTCACCCCATCACAGAGGGCGCTGATACTCACACCCATGGCTTCACTGCCTTGACGAAACGGGTAATTTTGTTCGATAACCAGATGGGCTACTTCGCGTTTCAATTCTGCTTTAAATGTTGGCTGAGACATTTTCTTGTACTTCCTTTGTTCAGTAACGCTTTCGGGATTAATTTACTGGCTGAATTCATTAAGACAGAACACCCTGAACAGTCTCCCTTCACTGTTTCAAAGAAGGCGTAAAGCGCTATTGCACAACGGGGAAGGAGTTCAATACAGCGTGAAGTAAGAAGGAAGCGTCGGAAATTCACGCCTAAGGTGCTGACACACATGATGAAGATAGAATGATTTGAACTGGCGATAACGAATTTGATGAAACAGTATCACTAGTGTCATCAGCTCTGCCAAAGAAAGAGAACTGGCACGGATACGCTTTTTGGCGCCATCCGTTAAGCGCTTTGCATTGAGGATTGGTTTAAATTTTTTGCAGAAATCATCCATTAAGCAGTAAAGTTCGGTAATATCTTGCATAAGTGCCTCGTTATTTCGTGATGAATAATGTCTGCAAACATCATTATCTTGAAGTACGAGGCACTTATCTATTCTTGATCAAAAATTTATAGAAAATAAACGTCAATTCCTTATCCCGAATTCAGGTTAGTTAGGCTTTCATTCTCGCTTAGCACAAAAAAATTACTCCTCTTGCACCCAGAAGGTAGCAATAAGGTTTCGGATCAACCTTACCCTGTTTCAAGGGACTTCTGTGGTGCAACTTTCACGTCGCACGTGCTCCAAGTAAACAATATAAATACCCGTCCTTTCCCGTCGGGGATTGCTTTAAACTTTTATCAAAAAAAGAACCCGACACCCTTTTCAACGAAGACAGGCAGACTTGACTCAAAACATCCTCCGGAAGATGCACTTCAAAAAAATTGCGGGCAAGGGCAATATCTCCCAAAAACTGCTTAAACAAAGCGTCGTGCGGCAGAAACATTTTCATGAAGTCATTTTTTCCTCGACGAGGAGGCTGAGGATTTTTTGGCGGCGATTTTTGATTTTTTAGCCACTTGAGTTTCTTTGGGCGATTGTAAATGAACGGAGTCTTTCAGCCTTTTCCCCGCAGAAAACACAGCGACTTCACGAGCCGGGGTTTTTATTTTTTCACCCGTTTTGGGATGACGAGACATCCGCTCTTTGCGATGGCGGACTTTAAAAGTCCCAAATCCGATGATTTGCACCGGCTCTTTTTTCCCCAATGCTTCGATAATACTCGAAAAAACAGCGTTGACCGCTTCTGCTGATTGAGCCTTCGTCAGGCCCGACTTGTCTCGGACCTGCTCAATTAACTCAGTTTTATTCATCCTTTATCCTTTCAAATTGTTATCAAATATACCGCCCGATAAATACGCTATCTCTGCCCATTTTTAACGAAATATCAACAAACAACAACCCATTTCCAACAAATGATAAAAATAAAAAGGGGCGATGCGCTCAGGGAGTCAAATTCGGAGAGTCAAACGAGATAGGAGCGGGTTTATCTTGAGGGCGAATTTCACAAACCCGTTTCTGCTGAAGGGAGTCTGTTAACGTCAAGGAAGTTTCCCCCATTTCATTCAAATCTCGAACCAACGAACACGCTTTCTCAACGTACTCCCGCGGACCCGAGAAAACCCGTTTCTCTCCACTTTTTTGCTCTGCCAAACGTAACCCCGCCACCATATTGTCCCCCTCGTTTTCAAACGGTCTGGCCATCTCAATGGTTTCCCCTCGGTCAATCATTTGGGTGACCCCTTCCTTTTTGTATAAAATCGCCCCGTCACGGTGGATATGATGGGTATAGCCTTTCAGCTCAACCGGCTCAATATCATCTGAAACGGCACATTCAATGACAGTCTCACTGAGATAAGCCGTGCGCTCATCCCGCGCCTGGTAAGCCCACCCTCTTAACTGGCTAATCGCCGCTTTATCTCCTTTTAACGCCTGCTGTTCCACCCAAACACGATAAGACAGTCGCCGATTTTCTGGAGAACGATACCAGTTCTCCCGCTCTTCCTTTAATTTTAAACGCAACTCGGCCATCGCTTTTTCTCGCTCAAAAGCCAATACATGCCAGGCCAGTTTTCTCATTAAATGAGAAAAAAGGATCGCGCACCGCAACACACACATGGGCTCTTCGGAAACGAAAGGTCATGGAAAGAGTTCTGAAACGATTTTTTGCGTCAAAAGAAGGGCATTTCGCTTCTTTTTTGTCAGTTTGATAACGCAATTTTAACTCTTCTCGGGCCTCAGCGCGTTCTAATCGGCGAGTCATTCGAGCTTGATGATCACGCAAATGAAGTCGATCATCATAATGTGAACTCACCATATAGTTTGTTAAGGTCACCTCCCCTTGTTCATTTTTAAATTCCATCACTCGGGGCGCATTTTCAAATTCGCCAATGCGAGGCACTAATTTCGAAAGAGTGAGTTGAGGATGTAAACTGCTGGCTTTTAAAGGAACATTGTTCGGACAATTTTTGTCATAAATCGCCAACCCAGAACCTTTCTTTTTTAATTCCAGATGGGCCCTTAAAAAAACAGCGTGCACCTCTTCCCATTCTTGAAGCGGCCCTTTTAAAATAGAAGTCAACTCTGTTCGGCACGTACGAACCACATACGAATAAAAACTTTCTTTATCTTCGTGATATTCAAACTGCGTCGCTGCTCTCGGAGCCGAGGGATATTGAGATTCAGCTCGAATAATCTGATGATTTTGATCTCTCTTCCAACACCCATTATCCGGTTTCCAATCATATTTAAGCTCTAATTTTCGGCAGGCTTTGTGCAAAATTTTAACGTCGTTATAGAGGTTCACTGCACGATAAGAAAGGGGATGAATACGGTTGGCCGCCACATGACAATGGAGGTTATCGGTGTCACGATGAATCGCAGTCACGTATTGATGGTCAGACATCCCCAAGGCTTTAAGACTATGCCGCGCGCTTTCAAAAATCTGTTCTACCGTCGGAGAGTCCGTCTCCGGCCAGGATAAAAAAAAGTGATAAACGGGATCTTTACAACGCGTATTTTTTAAAGCCACCGCTTACATTTCTACCGCCGCTGTGGCCACGCTCAGTGTATTCGTTTCGCATAAAACCTGATCAAAAAGAACCTGATGCCGACCATCAGGAAATCTCTCAGTGATAAGGCTTTTATCCGCATCTCCGTTGCGATGAATGTAACCCATTAAGCGTTCAAAAATGGCTTCTTTTGATTGAGATAAACGGGCTTTTTGGCTCTCTGGATCAATCACGTCATCATGATGATGGTCATCACGAGTCGTCGTATAGGCCAATAAAGTGAGAAAACTTGATTTTCCATCCCTCCGTTTTTTTGCCTTACCCACAATCATTTATTCTGCCCGCCCTAAGGTTAAAATAGCTTCCTGGATAGCCACGAAAACTTGTGCATATTCTTCGCTTAGAACCCCTTTCCCTTCATCAAAAAGACGTTGCTGTAGAGACCCTAATCGACTCAATTCCATCACTAATTCCGGATCAAAGTGAGTTTTTATTCTGCGATTTAACCCACAGCGAATGAGGTAAGTACTTAAATTCAAACCTGCCGATTGGGCTTTCTCTTTGAGATGCTCTTTTTCTTCTGGAAAGCAACGAATACTGGGAATAAGGGCCGTTCTTTTTCGTTTTTCACTTTGGCTCATCGCGTTATTTTCTATGGAGTAAATAAGAATTCTTTCTTAATTGGGGTGTCGGGGCGAAGCCCTGACCAAGAGTTTTGAAGGGCCGGTTGCTTGCAAGCGGTGCTTCAAAACATATTTTGTCCTTTTGTTAAATAGCAATTTTGATATTATGGCTTAATTTTTTTATAATGTCATGAAGGTAAAATATATCTTCTGTACAGGTGAAATTTTTGTCGTTATGATTGAGTTTAAATCAGTTTTATGTAAACATTTTAAATGTTAAATATTTATTTAATAGATAAAAATTTATTAAAAATAAAAAGATTTATAGCGAAGAAATTGAAATAATCAGGCGGGAAGTGAGTATGATTTGAGTGGTAAAAAATAAGCAATGAGTATGAAATAAAAAACCAGGTAAAATGTGTTTCTTTTTAACGGAAAAAACGAAATGACTTCTAAGAAATATTATACGGTCGAACAAGTTGAAAAAGCAAAAGAGATGCTAGAGGAATTACCTGACCTCAAAAAGATAAGACTAAATAAAGACGATGTCTTGGAAAATTTAAAGGCGCAAATAATCAAATTAGCTTTAAATAAAGGGTACGTTTCAGAAGATATTAAATCGGCTCTTGAAAGTGCAGGGATAAAAGTCGGATTGAAAGCTATCCAGAAAATTATTCTTGAGAAAAAATTAGAAAGAAAAAAGTCATTAAAAAATACTTAAAAATTAATACAGTTTTTAAAACTATTTATATTGATAATAATTTTTAAAAATAGAGTGAGTAAATTTTTTTTATGAAAGCTCTCTATTTTTTAAAAAATAGCCATTTTTAACTTGTAATTTTTTACAGATTATTAATCTTTTTAAAATCTCATGACTCGTCATTTTTTTTCTTCTTATAGATTTTAAATAAGTAGATATATTTTCTCAAATATCTTTCTTCAAATGGTGTACAGAACATAGCCAACACGTGCTTGCAAGAAAGAATCAACGGAAATTTTATTACTCAGTTTTTCTTATACCCTCACGAAGTGTCCGGTAGACTTTTGTCCGAGAAAAAAATCTCCGTCATATCTCTGATAAAATAATTTCTATTCCATTCATACCGAACAATTCTTTTTTTCAACCGCAATTTAGGCTTTTTGCCACTCTACTTTTTTTTCTCGTGCAATAGCCATGATGCTTTTGATGGAGACTTTTAATATTGAAGATTTCAAAAATTCGTGAGGATTCGATGCCTAGTAAAATTAACTTAACATTAAAATGACACCATAAATGTATTATTTTGGCACCAAAATTTAAATTCGACAGACCATAAAATTAGTACTATTTTTATGTCAAAAATAAACCATTTAAATACATAAAGGGTACTATGATTATACTCATTGGGAGTCAAAAAGGGGGATGCGGAAAATCCACTATATGCGTAAATATTTGTTCTGAGTTAGCTTGCCGAAAAAAGGATGTGGTGCTTGTTGATTCTGACCGTCAAGGAACCTCTTCTAATTGGCTTTCAGATAGAAACTCAATCTCAATGTCAATACCGATCGAATTCTGGCCCACCCTGCCAAAGTAAAGCTGACCCACCCCCTTTAAATGACTCGATAGCTGCTGCTTTAGTTTTTTTCTGGAGCTGACCGCTTTTGAGCTTATCTTTCAGTCGATAACTTTGGCCGCTGATTTGCGCGATATGGGCATGGTGAAGCAGCCGGTCGAGCATAGCCGCCGTCAGCGTTTCGTCATCACCAAACGTTCCGGACCACTGGGTAAACGGAAGGTTGCTGGTAATGAAAATTTAACGCGATACAAACGTTAAATAAATAATTCACAGCGCACGTTAAAACGTGCTGATAAAGCTCTAATATGAGCAATAGTTAATGAGCGTTTCCCATTTAATATTTGGCTAACTAACGACTTGGAACCTATTTCATTCTTCAAATCAGTTTGTTTTAAATGATATTGATCCATTAATACACGCAGAACAGCCACTCCAGTTGGCATAGCTTCAAGCGCTTTATTAAATTCATAAAACTGTTCGCTATTTTCTTCATATTCCGAAATTTTGATAGACAAAATATCAATTAAAGGATTCTCATCATCTTTATCAATCAGATAATTGACCAACTCAAGAGCCGCTTTATAATCTGACTGAGAATGACTTCCACCCAGTAGTGGAACGGCTTTTACCAGTTCTTTTGTTGCATGGATAGCTTCTGTGATCATTCTTTATTCCCCCTATAATATTTGTTTAATTTATCGTACTCCGAATGTGTCACGATATGTTTGACGTAAATTCGTTTATTCATAAAATTAATATAAACAATAAGCCTTAAATTATTTCCACCAATATCAATGACCCACCATTTTTCTCTATACTTAAATTTATCTAAACTGGGAAAAAGATTTTTTAGCTCATCCGGATTTTTAAAATTATTTTCTTTCAGAGATCGATACGTTGAGACTATTGCATAGGAGTCTCTCCCATACTTTCTATAGGCTACCTCAAAGGGTTCTTTTGATATTATGTGCATAGGCCACTAAAGTTTACATATTGTAAATATTATAATAAATTCTTTTATAATTTACAATATGTAAACGTAAACTTAAATTCAGTTCTTCTTTTAGGCTTTTTGATTATAAACAAGATTAAAATGACACCATAAATGTACTATTTTGGTCCCAAAATTTAAATTTGACAGCGCGTAAAATTGGTACTATTTTTATGTCAAAAATAAACCATTTAAATACATAAAGAGTACTATGATTATACTCATTGGGAGTCAAAAAGGGGGATGCGGAAAATCCACTATATGCGTAAATATTTGTTCTGAGTTAGCTTGCCGAAAAAAGGATGTGGTGCTTGTTGATTCTGACCGTCAAGGAACCGCTTCTAATTGGCTTACTGATAGAAACGTAATCTCAGCACTTCCAACAATTCATAGCCTTCAAAAATTCGATAACATTCGTGACACTCTGATAGACCTGAAAAAAAGATATGAATATGTGGTAGTCGATACCGCAGGCAGGGACAGTCGTGAATTACGGACAGGCATGACCTCTTCAGATATCATGATAGTCCCATTTCGTCCTTCACAACCCGACTTGGACACACTCCCTCGTTTGACCGAAATCATGACTGAGGCCAAGGACTTGAATCCTACATTAAGAGCCGTTGCCATACTGACGCTCGCCCCTACTAATCCAGTTATTAATGAAACAAATGAAGCCAAAGAATATTTAAAGGATTTTCCTGAATTAGAACTAATGAAAACTATTATAAGAGACAGAAAGGTTTATAGGGATGCGATGTCGGAAGGAAAGGGAGTGGTAGAAATGGATAATTTGAAAGCAAAAAAAGAAATTCAGTCTCTGGTAAAGGAGTTGTTGTTATGGTGAAACGTCGAACTCCAAATATACAACCACCTCAAATTGAAAAAAAAATAGAGGATTTTGCATCGGGAGCAGACAGACTCTCAACAGAAGTCGTTTCTTTTAACAGCGAAGCTCCTAGAGATTACAAAGCCATTAGAATTCCATTTAATCAGTACGAATATCAGTTATTAGAAAAATTATGTAAAAAAACAAATCGTTCGAAACTGAATATGATGCGTTATGCCCTTAGATTTTATGATGAAAATTTAAAATAGCACTATATTTTAACTAAAATTTTACTAAAAAGGCTCAAAAATGGTACTACTTTAATATCAAAAAATATAATTTTTAAGAATTCCAACGCTCTTTTTTGGAGTGGTGACCGGGTATAGCCCCTTCCAACTTTTTACATTTTATCTTCTGTACCAAAAACGAACGTTTTTAGTATTAACGGGTTAACTTACTGAGTGAGTATTTTTTTGATATGAATGTTTTTCAATAACCAGATCGACCCCTTCAGCCAGAAGGTCATTGATTTATGGACCTTCTGACAGAGCAGTCACGGCAAGAGCCTGATGCTGATCAGGCGTCAGGCGAGCTGTTAACTTACCTCTGAAATTTAAGCTATCCAGCCATATCCGAATGGAATTAACGGCACCCTTATCAGTAGTGGGTCTTGGGTGTAGCCTGAGAAAGATTTTTTTTCTTTTCAAAAGGATTGAGATCCTTGAGCCCTCTCTTTCGTGAATCTCCGCACCAAGAGCGATAAAAAGAAACTCAATATCACTCCATTTTATCGAACCGCTTACCGGTCGTGCGAACACATCTGACAGTATTTTTTTGTATCATTTTTTCACAAGTTGCCAATAAAAAATGGCACGAACGACACTGTATCTTCTTTTACTCTGATTCTGGGTAGTGATCTTGAATCTGCAATTAAAGGGGTCTGACGATTAAACTTAAACGCTAATGACGTGACGACCAGAAGGCAGTAATTCAGGAGGAAGGTATTGATTCATACCACTCGTGCAGAAATAGTCTGTAAATTGCTGCCCATTCTGGACACCCGCTTTTTCGTAAATAGACTGCAATTTATTTTCTATCGTCCGATATGAAAGATTGAGTTTCCTGGCCACTTCCTTTTTGCTTAACCGTTGAAGAGTAAAAAAGATAATCTCACATTCTCGTTGGTTAAACCTCTTATCTGTCTGTCGGAGCGTCATTTTATGAGGTGATTTAGCTTCAACATATTCCAGGGGGGATAAAAACAAAAAGGGCCGGGCATGAAAAAAGGCCCCGATGTACCCATTCTGTTCATCGAATAATGGAAAAAAATCAAAAAGCCAGGGCTGGGAGGGGTGTTTGTAAAAACAGGGTAGAGTACTGAGCAGAGATAACGGGCATTTTTTACGGCACACTGCCTCTTTTTGCGAGCGAAAAACATCCAGAACTTTGGAGCACTCATCCGTCAACGCGAAGAGTTCCGTCATGGCCACATTACTATAAACCTCGGATTCGGCATTGGTAAATCCACTCGGGATAGTGCAACTCAGGCAAAGTTGCTTCATTGCGTTGTTCATGCAACACCTTCCATTTTCAGGTTGAAACAAGAGCCAGTACACGGCTGACGTAGTTACGGAACCGTCACTCATCTTCCAAAAACCGTGAAACCTGCCAATGTCGAGCTCTCAATCATTTGGCAATGAGTGTGAGACAATGATCAATATAGTTAAAAAAAATAATAAAACAACTATTTTAAATTCAAAATGAATTTTAAAATGTATACTTTTAATATTTATCTTGTCCTGATTTTAAGGAACCTCTCTCATTAGCCATATCATTTAGTGTATTGTAGAATTTTTGTTAAAATAATCACTCACGTCTGTTGAGTCATTGAGGTAAAGCCATAACAGGGGCCAGTGGATTTAAAACTGCCAAATCGTGTTCCCGTTGCAGTCAGGCCTTCTTGCGTAAAGCAAAAATCCGTCATTCAAATTTCGACCTGAGTATCAGAGATGCTGATGCATTTAAAGGCAGTGGGATAGGGAGCAGTGAACATTTTCCTTTTGTTGTTCAGTTTCTAACGCTCTGCTGTTAATGACCCCTCAAAATAAAAGATTAAAAGGCGCTTCACTCAAAAATGAAAATGACAAACGCACAAAGAAAAATCAATATCATTAAAAATGTGGCTTATCTCATGCGCTCTAGAGGAGAAACAAAAGCCTCATTTTCTGAACGAAGTGGGATTACAAGAACAACGATTTATAAAATCCTGGAAGGAAAAGTCAACAAGGTTCAAGAGACAACGCTTCACAAAATCGCCAGTTTTTTTGGTGTTCCTTGTGATGAAATGGAGTGCTATGATTTGGAACAAATCCAAAGACAGAGTGAAACACTCTCTATTGACGGGAATAAAAATCCTTCCGCCGTCCCCATTATCCCTGAAAAAGATTTCATCAAAAATCTGAATAAAACTGTGGGGCAATTAGTCACAGAATATCCCCTGACCTATATTTTTGATGATACATCCAACGTGATTGCATTAAAAATTGAAAGTCCATTTTTTGATATTTTTTCACAGGGGGATATCTTAATCATCAAAAGATCTGCTCTCTCAGACAGTCAAAGTTTACATCTTTATGTGACACCTCAAAATCAATTGATCGTCAAAAATCGGGAGGCATTGATTGAAAAAAAATTAAAGTCAGAGAATTTAAAATTAATCGGTTTTATTCTTGAGGAGAGGTGTGAGAATGAGTTTTAACAATAAATTTAAATTACTTGGGTTTACCCGAAGCCCTGATTTGGCTGCAAAAATCATGGTGTTGTCAACAGGAAAAACCATCACAATGGGCGTGAACCAGTTAGCAAACAGTGAAATCGCCGATGATTTAAATAAAAATGAAATCAGGGCACTCTGCAGAAAAATCTATGGTGAAAAAAATGTCAAAACCGCCTATGAAATAGGCGACAGAAATGAAAGATCATGGAATGCTTATATGTTTATTTCCATGATGCTGACGATTGTTTTTATTTATTCCAATGTGACAGGAATCAAACCCGTAAAATTAGATGTTTTTAATCTTATTGTTCCCGCGGCCATTTTTATTTACCCTGTGACGTTCATTTTAGTCGATATACTCAATGAATTTTATGGATTAAGAATGGCGAGAAAGTCGATATTCATGGCTTTTTTCGTTAACGTTGTTTTCGTCTTTTTTTTATGGACAACCACCAAAATGCCGACTTTACCTATGTGGGCTCTCAGTGATTCATATAATTCTATGATGACGGGGATATTGTCTGTCTTGTTCGCCTCTTCTCTTTCCTACCTTATTTCTGAAAACATCAACTCCTACTTATTATGGAAAATAAAAATTTTAACCCATTCAAGATTTTTATTTATCAGGGTCATCACCAGTACGGTTTTTGCTGCTTTAATTGATAGTATTTTGTTCATCACCGTTGCATTTTATGGGTTGTTAGATCTGAATACCATCAAGATCATGATCATTTCTCAATTTTGTATTAAATTAATTTATGCTGTGTTGGGAACTTTCCCTATTTATGGTACTCGCTGGCTTTTCAATAATTACATTCACAAAAAAGAAATCAGGACATAAAAATGCAGGATAATGACGGTATTTATGCAAAACATCTGGGTGAAAAATCAGATTATATAGAAACCTATACGCCTTCTTTATTAGAGCCTGTCGCCAGAGCGTTAGGCAGAGAAAAAATAGGGCTGATCGACGACACGCTTCCTTTTGATGGATTTGACTTATGGACTGCCTTTGAGCTGTCCTGGTTAAATCAAAAAGGAAAACCGATGGTTGGCATGGCTGAATTTAAGGTACCGGCCCAATCAAAAAATTTAATTGAATCAAAATCATTAAAACTATATCTCAATAGTTTAAACCAATCCCATTTTGATTCCTCAAAATCACTTCAATCTGTTTTATCAAAAGATCTCTCTAACACCGCTATGGGAGCCGTTTCAGTAACTGTCTTTGAAGGAATGAAAAATGATGATTTACACATTCATCACCCTGAGGGAGTGAATATCGATGACATAGACATACAGGTCGATGATTACCGTTTTAATGAGGGGTATTTAAAGGACGCAACCCAGGAAACGGCCCCTTTTGTCAGTGAAACTTTGATGTCACATCTTTTAAAATCCAATTGCCTGGTCACCCATCAACCCGATTGGGGCAGTGTTTTTATCAAATATGAAGGAAATAAAATAGACAGAGAAAAGTTACTCAGATATATCATCTCATTTCGACGGCATCATGAATTCCATGAACAGTGCGTAGAAAGAATATTCCTGGATATCAAAAAATATTGTCGTCCTGAAAAATTAACCGTTTTTGCGAGATATACCCGTAGAGGGGGATTAGATATTAATCCTTTTAGAAGTAATTACGAATCTATCCCCAATATAAAAAGATTAATCAGACAATAAACGAACACAAAACGTCGCAACAATTGTATGACTCCTTTCCCATGTCCATAGGGGAAAGATAAAAGTCGAGAGTATAGCCCCTGCTGTCCAGAGCCCGGTAAAGACAAGCCCAGCCGCCATTCACCTTCACGTACGTTTCATCGATGGGCCACGGGCAGAGATCGGAAGGGTGAGTGACGCCAGCATCACCGCAGTCGCTTTTCTATTTCAGGGGCATAGCGTTGAACCCAACGGTAAATCGGGGTGGGAGCAACCTTGACCCCCCGCTCAGACAGCATTTCCTTTAGCTCGCGTTAGCTGATCCCCTGTTTGCAGTAACAGCGTACCGCCCACAGAATGACCTCAGGTTCAAAATGACGACCACGGAAAGGAGCCATCAGCTTCTCCTCCGGCAACAATATGTCATCAGTTTACCATCACTGCCTAGTTGCAACAGTGCCCTTAAAGGTAAGTTGATGCAGGGATCCAGCGATAAAGCGTGGGAACCGACACGCCAAGATTCTTGGCCACGTCACGAGGGGGGATGCCATTAGCCAGTAATTTTTTTGCAGATTCGATTTTGCTATCAGTCATCTGGCGCTTTCTCCCCCCTTTGCGTCCTAACTGCCTGGCGACTTCCAGTCCTGCGCGAGTTCGCTCAACGGTCAGCTCTCGCTCCATCTCTGCTAAACTGGCCATAACGTGAAAGAAGAACCGACCAGAAGCGGTTCCTGTGTCGATGGCATCAGTAAGGCTTTTAAAATGGATGTTTTGTTTGTGCAATTCACCGACTAAATCAACCAGATTTTTAACACTACGACCCAGCCTGTCCAGTTTCCATACAACGAGCGTGTCACCTTCACGTAGTATTTCTAGTACTTTGACAAGACCAGGTCTCTGAGCTCGGCTACCACTACTCTTATCTTCGAAGATTTTTTTGCAACCTGCTTTGGTTAACGCTTCAATCTGAAGAGCAAGATTTTGATCTTGGGTAGATACGCGAGCGTAGCCAATTAACATATTAGTGTTTTTGTTGCAATGGCAGTACACGCAGGCGTGTCCGGTTTGTGTCTACAGTGAGCAAGGCTCCTGCTTCTAGTTCTGAGGCCATCTGATTTAGAGCAGCGACAATCTGCTTACCAATGACATCAGGGCTGACATCGTTGGTACGGACTTGGATAACGCTAGGTTTTTCACCGTGGGTCACTGCAAGGATGGCACTAAAATCCAGATCGTGGGTGAGTACTATGTAATCATTCGTTCTGGCGTAGGCCATGATTTCTGAATCCGGTGCATTATTCGCCCCTAGCGTTGACCAGTGAACAGCGTCAATACCTGCAGTGGCCAACACGTTGCTCCAGCGTGGAGATAAGTTCATATCTATCAGTAATTTCATGCGTTTGCTAACATTACTTCACGTTCTTCAGACAACCATGCTGCATAGCGAAGCGCCTGCATAATATCTTCACGTTCGAGATAAGGGTAATCGGCGAGAATTTCATCAATATTATGTCCAGCGCCAATTTGGCCCACGACCATACCTACCGTCACACGCATGCCACGAATACAGGCTTTGCCGCCCATGACATTAGGCTCTTGGGTAATGCGATTGAGTTGTTCCACGCTCTTCTCCTTATTATCGAAACTCATTGTCATGTTAAGTATTTAAGAATACTATTTCAAGAACTATTTATGAGAAAGGTAACGTATTGATTTTACATACCACGAAAGGGATGTAATAAGACTTATCAAAAACCTCCGTTTATGAGTATCTTATGTCCACTACAAATTCAGAAGGCAATATGCCAGTAGATTTCTAACACTTGCTCAACCTCAGCTTAGGGAAGGGTGGATGTCAACAGAACGGCCCGCTTGGCGTACAAAGAGGCTCCGCCTGCTCGGCGTAGAAAGAAACATACTGGGGGATTTCAGGATTCCTATGACTTTGACCCGCGTTACTATGTTGGGAATGGGGATGAACAAGGGGTCGTTTGACGAAAGGGAAATTAAAGTACTATAAGGGCTTCCCCGATTAGTCAACCCCGGTTTTTTCTGTCTGGCTATCTATCACTGAAGTTAAAGGGATAAGACTGCGGTACTATAAACGGCCATGATGAATCATTATCGATTCGGACCCTGATGAAAGACGCTCGTAAGATTCTCGTTCGCTAAACGGATAATAATATCCAGTACTTTTACAGAAATGCCTCACGGGGGTCTAACCCTTTTACATCAACGCTGACAGTTCAGATAAGATATTTTTACTGAGTCAATTAAATGACTTATTGTAGAACCTGAAGTCATCACCATAAAACAGGGACGCCCAACATAAACGGGCATTTTTGGCTGCGATTGCCACAGCAGTACGCCAGTAACCTCGGCGGTTGATCAGCGAACTCACCCACTGACTGAAAGGATCTTGTTGCTTCTCCACACCAATCATGACAGAACGTGCTCCTTGGACAAGCAAGGTGCGTAAGTAGGCATCACCCGCTTTGGTGATTTTTCCCAGTCTGGATTTTCCCCCACTACTGTACTGTGACGGTGTTAAACCGGGCCAAGCTGCCAACTGACGCCCATTTTTAAAATCATGAGCAGTGCCAATTAGCAACCAGCGCACTCGCCGTTGTTGGACCCACCCCTTTGAGTTTCATCAGATTTTGGCTGCGGCTATCCTGCTTAGCGATTGTTGCCAGGATGCGATCATACTCAGCAATTTTCAACTCAATGGCATCAATATGTTCTAGCAGAGTATCGATGCAATGCCGGACCCATCCTGCTAGGTTTTCCCTGTGCTCTGCAACCAGGCGGCGTAACGATTCCGTACGTTGTGGTGCAATGAAACCAAATTCAGAGACTAATCCACGAAGACGGTTATAAGATGCAGTCCGCCCTTCAATAAATCCCTGTCGGGTACGGTGCAAGCATTGCATTGACTGTTGTTCTTCATCTTTAACAGGAACAAAACGCATATGTGGCCGACGAACCGCTTCACAAATCGCCAGCGCATCCGCCGCATCATTCCTTACCCAAAGATCGCATATCATTGCTGACAGTTATACTGGCAGATGCCATCAATCTGGGATTAGCAAAAATGGCAGAAGCCTGTCCGGGAGCTACCTTTAATAAACTTGACACGCTTCGAGCCTGGCACGTTCGTGATGAATCGTATTCTAAAGGATTGGCTGAACTGGTCAATTTCCAGCACCGGCTACCATTCGCCGCCCATTGGGGAGAGGGGAAAACCTCATCATCCGATGGGCAAAACTTCAAGGTTGGTGGTCGTGGCGGACAAACTGGCCAAGTCAATTTACGTTACGGGACTGATCCTGAGATTAACTTTTACACGCATATTTCAGATCAATACGCCCCCTATCACATCAAAGCCATCACCTCGACGATACGAGATGCAACACATGTGCTTGATGGTTTGCTGTATCACGAATCAGAGCTACGCATTGAGGAGCACTATACCGATACCAACGGTTTTACCGATCACATATTTGGGCTGTGCCCACCCCTTGGCTACCGTTTTGCACCACGGATACGTGATCTCAAAGACAAGAATCTGTATGTGCCTGATGAGCCAAAAAATTATCCAGCGCTATCGAATTTTTTAGGTGACAAAATCATTAACCAGAAAATCATTCGCTCGCAATGGTCTGAATATCTCCACCTGGCCACGTCCACCAAGCAGGGAACAGTGACAGCATCTCTCATGTTGAGCAAACTTGCCAGCTATCCACGCCAGAATGGCCTGGCACGTGCTCTGCGTGAAATAGGACGCATCGAGCGCACCATTTTTTCACTGGATTGGTTGCTTGACCCAGGCCTGCGGCAACGGGTGACGGCGGGATTAAATAAGGGAGAATCGAAAAATACGTTGGCACGTGCGGTATGCTTTAACCGCCTTGGTGAAATAAGGATGTCGCAAACGTCGTTTGCTCCGCTCAAAACAGACCTTAAACCCCAAAACACTGAGATAGCTTCCTCGCAAGCTCGGGAAACTCGCTGAACATTCCTTTTGTCTCCGACCATCAGGCTACTGAATCGCTGTCATGTCCGTAAAATTCAGTTCGCTTCGCTCACGGCTTTGGCAGGAAATGGGGTTAAATGGCGCTACAGGCGCTTTTCCCTGACTACAGCGATGTAAAAATTCCACCACTGAAACAAGAAAAACCCGTTGCGGGCTTCTCATGGCGTTTTATGGCTGTTCTGTTATGCAGAGCCGTCTGAGTTTTTCCTATTGAGCAGTTCCTGCCCCCTGATTTTCCAGTCTAACCACTTCGGATTGTCCCTGACAGTTCATTCAGGCTCGCCAGCGCACCCAGCGGGGCAGCTGCATCATCCACCGGTTTACCCCTCTTACCGTCAACCAGAACGGTGTTTTTGGTTCCGTTACTCCTCAAACCCCGATTTTGGCTATTCTTTCGAGTACGCCGCAGCATCTCCCTGCCCTCCCTTCAAGCCCGGTTAAACCGGGCTTTTTCATAGGCGACCGTTCCGTTTTCGCCAAAGCCTGAATGGCGTTCACCGTTTCAGCCGAGGCATCCGGCCGCCATCGCCCCGCCGCTCAAATCATCCGTGATCTGATGCGCCTTTACATCGCATACAGAGAAACCCCTAATGCACTTACCGCCGAGACGATTCTCAAGGGTAAGCAAGGTGAAGATGTGTTTCACGCTTCCAGCCCATCCGACTTGTTTAAGCAGTTGGGAATCTGATGCGTTTGGCGATCTATTCCGGTCAGTTCAAGCGCGACGTGAAGCTGGCCGAGAATTTGAGCATATGAAAATAGGCTCACGTAACACACTAAAAACCAATGATGCTGCAGGATTCTTGCCTTGAAGCGCTCTTAAATTTTTCTCTGCCTGTCGTGACATCATGTAATAACCACCAACAACCCTATTCTTAGTAGTAGAAGCTAGTAGTCTTTCTTCTTGCAACGTATCAACTGTATTGCTAAGCAAGGCACGGGTTTGGGTTAGTTCTTTTTGTAATTTTTTTACCTGTTCTTTGCTGTCCATTCGCTGACCTCAAATTTTATCCAACTGATACATCATGGCATAGCTCTATGCCAAATATGGCATCTATATCGACAAATATTGTTCTAAAACAAGACATATAAAAAATATATAAATCAATTACTTGTATTTTTTTATATAATTCTATTTCTATTTCTATTTCTATTAAAGGACTTTTAACCACTTTAACCATCGCAATACAACCAAGATTTTTTTAACTCTTTCTGACTTATCATTGTTATTTAATCGAACCTAAAACCAAGAATTTCTATTCACCATCAGAGTGACCCAGTTTCTCTGTAATTTCAGATGATATTCCGCTTCCTCGAACGGCCTCCGCTTCGCGAAGGCCGTTCTTGCGGCGAGCGTTACCTGCTTTTTTAAAACCAATTTTTAAAGTCTTTTAAAATCTTTTAAATTTTTGCGTCTTGACGCAAGTTTTGGTGCCCTAGGCTTTTAAGGGACGGAATTTTGTCAATGCGGGCGAAGCACCCGTTAGGGTTTGGCATTGACAAAATGGAGACCCGATTACCCTTTCAAAAGGGTATGGCCTCCCTTCGGGAAACCATACCCATGTTAAGCGGGGTTTGAATTTTGGGGGTCCAGGGGGCAGCGCCCTCTGGCAAGCCCCGATGTTGCTACGGCTCGCTTCGCTCCCCCCAGCAACATCGGGTAGCCTTGTTAAATTAGCTAAATCAAAAAATTTAAGTTAAATTTTATTCATGGAAAAGAAAAATAACATGTTACGTGTCAGGTTTTCTGATACGGAGTGGGAGCGGCTTCAGCAACTTTCAAAATCGGCAGAAATGTCGATGTCTGAACTTGTTCGCAATCATTTAAATAAAGTCAGAGTGAGGAATCGAACTGATGAGAAAAAGCGAGTAGCTATGCTTAATCGAATCAATGCCAACTTAAACATGATTGCGCGTTGGGTAAATACACACAAAGAGGCAGCATCAGCGATTGAAGTAGTATCCCACCTAATCGCCATCGAACAAGAAATAAGGGAAATAAGTGAATGATTGTAGGATTCTCTCGATACGGAAAAGGGGGCGGTAAAGCGCCGATTGATTATCTAACGGCCTAGGATCGCTTGGGACGGGAGAATGCGAAACCTGTGACGCTGAGAGGTGATGCAGAGCTAACTTGTCAGCTGATTGATTCGCTTGAATTTGAATATAAATACACCAGTGGAGTATTGTCATTTGCGCCAAATGAGCAAATAACATCAAAGCAGGAAGAAGAAATTATAAACAGATTTGAGCAGGTAGCTTTCGCAGGATTGCAGCCCGACCAATACAATATTTTATGGGTTAAACACACTCATGCAGGACATCATGAACTGCATTTTGTAACACCAAGAGTTGAGCTGAGCACTGGTAAAAGTTTAAATATTAGGCCTCCTGGAAAGCTTGTACAGAAACATTTTGATGACTTTCGTAGTGAAATAAACGCAAAGTATGGGCTTGCTGATCCAACTGATCCAAATCGCACCAGAAATATGAAGACGCCAGACCATACCCTTAAAATCGCCGCAGAAACTATCAGGAACGGCGATAAACCTTTAGGTGATGTTCACGTAATGATTGATACGATCATGTCTCAGAGAGCCATACAGGGACTCATAGGTTGTCATGAGGATCTGGTAACTCAAGTGAAAGAGTTGGGGTTTGAAATACCTCGTACTGGAAGTGATTACATCACCGTTTGTGAACCAGAAAGTGGCAAACGCTGGAGATTAAAGGGGGCACTGTATGCAAGAGACTACAGCGTTAGCCGAACGATTGAAAAATCAGATAGCGCAAGAGAACGAGACTATTCAAAACCTGACAAGGCAGCAGCTCAACGATTTACGCAACGCCTTGAAGGTCATATTACAGCAAGAGCTGAATACCATCAAAACCGATATCCGCAACCAGAACGAAAGTATGGGATGGAAAGTATTCAGAAGCCGAATACTCTGGCCGTTGATCATCGGATTGAGCCTCTCACTGGGTATCTTCAGCGGCAGTTGGCTAACCATGAGTTATTACGGAGAGCAGATAATTCAAATGCAGGGGTCAGCCAAGAAATTGGATCGAGAAGGCGCAAAGATTCAATTCAGTCAGTGTGGGGAGAATCGGACGCTATGCATTCGGATAAACAAGAAAAAAGGGGTATTCGGCAAGAAAAGCGATTGGATGATACCGGAGGGATATTAAGTGACGGAACTAGAAAATCACTTGTTGAATGGATTATTAAATCTGGAGCGGAAATTTACGAATCAACAGAAAGTCTTAAGCGAAGCGCAAAACGAGTTGCAGAAGATGTTAGCAATTACCTCAGCAGAGAACACCCAATTACAGAAGCAAGTAAACAACTTAAGTAATCAACTGATGGAATTGAGCAAGCTCTACAAAACGAACAGACGCTGAATTCAGCTATTCGTCACCAACAGGAACAGGCACGAGCTAAGAAGCACGCACCATACTATGGCATGAGTTTTTGACATTAAAAATTAATACGGCGTTTTGAAACAGCGAGGAAGATATGACAACCCATTATGACAGTGATTTTTACGGTTGGAGCCAAGAGCAAGCAGATTTGCTCCGTGCCCGGAATTTCAATGAGTTAGATACAGAAAATTTACTGGAGGAGATAGAAGCAATGGGGCGGAGTGAACAAAGAGGGCTTGAATCACGTCTCCAGGTGTTATTTATTCATCTTCTCAAGTTTCAGTATCAGTCAGAATGCCAGAGCAGGAGCTGGAAACTCACCATTGAAGAGCAGCGTCGGAAATCGATGAGAGTGCTTTCCAATAACCCAAGCCTCAAAAATAAGCTGACGTTAATCATTGAAGAAGCTTATGGCGATGCTGTGATTGGTGCCGAGCGCGAAACCAACATCAAGCGTGCAGTATTTCCTAAGTCTTGCCCGTGGACGTTTGACGAGATTATGGATAATAATTTTTACCCTGATTGACAGCCTCTTTCGTACCTTTGTTGGGATAGACCCAATTTAAAGCGTATCAATTTTTTTTTACTCCAATGAGGGTAATCCGCGTGAACCTGCACATACTTCATATCAGAAATGCAGAAAATGAAGCAAAATTTTGGTTAATTCCACGAGTTCAACTCGCCCGTAACGATGGCTTCAACGTCCGTGAATTAAAAGAGATTCATCTTGTCATAGAAAAACATAAAATATTATTAGAGGAGGCGTGGAATGAGTATTTTAGCTAAACAGGTTCGGTTTGATGATTCTTATCTCTGGGTTGAGCTCAATGATGCCCGCACATTGGGTGTCCCCTTGGTGTGGTTTCCTAAATTATTGAACGCTACGGAGCAGGATCGCCAACAATTTGAATTAAGTGCTCGAGGGATACATTGGGAAGGATTAAATGAAGATATTTCGATTGAAGGTTTGCTTAACGGACAAGGGGATTTAAGCCAACGCCCTCATCATGCGGCTTAAAAAATCACAAAGGCCCTTTTTTACAACATTATAGGGATGATTGAGTCAATCAATGATCTGAATACTTGATGCCAATAGATGTTGGGGAATAAACTGATTCAGTCCGCTATCTTGAATATATTTTCTGAATCCTTTCTGGTGATGACCCCCCATTTTTTCATGAATTCTCCGTAATGTATTATCCACTGTTCTATGAGATATTTTTAAATATTCCGCCACTTCTTTGCTACTTAACCCCTGATAACCATAAAAAATGATTTCAAGTTCGCGTTGAGTCAACATCGTATTGAGGAGTGAAGGGGTTAATGTTTTGGGTGATTTACCCTGGATATAGTCCAAGAGTGAGAAGAATTGACATTGTCTGGCTTCTGCGAGGGTGCCGATAAGCTGGCCTGTTTCATCAAAGAAGGGATGAATATCAAAAATGTAGGGTTGAAGATGGTTTTCTTTTCCAAAATTCGCCGTTATCAGTAAAGAGACAGCAGTTTCTTTTTGTATGACCCTCTCCTCTTGCTGATGAATCCCTTCAAAAAATTCTGATATGTCCGTTTTGATTTCAGATAACCGTTTCCCTTCAACAGGAACCCCTTTTGGGACATTCAATAGTTCAGCCATTGCGGGATTCATATAAAGATAACGAGAGACTTTATCGCGGATGTGGTGGGGATGAGGATGAGGGGTTAGGTGATAAATTATCTGATTTGAAATGTCTTTTGGGTTGAAATGCATCTGACTCATCCCCTCTTTTTTTTGAAAAAAGCGGTCATTAGAGTAGGCAGTATTAACAATATTTCGAGATCAATACAGACGGGAAAATCCCTAGTGGTCAGTTTTTTTTTAGGGTATGGAACAGTCATAAAAGTCCAGTAAATAGTAAAAACTGAACTTTTATGACCTCGAATGAGTGAATAAAGAGATTATTGATTTTCTACAGCACATCCAGACAATGCAAAGAACACCAAACGCACCTGAAATAGAGCCATCATCATGTTGATAGAGTGAACCTGACATCGTTTTTTAATGTGATCTAACATGACTTCTACCGCCTTGTAGCTGACCTCCCGCAACGCGGCAATTTCTTTTTTAGTTAATCCCAAAGAAAAAAGCATCGCCGTTTCAAGTTGCTCTGACGTGGTGAGCTCGGGAAAGACCTTTCGGAATTTTTTGATTTGCTTTAGGTTGAAAGTTTTCATAGAAATCCCTCACTAACAGACCTGCGGCCTATCCATAGAAGGCTATTTTCCTTGAACATTACGTTAAATGTTCTTCGTTCGTTGAGTGTAAATAGGACTTTTCCTGAAGGGGTATTGGAGTTTCTGGAGATAATACAATATGTATCGATAAATTTAGAGCGGAGTTTTATGGTAGCCATAGTTTCGGCCTCTTTCGTATAGTTAATTTTCAACCTTGCCCCCGAGATCAAACGGGGTGGCAAGACGTAACAGGATTGATCTACCGGCACGAAAGAAACCGGCGAGCTTTTCAGCTCCCCCGCTACGCCTCACCATAATTAGGCGTAACTTTGGTTTACAACAGACATAAAAAAACCGCATGTAGCGGCGGATGTCCGCTTTCGTACTCGGGAGATCAAACCCGATTGCCCATTAGGGCAACAACATCACTATACCGCTTAGAATATCGTATGTGCAAGTAAGGCTAGACATTTTTTGCTACATGCGTATGATTTGATATACATGTATATATTTGTGAGGTGAAAAATATGTTGGCGATACGTCTACCGGATGAGATCGAAAATAGGTTAGATAATTTAGCAAGAAGAACAGGGCGCACGAAGACATTTTATGCACGTGAAGCAATTCTTATGCATTTGGAGGATTTGGAAGATTACTACCTTGTTGCGAATACTGTGGCTCGTGTGCGAAAAGGCCAAGATACGGTTCATAGTTCAGAGGATGTAAGGAAATCTCTTGGTCTGGAAGATTAAATACGCTGATTCTGCACTGAAATCTCTAAAAAAAATGGATAGGCAGAATGCAAAAAGAATTGTGGATTATCTCGATAAGCGCATAGCAAGTAGTGATGATCCTAGAATATTTGGAAAATCTCTTAAGGGTGACTTAGGGGAGTTTTGGCGATACAGAATTGGCGATTATAGGGTGCTTTGTGAAATTTTTGACGAAGAATTAATTATTTTGGTTGCAACTATAGGCCACCGTAGAAAAGTATATGAGTAATCCTCAAATATGAGGTCTATCTTGGCAGAAGTTCATGAATATTTAGGGCTGTACGATTGGCGTGAAGCTAAATCACAGGAGAATATTATCACATGTTGAGTTCAAAAAAACAGATCTGCCATAAGGTAGGGCGCTTTGCCTGAAACTGCAGGCCGATCCCAGATATGGTGGTTTGATCTGTAAAAATCCGAATCATGCTGATTGGCAAGTGACTCAATGGCGAGCAGCGCCTTATACACTTGATGAGCTTGCCGATTATGTTGATTTAAGGGCCTCTCATGCCCCTCTAATCGATTTAAATTATGGACTGGGCCGGGTTGGGTAACATGTACAATTTTCGAAAAAACCCGTCAGTGGGCTTATAAGGCGATTAAACGGGGTTGGCCCGATTTGCCTCAATGGTTTGAAGCCTGTTTCGATAGAGCCCTCGCCTACAACTTACAATTTTCTTTCCCGCTGGGTGAAAACGAAGTGAAAGCCATTGCGAGAAGTATTTCTAAATGGACGTATCAACGCTTTAACGCTTCTGTATTTTCTCGGATTCAAGCCATACGTTGCGCGAAAGGGGGACGTATGGCTAATAACTGGTGTGAATCTGGAATGATTGACGGAAAGATTAGTAAAGGCGGTGGTAGACCCATCATCTCTAGCTCAATAGAGCAGTTGAAGCCTTGGGCTGCTCTTGGCATTCATCGTGCGACGTACTATCGGCGTAAAGCAAAAGGCTTACTATGAAAAAGTATGATGCGACTGAAACAAGCGAGCCATATCAGATAACAGCCCCTTCAGGAGAACGTTTATGAACGATGAGATTAAACAAATAGCTGCCCTTATTGGTCATCAGCAGGCGCAGGAAAAACGGGTTGCCGCGCTGATTGACGAATTTCAGAGAGAGTCTGCCCTGTTAAGCAGTCAGACAGCAGAGCTTGCGCAGGTTATCTCGGGGCTGGACAGTGCGTCAGGTTGAGCGTGAGTTAAAACAAGCCGCACTGGAGCAGCAGAAGCCTGCCGTGAATGCCCTGAATCAGGTGGTTAAAGCGGCTCAAGAGTCCGTGTACGCCATGCGCCGCGAGATGTCGCGCTATCGTGGAAGTCAGCGATTTATCCGTTATGACGATGCTTGCGGTCATGGGAGGATGCCTTTGGGGCATGGTTTACTTTATCGACAGCGGCTACGCGCGGATTGCCGCGATGCAGCGGATGGAAGCTGTCTGGGAGATGAAAGCTCCGCTTGCTGATATAAGTACCTGTAATAAGAAGCCGTGTGTACAGGTCATAGGAAACGAATTTACCAATAAAAAAGGGGAGCGTTTTTATCAGATTAAACCTGTAAAATAACCGAATTAATCTATTGATATTTTTATAAAACTTGGAATAAAAAGAAAAATGGCTAAATTACAATCTGTCGAACCCAACATTGCTGATCTCGCGAATGGATGGCTTAAATCTTACCATTTGGACTATAAATTAGAGCAAAACCCGTTAAATTCCGAGATAGATAAAGCGCTTAATGATTATTTTTCTAAAAATGGTGGGGTTGGTGGAAATAGACCTGATGTAAAACTCCTTTTAAAAGACAAACAAGGGAATACCTATCCCATTTTAATTGAGTATAAGGGCTATAAAGATAACTTGGTTAAATTTAATACTGACGGGATCGTTGATAATCAGACATCTAAAAACCAACCTAATTTTAAAAATATCAATCATTATGCGGTTAATGGTGCCGTACATTACGCCAATGCCTTACTTCATCATACGAGTTATACCGACATTATTGCGATCGGAATGACCGGTTTCATTGATGACACTGGCACGTTACAACACGATATTGGCGTTTACTATGTATCAAAAAGCAATTTAGGTGCGGGTCAGAAAGTTGCTGAGTATTCCGATTTTTCTTTTTTAGCAGAGCAAAACTTTGATTCCTTTATTGCGCGAGTTAATGCATTACAGTTATCTCCCGAAGAGCTAGATAATCTTAAGAATAAAAAAGAAAGAGAAATCGATGCTTGTTTAGTTAAGCTGAATAACGATATTTACCAAAATGAAAAAGGACTGGGTGAAAATGACCGCGTTTATTTAGTGGCTGCATCGATTATTGCTACGATAGGTATTCCTGATAAAGTAAAACCGTTAGAAAAAAGTGAATTAACATCATCATCCGAAGTGGGGTATACGGATGGTGATATTATTATTAATAAAATAAAGTCATTCTTACATTATAAAGAATTACCTGAGACGAAAAAGTCATTAATTATACGCACATTACAAAATACATTAATGACAGATAATATTAATAAAGTAATTAATGGTGAAAGTCAGCTTAAGCGGATTTTTACTAAAATTGTTGACGATTTAGGTATTTATTACAAGATTGGACTGACTACGGATTTTACGGGCAAGCTGTTTAATGAAATGTATAGCTGGTTAGGATTCACACAAGATAAACTCAACGATGTCGTTTTAACGCCCTCTTATGTCGCTACCTTATTAGTTAAACTTGCCCGAGTGAATAAAGATTCCTATGTCTGGGATTTCGCAACCGGCTCTGCTGGGTTATTAGTTGCGGCCATGAATGAAATGCTGATTGATGCAAAAAATAGCATTACCTCACCAGAAGCATTAAGAAGTAAAGAGATACGCATTAAAGCTGAACAACTTCTGGGGTTAGAGTTACTCTCCAGTGTCTATATGCTGGCTATCTTAAATATGATTTTAATGGGCGATGGTAGCTCTAATATTTTAAATAAAAACTCACTCACAGATTTTGATGGTAAATACGGTTTTGGTCAAACTGATAAACACTTTCCGGCAAATGCGTTTGTTTTGAATCCGCCTTATTCAGCTCAAGGCAATGGAATGATATTTGTTGAAAAAGCGCTTACTATGATGAATAGCGGATATGCAGCTATTATCATTCAAGGTTCAGCTGGCTCTGGTAAAGCTAAAGAGAACAATAAAAAAATCCTTAAAAGTAACACGCTAGTTGCCAGCATTAAAATGCCTATTGACCTGTTTATTGGAAAATCCAGTGTTCAAACCTATATCTATGTATTTAAAGTGGGTGAAGCTCATCATAGGGATGAAATGGTAAAATTTATCGACTTTACCCATGATGGCTATACTCGCACCAACCGAAAAAAAGCGAGCAAGAACCTTAAAGATACCGATCACGCCAAAGAACGCTATCAGGAAGTGATTGATTTAGTCCGTTTGGGTAAAAACAAGCTGAATATCCTGACCGAAAGCGAGTATTTTGAAAATACGATTGACCCTGATAATGGGGCAGACTGGAATCAGTCAATACCTGTTGATACTAGGCCAACGCTGGCAGACTTCAAAAAAACAGTAGCTGATTATCTTTCATGGGAAGTCTCTAACTTACTCAAAAATAAGGACGGGGATGACAGCTTGGGAAAATAACATCCCCACTTAACGATAAATTAAAAAATGTTAAGTGGGGAGGGTTTGTTATTGGCGATTTATTCGATATAGCGACGCCAAAAAAACGATTTGATGCTAATAAAGTGACTGTTTTTAAAGTCGGGAAGTGGCCGTATATTGTAAGGACACGGACTTGTAACGGTCAAAAAGGATTTATCAATGAAGATGAGCGCTACCTCAATGAAGGTAATACCATTTCCTTTGGTCAGGATACCGCTACAATGTTCTATCAAGAAACTCCATATTTTACAGGGGATAAAATTAAGGTTTTTAAACCAAAATATGAAAGATTTGGTAAAGAAAATGCCCAGTTTTTTATAGCTATCATGATTAAATCTTTTAGCTCTTTTTCGTGGGGAGCTTCTAGCTTTAGTGTTGATATTATAAAAAATCAAAGGCTAAATTTACCTATAATTAATGATGATGTAATAGATTTTGATTTTATTGAGGGCTTTATAGCGGAGCTGGAGGCGGAGCGTATAGCGGAGCTGGAGGCGTATTTAACAGCGGCTGGATTGAAAGATTATAATTTAACTATAGAAGAACAACAAGCTTTAGATAACTATAACGATTTGATATTTAATGAGTTTAATGTTGTTGATATATTCGATGTTAAAAATACTGGTTCTATTCTCTCTAGAGATATTAAACAGAATAGTGGTAGTACACCATATCTATGTGCCAGTAGTGAGAATAATGGAGTGAGTTCTTACATATCCTATGATAAAAGATATTTAGAAAATGGGGGTTGTATTTTTATTGGTGGTAAAACTTTTGTTGTTAGTTATCAAGAAAATGATTTTTACTCTAATGATAGTCATAATTTAATTTTAAGTCTTAAAGGTAAAAATGGAAAAACAAAATCAACTCAATTATATCTGGCTACCTGTGTACATAAAAGCTTAAATCACAAATATTCTTGGGGTGATAGTATTAGTAATAAAAAAATTCAGAAGGATACTATTTCCCTTCCATCAAAAAGTAATCATCCAGAATTTTCATCAATGGAAATCTTGATTTCTGCAATTCAAAAATTAGTGATTAAAGATGTTGCCCAATACGCAGATCAAAAAATAGCAACACATAAAAAAGTCGTTAAATCAGGGGGCTGAAATGATTTAACAGTAAACACAGTTTCAGTAGTGATAACGACATGACGCGATTAGCAAGGCATCATCACCCACGGCGTAAACCAGCCTATGCTCAGTGGTGATCCTTCGTGACCAGAATCCAGCGAGATTATGCTTCAGCGGCTCAGGTTTTCCCTTACCTTCAAAAGGTGTTCTGCTGGCATCTTTAATGAGTTCATTGATCTTTTTTACTGTTTTTTTGTCTGTTTCCTGCCAGTACAGATAGTCATCCCACGCCTCGGCAGACCATGTAAGCTTCACTCAATCATATCCCTTGTTACGCCGAACCCTTCTTTCAAGCTTTCTACTGAATCCATCAGTCTACGGGCATTTTTAGGCGATCTCATCAGGTAGGCTGTCTCTTCGAGAGAGTTATACTCATCGAGAGACATCAGTACGCATGATTCACCGTTCTGGCGAGTGATGAGTACAGGCGCTCTGTCTTCAATCGTCTGGATCATGGTTGTCGATAAATTCTGTCTTGCTTCACTGTAGCTTACTGCTCTCATATCGCACCTCGTTATTTACTGGAGTTTGTACAATTCATTGTACATAACATTTGGGCTATATGAAATGGCGATTCTGGTTTCAGCCGGCAAACGGACTGAAACCGCTATTTTTTCCAGAATTGCCATGATTTTTTCACCACCGGCTGTTCGACTGGTTCCTGTGTGGTTGGCAAATTGGACTCTATCAGTAACAGGGCTTGCTTGAGGTCTTCGTTGCGCTTGTCTTTTTCAGCGAGTAGTAGTTCTTTTTCACGCAGCAAGGCTTTGACTAATTCTACTTCAGCTTTTAACGCTTGGTTTTGATGCTGCAAAATCTGGTCAGATAACTGCACAGAATCACCTGCCAAATGCTGCACAGTACTGCCTGATTGTTCACTGCCAACTTGCTGACCAGTAAATGATCCAAAAACACGCAGAAGCTCTGATGTGTCTATCTTTGAAGTGCCATTGCTGTCTGTACACTTGGTCAGTTTTCCCTGCTTAATGTATGACTGCACTGTTGTGCGACTTTTTCCAGTCAGTCTGGCTGCCTCACATATTGATACTAGAGCCATAGATACCTCAGTTCCGTCCGTACTTAGCTAAAATATTTTCCAGTGTTGTTCTCTGTTTTTGAGTTAACCATGAGAATGAACCATTCAGATCGTACTTGCTTTGCATGTCACTCAAGAATTTCGCCTCAAAACTGGTGAGCTGAATTTTTGCAGTGAGTGAGTCCAAGAGTGAGAAGAATTGACATTGTCTGGCTTCTGCGAGGGTGCCGATAAGCTGGCCTGTTTTATCAAAGAAGGGATGAATATCAAAAATGTAGGGTTGAAGATGGTTTTCTTTTCCAAAATTCGCCGTTATCAGTAAAGAGACAGCAGTTTCTTTTTGTATGACCCTCTCCTCTTGCTGATGAATCCCTTCAAAAAATTCTGATATGTCCGTTTTGATTTCAGATAACCGTTTCCCTTCAACAGGAACCCCTTTTGGGACATTCAATAGTTCAGCCATTGCGGGATTCATATAAAGATAACGAGAGACTTTATCGCGGATGTGGTGGGGATGAGGATGAGGGGTTAGGTGATAAATTATCTGATTTGAAATGTCTTTTGGGTTGAAATGCATCTGACTCATCCCCTCTTTTTTTTGAAAAAAGCGGTCATTAGAGTAGGCAGTATTAACAATATTTCGAGATCAATACAGACGGGAAAATCCCTAGTGGTCAGTTTTTTTTTAGGGTATGGAACAGTCATAAAAGTCCAGTAAATAGTAAAAACTAAACTTTTATGACCTCGAATGAGTGAATAAAGAGATTATTGATTTTCTACAGCACATCCAGACAATGCAAAGAACACCAAACGCACCTGAAATAGAGCCATCATCATGTTGATAGAGTGAACCTGACATCGTTTTTTAATGTGATCTAACATGACTTCTACCGCCTTGTAGCTGACCTCCCGCAACGCGGCAATTTCTTTTTTAGTTAATCCCAAAGAAAAAAGCATCGCCGTTTCAAGTTGCTCTGACGTGGTGAGCTCGGGAAAGACCTTTCGGAATTTTTTGATTTGCTTTAGGTTGAAAGTTTTCATAGAAATCCCTCACTAACAGACCTGCGGCCTATCCATAGAAGGCTATTTTCCTTGAACATTACGTTAAATGTTCTTCGTTCGTTGAGTGTAAATAGGACTTTTCCTGAAGGGGTATTGGAGTTTCTGGAGATAATACAATATGTATCGATAAATTTAGAGCGGAGTTTTATGGTAGCCATAGTTTCGGCCTCTTTCGTATAGTTAATTTTCAACCTTGCCCCCGAGATCAAACGGGGTGGCAAGACGTAACAGGATTGATCTACCGGCACGAAAGAAACCGGCGAGCTTTTAGCTCCCTCATTACGCCACACCATAATGTGAACGTAACTTTGGTTTACGACGGACGTAAAAAAACCGCATGTAGCGGCGGATGTCCGCTTGGATACTCAGGCTATCAAACCTGATTGCCCTTTTTATAGGCAACGTATTCAATATAACGGCTGGGGTTTTTTATTTCAATGGGTTTATGGAAGGGGGCAAAAGGAAGGGCATATCAATCATTGATAATTCATTTAATTTTAATATCAACCCCCCTTCGTGTTTGTGTTTGTGTTTGTGTTTTTGACTGAATGCCCTAAAGGGCATTGGAAGGCGGTACTCGGTAGTGACAGGGGAACACAGTGGTTAAGCCGCCGAGACGTGAGCGTCAGCGAACTCCTGAAAGGTTATATCACACAGAGCCGTGCTTTTGCTCGCTGCCAGACGGGTTTTTACCTTTTCAATCAAAAAGAAAACATAGGTCAACTTATCCACAATTTTCTCCATGTTTTATTTCTTTTTTCTTTTTAAAAAAATTCACTGTGATTTTGCATTTATCTTTTAGGATGCATCCATCATCAAAATCGACTTGCATTTAAATGTGGACAAAGTGTTTTTAAACGAACTCAAACTCATTTTTAATGACCAGAGGTCATTCTTGAAGGGGATTTTTTGACCGAATGAGGGTAAATGGTAATCAATAGGCGGATGAAAGCGTCAGGAAGCCGACGCCAGACGCGCAGATAATTTTTTGAAGAGACAACACCCATCCTCCATAAAGCTCCCTGTAAAAATCGGCTTCATTGGCAAAAACATTATGAATAATTTTTCAAAGGCACTGTACTTTTAATGTGAATTATTTTCTTATAATGATAGATTTTTTGACCATATAAAATCTAGAAAAAATTTAATGTCAGACATATTATCATCGCCGAAAGTCTGTTATCTAAGGGGCATTAAAGCGAAAAATCGTATTCTTGAATACATTTCCAATTAAATAATCGGCGGGCTCTTCTTGCTTTATTAAAAAATAAAATTTTATAGCTCATTTTTTATATATTTATCGTTAAGTAAATCACGAACTTCATCTGCTATTTTTGTCCCCCTCAAGGCACAAGCGGATTTAACCGCTTTATGTAAACTTTCAGGAATATCGATAGTCAGTCTTTTCATTTTTTCTGGCACTTTTTTCGTTTCTTCAATAGCTCGAGTCTCAACCCATGAATCAATATCAGGTCTATCTGGTTTAACGCCAAAAATTATTTTTTTATTACTCATGATGGCAACTCCAAAATTTCATCGACCAAAGCAGATATTTCCTTTGCATCACTACTATGAGGTTCTAATTTAAAAACAGCTTTTCCAGCTGCCGCTGATTCAGCAAAAATAACCCTTTGAGTGACAGTTGAGTGAAGAACATCTGTTGAATAGGTCGCTAACGCATCACACACGTCACGCCCAATGGCCGTATTTGCGATTTTGCGATTAATAACAAATACGGATTTAATGTTTTCTTTATAAATTTTAGCTTCATTGATAAGAGCAATGACTTCCTGCGCAGCCCACACATCATATGGACTGGGCTGAACAGGTATAATAACTATAGGCGATATTTTAAGTGTGATTTTACAATCACTTAATTTTTATTATGACCTGTGATTTTGCTCAAAATCAGGACATTCAGTGCTTTTTTCAGTCTTTCATTTTCCAGTCACTTTCCTTTCTTAAACTTCCTTCCAGCCGGACGCCGTCATCATATAAGCAGTGAGGGCACGGCGGTCATTGAAAATGATATTTGACCCCGATGGTACCTCGGGTGTCGGCGTACTCTTTTTTCCCGATTTGTTGCGCCACATGGCCCCATAGATTTAAACGCGCACGGATTAATGTCCGTAAAAATTCCCAGAGAGCAAGATATGACACATGCCCAGCCGCCAGAACAATACCTGTCAGTGATACGCAGGCTTACCGTCAGTTCGGAAATAGCGTCGTCATGCCGGTCATGCAGGAAGTCGCCCGCATCATGACGCCCCACGTGCGGGCGCAGATGCATTGCCCCTGTTTTCCTGATGGTTGACGTAGTAGACCGCGCGACACGTAGCCGAAGGAAGTAAGTGCAAATACAAAAACGTATTTTGGAGAGAAATTAATTTATTTACAGATAATTCAAGACAGATTTACATAAATAAACGGTGTTTGAGGTTTTTTTAAATTGAAACTTATAAAATATTTTGAATTAAAAAATCTCAAAGTTTAAAAATGATTTAATAAAATAAATTATCCAAAACTGGATTTAAGAAACGTAAATGATATTTAAAAGTCTGGCCCCCTCACTGAGGTTTATTAAACATAACATAAAACTTTTATTTGAAATAATCTATCCGTTATTGAATTTTTTAAAACATAAAGAAGTTAATACTTTAAATTTTATTTATCAGGAGGTAAATTTAAGTTGTTACACCTTACCCCCTAGGTTATTTTTTTTATCTAGTATTGTTATTTTAAAATCATCACAAGCTGAATACCAATAATGATTTAAACAAAAATCAATGAACCAAGCTTTAAAGTCTTCTTCATGATAAAAAGTAAACAATCTATGGTTCGGGTCAGAAAAAATAACTTTTGTTTTGTTTTTTTGATTTTCAATCATAATAGATATGTCGTGAGCCGCATTTTTAGTTTCTGAAGCAATTCTTTCATAAATATTTTTTTTATTTTTATTAGAGATAATAGAATCTGCTACACGTAAAGCAAAAACGTGACGTTCTTCATCGTCTTTTTTAGCAATATCAATAAAATCGATAATTGAAAAATTATTTTTTTCTAATATTTGATCGTCGAATTTGAAATCGGGGTTTTTAAAAAAAATTTCGTCGCCTTCGGCCTGCAAGTGACAAATTTTGTTAACTTCTGAAATTTTGAGCTTTGATTTTTTATCATTTTTATTAACAACTCGCATGTCTCTATCTATTGTTTTTCCTTCAGATAAGGCGATTAGCTGTTTCGTTGAATAACCAGCACAAATACCTAATGCTGTTGAATCAGAAAGCTTAATAATAGATGCAAGCTTTCCTGTATTTTGATTATAGTGTTTAACGACTGTACCCCCATATTTTTTGACAGTTTCGTCGATTTCGTTTTGAGCTAAATTATCCTCAGTTCTGAGTTTTTTAGCTGTTTTGGGTGTCATTTTTTTCTGTATCATATCTACTCATCAATGCTTTTTGCACTTCTGAACTGCAATTTAACCCAGGCAAAATTGGTTCATCAAATTCAAATTTATCACCATATCGCTCTAATAAATAAAAGCGTTTTACATCGTTCAATTCTTTTTCATCTAAATCTCGAATTTTAATCCCAAAATTTGAATTGACGATTCCAGTAAAATGATCAAAATTTTTTGTATTTTTTTTATTTTCGGCCCTTGATTTATAAGTTAATAAACCAATCCCCGATATAAAGTTTGTAAAAGTATTTATATTATTCATAGTTCTCTTTTCATTTTTTGGTTAAGTCAAAAAAAATAACTTGATGATTTTTTACATTAAACAAATTTCATCCATAAAAACATCAGGGGATAACCTGAATATGGCTTTTAAAAGGGTCATATATAGAGCGGGGAGGTTTGAATAAGCTGGAGTAGGGGTTGTTTGATGTGTTATTTCTAATAAAAAATTTTTGGCGTGTTTTGAGCGTGTAGAGATAGGATAATTTTCAGCGGCCAAACAAATAAAAACAGCCCATTCATTCTCCTCTTGGGGCTTTTGGCCACTGTATTTCCCCCGCCTTGGGGGCAAGGGGCTTTCCAGGCGAAGCGGGGTATTCTACAAAGGCATCATCCTCAGGCCGCCCTGACAATGTAGTTGAAAGCCCATTAAGGGGTCGATGTTCGTGGGTGTAGTGGTCAAGTAAAACAGGCCAGTATCTTGTGTTTTTTCCAGTACAACCGCTGCGGTTCATTTGGCGTTCATCCCCCGTTGTATTGATGAGGCCGCGTTTGACTGTAGTAGCCAATGAGATCATCAACAAGATCCCGCCTGGCTTCTTGTTGAGTTGGATACCCTGCTTTAGCTATACGATAGCGCCAGAGTGGCTGCCTGAACGTCAGGCTCGTGTCATGGCAACCTTGAGCTGAATGAAACCTGACGCCGTTGGGGCGTCCTCTTGATTCATAAGCCATCCACAATGCCTTGCAGGTGAATTCACTGTCTGGGGAAGAAGAGAGGGCCCATCCTGTCGGTTGACGTGCAAACAGGTCTATCAGTACGGCTAGACAGGTCCAACGATTCCCTGCCCAGAGATAGGTCACATCTGATGAGGGGCAGCCACAGAAAACTGACGCGCTCACACGTCAGGAATAGCCTGATGTTCCTGTCTCGCCTTTTTATATTGATGAGTCGCTGGCTGATGGCTGACCCGTTCCAACTGACGCATGACTCTCGTTGCCCGATAGCGACTTGGCGGAATACCCCGTTCTGATACCATGGCAGACATCGTTCTTGCTCCTGACGTACCTGAGCTTGTCACTCTATCTGTTCAGGCTTGATTCTATTAACCCCCTTTACCCAATATTGATAACGGCTTCGATGTATCCCAAACACTTGACATCAGCGTGTCACTGCATGGCTCTTCTTAAGTTTCTCTACTCACGGGAAGTGTTCAGGAACTCTGACATTAAGAGAGATGAAGCCTTTTTTAACAGGCTGTTCTCTTCTTCTATTCGTCTCATTTTCTTTTCTCATTCGCGGCTCTTTTGCTGTTCTTGTGTCATAGGAGACCCCGAGGGGCTTTTCCCTTCTCATTCCCCTTTTCACTGATTCACCCAGGAACTCATGGCGCTTTTACTCACGCCCATGGCTTTTGCTCCTTCTATCCCCCTATATCCTTGTTTTGTCACTCATTGAGCCCCTTCTAGCTTAAATTCAGGGCTGTAGGGGAGTTTGTGTTTCTTATCCATTTTTACACCTGTATTGATAACTTAAGTCTATCACCTGGTTTTTATCAGGTGGCCAAATTAACTATGCCACTACACCCCTCTCTTCCCCGTTTTGCAGGTCATCGAGAAAGCGCTGACAGGCCAGTCGAACATAGTCCCCGGCCAGAATCTCACCCGACACAACACGCCCGGCATAGCGAATGCTGTCGGCGACCGTGGCCATTACTCTTCCCGCGCGCTTAAAAATTTGCTGAAAGGGTCGAGTGACCCGGGTTCGGGACTAGGGACTTTAGACCGACTGGCAGGGGTCATGCCGAATTCCGTGAGCATGGACCTTAACCGCTTCCAGGCATCGGCCATCATGGCCACCTGCGGATGAGGGCGGATCATGACATTGCCGTCCTGCGATTGGGTTTTGTAGAAATGACCTTCTTTGTCTATCCCGTCTCTGTGCTGTCGCCACTCCACATAAGCACCAATCAGCAGTTCCAGGGCCATCCCGTCCAGATGGGTCAGGATATCACTGAGTTAATTTAATTTTTTAAAATTAACGAAGATAATGTCTGTTTATTCAGATTGTTTTGTAGATATTCAAAAAACAATTATCCTTATCGGACTACAACCTATCAAGATGATAAGGCTTATTCATATCTCTTATTCTTGAGATAGTGATTCGTGAACATAAAAAAAATTTGCTACTATTTACGGACCACTTATAGGTATCAAAGCATTAAAGCATAAACTGCTTGTTAAAAATAAAATTGCCATAAATCGTCTGGATGCGCTCGCTCTGGATTTGCCCTGCATTTTCTTTATTTCGTTTCATCATATTATATTTAACGTTGATAGTTAAATCGCTCACGTGCTGTCTTTGCTTTATGACATTCGTGGCAAATGGCCTCCAGATTTCTCTCCTCATCGGTGCCGCCAAACGCTTTGGCCTGGATATGGTCCACGGCCTGGGCGCTTCGGATAACACCTTGCCGCCAGCACGGCTGGCACAAATAGTTATCTCTGGCCAGGATACGGGCTCTGAGCCGTTGCCACTGAGCCCCATAACCCCGCGCCTGTCGGCTTTGACCCTGCTGATGCTGTTGCCAGCCTTCGTGACGATGGGTTGTGCAATAGCCGGAACGCTCGGTCGTGGTATCAGGGCAACCGGGCTTACGGCAAGCTCGGGGGATGAGGGCCGGCATGGGAATAACCTTTATGGTTTATTCAAACAGACCTTCCGAACATAATCCTGCAAGCCGTTTATTTGCTGCGCGGCGATGTCGATTCTGTTTCGGAGGCGGAAATAATCCCGTTGAGCGGGGGTCAGCAAGTCGGGCGGGGTGTAGTGGCATAGTTAATTTGGCCACCTGATAAAAACCAGGTGATAAACTCACGTTATCAAAAAAGGGGGAATAATGAACAAAAAACACAAACTCCCCTACAGCCCTGAATTTAAGCTAGAAGGGGCTCAATGAGTGACAAAACAAGGATATAGGGGGATAGAAGGAGCAAAAGTATCATCGCCCTCCGTGATGGGGTGAGGCGGTCAATGAGCGAAAAAAGAGGACAAACTATTTCCCAGGGTAAAACAATGACAGCAGACCAACAACGGATTCAAGAGCGGGAAGCCAAACTCCGCAAGGTTGAACGGGAGAAAGATATCCTCAAAAAGGCTTCATCTCTCTTAATGTCAGAGTTCCTGAACACTTCCCGTGAGTAGAGAAACTTAAGAAGAGCCATGCAGTGACAAGCTCAGGTACGTCAGGAGCAAGAACGATGTCTGCCATGGTATCAGAACGGGGTATTCCGCCAAGTCGCTATCGGGCAACGAGAGTCATGCGTCAGTTGGAACGGGTCAGCCATCAGCCAGCGACTCATCAATATAAAAAGGCGAGACAGGAACATCAGGCTATTCCTGACGTGTGAGCGCGTCAGTTTTCTGTGGCTGCCCCTCATCAGATGTGACCTATCTCTGGGCAGGGAATCGTTGGACCTGTCTAGCCGTACTGATAGACCTGTTTGCACGTCAACCGACAGGATGGGCCCTCTCTTCTTCCCCAGACAGTGAATTCACCTGCAAGGCATTGTGGATGGCTTATGAATCAAGAGGACGCCCCAACGGCGTCAGGTTTCATTCAGCTCAAGGTTGCCATGACACGAGCCTGACGTTCAGGCAACCACTCTGGCGCTATCGTATGACCCAAAGTCTCAGCCGTAAAGGTCATTGTTGGGACAACTCTCCTATGGAACGCCTGTTCAGAAGCCTCAAAACAGAATGGGTACCCAAAGCAGGGTATCCAACTCAACAAGAAGCCAGGCGGGATCTTGTTGATGATCTCATTGGCTACTACAGTCAAACGCGGCCTCATCAATACAACGGGGGATGAACGCCAAATGAACCGCAGCGGTTGTACTGGAAAAAACACAAGATACTGGCCTGTTTTACTTGACCACTACAGTCTGGTGAATCAGATCGATGACGGTTTGGGTATGCGCTTCCTTTCCGGCCATCGGCTCATAGCGTAACGGGTAAAGCTGCAACGGCAAATCCTCGGCTTTCCACTGTGCGTAAGCCGGATGGTAGGCTTACGGCTCAATTGATTTCAGTAGATGCCTGTAGCACCATGTCACGATGTGATCGGCTGACTAAAGATAGCCGTTTTTTTTCTGGAAATAGCCCCCCAATGCTTTGGCAATATCATTCGCCAAAGAAGGTTTTTCTGCTATATATAGGTTCATGCTTTCTTCCTGTAAGGGATGTCAAAATCAATGTATTTTAGGGTATTACCGCCCCTGAAACGATAAAAACCATCACCAAAACAGGATTGAGATTCAGCATGATGTCCTTCCAGGTTGATTTCAATGAAAGAAGAGTGTAGAGCGGGGGGCGTTAATTCGACAGATCGATTCTGATATCACTGCTCAGGTGGTAATGGGCTGAGCTCAGTGCCACGCGGAGGTGATCGCCCTGGGCTATTGTTAAGCGATATTGTTTTTGTACGACGCCCACTTTAGGTGCAGATTGATAGAATAAAAAAATAGAAGCGGGTATAGTTAATTTAAATACCTTCATACTTAAATCAGTCATCTTTATTGTCGGGGGCAGTTGTAGCTTGATAGAAAAATCATAACCTTAACTTATAAACCAAAATTGATTATCTCCATAAAAAGCAGAAATCTTAACGTGAGGAGCCAACAATTCCAGGTTTTTCAGTTGTAAGTTCCTAAGCTTACGTTGAGGCCTAAAATAGGCTTGAATGAGTTCTACCGTCCAGAAAAACACTGAAAATATAAAGCGAAATGGGGCAGTAATGAAATTAAAAGTACGCTTCAAAAAGAGTGTTTTATCATTTTTTTTAAATAAAGGCTTATTTGGATTAGCTATAGTGTTAGGGGTCTCAGATGTATTAGTGACATTCACATGAGTTTCTGATGCTAGTTCTTCTGGTGTTTCTTCTATTATTGTTTCTGGTATTTTTGATTTGTTTAGTTTTTTTATATCTCCTCTTAGTTCAGACATTGTGTTTAATAGCTTTTTTCTTGTGGTTTTTTTCTATTTTTTCTACTGTTTTATTCAGCCCTGATATTGTTTTGTCTAATTCTGTTTCTTTTTCTGCTTTTGTCTGGGACGCGGATTCTGTTACTTTTTTAGGAATACCCTTGTTATTTTTTTTTACCGAGTTTGTTTGATGACCGCCGCTCAGTTTCTGAGAAACCTCATTGAGGCGGTTCCCTACCAGATTCATACGGTGTTAACGGCATCCAATTTTGCAATGGTAGGGCAACTCAATAACTCCTGTGGAACACATCTTTGACCGCATATGCAGAGAAAACACCATTGTACACCGCGATTAACGCCCATCCATTCGCCTTGGACAAACGGGCAAGTCTAGCGCATGAACAGAACCCTTAAGAAAGCCACGGTAAAAACGTTATCACTACGATTCACATGAACAACTCACTCAGCATATTCAATAGTTCTTTCTAGATTACATCTTGTTCAACCTCTAAAAACCCTCAAAGGCCTCACGCCCCATGAATTTATTTGTCAACAGTTGACTAGGTACCCTGAAAATTCACCATTAACTATAACCATCAAAATACGGGATCTTACACCTGATTTCTCATTCCGCATCGATGTTACCGTCTTTGCCAAAGACAAATGATCCCCTCCTCTTCTTAAGGTATTTATTTTGATAAAAAAGTGAGCGATTTTTGATATTTATTTTTACTTAAGGTAGATAAAATTACACAACAACAAACCACAATTAAATCAAAAATACACAAATCATGCCTCTAAAAATCGGAATATAAAAATACTTAGGGGCTTCATTTATTAATAAGTTTTTTTAAAAATATTAGGGAAATAAAAAATGTTCTCATGTACTAAACCAACGAAATTGATTACAGACAAGGTATTCTTAGAGGATACAGATAGACCAGATCGTTTAACAAAAAGTTTTTCTAATTTTTTGCAGGCACAAAATGTAGAAAAAACAATAAAAATAGATAGTAATGAATATAAAAAATATAAAAAATATAAAAAATATGGAAAAATGATTCTTAAAAACAATCAAGTGACTGATGTTAATAAAGATATATTTAAAGATGTTAATAAAAAAATTTTAGATAGTATCCAAAATACAGAAAATCCTGAAAAAAAGAAAGATTTGATTACAATAAACTCATTTTTAAATAAAAATTTTTTATTATCAATACTTTATGAAAATCTATCACCTGTAAAACACGGTGAAATTTTCAGATGCGCCAAAAAGAAACATGATGTTATAGAAAGTTTTCAAAGAAATTTTTGCTCAAATAATAATGACGCTGTAGTTATTGAGAAAGAATTTAAAAATTTTCTAGAAAAATTTGATTTTGCTTACAACAAGATGATATCTGTGACCTCAAAAGCAAAAAATATACAAGCAGATAAATATAAAATTGCTTTGGAAATGATTAGAATACCTTTCTATATTTTACAAGAATTACAAAAAAGAGGCGACAAAGTTATAATCACTCCGGATAATATAAGTACCTATGATCCTTCTTATTCAGAAGGTAAGGGTATTACTGTTGGTACAAAGAGTTCCGCATGTGCAAAAAAAATTATTGTTGCAATGGAAAAAAGTAAGACGGATAAAGAAAGTTGGGATGTTATAATAAGCCCTTCAAATGTTTTAATTCATGAAATGGGTCATGCAATCGATAGTCTTCTTGCCGGAAAACTTGGCTATACTAATACTAATCCAGAAGTTTTTTCTCTAAACAACGAGGAGTTTTTAAAAGCATACGCGGCTGATTTTTATAACAGAAAAATAGAAGACGGAGAAATGTATTTTTATCAGCATAATTTTGCAAGAGGAAAAGAAGAGGCATTTGCTGAAGCATTCTCTGTTGCACTTGATCCTAGAGGTAAAAGATTTGATTGGCCCAATACTATAAAATGTATTAAGGAGGAGATCATCAAAAAATACGAGAGTGCATCTAATAATAAAAATTATGTTGCTGATAATAGTATTACGATTGCAAACACTAGTCATGCCTCAACTTCATCATCCACAGAGAGGGCAACGACATCAGGTTATGGTGCCACAGCGGCCATCGGCAATAACGCTGGCACTTCTGCCCAACAAAACTCCTCCTCAGATACCCAAAACACAACCCCAGGCGCTGACAGCGGGGCGGAGACAGCAAATAACACGACTCAAAACACCGCGGCCATATCGAATGCCACAGCACATGCCGCGTTGGCTTCAACCTCATCAGAAAGGGGATATGATAATCCGTTTAAACCCCTTGCTGACAATGAACCCTCTCAACGGGTGAGCATAGAAGAAAAAAGCCAAAAAGAGAAAGCAGAAAAAGCCCTCAACAATAGAAAAGACAACGATACCAGGCAACGCCTCACCGAGAGCACGACGTTAAAACAGCGTATCGAGCCTCAAAAAATCATAACGAGTGCAGGAACAGAGTTGCCTGCAGAGTCCTTAGAGCCTCATCAGCCCGTCGCCAGGTTTGATGTCTCTGATACAGCACTGCTTGAACCCTGGTTAATGAGGTTAAAAAATAAAAATGCGGTTCAACGTTTGGAGGAATATTTTAAAATAACCCAAGAAATATTAGACACCTGTGGGCTGGAAGACTCTAAACGTCTTTTTGCCCACCCAAATCTGATCAAGGAAGCGGTTTGTTTTGCTGGACACTCTCTTAATGGGGGAATGTTCAAAGATGCATACTTATCTCCATTAAAAATCACTTACCTGAGCGCGGCCTCTCTCGCTCAAGAGGGTAAGCTTCCCAATGAATATTATTCGGTCTGGACTCATGATAAAGAGACATTTTCTCCAACACGTTTACTACTAAATATTTATGGCAAAGACTACGATTCCCCACCAAAGATTTCTGGGAAAAATGACTCTGAATCAAGTCCCAAAAGATTACAACCCCTGTTCAGCATACTTAAAAGTGCTCAATCACCGTCATTCAAACGATTGGGTGCAGATTTAAATCATTTTTTAAAAGATTTAAAGAAGGAAAAATCTTTAAATAAAGACCACATAAAAAACATCATGGAAAGTTTTGCCGCGTTCTCCGTTCAGCATAGTGCCCCCCCTGGATTTTTAGCAGCCAATGGAAAAGATGAAATGACTACAGTCAATTCCCTGGATGCATTGAAAAAATCAGTAAAAAACGTAATAGAAAATTTTGAAGCACTTAAGAGAGAAGATGAAACATTGGGAGAAGCACTTGAGGCACAACGCACGTCTGAGGCAGTCAATAACGCACAAACGCAACAAAAACAAGAAGCAAGACAGATTGCATCCGACAGAAGCCTTTCTGCGTTTTTTCAGGAAAATCAAAGAAAAGCAGTAGAATTTAAACAGAATAAAGAGCGAGAAGACAGGGAGACTCAATATAAAAAGACAGTAGAGTCTCAACAATCTGAAATAAAAAAGAGTATTCTCAGCAGAAAACTTGAATCAGACATGTTTGCGTATCATCTTCACAATGAAAATAAACTGGCATTAGAGCAACAGGCTTCTAAAAAGCGCGCAGAGGAGGCGAAAAAATTAAATGACGCTGCTAAAAAGCCCGCATTAGAAGGTCCAAACCTCTCAGGTGCACGAAGTGCGTCTGAAAACAACGGCGCATTAAATGGCTCTGGCAAAAATCAATCCGCATCGGCGTTAAATGAGCCATCTACTTCTCAAGGTCACTTAGAGAGTGTGGCCGAAAATGATTCAGCTCTAAATAAAGAGTTGTTGATTCAGACAATTTCTTCTCTTCCTGGGGCTGAGCAAATAGAGAGAAGAGATGGTGATAATATTATTCTTGACCTTAAAGTAGATTTACACATCTCTAATCAAACGAAAATTTTTAATCAAAAAAACGATAAAGATGGGACTGCAAGGCTCGAAGTGACGGTGAAACCGGAAAAAACAAAGACTGTGTATTCTGCTCATAATACAACCTCTATTGAGCCTGAAAATTCTGCGACTGGACCTCAGCTGGCGACACTTTATAGTCTTAATAAAAGCGATGCGGGTATTGGAATACATATTAAAGGTGCCGATGGCTCAGAAATGAAGACGGCCTGGCCTTGGAAAGCCTTTGATAATTTCAATTATACAAGCCCTCAAAAAAACATATTGATTACTACAGGAGCCATACCTAACGGAGATCAGCCTCAGGCCTTGCCTAATAGTTTCTCCGAAGCAAGTGTCAAAGGAAATATCTCATTCAATTCCGAAAATGACATAGAGAAATCACGCATCGAGAAAAAACAGCCACAATGGCCTGAAGCTCAAAAAAATCTTGCACAACTTTATCAAGAAAGCGAAAGGCACAGAGAAAAAGCAAAACAGGAGAAACGGTGGGCAGATGCAGAGAATCAACGTAAAAAGAACGAGGAGTCCAGAGTCTCTCATGAAAGGCGAGATTTTTTACACAAAGCAGCAGAGTCACGCATGGTGAAAAATAATCTAAGGGAAACGGAGTTGAAAAAATCCAGTAATAAAAATGGCGTTCTCTAAAAACACACGCGAGCCAAAAACGGTAAAAAACCATCCTGACCATGAAAAAAGGGCGCATCAGATGTAAAAGGTTGAATTTAATCTGACATTCGAAACTATCTTATCTTAACGTCAAGGAATATGAGAAATGAATCAACCTTTTACAAGTTTCTCCAGTATTTTTTCCAGCGGCTCGCGAATCAGGGGGTAACCAGTTGTCAGCAGTTGCAGGTCCACATTCCAGCGGTGACTTCGGGGTTAACCGTGACCGATTTTTTGTTCAGAACAATTGGGGCACTTCGCAGCCCAAAGCCTTTGCAAAAGCGCTCCAGCAAGCGAGTGAGGAACAACGCACACAGTATCAACATCGATGGCGACATCTGGCGCTGATACTGCCCCCAAAAAATTCATAGGGAAGGGGTTCTTTTCAGAACAGGGGCTTGAATCGGATACGACTCGGTGGGCTGAAATATATCAAGGTTTTCTTCGCCATGATTAATGGTCGCTGTTCAAAGTGGGGGATTTATTCACAAGATAAAATATCGACTAAATTTCGACCACAATAAGCGCCGCGTTCAATCCGAACAATATTACCCATAACACGGAAAAGTATGGCATACCGCCCGACATAAGCCATGCGGGCTTCCTCTCCAATATCTGGACGCAGTTGATAAATCAACGGGTTAAATTGAATGTCATAAAATTTTTTGCGGAGCTCCCGAATGAAGGTCACTGCGCGGCGGGGATTATTTTGGCTGATATAATCAGCGATATTCTCCAGATGACCTTCAATATAGCTGGAAATTTCCAATCGATTCACTTTTTTGCATCCGCTTTGTCAGCCATCACCTGATATTTATTTTCGAGACGATTCAATACATCGTCCATCGAGCTAGCAGGTGTTTTATCACTGATCGCTTCTTTCCAAAAAGGTAAGGCAGAATCTGCCAGAACTATAGCTCGTCAGCTTCTAGCTAACGGTGTTGATCGGGCGATTGTCAAAATGTCGACGGGGCTGTCTGATGCTGAGATGAATGCGCTGATGGATTAATTGATGTCGAGTGATAGTATTTTACCTCGCTCATTTTATGAGCGTGATACGCTTTGTGTAGCAAAGGATTTGCTGGGAAAGGTTTTAAAGTTGGCTGACTATTTCGGGGTTATCAACGAAGTGGAAGCCTATGTTGGGCAGGATGATCCGGCCTGTCATGCCGCGAGAGGCTACACGCCCCGAACAGCCGTCATGTTTGGTGCTGCCGGATTTTCGTATGTTTATCTTATTTACGGCATGTATCATTGCCTGAATATTGTGACCGAACGTGAAGGTTTTCCGGCGGCGGTTTTAATTCGAGGCATCGACTTATATAAACCCACAGTGATTTCTTTAGATGGGCCGGGTAAACTCTGCAAAAAATTAAATATCACGAAGAAGAATAACCAGATTGATTTAACCCAATCTCATGATTTTTGTGTTTACAACTCTACTATTCAACCTGAATATATTGTAACACCAAGAATCGGAATAAAAGTGGGCACTGATAAATTGTGGCGTTTTAAAAGCATATAATATTATCACCACCAAGACTTATAAAAGTGCCTGATAAAAAAATACTAACATGTCCAAGATCCCTCAAAATCAATGTTCAGTCATCATCTCGATTTTAGAAAAAACTCTATTGAAATTAAACTGTTATTCTAAATATTCCCTTGCAGGAAACTCCTCCGCCCACTTCTCTTACGTTGTCAACGCGACTCTACAATTGACTGATTTTTGATCTTCTGAAATGTCTGGTTTTGCTTAATCACGCCATTCCTGTTTTTCTGGCACGCTAACAACTAAAAATAAGAAAAGTCAATCGTTTTCTTCTCTAGTATCATCATTTTTAATGATATACTCTTCCTTCAATAAAGCCGGAAGGGATTTTATTCATTTTGATAATAAAAAAAGGGAGAATGTAGTACATGCATCTCATCATCAACTGGGAAGATTTTTTACACCACCACTGGCAAAAACATCCTGTCTTGTTAAAAAAAGCAATTTCTGATTTTATCAATCCGGTTTCGCCTGAAGAGCTGGAAAAACTGGTCATAGAAAAAACCCTCGATAGCCAACTCATTCAAAGGCGTCACGGAAAATGTCAATTAGTCCATAAACCCTTTAATGGGTATGCCTCATTAGGTCAACGAAACTGGTCATTAAGAGTGGAAGCGATAAACCATTGGCACAGAGCGGCTGAAGCATTTCTGTCTCTGTTTCGTGTTTTCCCCGATTGGGTCACAGAAGCGCTGACGGTGTTTTTTTCAGTCCCCGGAGGTGGGATTGGCTCTCAGACTAAACCGTCTGACGTGTTGGTGATACAAGGAATGGGACGCAGCCGATGGCGTGTAGGAGATCGAGGGTCATCGCCGGTTGATGATGGTCAGAACGACTTTTCTGAGTCCATCATGAATGAAGAGCTCAGTTCAGGGGATATGTTGTATATCCCCAAAGGTTTTCCCCATGAAGCCATTTCGTCCGAAGCCGACCTGAGTTACTGCCTTCAGTTTTGGACAGACAACAGCCTGCGTATGATAAGGAACTGGACTGAGTCCCTTTCAGATGAAAATCATAGAGGCATTGAGTATGCCCCCTCACCCGATTTACTCCTGCGTGACGACCCCACCGAAATTCTGCCTCAAGACATCACCGCCCTCCAAGAGATGATGAGCCAATTTTTACTCCAGAAGAGAGAACATCTGGAAAACTGGTTTGCTCAAGAGATGTCTCAAACTTCCTATGAGTTACCGAAGGCACCTGCGGCTAAGGTGTACTCCTCTTCACAAGTTCAGACTTTATTGCAACAGGGACATCCATTGCACCGGTTAATGGGGCTGCGTATGTTACACATCGGCAACCGCTATTTTGTCAACGGCGAGTCGCTTGACTCAGATCATGCGGACGCCTGGAACATTCTCGCACGACACAGAACAATTGATGGCCTCCTGCTCAGTCACGTCATACACGACCCCGATTTTATGGAGCAGCTAACCTTGCTGATCAATAAAGGGTATTGGTATTTTCAACCATAAATCAGGCTATCCCTTTACCTGGTCTTTGAAGGAGTTGACTTCCTTTTTGCATAGAGATGTCCAGGTCTACCTGACTCCTGAACAGTGGGTTTCACTACTGTTGGAACTGTGGATATCATCCAGTAAGGGGGATGTAGGGGTATTTGTATGAATGAATCCAGTCAAAGTATTTGCATTGTCTATATTTAATGCAATACTTTTATGGAATTCTCTGTCAGTGAATTGATCAGTGGGATTACCCAATGCAATGTTAATGAATTTAATTGAATTCTATTTTCAAAATAGTACTGACGTTTATCAATCGCTTTTATGGCTCCGTGATACACAGTTTAAATTGCGTCAGTTCTCAACTTGAAAAAGGAATATGACATGAAAGAACATCAAAAACCTGAATCAAAAAAATTAACGGTGGATTATTTAAGTAAAGCAATGATCTCTATGATGGAGCATTCAAATATACCTTGGGGGATAAAGGATAATCAGTCAAAATTTGTCTATTTAAATAAAGCTGCATTGGATATGGGGAACATTCCAGCAGGCTTTGATTTTGAAGGGCGTCGAGATGAGGAATTTCCATGCCCATGGGCAGAAATAGCAACAGAGATTTACGCCCATGATAGAAAAGCCGAGCAAAGTAAAGAGGGTGTTGAAGCGATTGAACATTCTTATTTTGGTAGAAATGCGGTTTTAGAACCCTGGCTGTGTTCAAAATTTCCTTTTTTTAATGATGAGGGTCAGGTTTCTGGTACTGTATGTTATGCAAAGAGATTTAGTTTTATTTCCATATGTGATTTCTTCAATAACCTAAAACCCTCTGTAGTGACTCTTACCCCTCCCGTAGACACTTTTACAGAAAGAGAGCTGAATATCATTTTCTACGCCTTTCATAAGCTGTCCTCCAAAGACATTGCTAAAAAGTTGTGTCTCTCCCATAGAGCTGTCGAGAATAGACTACAAAGAATTTATGAAAAAACAGGGGTCACTTCACGGGATGGATTGATAGAATATTGTCACACAACCGGATTTAATCACTATGTTCCGAAAAATTTGCTCAGAGAAGGAGTGGAGTTTTTTTGGTAATTCTGAGGGGGTCTGTCTCTATGGTATTTTCACACAAGGCCGCTCACTATCAACCTATTAGCCAATATTAAAAGCTCATTGAACCAGATAGAGTATTTTAACAAAAAATCAGGGTTTTACTTATTGGGTTAGCGTATCGAGTTGTTCATCTGACAATCCTGTATAGCGTTTAACATGATCGCGCCCTACCCCATCATCTCCAAAATCGTCAAACTAAACTATATGCTCAATCTCACGCTCTGTGAAATATGAGAGGAAGGCACTCCTTGTTTTTACGTGGACGAAAAAATCAAGGTTCAAGCCATCGAGACGCTCGCCGAAATTGGCCTGTCCGTTTCAGATCCCCTGCGCGTGTTTTTAATGCGCGTGGTCGCCGAAAAGCAAATGCCGTTCGCGCTCAAGGTAACGAAAGTGGAAACGCGTGACGCAATCGCGGAGGCCAACCAGATTGCTCTGACTCGCCGTGCAGGTTTTGGCACTTCTACTAAGCTGTTCGATGACCTCGAAAAAAAACTGCAGCAAGTAAGCGCGCTCTACTGCCGCAAGACGCAGACTATACAAAGTCGTTTCTGAAAGATCGGGAGCACTTATCGCGGGCTCGCCAGTACGACATGAACCGGCTCAAGGTTAACAATGTATGTTAGCAGGAATTGAACTGATACAGATCATAGACAAAGGGCAATTTAGCCATCGACAAGGGGAAAATTCTTCCCTGTAGAAAAATGTTATTTTTCGTCTGCTTAAAAAATAAACGACACTTCTTTCGTGTTTATCTTTTCCGATTAATGCAACAAAACCCATAAAAATCGGTTGTCTTTAGATTATGCAATTTTCTAAAGTCAGTTGATTACCTGATGTTTTCACGACCTCTATTTTGGTCAAATAACAAAATGAGCGGTTTTTGATGTTTTTTTATTTTTGTAAGGCTTGTATTCCTTTTAAGACTGACCCAAAACTGAATATCGCAGTGTTAACAAAATTATTTAAATGACTAAAACAAATAAAACGAAGATATTTTCTATTAAAAAATTGAATATCAATAAATTAAATTACTTTTTTAACAGTGCCATAATAACAAAAAAAGATTAAACATAAAATGATGCATTTTTTTATACTCAGTTTTTAAGTCCTTAATATAAAAACTTCAAAATTTTGATTTATTTATACAATTTTTTTAAAGGAAATTTATTCATGGCAATAGATACTACTATCATACCACTTGATTATAGAGGAAAATTTAATGGCAAATATGGTGAATCAGATAAATTTTTAGCGCTTGAAAAAACAGATAATGGGAGTCATGTATATCGATTATTTGAAAACGGCAGGTTTACGGAAAAAACTTTTAGCGCTTCATTGATTAACATAACTAATTCTTCTGAGCCTAAAAAAATAAAATTTGAGCTTAAAAACAAACAACAGGCATCAAATGGTTTGAGCAGAGAAGACCTCGATTCTGCGAACAAATATCTAAAAAAATACGTTTTTAACGAACAGGTTACTTCCCTTTCTAATGGATCAAAAAAACCTGTTAAATGTTCTTTTGGTTCTGCGGATTTAGAAGATGCATCAACACCTAATAATCGTACACTTTTATCTGAAACACAGCAGAAAGAAAATCTTCCCGCTAATTCAATTTCTTCAAACACGACTGTTGCTTCTGAAACCACAATCATATCTTCAGAAGATTCTCGTAATGGAGAACATGCTGCTCAAGCAGATCCAATATCTAGTAAAAGAATCGAGGTACTGACCCAAAAGCCTGAACCAGTAGTTCAACAACCTGCTACAAGGACAACTGAATCTTCATTAGAGCCTATTGAAAAAGTACTTTTGAGCAATTTACCTTCGAAAAGTATTCGCGAAAGAGATGTGATTATAATAAATCCGTGTACTGATGGCGGTGGTGATCAAGCTCTAGGAGAAAAAATAGCTAACATCGCGTTAGATCAAGGGTGCAGAGTTATCATATCTCCGCTAGATGTTTTACGCAAAAACACACATGAATGCAATCAAAAATATCAAAGTTACTCTTTTCGGAATGAGGAACCGCACAATATATCCCAATTTAGTAACCCACTATTCATTATCGCTCCTGTGGGGTTGGCCCTAAGAGAATGTCTAGAAACACACATAAAAGACATGTGCGAAAAGTTTAAATTCACACCAAAAGATGCCATCCTTATTGAAGAAATGGGCATGTTGGATAAATACAACAGTTTAAATGAACAGCAATCCATGCTAAAAAACATTGGGTTCACTGAAGTTACCGGAAATCGTCTGGGGTTTAGTGAAGGAGCTATTGGATATATACCCACAGATGAGAAAACTATTAATGAGATAAAAAATCGGTTTGAAGGTGAGTTGATTAAATTGCTTGACAGTTACAATATGTCTCTTTCACGTGACAGCAGCTACCATCTAGGATACATCAGTTCACCCTATTATGTCACTGCTACAAAGGTATTTATTGCTAACACGCTCTGCGAAACAATCAGGGATAAAAGGAGTGCAAATTTCATAATGAGTCTGCGTACTTTTAGACCTGATATAGATGATAAATCAGATAGCCTCATTGACGAAATAACCAAAATACTTAAATTTGATAATAATTATGATTATCTCTCTCTTTTTTCAAAAGCCACAATTATCGTTATAGACTCTGATAGTGGTGACGTGAAAACGAGAAAGGAACTTAAAGGTAATGGAACCAAAGAAGTGAAAATTATTTTAACAAATAAACTACCAAAAAATATCTATGATGATTTCATGCTATTAGCTGACACAGGAATGGCTACCGGAGACCAGTCACTTAGCGAGTACCTGACCTTAAAAAAAACTCTACCTTACTATGATACGCAGATATGGAAATACAACTTGATGAAATCAATACAAAAGCTTGGTGGTGGTGAATTAAAAAAATATCTTGAAGGAAAATTTGTTCTTGAAACAACACCAATGAAAAGAATATTTTCTTTGTATAGCCCCGCAGAAACCACTCTGAATCCAGAGCAGTCAATTAAAAAAAAGGAATTAGATAAAATAATATCATCTAATATCGCCACCCCACTTATTAGCGAGCAAATTCGGTCTAAAATGCATCAAAAAAAATAAATTCTGAAAAATGAGAAAACACAGACTGTAACCTTTTGCCATCAGACACAAAGTCGGGTTTTTCGCTCGGATTTACCATAGGCCTGCTACCCGTAACGTAACGATCAGAACGAGTTCGGATCGCCTGTGGCGGCATTTTGGTAAAACTGGCAATAAACTACCCGAAAAACTGCTCCGTTTGCACCTGGTAAATTTTAACTACCTGTATAAGCTTATGCAGCCAAGTCAATCGAGTTAGGTTTGGAACAGGTATATTTGCTGGATGCACTTTTACGTGTAAAAGATTGCCATGAGTATCGGTAACTATGTGCCTTTTGCTGCATCAGTTTTTTTGACACTTTGTGAATCAATCAGACTCTAAGAGGGGTGAGATTTTTTTCCAGAAGCCACGCTGCTTTTTTCTACCACATCATGTTTCCTTTTTTCCCAAATTCCTTTGTCTTTTGCTCTTCTAAAAAAGCTATAAACGGTTTGCCAGGGTGGCCAGCATTTTGGCAAATTTCTCCAGTACCGGTTTTACTGATAGCAAACCCCGCATTCACAACTGCCCTTTTTTCATATTTGCTCCGATTACCATCATTTCCATACTTAAAATTACCACTTATTATCTCCCGATGAGTATCCCTTAAATCACTCGTGTATCTCACTTTTTAACTGCTATGGCACTGTTAACAAAGTTAATGTTAAGATAATCTCTGTTTTTTTGAGGGTGATAAAAGATAAAAAACAGGCGCACTCCCATCAAAGAATATGATTTTATCAAACAAATTGAGTCAGATATTGTTAAATATGATAAGCGAACAGGTAGGCTATCCTAAGATAAGCCATTATCCATACAGAGAGAAGCTAATGATGGTGCAGAGGTCATTTGTACATCATATTATGGTCGAGAGGCTAAACTTGAACCCTATTATCCCCCCAAATTTCCAATATATGATGATGCTGGAGGAGTTTTAGGAACTTTTTTTATGCTAAAAAGTTCAGTTTTATCTCTATCTGTGATTTTTTTAATCATTTAAAATCCTCCGTTCTTACATTAAATTCTCCTGTAGAAAAAACGCTCGAAAGCCAACTCATTCAAAGGCGTCACGGGAGATGTCAATTCGTGTATAAACCCTTTAATCGGTATGCGTCCTTAGGCCAAAGCAACTGGTCACTAAAAGTGGAAGCGATGAACCATTGGCACAGACCCGTTGAAGAATTGATGTCCCTGTTTCGAATTTTTCCTGATTGGGTCAAAGAAGAGCTGAGGGTGTCTTTTTCACTCCCCGGGGGTGGGATTGGCCTCGGGCTAAACCGTCTGACGTGTTTATGATTCAAGGGATGGGCCGCCGCCGCTGGCGTGTAGGGAATCGCTGGTCATCGCCGGTTGATTGTGGTCAAAACGACTTTTCTGAAAAGATAATTGATGAAGAGCTGACATCTGGTGATATTTTGTATATCCCCAAGGGCTTTTCCCATGAATCGGTTTCGTCCGAAGCGGCCATGACTTACTGCCTTCACTTCTGGACAGACAACAGCTTTCTTATGATAAGGAATTGGACTGAGTCCCTTTCAGATGAACATCATCGAGGCATTGAGTATTCCCCTTCGCCCGATTTACTATTGCGTGAAGACCCCACTGAAATTCTGCCGCAAGATATCACTGCCCTCCAAGACATGATGAGCCAATTCTTATTCTATAGTCAATCAATCAGCTGAATACTTGATGCCAATAGGTGATGAGGAATAAACTGATTCAGTCCGATTTCTTCAATATATTTTTTGAATTTATCCTGATGATGAACCCCTGTTTTTTCATCAATCCCCCGTAATTTATTGTCAATCGTTCTATGAGAGAGATGTAAACATTTTGCCACTTATTTTTGACTTACACCCTGATAATAATAAAAACTTATCTGAAGTTCGCGTTGAGTCAATATTGTATTGGAGAGTGAAGGGGTTAATGTTTTGGGTGATTTACCCTGGATATAGTCTAAAGCTGAAAAGAATTGACATTGTCTGGCTTGGGCTCCCGATAAGTTCACCTTCTTGATTACAGAAAGGATGAATATCAACAATGTAGGGTTGAAGACGGTTTTTTTCCAAAATGACCTTTATCAGTAAAGAGACAGCAGTTTCTTTTTGTATGACCCTCTCCTCCTGTTTCTTGATACCTTCAAACAATTCCGATATGTCCGGTTTGATTTCAGATAACCCTTGCCCTTCAACAGGAACCCCTGTGGGGACATTCAATAGTTCAGCCATCGCGTGATTCATATAAAAATAACAAGAGGCTTTATCGCGGATGTGCTGGGGATGAGGATGAGGGTTCAGGTAATAAATTATCTGCGGACAAATTTTTTTTGGATTGGAATGCATCCCACTCTTCCCCCCTTTTTTTGAAAAGAGCCTTAATTAAGTGAAAAATCCCTGGTGTGAGCTGTCAATAATAAAGTTCAGCCGGGTTCTATATTTTTAGTGTGGTGATTTAGGGTATGAATATACTGAATATGAAGTAGGGTACAACCAGTCTAATTGTTTCGGGTTTGTCTTGTATAGGTTAAAACAGTTTGATGTAAGGCAAACAAGACTAACCGTATATGGAACAGAGAAATCAGATGGCTTAAGGAGAACATTTGAAGCTTCTTTTTAATCTCTTGAAGGTATCTCTGACCACCGGATAGGAAACGCCGCGTGTAGAAGCAATTTCTTTTTTTGTGAGACCTAAAGAAAACAACAGGGCGGTTTCAAATTGGGCAGAGGTCAGTTCAGGAAACACGTCATGTAAATCAGAAACACTCGTGAAGTCAAAAGTTCTCATAAGACCCCCTCCCTCATAGGCTGACGGCCGGCCCGAGGTTCTTTGTCACCACCGGGTAACGTACTCAACAGCGATAACGGCAATTTCTTATCGCGCATAACCTCTTCGTGCGCATGAAAAACATCCAGAACTTGAGAAGACTCCGCCGTCATCTCCAGAATATCCGTCATCGCGGCATTGGTATAAACCTGAGATTCCGCATCAGTAAAGCCACAGGGGATCGTGAAACTTTGGCAAAATTGCTTGATGGCACTATTCATGAGACCCCCCTCTATTTTCAGAAGGGATGCACGTTGGCGAGGCGTTAAGTTTTTAGAAATGCGGGCAAATTTAGCCAGGATGGCGGGTCGAGCGTTACAGATACGCTGACAAAAAATGGGATGCAGACTTTTAGGATAAGTGTTAAGTAGGGTAGTAGCCATGATAGCAACCTCCAAGGAATAGTTGAACTCGCTACCACTAGAGTTACTACGCTCAGGGTGGTAGCCCAGACGGGGGTAGTAAACCGGCTTCCTTGGATACCAGCCACCCTTACGGGTGCCCCACCTGAGCCACCATGATTTACAGGTATGCCTAGGCGTTTTTGCGACAATAAAAAAGACGCTGGGCGCGTCATCTGTCGCCAAGGAAAAACACGGGTTACTACGCCCGATTAACCATTGAGGGTTAACATCTCAATTATAGCGACTGGTCGGAAAAGCAGCAAGGAAATATTAATGGAGGTGGGTGTACTTTCAGGATTTTGTTCACAATTTATATTGTCTTTAAACGCCACAATTTATCAGTGCCCACTTTTATTATTCCGATTCTTGGTGTTGCCATAGATTCTGGCTGAATAGTGGAGTTGTAAACACAAAAATCATGAGACTGTGTTAAATCAATCTGGTTATTATTTTTTGTGATATTTAATTTTTTGCAGAGTTTACCCGGCCCATCAGCGCATTCATCTCAGCATCAGACAGACCCGTCGACATTTTGACAATCGCTCGATCAACCCCGTTAGCCAGAAGCTGACGAGCTATAGTTCTGGCAGATTCTGCCTTACCTTTTTGAATGCCTTCTTGTCTACCTTCTTGTCTTAAGGCTTGAGCCATTGTCATCAGTGTCCCCTCATATTTTTCTGATTTCTTCGCTATCTCAGTGATAAACTCCATCGGGTTTGTTGCATTCCCCTCTTGAATCAGATAATTCATCATCGTCATCACCTCATTATCCGTATATTCATTATACGATAAAATGGCCCCAATTTCATTGAGTAACTCGCTCATATCCCGTCGACGAATGTGCTTTTGATTTCCGGGGCTTCTTTTTTCTGTTGCCGTTAAAGTTACACGCGAACGGCCTCGCCTGTCGAATTTCTTCTGTCACATCAGCTTAATGCGCCGCCAGTTCATCAAAGAATTTCGGGTTAGCCTGAATGGTGGCCAGCACTTTTGCCGCCAGTCCGGTCGGGTTACGGCGTCCTGTTTCCCAGCTCTTGATGGTGGCCAGACTGGTTCCCAGTACTTTCGCCATTTCGCTTTGGGTAACATTCAGATTTTCCCTGATAGCCTTCACATCAGCCAGTGCGTAGCAGGTAACACGGGCAGGCTCTTTGGTTTCGTTTTTGATTTCAATGGCCTCTTCCAGAGAGGCTTTCAGCTCGTCAAAAAAACTCATTTTACACCTCGTCTTTCAGTCGCTGGGTCAGTTTCCTCAGTTCCGCTTTTTCTGCATCAGTGAGGCTGTCTTTGGTGCTTTTCGGGTAGGCCATCACCAGATAAATTACCTCGGATGTGGCAAGGAAGTAAATCACCCGCACACTGCCGCTTTTTCCCTGATTTCCCGTCGCCATCCTGATTTTTCGTAGGCCGCCCGTTTTCTGGATGAGATCCCCTTTATCCGGTGATTCGATAAGCTCTTTCTGAAGCTCTTTGAGTTCATCATCCGTGGCGATCTGTTTTATCTGACGGGTGAACATCGTTGTCTCGATAAACTCAATCGCATGACTCACGGCTGTCTCCTGTTAATTATTGATGTACATAGTACACCAATAATCAGCATACTGAAACCTCAGAAATACGTTTGTTCAAACCTTACATCGAAGGACCATAGTAGCGCGCCTACTGCTTTTCCTGCCGTAACTGCTGCTCATGCTGTTTCACGAGCGCATTAACCGGCTCAGATCGCTGCTCAAGCGTTCTACCTGCTCGTATAATCCGTTCACCTGATTGCTCAAGTTCTGACAGACCCTGTCGTTGTGTTCCAGCGCCTGTGAGGTAGTCTCGAGCATGCGTTGCAAACTGCTGTAAGTCCCCCGCATAGATTTATGTCTTTCTGATCTCAATCACCCGGTGTCTGGCGAGAAGCCGTACCACGGTCGAAGGTTAAACACGGAACAGGCGGTCTGTATCAGCGCCTTTTTTCTGCCTCGATGTGACGAGAGAGACAATTTTTTTTGCTGCGGGGGCGTTAATTTGGGGCGTCGTCCACCAACACGACCGTCCTGGCGTGCCGCTGCAAGTCCGTTCCGTGTCCGTTCACGAAGCATGGTGCGTTCAAATTCAGCAAAGGAGCCAACAATCTGCATCATCTTAGGAAACCTCTTCGACAACTTCTCTGATGTTGTCAACCCTACTTTAAAATTGACTGATTTTTGATCTTCTGAAATGTCTGGTTTTGCTTAATCACGCCATTCCTGTTTTTCTGGCACGCTAACAATAAGAAAAGTAAATCATTTTCTTCTCTAATATCATCATTTTTAATGATATACTCTTCCTTCAATAAAGCCGGAAGGTATTTTATTCATTTTGATCATCAACAGGGAGAATGTAGTAAATGTATCTCATCATCAACTGGGAAGAGTTTTTACAACACCACTGGCAGAAACAGCCTGTCTTTTTAAAAAAAGCGATATCTGATTTTATCAATCCGGTTTCGCCTGAAGAGCTAGAAAAACTGGTCATAGAAAAACCCCTCGAGAGCCAACTCATTCAAAGGCGTCACGGAAAATGTCAATTAGTGCATCAATCTTTTAATGGGTATGCCTCATTAGGTCAACGAAACTGGTCACTACGGGTGGAAGCGATTCATCATTGGCACAGAGCCGCTGAAGAATTCCTGTCTCTTTTTCGTGTTTTCCCCGATTGGGTCAAAGAAGCGCTGACAGTGTTTTTTTCAGTCCCCGGTGGTGGGATTTCCCCTCAGACTAAACCGTCTGACCTGTTGGTGATACAAGGCGGTGCTGCCCGTTTTTAAATGCAGTTTTTCAAGGGCTATCGTAAACTCTCCCTGATGACCACAATGCTTACGCGCTATTTCATAAAGTCGCCTGTCTATTGCTTTTCTGATACGGAAATAGTCGGGACTGATTTTCAGCATTTTCTTTTTATGCAATGCCTGATAAAGCGAATCAGGTAACGTTATCTCAATCATACCAATATCAAGATTACCTTTCTTTTCATCAAGAATTCGCCAACTATCAATAAGACCAAAGCCAATACTTTCCTGCTTTTCTTCTGAATAAAAAACATTGGTCTTAATTGTTGTTCCCTTTAACCTATCTAAAGCCCTTTCTAATTCTTGATAAGTTCTACCACTAATTGTTCTATTCGTGGTTACAAAAAAATCATAAGGCGTAAAACAAATTGTTCTACTTATTTCTTGATGATTATTAATCGCTTCCTGTAGTTTTGATATACTATAAATCCAGACATCTTTATCAAAAACAGTGGCTAATCCATCAGCCGTAGCCTTAACAATAACGGTTACATTCCCATTTTTGTATTTTCTAACCTTGGTATCTCCGCCTTTCAAGGCAAAAAAAGGGGGTTCCATGCTTGCCATCTCATCCCTGAAACTCGAAAGCTCGACCTCATCAGCAATAAAAAATTCTAACTCATCTTTACGGGGACGTAACGTTCTCAATTTGCTTACTCTCTGATTAATTGTATGATCTGCCATAGCCTTAATCCTATCTAGTGTCTAGGGTTGTTGGTCAGAGCCGGTCAGGTGTTAGCAGCACTTGATTGGCTCGTTTCTGTGATTTAAAAACCTAAATACTGTGATTTAAAAACCAACATGTCGAAAAACTTATTATATTTCATATACGAGGTCTGAGGCTCAGTGGAACGAAAACTCACGTTAAGCAATTTTTTCTTCCTCTGACGTTGCTTTTAATGGCCTCAGATGCCCTCTGGTCACCCGTTCTGCCAGCGTGAAGGAATAATGGCCGCGCATATTTGATATGTCCGTGGCAAAGCGCGGTGAGAGGAGTGCGATATCTTCATCATTCAGGGTTTCACCGTGTGCCCTGAGATGATCCAGTGCAGCCTGAATATAAATAGTGTTCCATAATACGACGGCGTTAGTAACAAGCCCCAGTGCTCCCAGTTGATCTTCCTGACCGTCGGTATATCGCTTTCTTATCTCACCTTTCTGTCCGTGGCAGATAGCTCTGGCAACGGCATGGCGGCTTTCTCCCCGGTTAAGTTGGGTCAGAATGCGCCTGCGGTAATCTTCATCATCAATATAATTAAGCAGATACAACGTTTTGTTAATGCGTCCCACTTCAATGATTGCCTGAGTCAGTCCGGAGGGGCGTTCACTTTTCAGTAATGAACGGACCAGCACGGAAGCCTGTAATTTGCCCAGCTTCAGGGAGCCTGCAGCCCGCATCATTTCGTCCCACTGAAGGACTATTTTTCGGGGATCTGATTGCCCTCTGGCAATATCATTCAGCACAGCATAATCGGCGTCATTGTCCAGGCGCCAGAAAACCGAAGCACCGGCATCAGCCAGACGCGGGGAAAACGGGTATCGGAGCAGCCAGAAAAGGCCAAAGACAAGATCGCTGGCCCCAGCGCGGGGTATCGGTCATAATTTCGCTGGGATTCAGCCCTGTCTCCTGTTCCAGAAGGCCTTCCAGCACAAAGATAGAGTCCCTCATTGTCCCTGGTATAACGATGCCATGAAAACCGGAATACTGATCGGACATAAATTTGTACCAGGTGATCCCTCTGTTATGGCCAAAGTATTTACGGTTGGGGTCCGGCATTGATTGTTCTGACCGGCGTAACAAAGCGCATTCCGTCTGCAGACGCCACTTCACCGCCACCACAGACCCGGGCCAGTGGCAGTGTTGCCTGAAAATCAACCAGTCTGGCATTCGCACTGGTGATAGTTTCAGCCCGCAGGTAGTTTGCTTTTATCCAGTTCAGCCTGTGTCGGGTCAGAGCTGGAACATTTGACCTTATTAGGGGTTCCAGGCCGATATTGCACGCCTCTCACCGCTTTGCCACAGACATATCAATATGCTCGGCCATTATTTCTTCACGCTGGCAGAACGGGTGATCAGAGGGCATCTGAGGCCATTAAAAGCAACGTCAGAGGAAGAAAAAATTGCTTAACGTGAGTTTTCGTTCCACTGAGCCTCAGACCCCAAGAAGTAGATCGCGCTTAAATTCAGCAACCGCTGAAATCACCTGCATCGTCATTTTTCCAGCGAGGCTCGTTAAATCAACGCCTCCCAACGCCAGGCAATGTACCCGAATGTCTGATGCGGCTAGTTGCTCCACCGTTTTCCTGATATCCATCGCGTTACGTCCAAGACGATCCAGTTTTGTGACAATCAGTACATCGCCATTTTCCATGCGATCAAGCAACCGGGTGAAACCGGGTCGTTCACTGGCAGTAACTGAGCCGCTGATATGTTCTTTTATCAGTCTCTGAGGTCTGACGTTAAAACCAGCGACTTCGATTTCCCGGCGCTGATTTTCGGTGGTTTGTTCCAGAGTGGAGACCCGGCAGTAGGCAAAAACTCGTGACATAATGAAATCTTCTGTACGAAAAAGACCCATATTAAGTTAAAATCCAAAATTTATGGACTCAATAAATGGCCAAAACCCACGGAATTGGGTAGCAAGACGCCATTCCAGTCTATGCAGGAATGGTACAAACTCAAACCTGAACTCTTCAAAAGCACACCATACTACCTTACGGGATGTGACATTTTTACTATGTCACTAAAAAGCATTTTGGAGAGAGGGAGGAATATATTTATTATAAATTTACATAAAAAATTATATTTATAAACTTTATTTTACGTTTATTTGAATTGGAATTTGTAAAATATTTTGAATTAAAAAATCTTAAAATTTAAAAATAAATTCAATAAAATAAATTATTATAAATTAAATTTAATAGACACAAATTAAATTTAAAAATCTGGGCTATTTCACTAAGGCCTGTTAGCTATAACAAAAAAATTTTTATTTAAAATAAACTATCAATTATTAAATTTTTTAAATTAAATAACTTTATACATAAATAAAAAATCAATACAAAGCCTAATGATTGGAGGTGAAAAATCGCTTCTTCACTTACAAATAGCAAAGAATATAAGTAAATTTTTTTAAAAAATTTATAGAACAAAAGGTTATTAATAAAGATCTTTTATTAAAATAACAATCAAAACAAATCTCTTTTTCAAAACCAAACATGTAATACATTGAATTGAATTTAAATATAAAAAAAGTAGTATTTAGTAAAAATAAAATTTAAATTAATCAAAAATCGATTTAAATAGAATTTAAAATTAATAAAAAATTAAATTTTTATCAATCAAATAGTGCCGTCTATTTTAACAGAATCACAAGAAATTTTGAATATATTATATTATATTATATTATATTAAATAAAGGGAAATTAAATGGGAATTAAAAATCTTATAAATCCTTCTACATATATAAAAAAAAACTCAACTTCAAATTTGAAGTTTTTTCAAACAATCAAAAAATGTCATAAGCAAAGTAATATTCAAAATTTGAGACGTGCGATAAATATCAATACTAATTCGTTATCAAAAAATGAAAAAAGTATAGGTGCTGATAACAATTTGTATTTTAAAAAGATTAAAAAGCTCTGTGAGAAAAAAGGCGTAGGCGTTTTACCAGAGCATCTCATTAGATTGCAAACTTTAGCTCAACAGAAAAATTGTATTATTGGCATTCGCCCTGTTGATCTGATGGCAACAGATCTGATAAGAGATGGTTATCCGACTAAGGGATTTAAGATCAAAGGCAAAAGTGCGAATTGGGGCCCCCAAACAGCTTTTATCTGTGTCAATCAAGAATTAAGTAAGCTGGCAGATCAGCCAGAGAAAGTGAGTAAATTTAATAAGGAGGTACAAAATTGTCTGTCTGGAGGAGATGCCCAGAAAGTACAGTTAAAGATAACAAAAAATCGGCTTGAGTTGCTTAAACAAAAAAATATTGTCTTCGATATAAAATATGAATCTAATGGCTTAGTTAAATTAAAGGCCAAAACTTCGAATAATAAGGTGCATAAATTTGTTCTGGATCCTTCTGATAAAGAGCCCGGAGTATATGAGGTCAAGTATAAAGGCAAACCGATTGAAGTACTCGCTCCAATAGGAGACAATAAAAAACCACTGACAGCTGATTATGATCTTTTTATGATTGCTCCTTCAGTAACGGATTTTGGTTTTCAGGATATTTTACCGGTGAAAGACGTCTCACATAGTATTTTTAGAAAAAGAGTCAAGCAATACATCAAAGACCTTTCAGAGCCTCTTAAAGAGCTGTATTCAGATCCTGATACATTTTATGCACCCGAAGACGAAGAGATTGGTAATGCCTCCTTACGTATCCGTGACATGATCAGTGATATTAATCAGCACCTGGTTGGTAACGGTGAAAAGGTTGTTCACCATAACAGCGACACAGGTAGCCCTGCGACTGATATGAAAGCAAACTTCCCTGCTGCTTTTGTTCTGCCTGAGACTCTAGGAAAGTTTGATAAAATCTGCGTAATAAAAAACGTTGATGAATTAAAAAATCTCGTACAGCACGCAAAAGATGCAGGATATTATGTGCCGTCAAACCCACTTTGGGAAAAAGATATTACAAGCATCCGTTCTTCATCTTTTAAAGCTGCAAAAAAGGTCTTAATAGGTCATTGCGCGAAGATAATTAAACCCAAATTAGGGTTGAAAGCAGATTGACTACTTTAAACATTTTTCATCAGTTAAATACGGCCACTCTGTCAACCTGAACACTTTTTTTACGCCGGGTTTGTCTCGTTACTTGAATGTTAGAACCAATCTCACATCCAAACAGGAACGCAGGGCCAAAAAACTGACGGGCGTCTATTCATCACATAACGAAAAAAGATTCATCTCTTCTCAATGACTCCCAGTGAATATTTTCAGATCATCTGAAAAAAACAGGATCTAAAAAAGCGAAATCCTTCAGTCAAAAATCTGATTAATTTAATAAAAACATTTATTCAGCGCCTCTCTAATGATGGCGCTGACATTCTTTGGTTTAATTCCTAAACGTTTGTTAAATAAGGCTTTATCTTCAATTTCTCGCAATAGACTCTGAGAAAGTGATATGGTAGTTCTCGCCATCTCATTTTCAGATCCCTGTCCTTTTTTTTCTTCTCCATAAGGTCTATCTGCAAGCCTATTAGCTAATAAATCTGCTTCTTCTGAGGTGAGTTCATTACGTTGTTTAGGTTTTTTCAGCATGATTTAAAAACCTCCTCAAGCAAACTCAATACTTCATATTTGGCATTCTCGTTAGAAGACTCTAATACAGATTTTCCTTCTGTCATGACATCCCTGTAAACTTTACGATAATGTGCCACGGAATTGAGAGGAACAAGCTCTTTGAATTCTTTTACAAAATCAAGAAATTCAGCCCGTTCTTTTTCACGTAAAACAGGATTATTGGTCGCCATGCTTTGATAACAATAGGCTTTAATTTCTGGGTTTAAATCACGAATACTTTGCAATTGTTGCTGTAATTCTATTAATGTATCTAAATCAAGTTGGGAACATTGATGAGGCGCAATGATTTGATGAGCCACTGTACTCCCCGTGATAAGCTCTCGACTATTTCTTCCTCCAGCAACATCGACGATGACATGCAAATCTCTTCTCCACGCAATGCTAATCCAACGGCGATATTTATTGCAGTTGTTTTTTTAGCGGCGCTACCTTTATTACAACCTAAAATAGTTATCAATCTAAATACTTAATACTTAATACTTATTTATTAAGTATTAAGTATTAAGTATTAAGTATGAAATAATAAGTATGAACTAATACAATTTTAGAGTGAAAAAAATATCATTGCACAGACATTGCTAATGAAAGAGGCAAGTCTATAGAGGCCGCGTCAGGTAGCGCCGGACGATTGCGGGGGTGGATGTCTATCTTCTATCGACGCCACAAGATGAATGTTCCTAACGCGAGCTCACTTCAGGTATCACCGTCCAGAACTGCGCCCACTTTCGATGAGTCTCTGGCCCAAGGGACGACGACACCCCTTCAGTGAGAGGAAAAGACGCCATGGCCTACCTCAGTCTCTCAATATGATCGCCTGTTAATTGATACCCCGCCACCTGTAGGGTGTCTACTTTCAGATCACGGGCCATGTCAGGATTGTAATAATCTCTTATCGTCACACTGTCACCAGAAAAGGGAGCATCAACCCCAATTTTTAAATCAGGACCCTCTTTTTGAAGCCATATCTTCTCTCGAGTGATCTCTTTTGAGTCCGTCAAATCCAGAATGTCATGGCCTCCCTCCTCAATCAGGGTATCGTGCCCGTCACCCAGAGCAAATCGGTAAACATCATCCCCCTGCCCCCCCTCAGATCATCGTTGCCCGTACCGCCTTGCAAGATATCTTCTCCCGCACCGCCTGACAGGATATAATGACTGCCGAACAGTTTATCATTCCCCTCCTGCCTTATGTCGCATAGTTATCTACACATCATGTAGGGTTAAGAACCGCCATCGCGAAATGAGCAAGTTCTTCAGGGGTCTATTCTGCTAATAAAGTCAAGGTATTGAGTAAGATGAATAGTCCTGCGAGCAGAGCTGGAGCGCTTTCTATTCGTCCTCGTTTTTGTTGCCGTCCGGATAATCGACAAATTAACTGACGGGCGGCTACATTGTCGTTGCCTTCAGAGCGTTGTCGTCTCCATACCAGTACACATGCCATACTGGCTATCAATAACCTGCGTAGCACAGCTCCAGCACTAAGCTGACGCCATTTTTCTACGTCATGTCCAGCCCCTTTGAGCAGCTTCAAAAAGGAGTCGATACTCCAGCGCCAGTAATACCAGCGAGCGACTTCTGCGCTGATGCTCTCTCGGCTTACGTTTGTGAGCCGCGTCCAGCGTCCGATAAAATTACCGTCAGTATCGGTAAGGCGAACCGCAACCAGTCTGAGCGTCAGAGCTACGTCTGGCTGTACTTTCACTCGCCGGCCCGTGTTCTTGTCTTTCCGCTTCGGTTTTGAGGCGGGCATCAATCCCGCCAATAGGTAAGTTCAGATCATGCTACAACCTAATAGCAGATATCCATAAAGATGTGTAGATACCTATGCCTTGGGGTCAAGGCGATGAAGGGCAACACGATAGGCTTTCCAGATAAGGGATGAACCAGAACTGTTCTGTCTTAATGAATTCAGCCAGTAAATTAATCCCGAAAGCGTTACTGAACAAAGGAAGTACAAGAAAATGTCTCAGCCAACATTTAAAGCAGAATTGAAACGCGAAGTAGCCCATCTGGTTATCGAACAAAATTACCCGTTTCGTCAAGGCAGTGAAGCCATGGGTGTGAGTATCAGCGCCCTCCGTGATGGGGTGAAGCGGTCAATGAGCGAAAAAAGAGGACAAACTATTTCCCAGGGTAAAACAATGACAGCAGACCAACAACGGATTCAAGAGCTGGAAGCCAGACTCCGCAAGGTTGAACGGGAGAAAGATATCCTCAAAAAGGCTTCAGCTCTCTTAATGTCAGACTTTTACAATCGATAAGCCTGATTAATGACTGAAGTGAGGATTACCCTAAAACAGAATGATGTGATGTCTTTGGCCTCAATCGAAGTACTGACTATTATCAATGTCATCGGCAGAAAAAAGGCACCCCTGAACGTGAACGCCTGAAAATACGGCTGATGGAATGACACAGAAATAGCCGGGGCGCGGCAGGGTCCCGCACGTTATCGGCCGCGCTGAAGCAGGAAGGAGAGCATGATGCGTGAGGCAGGCATTGAAAGCAAGCCACGCCAGCCTCGTTATCAACGCAGTGGTAAAGAAGCCGTTTATGCTCCTGAACACTTGAATCGTGAGTTTACCGTCAAGGCTCCCAATCAGGTGGGGTGTGGCGATGTTACTGACATTTGGTCCGGTACTTGCTGGCTTTATCTCGCGGTTGTACTCGACTTATATGCAAGAAAAATCCTGGGGGGGGGGGCTTTTTCCACTTCTCCCGACAGTCAACTGACTCAACAGGCACTCATGTTAGCTTGCGAATCACGGGGAAGACCGAAAAATGTCCTCTTTCATTCAGACCAGGGGAGTCATTATAGTCGCTTATCTTATCGACCACATCTGTGGCAGTATCAGATAAAACAGCCGGGGAAATTGTTGGGATCATCCCCCCATGGCGCGTTTTTTTAGCCAAAATACTTTAAAAAAATTTTTCACACGTACCTTACCGCTTAAATATTTCAATATTTGTATTTATGATTCTTTTTTATTTTAAAATAAAAAACTTTTTTTACAGATTTATTATTTAAAATTTAACGTAAAATTGACGCAAACTTACTTCATCGAAGCCTTATCATAATCTTAAAAGTAAACCGTACAGAAGACATTTTTATCATTCATCATGACATTACAGAAAAATCAAGACATAATGATTAAAAACGTTTATTAACAAAGAAGCGCATATTTTCCCTCACTGTAAATCCACTCGCCACTTCACTGTGCCAGAATCTCTGGGATCACGAGGTATCAATTTACCCAGTTATCCTGCACTTTTGAGAGAAGATGTCGAGTCTATTTTCAACCAAATACGTGCTTTTTATCATCTAAAGTAGCGAGCGAAATAAAGAAATGCATTTTAAAAACAGGTTGTATTAACTATGAACCGTTCCGTGATGTCTAATGATTATTGGGTGAAAATTTGGCGCTCTCGTTTTTTCTGGATCCATTTAGTATTTTCTGACCTGAGATCTCGTTGGCGCCGCTCCTTTTTTGGTATGGCATGGGCAATAATACAGCCTTTAGGCTTAACGTTGTTAATGTCTTTCGTTTTCAGCAAACTGTTCCATAGTGATATTGGTACTTATGCACCCTATATTTTTTCCGGAGTGATTATCTGGGATTATATCCTTACTAGCGTGACGGGAGGAGCTTTATCGTTTGTGCAAGCGGAAGCCTACATTAAGCAATGTAGGCACCCATTGGCAATCTACACTTTACGTACTGTTCTGGTGGGATTAATGATCCTTGCCTTCGCTATCATTGCACTCTTCGTTTGGGCCGCCGTGGTTTTTCCAGAGCATATAGGGTGGCACTGGTTGGCCGTTTTGAGTATTTTCCCTATCCTCGTATTAATTACTTGGCCATTTGCAACATTGCTGGCTTATATTGGTGCTCGTTTTCGGGATTTACCCCATGTGATGGGTCTTATCATGCAAGCTTTGTGGTTCATGTCGCCCGTTTATTTTCAAGCTAAGATGTTTCGAGGCGGGGGATTAGATTTATTGATCGACTTCAACCCTGTTTACCATATTTTACAAATTGTTCGTGCTCCTCTGCTAGAGGGGAAATGGCCTACTGCTGCCAACTATGGCTACGCTCTAATACCCGCCTGTGTGTTTGCTTTTTTGGCTTGGCTTGTCGGTAGAAAATTTGAAAAACGGGTCATTTTCTACTTATGAAACAGCCAACAATATGTTTACGAGACGTCAATTTGCATTATGCCGCATTGGTATTTAAGGAACGCTCCTTGAAATCGTTAGTGGTAAATTGCTTTAAAAAGAGAAAGCTCACCAATGATGTCAAAGATGTTCATGCACTTAAAAATATCAATGTAGACATTCGAGGAGGGGAGCGTATCGGGCTATTAGGGCATAATGGTGCCGGCAAAAGTACATTTTTACGGACTGTTGCCGGGCTATACCCGATTTCCAGTGGTGAACTGAAAGTAGAAGGTGAGGTGCGTTCTCTGTTTGATTTGAGTTTGGGATTTGAGCAAGATGCCACTGGGCGAGAAAATATATTGTACCGAGGTTTACTACTTGGGTTGTCGCCCAGCTTTATGCATGAACACGCCGAAAAAATAATTGAATTTGCTGATCTAGGCGAATTTATTGATTACCCGATAAAAACCTATTCTGCAGGTATGCAGGTACGCCTTGCTTTTTCTATTTCCACTTCGGTTGGGGGCAATATTTTGTTACTGGATGAAATAATTGGTGCGGGTGATGCAAAATTTATGTCTAAAGCTAAACAAAGAATTGCTCATCTGATCGACCAAGCAGATATTTTGGTTTTGGCCTCACATGACTTTCATACACTGAACAGTCTTTGTCAACGTGGTCTCGTTTTTTACCGTGGAGAAGTCGTTTTTGATGGTCAAATTTCCGATGCAGTAAATAATTACAAAAAAATAAATGGATTATCATAATGCTCACTCGCCAACCAGGTGTCATGTGGCTCATCAATCACACGACACTCCGAGCTTTTGAACTCGAACAGTTCAAACATTTTGGGGTTAAAGAAATTTTTCTCCCTAAAACCTTTCCCTACGATGAAGGAAATTTGTCTGCCAGCATTACTTATGCTTTATGCTGAGGATAAAAATCTAAGCATTAATCCGAAAGATCTATGGCACTGTTAACAAAGTAAATTAAGGACCTAAAGACAAGCGATGGTGAAGAAATAAAAGAAGGTGACATAAAGCTTATGAAAGCATAAATCACGCCTTTTGTGTTTTTTTGTTTATTTTGCATTTTGCCAAAAAAAACGCTCAATAGCAGAGCGGGGTTTTTTTTCCTTCTTCTCTTCAGGAAGGACAGGACAAACAGATCGAGCAGAGCAGCGAATAACGGTCCCTTATCGACTTTGACGAATCAGGTTTTTCATTTCACTCAAGTCAGATCCCTTGTCTGATATCACGTCTTTCAACTTGTTCCAGTTTTACTGCCCATATCTGAGGAAATACTCTATATTCGTCTTTAACCTTCCGATAAATAGGTACTTCTTAGCAGGGTGCCAAAGGCCAACATGAATTTTAGTGCTTATGCCTTTTACTCCTCTGCCTATCGATTGAGCGCCTTTTTTAAGACTGCCGGAACCGTGACGGTGTATTAACACCGTTGTACTGTCTATTCACGTATAGTCGATTGTGATTTTTTTCTGTAATCCGTAAAAGAGTCTCCAGAACAACCGATTGTCAACCCACCTTCTAAATCTCATGTCAATCGTATCTCAATCAGCATCACAATACGGCGCTTTACAGATAGGGCGTCCTAATCGCACGATCAAACCTTTTTCATTCACTAAAATGGTTTTTATCTATTTCGGTTCATATCCAGTCACTAGACAAAGTCAGTCACGAAAAAAGTAAAAGTCTAGATCAATTTTTTTTCGGCAATGACATTGTTTATCTGAAGTTCGATATTTACCGATACATAGACTCAAAGTAAAAAAATTCGACCTCACCAATATGAAGTGAATCAGCCTATCTCAATAGAGGCGGGGGGTTTTCTTAAAGACAATGGTTTTTTTGTGAATTGTTACTGAGCTTGATCTCTTTGTAGCGATCGTGATATTTTTGAAAGTAAGATTTTTTTAAAAAGAATTTTTTCGGTAGGGCGTCCCGGTAATGACGTCTGGGGTGTGGCGAAGGCCAAAAAAATTAAACCCCCTGTTCCCGTGAGTAACTTTGGCTGGTTAAAACAGGATTCAGGATTCAGGGGGCCGACATCTGGCTCAGCTGCCAATAAGGATTATAGCAAGTGTTCAATCTTAATCAAGACTTTTTTAATCCGGCCATAAGTGCAGGGTTGGGTGACTAGAAAAAGTTACGTTTTTAATGCCTGTCCCGTTTTTACCCCGCCTTCCAGTGAGAAGCAGCGTCCGGCCTTCATCCGTTATGCGATGCAGTGTGCGTCTGAGAAAGATGTGGCTCGGAGTGAATTGCTGTATATCTTGCAGGGGACTATCCCCACTCGTTCCCGTCGTCTTAATGAACATCGTGCGCGTGCCCTGAGGGCAATGGCGTTAGCGATGCTCTACCATTTTAATATTGCGTCCGGTTTAGTGATGGCGTCGGTGGAACAACTGTCCGATGAATGTGGTTTGTCGACGGTCTCAGACGCGGGCAATAAATCGATCACCCGAGCTTCCCGTTTACTCACCGATTTTCTCGAGCCCATGGGTTTTGTGGACTGCGAAAAGGTCTGGGATAGAATTATGGAAAGCTATATTCCCAAACTCATTACGCTCACCCCGTTATTCTTTTTATTATTTGATGTGTCGTCAGAAAAGTTAGAGAAAGCCCAACATCAGCAAATGGGCTGGATTAACAAAGGTCTGATGGAGAAAGGAGAAGAGTCCATTACCTTAGGGGAAGCGCGTCGTCGAGCCAAAGAGCAACACATTAAGCGCGCGTTTGAATATCGAAAATCCCGGCATGCCATGAATAAAAAACGCAAGCTCGCCCGACGTATGGCCAAACTGGACGAACAGACGGCAAAACAAGCCCTTCTTCAAAAAATCATTCAGCGCTATTCCCTGGTTGAACTCAATGAGATGGGACCTAAAGGGCTGAGAAATCAGGTCAACATGGAATATCACCATCTTCGAAAGATAGCCAGTACACCCCCGCCAGACATTCCTGTGCATTAAACTGAGTTAATCTTTCTTTTCTCCCTGAAGAAACCAGGAAATAGCTTTAAAAACTGTTTTCAATACGATTTTAAATTAGAGTCAATAAAGGCTTGCTCATATGTAAATCAAAATCAACTACTAAGTGGTATTTATAAAAATCCTTCTCATTTTGATGTCAGCCAAAGCTATGCTATGGCATGAGTGAGAACGGGATTCTGTGAAACGAAGATAAATGCACGCACCGTGAATATTAACCGGTGTAATTGATTTCCCTGTTGCAATAAAGTTTGAACCTGTGAAGGGGCGTAAACCTCTGCCAAAGGCGCCTTCGGTAACTCACAGGAAGTTTGGAACATCTCCTGAGCAAACCAGGTTTCCAGATGTTCTCTTTTTTGGAGTAAAAATTGGCTCATCATGCCTTGGAGAGCGGTCATATCTTGAGGCGGAATTTCGGTGGGTCGTCACGCAGGAGTAAATCGGGCGAGGGGCATACTCAATGCCTCGATGATTTTGATCTGTGACTCAGTCCAGTTCCTTATCATGCGTAGACTGTTGTCTGTCCAGAAATTCAGGCAGTAACTCATGGCGGCTCCATGGTGAAATTCCTTTGGGATGTACAAAACATCACCGGAACTCAACTCTTTATTTCTCGACTCTATATTAATGCAGGATTTTTAATGGGAGAGCCCTGAACTAAAGGTCTATTTGCGCAGGGCAGTTCGTTTGCGGGCTTGTTCAAGCAAGAGGATGTATTTGCTCAAATTGCTCACTGGTGATGTCACTGGAGTATATTTTTCTCATGCCCAGATATCAAGGTTCAATTTGTTTTAGTAAGGGACATTAAATGGTTCTGTCGCATTAAGCGTTTTTACATCTCTATAATCACATTATATTCTGGTTTGGTTAGAATAAATTTTTTTCAATGCGCCAGAATCGTAAAGTTTTCATCAAGGTAAGTGACATATGAAGTCATCTTTAGAAAATCAGAATAGTAGTAATCGATTTAAAAAAATTGAACGACTTTTAAAATATTATTTAAAATCTTGTAAAGAGATGAGTCTTAAATTCATTATTTTGCAAAAAACCTTACCTTATGACGCCAGCCTTGACGAGATAGAAAATTTAAAAAAACAAAAAGACAGTGCCTTAAAACAACTATTAAAACACGAATGGCATTGGGAAGTGCCCCTTAATTTACGTAAAGCCAACTTAGAGAATATGAACCTGCAAGGTATCAATCTCAGCTATACGGATTTGAGCGGTGTGAAGCTGTGTGGTGCTAACTTAACAAATTCGAATCTGATGTGTGCAAAGTTGTGTGATGCGGATTTGACGGGTGCGGATTTGTCGGGTTCCGATCTGAAAGGTTTGGATCTGATCGGAGCAAATCTGATAAATGTCGATCTGACGAATACGGATCTAAGATATTCCAACATGACGAGAGCAAAGCTGCATGGCGCCAAAATGCATCAAACGAATTTAAGCGAAGTGGATCTGACCGATGTGGACCTCAGATCGATTAAGATGGGTTGGATTAATCTGAGCGAAGCCAAATTAAAACAATGTTTGCTCCCTCTATTCATTGAAGCAGATCTGGGCAAAGTCAATGTAAACGAGATTAGGCTCGGTTATTCCAATCCCCCTGAAGCCCAAAATTCTCGGGGTATTTTAGTTCTGGGTATACCCCCTAAATGGAATGTTGATTTATTGAATCAGTACCTCAGTAATATGAATAATGAAAGGGGCAGTCTTCTGAAGACCATCGACAGTATTGATTGTAATAAAACAAAAGCAAGATTGGCTGGTGAATTAATTGAGTCGTTAATTAATTGAGTCGTTAAAGAATAACGACGTTTCGACAGTCGCTCTACCTTTATTGTCTATGTTAAATAAACCCCCTTATATTGAACATGATGAGATTGCGGATTGGCTAAATAAAGTCGAAAGAGAAAACAAAGGAGCGCTCGAAATATCTCAGCTAACTGAATTAGCCCCCCCCCATGATATTGAACATGATGAGATTGCGGATTATCAAAATGTGCTTTCGGGCTTGCTAGATACGATTTGGGGCTTAGAACATGGGTTTGATAAAGAGAGGCAAAGCTTGGCAAATGAGATTGCGAAACTGGCAAATGAGATTTCGGACTTGGAAAACGAGATCACGGACTGGCTAAATAAAGTCGCAAAAAAAAGCAAAGCAACACTTGAAATATATCAGCTGGCTCATTTGCTTTCATCAAAAAAGTTTTCCGTGCTAGCTAATCTCCTTTTATCAAATAGAAGACAGTTGTTTTGGTGATCTCTCACCAAGAGTTAATGCATATGCAAGGTCTGAGCAATGGCTCACTTAACAAAGTGAAATAGTTAAATTATTGAAATTAAAAAATACTTTTTCTAAAAATAAAATTAAAGCTTTTTCTGGGTGCAACTTTTTTAAGTTTGACTTTTTATCCTATTGATCATTAAAAATATTGTTCTCATGCTTTTACTTATGCCTCAACGATTTAATTTTAGTGATAATAATTATAAGTTATTATTATAATTTATTTTAATTTCTAGTAGTTCTGTCGCATTAAGGATTTTTAAATTGCTATAAACACACTATATTATGGTTTTTTTCTAAGAAAACACTTTATTTTGTGGTTGGTCATGGATGAATTTATATTAATGCGACAAAATCGGCCCACGTACCTCTCAAGAAACAAAAATGGCGAATAACCTCCATGGCGATATCCAAAAAACCGCCGAGAGCGTGTTAACGCCCAGCGTGGGGGATCAGCCTCAATCAAAAGTCAGGCATCGTGGTAGTCACGGATGTCCCAGAATTGGTCAACAGGATTGGTGATTACCTGAGAGATGAAAATGCGAAGCTGTCGAAACACGTCTTGCTTAAAGTAATGATGTACACCGTGCAACAGAAACCTTTTACCAGTTAGGCATTGACTGTGTGTGGGCTTATTTTCACGATCTTCATTTGACGAATGCGTTTCATGACGGATCGAATTTAGCCAATGGCGACTTTAAAATTTTGCAGACGGCCACGGGCAGGGCAGCACAATTGGCGGGTTCTCAATTTTTATTTCAGGCCTTGTCTGAGCAAGTGAAGGTTTCCGATGTCAAGACACTCTACTATTATATGACCACGAATTTAGCCACTACTGGTATGCAAATTGGAAAACAGACGACTTACTTTGCGAAAAACCTCTGTCAGAACAGATAACACCACCCTGGGTTCTGAACCTGTTCAATCACTTGAGTCAGGAGAAATTACCACAGGTACACACATTAACATCATGCCTAAAATTTTAGGGGTTAATGAAAAAATGATGCTGACCATGATGATGGATATCTCATCGCTCAATTCTTTCAGGTTTACAAGACTCAGGGTCGGATAATGTAAATGTTTCAAGGCCTTTCTAGTCAGAGACATAGGTGGGCACCACAGGATAAAAATTATTCAATATTATCACATTAGCCAAAAGCAGTTAATGCGACACAGCTACTAGACGCTAAACAGCCGGCAAACGTGAACATTGGTGCTAACTTCTTTTCTATCGTTCATTAAAATCCCATAATAAGATCTAAAAACAATTTTTGAGTTGATTATAAAGAATCACAAGCTGAAAATTTTTACAGCAGTACCATAAATCGATACCATAAGCATGCTGTTACTCGTACCGACAACTTCATAGTCAATATTAATACCGACGACAGCATTGGCACCAAGAGATTCTGCTGTGCTATTCATTTCGTTAAATGCAATTTTTCTTGCTTTTATTAGTTCTTTTTCGTAAGCGTTAGAACGGCCACCAACAAAGTCCCTAATACCAGCAAAAAGATCTTTAAAGATATTAGCTCCAAGAATAGCTTCACCAGTCACTATCCCTAAATATTCTCTTATATCATATCCCTGTAACGTAGGTGTTGTGGTATTTTTCATGGTTATTAATTCCATCATCTATTAATTGTGTATTTTCATCATTAAGCACTAACCTTTTAATGCCGCGCTATAGTACCTGCTAGTGCATAAATAGCAAACGCAGACAAAAAAACGGATAAAAAGCAGCTGTTTTTTGCTAGAACTGTTTGCAGGTTTTTTAGGCGTTCGAATTTATATTTAGGCCAACGCCAGCAATGAGTTTCAGGAAAATGATCCATATTATTTAAAATCCAAAATTTATGGACTAAATAAATGGCAAAAACCCACAGCAGTCAACGGCTCCGAACGAATTTGAACCTCCAGCAGTTCAAGCAATTTTTCTTGTCGCACCTGAGCAAGAGGTCGCCGTGGGTCGGGCCTGCATCAAAATTAAGCTGACATAAGATTTTTGGCTCTTTATGTGTTTTGGGGTCTTGAATTCACAAGTACTCCACAGGCTGGCTGAAGGGGGTTGAAAAAGACGTCTTATTCTCAGGGTTTTTACAAACAAAACTGGCAGGAAAAGCTTACCTTTGACCGTCGAAACCGACTTCATGCACGAAAATTTGAGTTTCATCATGCTCGCCTGTGGGAATATCAGATTCATTCACCGTGTTTGGCATGCCTAAAAGTCATAGGATCGACATAACAGGCTACCTAAGCTGTAACCGAACAACGCTGTGAAGATAAAAGCATATGAATATCTACTTTTCTATTAATCGAGCCATAAAGCTCTTGAAAATGTAATGAGAATAGAGTGTAGAGAAGCCCCTATTTTTTAAAGAGACTATTTGAATACTACCAAATCTCCTCGCGTATTTTTCAAATCTCCCAGATCCCCCTCATCAGATCCGCAACAAACTGCACAAACTGTAAGATATTTTGATGATCACGTTTTTTGTAGGGCTCAGAAGTGATGAAGACTGGTTGGGTATCGAAAATTTTGCTCACGTCAATAAAACTTATCTTACAAAAACAACTTAAAGCGTCAATCAAATTGATCAGTGTGATCTGAATTTTTGAATAATTAAATTTTTTTTGTTTGCCAAGCCTGACTGTTTGACAAAATTATGCAGCAACGGGTTTTCAAAAAAACATTAAAGACAACAATCTTTTCCCTATTTTAAGCAAAACTACAGGTCATAATAAAGACTAAGCGATTGTTAAATAACACTTAAAATGTGGCGTTTTGTTCCATTTTATTGTATTTTCTTGCCTATTTTAATCAAAAAAAATTATCTATTTGTTTTTAATGATTTATTTTTAATATTTTGTCTCCAAGGAAACAGTATGAAATCTTTTCGTTTAACCCTTATTTCCATTTTTGCTGCCTTTTCCCTGCCAGCTTTGGCACATCAGGCGACTATAGATAAAGTAAAAGAGTCTGAAAGACAGCTTAATGCGCGAGTGGGTTATGTAGAACTCGATCTCGCCAACGGTCAGATCCTAAATACTTATCGCCCTGAAGAACGTTTTCCGATGATGAGCACGTTTAAAGTTCTGCTGTGTGGCGCGGTATTATCACGTGTTGACGCCGGGCTAGAGCAGCTCGATCGTCGCATAAAGTACCGCCAGAGTGATTTGGTTAAGTACTCTCCTATGACTAAACAACATCTTGCAGACGGTATGACCGTAGCCGAACTATGCAGTGCCGCCATAACTGTGAGCGATAACACTGCGGCCAATCTGCTTCTATCTACGATTGGAGGACCTAAGGGACTTACTTCGTTTTTGCAAAAAACGGGTGACCAGGTTACCCGCCTCGATCGCTGGGAGACGGAGTTGAACCAAGCCCTGCCGGGCGACGAACGTGATACTACTACGCCTAAAATCATGGCACAGACGCTACACAACCTATTAACCGGTAAGATACTTTCCGCCAAATCACGACAGCAGTTACAGACCTGGATGGTGATGAACAAAGTTGGTGGCCCACTTTTGCGTTCGGTACTTCCTGCCAACTGGTTTATCGCCGATAAAACCGGCGCGGGTAATCACGGTTCTCGCGGTATCATAGCGGCGCTGGGAGCTGATGGAAAACCCTCGCGCATCGTTGTGATTTACTTAACGGAGACTCAGGCGACTATGGATGAGCGAAATAAGCAGATTGCAGAAATAGGGGCGTCATTGATTAAACACTGGTATAGCTAAAAGCTTTAATTTTAGTTACAATGTAAAAAACAATCAGAATAAATTTAATATGAGTTATTCACTTGATTTAAGTAAAAAAATCCTGAGTATTTGAGAGCAAGAGGGACTGAGTATCAGAGAAACCGCAAAGAGGTTTCATATGGGTACCGATATCCTGACTCGTTGGTTAAGACGAATAGAGCCAAAACCCTCTGCCCGCGTGGGCGTAAGATAGACTAAGAAGCCGTTCATCAAAGATGTTCAACAATACCCCGATGCTTATCAACGGGAACGCGCGGCTCGCTTTGGGCTGTGCCAGAAATCTATCTGTCAGGCATCGAAAAGATGGCGTCTGACCTATAAAAAAATGCGGGGTCATCCCAAGGCAGACGAAGAGGTACGGCACCTGTTTCAAGACAAAATAGCCTGTTATCAAAAGCAGGTCAAACCTCTGGTTTATTCGATGAAAGAGGCTTTGCCCGCGACATGTCCGCCTCTACGGATATTCTCAACGAGGTCAGCGCTGTTTTAGGTGACACGATTGGTAGGCTAAGATCCGTGAAAATGTCATTGGTACCTTAGTGGGGAGGGGATGCACCTTGATGACTGTCGGCCTCTTTAATTCCTCGATTAACAGTGATGTTTTTTATGCTCGGGTCACATACAGCTCCTCCTACCGACTCTTCCTAATCAGGGTATCATCGTGATGGATAACGCGTCTTTACATAAATAAGCGAAAAGACATTCAAAAAGCTATGAGCAAAGTAGGTATCTGATTGAATATTTATCTCCTTACTCCCCTGACCTCAATCCCATTGAGCACAAATGGGCTCAAGCTAACCGCAAAAGAAAAGAAGAGAACCTCAGTGTGACATCGATACCTTTTTTTGCTGAATATATTATGGATTATTATGTCGTTTCGCTATACCTTGCGAGGTTTGACACCCATACCATCTAAGTTCTATCAACGAGATCATTATTATGTTTAGATATGTTGCTTTTACATCATTGATTGTTAATGATTTTATGCGCGCTGAAAAATTTTATACCGATTTAGGCTTAATCAGAGAAGCAAATGGATATAGATATCACTTACCGGAAGGGGGTTGTATCTTAATGTCTAACAAGACACAAGAATTGCCTGAAAATGTTTTAGGTAGTTTAGCAATAGAAGTAGATAACCTTAAAGCAACGTTGCACGAACTTCAAAAAAAAGAGATTAAATGTATTTCTAGCATAGAAACCCCCGCATTTTATTTAGCTTTAATTAAAGATTCTGAAGACAATGATATTGTATTACATGAGTCAAAAACCATAAAAAAAGAGGTCATTACTTTCAATAAAGCAGGTCAATTAAAAAAAATAGCATATACCTCCTATCGTGTTAAAAATTTTGCGCGGGCGCGCGAATTTTATAGAAAACTCGGTTTTATAGAATACGCAGTTCATGAAGAATATGGCTATGCTGAATATAATTTTCCAGAGGGAGGATGTTTAGCTATTTCAACGAATCCTGTAATGACAGCTAATTACCCACATAGCACCGTTGTTTTTGAAGTTCAAAATTTAGATAAACTCATATCAAAATTCACTCATACTCAAGTTGTTAAATCCGTTTTTGATATGCACGTTTGTAGGATGTTTGTTATTAAAGACAGTGAAGGAAATGCAATTGCTTTGCACCAATTGAAAAATCCAAAGCATGATAATAAATAAACTAAAAACCATTTTTTAAAGTTATTTGAGTGGCTCAAAAACCTCTTTTTATATAGGTCGTAGCTATCCCATTTCAACGTCTGGGTTATAAAAACCGATTTCAATAAAATTGTCCCTATCTTTATACTTCTAATAAAGTAAAGGCTTTTTATACTACTATAAATTTTCACCTATTTATTTAGAAGCGAGCTATCTGCCAACCTCATTTCTGTAGTAAGTTATACTTAATTAACTTGAAAATGCAGAATTTAGGATCTGAAAATGTTCGTTCATTCGAACTGTTAAATTTGCAGCAATCGTAGGTAAATCGTTTTCTGTTCCTGTTGTGCTTGTAATATCGATACCATCCATCAGAATGTAGCCAACAAAGTGGCCTATGATAATCATCAAAACATTTCATTTGTAATAAAATCGATTTTTGCGCGAGGCTCTGATAACCCGCCATTTTTTGTTTTACCTTGTCATCCAATAAATGTAGCAAGGTTTTTTTTTGATTCGCCAGAGAAACCCCTTCTAATTGATGTTGCTTATCATCATATTTCACTTTATTTAAAGCATGATTGATAGAAGTATTTTTGTCTAAAAGGTCACTATCACATTAGTTAATTCTCTTTCTTTTATATCAGAAAACTCTTTTTCAGTATTTCCGTAGACAAACGTATCCTCATTTATAGCACATAGCATCTTGAATCAAAAAAGAAAAAGCCTATGTTCCGTTTTCTCTGGGTGTCACAAACGCTTTAAAGTTTCCTGATAAACAGGATGCGTCATTTGCTTGAGTGGATAAAAAGCCATCCCTTTTTTTACTGCTGATTCAGTGTGAGTTAAGTTCATCATTCATAATGGTGATGCGTTAACTCATGGACTTTTTCGAGAACTTGAGTTTTCCTGGTTCGACAAAAAAAGCCTTTAATGGTTTCCCATATGCCCATATCGGACGTGTTTTTTTTTAACAGATTTTTAATTGGGTGTTCAATATTTTTCTCGTGAAGCGCTTTCTGGTATAAGCCATTATTTTGACCTTGAATAGACAGTGACATGATATTTCTCCTTAACGCAGTGCTTGAAGGGGGACTTGTTTTTTAACTATAGCAAAAAAAGAGTAAAAAATACTTATTTATGATTTTTGATTAAAGAATTCATCCAATGAATCCTTCTTTTTTAATTTAAGCGTGGAATGGAAAGGATGACTGTTGCAGAACAACTCGAAGCTAAAGGGATCAGGCATTCAGAAAGGTAAAGCAAGAAGGCATTAATGAAGGTTTGCAGCAAGGCCTGGAACAAGGCCGAGAAAGAAGAGTCCCCCAGAGAAACCCCTAAACCCCTTCTTGCTGATGGGGTAGAGTCTGCTAATATTAAAGTTCATACAGTTCTATCAGATGAAGAACCCGGTACGATAACCCCATCAAATTCTTGGCTGGAGAAAAGAGAATGAACGAACATCAAAACCCTGAATCAAAAAAATTAACGAGGGATTTTCTTGGAAAAATATCGATGGTAGCCATGATGGAGCATTCAAAGATGCCTTGGGGGATAAGAGATAATCAATCTAGAATGGTTTATATTAATCAAGCGTCGATGGATTTTTTAAATATTCCGCGGGGTTTTGATTTTGAAGGTCGCTCAGACGAAGAATTCCCTTGCCCCTGGTCTGAATTGGCAGATGAGTTTAGGGCGCATGACAGGAAAGCAGAAGCTAATGAGGGTGCAGAGGTCATTTGCACATCATATTATGGTCGAGAGGCCAAACTTGAACCCTATTATGCCCCGAAATTTCCAATATATGATGATGAAGGACGGGTTTTAGGGACTTTTTTTTATGCTAAAAAGTTCAGTTTCATCTCTATCAATGATTTTTTTAGTCATTTAAAGCCCTCCGTTCTTACATTGGATCCTCCTGTCGATATTTTTACAGAAAAAGAACTGGATATCATATTTTACGCTTTTCAAAAGCTTTCCCTCAAAGACATCGGGATAAAATTGTCTCTCTTCCATAGAACTGTCGAGAACAGATTACAAGGAATTTATGACAAAATTAAAGTCAATTCACTGGAGGGGTTGATAGAATACTGCCACGCAACCGGACTGGATCGGCATGTTCCGAAAAAGTGGCTAAGAGAGGGGGTGGAATTTTTTTGGTAAAATCCTCATTGGAAAAACGTTTATTTTAGTGATTTTTTGACAACTCCTGTATCTTCGGCAACAGGGTAAAACAATAGAGCGCACATATGCCGACAATGACATAAATGATGCGTGAAAACACAGATTCATGCCCAAAGAGAGCCGCAACAATATCAAAACGAAAGAGTCCCACCAGAAGCCAGTTAATGCCCCCTATAATCAGTAAAATCAAGGGCGCTGTTTTTAATGCTTTCATAAAAAAATTGTCCATCGTATCAATCCTCACTGTAGATAAAAGTGTCATGCTGGCTTTTTGATGCGCTATGAAATAGAGACACAAATCATCGGTACTTAACCATTAAAAAACACCAATTTCAACTTTCAACGAGTAAAAAATGTTAAATTCAAACGACAATACACACTCTACGCTTAATTTCACTTAATAAAAAATATTATGTCACTTTTATTTCAAATAAGAGTTTTTAACCCTGAACGGGTTGCGGGTTTTTTAAATGCCGAATTTGTCATTTAAGCCCATGACAGCAATGATGTGCATGAAAATGACCCATGTGAGTCAACATCCAAATGGATGACTCAATCAATTAAGAGTTTAATCAGTAGATTCGTGACACTCTGGATTCAAGCAACAAAGATGGGACTCTATGATGAAAAACGATCAACCGTTAAAACAATGTCAGATGATAATATTCAGTGCACAAAACCATGATCGACAATTTTTTGATAAAATTAACCGGCAGCAGTTTACAACTCAGGGTTTCATACTGAGTTATTACAAAGCCTCTTTAACGAAAACGTCAGTCAATTTAGCTCAGGGAAGCGACGCTGTCTGCATTTTCGTCAATGATCAACTGGATGGATCGATATTAAAGCAACTGTCGGAATTAGGTGTTCGTGCAGTCTTGCTCCGCTGTGCGGGTTTCGATAATATCGATTTACAGGCGGCTAAAAAATTGGGCCTGTTTGTCGCCCGTGTCCCAGAATATTCACCGGGATCTGTGGCAGAGCATACAATCGCCCTCATCATGACATTGACGAGGCATATCCATCGTACTGACCGTCGAGTGCGTGAAGGCAATTTCGCCCTTGACGGTTTGCTGGGTAAAACGGTGCAGGGTAAAACCGTGGGCATTATCGGTACTGGGAAAATTGGTCTCATGACGGCGCGTATTCTAAAAGGTTTTGGCTGCCATCTGCTGGGGTATGATACTACCCAAACTTCTTCATTCCGAGAGATAGGTCATTATGTCGAACTTGATACGCTGCTCAGTCAGGCCGACATTGTTTCCCTGCACTGTCCGTTAATAAAGTCTACACATCATCTCATCAACGAAAAAACACTCGCTCATATGAAACGAGGCGCGATGCTGGTGAACACATCCCGGGGAGAGATAGTCGATACCTCTGCTATCATCACGGCTTTGAAATCACAGCAGCTCGGGGGATTCGCTATTGATGTCTATGAACGAGAAGCCCCTTTATTCTTCCGGGATCATTCGTCGGAAATCATCGACGATGAGGTGTTTCAGTGTTTAATATCTTTTCCCAATGTCATCATGACGGGTCATCAAGGTTTTTTTACCGAAGAAGCGTTGAGTGAGATAGTCACGGTGACATTACAAAATTTACAGTGCTTTGCTGAGTCTCGTCTTTGCCAAAATGTACTTGAATAGTTTGTCTTGGCAAAACTTAGGAGGACACTTTATGTGGAAGCCTTATCGCTCCCTTTGTGCGTTATTGGCCTCCCTGCGGCGTTGTTGGGTGACTCATCGAAAGAGCTGTCTTTATTATGGTACTGTTAATAAATTGTTTTTAATGAACAGATTAAAATTAATCTTATTTTTAAGATTTTAAAAACGGGATAATTTAAAATAAACAGGTCCCCTTTTTTTACTGAAAAAATAGTTTGAACGAGCTCATTGATCCCAAAAGTAAAAAAGAAGTTATTTTTATCTGACTTTAAAGAACCGAGCAGTTTTTATATAAAATATTATCATGCCATTATTGAGCCATAAAACTGCCGAAAATTCATCACGACAGCCGCCCCAATGAGTCACCGAACATCGCCCCAGAGATAATCACTAAAACTCGATACGTTCACCCTGCCAATCAAATAGATCCCCGCTCATGGCGGGCGTCGTTTTTTGAATCTGAATCAATAAGTCACCGGCGGCTTTTTCAGGTGAAAATAATTTTTCAGGGTTAACCTTCTTTTTAAAGGGTTCGCTTAAGGGTGTCTCAACGGTACCAGGATGATAGCCACAAATGGCGGTTTTAGGAAAACGCCAAGACCATTCAATACTGATATTTTTAATGAACATATTGAGCGCGCACTTGCTGGCGCGATAGCTATACCAACCCCCCAAGTGATTATCTGAAAGGCTGGACACTCGCGCAGAGAGGATGATAAAAATGAATTCATTGTGTTTGCTGAGTTTTTTTGACAGGCACTGAGCCATCCAGATGACCGGCAACGCATTCACACGCAAGCTTTCATAAAACCAGTCGGCTTTAAAAGCCGCTAAGGATTTTTCAGGGGTATGCTGAGAATCATGGAGCATGCCAATGGTATTGACGATAACCGAAGGTAACTGATTGACTGAATCAAAAAACCGCTTCACTTCTTCTTTTTGCGTCATATCATACTCAGGTCGTGAAATCAGCTTAACCTCCATCTTCGCTTGTCGCCCTTTTTTGGCCAGCGCAGAGCCCATTTTACCCGCGCCAATCACCCACATGCCTTGTTCAAAATGCATAGTCACACTCTCATAGTGAAATCATTCAAAGATGATGATATTGAATAATAAATAAATCATTGATTTTAATCATATTTAATCTGTAGTCACAATAAAAGGATTCACTCTAGACTATTTTTATGAGTTCTGCAGTGTTTCCATATATCATAACCATGATTTAAGAAAAATGATTCAAAATGAGAATGAAAAAGATATAATTTCTGGGCAAATTAAATGGGGAACCGCTTTTTTTGCCATTGAGGGTGTGGGACATGATAGTGAAGAGATGGATAAAGTTTTTGAGCATTTTATCTGTCTTTATTTCCTTGATCATACCGAGTGCCTGTGATGCTATTTTGATTGCGCCGAAAGGAATGAGAGGGGTTGAAAAAACTTTAGGAGACCTCAAAAAAATGTTCATATTGACCTTCCTGGGTGTGGTGTTAATTGCCAAGGCTACTTATTGCCTAAAACTGGACTCATTCCAAAAAAACTGGATTTCTGGTTTGGACGACCCCTATCAGGATTGACCCCATGCCCTCTGATTCGGTGATGAATTTCTTAAACCCATGAGGCTCTGCCTCAGTGGAGGATTAAAAAATGCTCGGGAAACTCACTTTTGACGCGATCCCTGTCCATGAACCTATCATCATGGTGACCCTGGCCGTCATTATGGTGTTGGGTCTGTCGCTGTTGTCGGCGATAACGTATTTTGGTCAATGGACTTTTTTATGGCGGGAATGGCTGACTTCTGTCGATCATAAAAAAATCGGCATCATGTATATTGTCGTCGCCCTGGTCATGTTATTACGGGGATTTGCTGATGCCATTCTGATGCGTAGCCAGCAGGCACTCTCTTCTGCAGGCGAAGCAGGTTTTCTGACCGCCCATCATTATGATCAGATTTTTACTGCTCATGGCGTGATCATGATTTTTTTTGTGGCGATGCCTTTAGTGATTGGTTTAATGAATTTGGTGGTGCCCTTACAGATCGGCGCCCGAGACATGGCTTTCCCCTTCCTCAATTCTCTAAGTTTTTGGCTTTTTGTGGCGGGAGTGGTTTTAATTAACCTGTCTTTAGGCATCGGCGAGTTTGCTCAAACAGGCTGGCTGGCTTATCCGCCTTTATCCGGTAAAGAATACAGCCCTGACGTGGGGGTAGACTATTGGATATGGAGCTTGCAGATTTCTGGGATGGGGACTTTGCTTACGGGCATTAATCTTTTTACGACCATCCTGAAAATGCGAGCACCTGGCATGTCAATGATGAAAATGCCTGTCTTTACCTGGACTTCATTCTGCTCAAACATCTTGATCATTATTGCCTTCCCTATTTTAACTGTCACCATCGCCTTACTGACACTAGATCGCTACCTGGGCACCCATTTCTTTACAAATGAACTGGGCGGTAACATGATGATGTACATCAATTTAGTCTGGGCCTGGGGTCACCCTGAAGTGTATATCCTCGTGCTGCCTGTGTTTGGTATTTTTTCTGAAGTCACGGCCACCTTTTCAAGGAAACGGTTATTCGGGTATACCTCCCTGGTGTGGGCAACGATTGTCATTACTTTTTTAGCCTTTATTGTTTGGCTCCACCATTTTTTTACCATGGGCTCTGGGGCGAATGTCAACGCCTTCTTCGGGATTGCGACCATGATTATTTCTATCCCTACCGGGGTGAAAATTTTCAATTGGCTCTTTACTATGTACCAAGGACGTATTCATTTTAACTCAGCGATGTTATGGACCCTGGGTTTTATCGTCACTTTTTCTGTGGGCGGAATGACTGGGGTATTACTGGCGGTGCCGGCAGCGAATTTTGTGTTGCACAATAGCCTCTTTTTGATTGCGCACTTTCATAATGTGATTATTGGAGGCGTGGTATTTGGCTGTTTTGCCGGCCTCACGTATTGGTTTCCCAAGGCGTTTGGATTTACCTTAAATGAAAAATGGGGCATCAGGGCATTTTGGTTTTGGCTGATCGGTTTCTTCGTCGCCTTTATGCCCCTATACGTGTTGGGCTTGATGGGGATGACCCGTCGTCTGAGCCAAAATATTAATCCCCAATTTCATCCTCTGTTGATGGTAGCCGCAGGAGGTGCTGTTCTGATTGCCTTTGGTATTCTCTGCCAGTTGATCCAAATTGTCGTCAGTATCCGTGATCGTGAAAAAAATCGGGATTTAACAGGAGATCCGTGGGGAGGACGTACCCTGGAATGGGCGACCTCCTCTCCTGCGGCTTTTTACAATTTTGCGGTGGTGCCAGAAATCAAAAGTCGTGATGCGTTTTTTGACATGAAAGAGAAGGGAGAAGCTTATCCACGTCCAGAAAAATATGCAGAAATACATATGCCTAAAAATAGTGCAACAGGGATCATTATTGCCGCTTTTAGTGTCATTTTTGGTTTTGCCATGATTTGGCATATCTGGTGGCTGGCGATAGTGGGGGTGATAGGGATGGGCGCCACCTGGATTGCAAAAAGTTTCGACCAAGATGTGGATTATTACGTGCCCATTTCAGACATTGAGCGTATTGAAAATGAACATAATGAATATCTGAGTAAAGCGGGTCTGAATCAGGTCAACTGAATCTCTTGTTACCAATAACGTCAGCCAAATTTTGGGGGTCATCAGGGTGAATTTTTTTAATACGATAGAACTATGGTAGTTGACTGATCCGTGCCAGATGCTCAACTCACTGGTTTAAAGTCGAAAGGGGTCAATTTTTGTCGATCGCTCACCAGCGCTGTCAAAATACCCACCACGTCCGGTCCTCACCTAGGGTAATGAGTTATTTTAATAGATGCTTAAACTTGAATGTTTAAAAATCCGGCACAAAGTCAATGATGTTGCATTTAAGTACAAATCTGTAGCTGTAGATTAAGGTCATTCAGCCGGCTTTGACTGAACTTTAGGACTGCGCCGCATCGGTTATGGATGTAACACAGTATCCCACGAGGAGAATGCCCCATGCCCCATTCACAAAACACATCCGAATCGACATTAGCCATCTCTGGAAAAGACCCACAGACAAGTATCAGTCGAGATATTTCAACAGACACCCATGACGACAATGAGAGTAAAAGATTACCCCTTAAAAAGAGGAGGAAGTTAAAGAATCTCGCGGACGAAGAAACCCCTTCACTGAGCAGAGAGCGGGTGAGCTCACCAGCAGAAACAGAGAAGGGCCGCGCATTAACCCATAAAGAAATTGAAAAGGAGGGCGAGTCCTCTTTACGCTTACATTAGCCGCCCTCAACTTCGCCAGAGGCGGATTTAGCCGCCTCTATGATTTTTCGCCCAAGCCGGTGCCACAGACCCTGCCCAGCAGGGGGATATCGTCTCCATCACAGTCTTATCCTTCCTGGCGTCCCAAGGGCGCTGCCCGGCAACATCCAAAAATAGAACACCTGAACCTATGGCTAAAGATGACGGAGCTTGATCGCCAGAGAATGAAACCCATCCATTTTTCAGATCAACATCGTCTGGAGACCATCAGCACCGGAAAACTGCTCTCCGTTTATCGCATGCGGACAAATTCGCTGGAAAGGGAAAAAAGCCAATATGGAGATTGGCGAAACATCTGTCATCATCACGCGAACCGCAAAACCGAAGCGGAAAGACAAGAACACGGGCCGGCGAGTGAAAGTACAGCCAGGCGTAGCTCTAACGCTCAGACTGGTTGCGGTTCGCCTTACCGATACTGACGGTAATTTTATCGGACGCTGGACGCGGCTCACAAACGTAAGCCGAGAGAGCATCAGCGCAGAAGTCGCTCGCTGGTATTACTGGCGCTGGAGTATCGACTCCTTTTTGAAGCTGCTCAAAGGGGCTGGACATGACGTAGAAAAATGGCGTCAGCTTAGTGCTGGAGCTCTGCTACGCAGGTTATTGATAGCCAGTATGGCATGTTGTACTGGTATGGAGACGACAACGCTCTGAAGACGACGACAATGTAGCCGCCCGTCAGTTAATTTGTCGATTATCCGGACGACAACAAAAACGAGGACGAATAGAAAGCGCTCCAGCTCTGCTCGCAGGACTATCCATCTTACTCAATACCTTGACTTTATTAGCAGAATAGACCCCTGAAGAACTTGCTCATTTCGCGATGGCGGTTCTTAACCCTCCATGATCTGTAGATAACTATGCGACATAAGGCAGGAGGGGAATTTGGACGGGCTTGAAAAGCCCGAAGAACCATCAGCCACGCTGATGTTGAATATATTGTTTTACCACTTCCAGCGGCGCGCCTCCGCACGAACCAGCAAAATATGAGCTAGAAAGTACCGGCTTGCCGTAAGCACCGCGTAAATCGAGAAACTCATTCCGAAGACGGCGGGATGTAACAGCTTTCAATGAGTTAACCAATACTGACAACGGTTGGCGGGTACTCAATCAACAGGTGCACATGATCGGACTCCCCGTGACTTTCTTTCAACTCAGCGCCAAAATCACGGCATACTTCACCTGCATACTGAAGCGGGTATGGTTAATTTAAATACGGGTATGCTTAAATCAGTAATTTTTATTGTCGGGTGCAATCATAGGCTGGTTTTGAATCAATCATGAGTTTTTAAAGAGGGGAAAGGGTTATCTAAGGGGGTTTATTGCTTCTGGCTTGATTTTATGACTCTTATTAGTCAGAGGGTCAATACTAAAGCTCTTTTTGACCAAGTACACTGGCATCTCTTCTATCTGAAAAAAAGACAAATAAAAATACTTTTGATAGGTACAAACTAAAAAAACAGAAAAAACGTTCAGTTAGGGTGAATCTTGAAACAGGCTTTTCATTTCAGTCTCACTCAGACCCGTTATTTATCTCACAGATTGGCTCTCCATCCCGTTCTCCAGCAAATGACGCACTATCTTTAGCGAAGCCTGTTTTTCCCTTTCTTCTATTCCTTTTTTCATGCTTTTTTGAATTCCTATCTCTTCAATTTGTTGAGCCATCGTCATCAAGTACGCCCCATGTTTTTCTGATTGTTTCGCTATCTCAGTGATAAACTGCATCGGGTTTGTCGCATTTCCCTCTTGAATCAGATAGTTCATCATCGTGATGACTTGTTTTTCCGTATACTCATTATACGATAAAATGGCCCCAATTTAATTGAGTAACTCGCTCATATCCCGTCGTCGGATATGCTCGGGTAGCAACGTGACATCTCTGTCACGCCGCCCCCTAAGAACGGTACGTGCAAGTTTCCCCGCATACCGCTCAAGCCTTTAATAAGTTGCGATACTATACGATCGTAACCAGCAGCCCTACTATGTTTTTGTCGATGGCAATTGGGATGTAAGAGTTCAAGATTACTCAGTTCATTTCCGCCTCCTTTCACTCTTTCGACTTTATGGTGTATGTTCCAGCCAGTTTCTTGAGTAATTAATTGGTTGCAGCACAAACAGCGTTTATCTTGTCTTCTCCATAATGCTCTCACTTTCTTACTTTCCTACGGCTTCTTGTTTCCAGGTATTTTCTAGCCTTTTTTCGAAATATATTTCCCATTCTTTATCGAATGCGCAGGCTTCACTTCTGATTGCCCATGTATCCGCACAAAAATCACAGATAGCCTACCTCATGCCTTTTGGTTCAGGCCTGTCAGCATCTTTAGCCTGTTACTGATAACGGTCTTTATTAACAGTTCACATCTGTTAACCATACCGATAAACCCAGCAACTCATCCGCATGATGCTTACAGTTAATAACTATTCCCTCACGGTTTCGTTATCGCAATAACGAAAAGACAAAATTTAAAAAAATCATTTAAAATCAAATATATAAACAATTTTTTGATTAAAATATAGGCAGAAAAAGACAATTAAAGTGGGATAAAAGCCGACATTTTTAATGTGATTTAACAATCACTTAAATTTTATTATGACTTGTTGTTTTATTCAAAAAGTAGAAAATTTTGTTGTCTTTCAGTGTCTTTTTTTAATATCAGATACCGTTTTGATTAGGTTTTAGCAAGGGCTAATTTTTTTATCAAAAGGGATGCCAGATTTGAGCACAACAAAGAAAAAATAAAAAATCATATTGAGGACTCTCCAGATTTAAAGAAAAATAAAGTCTTGCTGGAAGCCGTCCCTGTATTGAAGGAAAAATCCTGAGCACCAATTTGTTGGCGTATTTAGTTAATGTGTCAAAATTGAGCCACAGCAAAGAAGGGATGGCCTCTGCGGGACTAAAACAAGGCGGAAACTGAGGAGAGCTGTGTCTATGACCGCTTTGACCGCCCTTTTTCTGCAATCTGATAGTGAAATCTGATTGGCAACGAGTGTTATCTCACCATAAAAACGGAAAAACAGGAATTCGTACGGCTATGTGGAAATGGCTACAACTGGCCTATGGTGCGTTGAAATCCAGCATTCCATTTGATGCAAAAATAGCACTTGCGTCATGATGCCCCAAGACGGAACCTGAACTTTTCAAATAGTAAATCACATTATCAATGTGACAAATAAGCATATGCATCAAGGCCATTCAGCCCGCCAACCGCTATGACGACGAAAGTGCGCATGATCGAAACCAATTTATTTTTTTGTTACCTTTGAGTTTACTGGCGCTATATCAATATAAAAATCAGTTATAACCATAGACGTATTACGGTATGTAGTTTCTTTATCCACGCGCCTAACCGCTGTTGCATGCAAACCAAAATTATCCATTATTCGTTTTGTCGACTTTCCATTCGGAGTTTTTTCAAAAAAAATATTATACAGTTCCTCTCCGTGTTTGCCTTCTGTCAAGCTTAGAGTTTCTGTATTGATCACATCTTTTCTTTTAATTTTCTGAGGAAGCTCTCCATAAAAACCCTTCTCTTTGGCAACAACCTCATATTGATATGCTGTAATTTCATTGGCAAAAACTGGGGATTTTTTACCACGAAAATTGTATATGAATGTCCACTTATTTGCTTTATATTTATTATGAAAACTATCGTTAGACGATACATTACTTTTACTACTACTTTTAGTCATAATCTTGTGATTTTTTAGTGGTGGTGTTGTATTAAAATTGTCTTCTATACACTGCCTCTTTTCCAGAGAAATTTCATACATTGGACGACTAGGAAGCTCTTCAGATGAATGACTTAATTTCAGCAGAGAATCTTTAATATTATTAGATATATTATTTGATTGATGAACTGATTCAGTTGTGGATGTGGGGGGAGAAAAACGAGAAGTAGAATCTGTAAACATTTTTTTATTTTCCTATGTTGTTTAAAAAAATTAATTGGTAATTCAGTCCCTCAATATTTTTTATATTCAAATTTTTAGAGGGATTATTCATGTATTTTGGTTTTAATGTGATTGGTTGTGATGTAATTTTATCTCTCTTTAATACAGATAAATATCAAAAACCGCTTATTTTTTATTTGACAAAAATAAAGGTCATAAAAATATTAGATAATAACGTGAATAACTGTCTGAAAAGGACAAAAATACGGGGGACGGGTTTAAATAGACCGGGAATTGAGCTTGACTGATAGGTCATTTCACTCAATTTAATGAAAAACAAAGAGTAGGTTTTTATTAAAGGGAAAAGAAGAAACAAAATTAAAAGCGTACTTTCCAGCAGAATGCTATACTCAGGGCCGTCCAGAATATGGCGACTATTTTTATGGACATATACATTATTAACACCGCATTTTCCGATAAACGTAACGTTTTTTCCGCAATGGCGGATAAGTCAGTAAATAAAAAGGTATTTAGTAAAAGTGTACTTGGAAGTTGAATCAATTTATTTACAAAAAATTGAATAAAAAATGACACAGGTAAACTTTTTTTGACGTTTGTTTTAATTAAAATATTTAATAAATTTTAAATTTAATAAATGACTTTTTAAAATAAATTTAATCATTGCAAAAGACGTAAAGTCTGGTTTAAAACTGATTCAAGATTATCAAGACCTCGGGAAAACGGTAGACGCATCAGGCCCGTCCCAAGTTGAGCAAGACAAAAAGGCCGAAAGAAAAGCGGAGAAAGCCAGCTAAAAGCTATTATCATGACCTCTGTCGGTGTACGAATTGGAATTCGGCGATCTGGAAGACGCGCTGAGTGACATCATTGTCGATCATCCGGCCTGCCGAGTTAACAGTGATTCGTTTTCTCGACGGCGTTCAGCTCATTGGTATCGGGGTTCTGGGTAAATATATCGGCAAGATTTATATGGAAAGTAAAAAAAGGCCACGATACATCATAGAAAGTATTACAAAATCGGTTTTTGATAAAATGTTTTAAAAAATAATAGATTTAAAATCTAATTTTAAGTATTTGTATGCAAAATATTTAAATAAAGCCAACCTAAGGAATTTTTTTATGACTCATGATAATAAAATCACCTCTAACAATAATATTACTCGTTGTTCCAGTGAACGTACTGAGCCTCAAAAATCATTGTTTATCAGATATTTTATATCAATTAAAAATATATTTATTTCTTTATTTTCAAAGAAGGATGCTCAACCTGTTAAGAAAGATTCAACAGAATATATTCGTATGCTTTTCGACAATGCTGTTGAAGAGGGAAGAGTGCCAGGTCTTAACAAACTCCCTGATGATTTCGTTAATGATGCACAAAAACATAGCCAGAATATCAAGAATATAGTTGAAGATTGCAACATTTCTGATCAAAAAAATGTGTCCTTAGCAGTGAGTCAGTTATTCCTGGAGAAGAGAATTATAAAGCAGGACGAGCAGGAAAAAAATAGCTATTGGAGTATGCTTCAATACGTACAAGAAAATATGAAAAAGTTGAATGAAAATACAAAAGGAGGGATGCCACTTACCAAGCTTTCTCTTGATTTCCTTGTTAAATGTTACCAGCAAAAAATTAATGAAAATATTCAATCAGTTTGGGCGCTCTTTAAAGAAGAGCCTCCTAAACCTGAAGAAGATCTTGGAAATCACATTAAAAACTTAAACATCGTCGTGGAAGCTTGTCAAAAAATCGACATTTCAAATATAAAGACATTATCAACCATTTTTCAACTCTGTAAAAAACAAAAGGGAAACCTAAAAAGTAATGAAAAATTACTTCTTACAAAAGAGGAAGTCATAGAAGTCATATTTAATTCTTCTAATTCTCAAAAATTGGGTAATGTAATTGAACACAAATTTTCTGAGGAAACACTCAATGAGGTTATAAAATATGGAACTGAAATGGCAACTCAAGGTACAAAGACTCACCAACAAGAATTTTCCAAAAAAGCAGATGAAGATTCATTAAATGAATTATCATGTTCATTAGGTTTAAGCAAGCAAAGCATTAAGGATTATCCGCGTTTAACGGTTATTGTTGCTGGAGAAAAAATTTTTTCTGAAAATAAAGGTGATAAACAATTAAAAGAATGCGCTACCCAGTTTCAAACACATACATTGTCGATTAATTCTTCTTTTGATTTTCCAGGATTTATGAGTTGCTTTATAAATCAATCCATATTTCGACCAGGATTGAGAGAAACACAGTCAAAAGGAAAGCAGGTTTTAAATCAAGACTGTTTTTTTAAGGGTGGCTCCAGCTTTTTTGAAATTAAAAAGATGGATGAAAATAATAATTCAACAATAGCAACAATAAAAGCCAGATGTGCAGGATCTATCGTGAGTCTTGCAAGCCCAGAAGAAGCTGGATTACCGGTAGAGATAACATTCAAACTTGATGTCATAGAAAATGAGAGTAAATTTCAAATAAACCAGCAAACAGCACAAGGGGAATGCGTATTTATTGATTTAAAGTAAAAAACATTGGATACAGAATGAAAAAGTCAGTGATTTTCATACAACGAGAAAACTATAGAAAACTACACTTAAACCTCCGTTTAAGGAACCTTCGAGGTAGCAAAAATATGCCACCTCTTTTGATAGAACTGTGAATAACTTTGTGAATAAAAAAATTGGAAATTTATTTTTAAATTAAGAAATTTTTAAACATATTATTAAATTGATATTAATCATATAGTTATTTTTAATTTTTTAATCACTTAACTAAATTGAACATTTTTTCTTGACTGTGGATATAAATGATGAATCCTGCTACTTTTTTAATAAAAAACCAACGAGTTCAGCATATTCTTTGGCATAAGCTTCCTTCGAGCTGGTATCAATATTCTCATTTTTAATCATATATTTTCCTTTCACAAAGACGGCAGGCACCCCTTGTAATTTTAAATCAGATACTGTCCGTTCTTGTTTATCCACTAAAGCGCTGACGGGGATACTGTTCCATGCACCATCATATTCTTCCTGAGTGACGCCAGCCTGTATAAAAATTTGACGAATATCCTCTTGAGTTGACAGTGTTTTTGTTTCCTGTGCTGCTTTAAAAAATAAGGGGAGCACCTTTTTTTCGGCATTTAATTTCACCGCAACGGCCCAAGCTCGAGTTAACTCCTTCCCAAGCGGACCTAAAAACGAAACATGATATCGAGCCAACTTCACACCTTTAGGTAAATTTTTTTCTAACGTATCAGAAATATGATACTGCTGGTCAAAAACGTAACAATGGGGGCAATTAATTGAAAAAAATTCTAATACATCAGGCACATTGTTTTTAGCAGGGGTATCCAAAACGATATATTGATTCCCTGCTTGAAATTGTGCTGCACAGACGCAGAATGTCATTAGAAAACTTATCAGTAACACATAAATTTTTGTCATAGAATAAAAATCTCCATATCTAATAATAAAGTTAACGCTCAGATTTTTTCGAAATCAGACACCCGAAATGGAAAAAAAATGAGCTCAATCGCATCAAAGGTGACCTTTATCATGGATCCTTCATTGTGCCAAGCACTCAACACGGCACGCCGCGCGATTTTTTTTGATGATAATAAAGGCGTTACGATCATCTCAATGTTGTGAATAGCAGGTCTGTGAGTATGGCCGTGGATAATCCAATCGACATCATGACAGGCCATCAGATCGAGCACCGATTGAGGATCAACATCCATGATTTCTTCCCCTTTTTTTTTATTTTGCTCTCCACTTTGGAGCCGCAATTTTTTCGCAATGTAAAAACGAAAAGAAAGTGGAAAGCATAGAAAAAGCCTCTGAATAAAACGATGGCGGGTTATTTTACGAAAAATCTGGTACTCAGTATCTTTCGTACAAAGTGTGTCACCGTGCAATATGCATATATTGTAGTCATAAAGTTGAATAACCTTGCATTCTGGAAGTAAGATCATACCGCTTTCGTCAGCAAAAGCCTGGCCTATCAAAAAATCGCGATTGCCGTGAATAAAATAACAGGGGATCCCTTTTTTTTTCAAAGCAAACAATTCAGCCGCGACTTCCCGGTAAAAAGGATGGGGATCATCATCGCCTATCCATTTGTCAAATAGATCACCTAAAATATAGAGGCTTTCAGCTTGAGTGGCTTCTGTTTGCAAAAATCTGAAAAAATTTTTTGTGATTTCTGGATACTCAACGCTGAGATGAATATCACCAATAAAAAGCGTGCTCATTTTAAGCCCTCAAGAGAATAAAAAAGCATGATATTATGAATATATTATTCAAAAAAATGATGTAAAAATTAAAAACACCCATCAAAAATAAAAAAAACGGGATCTTTGTATGTTAAAAATTTTTAATACATTCAATCGAAAAAAAGAACTATTTACACCTATTCACCCAAATACAGTGGGTATGTATGTGTGCGGTGTCACCATATATGATCTCTGTCATATTGGGCACGCCCGCACTTTTGTCGTTTTTGATGTTGTGGCTCGTTATTTACGTTATTTGGGATACTCTCTGACTTATGTTCGTAATATCACGGATATCGATGATAAAATTATTCAAAGAGCGTCTCAGAATCATCAAAGTTGTGAAGCATTAACAGCACAGATGTTAAAAGAAATGTATCGGGATTTTGATGAACTAAACCTATTAAGACCTGATTTAGAGCCGCGGGCGACGGAGCATATTACAGAAATGATTACATTGACCCAACAGTTACTGGATCAAAAATATGCTTATGTGGCTGCTAATGGAGATGTCCTCTTTTCAGTCGAAAAAAATCCTGATTATGGCTTATTGTCCCGTCAAAATTTAGAACAATTACAGGCAGGCGCTCGAGTAGAGGTCATGGAAAGCAAACATCATCCAATGGATTTTGTTTTGTGGAAAATGTCTAAACCCAATGAGCCTCATTGGCCCTCGCCCTGGGGAGAAGGACGTCCAGGTTGGCATATAGAATGTTCTGCAATGAATGCCAAAGCGTTAGGGCCACATTTTGATATTCATGGTGGCGGCGCAGATTTAATGTTTCCCCATCACGAAAATGAAATGGCGCAATCTATCTGTGCTCATAAAGCCCCCTATGTGAATTATTGGATGCATTCTGGCATGATCATGATCAATAAAGAAAAAATGTCAAAATCCCTTAATAATTTTTGCACCATTCGGGATCTGTTGCAGCGTTATGATCCAGAAACCCTTCGTTATTTTTTGTTGTCTGCACATTATCGTAGCCCGCTCAATTACACTGAAGAAAACCTTAAGCAAGCTCGTATTGCGCTGATACGTTTATATACCGCCTTGCGGGACACGAATCAGAAAGCCTTTCCAGAAGGGGGGGAGTCCTTCGAGAAACGCTTTGTTTCAGCCATGAATGATGATTTCAATACACCTGAAGCCTATGCCGTATTATTTGACACTGCACGTGAAATCAATAAATTAAAAAAAGAACACCCAAAGGCAGCGGATGGCTTGGCGGCTCAATTAAGGAAGATGGGTAAAGTCTTGGGTTTGCTCAAGAGCGGCAGCCTGTTGTCTCTTCTCAATCCTGAAAAAGATGACCGGCATCAAAGCGCCGAAATTGCCGATTTAATCGAGAAACGCAACCTGGCTCGTGCTCATAAAAACTGGGAGGAAGCAGACAATGCCCGAACTCGATTATTTGAAATGGGCGTTGTGGTTGAAGATACTGAAAATGGCACGAACTGGCGAAGAAGATAACTCGTTTGATAATGAGAAAACTCATTTCGCTTGAGCAGGGGTGATGTGCCAATTTAAAGAGGTTTCATTTTTATCAATATCTAAATCAAGATGCGTCATGGCTGCCGTATGAAATACAGGGGGGGATTGTTTGGGGCAAAATTCTGATACCAAATAATCGACCAGAGGCAGATGGGATATAAGCAATACCGATGAATATCCTTTTTTTGCTAATGTTTTAAGGTAATGAGAGATCCATTCAGGATCTCCTCCAGGCGTCAGCTCGGACATCATTTTTTGATTTTTAGGTAAAACTAAAATTTCACGTAACACTTCCAATGTTTGTTGGGCTCGTAAATACGGGCTCACTAAAACCTGGTCAAAATTAATGGATTTTTTATTTAACCAATAAGCCATTCGGCGAGCTTGCTCTCTACCAAATAGGCTTAGAAACCTTTGTGCATCTGTTTTTGCATTAAACTCTGCGTCCCCGTGACGCATAATAAAAATTTTCATATTGACTACCGTTTTTTGAAGTGTCATATAAATAGAGACAACGCAGATATTTTTTCTGTGTATTATGAGATAGTAAGTATGCACCTTTTGGTTCAATTTTTTACTCCAGTAAAAACCTGATATCTTTGCGATTTAAGCGAAATAAATTAATTATATTAAAATTAATATTTTACTCATTTATTTATAATTTTTTAAAATAAAATATCATCATGTTTGAGTGAGATATGAATGATAAAGTACCCAGTCTTCATTTTATCAAATTCACAACCCTTGCTAAGGTTTTTCAAGAAGTCTATTGATACAAGAGAAAATTTTCATGCCTTTTATTAAAATGTCTGATGTAGATTTGGCGGGTCAGCGCCTTCTAATTCGCTCTGACCTCAATGTTCCGCTTAAAAACGGAGAAGTGATTTCTGATGCGCGGATCCGTGCATCATTGCCCACGATTACAGCGGCACTTAAACAAGGAGCAAAAGTCATGGTGGCCTCGCATTTAGGTCGCCCAACTGAAGGGCAATACGACGCCGCTTTTTCTTTATTGCCTGTCGTCAATTACCTCAAAAACCACCTCTATTCTGAATGCCCCTTTCCCATCCGTTTTGTTAAAGACTATCTTCATGGTATCGATGTAGTGCCTGGTGAATTAGTGGTTCTCGAAAATGTGCGATTTAACAAGGGGGAATTAAAAAACGATGTTCAGCTCTCTCAACAGTATGCTGCTCTGTGTGATGTCTATGTGATGGATGCCTTTGGTACCGCGCATCGTGCACAGGCCTCGACCGAAGGTGTCGGTCAATACGCCCCTATTTCATGCGCGGGCCCCTTATTATCGAACGAACTACAGGCATTAAATCAAGCGTTAAGTCATCCGGCACGACCTATGGTCGCCGTTGTAGGCGGCTCTAAGGTGTCAACCAAACTGACCGCTTTGGAAGCCTTATCTAAAGTGGCCGATCAATTGATTGTTGGAGGGGGTATTTCCAATACTTTTTTGGCCGCACTTGGCCATAATATCGGTCAATCGCTTCACGAGGCAGATTTGATTCCTGAAGCCAAAAAACTCCTGGAAACCTGTGATATTCCTATCCCTACCGATGTCCGTGTGGCCACTGAATTTTCTGAAACCGCTCAGGCCACTCTAAAGCCCGTTGATCAAGTCAATTCCGATGAAAAAATTTTGGATATTGGTGATGTTTCTGCGACACATTTAGTGAGGATTTTAAAAAACGCAAAAACCATTTTATGGAATGGTCCAGTGGGCGTGTTTGAATTTCCTAATTTTCGCAAAGGTACTGAAACATTGGCACGAGCGATTGCTGACAGCGAGGCTTTTTCTATCGCTGGAGGTGGGGATACACTCGCGGCAATCGATCTCTTTTCTATTGCTGATCGCATTTCTTATATCTCTACAGGAGGCGGGGCTTTTTTAGAATTTGTTGAAGGCAAAGCATTGCCCGCAGTAGCGATGTTAGAAAAGCGTTATCAGGTAGACATGAATGCTTACAATAAAAAAGAATCATAACACTAAACTCTATTTTTCTTTTGGGTTTGCCTATTTTTATTCACTCAATTTTAGGACATAAAATGTCAACACTATTTCATGTGATAAAACCCGGCGTTGTGACGGGAGATGACGTACAAAAAATCTTTTCTATCGCAAAAAAACATCAATTTGCGCTGCCTGCAGTGAACTGTGTGGGGACAGATTCCATCAACGCCGTATTAGAAGCGGCATCCAAAGCCAAAGCCCCTGTCATTATTCAATTTTCTCATGGCGGAGCCGCGTTTATTGCAGGTAAAGGCATTACTTCCTCAGAAACTCAAGGGCCAGCGATACTGGGTGCAATTTCTGGCGCTTATCATGTCCACCAAATGGCAGAACATTACGGTATTCCAGTTATTTTGCACACAGATCATTGTGCAAAAAAATTGCTTCCATGGTTGGATGGCTTATTAGATGCTGGAGAAAAACATTTTGACAAAACAGGCATACCTTTATTTTCATCCCATATGATCGATCTGTCGGAAGAATCTTTAAAAGACAATATCGATACTTGCAGCCAATATCTCAAGCGTATGGAGAAATTAGGAATGACTCTAGAGATTGAATTGGGTTGTACTGGTGGTGAAGAAGACGGCGTTGATAATAGCCATCTTGATAATTCATCGCTCTACACTCAGCCAGAAGACGTGGCTTATGCTTATGAAAAATTGCATCAGATCAGCCCTCGTTTCACAATTGCCGCCGCATTTGGTAATGTCCACGGAGTCTATAAACCCGGTAATGTTCAACTGACGCCGACAATATTGCGCGATTCTCAACAGTATGTTTCCAAAAAATTTAGTTTGCCTCCTAACAGCTTAAATTTTGTATTTCATGGGGGATCAGGTTCGAGCGCTAAAGAAATTAAAGAAGCGCTTGGTTACGGCGTAATCAAAATGAATATCGACACAGACACGCAATGGGCGACCTGGGAGGGGGTGTTACAGTATTATAAAAAAAATGAACTTTATTTGCAGCATCAGCTCGGCAACCCTGAAGGGGCTGATCGGCCAAATAAAAAGTATTATGATCCCAGAGTATGGCTGCGCTCAGCTCAGCTCAGTATGATAGAGCGTCTAAAGCAAGCATTTGCAGATCTTAATGCGGTTGACTCCCTGTCATCAACATCATAAATGAATGTTTATCTGGTTGGAGGTGCGGTTCGCAACAGGTTGCTAAAATTACCCGTCACAGAGCGAGATTGGGTCGTTGTCGGTGCTACGCCTGAAGAAATGCTTCTTTTGGGATATAAAAAAGTGGGAAAAAATTTTCCTGTTTTTCTTCACCCCGAGACAAAAGAAGAATATGCGTTGGCTCGAACAGAGCGCAAAATGGCAGAGGGCCATACCGGTTTTGCCTGTTATGCCTCACCCGACGTAACTCTGGAAGAAGATTTACTGCGCCGTGATCTGACTATCAATGCAATTGCCTGTAATGATAAAGGCGATTTGATAGATCCCTATCAAGGCGAAAAAGACCTGAATCAGCTTATATTGCGACATGTTTCAGAGGCTTTTATTGAAGATCCTCTTCGGGTGTTGAGAGTGGCTCGGTTTGCCGCTCAGTTTGCTCATTTGGGTTTTAGCATTGATTCAGTGACTTTGGATTTGATGACAAAGATATCTCAAAGCGGCGAGTTGCTGACGCTATCACCAGAAAGAGTTTGGAAAGAAACAGAAAAAGCTTTGCTCAGTCCCAGTCCTCACATTTATTTTCAAGTATTGAAGCATTGTTCAGCCATATTGGTGCTTTTCCCTGAAATAGACACACTTTGTTCCCCTCTACGCTGCCCTCTTTCACATGGATTATCGACTCTTTCGATTGCCGCTAAGCTCACCGATCAAAAGGAAGTCCGCTTTGCCGCACTTTGTCATATTTTAGGGAAAAAACTCACTGAGTATGATGTTTTAGGTACGCACGATTGCGCTGTTTTAAAACGGGTTCCTTTATGTGATCTGAATAAAATAGAGCAACTCTGTGAACGCTTAAAATTACCGAATCTGTTCAGGGAACTGCTCAAACACACACTCAAATATCGCGGTCTGGTTAGGATCATAAACAGACTCTCTTTTCCCCTTTTATTAAACTTTTTTGATGAGCTCGATCTTTGGCGAAAACCCTATCGTTTAGAACAACTGATCCTCATCAGTAAAGCGGATGAAAGTACCGAAGGAGGAGTCGAAGGCAAGCATGACTATCAAGCGCAGTATGTAAGAGAAGCGTTTAATATCGCGCGGGCGGTTTCAGTCAAAAAAATTCTTGAAGGCGGTTTTCGGAAAGAGGCCATACAAAAGGAGTTAACACGTCGCCGTAACCAAGCATTAGATCAATGGCAAAAACAGAAAACATGATAACCACCACTACAAATCAATTGGTATTTTATTGGCCTGCCCCGGATTTTTTGGAAATACTTTACCTGCGATTGCTGCAAATTTAACAAGTCGTATTAACGACTATTTTCAGATACTTAATCCTCAATCTTCAGCTTAATGGTTAATTAGGTATAGGTATGTACTCAGATGATTTCACGCATTTGCAATGTGCTTCGCAAATTTGACAAAAACATATTTTAAACTTTAGCAATATTAAAGTTATTATTTTATACTAGAGCCCATATTTCATGGGGAGAATTTTATGGCGAGTAGAGGTATCAATAAGGTGATTTTAGTGGGGTATCTAGGCCAAGATCCAGAGGTTCGCCGTATGCCAAGTGGTAACCCTGTTACTAACATTACTATCGCAACTTCTGAAAGTTGGCGTGATAAGCAGACAGAAGAGCAAAAGGAAAAAACAGAATGGCACAGGGTCGTGATATTCGGAAAATTAGCAGAAGTAGCTGAAAAATATTTGCGCAAAGGGTCGCAAGTTTATATTGAAGGCGCTTTACAAACTCGTAAATGGACCGATCAAAATGGCCAAGATCGTTATACGACAGAAGTGATCGTAGGTGTCACCGGCAGCATGCAAATGCTTGGAAATCGCCAAAATGCGATCGTCCCTGCTTCCAATATCTCTATTGGCAATACCGCTTCGGAGTGGGAATCACAACAGTCGCAAATGCAAAGTGGCCATTTATTAAATAGCACTAAAACAGTAACTAAAGAACGATCGACTGCTTTTTCATCACCAGTTCATTCAGTACCTTCAGGAGAAGATTTTGATGACGATATTCCATTCTAATAGGCGATTTTTTTAAAACTACGGCTACGGTTTTGGAGCCTTTCAGGTAAGATACTTAGAAGTGCTTGCTTATGTGAGGACCAAAAGACGGATGTGCTGGTTAAGCCATGGGCAGTAGAAAACTGGATAAAGGTGAAGGAAGTGATATCAGACAAGGGCTATGAATTGAGTGAAGTGAGAAACCTGATTCGTCAAAATGGAAAAGAGCCTATGATTCGCCGCTCTGCTATTGAACGTTTTTTTTGAAAAATAAAAAAACATAAAAGGCTTCTTTACGCTTTGATACGCTTGATGTTACCTTATTTTCTTTCTTTCTTTCTTTCTTTCTTTCTTTCTTTCTTTCTTCGCCATGGCTTGCCTTAAGCGCTTTGATTGACTTTCATTAACAGTGCCATAAAACCAGTACTTTCAGGTTAGATGAGTATATGATTGATGTGTTGAAATCCGGTATTCACTTTGATGAAAAAATGACAATTGCATCACGAGCGCCAAGACGGTGTCTCAATAAGCGGATATTAATAATAATATGAATAAATAGTGGTACCCGAGGCGGGACTTGAACCCGCACAGCCATAAGCCAAGGGATTTTAAGTCCCTCGTGTCTACCGATTCCACCACCCGGGCTTGTAAATCTGGAGGCGCGTTCCGGAGTCGAACCGGACTATACGGATTTGCAGTCCGCTACATAACCGCTTTGTTAACGCGCCGGAGTCATTTCATAAAAATGACATTCATTTATTTAATTTGGAGCGGGAAACGAGACTCGAACTCGCGACCCCGACCTTGGCAAGGTCGTGCTCTACCAACTGAGCTATTCCCGCAATAAGGTCATATTTTCTTGCTCTTTAAACTGCGATGCATTCTACTTACCTAACGTGATGAGTCAATAAAAATTATTTAATTAAGACAGCATATTGAGCTTTTTTAAGTGATTATTGATCACCCATTCAAAAAATTTTTCCAAACGGCATTAAAATATCGAAACATCGACGAAAAACTCAGCACGGTCGCTACGTACAATAAAATCATGCTGATCATTTCAACATTGTATCCCGGAGACCAAAGTAATCCTATCAATGAAATCATTTGTACTGTTGTCTTTAGTTTGGCCAGTTTCGACACCACAATGCTATTATGCTTCCCCAATTCAGCCATCCATTCACGTAATGCAGAAACGATAATTTCACGGGATATCATCGTGGCAGCAGGTAATGTTACCCACCACACATGATAACGTTCGCTGATCAGTATTAATGCAATCGCGACGATGATTTTATCTGCCACAGGATCAAGAAAAGCCCCAAATCGAGTGGTTTGCTTCCATCGAGAAGCTAAAAATCCATCAAACCAATCTGTCGCTGCTGCTAATACGAATATCATTGCACAGGTAAGAGGAGCCCATGAAAAAGGCAAATAAAACGCCACAATGAAAAAAGGAATGAAGGCAAGACGTAATATGGTGAGCCAAGTGGGTATATTTATTTGCATAATGTGGCAATCTTTGTCAGGGAGCGGTGATGAGGCTGACTTGCAAAACCTGTTACAGACTATGACTTCTGAGTTCCTCGTTTTTTATAAACCAGTGGGTTTGCCGTCTTTATTCTATCTATATAGATTCATTCTATATAGATTCGGTGGCTTTGCTCGGAGAGTCTTGCTAACAATCCTTGCCACTGTTTTACAACAGGCCTAAGTATCAAAAATAGTTTGCAATATCAGCTCACTGTTTCAGTGCATTATAAATTTTTTGAGCCAATATTCGAGAGATATTTGGAATTTTAGCGATCTCTTCAACACTGGCATTCAGTAAAGGTTTTAGTCCACCCATATATTTTAATAACATTTGTCTGCGGCGAGGACCAACGCCCTCAATCATTTCTAACATGCTGGTATTTTTTATTTTAGCGTGACGTCGCCGATGCCCTGTGATCGCATGGGTATGTGACTCGTCACGAATATGCTGAATTAAATGTAGTGCCAATGAATCAGAAGGTAAAGACATCCCCTTCCCTGTAACACAAAAAAATAATGTTTCCAATCCAGGCTTACGTTCACTGCCTTTTGCAACAGCAACCAGCTTCGGTTTGTCTTTGTTCCAGCACACCTTTAATGCAGAGAACATATCTATCGCCTTTGCTAATTGCCCTTTACCGCCATCAATAAAAATAATATCGGGGATTTGTTCGTCTTTTAATGATTTACTATAACGGCGTTGTAGCACCTGTGACATGGCAGCATAATCGTCTCCCGGGGGGAGACCCACTATGTTATAACGTCTATATTCTGATTTCACAGGGCCCTGTTCGTTAAAAACAACACAAGAAGCAACCGTTTGTTCTCCCATATGATGACTAATATCAAAGCATTCCATACGTTTTATCGGTGTGAGATTCAAGACAATTTCTAACGCTTTGAGTCTGCTGTGAAAGGTGGATTTTTGGGATAAACGGGTGCTTAAGGCACTAACAGCATTAGTAGAGGCCAGTTTTAAGTAACGGGCTCGATCTCCTCTAGGACAATTTTGTATTTGAATTTTTTGACCTGCTCGTTCTGTTAATAAAGAAGAAAGCGCAGTTTTTTCAGGTAAAGAGAAATTGAGTAAAATTTCCTTCGGGAGCGTTCTCATTTCACTACCTGCTAAATAAAATTGTCCAACAAAAGTTTCGACCACCTCACCCAATTTTGTGCCTCCAGGTACCTTAGGAAAATAGCTGCGACTACCTAATACCTTGCCATAACGAATAAATAAAACATGGACACAAGCTAAGCCAGCCTCAAAAGCCACTGCTATGACATCGAGATCTTGATTATCCCCAGAAACAAATTGCTTTTCGGTGACCTGCCGAACGGATTGAATTTGATCACGAATGCGAGCGGCTTTTTCAAAATCCAGTGATCGACTGGCCTCTTCCATCTGAGATACCAATTTGTTTAATACTTGTTGATCTTTTCCAGAGAGAAACAAACGGACATAATTCACCTGCTGTTGATATTCTTCGTCACTGGTTAATCCTTTAACGCAAGGACCAGAACATCGCTTAATTTGATACTGTAAACAGGGGCGTGAGCGATTTCGGTATACCGTGTTTTCACATTGTCGTACGGGAAAAAGTTTTTGTAATAAGGTTAAGGTTTTTCTGACTGCATAAGAATTTGGGAAGGGCCCAAAATAATCTCCTTTTTGATGTCTCGCTCCACGATGGATGGTGAGACGGGGATGATTTTCTGCACTCAGAAAAATAAGAGGATAAGACTTATCGTCGCGCAAAAGCACATTGTACCTTGGCTGATAACGCTTGATATAATTGTGTTCTAGTAATAGTGCTTCTGTTTCAGAGTGTGTGACTGTAACATCAATTTTAAAAATATGTTTTACTAAAGCTTCTGTCTTATGGCTGCTGACCTGTTTTCGAAAATAGCTGGTGAGACGTTTCTTCAGATCTTTCGCTTTACCGACATAAATAACAGCCCCAGTCGTATCGTACATACGATATACACCAGGCTGATGTGTGACTGTTTTTAAAAATTCTTCGGCATAAAACATTCATTCACTGTTAGAAAGAGTCGAAGTATTAAATAAACCGTGCTTTATCGCCAAATGAGTTAAAGCAACATCGCCACTGATATTGAGTTTATTAAAGAGGCGATAGCGATAACTATTGATTGTTTTTGGGCTTAAGTGCAGTTGTTGGGATATTTCATTCACTTTTTGCCCTTTTGTTATCATGAGCATAATTTGTAATTCACGATCAGAAAGACAACAAAATGGGGTAGAGGGAGGCGGCTCAATGTGGCTTAAAGCAATTTTTTGGGCGATATCAGACGCAATATAACGTTGCCCTGAGTGAACCGCTCTGATGGCGCTAATGACTTCTTTAGGTGCGGCTCCTTTGCTTAAATAGCCACTTGCACCCGCTTTCATGACTTTCGCTGGCAATGGATTTTCTGTATGTATCGTCAGCATAATGACTTTAACGCCAGGAGAAAATCTCAAAATTTTCCTAATCGCTTCGAGTCCACCTATACCAGGCATACTCATATCCATTAAAACAACATCAATTGGATTGCTGCGACACCACTTTACTGCGTTTTCACCACATTCTGCTTCACCGGCAACTTTGATACCTCTAATATCTTCTAGAATGCGTCGTATCCCTGCCCGCACGAGTTCGTGGTCATCAACAAGAAAAACGCTAATCAAGCAAAATTCTCCAAAAATTAAAAAAGTGGCTTAACTTTTTTTTTACATAAAAATGGTCAACTGTTTTTATACAAGAAAATATTCGTTAATTAAGCATTAAAAAAGGGAAATATGAAATATATAGAATGGAAAATGTGTTGAAAATACGTCATTAAAAGAACAATCTTATGGGTCGTGCAGGGATCGAACCTGCGACCAATTGATTAAGAGTCAACTGCTCTACCGACTGAGCTAACGACCCATAGTCGTGAATTATTGTCTTTTTTACCCATACTGTCAAACATTTAATCAGGGTATTTAGGGATTATTTTATAATAATAACCAATAGGTTAAATGCATATTTTTGTGTATTCATCGCGAGCTTAACGATAACCATAACAAAGATTTTCATGCTGGGAGCAAGGCCGATAATATGCAGCATAGCTAACGATACCGCACTGGCCTCGAGGTCAGCACGAATGTGACATTTTTTCAAAAATATCATTCCTCTTATTCTATTATTACTCAAGATACGTCAGAGGCTTTTGACGATACTTCGTCAGCTTTTGCTTGCTCTATATACAGCTTTATTTTTTAGATCCGCTCTAATTCTTCACGTGCCGCATGATGTTCTAACAGCAACTTATTATATTCAGCTTTCAACATAATATTCTCCTTCATTTTCTTTTCTGCAAAGTTGCATGCTTCATCAAGAGATGATTTTGTATCATTAAGCTCTGATTTTGTACTATCAAGGTCGCTTTGCAAGCATTTAATTCGTTCATGTAAATCGATAGTATTTTGATCATCATTTTGATTCTCCTGATGAGATTGAGTTAAAATGACTGAATCAAACGTTGCTGTGTAACCTGAGCTTTTAATAGAGTTCTCTAATTGAGCAAGCCGACTCTGTAAAGCGTTTTTTTCTTCTTCTAAGGCTTTATTTTTTATTTCTAAGGCTGTGTTTTTTTCTTTCAAAGATGTAATCATCTTATTTTTTGATTTATCACTCTTGATGAGTAAAGTATTATGACGTTGCAAATTCTCTTCTGATATATGGTAACCGATAATCTTACTTTTTAAGTTATTTAATTCTCCATCTTTTTCATCTTTTTGTTTTATAAGAGATCGGATAATTTGACCTTGCTCACCAGTGAAGTTGCTTAAATTGGAATAATTCAATTTGAGGTGTTTAACTTCTTTTTTTAATTCTAATTTTTCTGCATCTATTATTTTGGCGTCTGGTTTTTCTTTAAATATTTTTTTCTTTAACGGAATTATTTGATTCTCTGGCTCCAAGTTTACTAATTTTTTATCCCGTATTATATCTAAAAACTCCCGTGAGCAAATATTTAAAATTTCTGAATCTTTGCAGATATTTGTAATTTCTTCTTTAATATTTTTTTGCCCTTTAATAACTGAAGATATATTTTTTTTCACAGCATTAGAACTATTTTCTATTTTGAATTCGTATTTTTTTGGTGCCGTTTCTTCACAGCCAAATTCATATTGATTTTTATTGTCTGATATTTTTACTATTTGATTTTTTTGAATGACAATAAATTTATTTTCTTTTAAAAGCTTTTTTATGTCTGATACAGACTGAGTATGTGGAATACTCTTAATACCACAATTGCGGGCTTGTTTTAAAAATCCTTGTATTTTCTGCATTTCGTTATCATTATCAAAAAACACGATAGAGGCATTTGTTGCTGGTTCAGTTATCATATTATTTTACCTATTAAAAAGTCAGTTAGATTTGATCAATAAATAAAATTTATTGATCTCAATTTTGTTTTTGTCTATCTCATGAACCTTTATTAAAAGGTAATATTAAAATATTAACAATACATTTTTCGTTTAATGACTGATTTTCAGGTAATCACCTGAGGTATTAAATCAAGATCTCGTTCGAAATAAAAATGAAGATAACCCGTTATTGTAAAAGCGCTTTTGCTTTGGCAACCACATGATCAATCGTGAAACCAAATGCTTTAAACAAACACTCGGCGGGTGCCGATTCGCCAAAACTGCTCATGCCAATGACGTCGCCTTTCAGGCCTACATATTTGTACCAAAAATCGGCAATACCCGCTTCTATGGCTAATCGAGCAGACACTTTGCCAGGTAAAACCTCATCGCGATACTTTGCAGTCTGTTGATCAAACAGATCAGTGGAAGGTATAGAAACCACTCGCACTTTATGACCCATTTCAGTTAATCGTTCAGCTGCCGAGATGGCTAAACTCACTTCAGATCCTGTCGCCATCAAAATTAATTCAGGCTGACCTTCAGCATCTTTGAGGATGTATCCCCCTTTTTTGATGCTGTCTAATTGTTTTTGTGTTCTTGATTGTTGTTGTAAATTTTGGCGAGAAAAAATCAGCACACTGGGGCCTTCTGTCCGTTGGACGCTCAATTGCCATGCGACGGCGGATTCCACCTGATCGCAAGGGCGCCATACACTTAAATTGGGTGTGACACGTAAGCTGGCCATTTGCTCCACCGGTTGATGAGTCGGGCCGTCTTCTCCTAATCCAATAGAATCATGGGTGTAAACGAAAATACAGCGAATTTTCATCAAAGCCGCCATACGCACTGCGTTTCGTGCATATTCAACAAACATCAAAAAGGTCGCGCCATAAGGAATAAAGCCACTATGAAGGGCGATGCCGTTCATGATGGCCGACATGCCAAATTCTCTGACACCGTAATGAATGTAATTGCCCATGGGATCTGTTTTGATGGATTTGGAACCAGACCAAAGGGTTAAATTACTGGGCGCTAAATCGGCAGATCCTCCCATCAATTCTGGTAATATTTGGCCAAAAGCCTCTAAAGTGTTTTGGGAAGCTTTACGGCTCGCAATGTTCGCCGGATTCGCTTGTAAATTTTGAATAAATTGATGGGATTGAGGCTCAAAATCAGCCGGTAATGCACCCTGGATGCGGCGCTTAAATTCTAAGGCCAGCTCGGGGTACGCTTTGGCATAATCTGAAAACAATTGGTCCCAACGCGCTTGTTGAGCTTGGCCTTTTTCTTTTGCATCCCAAGCCTGATATATCTCCCTGGGGATCTCAAAAGGAGGATATGGCCACCCAAGCTCTGCTCGCACGGCCTCAACCTCAGCGGCACCTAAAGGCGCGCCGTGCACATCATGACTGCCGGCTTTGTTTGGCGAACCATAACCAATGGTGGTTTTACAAATCAATAACGAGGGTTTGTCTGAAACAGAACGGGCTTTTTCAATAGCCGATTTAATCGACTCAGGATGATGGCCATCTATTGTGTCAATGACATGCCAACCATAAGCCATGAAACGCTCGGCCGTATTATCCGTAAACCATCCGCTCACATGACCATCAATAGAAATATCGTTGTCATCGTAAAAGACAATCAATTTCCCTAATTGTAACGTGCCCGCTAATGAACAGACCTCATGAGAAATCCCTTCCATCATGCATCCATCTCCCATAAAAGCATAGGTATGATGATCCACTATAGGGTATCCATGACGATTAAACTGGGCACCCAGGGTTCGCTCTGCAATCGCCAAACCCACGGCATTGGCAATCCCTTGCCCTAAGGGGCCTGTGGTGGTTTCTACCCCAGGCGTATAGCCATATTCTGGGTGCCCTGGTGTTTTAGAATGTAGTTGTCTGAAATTTTTTATTTCTTCTATCGAAAGATCGTAGCCTGTGAGATGCAGCAGGCTATAAAGCAACATGGAAGCATGCCCGTTCGATAAAACAAAGCGATCTCTGTCACACCAATCAGAGTGTCGTGGATTGTGTTTTAAATAATCACACCATAACACCTGGGCGATATCTGCCATACCCATCGGGGCACCTGGATGCCCTGATCCTGCTTTTTGTACCGCATCTATACTGAGCGCGCGAATGGCATTAGCGCATTCTTTTCTAGAGAGGGTTTGATGAAAAATCATATTTTGCTCCAGAGAGTATTAAAAAGTGCGTAAATATTTGTTTTTGCTGATCGTTTTTTAGTCGTGTTCAAGATAGGTATACCCGTACAAGCTTGCTTCAAATTCTTCCAAAAATGCCATTTGTAACTGAGCATTTAAATCCGTTTTTTTGATTTTTTGAGCAAAGTACGCGAGCAATGCCTTCGGATCTAATTTTACGTATTTCAACATATCAGAAACCGTATTCCCTGGATTATCTATCTTCACTGAAATTTTTTCTTGTTCATCAAGGCTGACTTCTACTACGGCTGTGTCGCCAAATAAATTATGCATATTTCCAAGGATTTCTTGATAGGCGCCTACCATAAAAAATCCTAATATAGGGGGATTTTCAGCATCGTAGGGTGGTATAGGCAAGGTGTTCGCTACACCATCGCCATCCACATAATGCTCAATAATGCCATCAGAATCGCAGGTAATATCCAGCAAAACCGCTCGACGCTCAGGGCGTTGATTTAATCCTTCCAATGGTAATATCGGAAACAATTGATTAATGCCCCAAGCATCTGGCAATGACTGAAATAATGAAAAATTAACGTACAATTTATCCGCCATGCGCTCCTGTAAATTATCAATCATGGTCCTGTGTGCCCGATCACTCGGATCGAGCTCTTTTTGAATGTGATGGCAAATCTGCAGATACAGTTGTTCTGCCCAAGCGCGTTGCTTTAAATCTAATATGCCATGCGTATATTGCGTATGCACATCCTGTAAATCCCTTTGACTGTCATGTAAACATTCTCTTAATGAGTGTCTATGATCTGGTTTTTGCATTTCTTGCCAGGTGTACCATAGACTTTCTAATGCACGGGGCGAATGTTTTTCAGGGGCTTGAGGAGGGCTAAACTCATTACGTTCAACGCCGATCACGTTTGATATCAATACGGTATGATGCGCTGTGAGTGCTCGACTAGATTCACTGATTACGGTGGGATGAGGCAAATGGTTTTCATTACAGATTTCTCCAATCCCCCAGATCACATTGTTGGCATATTCTTTGAGCCCATAATTGACCGAACAATCCGATTGTGATCGCGTGCCTTCATAATCCACACCTAGACCGCCCCCCACATCAAAGCAGCTGATTTTGACGCCCAATTTGTGTAATTCGACATAAAATCGAGCCGATTCTCTGACACCAGTGGCAATGTCGTGAATATTGGATAATTGCGAGCCCAGATGAAAATGCAAAAGCTGCAAGCCAGATAAACAATCCGCAGATTTTAATATTTCGACCAGCTGTAATACCTGCGTCGCCGATAAACCAAATTTAGACTTTTCTCCGCCACTGGCCTGCCATTTTCCTGAACCTTCTGAAGCCAAACGAGCACGTACACCGAGACGAGGGACGACGTTTAAGCGCTTTGCTTCCTCTAATACCATTTTAATTTCTGACATTTTTTCGATAACGAGATACACCTTATAGCCCAGCTTTTCGCCCATTAATGCCAAACGAATATATTCTCTATCTTTATAGCCGTTACAGACAATGAGGGAGCGCGTACCACCGGCATAAGCCAGTACAGCGACCATTTCTGCTTTAGAACCCGCCTCTAAACCTAAAGATTCGCCCGATTTCAACAAAGATTCAATCACACGCCGGTGCTGATTCACCTTAATCGGATAAACCAAACAATAATCTCCTTGATATCCAAAAGAATCGCGTGCGCTTTTGAACGCCTTATTAATGGCATGTAAACGGTGCTGTAAAATTTGCGGGAAAAAAAACAAGGCCGGCAAAGGTTGAGGGTTTTTTCCTTGAGTATATCTCGCAAAAACAGTTAATTTTTCAGGACGACAATATTTTTTGATATCCAGGAATATTCTTTCTACGCACTGTTCATGGAATTCATGATGCTGTCGAAATGAAATGATATATCTGAGTAACTTTTCTCTGTCTATTTTATTTCCTTCATATTTGATAAAAACACTGCCCCAATCGGGTTGATGGGTGACCAGGCAATTGGATTTTAAAAGATGTGACATCAATGTTTCACTGACAAAAGGGACCGTTTCATGGGTTGCGTCTTTTAAATACCCCTCATTAAAACGGTAATCATGGACCTCTATGTCTATGTCATCGATATTCACCGCTTTAGGATGATGAATGTGTAAATCATCATTTTTCATTCCTTCAGAGACAGTGACGGAAACGGCTCCCACAGCGGCGTTAGAGAGGTCTTTTGATAAAACAGATTGAAGTGATTTTGAGGAATCAAAATGGGATTGGTTTAAACTATTGAGATACAGTTTTAATGATTTTGATTCAATTAATTTTTTTGATTGGGCCGGTACCTTAAATTCAGCCATGCCAACCATCGGTTTTCCTTTTTGATTTAACCAGGACAGCTCAAAGGCAGTCCATAAGTCAAATCCATCAAAAGGAAGCGTGTCGTCCATCAGCCCTATTTTTTCTCTGCCTAATACTCTGGGGATAGGCTCTAATAAAGAAGGTGTATAAGTATCTATATAGTCTGATTTTTTGCCAAGATACTTTGAATAAACATCTTCATTATCATGCATTTTTGCGTCCTTAAAAATTGAGGAGTGGCGGGAGAAATCAGGAAAAACTTCACATCTCAATGACGAGGTGACCGACTTGGTGGGAGGTCGTTCGATGAACCAATCAGGTCAGTGTTTTCAGTGCAGACGTAAAAAAACCTCGCCCTTAAGAAGGACGAGGACGATATTAAGATAGTGAGACAACAGGTAGTGGTGTCATTTAGCGGCAACTTTTTGCTTCTTTTTGACTGGTGCTGCTAATTTTGTTTTTCCCCCCACATCCTCTGACCCTTTAAGTTCGTCTTTTAAGGCTTTTGCAAAGTTCAAAGAAGGGACATAGCATGCAGGAAGTTCTATTGTTGCACCAGTTTGAGGGTTACGCGCATTACGCGCATCACGATGTTTGACGTTAAAGGTACCAAAACCCACGAGTTGCACTGACTCGTGTTTTTTCAAAGATTCAGTAATTCGATCTAAAATGATATTTAAAACCGTATTGGCTTTAATTTTTGTTATACCAGCATTTTCTGCTATTTCATCAATCAGTTGAGCCTTATTCATAAATTGATCCCTATCTCTTTTTATCATTTGTAAAACATCAATCACGACGGATATGCCAGTTGCAATCGCACTTTTACTACCGTCAGCCATTTTTTCAGGCACTAATGTAGAACAGATAGCAGTACCTGTGAAGTCTCAATTACAACAAAGAAAAAATTAAATGTGGTTTTGGCGAGTAATACAGAATTTGACATTCTCGAACTCTAATAACACAGCATAAAATAAAGCATAGAAATCCATTTTTTCCAATGATTTTAAAGTAATTAATTTTTATTCATTACTAAGATAGATGATGTCTTCTTGGTTTCACAAATTGACTGATCAAAATAATGCCCCCAATGAACAGATAAATAGCAAAAATACCGATCAGGCATTGTGCCATGTCAAGTGACATCAACTGCCATTGTTGGCTAGCGCAATGACTGTAAGGCGCAAATAAAAAAGGCAACCATTTATCTAAAGAAAGCCATGAAGGAAAATCCATCAGTAAAACACAAGAATGAAAAGGACTGGGATCTGATTGGATTTTAACCTGTTCCCAAGCGAACTGAAGACCTTTCGCGGCACTGTATATCCATAGCAATATACCAAGATGCCTTAACAAAGATTTAGGATAAATAGCAGCAAGTAACGATGCTCCGATCAGCCCCAAAAAAGCGCATCGTTGATAAATACATAAGACACAAGGGGAAATCAGCAGAATATATTGAAAATAAAGTGCTATCAGTAAAAAGCAAAAACCCGTCAAAGCAATAAAAAACCAAATACAACGTCTTTCAGAATAACATTTAAGTAATTGCAACATATTTTTATATTTCCATCATATCTAGATTTCGTTTCCATGTGTAAAATGATCTCAGGTGATCATAAATAAAAAGGTAATAGATATTTATGAAGCAATTTAAAATGTTAACAAACCGATGTGTTCATTTAATCTTAAATATGGGAGACTTCAATTTTTCAATTTTATCATCATTTTTATTGATAATCACAGCCACATTAATCGAAATTATTACAGTTTTTACACTAGATAAAAAAATGAATGAGTTTAATTTATTACGCCTCATTTTTTTTATTTCTTTTATTGTAGTAGTGACACTGTATTTTCTCTCCAGGGTCATCAAAAAAGTGGAGCAATCCCGTCAAAGTTTATCTCGTTTGATTGATCAATTTGAAATAATGCGCTCACGGGATTTTTTTCATCAAGATGCTTTAAAAAAAATCAATAGAGATCAAGACAGGTTTATCTCCACCATCAGTCATGAGTTACTCACGCCTCTGAGTGGGATTGTGGGGCTCAGTCATATTTTACTGGATACAGAATTAAACCCTGATCGAACACAATATCTGAGAACGATTTATATCAATGCGTTCACTTTAATTCATATTTTTAACGATATTATGAATATCAATAAAATAGAGCGGGCCGCAATGGTGCTCGATGAGCAAGAAATCTCTCTTACTGATTTTTGTGTGGAATTAGAACATATTTCTAATTTATTGGCCTATTCGAAGGGGCTAGAATTTAAAATAAAACTGTCGCCTGATCTACCCAAAAAAGTCATTATCGATGGTACGCGGTTACGTCAAATACTCTGGAACTTAATTGGTAATGCCGCCAAATTTTCTGATCAGGGCAAAATTATTGTTAAAGTCTCTTATGAATCAGAAAACCGATTAATATTTTGTGTTAAAGACCCTGGTATTGGCATTTCTATTGAAGAACAAGATAAAATTTTTACTCTGTATTATCAAATTAAAAACACTCCAGGCAAAACAGCAAACAAAGGGGCTGGTATCGGCTTGGCTGTATCAAAACAGTTCGCCCAAAAAATGGGAGGAGACATTACCGTAAAGAGCATGAAGGGTCAGGGATCTTGTTTTACTTTGTCCGTAAAAGCGCCATTATGTTTAGAAAACACAGCCGTTGTGAAGAATGAGGATATCAATTTGCCTCTGCTTCATGTTCTTTTGGTTGAAGATGTTGATATCAATATTACCGTCGCTTGCGCTGTTTTTAAAAAATTAAAGATCAGTTTTGAAGTGGCCATGAGTGGCAGTGAAGCGCTGTCAATCTTTAGTCCTGAACGTTTTGATCTGGTTTTTTTGGATATTCATCTGCCAGATATGACTGGTTTTGAGATTGCTCAGCAGATTCGATCAGATCATCATCAAAAGTCACTGCCCCCTTTGATTGCCTTTACGGCTAATATCTTAAAAAAAGAAAAAGAGTATTTAGAGAAAGGCATGAATGATGTACTCTCTAAACCGCTTTCTACGCAAAGTCTTATTCAAATAATCAGAAAATATTTTTCCGATTTTTCCCGACCTCATCCAGAGAGAAAACAGCAGTATCGAGATATCGAGGATAAAGGATCTGTTCTCAATCTAACCTTGCTAAAACACTACATAGAACTGTTAGGATTTCCGACCATGAAAAAAAATGTGGCGCTGTTTGAAAAAACGCTTCCTCATTATTTGGCCACATTAGAGGATCATGCAAAAACAAAGAATCAGCAGGGTATTTTAGAAGAGGCACATAAAATTGAAAGCGCCTGCGGCTCTGTTGGACTGTCTTACTTACAGCAATGTTGCCACGAAATACAAACTACATCTCAATGTAATAAAGTACAACATGGCGTCGATGATCTAAAACAGCACTGGAAGAGCCACATAAAAATGTTGCGTGAATGGATTGAGCAAAATGGAGAGAGGATGCAATGATTCCATTTAACAAACCCGCCATAGTGGGAACCGAGATTGCTTACATGCAACAAGCCATGCAATCGGGAAAACTCAGTGGTGACAACCGCTTTACCCACCGATGTCAAGAGTGGATCGAAGCACGTTTTAAATGCGAAAAAACACTTCTGACGCCATCTTGCACCGCTTCTCTTGAAATGGCGGCATTACTGTTAAATATCAAACCCGATGACGAAGTGATCATGCCAAGCTTTACTTTTGTTTCTACCGCGAATGCATTTGTTTTACGGGGCGCAAAAATAGTGTTTGTTGATATTCGTGCCGATACCATGAACATAGATGAAACAAAAATTGAAGCGGCGATCACTCAAAAAACACGGGCCATTGTTCCTGTACATTACGCCGGTGTCTCTTGTGAAATGGACTTTATCCTTGATTTGGCCAAAAAATACCATTTATATGTGGTGGAAGATGCTGCACAAGGTGTGATGTCGACCTATAAAGGAAAAGCCCTGGGAACCTTAGGAGATATCGGTTGTTTTAGCTTCCATGAAACCAAAAATTACACAGCGGGTGGAGAAGGGGGGGCGATCCTCATTAATGACAAGAGCCTGATTGAAAACGCTGAAATCATTCGTGAAAAAGGCACTGATAGAAGCCGCTTTTTCCGAGGTCAGGTGGATAAATACACTTGGCGTTCATTGGGGTCGAGCTATTTAATGTCCGATTTACAGGCAGCGTATCTTTGGGGGCAACTAGAGGCCGCAGATCAGATCAACGCTCGTCGGTGGGTATTGTGGAAAAATTATTATTCCGCTTTAGAACGGTTCGCTTTGTCTTGCCAGATAGGCCTCCCCTATATCTCTACAGACAGCATACAAAATGCTCATATGTTTTATATTAAATTACGTGATAAAGAAGATCGGGAACATTTTACTCATCATATGAAAAAGAATGATATTTTCATCACTTCTCATTACGTTCCATTGCATATCAGCCCCGCGGGGAAAAAATTTGGGCGCTTCGTTGGGGAAGATACAAACACCCTCCAAGAAAGTGATCGTTTGGTTCGCCTACCTCTTTTTTACAATCTTTCTGATGAAATACAAAAAAAAGTGATAGAAAGCGCTGTCAGTTTTTTTGCTTAAATCATTTTTTTAATCACCACTGGTGATGAGATCAGTCCATCTCTTTTTGAGCGTACAACATATAATTCACATCCACATTCGGGCCAAGCTTAAAACGGTCCAGTATCGGATTATAATGCAAGCCTATCATATGTTTTTCCTGCAAAGAGGCCGCTTCTAACCAGTCAATCAACTCTGATGGCCGAATAAATTTTTTTGCATCATGCGTTCCTTTAGGTAACATTTTTAAAATATATTCTGCCGCCACGACTGCCAACAACCAGGCTTTGGTATTCCGGTTAATGGTCGAAAAAAAAACATGACCAGAAGGTTTGACTAACGTCGCGCAGGCCCGCACAACAGACGCAGGATCTGGCACATGCTCGAGCATTTCCATACAGGTCACCACATCATAATCTTGAGCATGATCTTCTGCATAAGATTCCACTGTTTGACACACAAAATGGATCTCAAGCCCACTTTCCATGGAGTGCCTCCGAGCAACCTGTAGAGATTGAACATCCATATCCAATCCTGTCACCTGAGCTCCTTCTCGTGCCAAACTTTCTGCTAAAATCCCCCCGCCACAACCGACATCAAGCACTTTTTTTTCAAAAATCCCTTTTGTATGCTGCAAAATATAATCCAAACGTAAAGGATTAATACGGTGCAATGGCTTAAATTCTCCCGAGGTATCCCACCAGCGGGAAGCCAGAGCCGAAAATTTGGCGATTTCCTGTTCATCTACGTTGTGTGGTTTATTCCATTTGTCGATTTTTGGCATGATTAAAAATGGCTCCTTTTTTGTGAGAGATTGAATATATCATATCCGGCTAAGATTCAGATTGTGATAGTATTAAATCATTTTAGATCCCCTCCATCATCAAAAAGAATATCAAAGGAATAGCACTTTAATGAGCCAGCTTGCCAAAGAAATTATCCCAATCAACATTGAACAAGAACTTACAGATTCCTATTTAGAATATGCTATGTCGGTTATTATTGGGCGAGCTTTACCCGATGTTCGAGATGGTTTCAAACCCGTTCATCGCCGTGTGTTATATGCCATGAAAGTATTGGGGAATGATTGGAACAAAGCCTATAAAAAATCGGCCAGGGTCGTCGGGGATGTGATTGGTAAATATCATCCTCATGGTGACACCGCAGTATATGATGCCATTGTTCGTATGGCCCAACCTTTTTCTTTAAGATACATGCTGGTGGATGGTCAGGGCAATTTTGGCTCAGTTGACGGAGATTCTCCCGCTGCCATGCGTTATACCGAAATTCGCATGTCAAAAATAGCGCACGAAATACTGGCCGATCTTGACAAAGACACAGTGAATTTTGTGCCCAATTACGATGAAACAGAGCAAATTCCAGAGGTGATGCCAACCAAAATACCGAATTTGTTGATCAATGGATCCTCGGGTATTGCCGTTGGGATGGCAACCAATATCCCTCCTCATAATATTTCTGAAGTCATAGCAGCCTGCCTTGCTTACATTGATGATGAAAATATCAGTGTTGAACATTTGATGAAACATATGCCAGGCCCTGATTTCCCTACCGCCGGTATTATTTACGGGAGTAAAGGCATAGAACAGGCCTATGGTACAGGGCGAGGCCGAATTTATATTCGAGCTAAAGCAAACATAGAAGTGGACGAAAAATCCGGGCGGCAAAGCATTATTGTCGATGAAATTCCTTATCAGGTGAATAAAACAAAATTGATTGAAAAAATCGCAGAACTGGTCAAAGAAAAACGCTTGGAAGGGATCAGTTGCTTGCGTGACGAATCTGATAAAGAGGGGATGCGGATCCTCATTGAATTAAAACGCGATGCCATCGCTGAGGTGATACTCAATCAGCTATATTCACTGACACAATTACAGGTTTCTTTTGGCATCAATATGGTGGCTTTGGATCACGGGCAACCCAAAGTCATGACCCTAAAAGACATTTTGAGGGCTTTTATACGACATCGGCGAGAAGTGGTGACACGCCGTACGCTCTTTGAATTACGTAAAGCTCGTGATCGGGCTCATATTTTGGAAGCATTAGCCGTGGCCTTAGCCAATATTGATGTCATTATTCAGTTAATTCGCAATGCTGGGAACCCCACTCACGCCAAAACAGGATTGCTGGCGCAGGCTTGGCCATTAGGTCATGTGACGAGCATGTTAGATTGTGTTGGAGATGAAAAAGATATCGCTCGTCCAGAATGGTTAGAAGCCAAATTTGGGATTCATAACGGGGAATATCATTTTACTGAGCAGCAAGCCCAAGCGATATTGGATCTGCGTTTACAAAAATTAACGGGTCTGGAACACGACAATCTACTCAATGAATATAAAGAACTGTTAAACGCCATTCACGAATTACAAAAAATCCTTTCTGATCCCGATCGTTTATTGGAAGTCATTCGAGAAGAATTTTTGTCCATCAAAGCCCAATATCATGATCCACGTCGTACTGAAATCAAAATTAACACCGCGGATATTCATCTTGAAGATTTGATTCCTCAAGAAGATGTGGTGGTGACACTTTCTCATCAAGGATATATAAAATATCAACCTCTGAGCGATTACGAAGCCCAGCACAGGGGAGGGAAAGGGAAATCGGCGGCTCGAACCAAGGACGAGGACTTTATTGAGCGCCTGCTGGTAGCCAATACGCACGACAACATTTTATGTTTTTCAAGCCGTGGGCGCCTTTATTGGCTGAAGGTATATCAATTACCTGAAGCAAGTCGTGGAGCACGAGGCAGGCCCATAGTGAATCTATTGCCATTAAATCCCGATGAACGCATTACGGCCATTTTGCCCGTTAAAAATTATGAAACAGGGCAATATGTCTTCATGGCAACCGCCTGTGGCGTGGTCAAAAAAATCGCTTTATTGGAATTTAGTCGCCCTCGCAGCACTGGCATCTACACACTCAATTTAGATGACGGGGATGAACTGATAGGCGTCGACCTCACGGATGGCACTAATGAAGTGATGTTATTTTCCTCTAAAGGAAAAGTCATTCGTTTTTCAGAAGATGATGTCCGCGCCATGGGCCGAACCGCAAGAGGGGTTGGGGGAATACGTTTGGCTCAAGAAGATCGCGTTGTGTCACTGATCATTCCTCGTGGAGACGGAGATATCTTAACCGTGACAGCGAATGGTTATGGTAAAAAAACCTCCAAAGAAGAATATCCCACAAGGTCTCGAAACGGTATGGGCGTGATTTCTATCAAAGTGAATGGACGCAATGGCAATGTAGTGGGGGCGATTCAAGTAGATGAAAACGATCACCTAATGATGATTACTGATGCAGGCACTTTAGTTCGTACTCGTGCATCTGAAATGAATTCAATCAGCCGGAACACGAAAGGGGTGACCTTAATCCGTACTCAAAATAATGAAAAAGTAGTCGGTTTACAACGTTTGGTAGAAGACTAACAGATCACAAACCCCCACTTTTTGCAGAGCCGCTGAAATTGATTATCAAGAATAAGCTGTGTTGAAATGATTGTTACATCATCTATTTCTATTGGGTTGGATGATTCTTGAGAAGGCTCAGTAGAGGGTGATGTTACAATGTTCTTCGCCTGTGATGTCATATTGACCATCAATAAAAAAAATAAAAAAAACAAATAAGATTTTGTCATTCAGGGGCTTTCCTTGTCTAAAATATTAACTGTAAAATTTTTACTCTATACAATCAACCTATTGAATACACGACCTGATGGGCTGTATTTCGTTCAAACAATAGGTGTTGGTGTTGATCTGTGAAAGAAGATAAAGAAAAAAATGAAGAGAAAAAAAGAGACCACCTGGTGCGTCCGAGTGGACTCGAACCACCGACCCCCACCATGTCAAGGTGGTGCTCTAACCAACTGAGCTACGGACGCACATATCAACATTTCTTATTGGTTTTTAACGCGAGCGAATACTAACGAGCTGCTGTGCAACTGGCAAGAAAAAAATGGTATTTTTAATTAAAATGTCATTTTTTAAAACCGATACTCTGACAATAAAAGAAATGGTCTATCTCGATCCTTGGCAATGGGCTAAATTCATTCTTAAATTCTCTCAAAAGCGATTTTTATTCACCGGATGATCACTTATTTTTGAAAAAACGATATATTGCATTTATGAACGAATTTTTTATCCAACTACTGGTGCTAAAATTCCAGATATCAAAAAGGTTAGGATGATTGCGATACTGAACGTTTTTTGTCAGTGGCTGTAAATCTTCATCTTCTATTGCTTTCAAGGTCTCTGGTGTGGATTGGACTGCTTTGCCTTCTATGGAATTAGAGCTGTTCGTTTCATCTTTTTTTTCTATCAGATACTTTGGATTGACTGTACTACTAGCGCGGCCAGGTGTATTTTCGATAGACTCTAGATTATCATTTGATCGCTTATTAACTTCTCGTAAAGATGACTTCGCTGACTGACTATGGGTCATTTTTGCTGGTCGATGAGGTATTTCTTTAGAATGAGGTGTCGCGTTTTTACCGCCTTTAAGTTTATAACAGTAGGGTAAATCCTGTGATAATGCCTTATAAATATCTTGACAATTAATTAAATCGGCTGCACCCATGGCGTATACTTGATCAACATGATTTTTTAGTAATCTAAATTCATGCTTATTTAAATCAACATGCTTTTTCATCTCATCTGAATTCAAATAAGTATTTTTTTCCATAAAAATATCCAGGATACTTTTATCTTCGTGCTGATTATGCTTAGCTAAATCATCAACTATTTCTCTTATCGTTCCCTGCAAAGACTGAGTCAGTTTTTTGTTTTTTCTTAAAATATCTAAAGAATTCTGTTGGTCGCTAGATTTTTCAAATGCGGTTTTTAATTTTAAAAAATCAGATTGTAAGTCTTTTGTCCATTTTCCCAGTTTTTGACCATCACTTTTGCCTTCTACAGATTCTAGTATCATAGCCGCGTAATTCACAATGTTGCTAAAATATTCGACTTTCTTTTCATTGCCTTCACATTGAGGTAATTGATATCGACATTGAGGTAATTGATACCTGGCGACGCGTTTTTTTTCGTTTTCTTTTATATTTTTTTCTATCGCGCCCCTTATTTCTTTAATACCAGTCGTCATTTGATCATCTGTTGCTATTTTTGAACCAGGCATCGGATGATCTATAGAGCTGACCTTTCTTAAATTTTCTTCTAAGGCGGTTTTATACTTATTATTGTTTTGACCCAACGTATTTTTGGTCACCATCTGATTTGTTTTGTGCGTTTTTATAAAAGGCATTTTATTCACCAATTTCTTACAATTCCTATCAAAGCGTCTGCTATCATCTGACATGCATTAGCTAATACTTTATATAAATTTTCGGCCATCGAATGGGCTTGACTCAATTTTTGCGCGGATTGTCTCGTGTCTCCTAAAGCATTGTCCGTCATCGTGGTGCCAGTCGTTTTGAATGGGCCAAATTTTTGAATATCTATTTCGTAGAATTTATATCGTGGCTGCGCTTGCCTCAATGCATCCTCTGCTTTCTTCAACTCATTCTTTTGACTTTCTATTGCTTTTTTCACCATTGATACTTTTTTTTCATAGTTTCCTTTTACTGTATCAGGGTTTTTCTTATAAATTTCCAGCCAGTGAAGAAGGTTTTCATAACCCTGCTTCACCTTTTTTATATTTTCTCTTAATGGTCTTAAACGCTCCTCCTCTTCCTCAGCTGTTTCGGATGGTGTCAGATCAAGTTCTGGAAACGTGTCTTTTACCGACTTAATCAGAGTATCTACATCAGTGGGATTCGCAACGATAATGTAGCCTGTTTCATACTCTCCTTTGGCTCCTTTATTTTTATTCCATATATTCACTTGAACAAGAGACTTTTCAGGTGATAATCCAAGGTCATTACACAAATTTGTCATCTGCTCTTTACTTGTTAACTTATCATTCACTTCTCGTGCCACTGTGGGATATAAAACCTTTTTTTGGCCCTGCTTAGTATTGTCTTTTCGATCGTAATATTGCCAAATTTGAATAGGCGCATTATGATTATTTGCGTCATCAACATTGACATAATCCTTCTCTTTTGGATCCCAAAACGATATATCAGCTCCTTCTGTAAACCCATAGCGCTTTTTCAATTCCTCTAATGCCTTGAGATAGGCCCCTGCTTTAAATTTTATTTTTTCGCCAGACTTATCCGTATTGTCTATCCATTGTTCCATACGATTTATTTCGCTCAATTCTTTTGAATAGTCTTTTTGGGCGTTCGACACACGTCCATGTACATCCACATAACTATCTTTAACATTGTTCATAACACCAGTTACTTTCGTATACACTCTTTCTAGCAGGCCACCTCCATCGCTGCTCGGCGGTGCTGGCAGGCTCGGTGGCGCTGGTGGCACATGAATCGGTTCTCCTGGCAGGCTCGGTGGGGCTGGTGGTACATGAATCGATTCTTCTCCTGGCAGGCTCGGTGGCGCTGGTGGTACATGAATCGGTTCTCCTGGCAGGCTCGGTGGGGCTGGCGGCGCATCAAGCTCATTTGTACTGCCGCTGTCATTTTTTAACTGTTTATTCACTGGGTCTAAAATAAGAGAAGATGTTTCAGGAAAAAGGTTAGCAATCTGTTGTTCACAAAACTCTTTTTCGTTCGCTTCCAGACCTGTTGAATCTAAAATAAAGCGTTTCAGCACTTCTACTGATCCACCCTCGGAGATGAAGGTTTTTTTAAATATCTCTTGAAAAAGTGTTTGCTGTTCAGCACTCGAGGCTTTTGATAACGCTATCATTGCACGAAGATGTGTTGCGCCTATGTGCTGATTTAATTCTGTTGTTTGTTCATTCTGATAACATTTGAATTCTGATAAAAAATTCTTTAAAGATTCTTTATAAATTTCAACAGTACTATCATTATTATGATGGTTTTCAGATTCCAGAGAAGGGAAGCCTGAAAAATTTTTCTCTTGTTTATCGAATTGATTTTCTGGAATTTTGTCATTTGGTTCGGTTTTTATATATTCATTTGAAGACATCCAGATTCCGGAAGTAGCAGTAGCCATAAAATGTTGAATCCTATTATTTTAGTTGAGCACTTTTTTGTATTATTAGGGATGAGATGAATCACCCCCTGCTGTTATTCTTCTTTTACACCGCTTTTGAGGACTGTATCTGGCTACCTATAGTATTTGATGCTATATCTGCAGTTCCATTGATGCCTTTATTGATATTTGTCAGGCCGTCATGAGCATCCTGTAATCCTCTCTCTGCAAGATTTTTTTCATATTCACTGAGCTTTTGTTGCACCATCGCTTCTTCTCCCAGGGATTGCTTGGTGATGGTTCTGATGACTTCACCAACCTGACCGGCCATTTGAAACCCACTACTAGAGATGCTTTCATACACTTTTGCTTTCTTTATCTCTTCATGCTTTTTATTGTATGCTTTGTTAATTGCCTCCAGGTGTTCATTTTTCTTCTTTTCATGACTTTCCTTAACCTCTGGATTGCGTGAATTGTTAGCGTGTTGCTTGTTAGCCTTCGCAAGTGGTCTATGTGTGCTTTCTATTTCTTTATATTTTGTTTTTGCTTGATGAGTCTTTGCCAAACTTCTTAAACTTACAACTGCTGAAACCGCTGACACGGTCATGGTAGAAATAAGTCCATATATGGCCGCCGTCTTTTCAGCCGTCATTTGCTCTTTCATCCCCAAAATTTCTGTATCTAATGCTTTTTTAGATAGTTCACCCATTTTCGTCATGATAGCTATTTCACTGCTTTGCATATCACGTAATAAACCTTTGAGTTCACCAATCATTGAAATTAGCTTAGCCAAACTTCCTCTATTTTCAGGTGAAAATATATCAGGCCTGCTGATCTCCAATTTAAGCGCACTTATTATTTTTTCATATTTTTGAGAAAGCTTTTTATGTTCAGATCTTGCTGCTAAAATTGACGGATCTTTTAATGCTGATTCGACTATATCATTGATTTTATTGTGCATCTCTTCCGAGATTTCATCGCTTATATCTGAGTCTGAATCAGACTCAGACTCTAATGTTGATTCATGTTCAGATATGATTGCTTCAACTTCTTCCATAGATACATGTTGATGGTTCTGCAATTTTGTAACTAAATTTTCCAGTTTTTTAATTGCTTTTGAATAGGAGTGATTAATATTTTTGATACCTGTTTCTATATTTTTTTTAAACGCAGCTTCTGCTCCCTCTTTTTCTAACTCATGAGCTTGTTTTGCTTTTTTTAAAACAACAGCCTTTGTATTTTTCTTTACAGCATCTTCCGCAAGCGTGTCAGAACAGTCTTCAACACCAGAAGCGGATGGTTGCTGTTCTTGAGGATTTAACTCTTCTGGGGAGGTACTGCTGGGATTGGTTTTATTACCGTCATTTGGTGTAACATTCATATGTATTTTCCTTTTTATTATAAGTAATATTTAGCCTTTTATGGCTCTTACAAAAACTTGCATACTCGAAAGTGCTCTCAAGATCGCTTGACTGAGATCTTCTTTTAAATGAACTACTGCGTCAGAAATGCTTTCCATAGGCGATTCAATACTTTGTCTTAGCTCATTAATACGCTTTCTCTCAAATTGTAACCTTTTGATCTCAGCCTGAGCATCCACGGACTTTCCCTTATACTCGTTCGAGATAATCTCTCCCGTGCCGTTTATTGCATGACCGGTTGGATATAAAATTGCACGCAGAGCCTGCATTACATAATTACTGTACTTCATCATTAACTGAGTTGTTTTTGAGGCCATTTTTCCAATAAATTTTGAAATAAATTTAGGGACGATTTTAGAAATTAATTGAGAAACCGATTTCAAAGCCAAGCCTGCTGAAACTAACACAAGCGCAACAACCAAAATAATTGCAGTCAAGATGGCGGCTATTAAATTAGCCGTGTTTTTATCAAGACCATCTTTTTCAAGTCTAGATGCAATACCATCAGCTATAGCTTTCATGACGGGCTCCATGGCCATGGCGGTTAATGATTTTTTTCCAGAAAGTTCCAGGCTTTTGTCTGCAGCTAATAAACCTAGAGCAAGTGCCGCTATGACTAAACTGGCTCCCCCTGTAAAAACGGCAGCGATACTGCTGAGAACAGTAATCGCAGTGACTACATGTCCAATCACCTTAGCAATACACCCCATGGTTTTTTTCATTTCATTGGCTTTTTCCATTGCCTCTTTATTTTTTTTTATTTGCTCCTTCATTTGTGTAATATTGTTTTGGAATTCAGCTTCCATCACTTTTTTAGTATTTTGTATGTCAATGCTAGAGCTCTCACTCATCAGATTTATTACTTCAGCCATTAATTGCGTTAAAGATAAAACATTGTCTTGCATGCGTTTCATTTGATCGTGAGTCAGATCATACTTTTTAAGTAAAGTATTTGTTTTTTCATTTAGGTCTTTAATTTTTAGACTGATTTGTTGTAATTTTTTCTCCTTCTCTTCTTTATCTGTGATTTTTGATACTTTTTGCAGTTCTTCCTTGAGTTCTTCTCTGCTAGTGACTAAACCTTGAATTTCTTTTGAGTTGTTTTCTACGGCTTTGCTGTTTTCTTGCAATAACTTTAAATTCTCTTTTAACTTAAGAATATCCGCATCCCCCAAAATATTAGCGACCTCTCCAAGTAGCTCGTACAATCCCCCATAGGAAGATTCCGCTCCGCTAACAGGCGCTCTCATAATCGGGATATCTGTGAACTCAGGATTTTTTTCAAGATCGGTTTTTTCAGCAGATTCGACGAGCTGTAATTCTAATAATGCCTGATTTGCTTGAGCTAAAAACGTTTTAGGATCAAAAAGCTCTAACTCATTCGCTTTATGTTGTGCGGCTTCCTTCATAGGATGTTCCGCACGCTTTTTCGCGGCTTTTTGTGAGCCGCGTCGTCCTATAAAACCTTTTCTATCATCAACAGCACTTTCAGCCTCATGATCATCTTCCTGAGCGTCAAATTCCTCTTCAAATTGGTTAGGATCGGCATAATCAGGTGACGGAATGAAAGGATTGTATGAACCTGCGACATTGTTCAGCATGTTATGCCTCCTGTGTGGCTGTTTTTTTAGATTTTATTTTTTGCATGGTGTCTAAATACGCTTTTGCTTTTTTTCGTATGAATTGATCTTCTATTTTTTCATACACTAATTCAAAACAGAGTTTGGCTTGTCTGGGTTTGCCCATGAATAATTGACACTGGCCACTCAAAAAGACAATTTTGTAATCAGAGGTTTTATTTAATGCAAACGCGATAGCGTATAAATCGATGGCTTTTTTGAATTGTTTTTTTAATTGATAGACGGCCGCGAGCCCGACGAAATAATCAGAATTATAAAGGTCATACATGCACAAAAACCGAAAGAATGTTTCTGCTTCATCCAGTTTTCCTTTTTGATAAAAATCGTAAGCGTAAGCATATAATCCCTCCATCATTTCTTCAGGAATATTATGAATATCTTTTAAAGACGCTGAATTTATAATGGCATCAGACAGCATTTCTGCTGTTTCATCATCTATTTCTAATATTTTTTTTTGATTAATATCTCGTATTACACTCATATTTCCCCCAGTTTTTAAAATGCTTAAAAAAATTGCATTATTGATACATCATTTTTTATAAAAATATTTTTATTGGTTTATTTAAAGTAATTTATAAAGTGCATTTAAAGTAATTTATAATACCCTTCGCTTTCTACATCATATAACCAGAACAATAATTTTAAGAGTTCATCTAATTCATCCATACGAACAAAAGAATAGCGATTATTGTTTTTATATATTGCTCTGGCTAATGAAATATTTTGAATAACAGGGACCCCGACTTTTTTTGCATAAGCCCTGACTGCCAATGCTTTTTGATTCGTTTCTAAAACTGAAATAAAAGGCATCATGACAGTATCTGGATTGACATAAATGCCTACTGCAATATGTGTTGGGTTGGCAATAATACATTGTGAATTTTTAATATCCGATTTAATTTGTTCCGAAAGTATTTCCATATGTAATTCACGACGCCTTCCTTTTATTTCTGGGTTTCCGTCTTGTTCTTTCATTTCACGTTTCACTTCCTGTTTATCCATTTTCAGATCTTTGATGTGCAAGAAGTATTCCGCCAAGGCATCTAAAATTAAAATAATCACGATGCATCCCAGGCAGGTCCATAATATGCTTTGTAAAAGCTGGCCCCAAACCATCGCGATTTCATAAGGGCTGCTGCCATGTAATTGTTGAAATAAAACGCCTCTTTTTGTATTCCAAACCACCAGGACTGCAACAAAAAAAGTACCCAAATATAAAACAGATTTAACGGCATCTTTGGCTGTGCGTAAGCTGAATATTTTTTTAAATCCTTTAGTCGGATTTAGTGCGCCTAAATTCAGTTTGATGGCTTTAGTCGCTAGTAAAAATCCAGTTTGTAATAAACTCGGTAAGGCGGAGCAAAATATACAGAGCAATAAAATAGGTAAAAAAATTTTAAATCCAATCGATAAAACAGAAATCGTATAACGATGAATATCGTATTCAAAATTAAAAGAAATAATTTCTTTATAAAGAAACATTAATTCACTAAAAGAAGCAAAAGAAATTAAATATTGCACGCCCGCTAACATTAAACAGGCAATAATAAAATCTTTAGTTTTAAAAGATTGCCCTTTTTTTGCAGAATCTTTTAATTTTTTTTGGGTCGGTTTTTCTGTTTTATTAGATGACATAATAGATTAATTCATTTCATTTAAATAACTTAATGTTATTTTTTATCATTAAAATAAAAATGAATATACGATTCATTTTTTTATATTTTTATATTTTTATATTTTTATATTTTTATATTTTTAATACGAATTGAATTCTATATTAAATTATTTATTTAAATGTCATGAAATGTAATTTTAAAGTAAATTTTTTAAATTTTATTTAAACCAAATAGGGAGTAACTCTGAATAGAAAGACAGGGAATTTATTTGATCTGGAATAAAAGCAGAAAAATACAGGATGATCACTAAAAATGCGATTAAACTTTTTACGGTTAGCGCAATAGAAAACGCATTTAATTGTGGCGCAAAGCGGGATAATAATCCTAATATCGCTTCTGTCATTAATAATACGGCGATCACAGGGCTGGCCAAGATTAACGATTTTGACATCAATTTAGTGAGAATGGCAAAAATAGGAGAAAAAGCAAAAGTACAGTCTCTGAGAGGGGAACATATTTGATAGCTTTGATGATAGCTTTCTAAAAATAAAGTCATGCCGCCACCTTGTAAAAAAACCGCCGCGGCAAACAAATTAAAAAAATTAGACAGTTCTGAAGTATCAACACCGCTGATAGGATCGATGCTACTACTGATGGTCGCTCCTCTTTGGTTATCAATAATAGCTCCTACCGCATGTAAAATCCAAAAAGGCCAGGAAATAAGGAAAGCCAAAAGTACACCAATCAGCAGCTCTTTACTGACTAAGCCCAGGTATAAAAAAGTTTCAAAAGGAGGTAATACCTTTTCCTGATAAGGCCATAATGAAAAAGCCACCAGCATGGTAATCGGCAGTCTTAGAGAACCGGTTAATACGTTGTTGCTAAAAAAAGGCAAGAGAAAGAAGGCAGGCATTAATCGAGCAGAAGCAAAAAGAACGACGATTAATTCATTTAAAAAATGATTAGTGAAGTCTATCATCATTTTTATGGCCGTCGCAATGCGATACCAATCACTTCACGTGCATAAGCCAAGAGGGTGTCTCCATACCAACCTGCTAATAAAAAAAGACATAAAGAGACACTTAATAGTTTGATTCCAAACGGCAAGGTTTGTTCCTGTAGCTGTGTGACAGTTTGAATCAGGCCAATGATCAGCCCTACTGCTGTTGCCACAGCAACAGGAATCGCGCTTAACGTTAAAATTAAATAAAGTGCTTTGTTACCTGCAAATACCAAATCATTCATATTTTACTCTGTCTGTTCAAGAGCTGGCTCCAGCTAAATCCATATATTGTAAAATCATTCCCTTAGAAATCAGGGTCCAGCCATCTAATACAACAAATAAGACCAGTTTGATCGGCACAGAAATGGTGACAGGGCTCATCATCATCATCCCCAACGCCAGTAGAATGCTGGATATCAATAAATCAACCACCACAAAGGGCAAATAAATGTAAAAACCAATTTTAAATGCGCTTTTGATTTCGCTTAACGCGTATGCAGGCAAAAGAGCGAAGATAGAGGGTTTTTCCTCTTCGGCACCAACAAAATCTTCTTCCTTTCTGTCAGAGGCGGCTTTTTCAAAAAATTGGGTTAACTCTGGATCTGCATATTTGACAAGATAAGAACGATAGCCATCGAGACCATTTTCAACGAATTCGATCACCGAGGAAAGGTTTCTGACATCGAATTGTGCATTTTTATGGCCTTCATAGATGTTTTTGACAATAGGCATCATCACAAAACTGGCTAACAGCAAAGCGACACCATTGAGGGTCATATTTGACGGGATCTGCTGCAATCCGAGGGCATTTCTGACCATCACAAACACAATCGAAAATTTGATATAGCAAGTGCCTGATGCGATGACGAAGGGTAATAATGTTGAAAATGCAAGAATTGAAATGAGTGAAATGTCATTGTCCATCTTAGGTTTTCCTATGTTTTACTTTGGTAAAGCTGAGTTAATTCGACACCCAATGCTCCATTTTCCATCCCAAGTAATTTGCCACGAGCAATCCGTACATTGTTGGCCCTGATTTCAATTCTTTCCTCTATAGAGGGTTCAAGCGGAATCACTTCACCTTCATAGATTTTTTCTAATTTCTCTACTGTGACTTTATTTTTTTGCAAGATAAAGGTGAGTGTCACTGGAACCTGAGCACAAAGAGATGAAGATTTTTTTTGATCTTTTGGATGATGTTCATTCACTTTATTTTCATTTTCGGCGTCATCGCCATCATCGTTTTCTTGATCTTTTTGATGTTCCTCATCTTCGTGTTCATTCTGTTCCTCATATTCATCCTCATATTCATCCTCTTCATCTTCATATTCATCTTCTTCTAGATTTTTATCATATTCTTCATCTCTTTTTTCAATCATGATCTGTCCTTCATTTTTTTGATAACGACCAATGCCAATACCGGCAGTACTGACTCTATCTGTTAACTGTGAAATTAATAATATATCCCCCACTGATATTTTTTTTAACAAACCCAAACTTAATTGGCTGACGCCGATTTCAAATGTTAAAAGGATGGGTAAAATCGACAGGTTTAATTTTTTAGGCAACGATGGACGGGGGATCTCCATTTCAGGCAATTTTGTGATCCAAAGTGCCCCTTGAGAAGTTTCCAGACACAATAAAGGTTTTTCAAATATACTGTGATCAGGTAGGGCCTGTAGTCGTAATTTTTTATAAGATAATGATTGTGGAGGCAGATCGACAGGGCGCTCTGTTGCTGAAAACAGTCGTTTTAACTGCAGGTTGTCATACATTTGGTTTGATAATCCTGACATTTCAGGTGCAACATGAGAAAACCATTCTCCCAGATTCATCACCCCTTGCCAGCTTTCATCAGCAGTAAAAAACAGTAATTCTGAAAAGGCATCAGGGGACGAAATGCTCACGGGAACCCCTTCTGCGCGCCAGAAAGTTTCAAGTCGACGCTCTTTTATCTCCGATAATAAAGGTAATTTTAAGCAATTCACGTGCTTTCCTCATCCATTTGTTCTTCTTGTTTTGCTTGATGTTGATGATCCTTTGGCTGTTCGTTTTGATCATCTAGCAAAACCCAGCGTCCATGGTTGGCTTCTTCCCAGTGATCTTTTAAATGCTGCCCTACTTCAGGGCTGGAGGGTGTCAACAAAAATTGCCTTGGTTCATCATTGATTTTAGGCGACATCACAATATTGACTGATTTTTCTCCTGCCCCTTTCCAGCTTTTAAAATGATAATTGTTTCCAGTATCAGCCTCTTTGAGATTGGTGATATCCTGAACAAATGGAAGTTCCTGTTTTTTAGAAGCCAACTCAGGCGTGTTTTTGCCCACCAAAGGTTGCTGTTCTTTAAATGTTTGATGCAAGTGCATACCCGTAGGGGTAGACTCCATTTTTTCTCTTATTTCCTTCTTTTCACCTACTTTAAAAGATAAAAAATCAGATGTTTTGTCTTCTGGTAAAACATCGTCTTTCACTTTATCTTTATGATGATGATAAGGATGTAATACCGGCTCTGTATTCAATGTGTCAGATTTTTTAAGCCCTTTCTGGTTCTTGGTTTCAGGTGAAATGGGGGCCACTTTCCCCCCTTTTATTAGGTTTGTTGGTGACTGTTTTTCTGCATAACTTGCTGCCATCAAATGTTTTTTTCTAAGACAATTGCTTTCCAAACTTCCTGCTTGAATGTCATCGGATGCTTTAGATTCAGCCTGAGGTTTTCTAATCTGTTCTAATTCATGACTAGACATGGGCTTGTAGACCTGAATGACCATGTTGGCTTCTTTAGGAAGAGTGTCATCTTCTTTTTCAGATGTATCGTATTCTTCGGTGCTCATATCATCAAATTCGTCATTGATTTCTGATGATTTCTGAGATGTATGATTCACCTCTTTTTGCTGATCAGAGCATTGACCTTCCAGTCCTTTTTTTAAGAGCGTTTTTAACTTTTCTGATAAAAAAGAATCTAATTGCAGATCTTTATCTTGTTTCGGTACTGGCAGGGCTTTTATTTCATTTTCCGGCATTTCTTGTTGCAAATTATTTTGCAAAAAACCGATGTCTATTTTTTCTTGCATGTGATGATCTCCTCCATTTCTGTTTCTTCTTGTTTTAATTGAGCCATGCGGCGTAATTTTTTTTGCACTTTTTGCCAATGGTGATATTTATCTGATTTACGTAGCCAATATTGGCGCTCTTGCATTACTTTTTCTTTTTCTTTTTGGTATTCCATCTTTTTTTCTTGTATTGGGACTTCCTTTAAATTCAACTCTGTTAATTTACGCCGAACAATCGCTAAACGTCTTTGAATAGCGTAAAGACCCGTTTTGTTCATTTTCCCTTCTGGCTTTTGTAAATAAAGAAGGGTTTTTAAATGCTTTCGTTTTAATTCAATCTCTTCAAGTTTTTTATCTAACTTCTGTTCTTTTTGCTTGATTTGAAACACAGCAATGTCGCATCTTCTTTGATGCATTTCACAACGATTTAATAAAACAACGATGTTATTGAGTAAGCTCATTCATGGCCTGCAAGGTTTGCTCAAATGATGAGTGTTCGTTCATACTCTGTTGTAACCATTTTAATAATGCCGGCCGTTTTTTGATGGCTCGGTCATTTTCCGCGTTTTCTCCCTGGCGGTATTCACCCAGTTCAACAAACATTTGCAGCTCTTGAATTTTAGCTAAAATATTTCTGAATTCACCGGCCATGCTCAGGTGATTGGTATCGCAAATCTGGCTTGAAACACGGCTGATGCTGTGTAATACATCAATGGCTGGATAATGATTTTTGATGGCCAGTTTTTTGCTTAAATAGATATGACCATCCAGGATAGAACGAATTTCTTCCGCTATCGGATCAGGCTCATCATCGCTTTCGAGCAAAATAGTGTAAAAAGCAGTAATACTGCCATTTTTGGTATTACTTGGCCGTTCCAATATCGAAGGCAGTGAATCAAAAACAGAGGCAGGATATCCTCGCCGTGCGGGTGCCTCTCCTGCTGCCAACGCCACATCACGTAGCGCACGGGCATAACGTGTAATCGAATCAAGAAAAAGTACGACTTTTTTACCTTGATCACGAAAATACTCCGCAATGGTCGTGGCCAGTAATGCCGCGTTACAACGATCCAATGAAGAAAAATCTGAAGTGGCATAAACCACAATACATTTTTGCGCGCGCCCTGACTTGGATAAAACTTCAGTAAATTCAGTGACTTCACGTCCCCGTTCACCCACAAGCCCTATCACAAAAACATCTGCATCTGCCTGTTCAATCAGCATATGCATCAATGAAGTTTTACCACAGCCTGCAGCCGCAAAAATCCCCATTCTTTGACCTACACCGCAGGTGATTAACCCATCTATTGCTTTCACCCCTGTAATAAAAGGATCACGAATAGATAGTCGATGTAAATAAGAAGGGGGTGGAGAATCAATAGCACGAATTGAAGGATTATGCATTATCTCTGTAGGCTCGCTTAAATGAGCCACTATTTTCCCCGAAGGATCTACAACACTACCCAACAGGGAATCATCTATTGTGACTAATAAAGCTGCCCCTGTTGGTATAATCACCACATCTCTTGATAGACCCCGTGCATTCCCTATTAAACTCAGAACACTTCTGTCATTATAAAAACCCAAAACCTGAGCTCGACAAATGACCTCTGATTCAGAGCAATCAGACCTGATGTCACAAATTTCCCCTATCTTTACGCCGAACAACCGTGCTTCAATAATAGGGCCTGACAGGCGAAGTGGATGCGCTTTATAACGCAATAATCTGAGTTTGTGCATTATCGAAGCATCTCAGAATAGGTTTCTATTTCTTCAAAAAAACCGGTTAATACGGTTGAAAATTTTTCATGATCATGTAGATAATCGGGATCTACTTTAACTTTTAAATGAATAGCGTCTTCGTCGTTATCCAACTCAAGTTTCTTGGTGGCCGAAAAATCACATTCCGCCTCTAATTTTTCTTTTATCAAACTCGCCGATCTTTCCAACAGGGTCTCACGCTCTGGCTCTGTTAAAAGAGGCATTAAGCTAGACCATACCCAAATTTCATCTTCATCATCACGAGAGATAAAAATACTGGGCTTTTCATCAAACTCTAACTGAATGGTGGAATGCGCATCAAAATTTTGTAATAAGTTTTCATTACAACCGCATGAAATAAGCGCTTTACGCACTAAATCAGCCAGATCAATATTATTATTCATTATTTATTTTTCCTCTTTTAATTTAAATGGTTTTAAGAACATTTACAGAGACCGTTTCAGAGATTTCTCCAAATGACATCACTTCTAAATCTCGAAAACGAGACTCTATAAATTTTTTAACAAAACGTCGGGTGTCAACCGATGATAAAAGGACTAAATCTTTATGATCAATCAATAAATTTTCTAAATTAACAGAAAATAAATCCATTAATTGATCAGATACCGCAGGCTCTAAATTAAGAAAAGTCCCCCCTGATGTGTTTCTTATTCCTTGACGTATCATATCTTCCACTTCTGATGATAAAACGATCGACCTGAGTTCATTATTGACAGAAAATTTATGACAGATGTATCGAGATAGTCCACCACGAACATGTTCGACTAACGAGATGACATCTTTTTCACGAGGCATCCATAAAGCTAAAGATTCCATAATCAGCCGCATATTACGAACCGAAATACGTTCAGAGAGTAAACGCTGTAGTACTTCGGTAATCCTTTGTATTGTGGCGTGCCTCATAATTTCTTTCATTAAATCAGGATATTTATTTTCCAGTTTATCCAACATGTCTTTCGTTTCCTGGATACCAAAATACTCGCTTACATGACGAGACAGTAAAGCTGCCATGCTGTGATATAGTTCATCTATTGGTGAACGTAATTGATACCCCATATTCTCCAATGTTTCTTTATGTTCAGGTTTCACCCAGACAGTACCGTTATCGAGCACAGTCTCTATCTCTAGTTGCATAAGCTCATCTGAGCTGTTGACGATTCTCAATAAATTAAGCTGAAGTACAAATTCTTCTGCTCGAATTTCATTGATCAAGAAAACAGCTCGATTTTTTGATACGGTAGTCGATGCCCTTAACAAGATGTTAGGGAGACGAATACCATAATCAATAAAGAATTGGCTACGTAAATGCTCTACTAATTTTTGATTTTCTAATTTTTCTAAATCAGAAGAAGACACCAGCATAATAAAAGGTACGGTTTCGGATGAAACTTTATCTAAATTACCAATCAGCCCCAAAGAACTGTCAATAGAATGTGTCTCATTAAATACGCTATCTTCTTCTTTACTATCAGCTTTTTCTAAAGCCTCTGTGCCTTTCTTTTTTTCAAAGAAATGTTTGTATATAAAAAATCCACTTAAAACACCGGCTAAAATGACAAAAACAAATAGAGGAAAGCCGGGTAAAAACCCAATGGTCAATGCTAATCCTGCCGTAACCATCAACGCAAATGGGTTTGATACTAATTGACTCATCATGGTACGACCCATGTTGTCACCGTCCCCATTTACTCGGGTCACGATAAAACCGGCACTGATTGCAATCAATAATGAAGGGATTTGGGCAACCAAGCCGTCTCCTATGGTCAACATGGTATAAGTAGAAAGCGCCGATGACATACTCATACCATGCTGACTGACACCCACACTTATCCCCCCGATAAAGTTGATAAAAATAACGATAATACCTGCAATCGCATCTCCTTTAATAAATTTCATCGCACCGTCAAAGGAACCATACAGCTGGCTTTCTTTTTCTAAAACAGATCGCCGTTCTTTGGCAGCATCGGAATCAATGACGCCCGCTTTCAAATCCGCATCGATACTCATCTGTTTACCAGGCATAGCATCAAGAGAAAAACGGGCGGCGACTTCAGCAACACGTTCTGCCCCTTTTGTAATGACGATAAATTGCACAATGGTGACGATCCCAAAAATAACAAAACCGACCACTAAATTATCGCCGATGACAAATAACCCGAATGTGCGCACGATTTCTCCAGCATCCGCGTCATTTAATATCAATCGGCTGGTACTAATCGACAAAGCGAGCCGAAATAGAGTGGTAATCAACAAAACCGCAGGGAAAGTAGAAAAACTTAGAATTCGGTCAATGTAGAAAGATCCCATAAATACCAATAAGGAAATCACGATATTGAGCCCGATTAAAAAATCAACAAGATAAGTTGGTAGAGGGATGATCAGCATCGCAATAATCATGATGACTAAAGCGAGGATCAATAACTCTGGTCGGTTCCGTACATTTTCTAAAAATTTATTCATCTCTATTTTTTATCCACTCAATTCGTATTGTCATCTGAATAAAAATCAAATGATTTTTTGTTCTTTTTATTTTTATATTTCTTTCTCTTTATTTTTTCGTTTCTTCTGGCTTCAATCATTTCACGTCGATAAGCAACCGCTGCTAGTTGCTCGAATCTCTCAAGCATAGATTCTCTCTCTTCTAAGCCGACAAATAATTCGATAGGTAATTTTTTGCAAGCTCGATAAATCACTTGTAATAACTGTGAGCGCTTGGCGTGCTCACGCATTAAAATTCTTTCGCCCAGAACTTCACTTAAAAAGTCATCTAAATATTCGGGCTGCTGAAGCACACACAGCATAAACAACAACCAGGCTTTTTCAGATTCGTTAAAAGATTTGACCAGAGGACTTTTTAAAATTGATTTGATAAAGATAATGTCACTTGAACGTAATAGTTTTAATTGCCCTAATTTGCCGAGTAAATGACCAAATTCAAGCATAGAACAACTAGGATCTTGAGAATCGATGTCAGCAAGCAAAGCGCCTTCCATAAAATCAACTACAGCCCCTCGTTTTTGATAACCATAAATTGATATCCAATCCTGGTAATTTTCTAGCTCTGTTTTTTCATTTTCTAGAAAATTTCGATAACTTTCACGTACCAGAGCGGGGTCAAGAGATAAATATCTTCCAAACAAACGGGCTTTTAATGCGACATTAATACCCGCTTTCAATCGACGTGGATCAGCCGTTTCTTCAAGATGTGCGAGCAAACTCATCAGACGTTTTCTGAGCTTTGGATTTAATTTGCGACGTTTTAATATCTCACGCAATACCAACACAAGATCACTATCGTCAGGGAAAAATTTCCGAGCGTGGGTTAATAAATTCTGAATACCAGCGCCTTGTGAAGACTCTACTGATTTTATTAATTGATTCACTTTTGGTACAACGTCTTCTTCTAGAACCCGTTCGAAGCTTTCTGACATCAAACCTGATTTCTTTTCTAAATCTCGTCTATTACGCAATTGTGCCAGCAAGACTGACATTTCATCTGAAAAGTAAGCAAATTTTTGTACCTGCGCTCCTACAGAAAGATCTTCAATAATTTCACCTGTTTTATGTAGTGAATCCATTTGAGCGTTATATTTGTTTTTATTCTCCTCCATTGAGTCTTTGGTGCGTCTCTCCCTGGCGATACCTTTGGTATAAAGGTTTCTAGCAGGTAAAACACTTTGAGTGATGTTCATGATTGACTATCCAAATAATTTTTTACCCAATCCTGCAATGGGATATCAGATGAACTTTTAATGATGTCACTTGCAAGATCACTGGCATCTCGATTAAGTGGGGCATTAATTTCACGAGGCTGGATAAGAAATACCCGAACTATGCTTGATATAGATTTATTTTCGTAGCTGAATAATTTACCGATAAGAGGTAAGCTGCCCAAACCGGGAATTTTTGTGTTTTCGGAGGTATTCGCATCACGCGTATAACCTCCTACAAGCAAACTTTTCCCTTTAGGCACGCGTGCAATCGTACTGATATTGGTCCGCCCAACTTTAGGTAATGAAGTTTTTGTCTCATGATCAGATTGTGAAACTTCATTACCATCTTCAATATTGATCATCATCTCTATTTGATTGTTTTCTGTAAATCGTGGCAAAACACTGACCAGGGTTCCGTATGTCACATTTTCTAATTTCACATTTTTTTCACCAAGCAATTCGCTATAAAAAGTTCTATTATTATCAAAAACAGCCGGGATATTTTCTTGTGTTAAAACCATAGGGCGAGAAACGACATTCGCTTTCTTTTGACGACTCAATGCCATCACAGAGGCAATAAATTGCCCGCCTTCCAAGGTGCTTGTCCCTGCATTTAATCTGACTCCCAATTGATTTTTAAAATTCATTCCGCCCTTCCAGTCGACACCCATTTGATCCAATGTATTTTTATCGAGATCAATAATCCAGACAGAAAGCTCTATATGACGCTTAGGTTGATCTAGCTCAGACACTAATGTTTTAACAAACGCAATTTGTTCAGAAGACCCTTTTACCAACAAACTGTTGTTATTAGGGTTTGATACAATTTGCACATTGTTGTTAGGGATGCTCTTTATTAAAGGCCCCTGTAATTTGATCTGTTCTATGTTAGAAGTTGAACTCCCGCTTGCTGAAGCAGAAGCTAAACTCTTTATGTTGGAAGGTGCCTCTGTGGCGTTCGGCGTCATTAGCTCTAATGTTGACCGCGGGTTAGATGACAATAAATGACTAATGATTCTCGCAATACCTGGTATCACGATAGTTTGATTGCGATATTGATATTGTCTATCTTCTACAAAGGTATTTTTTAACTTAATCAGAGCGACTTTCTCTGGACCCGCTCCTGATTGGGCTTGACTATCTAAAAACTGAGTCGTTTTCGTCACTAATTCAATATAAATCGGAGGTCCTGAAACATAAAATAAACCATTGATTTCATCACTGCGTAAAGGATAGCGTTTATCATAAAGATGAGATTGCACTAAAAAATTTTTGACAGCAGAAAAAGAGGCATTATTTAAGCTAATAAAGGCATTACTTATTTCTGTTCCATCATAAATATAAATAGAATGACCATCGTAATACCAAATCAAATTTAATTCATTTGATAAGTATTCAATGAGTTCTTGTGGATTATTTAAATCAAAATTACCTCCAATCTGTTTACGCGCCGCCAATTTACTCAAAATAATCGGTTTATTGATACGGGATGACAGGGCGTCAAAAACACCTTTTACACTTTCTTTTTTTGCAATATATCCTTTAGTCTGATCTTTAGGAACTTCCTCAGCCCATGCAGAACCAGACAAGCCTACAAACAACAGTAAAACATAATGATAAATGAATATTTTTTTCATAAGGCAATTTTACTTAAGTTAGTTGGTGGTATTAGTGATGGTTTGCAATAATTTTTTCGGTGAAACTCCCAGAGCTTCTTTGACTTCACTAGAAAAATGCGAAAGAGAAGCATAACCATGCTCAAAAGCGACCTCAGTCAAATTTTGATTTTTTAATACCAAATCTAGTATTGCTTTTACCATACGCCAATCTCGTAATGCTACTTTTGTTGTATTTCCTAAAGCGATACGACAGATACGACGAAAATGTGCAAGAGACAATCCATACCGTTGGCAAAGATTTTTTAATCTATTGTTGCCATTAAATTCATTCAAAAGAAAATAAACGACCCAGTACCATTCTGTATTTCTTAATAAGTTAAGAAATTGATCTGTGCCTGATTTTGGATTTAAAGTTTCACCCAACAACCAATATTCTATTTCACGACGAGAGTGGAGTATCGAACTATCAGGCACTTCTACTACGGCAAAAGCTTCGTCAGATTTAGAGATATGCTGTGCGCTTTTTTTAACTAAGGACTTATCTATAAAGGCTTGTAATTTTGCCATCATCATGACATTGATCCTTTTGTATCTTAATGAGCCGCTTTGAATTTGAAGACACGAGGGATTTATGGCAACAAAACCGCGCCAGCCAGATTTAAAAACCATCTCAGAATTGTTGCCAGAGGCGGTTTGTATCTGTATTTTGCATTCCATTTTTCCTATTTGAACAAACCAAATAACCATTTTTGTGATTTGTTTTTTATGTCGCTCATTTAAAACATTTTGTATGTTTTTGATTTTCATACATCACCCTTATCGCTTTATCTTAGAGCTGGATTATGTTTGAAAAAATTTGAATAATCTTGATGTAAATATGATGAAAGATAGCGAAGCATCGAAAAATTGAAATTAATTCTATTAAATAGATTGTATAATAATTTGAATTATTTAGAGAAATGAAAAAATATTCTAATATAATTGCTCATCAAGCATATTTGTCATTAATAAAAAAGTTTACATACGACAATGTAAATACCCTTTAAGCGCGTTTTCCCAATTTTTTGTAGAATCAATATCGATATCAAACACCTGATTTGCGTTCATATAATTTTGAATATACATGGGCATTCCTATTTTTTTTACTTGGGAACAAATTTTTGTCAGGCTCAATTCATTTGTCAGAATGCGATTTAAATGTGCCTCAAAAATATTTTTTTGTTCTTGATCCAGTAATTGCATTGCGTTTTTGAGAAGCCGATTATGAAAATGAGCGTTAACTCCTTGAGACATTCTATAAAAATCGAAATAAGAATAAGTTCCCGCAAGAGAAAATAACATAACAGCATGATTATATTGATGATATTCAATACATCGGATCATATTTTGATATAAAAGAATTGGATTGGATTGAGGAGTTACTTTGATATCCTTTCCACATACACTGATGGTCCATTTTTTTGATAGATCAGTTTCATTGGTCTTTAAATTAAGAAGGGCACATCCCGATAGAAAAAAAATCAGTATAAAAACATATAAATATCTCAATATCATCATTTTTATCCAATACAAGATAACAAAAGATCAAACTCAATTTTTAATCTTTCTTCAATCACAAAAATCAAAAAAATCAAAAAACACCGATAGCACAAAAATGTGTTTAAAAAAATTTTTAATTCAATTTGAGCGTTTTTTGAAAATTTTGACAGCTTTACATATGATTTACGTTTTTTTACTAAACAAAGATTATCATCTTCAACGTTAATTAAGTTTCTAAAAGTGTTATTTTTTAATAATAGCATAAATATCACTAATATCTATTTGTAAAAAAATATCAAAATTTATTTTTATTTTAAATATTAGTATCTTTAAGTTAGGTCATTCAAATTAAGAGTTAATAGAAAATGAACAACATATTATCTCATTCAGAAAAGTATATTTTTGGTGAATTTACTTTAACTGCAGACGCGTTGCTTTCTTATAAAAATAATATAGTTAAAGTTCCACCTAAAGAGTTTTCTATTTTAATGTTATTACTCGATTCAGCTGGAGTATTAATATCTAAAGATGATTTTTTAGAAAAAGTATGGCCTAACGAATTTGTTAGTGAAGAATCATTAACGCGTTGCATTTATGTATTACGTCGTCTTCTTCATGAAAACAAAAATAACCGTTATATAGATACTGTTTACGGAAAAGGTTATCGATTTATTCAACCCGTCACTCAGTCAGAACGCTTCGCTGAATCTCAATGTAGTTTGGCTGTACTTCCTTTTAAATTACCTCAACACTTTGATTCATTAATGATCCATGATTTTTTAATACAGAGTTTGTCAAAATACACTTATTCCGGTTTGAACGTTTTGCCTTCCACTTTAATTAACAGTTGCAAAGATTACGATGGTATCATGTGTTTTCTTGAAAAAATGAAACCTAATTATTATCTTTCTGCTCATACCATCAATGATGGTGACATTTCTTCACTACGTATTGAATTAATTAGAACGCATGATCACTCTATTGTACATAGAGAAAAATTTGATCTCTGTGACAATGTTCATCTGACTTGTTTAAATTTACAAGGTGTTATACACAAATTGTTAGCTCGTCATATTCCTTCTTTAAATAAAAAAAGCAGTTCTGTCCCTGTTATGAAAGAATTTGATACCACTTTTGCTTATTTAAACGCACATCACAAATTTTACTCTCATAAATTGTATAATATTAAATAAACTTTATGACAGTTTCTACTGAGTTTGAAAAAATTCACACTACTTCTACTTTTTAGAGAAATATCTCTGAATATTATTTTGTAAGCCCAAAAATGGCACGCTGGGTATTTATGTAATAGTTTGAATTTATGTAATATTTCGAACAGTTTATCCTAACGTAAAGAAGTGTTAAAGTTGACATTCAAAATAAAATTTCATACACGCCATAACCATAATATGTCAGAAGATAACACATTGAACATAAATAAAAATGATATTAATACTTTAAATCATCGTTTCCGTGGATATTACCCTGTTGTTATTGATGTAGAAACCGCGGGGTTTAATACTAAGACTGATGCATTACTTGAAATTGCTGCTGTGACTCTTTTTATGGATAAAGAGGGATGGTTGCATATCGAACAATCGATGCATTTTCATGTTGAACCTTTTTCTGGAGCTAATTTCGAACCTGAAGCATTGGCTTTTAATGGGATTGATCCCCATAGTCCGCTCAGAGATGCGAAGAGCGAATTTGAGGTATTGAAAAAAATTTTCAAATGGGTTCAAAAAGGAATGAAAGAGCAATATTGTAAACGTGCCATTATAGTTGCGCATAATGCGGGCTTTGATCATGCATTTGTCATGAACGCCGCGAAGCGGACAGGATTAAAACAAAATCCTTTTCACCCTTTTTCTACATTCGATACGGCTGCATTAAGCGGTTTAGCGCTTGGCCAAACGGTTCTGGCTAAAGCTTGTTTAACGGCAGGACTCAATTTTGATATGAGCCGAGCACATTCTGCTCTTTATGACACACAACAAACCGCTCGCTTGTTTTGTGAACTTGTCAATCGTTGGAAGCGCTTAGGTGGTTGGCCACCATCGCCACTGCATTCTTAGCTGTTTTATTTAGATTCTTTATCTCCAGTTATAGGAGATAACTTTTCTTGATATTGGAATTGCAATAATTCCTTTAATTCACCTTTTTGATGCATCTCTGTTAAAATGTCGCATCCTCCTACTAATTCACCATTAACCCATAGTTGTGGAAAAGTAGGCCAATTTGCATATTTTGGTAATTCAACGCGAATGTCAGGGTGCTGTAAAATATCGACATAAGCAAAACGCTCACCACAAGCAGATAAAATATTGACAGCCTGTGCAGAAAAACCACAGCTAGGCATTTTAGGTGATCCCTTCATATATAAAAGAATCAGGTTATTTTTTATTTGAAACTGAATTTTTTCAACAGTCGTCATATTTAACTTCCTTATGTATCTTTATATTTATAAAACTACTTACAAAAATTTTTAATGAGGCCATTTAATTAATGCTGCAATAAGTTTCAGCCAAAATAGGTAACATATTTTCAATAACGGTGCTAGAACGTTGGGCGGCTATGCACAAAAATTGTTCAAAGCTCAAATGAGACGCTTGATCAGCGACATCAGAAATCGCACGGATGACCACAAAAGGCGTCTCAAATTGATGGCAAACTTGAGCAATAGCGGCCGCTTCCATCTCTACTGCTACGGCTTTTGGGAAAAAAGTGCGAATACGATCGAGAGCTTGGTCACCATTAATAAAGGCATCTCCACTGCAAATCAGGCCTTGCACTGCGTTTAAGTTTAAGTTTTTGACACATTCTAATACGATTTCAATGAGTTTTTTATCCGCAAAAAACGCCGGAGGGCAAAGCGCCATTTGCCCCCATTCATAGCCAAATGCAGTGACATTCACATCGTGGTAACGAACTTCGGTAGAAATCACGATATCTCCTATTTTCAAATCAGGCCAAAGACCTGCCGCAGATCCTGTATTAATTAAAATATCAGGCTGAAAATATTCGAGGAGTAAGGTTGCACCCAAAGCAGCAGAGGTTTTTCCAATTCCTGATTGAAGTAAAACAACATTCGTTTCCCCTAAAAAGCCGGAGTAAATAGAGCATCCTGCTCGTGTTAAAGTTTGACATGATTGAATTTTTTGACACAACAGAGTGACTTCTTCTTTCATAGCACCAATAATACCCACTTTCATTTTTGATCCCCTGATGTAAAATAATTGTTAAAAATTTTTATTTATCAAAATATTAGTGTCATTTTTGAGTTTATCATGTCAATCAATTAATAAAAAACAAGGATCTTTGGGAGATACCATGCCGAATATTGATTTTAATCAAAAAATTATCTGTAAGCGGCTTTATCCTCATGATAAAGATCGTGTGATGAAAGATGAAGACTCCATCATTCGATTTTTTGAAAGTGACAGAGGAAGGATTATTAATTCTGCAGCCATACGTCGTTTACAGCAAAAAACACAGGTATTTCCTTTAGAACGCAATTCATCAGTCCGAAGCCGTTTAACGCATTCTCTCGAAGTTCAACAGGTCGGCCGTTATATTTCCAAAGAAATTATTTTTTATCTTAAACAAAAAAATCAGATCGATGCATTAGGATTGCAAAAATTGCGGGTCCCATTTGAAAGTCTTGTTGAGATGGCGTGTTTGATGCACGACATTGGGAACCCCCCTTTCGGTCATTTTGGAGAATCTGCTATCAAAAATTGGTTTAAAGAAAAAACAGATCCTTACAAAGGGGACAATCCATTATTGCGGCTTAGAGAAAACGAAAAAGAGCTGAATTTATTACGTCAAAAAATCCATCAGGATTTGAGTCAATTTGAAGGCAATGCACAGGCGATTCGTTTGGTACATACGCTATTAAAATTAAATCTGAGTTATCCCCAAATTGCCTGTATTCTAAAATACAGCAAGCCCGCTTACTGGTCAGTGGATATCCCTAAAAATTTTGATTATCTAATGAAAAAATGCGGATTTTATTTATCAGAAGAACCTTTTGTAATAGAGCTACGAAATGCACTTAATATGGAGAGATTCGCCCGTTTTCCTTTGAGCTATATTATGGAAGCCGCGGATGATATTTCTTATTGTATTGCTGATTTAGAGGATGCTGTTGAAAAAAATATTTTTAATATTGATCAACTGTTTCACTATTTAAAAGAAATGGCGGGCGCTTTTGTCAAAAATGAGATTTTCGATACTGTCATCCACAATGCTTTCAAAGAAGCGAAAGAAAGTTGGCGTAACGAAGAAGCTGAATTTTTTATGTGTCTGAGAGTCCAAACCATGAAAGTATTGGTGCCGTATGCAGTCGAACGTTTTGTCAATAACTTGCCTGAAATATTCGCTGGCACCTTTAACCAGGCTCTTTTAGAAGATATCGGTCCTTGTTCTACATTACTCAAACTTTTTAAAAAAGTGGCCCAAAAATATGTATTTACTCATCCAGAAGTAGAACAAATTGAATTACAGGGTTACAGAATCATTATCGGTTTACTCAACATTTATCACCCTCTTTTAATGATGCCATTTGATTCTTTTTCTCAATTGGTTTTTGATAATCATCATGCTGAATATGCTATCGAAACACGTTTATTTCATAAATTGCCGGATAAACACCGGTTAGCTTATCAAGAAGCCGTAAAAAAACTCAAGGATATCTCTATAGAAGAAAAAAAAATTTATGAATATTATTACAGGGCTCGTTTAATACAAGATTATATCAGTGGTATGACCGATCTTTACGCATATGATGAGTATCGCCGTTTGATGACCTCAGGATAAGTTTTTAAAATTTGAGGGCCTGCTTACTTCTTACGATCAAAAATATTGAAAAAGTAACTTGATTAAATCTTTGCCATCATATTCAATGTTTTCTTTAATAAAAAGAATTCTTTATTTTTTAAAAAGAGAAATAAATCATGAAAAATACAGCCATAAAAAAAATGACTTTAGCCTTGAGTGTGCTCGCATTAAACATAGGGTTAACAATCGGAACAATACCTGTCAAAGCTGCTGAAACAATGCTTTCTCATAGTCAGCAGGCACTTCCAAGCTTGGCGCCTATGCTGGCAAAAGTCATGCCTTCGGTGGTCAGCATCAGTGTTGAAGGTAGTACTACTGTGAATAATTCGAGAATGCCGCCACAGTTTCAGGATTTTTTTGGAAAAAGCTCCCCATTTTGTCAAGAGGATTCTCCATTCCAAGACTCTCCTTTTTGCCAAAGAAGTTCCCCATCGATGAAAGAAAAATTCAAGGGATTAGGCTCAGGAGTAGTTATAAATGCCAATAAAGGCTATATCGTGACCAATTACCACTTAGTCGAAAACGCCAATAAAATTCAAGTACAGTTAGATGATGGTCGTCAATATAATGCAGAAGTGGTTGGTAAGGATCCGCGTACTGACATTGCATTACTACAATTAAAAAATTTTAAAAATTTAACAGCGGCTAAAATGGCGGATTCTGATGAACTACGTGTGGGAGATTATGTTGTCGCTATAGGTAACCCTTATGGCTTGGGGGAAACCGCCACATCAGGAATTGTTTCAGCGCTGGGAAGAAGTGGTTTAAATAGAGAAAATTATGAGAATTTTATTCAAACTGACGCGGCGATCAACCGTGGTAATTCAGGCGGAGCATTAGTGAATTTAAATGGTGAACTCGTTGGCATGAATACTGCTATTTTAACGCCGGATGGAGGCAACATTGGTATTGGATTTGCTATCCCCAGCAATATGCTTAAAGATTTAACAAACCAAATGGCGAAAGGGGGGGAAGTAAAACGGTCTGAATTAGGGATTGTAGGGGCTGAACTTAATGCTGAATTAGCGAAAGAAATGAATTTAAATGTTCAAAAAGGTGCATTGGTCACTCAAGTTTTACCGAAGTCTGCCGCCGAGAAAGCCGGTATTAAAGTAGGGGACACCATCGTCAAAATAAACGATAAACCTTTGAATAGTTTCTTTGAACTCAGGGCTAAAATTGGCACATTACCAGTAGGAAGCAATGTGACTTTAGGTCTGTTACGTGATTCAAAATTAATTTCACTGAAAGTGATTTTAGAAGAAAGTGTTCGTAATAAAATCGAGTCCGAAAATATTGCGGGTATTCAAGGGGCGGAATTAAGCGACTTTTCGGGTAAAGGTGTAAAAGTCAACAATGTCAAAGCTGGTAGTACTGCCGCCGCCTTGGGCTTAAAAAAAGGAGACATTATTACTCATGTCGCCCAGAAAAAAATTAAAAATATCGCTGAGCTACGCAAAATCCTTGATAAAAAATCTCATCTATTAATACTGAATATCGAACGTGGTGAAGAAAAACTTTTAATCATCATTCAGAATAAATAAATCTATCTTCCCCTCCCTGTACAAAAGCGGGAGCGAAGTACCTCACTCGACCTCTTTCAAAACCAGATCGAGGTCTGTGTCGTCAAAGTGATAGCGCTGCCGACAGCAATAATACACAGATTTATGAATCACGACGAGCTTGCTGGTTTATCAGTACATCAAAGAGACCATCATTATGAATAAACTTTTTTATTAGCTTTAATTTTTCAGTTATCTTTAGCGATGGGTTCTGTTTCAATGCCTTTGAGTAAACTTAGAAATGCTTTATTAAAAGAGATTTGTTTAAAACAAAACAACAACACGGATCTAAATTATATTTTAGTACGACAACAGGAAAATTTATGAAAAATGAATCTCAATTGAATAGGATTAAATCAGTTTTGACGTTTTTATCTCAAAAATTTCCACGTTGTTTTGTGCTTCAAGGCAAAGTACGGCCTCTAAAAATTGGTATTTTTCAAGATTTAACTGAACGTTTGCAAGGAGATGAATTGACTAAAACACAATTACGCTCAGCTGTGCGTTTTTATACTTTAGGCTGGCGTTATCTTTTTTCGATGAAATCAGGAGCCAAAAGAATTGATTTAGAGGGGTTTTCATGCGAAACGGTTGAAGAACAACACGAGAAACACGCGCAAAAACAGCTTTCAGACGCAAATATACGTCGACAAAAAAGAAAAAATGATGCCCAAATGAACAAAAAGTCTCAAGCCATTGTAAACCGTGACCAACTTGGGTGATGAATAAATTGATGAAACTGCGATTTACCACTGGTTTATTTTTTTTATATTTCGTATTTAGCAGTTATGCCAAAAGTACTGTTTATAATATTGAGAGTCTGCCTCAGTTGCATCAAGAGGTACAGCACGCTACTGTGAGTCAACGTGTGGTGTCGCATTTGATGTATTCTCATTATCGTCAATTTAATTTAGATCAGGCTTTTTCAAACAGAATTTTTGACTGCTACCTTAATATGCTAGATCCTCGTCACAATATATTATTGACTTCTGATCTTGATCCATTTATGGAAAAAAAATCTTTTTTGGCTAATGAGTTAAAATCAGGTCATTTGTCGATGGCTTACGATTTATTCAATATTGTTCAAAAACGTCGCTTCGAGCGTTATCAATATGCTCTGTCTTTATTAGAAAAACCTATGATGTTTACGGGTAAGGATAGCATTGAAGTTGATCGTTCAAATACCCCTTGGCCATCAAATGAAAATGAGCTCAATCATCTTTGGGATCTCAAGGTGAAGTTCGAACAATTGAATCTCAAATTAGCAGGGAAAACAGACAGTGAAATTAAAAAAACTTTGATCAAGCGTTACCATTTTGCCCTAAAAAATCTGATACAAACCAATAATGAAGATGTATTTCAAATAATTATGAATGCTTTTGCTCGTGAACTTGATCCCCATACAAGTTACCTTTCCCCTCGTAATACAGATCAGTTTAATATAGAAATCAGTTTGTCTCTCGAAGGCATTGGGGCAGTACTACAAACTGATGGAGAGTATACGACAATAAGATCTATGATTCCTGACGGGCCAGCCGCAAAAAGCAAAGTGCTTTCGGTTGGTGACCATATTGTTGGGGTAGGGCAAATGAATCAACCGATAGTGGATGTTGTGGGCTGGCGTTTGGATAATTTGGTTGCCCTGATCAAAGGCCCTAAAGGGACAAAAGTACGTTTAGAGATTTTGTCTGGGGATAAAAATAAAAAACCCAAAACCGTGACACTAACGCGAGAATTTATCAAGTTCAAAGATCGTGCTGTAAAAATGTCCGTTAAAAGCACGGGTAAAGGTTTAAATAAAGAAAAAATCGGGATACTAAAAATTCCTGGGTTTTACATTGGCTTGACACAAGACGTAAAAAAACAATTACAACAAGCGCATAATCAGCATCTCAGCGGTATTGTGATTGATTTACGGGGCAACGGTGGAGGTGCATTAACAGAAGCTGTGGCTTTATCCGGTTTATTTATTTCTGGTGAAACCATCGTACAAATCAAAGATAATCACGATAAAATCCGAGAACAAAAAAAGAGCGATTCAAAAGTTTATTATAAAGGCCCACTTGTCGTATTGGTTGATCGTCACAGTGCCTCTGCCTCTGAAATATTTGCAGCGGCTATGCAAGATTATGGCAGAGCGTTAATTGTAGGGGAGCGCACCTTTGGGAAAGGCACAGTGCAACAGCATCGCTCTTTAAATAGTTTTTACGATAGGGTATTACATCCAGAATGGCCTGAAATGGGATCAATACAATATACCATTCAAAAATTTTATCGAGTCAATGGAGGCAGCACTCAAATTAAAGGGGTTATACCCGATATTCTGATGCCAACAGAAATAGATCCTTCAGAAACAGGTGAAAGCTTTGAAAAGAATGCGTTACCTTGGGATAGCATTCAAGCCATCAAATATACTAAACAGCCTGATTTAGAATCGATGAAACCTATTTTGTTAAAAAGTCACAAAAAACGAATTCAAGATGATCCTGAATTTAAAAATATTGAGCAGGATATTGCTCGTTATCATATTTGGAAAACAAAAAAAAATACCGTATCTCTTAATTATATTGAACGCATGAAAGAGAATATGGATGAAGACCGTATACGCTTAGAGCGTTTAAATCAGCGTTTTATAAAAATGGGGAAAAAACCCTTAAACTCTTTGAAACAGCTGCCTAAAGATTATCAACCCCCTGATCCTTATTTGGATGAAAGTGTTCATATTGCAATAGATTTAGCTCACTTGAAAAAGGGGAAAAAATCTTTTAAAACTGATTCAATTTATCAAGAAACACAAGCTCAACATTTTTATTAATTTACATTTCTTTTTTTATTATTTTTTATTAATGATCAGGAAATCACTTTTTATGATGCGTCTTATTTTATTTGTTTTTACTAACTTAGCAGTCATGTTGGTTTTCGGGGTGATATTGAGTCTGCTGGGAATTGAATCCAGCAGCGTCTCTGGTCTTATTATTATGGCCGGCCTTTTTGGATTTGGGGGCGCTTTTATTTCATTACTGATATCGAAATGGATGGCACTGCGTTCAGTGGGAGGCAAAGTAATAGAAACACCGAATAATGAGACGGAGCGTTGGTTGGTAGATATGATTCGGAGACAATCTCAATCTCTAGGTGTTGAGATGCCTCAAGTCGCTATTTATGAAGCACAAGATATGAATGCTTTTGCAACGGGCGCGCGACGTAATGCTTCTTTGGTGGCTGTCAGCACTGGTTTACTACAAAATATGAGCCGTGATGAAGCAGAAGCTGTCGTTGCGCATGAAATGAGTCATATTTCTAACGGTGACATGGTCACGATGACTTTGATTCAAGGCGTAGTTAATACTTTTGTTATATTTATCTCTCGTTTGCTTGCTCAAATTGTCTCTGGTTTTATGTCGGATCAGCGTGAAGGTGAACAAAGCTCACCGAATCCGATGGTGTACTTCCTCGTTTCTACGGTATTAGAATTAGTATTTGGCATACTTGCCAGTATCATCACTTTATGGTTTTCTCGTCACCGTGAATTTCATGCAGACGCAGGGGCCGCCAAACTGGTCGGACGTCAGAAAATGATATCGGCTTTAGAAAGACTTAAAAGTAGCTATGAACCGCAGGAAGCCAATAGCTTGATGGCATTGTGTATTAACGGGAAAACCAAAGCTTTCAGTGAATTATTCATGACCCATCCTTCTATTGAGAGACGAATTGCAGCGCTAAAATCCGGACAGTATTTACAATAGTGAAAAACAATTCATTTTTTCAATAATTACCGTATTAATTTTGAGTGATGAGTAGGGTTTTATAACTGAGTATATTTAAAATAGAAATGAATAAATTAATCATCATTATTGTCATTTTAATGCTGATGGGTTGTCACTCGTCTCATATGATAGACCGTTGTGATTATAAAGTAGATACTCGTTATCCTGCAGCAGGAAAAAATAATAGAATCAACTCGATAGTGTTACATTACACGGCTCTTAATGATGAAAAATCTCTTAAAGTATTGACTCAACAAAAAGTGAGTGCTCATTATCTTATCCTGATAAATCCAAAAAAAATTGGCAATAAACCAGTTGTTTTACAGCTTGTCCCTGAAGACAAACGAGCTTGGCACGCAGGGTCCAGTTATTGGCGCAATCGCACAAACTTAAATGATACTTCTTTAGGGATTGAGATTGTTAACTTAGGATACAAGCCAATGTTTTTTGGGAAGCGCTGGTATCCCTTTAATGATCAGCAGAGAGTCCTTATTGAACGTTTAACTAAAGATCTTGTTAAACGATATGATATAAAGCCCACCAATGTGCTCGCTCATAGTGATATTGCTCCGTTGAGAAAACATGATCCAGGTCCTTTATTTTTTTGGGAAAGGCTTGCAAAAATAGGTGTTGGAGCCTGGCCAGATCAGGTTGTTGTAAAAAAATATATAGGACCCCGAAATATAAAAGATCTTGCTTCTGTTGCTAACATCCAAAAATTTCTCGCTCAATACGGCTATACCATTCCCCAAACGGGCCAGTTAGATCCCGACACAAAAAAAGTGATCAGCGCATTTCAAATGCATTTTAGGCCTTCTGATTTCAGTGGAAGACCAGATGCCCAAACCGAAGCGATTGCAGCCGCTTTGCTTGAAAAATATTCATTTTGAGGTGATTTTCACGAAGCATGGGACACGTTTAATATAGAGCTGGCTTCTAAACGCATTTTTAAAGATCTACTATTGGCAGTCGCATGATATTTATAAAGATTTAGAAAAGATTAATGGTACCTGAACGATAAAAATGCTCGCCAACATCCTGGACGGCCTTGGGTATAGCATCATGCTGGAAGGTAGCGTGAAAGAACAAAAAATCTATTACTTGACCCGTACCTGACTTTAAAAGTTTCGCTTTTAGAAGAAATCTATGAGTAACTCGTTGATTTCATTGGTACACCCTACTGGATTCGAACCAGTGACCTACGGCTTAGAAGGCCACCATCAAGCCTTTTCACCCTGTTATGGGCTGTTGCAAATAAGAACATCTAATTGTTTTATAAAATTTTATTGGATTGCAATGTGGCATCGAGTTGCATATCATTACATCATAACTTGACCCGAAAATCATGGCCAGCTCACTACTCACAGACACTAAAGTTCGAGGCTTGAAACCCAAACAATCTGCTTACTATGCTTAGCACGCATCCTCCTCTAGGGGCATCGCACTCCTTGGTGTAAAAGTGTACCTATCGGGACTTAAAACATTCATATACCGACACTTCATTAACGGTAAAGCCTATTTCATCACTTTAGGCGACTATCCAGCTTTATGCTTGTCCGATGCGAGTTTACGATGCAAAGAACAAGCTCAAAAACTACAACAGGGCCAACCAATTACAAGCCCTTACGCCAGCTTGAAAACGTTGTTTAAAAACTATATCACAGACCAAAGACTGCGGGGAAAACGTTCTCATGAGAAAACGGATAACCGTCTAAAACAAGTACTAGGTAGTCACCATATCAATGGTGATACGTCCGCTCGCGATATTACACCTGAACATATTAAAAATGTATTAGCTGAATTTATTGAAAGAGGAGTGTTAGCTGGCGCAAATAAGGTTCGCGCTAATTTACATGCAGTTTTTAACTTTGGGCTATTTTCTGATAATGATCCGGCCAAGCTGAAAGGCAAAATACTGTACGTAATAAATAAAAAGTAATCCCGTCACAGTAGTACCACCTCAACGTGGTGCAGATAAAGCGTTAGATCGCTTTCTGTCATGGAGCGAATTACATATATTGTTAGAGACAATATATGTACCCGCTTAAGCATGCCCAGTGAATCCTGATTATGCTCAACTTTTAATGCTTTGTATTTTTACTGGTGGACAGCGACCTTGGGAGTTGATGACAAACACTCATGACAATTGGGACAAAAACAATAGCACCCTAACAATTCCGCCTCATATATAGAAAACTGGGGATTATCATGTAGTGCCCCTGTGTCTCCTTCTGCCGTTAAGATTTTGACGGAAATGGAACAACTTTATCCGAATAATGCCTTCTTATTTCCTTCGAATACCCAAGAAGGACATTTACTAACGAGTTAATACGCCAAGCAATTAAGAAAGTTTTGTTTTCGGGAAAAATTCGCTAAATTTACCCCCAGAGATATACGAAGAACATTTAAGACCTTAGCTGATGAGATGGGGATCAGGGCTGAAATCCATGATAGATTGCAAAATCATAAAATGCCCGGAGTATCTGCCGACCATGTCGGATTTTTTGAAGGTATCAAAAAGCAGGAGGAGAGGGTCATACAAAGACGAACCTCTGCCTTGTTGTTGATAACGGGTCACTTTGGAAAAGAAAACCGTCTTCAGCCTTACATTTTTGACATTCATCCCTTCTTTAATGAAACAGGTCAGCTTATCGGGACCCTCGCACAGGCCAGACACTGCGGTTTTTTTTCACCTTTGGACTATATCCCGGGCAAATCCCCGACAACATTCACTGCTTCACACCCCAATACGATGTTGACTCAACGTGAACTTCAGATAATTTTTTATTTTTATCAGGGTTTAAGTCAAAAAGAAGTGGCGGCCTGTTTACATCTCTCTCATAGAGCGGTGGACAATAAACTACGGGAAATTTATGAAAAAACGGGGGTTCATAATAATGAAGAATTCAAAAAATATATTGAAGAGAACGGACTGAATCAGTTTATTCCCCCTCACCTATTGACATCCAATATTCAGGTCATTGATTGACGATTACAAATGGGATTTTCTGGCCTTATGAAAACGGACTTCTTGTTTCGCCGAAGACAGATTCACATCGACTTGAAGGGGATCAATATCTAAGTAAAGAACGTAGCTGGGGATTTTAGGCTCATTCGCTTGGGTTATCTAACCCTTTAGATTTAAATAAAAGTGATCGAAAGACAGTGCGCGCGCCTGTTTTAAAAATGGGGGACCACATAAACGAAGAAGACGCTGTTCCTTCTGTGAACCCGACTGGGCCCTGACGTATTGACGTACTAATTTCCCGTTATGCGACAGCGCAATGGACACATCAAATCGGGATAGAACAAGCCGCCTGACCACTTAATCAATATATTGCCATTCTGTTTTCTCTGTGCTCAGAAATTTTCTTCGAGCGGGCGTATTATAAAATAAATTTAACACCTCAATCGTACTACCCACAGGATGTGAGGCCGGCTTTATGGTGACCTTCATGTCACGCCCCTCTGCATAGGCTTGCCAGGCTTCCGCCTGTTCAGCGGGGCATGAAGTGAACTGTAAGCGGGAGACAGAGCTGATACCGGCCAAAGCTTCTCTCCGAAATCCCATACTGAGAAGGCGCTGTTAATTTTCCAGAGAAGCAATTTGATTTGTGGCATGGCGAGCCAGTGCCAAGGGCAGATCTTCTTTAGCCGAGGGGCCAAATTTTTGTGAAAAGGCGGCTAACTCTGAACCAATTTTAAGATAACTTGTCGGAGATACCGCCTCTTTTAAAATTTGGCGAATTTCAGCTTCAGCACTTCTCCCATTTTTAACAGCACGTAACTTTATGTTTTGATAGATTTCCTCTGATAAATTACGGATGGTAACAGCTGGCATAATGTTTACTCCTAAGACAATATTTTAATGCTATCAACTATAGCATATTGATATCTATGCTATAGTTGAAGGAATTGAAAGTTATCTGTCCTGTTATTTTTTTTGATTGCAATTAAACTGTAGTGGTCTAATGTTTCAGGACACTAAAATTGACCCCTCCCTTCTTTCTTTCCTGATGCAAATGGCGGTAGGAAAATGATGGAAGTTGGTCACGGGAGAAACCAGTAAAAACCCCTTTCCACACCGTCTGAATCGGCGTAAATTTGAAGTCTGTTTTTGCCGACAATTAATCCAGAAACTCAAGTCTGCCCATATTTGCGTCCCGGGTGAAACTTATTCCGATGCCCGTGATCAGCTGTTGTCAATGATTGAGTCGCAATCGACCCCAAAACGGAAAATACCTCCTGGCCAGAAGTACCTTCCTAACATTACAGGTCACCTGTTGTTTAGGGAAATGGCGCTTTTAATTAAACACGCCATCCTTCTCGTTTTCTCTTTGACCTCTTTTAAAACTAAATTCAGGTGATTTACTGATGGTTTTATGGTGTTTATTTGGGCGAAATAAAAGTGAAGTTTTTTTAAATTACATTATAAAAATTCTTTATAAAGTAAGAACGCTGGGCATTTTTAACAATCATCAATTTATTTTATCTAATCCAAGGAAAAATAGTAATGAATAGAAATCCTGTTAGTAATTTTATATCGAAAATGAATCTATTTACTTACAAAACGAGCACCGTCAATAAAAAAACAACAGATCTTACTGCGTTTACGCAACTTATAGATTCGATATATAATAAAAATATAGATATAAATAGTATCTGTGGTACAAAAGAAGGAGCTCAATTACAAGGAAAGGAAAAAATAGCAACAATTAGCCACGATAAAAAAGAAAGAGCTCAATTACAAGAAACATCCATTATCTATGTGCCTTTTCCTGTCACTGAAGATACGTTTGAAATTATTTTTACACTTAATGTCCCTCGTGTTGCAGCAGGAAAAAAACCTTTAAATGTGTTAAGCCACTCACCAAAAGCTGTGATAGAAGAAGCGCGAAAAAAATTTGAAAAATCCAGATATCCTGAATCAGATCTGAATCCCGGAAGAAAATTGTACCAACAATACAAATCTAAGAATGTTTTTACCAAGGACCGTAGGAAAGAACTTGAAAAAATAACCGATTACATCGAATCTGCACCTGAAGCTCTAACTATAAACCCCGCTAAGCCAACTGATAACGAGGTAAATGAGCAAACACCTGAAAAACTTAGCAAAACACTTAAGAAAAAAAAGGTTTATGTAAATTTCTTGGAAAAAATCCAAGCTGCAGCTGAAGCTGGAGCCTTGGATCAGACAGAATTTATATCTATTGACGAAATAGACGAAACTTCACAACTCTCTAAAGTATATGTATTGGCTCATGGGATAGCTGGAGATCAAAATATTTATGCCAAAGATGCCACTCAAAAGAAGAGCGCCGCTGAGGTGGTTTCTGAAATTAAAGCGTTGATAAAAACAGATCAAACAGTAGACATACGTTTAACTTCCTGCCAAAGTGCCGATGATCGTACGATCACATCGTTTGAAAAAACAGAACTAGATGAAGCTAGAAAAAATTCATGTGGGAATATCTCGTTAGCAAAACACGTTAGCAATGAATGCAAAACCCAAAAAGTGAATGCAAAAGTTCATGGCTACCATGGTAATGGTGTTTACGAATATTCAAGATTCTATCATAAAACACGTAAACCGGTTGGGGATAATAAGCTCCGGATTAGAGCAAGCAAGGCTCGAGCTGAATTTATACCAAATTAACTTGAAGATGCAGGATTGAGTATTTCAAAATTATCGTTAATGCGACGTGTTAAATTTGCAGTAATCGCAGGCAAAGTATCTTCAAAATTCCAGAACAGGAAAAAACCCAGAAAATTGGTATCGACGGACACAATGAATCAAAGCATGTTCTTGAGCACCGCAGTGCTTAACTCAAAAGAAATGCCTTATTTGGCATTGATCCTATAGATTTGATCGCCCAGTGTGTGCCCGTTGGACTCTGGCGTATTTCAGGGGGAATCAGAGAGTGAACCCCCGTGATTTGGTTTTACCAAAGTAATTGGAGCCGCTGAAATTTGAGGAAAAATTGATCTTCCTCAAAGGCGAGAAGCCCCCGCATTCTGTGTTAAGCTCATCCATCGCTTTGATATTTAATGTATAAAAATGAGTAAAAATTTACCCCGACCCCCCATGACGCCGTTTTTCGCCAATTTCTCCATGAAAAAGAGACGGCGAAAGATTTTTTTGAGATATGGCTGCCTGATGAGATTAAAGCGCTGTGTGATTTCACGACGATGAAAGTGAAGTCGGGGTCTTTTATCGATGAAGACATGAAGGCGTATCAGAATGATATTCTGTATTCATTAAAGACGAAAAAGGGGAAAGGATACCTTTACGTGCTCATTGAATCGCAATCCACGCCAGATAAACTGAGTGCGTGGCGATTAATGCGGTATAGCATGGCGGCAATGCAAAAGCATCTCGACGCGGGGAATAAAACGCTGCCGTTGGTGTTTCCGATTTTATTTTACGTAGGGGAAACAAGCCCACATCCCTACAGCACCTATTGGATGGATTGCTTTGAAGATAAAGCCTTAGCGGAGCGTATTTATACCCAACCTTTCAGACTGGCGGATGTGACGACCCTGGACGATGGCGAGATTATGAAGCACCGTCGGATGGCGTTGTTAGAGCTTATTCAAAAGCACATTCGACGACGGGATATGAGCGAGTTACTCAATGAAATTGTCGATATTTTATCGTATAATGAATATACAGATAATCAAGTCATGACGATGATGAACTATCTGATTCAAGAGGGGAACGCGACAAACCCGATGCAGTTTATCACTGAGATAGCGAAGAAATCAGAGAAACATGAGGAGGCCCTGATGACGATGGCTCAAGCATTAAGAGAAGAAGGGATTCAAAAAGGCATGCAAAAAGGCATGCAAGAAGGCATGAAAAAAGGAAAACTGGAAGGCATTCAAGAAGGTATTCAAAAAGGTAGACAAGAAGGGGAAAAACAGGCTTATATGAAGATAGCGCGTCAGCTTCTGGAAAGTGGCATGGGGAGACAATCTGTGAGGCAAATAACCGGTCTAAGTGAGACTGAAATGAAAAGCCTATTTCAAGATTCACCCTAATTGAAGGGTTTTTCTGTTGTTTTAGTTTGTACTTATCAAGAGTATTTTTATTTGTCTTTTTTTCAGATAGAAGAGACGTAATTGTACTTTTTCAAAAATAAAGCGCCTTAGATTGACCATCTGACGAATAAGAGTGATAAAATCAAGCCAGAAGCAATCAAAAAAAAACCATAGATAACCCTTCCCCTTCTTTAAAAACTCATTGATTGATTCAAAATCAACCTATAACTGCCCCGACAATAAAGATGACTGATTTAAGTATACCCGTAATACATTAACTATACTCGTAACTAGGCGAGCTCAGAAAGTGTGCCGGGATTGAACTGATACAATTGCTGCCATTGACTTAAAGACAAATTTCATTTCTTTAAAAACCTGCAACCAGTTGTGAAATTATTTCAAGATAGCTTCTAAGTATTTTTAAAGTAAGTTAATAACTCATGATTTTTAAATTTAAAAAAATTCAAATAAACTGATTTTTAATCAAAAATAAATTTTTTGTTCTTGATTAGAATAAAACTTTATTTTTTTAAAAAAGAGATAATAAATCATGAGAAAGACTCAAAAAAGAGAGATACAAACTTCACTTAAAAACAACTTTATTATAACAGATTCAAACATTTTTTATCAGTTTTTAAATGATCAATTAGCCTTGGGTAAGCTCTCTCAATATATTTTAAATAATACAATTAAAAATATATCTGATATAGATAACATATTAAATAAAATTAAAACAACACATCAAAATAATAGCCCTTATTCAAAAATTTTTAAAGAAATAGAAGCACTTAAAAATAATGAAAAATTATCTTTAGACGCAATTAAAGATTTACTCTCCAAAAAAGGCATAAATGAAAAACAACATTATGCCTTATATCTAAACATTTCTGAAAAACTCGTTTCTGAGCCCATGACGATTAGCCGTATTAAACAGATATATCACCATGAAATGGTTACCCCGCCAACAGAGCAAGAATTTAAATTTTTGTTAGAAAAACAAACTCAAAAAAGCAATAATAATTCATATAAAGAGGGAACCGTAGTAAAAAAAGGGGTTGAAACAACAGACACAATAGAAAATACGAGTCATCATAATAGCGAAATAAACGCCAGTAAATTTTATCAATTAATTTATCAAAAAATGATAGATAGATTGATTACAGTAGAACAATACGAACAACTATATGAAAAAATTTCTGAACAAATGAAAGCAAAATCATTCACTATTGAAGAAATAAATCAATTTTGTACAGACAATAAAATTCCTACTTTTAGAGAAGATGAATTATTTCGGATAGCAAAAAAAGCTGAAAATAGCATAGACGAAAATTTAAAATATATAAAAAATTTTAAAATCATAGAGACAAAGACGGATTCAAACGAAAAAAATCTTATAAATGAAGACAGTACTGTATTAAGTATCGTTTTAATGGAATTTATCAATTACAAAAGGAGTATTGGGGTTTTAAATGATATTTTAAAAGATATAAAAACTTTTATAAAAAATAACGTTAATAAGAGTAATATTGATGAATTTATTGAAAATATTCAACAGATTAAAAAAATTGATCCAGAGTATCAAGAAGGTTTAACTAAAATAGAAAACATTTTTACTGAAATTAAAAATAAATTAGACGAATTCAAAAAATCGAGCTTTTCGCAACTCAATAAAAAAGATCAGGAATCAATTTTTTCAAATTTTGATTTCAAACAAACTCAAGATAAGTTTTTAAATTTTAATTCAATAGGAATTAGTAAAACAGACCGTATTAAATTATTAACATATATATTACTTAATAATCACATTAATACTAATTTCAGTATTAATGCGATTAAAGAAATATTTAATGATAATAAAATTTCTGAGCCAACAGGGAAAGAATTTGAAATTCTAGCAAACAGTGCTTTTTGGGGATCTAAAAATGTATTTTTTCAAAACACAATTGAGATGAACGTTAATAACGATCTCACTTTAAGTATTAAAGTTTTTTCAGACGAAGAAAAAATGTCTGGTCTGACTCAAAAAGAGATTGAAGAGGCATTAAAAAATGCTTTAATTACTTTTAATGAAGCATTTGGTTTGATGAAAAATAATTCGCTTGATGGAATCAATAAGAATAAAGCGATTTTTACATTACATTTTTTTGCAAAGAGAGAAAGTTTCTTATCTTATCTAAATAAGAATAAGGAAAGTACTGTCTTAGGATCATCACTTTATAATCATATTTATATCTGGCTTGATAGTGATAAGGACTCGTTAAATGATACTATAAAACATGAATTTGTTCACGCCTTGGTTAATTACAATAATTTATCTGGTGTTTTGCCTAAAGTTTTTAGCGAGGGCATAGCGGAGTATATTCCTGAACTATCAAAAGGTAAAAACGCGATTGATTTTGCCAGTCAATTAAAAAGACATCTTAATAAGGCAGATTATAAAAATAATTTAACATTAAAAAACCTTTTAAGTGATCAGTTTTTGGAAGACAATAACTTAGATCCTTATACAGTCGGGCCTGCTGTTATTGCTTATTTTGAGGATAAGTTTCCGAGCGTTATAGATAAATCATTATATGATACATCGCAAAGTGAGAAAAATAAGGAAGGTCGTCAGAAAGAATTTTTTGAAATAATAAAAAAATTTTCTGAAGAAGAACCATATTCGACCCATTTTAAAGATTGGGTTGAAACACATTCAAGAGATATGCTCCCTAACCTTCCTATTAAAAAAACGATCTCATTTGAGATGGATGGTAAATCATTCAGTATTGAGGTTTTCTCCGAAACAGAACTTTTATATACAAACATTCAGGCTGAGTTAAAAAAGACTTTCGGTATTTTTAATCAAAAATTCAACTTCATTAAAGATGATAACGGTGCTCAGCCACTCATTTTTAGATTATTTCTTTTTCAAAAAAACAATGACGATTATTCTCGGTTTTTGAAATCAAAAGATACGAATCCTCTCTCAGAATATTATTCAGAGACCTCGTTAGAAAGTAATGTTATTAGTAATATGTATGTCAATTTCGATAAACCTGATGACAAGCTTATAACAGATGCATTTAATGATACTTTGAGTCTTTATATTACTTCTGATATAGATAGTAAGTCTATTTTCACGGCATCCTTAAATTATTACATAAAGATGTTCAATAAACTTAACATTAATATTCATAAATATCATAGCATGATTTCTCAGCTGTATAAGAATTTAAATTCTGAATATTCAAGCTTAAACTTGACAAAAATTATTAAGGATGATTTTTTTAATAACCCAACAGATACAAAAATTATGCAAGAGTTCCACTCGAATCAAAGTAAATCATTTGAGTCACTGGCCGTTATTGCTTATCTGCAAGAAAAGCATCCGAATTTTATCAAGACATTACTAACAGCGAAAAGCGCGCCGGAAAATTCTGATAGCCTGACTAAAGGTGTTATTGATTCTCTTCTTGCAAGTGAATCAGAAAAAGAAAAAGTAAATCAAGGATTTCAAGCTTGGTTAGAACCCGCCGCAGAACCACAACTCAAAGAAAACCATGATGGTGAAGGTTCATCTGATAAAGTTCATTCATCACCTGTGGCTTCTTCATCTGAGGATAGTTCATTGCCTGAAGTTTCTGCACGGTTTCAACAAGATGAGGTGCATCAAAATAAGTCTGGGTTGTTGTTAACACAGGAGATGAATCAATTTAATACAGATAATGATGTAACACATATTACAGAAAACTATATTCTACCTAGCTTAGTTATTTCAACTCTCCTCGGCGTTATTGGTGCATGAAGGAATCATTTTTAAAAAATAAAGGGGTAAAAAAAACTTTTTTAAATCGGATTCGGTATCAGATACCTCATTGCGACGGGTTAACTCGTTTATTTTTTGAGGGGTATGGATTTCAAGAAAATGCTCTATTTGAATAGTGTTAGGCTTTTCCTTTGTGAAGGTTTTAATGAAGGGGTTTATGTTTTTATGTCGCAGAGATGTATTGAATAGGGGATTGATTTGAATAGACAGAGACATGATATTTCTCCTCATTATTTGAAGGGTGAGCTATTTTTTATACTATAGTAAAAAAGAGTAGAAAATACTTATTTTTATTTTTATTTTTGTTGAGTGTGAGGTGTGACATTAAGCATGAAGGCCTTGAATAAGTCTGTCGGGCTATTTTGTGATAAGCTCAGACCTCACCTGAAATTGATTAAGTATTAAAGATGACTAAAAAATTTACCCCTACGCCCCATGACGCCGTTTTTCGTCAATTTCTCCATGAAAAAGAGACGGCGCAAGACTTTTTTGAGATATGGCTCCCTGATGAGATTAAAGCGTTGTGTGATTTCACGACGATGAAAGTGGAGTCGGGTTCGTTTGTCGATGAAGACATGAAAGCGTATCAAAACGATATTCTGTATTCATTAAAGACGAAAAAGGGGAAAGGATACCTTTACGTGCTCATTGAATCGCAATCCACGCCAGATAAACTGAGTGCGTGGCGATTAATGCGGTATAGCATGGCGGCGATGCAACGGCATCTGGAGGCGGGGAATAAAACGCTGCCATTAGTCTTTCCAGTTTTATTTTATATGGGTAAGAAAAGTCCCTATCCCCACAGTACCCATTGGTTGGATTGTTTTGAAGACAGGGGATTATCGGAGCGTATTTATACCCAGCCTTTCAGACTGGCGGATGTGACGACACTAGACGATGGGGAGATTTTGCAGCATCGTCGGATTGCGTTGTTAGAATTAGTGCAGAAGCACATTCGCCACCGGGATATGAGCGAGTTACTCAATGAAATTGTGGCCATTTTATCGTATAATGAGTATACGGATAATCAAGTTATGACGATGATGAATTATCTGATTCAAGAGGGGAACGCGACAAACCCGATGCATTTTATCACCGAGATAGCGAAACAATCAGAGAAACATGAGGGGGCACTGATGACGATGGCTCAACAAATTGAAGAGATAGGAATTCAAAAAGGCAAACTTGAAGGCATTCAAGAAGGCATGCAAAAAGGCATGGAAAAAGGCATGAAAAAAGGCATGCAAGAAGGGGAAAAAAAGGCTTCGCTAAAGATAGCGCGTCAACTTCTGGAAAGTGGTATGGAGAGACAATCTGTGAGGCAAATAACGGGTCTGAGTGAGACTGAAATGAAAAGCCTGTTTCAAGATTCACCCTAATTGAAGGGTTTTTCTGTTGTTTTAGTTTGTACTTATCAAAAGTATTTTTATTTGTCTTTTTTTTTAGATAGAAGAGATGCAAGTGTACTTTGTCAAAAAGAGCTTTATTATTGACCATAAAAAGGGTGATATTAAAGGTGATGAGTAATAAGAGTGATAAAATCAAGCCAGAAGCAATCAAAAAAAACCTAGATAACCCTTCCCCCTCTTTAGAAACTCATGATTGACTCAAAACCAACCTACAACTGCCCCCGACAATAAAGACGACTGATTAAGTATACCCGTATTTAAATTAACTATACCCGCTTCTGTTTTTTATTCTATCAATCTGAACCTATATATGACGCCATTGCCTTAAATGTACCTGTGAACAAAA